>CAVXSB010000001.1:0-72980 GCA_963764315.1 uncultured Zetaproteobacteria bacterium
TGGTGGGTTCCCGCCGATCCCTGCTCAAATATCTGAAGTCGACCGATTTCAGCCGTTATCGGACGCTGATCGATACCTTGGGCCTGCGTCGCTAATTCATGCATGGGGCGGTTCCATTCGGACCGCCCTTTGTTTTTTCCTTCTTCGCTTTCTCCGCTGCCAGAGACATGAATCCTGCGAAGGATGTATTAAATGTTTGATATCAAAACCAGTAAGGCGACCGTAGGCGGTCGCGACATATCGTTTGAAACCGGGCGCGTTGCCCGTCAGGCCGGCGGCTCCGTGCTGGCGAAAATCGGCGATGTCGTCGTGCATGTGGCTGCGACGGCCGCCAAGACCCCGCTGCAGGGCGTGGACTTCATGCCGCTGACCGTGCACTACCAGGAAAAGACCTATGCTGCGGGCCGCTTCCTTGGCGGCTTCTTCAAGCGCGAGGGTCGCCCCTCCGAGAAGGAGACCCTGACCAGCCGTCTGATCGATCGTCCGATTCGCCCGCTGTTCCCCAAGGGTTTTTTCCACGAGACCCAGGTGATCGCCACGGTGATCTCCGCCGATGAGCAGACCAATCCGGATATCGTGGCCATCAATGGTGTCTCCGCCGCACTCGCCATTTCCGATGTGCCGTTTGCCGAGCCGATCGCGGCCTCACGTGTCGGCCTGATCGACGGCGAGTTCGTGTTGAATCCGAGTTACGAGCAGTTGCAGGAATCGAAGCTGGACCTGGTGGTCGCCGGTACGCGCGACGCCGTGTTGATGATCGAATCCGAGGCCAAGGAGCTCTCCGAGGAGCAGATGATCGATGCGATCATCTTCGGCCAGGAAGGCTACCAGCCGGTGCTCGACGCCATCGAGGCGCTGGTCGCACAGGCCGGCAAGCCGAAGATGGCCATCGAACTGGCCGGCAGCGGCGATGCCGTCAAGCAGGCCGTCAAGACTGCCTTCGAGTCCGATGTGCGCGCCGCCTATGCGATCAAGGACAAGTCCGAGCGTGCGGCGAAGATCGAGGCCTTCCGCCTTGCCGCCAAGGAGAAGCTGGCCGGTACGGAAGAAAATCCGGGCGAGTATTCCTCCAACGATGTGTCTTCCGCGCTGAAGAGTCTGGAGAAGGACGTGGTTCGCCGCTCGATCATTGCCGGCAATCCCCGCATCGACGGTCGTTCGACCAAGGACGTGCGTGCCATCGATTGCCAGGTCGGCGTGCTGCCGCGTACCCATGGCTCGGCGCTGTTCACGCGCGGTGAGACCCAGGCTCTGGTCACCATCACGCTGGGCACCGAGTCCGATATGCAGCTCACCGAAAGCCTGGAGGGCGTGGCCAAGCAGCGCTTCATGCTGCACTACAACTTCCCGCCGTACTCCGTGGGCGAGGCCCGTCGCATGGGTCCTCCGGGACGTCGCGAGATCGGCCACGGCAGGCTTGCCCGCCGCGGCATCGAGGCGGTGCTTCCGTCGCTGGAAGAGTTCGGCTACGCCATCCGTTCGGTGTCCGAGATTACCGAATCCAACGGTTCCTCCTCGATGGCCTCGGTGTGCGGCACCTCGCTGGCCCTGATGGATGCCGGTGTGCCGGTGAAGGCTGCTGTGGCCGGTGTGGCCATGGGTCTGATCCTCGAGAAGGACGGCCATGCCGTGCTCACCGATATCCTCGGCGACGAGGATCATCTGGGCGACATGGATTTCAAGGTGGCCGGTACCCGTGAGGGCGTGACCACGCTGCAGCTGGACATCAAAATCGGCGGCCTGACCCGTGAGATCATGCGTGAGGCGCTGGCCCAGGCGAATGCCGGACGCATGCATATCCTGGACGAGATGGCCAAGTGTCTCACCGAGCCGCGTGCAGCCATTGCCGAGCATGCGCCGCGCATGTTCACCATGAAGATCCATCCGGACAAGATTCGCGAGGTCATCGGTGCTGGCGGCAAGGTGATCCGCGGTATCGTCGAGGAATCGGGCGCCAAGGTCGATATCGAGGACGACGGCACCATCAAGATCTTTGCCGTCACCGGAGAAGCCGGCGAACATGCCAAGAAGCTCATCACCGACATCGTGGCCGAGGTCGAGGTGGGCAAGGTCTACGAGGGCAAGGTCGTCAAGCTGATGGACTTCGGGGCCTTCGTACGCATCCTCGGTAATACCGACGGCCTGGTGCATATCTCGCAGATCGCCCATCACCGTGTGGAGAAGGTCGGCGATGAACTGAAGGAAGGCCAGGTGGTGCGCGTCAAGGTGCTGGAGGTGGACCGCAGCGGTAAGATTCGCCTGTCCATGAAGGCCCTGATGGAAGAGCCGAACGAGGCCTGATCGCTGCCAACCATGCCCAAGGCATGAAAAAGAGGCGGGTCGATCCCGCCTCTTTTTCGTTGAAAGAGATGCCGCATTGGAGGAAATATCATGTCCTTTGCCGAAGAAACGCAGCTGGCGGGTGGGCCGCTGGTGCTGACGCACGCCATGGCCGAGGTCCATACCGTGGCCCTGGGCTTCTTCGTCGACGTCGGCAGCCGGGATGAATCGCCGGCCGAGGCCGGTATCGCCCATGCGCTGGAGCATATGCTGTTCAAGGGCACACGGGATCACGATGCGCTGGCGCTGAACGAGCGGCTCGACCTTCTGGGTGGCACCGCCAACGCCTTCACCTCGCGCGAGCGCACCTGCTTCCATATCCACGTCATGCGCGAGGACTGGCAGGAGGCGCTGGGGCTGGTGGCCTCGATGCTGCTGCAGCCGACCCTGCCTGCCGATGAATGGATCAAGGAGCGGGAGGTTATCTTCTCGGAGATGGCCATGGTCGAGGATGCGCCCGACGACTGGGCCATGGAGCAGCATATGCAGGCGCTGTTCCCGGGGCACTCGCTCGGTCGCCCGGTGCTGGGCGGGCGCGACAGCCTGACCGCGGTGGGGCGCTCCGAGTTGGAATCCTTCCTGCAGGCCCATTACCGTCCCCCGAGGCTGGTGGTCGCCGCCGCCGGTGGTATCGATCACCGGGCTATGGTGGAGGCCGTGGCCGCCATCGCCTGGCCGCAAGCCGGCGATGGGCAGGCGGCGCGCACACCGGTTGACCCGGCGTCCGGGGTGCAGGCCCTGGTGCGCGATTCCGGCCAGACGAATCTGGTGCTCTCCTATCCGGGCATCACCGCCGCTTCCACGGAACGCCCGGTGGCCTGGGTGGCGAACCAGCTGCTGGGCGGTGGCGTCAGCTCCAGGCTGTTCCGGGAGGTGCGCGAGAAGAGGGGGCTGGCCTATCATGTGGGGACGCATCTGGCGCTGCTGTCCGATGTCGGCGTCTGGACGATCACCTGCGATACCGAGCCGGAGCGCCTGGATGCGTGCATCGACGTCATCACCGCCGCGCTGGAGGGGTTTGCCGATGGCGTGTCCGAGGAAGAGCTGGCGCGCGCCAAGCGGCAGCTGCAGATTCAGATGCGTATGGGCATGGACTCGGTGGAGGGCATGATGCTGTACCTGGGGGGGCGCCTAGACGAGGGCGAGCTATTGTCCCCGGACGACTGGGTGCAGGCGGTACAGGACGTGTCGATTGACGCCGTGCGCGCGTGGATCCGTACGCACATGGCGCAGCCGCCGCTGTGGACGGTCTCCGGGCCTGAGGCGGCAGTGCGGCGCGCGGAGCATCGCTTGCGCGCCGTAAATGCCCGCTGATAGGGTGATCGCATGAGTATCCGTCAAACCCTGCGCGAGGACATCCGCATGGCCTTCGAGCGCGATCCGGCCGCCCGCTCGACGGGAGAGGTGCTGTTCTGCTATCCGGGGCTGCACGCCGTCTGGTTCTACCGGCTCGGGCATGGGCTGTGGCGCCGTCGCTGGTATTTCCTGGGTCGCCTAGTGTCGCATATCGGCCGCTGGATGACCGGCATCGAGATCCATCCGGGCGCCACCATCGGTCGGCGTTTCTTCATCGACCACGGCATGGGCGTCGTCATCGGCGAGACGGCCGAGATCGGCGACGACGTGACGCTGTACCATGGCGTCACCCTGGGCGGTACCACCTGGGAGAAGGCGAAACGGCATCCGACGCTGGGCGATGGTGTCGTCGTCGGCGCCGGGGCCAAGGTCCTGGGGCCGATTGTCATCGGTGAGCATTCGCGCATCGGCAGTAATTCCGTGGTGCTGCGCGACGTGCCGGCGCATTCGACGGTGGTCGGCATCCCCGGCACCGTGGTCGGCAAGACCGAGCCCATGGTTACCGACGATGGCCGTCTGAACCTCGATCATCACCAGATGCCGAATCCGGTGGCCGAGGCGCTGAAGCATGTGGTACAGATGATCGACGACGTCAATGCCCGCCTCGACGCCATCCATCCGAAGCGCCAGCCGTGCGAGAAGGAAAAAGAGCTCGCCGCGGACATGGAGAAGGAGCACAAGGAACTGGATCGTTTCTTCGGCAGCGATATCTAAACCTGTTCCGCGGCGGCGGATACCCATAATACTTGACTAAAAGAGTATGGTATAAGACCATAGGCCGTTCTGGGGTCTTTCACCCACAGGAGGTATTCATGCGTTTGACCAGCAAAGGACGATATGCCGTTTCGGCCATGGTGGATCTCGCCCTGCATCAGCACGAGGGGCCGGTGACGCTGGCAGCCATCGCCGAGCGCCAGTTCATTTCCCTGTCGTATCTGGAGCAGCTGTTCCGCCGCCTGCGCGAGGGTGGGCTGGTGCGCTCCGTACGCGGGCCTGGCGGCGGCTATCTGCTGAATAGCGATCCCGATGGTATCTCCGTGGCCGACGTCATCCGTGCCGTCGACGAGGAGATCAAGGCGACCAAATGCGTCAACGCCATGCGCGGCTGCCATCGCGGCAACCGCTGCTCCACCCACAACCTGTGGATCGCGCTGGGCAAGCATATCTACCGTTTCCTCGATGTGGTGACGATCCAGCAAGTCTGCGAGAAGAATGTCAGCCTCGATGCCATCGACCTGCCGCCGGTGGAGAATTACCTGGTGGACGACGAGCCGGAGGACCTGGCGGTGCGCATGACCATGGAGCCGAGGCTTGCGCCATCGGTATCTTGATTTCAACGCCACCTCGCCGATGGGCGAGGTGGTTCTTTCGGCCGTAGCCAAGGCCGGCCGCGAGGCGTTCGGCAATCCCTCGAGCCTGCATTGGGCGGGGCGTGCCGCCCGCCGCGTGCTGGACGATGCCCGGGATGCGCTGGCGGCATATATCGGGGCCGAGCCGGGGTCGGTGGTGTTCACCTCCGGCGGCACCGAGGCGAACAATCTGGCCATCAGCGGCACGCTTGCCGGACAGGCGCCAGGGCGCATCGTCACCACGGCCATCGAGCATCCGTCGGTGCTGCGCCCGCTCGAGCGTCTGGCGCAGCAGGGCTGGGAACTGATACGCATCCGCCCTGGGCGCGATGGCGTGGTGTCGGCTGCGTCCATGTGCGAGGCCATCGTCCCCGGTACGCGCATGGTCTGTCTGATGGCGGCCAACAACGAGACCGGCGCCATACAGCCGGTGGCGCCGATCGTGCGGCATTGCCGCGACATGGGCGTTCCCGTGCTCGTCGATGCGGTGCAGGTACTCGGCAAGATGCCCCTGGATCTGCAGGCCTGGGATGCGGATTTCGTGGCCTTGTCGGCGCACAAGATCGGCGGCCCGAAGGGCGTTGGGGCCCTGATCGTACGGCGCGGCCAGGCGTTGCAGGAGCTGACTCCGGGCGGCGGACAGGAGCGCAAGCGTCGCTCCGGTACCGAGAACGTGCCGGGTATCGCCGGTTTTGCGGCCGCCTTGGGCCAGGCCGATTTCGCGGCGATGCGCAGCCTTCGCGATGCCTTCGAGACGCAGCTGTCGGCGCTTTTCCCCGAGGCGAGGGTGTTCGCATCCGAGGCCTCCCGGCTGCCGAACACCAGCATGATCCATCTCCCCGGCATGGAGGGGGAGACGCTGTTGATGCAGCTGGATCTGGCCGGGTTCGCCGTCGCCTCCGGTTCGGCCTGTTCATCCGGCAAGCGCGAACCCTCGCATGTGCTGCTGGCGATGGGGGCGACGCATGATCAGGCGAGAAGCAGCCTGCGCGTCAGTTTTGGCCCCGGCAATACCATGGAGGATGCGCAGGCGCTGGCCGAGGCGCTGGCCGCAGCGCAAGCGCGGCTGCAGGTCATGGCTGGCATGCGGCGTACCGCCTGATATCTTTTCAAAGGATGATGCCCATGATGCCCGATATCGAATTCACCGATGCCGCCCGCGCCCAGATGCTCAGGGTGATGAAGCAGGAAGGCGGCGATGATGCCGGCGGCGGTATCCGCCTGAGCGTGCGCCGTGCCGGCTGCTCCGGTTACGAGTATGTGATGGTGTATGTCCTGGCCCCCGAGAAGGGGGATCTGGTGCGGCATTTCGACGGCTTCGACCTGTATGTCGACGATGCGTCCTATGCCGAGGCCCTGAAGGGGGTACGCGTCGACTACCAGCAGGATCTGCTGTCCTCCGCCTTCGTGTTCAGCAACCCGAACAAGAAGGGCGAGTGCGGCTGCGGGTTGTCGTTTACCGTCTGATCCGGGCGTCGACATTTCGTGCCCTGATGCCCATGCTTGCCATGGGCGCGATGTCCATGGGGGAGTTGCATGCCATACGTCCTGTTATCCATTTCCGGCCACGATCGTCCGGGCATCGTGCGCGATGTCGCCGAGTCCCTGTTGCATCTGGATGCCAATATCGAGGATTCGTCGATGACGGCGCTGCGCGGTCGGTTCACGATGATGCTGATCGTGCGCCTGCCGGGTGATGCCGGGCTTGCCGGGCTCAAGGGGGCGCTGGCCGAACTCGAGCAGCGCACCCATCTCACCATCCAGTCCCAGCCGATTGCGGATGACGAGGCGCAGGCAGCGAGTATGGAGCCGGATTGCGTGGTGACTGTGCATGGTGCCGATCGCATGGGCATCGTGCATGCGGTGACCGAGGCCGTGGCGGCCTGTGGCGCCTCGGTGGTCGACCTTTCGACTCGGGCGCACGGCACGAATGATGAGGCGGTGTACATGATGGCGCTGGAAGTGCATGCCGGTGAACGCCGCGATGCCATGCGCGAGCGGCTTGCGGCGGTGGGTGCTCGCTTGCAGGTCGACATCGCCGTGCACGATATCGATGAATCGGTGCTTTGAGGCTTGTCCGCATCGATCCTGACCCTGCCCGATCCGCGCTTGCGGCTACGGGCGGAGCCGGTGACCCGGTTTGATCAGAATACCTCGGATCGGCTCGATACGCTGGAGTGCGCCATGCGCTCCGGTCCCGGCGGTGTCGGCATTGCGGCACCGCAACTCGGGATGCCGGAGCGCATGGTGATCGTCGATTGCCGCCTCGGCCGCCGACCCTGCCGCAACCATGGGCTGCTGCGCTTGCTCAATCCCGAGATCGAACGCGGGGAAGGGCAGGTGCTGGGGCGTGAGGGTTGCCTGTCGGTGCCGGATTGGGTCGGCATGGTGTCGCGCGCATCGCAGATTACCGTGCGCTATCAGGACGAACATGGGCAGAGGCAGCGGCTCGAGAGCTCGGGCTTCGAGGCCAGGGTCATCCAGCATGAGGTCGATCACCTCGATGGCATCCTGTTCATCGACCGGGTGGTTTCGGTCCACGATCTGACCCGCAGGATGCCGTCCGGCTAGTTCCCTTCGCGCTCTTCTCCTTCCTCGGGTTTCATGGGAACCAGGCCCTCCCGGTACATGCAGCGCTGCACCATCAGGTTCGGCTGCTCGCGCAGGTCGACCTCGCGCGGCTGGATTCTGTTGCCATGGCGGTCCATGGTCAGCACGACCTTGGGCCTGAGCGGCAGGCGCGGCTGTATGCGAGTGACCTGTCCGATGTCGCCGGAATTGAGCTGTACATAGGTGCCGACGGGGTAGAGGGAGACGGACTCGATCAGGTTCTTCAGGATGATCGGGTCGAACCGGTTCTTTTGGCCGTTGACCAGCTCCCGAATGGCATCGCGCGGCAACAGGCGTTCCCGGTAAGAACGCACGTGTACCAGCGCCTCGAACATCGAGAGCAGGCCCGCAATCCTGGCACTGAGCGCGATATCGGTCCCGGCCAGCCCATGCGGGCCGCTGCCGTCGTGGCGTTCCTGCGCCTGCTGGGCAGAGAGCAGGATGACGCGGTCCGAGATGCCGCAACGCTTCAGGTAATCGATGCTCTTTTCCGGTACCCGCTGGATCAGCGTGCGTTCGGCATTGGTCAGCTTGCCTTCCTTCTGTCGGGTATCGACGAAGATCTGGGCCATGCCGATATTGTGCAGCATGGCTGCGGCGACGTAGCGGGTGATCTCCGCCGGCTCCATGCGCATCTGCACGCAGACCTTGAAGCCGTAGAGCATCATCATCACCGCCTTCTGCACCAGGTCGCCACAGTCGGCGTGGGACTGGCGGATCGACTCGATGCGATTGGCGATATCCAGCTCGAGGGCGCTCAGCTCCTCCGGGTCCTCGTAGATCTTGGCGCCGAACCGGTCCAGGTGACGCAGGAGCGGAGCGATGTCCGAGGGGGTGTCGTGTGCGGCATCCTCGTAGAGCCGAACCAATAGCATCACGCAGCCGGACAGCCAGGTATGGATGGCATCCTCCGCCGGAACCTCTCTTGGGGCTTGTGCCTCGGGCGCCTCATCGGCCAGCAGGTCGGCCGGGCCCTGTGTCTCTGGGTCTTCCGGCGTAGCCTCCGGCTCGTCCTGCAGCATTTGTGCGAAAATCGCATCATCATCTTCGCTGAAGTCCAGCGGCGGTGCCTCGCCCTCCTCCTGCAACAGGTTATCGAGCGCGGCATCGTCGGTCCCGTCGGGATTCAGGGGGCTGTTGCCGGATTCTTCCGGCAATGCCTCATCGGGTATGTCGGCTTCGGCACTGTCGGCTATCGGAAGTGGGGTGCCTGTCATGTCCGGTGATTCGTTCGCGGCGTTGTCGGGATCCAGAGAGCCTGCCTCCGGCTCTTTCGGCGGTGCTACGGTTGGCTCATCGGTGGGGGCTGTTTCGGGCAGGGAGTCGAGCGAATCCGGCCGGGGCGGCTCGCTGCCCTTGAGCCTGCCTTGTTGATGGGCGCGCAGAATCTCAATGTAGGTGCTCATGTCGTAGCGTAGGCCTGGGCGGTTTCGTTGACCAGATTGCTGTCGATACGGCTCGACTGTTTGCGCATGCCCATGATCAGGCAGCGATCCATGAGGATATTGATGCGCCGCGGCACACCCCCCGTCTGGAGATGGACGGCCTCTACGGCTTGGCGCGTCAGGAACTGGCTGTTGTAACCAGCCATGCGCAGATTGTGCAGGATGTAACGCGTCGTGCCCTCGAGATCGAATGGCTCCAGATTCATGGCCAGGGCCACCCGCTGCTGCAGCGGCGGAAGTTCGGCGATCATGGTGGAAAGCTCGGGCTGACCGACCAGGATCAGGGAGATCAGAAAGCGTCCTCCCAGTTGGAAGTTCAGCAACAGGCGCAGTTCTTCGAAGGTGTCGAGGTTGGGCACGCTTTGCGCCTCGTCGATGCAGACCAGCGTATGCCGGTTTTGCTTGACGTTGGCCACCAGGTGACTCTGGATGCGGTGCAGCAGCACGCCGGTTTCGCGCGATGTCTCATGGATGCCGAGCTGAAGGGCGACCTCGGCAAGCATCTCTCCAGGCGGCAGTCTGGGGTAGGTAATCAGGGCGATATCGTATTCGGACGGGGGCAGGGAAAGCAGCACCTTCTGCAGCAGGGTGGACTTGCCGCATCCGATCTCGCCGGTCAGCAGCAGCACGCCCTTATGTCGGCGGATGCCATAGTTGAGATCCTCGTAAACCATGCGGTGCTGGGGTGAGACGAAGAAGTAGCGGTCGCCGGTCGTATTCTCAAACGGAAAGTCCCGCAAATGCCAATAGTCCAGATACATGTCTCAATTATCCAAACAAGAGGAGTGATGCATAGAAATAAATTTCATCGGCGGTCGATCGAGGGGAACCTGGACATGGACGTACCGCGGGTGAAGATTATCATGCGTAAAACGCGGTCTCGGTGGTCGGCGAAAGGCGACCATTATGCATGACAGAAAATTATCGTGCATAATCTTGCGCCAGTCAAGTGAAGAAGTGCTAAAAGAACGCTTTGTATGATGCTGATAAATTTACAAAAAAATGCGTATCGTGTACATTGACGCATATGAGGGTTTATCGTTGACTGTAACCATGCCTGGGATATGGAGATCGGTCCTGCGTTGGTCTCTGCCGCTGGTCTTGCTGAGCTTGGCCGCTTGCCGTACGACCGTTCCCATGCCCACCAGCCCGGTCGATACCGGGCGGCATGTGCGCATGCATTACACCATGCACCAGATCGGCCCCCAGCGTGCGATGGACTCCCAGGCCGTCTGCTTCGCTGATATGGGCAATGGGCATGCCGATCTGCTGATCGGCGGATGGGACAGTGATGTGGGCTTCCGCGTAGATTGGGGCGATGGGCACGGGCATTGGACCGCGGAGGCTGGACCGCCGACGCGCATGAAGCCGCGCACCATTTCCGTTGGGGATGTGAACCGCGATGGCCACCCGGACGTGTTGATCGGCGGAGAGGGTGATCAGAAGGGGCTGCAGATCTGGACCCAGAGTGCCCGCGGCACGGGCTGGCATGAGCTTGCATCCCCGACCGATACCGGGGTGTTCTACGACGCCAAGCTGGTGGATGTGAACGAAGACGGCTGGCTGGATATCGTGGCCGTGCGGCTGGATGAGGCGCCGACGGGCGGGGTCTATGTCTGGCTCAACGACGGTCATGGCGGCTGGTTTGCATCCGTCGGACCCGTGGCCATAGGGCAGTTTACCGGCGTTGCCGTGGGCGACGTCAACGGCGATGGCCATGCCGATATCGTCGCTTCCCGGCGCGGGGGCATGGGATCCATCAAGGGCAGGGATGGTTGGCGAGAGGTCGGCGGGGTGCAGGTCTGGAAGGGTGACGGCACCGGTCGCTGGACGCCCGAATCCCTGCCGACGGACGGCGACGCCGAATCCGTGACCGTGGGCGATGTCGACGGCGACGGACGCCTGGACATCGTGGCCGGCATGTTCCACCGGGGAATCCGGGTCTGGTTCGGCGCCAAATCCGGCTGGGCCAAGTATGTCGTCACCGATCAGGGTACGTGGAAATCGGTCAGAATCGGCGATCTGTACGGGAACGGACAGCGCGATGTCGTCGCGGCCTCCGCCGACGGCAGGGGCATCGGCATCTGGCACTGGCGTAAGCCCGGGCTTTTGGGGCATCGGCATTTCGGCGCCGGCCGGGGCCTCGTGCCGGCCACGGGCGATTATATGAGCGTGGCCCTCGGCGATGTGTTCGGGCGAGGCCGCCTGGAAATCGCGGCGGCGCGCACCGACGGGGCGATTGAGGTCTGGTCGGATCTGCAGGCAAGTCCGCCGCCGCTTGTCGATACCCGGGGTGAGCAGGTCGGCCAGCCCCAATCGGTATTCTTCGCGCCGGGCTCGGCGCATCTCAATGCGGAAGGGACGGCGGAGCTGCAGTCATGGTTGGAGTCGCTGCCCAGATTCAATAATTCGATGGTGTTCCGCCTGGCCGGCCGGGCGGATGCCCGACCGGTGTCTTCCGAGCTGTTTCCCAACAACGAGGCGCTTTCGCGCAGCCGGGCGGAGGCGGTGGCTGCCTGGCTGGAGACCAAGGGCATCCGGCCGGGCCAGATCCAGACCATGGCCGATGCCGCCATGCCGGCAAGCGTGAATCGGAGCGTGCTGGTGAACGACGGGAGCCGGGTCTCGGTCGCGGCCTTCGATCAAAGCCACGTGCGCATGCTGGAGCGTGTTTCCGGAAAGCAGGTCCGGGACCTATTCCACGTCACGGAGAACCTCGCATTCAAGACCATCGACGGCGTCGCGGAATACAAGGTGGGGACGGACGACAAGCTGTCGGTGACCTTCTGGACGGCGGGCAAGCCCGATAAGCAGGCAGTCACCGTGCAGACGGATGGCACGATCTCGCTGCCCAACCTACCCAGCGTCAAGGTCGGCGGGCTGACGCCGACCGAGATCAAGAACAAACTCATGACCATGCTGGGGCAATACGTGCGGCATCCGCGCGTGGATGTCGTGGTGACGAAGGCCGAGAGCAAGTCGGTGACGATCTTCGGCGAGGTGGCGAGCACGAACCGGCAGCCGACCGGTCCGGGTAACTATTACCTGAGCGGCAAGGAGTCGCTGGTCGATTTCCTGTCCCGGGCCGGCGGCCCGACCAAGGAGTCGGACCTGTCCAAGGTGCAGCTTATCCGCCACGGGCAGACGATCGTCCTCGACCTGGATCGCGCCATTCATCAGGGGGACTGGTCGGAGAATGTCATCCTCAATGCCGGGGATACGATCTTCATACCGTCCTTGTCGCAATCCAAGCGCCGCATCTACGTGCTGGGGGATGTCAAGAAGCCGGGCATCGTCGAGTACAGCGGCAGTATCAGTTTCCTTGATGCCATCGAGAAAAGCGGCGGCTTCAATGGCTCGGCATATATCAACGACATCCGGGTGGTCCGGCAGAGCCGGGATCATCCGGAGATCCTGCCGGTGGCATTCAACCGCTTCATGCAGCAGGGGGACCTGACGCAGAACGTGGCGTTGCACGACAAGGATGTGATCATCGTTCCGGGCAGTGCCATCAGCAACTGGAATTCCTACGTCAAGGATATCTCGCCGACGCTGGGCCTCATGCTGCAGCCGATGAATGCGTACAGGCAGTGGCTGAGCATCAAGGAATTGCAGAGAATCGTGCTGGGGACGAGCACATCCGGCACGACCTTCGCGGTGCCGTGACGATGGGCATGCTCAACCGGTCGCGACAGCCGGCCATCGGTGCCTGATATGGCGACGACGCAGCAGGCCGTTAGCGGTTACGAGCTCAATCTCGAGGAGTACTGGCAGGTTATCCGTCGCCGGCGCTGGGTCATCCTCTTCTGTGCCGTCACCATGGGTGTATTCAGCTGGGTATTCACCTGGATGAATCAGCCGCCTCCGCTGTACAGCTCCTCGGCATCGGTCAAGATCGATCAGCAAAGCAATATGGCCAATTTCGTGCTGCAGGGCGGGCAGCTTGCATCCATCAGCGATATGCGGACCCAGTTGATGCTGGTGAACTCCTATGCCCTGATCGAACGGGTGGCCAAGCGCATGGGCAGGATCCCCAAGGATCTGAGTAACGAGGAGATTATTGCCAACCCGAGGTATATGAACGAGATCATGGCGCTGAAGAACACCATCAGCGCCCAGCAGGAGCCGGATACCGGCATCATCGACATCAAGGCCGTCTCGACCAATGCCCGGTTCGCCCGTGACCTTGCCCAAACGACTGCCGATGAATTCCGTATCTACAATGTCGAGGAAAAGAACCGGCGCGTGTTCGATGCCAAGCGCTTCGTCGAGCAGCAGCTGGTGGTGGTGCAGGGGCGTTTGAGCAAGTCCGAGGAGGCCGTGCGGAATTACCGGCAGGCCAACAACATGTCCAATATCGGGGACAATGCCAAGGCCGTCAGCAATATGGTTTCGGATCTCGAACTGTCCTATCGCCGGGAGTCCCAACGCCTCAGCACCCTGCAGTTTGCCTTGAGCCGTTTGAAGCAGCGCTTGCAGAGCAAGACCTGGGATTACCAGGCGGTGTCGGTGTCGGGTAAAATCAGCACCTATTTCGACGGGCTCAACCAGAAGCTGGTCGATCTGGCGCTACAGCATACCCAACTGTCCGTGGACTATACCGATGCCCATCCACGCATGGTCGAGATCCGGCAGCAGGCGCTTTCCATCCTGCACAGCATGGCCGATGAGCTGAGTCGGTTGGTGAACATCACCACCGAACACATGGCGGAGATCCAGAAGAGTATCGAGTCCACCGAAAAGCAGTACATCGGCCTCCCCGACCAGGCGTTGGAGCTGCAGCGGCTGCAGCGCACCGTGCGTATCAATGAATCCCTGTATGACCTGCTGCAGAAGAAGCACCAGGAAATCCTGATCAAGGAGGCCGAGAAGGTTCAGGATGTCAGCCTGATACGGCCCGCCATGCTGTCGACGATGCGCATCAACCCGGTGCGCACCGGGCAGACCGCCATGGCCGGATCGATTCTCGGCCTGGTGCTGGGGCTCATTATCGCCCTGATCCTCGAATCCATGGATACCTCGATCGGTACGATCGACGAGGTGGAGGCTTTCCTGGGTACGCCCGTGGTCGGCTTCGTGCCCTATCTGACGCATGAAGAGGCTGCAGAGCTGTTCTCGGGCGTGGAGGGGTTGGTGACCTCCGGCAATGAGCTGGAACGGCAGATGCGCCTGGTCAGCCATTTCTCCCCCCCTTCGACGATCTCGGAGGCCTATCGCAGCCTGCGCACCAACCTGCTGTTCTCGCAGAGTGAGGGAAGGCATGTATTGCTGGTGACAAGCGCCACGATCAAGGAGGGGAAGTCGACGATCGCCGCCAACCTGGCGATCGTCGTGGCGCAACAGGGTGCGCGCGTGCTGCTGGTCGATGCCGATCTGCGCAAGCCGATGCAGCACCGCATCTTCGGCCTCCCGCGCGAGCCGGGCCTAAGCGAGTGTCTGATCGGCCAGGTGAGCTGGCATGATTCCGTACGCCGTTTCTCCGACGTCATGCTCGGCGATATGGGCATCGATGCGGCACTGATCACCCCGGGACTGGATCAGCTGGATATCCTGACTAGCGGGCGCGTCAAGGCCAACCCGCCGGATATGCTGGCCTCCCCTGCCATGCAACAGCTGCTGGACGAGGTGCGGCAGGAGTACGACATGGTGATCGTCGATATGCCGCCCGCCCTGCATACGACGGACACCAGCATCCTGGCGCCTATGGCTGATGGCGTTTTGCTTGTTTACCATATCGGGTCGGTGGTGCGCGGCGCGCTGAAGCGCGTCAAGACCTCGATCGAGAACGTCGGCGGGCAGGTGGTCGGCGTCGTCCTCAATGGCGTACGCGGCGAGGTCACCGCGGACTATGCGAAGTACAAGATGGATCGTTATTATGCCTATGCGTATGGAGAGGATGCCCATGAGCGGCAGTCTTGGTACGATCGATTGGACAAAATGATCTGGAAGGGCGCTGTCGGTGCTTGGCAGCATGTTCGCCAGGCCCTGGGTGGGAAGAAAGATGAGAAGGGATCTTAGCCGCTTTCGCCATCGGCGCCGCAAGCGCTTGCAGATGGCGATCGTGTTCACCGTCGCCGTGCTGGGCGCCTTGATCCTGGTCGCCATGCGTTCCTGCACCGATAATCTGGATGGCATGTACCAGGATGGGGCCAGTCGGATGGAATTTCCTTCCCAGGATCATTCGTCGAACCTCGATAAGGGCCGTTTGGAGAAGCTGAAGAAGCTTCTGGAGAAGGAGGGGATGAACTGAGGCTGCAGCAGCGAATCCGCATCCCCTTTCCGCCAGCGGTGCTGATTACACTGCTGCTTGTTTCCCTGTTGTTGGCTGCCGTTTCCGTCATCGCCCCGGACATCATCCGTATCCCCGCGCTGATCCTGGGCGGATTGATGGTGATCATCGTGGCCTTCTCCAGCGTGGAACTGACGCTGTACCTGCTGATCCTGTCGACACTGCTTTCCCCCGAACTCACCTTCGGCGGGGCGTCAGAGGCCCAGCTGGCTGCCGGGCTCGTCAACACCACCATGTCTCGCGGGGTGACGCTGCGCCTCGATGATATGATCCTGACCCTGGCCAGCCTGACATGGCTGTTCCGCATGGCCGTCTTCAAGGAGCTGGGCACGGTGCGGCGTACGCCGCTCAACAAGCCGATCGCGGCATACTGGCTGGTGTCGGCATTTGCGACGTTGATCGGATTTTATGCGGGACGGGTCGGCGTCTACGGGTTCTTCTTCGTCATCAAGTATCTCGAGTATTTCGTGCTGTTCTACATGATCGTGAATCACATCCACGACGAGGAATCGATCAAGCGCTACATCCGCGTCATGCTGTTCACATGTTTTGTCGCCAGTCTCGTCGGTATTGCCCAGATTCCGGCTGGTGGCCGCGTATCCGCCCCATTCGAAGGGGCCGAGGGAGAGCCCAATTCTTTTGGTGGTTATCTCGTGCTGCTGTTCTCCATCACCCTCGGCATCTTCCTGTACGTCAAGGATCGGGCGCAACGGACCCGCATGGCGGCGCTGGGTGTGATCATCCTGGTGCCCCTGGCCTATACCGAGTCGCGTGCGTCCTATCTGGCCTTCGTCGTTTCCATTCTGTTGTTCATCGTGTTCGCCAAGCAGAAGCGCACGATGTTCGCGATTGCGCTCGTGGGTGGGCTGATCGCCGCGGTGGCCATGCCGCAAAAGGTGGTTCAGCGCGTGATGTTCACCTTCGATCAGGCGCGCGAATACGGGCAGCTCAGGGCCGCGGGTATCCGCATCGACACCTCGACCAGCGCGCGGCTGTTTTCCTGGGGACGCGTCCTCTATCACGATTTCCCCCGTCACCCGATGCTCGGCCTGGGCGTCACCGGTGGCGAGTTCATGGATGCACAATACCCGCGCGTGTTGTCCGAAACGGGGATGATCGGCCTGGCCATGTTCATCTGGTTTCTACGCCAGGTATGGGTGTTGTTGCGCCAGGGCTATAAGCGCCTCGACGATCCGGTGATCAAGGGCGCGGCCCTCGGTACCCTCTGTGGCTACGGGGGGCTATTGTTCCACGCTCTCGGTGCCAACAGCTTCATCATCGTGCGTATCATGGAGCCCTTCATGATTCTGCTGGGCCTGATTCTGGCGGCCATGCTGCTGGAACAGGATGCGGCCGGAGCCCGGGGCGAGGTGGTGGTGCCGGCTACCGGCTTGCAAACCGCCGGTACAACGTGAGGATGCCCTTCATGTGGCGGATCATCCCTAGGACGCTCGTGCTGGCCGCGGCAGGTATCGCCCTGCTGCTGTCCGTCGTGCAGGTCAGCGCGGCCGCCAGCATCCGGGATGTGCGCCTGTGGACGGCTCCCGACAATTCCCGCCTGGTCTTCGATCTCGATCATGCCGTGGATTACGATCTGTTCCGGCTGCATAAACCGGAGCGCATCGTCGTGGATTTCCATCAAGCCCGCCTGGCCGCCAAGCTGGACGATCTGAAGCTGCCCGATCCTGTCATCCGCGCCATCCGTTATGGTTCCCCGAAGCGGGGGGTGCTGCGCGTCGTCATCGACGTCAAGGAGCGCGTGCAGCCGCGTTCCTTTCTGCTCAAGCCCATGCAGGGCAAGCCGTACCGCCTGGTCATCGACCTGTTGCGCCCGGATAAGGGTGCCAGTAGCCAGCCACCGATCACGACCAGCAGCCGACGCGATGTGATCATCGCCATCGATGCCGGACACGGCGGCGAGGATCCGGGAGCGATCGGGCATGGCGGCCTGGAGGAGAAGAACGTGACGCTGGCCGTGGCCAAGGACCTGGCCAAGGCCATCGATGCGCATCCCGGCATCCATGCCTTCCTGACGCGCAAGGGCGATTATTACGTGCCGCTGAGAAGGCGCGTGCACCTGGCGGTGCAGGCGCATGCCGATCTGTTCATCAGCATCCATGCCGATTCGACGCACGATCGGTACGTGAAGGGCGGCAGCGTATACATGCTGTCCGAGAAGAAGGCCTCCGACCGCGTCGCCCAGATCCTGGCCGACAAGGAGAATGCCGCGGATGCCATCGGCGGCGTCATGCCCGACGAGGTCAAGGATCCCGTCGTCAACGAAATCCTGGTGGATTTGAAGAAGCGGGAAAGCCTGAACAGCGCCCAGATGCTGGCCAGGGACATCCTGCACGACCTGAGCAAGGTGGAACCCGTCAAATACAAGAGCGCCAAGCGGGCGCGCTTCATGGTGCTGACCGAGCCGCGCATGCCCAGCGTCCTGGTCGAGCTCGACTACATCTCCAATCCCAAACGTGAGCGCCTGTTGCGCGATCCCGGCCACCGGCGAGTGCTGGCCCAGGCGCTGAGCCGGGCCAGTCTGAGCTTCCTGCGGCAGGAGGGGCGCCTGGACAACACTGCGCCGAAGCCGTTCGTCGCCAGCAGGCGCACCTACGTGGTGAAGCCGGGCGATAGCCTTTGGGACATCGCACGCCGTTATAATGTGTCGGAGGCCGATCTCCGGCAGACGAATCATCTGCGTTCCACGCATCTCCAGGTCGGACAGGAGCTGACGCTTCCGGATTCCAGTTCGTGAGGGCCCGCCAGATCTATCGGCGCCTGATGGCCTTCCTGCGCCCCTATTACGGGAAACTCGCCGTCGCCGTGGTGTGCATGCTCGTGCTGGCTGCCTGTACCGCCGCGCTGGCCTGGGCCCTGCGGCCGGCGCTGGACGATGCCCTGGCCGGCCGGAACCGGCAGATGATCTACATCATCCCGGCCATGATTATCGGGCTGTACGTGATCAAGGGCATCGCCTACTACGGCCAGTCCTACCTGATGGGTTATATCGGCCAGCGCGTGATCTACGATCTGCGCAATACGCTGTATGCCCGCCTGACCGAACAATCCCTGGGGTTTTTCGCCCATCGCAAAACCGGCGAGATGCTAGCGCGGCTCAGTTACGACGTGACCCTGGTGCAGGCGGCGGTCAGCACCACCGTCACCGCCCTGATGCGGGATGTGGGCACCATCGTGTTCCTCATCGCCGTCATCCTGTACCAGGACTGGATGCTGGCCCTGATCTCCCTGCTCGTATTTCCGCTCGTCGTGTACCCGATCGCCCGTTTCGGGCGCAATATGCGCGGGGCCAGCCGGGATGGGCAGGTGTCGATGGGCGAGATGTCCAGCCTGGTCGAGGAGACCGTCAGCGGCATCCGCGTCGTCAAGGCCTTCGGTATGGAGGGCTACGAGCGAGGCCGATTCGAGCGCTTTACCAAGGATTTCTTCACCCATCAAATGCGCGCTACCCGCGTCAACGCCCTGTCGTTTCCGATCATGGAGCTCTTGGCCGGCTTCGGCATCGCCGGCGTGCTGCTGTACGGCGGCCTGAAGGTGGCCTCGGGGCAGACGACGGCCGGTACCCTCGTCTCCTTTCTGGCGGCGTTAATCATGCTCTATGAGCCGGTCAAGCGCCTGTCCAACTCGAACAACCAGATCCAGCAGGGGTTGGCGGCGTCCGAGCGCATCTTCGAGGTGCTGGACGAGCCGGTGGCGGTCCGGGATGCCCCCGAGGCGCTGACGCTGGGCGATTTCCGACAGGGTATCGCCTTCGAGAGTGTGGCGCTGCAATACCCCGGTGCGGCGAAGCCGGTGTTGCAGGATGTCGGCTTTGAGGTGGGCATCGGCGAGGTCGTGGCCCTGGTCGGGCGCAGCGGCGCCGGCAAGAGCTCGCTGGTCAATCTGATTCCCCGTTTCATCGATGCCAGTGCGGGCACGGTACGCATCGACGGGCATGACGTGCGGGCGCTGAGTCAGGCCTCGCTGCGCGCGCAGATGGCCTTCGTCACGCAGGAGGTGATCCTGTTCAACGATACGGTGCTGAACAATATCGCCTACGGCCATGGCGAGATCGATATGGCACGGGTGGAGGCGGTGGCCAAGGCGGCCAACGCCCACGAGTTTATCGTCAAGCTGTCCGACGGCTACCAGACCCTGGTTGGCGAGCGTGGCGTCATCCTGTCCGGCGGCCAGCGCCAGCGGCTGTCCCTGGCCCGCGCCCTGCTCAAGGATGCGCCGATCCTGATCCTGGACGAGGCGACCAGCAGCCTGGACACCGAGTCCGAGCGGTTGGTGCAGCAGGCCATCGATCGCCTGATGCAGGGCAGGACCGTCATTGTCATCGCCCACCGACTCTCCACCATCCGCCATGCCGACCGCATCGTCGTGCTCGACGGCGGCCGGGTGGCACAGTCTGGCACGCATGATGTACTGCTGGCTGCCGGCGGCCTGTATGCGGAGCTCTATCACATGCAGTTCGAGGCGCAGCAGCCGGTCCCGGTCGGGCAGAAAAAGGATGTGGTGGAGTCCGGACTGGAATGAAACAACGCCTGCTGGTCTGGTTGATCCCCAGGCTCATCTACCTGATCCACAAGCTGCTCATCCTTACCATCCACTGGGAATTCATCGGGGAGCGATACAAGCCGGGCGATGCGCCCTACCTCCTCAGCTTCTGGCATGCCCGCATCCTGATGATGCCATACGCCTACAGGGGGTGGGACGGTTCGATGCTGATCTCCGAGCACAAGGACGGCGTCTATATCGCCGATGCCGTGCAGCTGATGGGCATCGAAGCCAGCCGCGGCTCAACCAAGAAGGGAGGGGCGCGCGTGTTCCGGGAGATGATCGGCTTAGCCAAAAATGGCAGGGCGCTCGGCATCACCCCGGACGGACCGAAGGGTCCGCGTGAGGTGATGCAGCCCGGCACCGTGTTGCTGGCGAAAAAAAGCGGTCTGCCGATTCGCGCCGTCTGTTACGCGACGAAGCGGCACCGGCGGATCAATTCCTGGGACCGCTTCTACCTACCGCTGCCGTTCACGCGCGGCGTCTTTGTAATCGGCGAGCCGGTCTATGCCGACAGCGATGACAATGCCGAGAACCTGTACCGCTTCCAGCAGGCGATGGACGAGGTTCAGGCCCGAGCGGACAGCTATTTCGACTGATGGCTGCTTCCGCCCGTAGGGGAGGCCTCCATGGCTGGACTTGAGACATGCAAAGCAGCCCGATCCGAGGGGAGGGCATATAAAGAGACGGGACTTTATGGCCTATCCGATACACTGAGTCAGAGCCTGTTAACAGGTTCTGGAAAAGCGGTTAGGCTGATCGGCATCGATGGCATTTTCCTCGGGGAGATTTACATGAGGTGGCTCTGGGTTCTGTATCTGTTCTGCGCCGGGTTTGGGCTTTACGCTCTACACAAGGCTCACGCGATGATGGGGTCGTTCTCCCTATATGATGCGAGGCATTCCGTTGGGTTTTACGGCTGGGAATTGACCGCAGGCACATGCTTGCTCATTGCCGCCATTGGATTTTTCTTGCTCTTTTTCGACATGGGGGCAGATCGGTGATGCGGGAAATCTAGAAGGTTTCCTTTGCGCGCCCGAAATCCCAGCATGTGAGTCTGCCACCGGCTGGAAGAGCCATGGCCTTGGTTTAATGCGACGGGGCTTCCAGCCAGGCGCCTTCGAGTAGCCCTGCATCGACGACAATCAGCTCCGGATAGGACCAGCGCGAGAGAATGGCATCGATGATGGCCAGGCCCGCCACGATGAGGTCGGCCCGTCCCGGCTCGATGGTGCGCATCGCCTGGCGCTCGGCATGGTTCATGGCCAGCAGACGGTCGCGCAGGGCGGCGAATTCGATATGGCTCATGCGCAGGTTGTTGATGCGCGCCACATCGTAGGGATAGAGGTCGAGATGTACGGCCGCCAGGGTGGTGACGGTGCCGGCGGTACCGACCAGGTGTTTCGGCGCCCGTGCGTCCGGCCAGCCCGCGGCCACCGCCTCAAGATGGGCATCGGCGGCCGCGCGCATGGCCTCGTAATCGCCGGCCGACGGCGGGTCGCTCGCGAGATGTGCCTCGACCAGGCGCACGACGCCGAGCTTGCGGCTCACGGCATCGACGAGCGCCTCATTCTGCACACGAATGAACTCGGTGCTGCCGCCACCGATGTCGAACAGCAGCATGTCCGCGCGCGTGTCGGGCCGGAGCACGGCCGCGGCTCCCGCCAGCGATAGCCGCGCCTCCGCCTCCCCCTCGATGATTTTCACGCGGATGCCGGTCTCCCGCTCGATGCGGTTCCGGAAGGCCTGACCGTTCTCGGCCTCGCGCATGGCGGCGGTGGCCACGGCATGGGTGTGCGTGAGGTTGCCGCCGTGTTCGATGATCAGCTTCGCGAATTCGGTGAGGGCGGCGAGCGCCCTGGCCATGCCGGCCTCGGACAAGCGGCCGTTTTCGTGCAGGCCCTCGCCGAGACGTACGATACGGTGGGTGCGATAAACGTCGCGCCACGGGAAGAGTTCGCCCGGCCCCGCATCGCCGGCGATGAGCAGGCGCAGGGTGTTCGAGCCGATATCGATGGCGGTGCGGACGTGCGACATTTAGCCCAGGCGCTGGACTTCGGTTCGGTGCAGCCTGGCGAGCGCCACGTAATGCGCCGCCGAGCGGGGCAGGAAGGCCTTCTCGTCGTCGTTCAGTTCTCGCCGCTCCCGGGCCGGGACGCCGGCATACAGGTAGCCGCCGCGCAGCACCTTGCCCTCGGGGACCAGCGATCCCGCGCCAAGCAGGCAGCCGGATTCAAGCACGGCGCGGTCCATGACGACGGCGCCCATGCCGACCAGACATTCGTCCTGGATCTCGCAGCCGTGCAGAATGACGCGATGGCCGACGGTGACGCGGTCACCCACGATGCAGGGGCTCACGCCCTCGCTGGTATGGATCGTGGTGTGATCCTGGATATTGCTGCCGGCACCGATGTGGATGTCGTGCACATCGCCGCGGAGCACGCACTGGTACCAGATACCGGACGCCTCACCGATCCACACCCGGCCGAGCACCTCGGCCGAATCGGCCACGAAGGCCGAATCGGCGATATCCGGGCGCCACTGCCGGTAGCTGGCGATCATGCCGCCGCGGGCGTACCGTGCGCGTGGATCGGGGCCTTTTGCGCCTGATTGGTGGCTTCCTTCTCTTCGACGATGCGCACGCAGCGGCCGTTGATGGCGGCGCCTTCGGCCAGCGTCAGGATGGTGTACTCGACGTCGCCGTTCAGCTTGCCCTTCTCTCCCACCTGCAGCGATTTCGAGGCGCGCACATTGCCGGTGACGGTGCCGTGCAGGATCAGGTGCGGAACATCCACCTCGCCCTTGATCTCGGCGTTGACGCTGACGACCAGCGTGCCCTCGTTCTTTGAGCGAATATTGCCCTCGAAACGGCCGTCGATGCGCACCGCCCCTTCGAAGTCCAGCTCGCCGACGAAGCGTGCGTGCGAACCGATCAGGGTCTCGATATGCAGACCGTCTCCACGCATCGAGGGTTTAGTTGTCTTGCTCATTTTCATCAATTCGCTCCTTGCACGGCGATCGTATATCGCCCTTTCTCTCTGTTCGCTGGGTCATATCGCACGAGTAATAGCGAGGCCGGTTTCCATGCCTGCTTCCAGTCCATCTGCCCATCCACGAAGGTGTCGTTGACGACCTTGTACGGGAGTTTCTCCTGACCGTTATGCCATGGCAAGGCGATATATTTGCCGCTGGCGGGATCGGTCACATAGCACTTGAAATACCCGATGACGCTCCTCGGATAATTGCCGCCCTTAACGACAATGAAATGGTAGCTCAGCGTCTGTGCGTTGGGCCACAACGCCTGACTGTGCACCAGGTGGATGCCGTCCTGCTTCATGGCCTCGATGATGCTGTCGAAGGTATCGAGGCGGTCGCCCTGGGTCTTGATCTTGGCCCGCATGGACTTGCCGTCCTTGGCGTACTGGGCGATCTGCGCATCCTTGATGGCGATCGAGGCCTCCCGGCTTGCCAGTTCAGTTTGCAACTTGGCATTTTCCCGCTGCAACTGCAAGTACTGCGGCATCAGGTCGGGATCTTTCGGCGGGGCGTAGTACAGCCCGCCCGTAAAACCGGCACCGGCCAGCACGACAACGGTGAGTATCAGTATGGCGGGGCGCAGCATCAGGTAGCGGGTCGGCCGCCCGGCATGCTGATCGATGATCATCAGCTGCCTGGGTCGCCACAGGGCCCGGCCGATGGCCTTGATCAACGTCCCTTCCTCAAGCCGTTATGGCCAGACCGCATGCAGGGGCAGCCCGGCGGTCTCATCGAGGCCGAACATCAGGTTGGCGTTCTGGATCGCCTGGCCTGCGGCGCCCTTGAGCAGGTTATCGATGCAGCTGACGACCACTGCCGAATCCTCTCCGGTGACGCACAGGCCGATATCGCAGCGATTGCTTCCCCGCACGCCGTGGGTGGAGGGAAGTTGCCCCTCGGGAAGCACGCGTACGAACGGCTCGCCGGCGAAGGCCTCGCTCAGGGCCCGGTGCCAGGTCTGCGGATGGTTCCCGGTCAGGTGCAGCGTGCTCAGCATGCCGCGCGTCATCGGCAGGATATGCGGTACGAAGCGCACGCTCGTGTCCCGTCCGGCATAGGCCGAGGCCCATTCATCCATCTCCCAGGCATGGCGGTGCCGGGGCATGCCGTAGGGGCGCATTCCCTCGTTGACCTCGCAGAACAACAACTCCGCCTTGGTGCCGCGGCCGGCACCCGAGGCGCCCGACTTGGCATCTATGATGACGCCCTTTGCCTCGATGTCGCCGGTTTTCAGCAGCGGCACCAGGGGCAGCAGGGCGGATGTCGGGTAGCAGCCGGGGTTGGCCACAAGCCGGGCATCGGCGATGGCCTCGCGCGCGAACTCGCTCAGGCCATATACGGCCTGCGAGAGCAGGTCCGGATGCGGGTGCTCGGTGTCATAGGCGGCCCGGAAGGTCTCGGCGCTGGCATGCCGGAAATCGGCACTGAGATCGACGACCCTCATGCCGGCGCCCAGAGCCTTCGCCACACTGGCGGCGGCAGCGGCGTGGGGCAGGGCGGTGAACACGAGTTGCGCCGAATCCGGCAGCGGGGCATCGGATGCATGCAGCATCATGGTTGCGGTGGTGCCGCCAAGGCCTGGCAGCACCGCGCCGGCCGGCTTGCCGGCCTGGCTATGGGCCGCCAGGTGCGCGATGCGGAAATGCGGGTGCGCATCGATCAGGCGGATCAGTTCGGCGCCGGTATAGCCGGTCGCACCAAGGATGGCGACATCGATCTTCATAGGTGCATGCTATCGTCCCGAGCCCCGGCATCAATGCCCGGCAACACAGAACGTGTATGAATAGGCCCTAGCCGCGATGGGACTCCTTCAGCAGGGCGCCCATCTCGGCCAGCAGGCGTCGACGTCCGAGGATCAGGTGCAGGCGTCCGCCGCCGGAAACGCGCCATAGATGGGCGGCGCGGATGCCGGCCAGAAGCAGGGTGCGCACCTTGTCCGTATTGGCGGACTGGGACAGGTGTTCGGCCTTGCCCTGCACGATGATGCGCGGCTTGATGGTGCTCAGGGTGTCGCCATACAGCCCGGCCAGGTTGGCGACGAGGTTTGCATGGGTGAAGCTGCCGAAGTAGTCGGCCTGGCTGCGGCCCCGCGCGATGCCGGATGCCAACTGGGCCAGGATATTCGGGGATCGGGACAGGCTGCGCTCCAGGCGCATCAGGCTGGTGCCGTAGGAGATGATGGCCCTGGCCCGGGACAACTGTTCCCCCTTGAGCAGGCGCATGCCCAGATGCAGGCCGGTGTGCAGGTGTCTGAGGCTGCCGTAGACCGCTTCCGGCACCTCGGTGTTCTCGGTGAGGATGCTCTTGACGGCGGTCTCGAAGTCCTCGGAGTCGAGGTTGCCATTGCGGGCCAGGCCATCGACGAGATACGCGGACTGCACCAGCGCCGCGAAGGCGATGGCACGCGCGCGTTGGGGGTCCGTCCGGTTGTGGTCGGATGGCATGGCGCTATTGTGTCGACATGATGGCCCCTGAACAAGCCGACGAACATGGGGCTGCCGGAGCTTCCTTCGCGCGTGCCGTCCTGTTTGCGCACACAGGCCTATTCGCGCGCACAGGATATTGCCTGCAGTTGGCGGACCCCATGATAAAATCGGCGGCGGTGACCGAGCTGCTGCAGGATTTCCGGGTCGGCCGCTGGGAGAGGGATCGGGAGGCGCCCGTGGCCGACCTGCATGCCCCGGGCCGGCCTCAGCGCCTGGTGCTGGTGCCCCCCAAGCGGCTGGCGAAGCGGGGCATGGGCAGTCGGGAGGGAAGGCTCGTCTTCATGCATGCGGTGGCGCATATCGAGTTCAATGCCATCAATCTGGCGCTCGATGCCGTGCACCGCTTCCGGGACATGCCGGATGCGTATTACGCCGACTGGTTGCAGGTGGCTGCCGAGGAGGCGCGCCATTTCATCATGGTGCGCGGTTATCTGCAGTCGTTCGGAGCCGATTACGGCGATCATCCGGCGCACGACGGGCTCTGGGAGATGGCGGTGAAGACCGGCGGCGACGTACTGGAGCGCATGGCCCTGGTACCACGGGTGCTGGAGGCGCGTGGGCTGGATGTGACGCCGAACCTTATCGACAGGCTCACGCAGGCGAATGATGCCGAGGCGGCGGCGATACTGAGCGTCATCTACGAGGAGGAGGTCGGCCATGTCGGGGTCGGCACGCGCTGGTTCCGCTTTCTTTGCAGGCAGCGGGGGCTGGAGGCGGCTGAGACCTTCTTCGCCCTGCTCACCCGCCATTTTCCGGACGGCCTGCATGGGCCGTACAATCTGCCGGCGCGGCGACAGGCCGGCTTCTCGGCGCGCGAACTGTCGATGCTGACCGAGGGCCTGTAGGCAGCGGATCCCGGCTAGCGGCGCAGCAGCTCCAGCGTGCGGTCCAGACCGCCTTCGTTGATGGCCCAAGGGGCCTCAGCGACGACCTTCGGCTTGGCGTGGAAGGCGATGCCGAGGCCGGCGGTATGCAGCATCGGCAGGTCGTTGGCCCCATCGCCCAGCGCAACCGTTTGCGACAGCGGAATGTCCCATGCCGCCGCCTGATTCAGCAGCGTCCGTTTCTTTGCCGCCGCATCGACGATATCCCCCAGCACGCTGCCGGTGAGTTTGCCGGCATGGATCTCCAGCACATTGGACAGCGCGTAGTCCAGCGACAGGCGCTGTTTAAGCCGGTCGGTGAAGTAGGTGAATCCGCCGGAGACGAGACCGACCTTCCAGCCATGCGCATGCACGGTTTCGATGAGGCGCTCGGCACCGTCGGTGAGCCGGACACGCTGTTCGTATACCGCATCCAGCACCGATGCGTCGAGGCCGGCCAGCAGGGATACGCGTTCGGTCAGCGAGGCGGCGAAATCGAGTTCCCCTTTCATGGCGCGTGCGGTGATGGCGGCAATCTGCGGCTTGATACCGAGGAAATCGCCGATCTCGTCGATGCACTCGCACTGGATCAGCGTCGAGTCCATGTCCATGAACAACAGGCCGGGCTCGGCAAGCGTCGGGGCGTTGGCGGCAGGGGTCGATGTCATGGCCTGCATCCTTCATGAGCGCACTGCCGATGGCAATTGCGATGGCGATGCCGCTGACGCGGGTCGGCGGGGCTCAGCCCTCCAGAAGCTCGTCGAGGAAGGCGATGACGTACGCGAGCCGTTCCCGGGCCTCACGCCAGTCGCCGATCAGCGTCAGGCTGCCGTCCGGGCGCAGGGCGTGACGATTCGGATCGGCCTGCACGCGCTTCAGCAGCTTCATGCGATCGATCGGCGAGGCCTCGGTGAACACCAGCCGCATGCCCTGGCTGGAGGCATCGAGGCGGCCGAGGCGCAGCTTCCTGGCCCGCCAGCGCACGCGCGCCGTTTCCAGGCACAGCCGGGCGGGGGCCGGCATGCGTCCGAAGCGGTCGGTCATCTCCTCGAACAGCAGGCTGGCCTGTGCATCGTCGCTGGTACGGGCGATGCGTCGGTACAACGCCAGGCGCTCGCCGATCTGCGGGATGTAGTCCGGCGGCAGGATGGCATGCACGGCCAGGTGCATGTCCAGCGGGGGCACGCGCTCCGGCTTCTCGCCCCTGGCCTCGGCCACCGCCTCGCTGAGCATTTCCATGTACAGGTCGAGACCGATGGCCTCGATCTGGCCGCTCTGCTGTGCGCCCAGCAGGTTGCCCGCACCCCGGATCTCCATGTCCTGGCGCGCCAGCATGAAGCCGGCGCCGAGCTCCGTATATTGGGCGATGGCGGCTAGGCGCTCCCTGGCATCCGGGGTCATGGCGCGCGCATCGGGGGTGAACAAATAGGCATAGGCCTGCTGGTGGCTACGGCCGACGCGTCCGCGGATCTGGTGCAACTGGGACAGACCCAACAGATCGGCGCGCTCGACGATCAGGGTGTTGGCGTTCGGTACGTCCAGGCCGGATTCGATGATGGTGGTGCACACGAGGATGTGCAGGCGACCCTCGTAGAAATCGAGCATGCGCCGGTCGAGCTGGGCCGCGCTCATCTGGCCGTGGGCGATGCCGATCTCGGCCTCCGGCAACAGCTCCGTCAGGCGGCGGGAGATGCGATCGATGCTCTGCACGTGGTTGTGCAGATAATAGACCTGGCCGCCGCGGTACATCTCGCGGCGGATCGCCTCCACCGCCAGGTGCTCGTCGAAGGCGGTGACTACGGTGCGAATCGCCTCGCGCTCGGCCGGCGGGGTTGTGATGACCGAGATGTCGCGCAGCCCCGACAGCGTCTGGTGCAGGGTGCGCGGAATGGGGGTGGCGGTCAGCGTCAGCACGTCGCAGCCATGGTGCAGCGCCTTCAGCCGCTCCTTGTCCTTGACGCCGAAGCGCTGCTCCTCGTCGACGATGACGAGGCCCAGGTCTGCGAATTCGAACTGGCTGGCCAGCATCTTGTGGGTGCCGACAAGGATGCGGATGGCGCCGCTGGCGAGCTCCCGGCGGATGCGCTCGGTTTCCTTTTTCCCCTGGATGCGGGACAATAGCTCGATGCCCAGCCCGGTGCCGGCGAAGCGGTCGGAGAGGCTGGCGAAATGCTGATTGGCGAGCACCGTGGTCGGCGCCAGCAGCGCCACTTGCCGGCCGGCGCGCGCCACCACGAAGGCGCCGCGCATCGCCACTTCCGTTTTGCCGAAGCCGACGTCGCCGCAGATGACGCGGTCCATGGGCTTGCCGCGCTGCAGGTCGGCGAGCACCTGGCGAATGGCCTCGGCCTGGTCGTCCGTCTCCTCGAAGGGGAAGCGGGCGGCGAATTCCTCGTAGGCATCCAGCAGGGCGCCCGTCAGCGCGAACGGCTCCCGTCCCGCACGCTGGCGGGCGGCTTCGGTGTCGACGAGTTCGTGGGCCATGTCCAAGCAGGTCGTGCTGCACGCGCTCGCGCGTCTTCTTCCACTGCTCGCTGCCCAGACGATTCAGGCTCGGCGCCTCCTCGCCGGTGTAGCGGTGCAACCGGTCCAGTTCCTCGACCGGCAGATGGATGCTGGCGTCACCGGCATATTCGATGTGCAGGAAATCGGCAGCGACACCGTCGATGTCCATGCTGGACAGGCCGCGGTAGCGGCCGACGCCGTGCTCCTCGTGCACTACGGGATCGCCGGGCTTCAGCTCCTGGAGGCTGTTGAACACGTCGGCGCGTACGCTGCGGCGTCGGTGCTGGCGGCGTGGCAGCTTCTGGCCCAGCAGCTCGCGTCCGGTCAGCACCAACAGCCTTTCGTCTGCCAGGGCGAAGCCGGCATCGAGGAAACCGATCAGGCCCTGCACCGACATCTTTCCATCGATGTCCGTCCAGCCCGCCGCTTCGTGGATGGATGCGGACAGCGGCTGGCAGGCCTCGAACATGCGCTCCCGCTGGCCCGGGCCGTGGGCCACGAGCAGTAGCCCCCAGCCCTCGTCCAGGCGCCCCTGCAGGGCGTCGAGCAGGGCATGCAGCGGCCGGGCCCGGCCCTGGAAATCGTCCAGCGAGGGAACGGCGGCTGGCTTGGGCATGGCCATGGACTCGGTGCCGAGTGGGGTCTCGACCGCGTACAGCTCCTGCGGCGAGATCACCGGCTCCTGGCTCAGGCGCATCAGCTCGAACTGCGAGCGCACCTGGGCCGCGAACTGGTCCCGGGCCTCGTCCAGTCCGGCGTCGGCCAGCAATCGGGTTCCGCCAGGCAGGTAATCGGTGAGCCTCGCCGTGGCCTCGTAGGCCATCGGCAGCAGCGACTCGATGCCCGGGTGCGGGCGTCCGGCCTGCACGGCGGCAAGCATCGGGTGTGTGCGCAATTGGGGGAAGCGCTCGCGGAAGGCCGCGGCGAAGCGCCCGCGCCCGGCCTCGTCCAGGATGATCTCGCGCACCGGCACCGAGGTGAAGCGCGGCAAGGATTCGCCGGAGCGCTGGGTCTCGATGTCGAAGCGGCGGATGCTCTCGACGGTATCGCCGAACAGGTCGATGCGGATCGGACCGTCCTCGGCCGCCGGCCAGATGTCGAGCAGGCCGCCGCGGGCGGCGAATTCGCCGCGGCCGAGCACGCGGTCCACCGGCTGCATGCCGCCCTCGGTCAGCCGGCGCACCAGGGCGCCCAGGTCCATGGCATCTCCCTCGGCCAGCTGCCAGACATGGGCGGCGATGGATTCGGGCGGGGCGATGCGTTGCAGCCAGGCCGGAAGGGCGGTGAGTACCAGGCCCCTAGGCACAGGCTCGCGCAACAGGCGGCCCAGCGTGGAAAAGCGCTCGCCGACGATGGCATGGTGCGGGCTGCTGCGGTCATAGGGCAGGGTCTCCCAGGCCGGGAAACGCCAAAGCAGATCCGGCGCGTCGTGCAGGAAGAAGCCCAACTCGTCGGCCAGCTGACGGTAGCGGCGCAGGTCGGCACAGACGAAGACCGTCAGCGCGGGAGCCCGGGCGAGCTCGGCCAGATGATGGGACAGCCCGGCGGGGATCGGGTGCACGCTGCGCTCACTCATGGGCGGCGCATCATGCCGCATCCGGGCCGTGAATGCCACGGCATCGGCCGTGGAAAGGCGGTGCACTGGCGCCACCCCCTGTGCTAGGGTTCGCCGCCTTCTCCGGGTGCCGTCTGCGCCCGGGACGGCGTCCAATTTCCGGAGGCATGGATCCATGGCCGACGAGACCAAGCGCGAAGCACCGTTGTTGCGGGCCGAGGAGGCACTGGCACTCGCCGAGCATTCGGCCGAGGCGTTGCGCCATCGCCTGGCCGCCATGCATTCGCGCGAGATCGCCACCATCATCCTCGACTGTGCCGACGACGAAGAGCGCCGGCGCCTGTTGCTCGCCGTGCCGCCGGACCTGCGCGGCGAGACGCTGCTCGAGTTGCCCGAGAGCATGCGCGAGAACCTGCTCGAGTTGCTCGATCCGCACCATATCGAGACGGTGGTGCGCCACCTGGATTCCGACGATGCCGCCGACCTGCTGCAGTCGCTCGATGCAGACGTGGCGCAGGCGGTCATCGAGCGCCTGGAGCCGGACGATCGCCGTGGCCTCGAGCCCTTGATGGCCCACGACGAGGAGACGGCGGGCGGCCTGATGCAGGCCGAGCTGTTCAAGGTGCGCCAGGACTGGAATGTCGCCAAGGTCCTCAGCGTGCTGCGCCGCTGGGGCCGCGAGATCGAGGATCTGAACTACACCTATGTCGTCGACGACGACGGCCGCCTCGTCGGCGCCATGCCGCTGCACGAGTTGCTGTTCCTGGAGCCGGAACAGCTTGCCGGAGACGTCATGGACCGGGAATTCCCGCGCGCCGTCGCCGGCCAGGACCAGGAAGAGGTCGCCCATATCTTCGACAAGTACGACGTGCTGGCCCTGCCGGTCGTCGACGAAGCCGGCATGCTGGTCGGCCGCATCACCGCCGACGACATCATCGACGTCGTGCAGGAGGAGGCGACGGAGGACATGTTCCGCCTGGCCGGCCTGTCCGATGCCGACGATCTGACCGAGCCCCTGTATCGCAGCGCCTGGCGGCGCGGCATCTGGCTGTTCGTGAATCTTTTGACCGCCATCCTCGCCTCCTACGTGGTGTCGCGCTTCCAGCACACGATCTCCGCCATCGTGGCGCTGGCGGTGCTGATGCCCATCGTCGCCGGCATGGGCGGCAATGCCGGCACGCAGACGCTGACCGTCGTCGTGCGCGGCCTGGCGCTGGGCCTGATCAGCTTCAACAACGCCCGGCGCGTGCTGGTGCGGCAGGTGGGTATCGGCATCGTTAACGGCGTATTGCTGGGCCTGATCATGGGCGCGGTGGCGTCGGTATGGTTCCCGGCACTGGGCTGGAAGCTGGGGTTGGTGATCGGCATGGCCATGCTGACGAATATGTGCGCGGCCGGCCTGTTCGGGGCACTGATCCCGCTGACGCTGCGCCGGATCGGCATCGACCCGGCCCTGGCCTCGAGCATCTTTTTGACCACGGTCACCGATATCGTCGGCTTTTCGGCCTTCCTGGGCCTGGCCACGATTTTCCTGCTGTGACGGGGACGGCTGCGAGGCTGCCGGCGGAATGGGAGCCGCAGAGCGGCGTGCTGCTGGCCTGGCCGCATGCGGCCAGCGACTGGGCGGACATGCTGGAACATGTGGAGCCATGCGTGGCGGCCATCGCCACCGAGATCAGCCGCTTCGAGCGCGTGCTGATCGTGGCCCAGGATGCGCCGCACGTGCTGGACAGGCTTGCGGCCGCCGGCGCCGTCATGGAACGGGTGTGCATCGTGGGCCTGCCCACCAACGATACCTGGGCCCGGGACTTCGGCCCGATCACCGTGCTCCGGGACGGCAGGCCGGAGCTGCTCGATTTCGGCTTCAACGGCTGGGGCCTGAAGTTCGCCGCCGATCTGGATAACCAGGTGAGCCGCCGCCTGCATGCCCTGGGCGATCTGGGGTCGCATCCGATGCGCACGCTGGGGCTGGTGCTGGAGGGCGGCTCCATCGAGTCGGACGGTGCCGGGGCCATCCTGACCACCGCCGCCTGCCTGCTCTCGCCCAACCGCAATCCGCATCTATCGTTGCCGCAGATCGAGGCGATGCTCAAACAGCAGCTTGGCGCCGAACGCGTGCTGTGGCTGCGCCATGGGCATCTGGCCGGCGATGACACCGATAGCCATATCGATATCCTGGCCCGCTTCGCTCCCGACGACACTATCCTCCATATGCATTGCGACGATGCGGACGACGAGCATTACGGGGAACTGGCGGCCATGCGCGCCGAGCTGGCCGGCCTGACGACCGCCGATGGCAGGCCGTATAAGCTGGTGGCCCTGCCCTGGCCCAAGCCCAGGACCAACGGCATCGGTGAGCGGGTGGCACCGTCCTATGCCAATTTCCTCGTCATCAACGGCGCCGTGCTGGTACCGGTCTATGATGACGATGCCGATGGCAGGGCGCTTGAGGCCATCGCCGGCTGCTTTCCCGATCGCGAGGTCATCGGCATTCCCTGTTCACCGCTGATCGAGCAGGGTGGTAGCCTGCATTGCATGAGCATGCAGTTGCCCGAGGGGGTATGGTCATGAGTACGATGGATGCGAAGGTTTTGCGCGTCGGCCTGGTGCAGCAGCGCTGCGGGAGCGATCGCGCCGCCAACCTGGCGGCCAGCATCGAGGGCATCGTCGGGGCGGCGAAGGACGGGGCGAAGCTGGTGGTGCTGCAGGAGTTGCACGCCACGCCGTATTTCTGCCAGATCGAGGATCCGGCCCTGTTCGACCTGGCCGAGCCGATCCCGGGGCCCTCGACCGAGCTGCTGGGCGAGGTCGCGGCCGAACTGGGTATCGTCGTCGTCGCCTCCCTGTTCGAGCGCCGCGCCACCGGCCTGTATCACAACACGGCCGTGGTCATCGAGGCCGACGGTTCGATCGCCGGCACCTATCGCAAGATGCATATCCCGGACGATCCTGCCTATTACGAGAAGTTCTATTTCACACCGGGCGATCTCGGCTTCGTGCCGGTGGACACCAGCGTCGGCCGGCTGGGCGTACTGGTCTGCTGGGATCAGTGGTACCCGGAGGCCGCGCGCCTGATGGCCATGGCCGGGGCCGAGCTGCTGATCTACCCGACCGCCATCGGCTGGGATCGCGCGGAGCCCGAGGACGACCAGCTGCGCCAGCGCCAGGCCTGGGAGATCTCGATGCGCGGCCATGCCGTGGCCAACGGCCTGCCGGTGATCTGCGCCAACCGCACCGGCTTCGAGTCGAGTCCGGTGGACGAGGGCGGACTGGATTTCTGGGGCGGCAGCTTCATGGCCGGCCCGCAAGGCGAGCTCATTGCGGAGGCTCCGGCCGATGCCGAGGTCGTGCTGGTGGCGGACATCGATCTTGGCCGCAGCGAGCAGGTGCGGCGCATGTGGCCCTTCCTGCGCGACCGGCGCATCGATATGTACGGGGACCTGCTGCTGCGCTACCGCGATCGCTAGGCCGGGCTGGCCAGGGCTCCTTTAGCCTTCAGCAGCGCGAACACGGCCGCGGCCATTTGCCGGTAACCCTGCGCATTGGGATGGACGTAATCGGACTTCAGATCGCCCCTGCGCAGAATGCCGGCGAGGATGCCGTTATCGATCGGTACATGCATTTTTTTCGCGGCCCTTTCATAGAGCCTGGCTGTGCTCAATAGCAGGCCGGGGTGCGGCACGCCGATCAGCAGCACCGGGATGCCGCGCCGCTGCGCCTGCCCGACCATGGCGCACAGGTTGTGCTCCATCGCCTCCGGATTCAGCTTCTGCAGCATGTCGTTGCCGCCGTGGCACAGGATCAAGAGCGAGGGCTGCACCTGATCCAGTACCGCCGGCAGCCGTGCCAGCCCCTGCGCGCTGGTTTCACCCGGCACGCCGGCGTTGACGACCGGGTGCCCGCTCAGGCGCGCCAGATCGGCCGGGTAGCCCTGGCCCTTGGCGGCGCCTGTGCCGTGGGTCAGGCTGTCGCCGAAGGCCAGGATGACGCCGTCGGCGGGCAGGGCGGGAAGCTGCGGCGAGCTGCTGCAGGCCACCAGAAGCAGGGTCAGCGCCGGCAGCAGGCGGGTACGGATGCGTGTCCCAATCATGCAGAGATGCTATCCGCCCCGGCCGGAGGCCGAATGTGCGCTGGGTCCCGCTTGTTTTCGTTTTGACCCTGTTGTAAGGCACGGCTACCCTTGCCGACCCATTCCCCCCGGAGGTATTCCATGGCTGACGTGCAGCATCATCGCCTGATCATTCTCGGTTCCGGCCCGGCCGGTTACACCGCCGCCGTCTATGCGGCGCGCGCCAACCTGAAGCCGGTGCTGATCCAGGGCATCCAGCCCGGTGGCCAGCTGACGACGACGACGGACGTCGACAACTATCCGGGCTACAAGGACGGCGTGCAGGGCCCGGAGATGATGGAAGACTTCAAGGCCCAGGCCGAGCGCTTCGGCACCGAGGTTGTCTGGGACCACATCAATACCGCGGATCTCTCCAAGCGCCCCTTCGTATTGAAGGGCGACGAGGGCGAATACAGCTGCGATGCACTGATCATTTCCACCGGCGCCTCGGCCAAGTACCTGGGCCTGCCCAGCGAAGAAACCTTTGCCGGCAAGGGCGTGTCGGCCTGCGCCACCTGCGACGGCTTCTTCTACCGCGGCAAGGAGGTCGCCGTCGTCGGCGGCGGCGATACGGCGGTCGAGGAGGCGATCTATCTGGCCAATCTGTGCAGCAAGGTCACTCTGATCCATCGCCGAGACAGCCTGCGCGCCGAGCAGATCATGCAGGACAAGTTGTTCGCCACCCCGAACATCGAGGTGAAGTGGAATCGCACCACCGAGGAAATCCTCGGCGACGATTCGGGCGTCACCGGCATTCGCCTCAAGTCCACCGAGGACGGCGCCACCGAGGATCTCACCGTGCACGGCGTATTCATCGCCATCGGCCACAAGCCGAACACCGATTTCCTCAAGGGCCAGCTGGAGATGGACGAGACCGGTTACCTGGTCACCAAGGGCAAGAGCACGGCCACTTCGGTGGAGGGCGTGTTCGCGGCCGGTGATGTCGCCGATCCGGTCTACCGTCAGGCGGTCACCTCGGCCGGCGAGGGCTGCAAGGCCGCACTCGACGCCGAGCGCTGGCTCTCGCACCACTGATTCGTTTGGGTCCGACTAAGCCCCGCTAGCCGTTAGCCGGGACCAATGCCCGGAAGCGGAAACGAGCGGCGGAGCCGCGGCCGGTTCCGGGCATGCAGGACCGGGGAGCCGAAGGCCTGACGGGTTCAGGGGTGCCCTTCTTTGGTTCTTTCTTGGGCATGCAAGAAAGAACGCACAGTTCGTAAGGCACGATGGCCAGAGCGGTCACATCAGGTTCAGACCAGGGAGATAGACATGGAATACCGGCAGCTTGGGGAATCCAATCTTCACGTCTCCGCCCTGAGTCTGGGCACGATGACCTTCGGCGAGCAGAACAGCGAGGCTCGAGGCGCATGCACAGCTCGATCTTGCCGTGGAGCGCGGCGTCAACTTCATCGATACCGCCGAAATGTACCCGGTGCCGCCGCGCGCCGAGACGGCACACCGCACCGAATCCTTCGTCGGCAGCTGGCTGAAGCACCAGCAGCGCGACCAGCTGATCGTCGCCAGCAAGATCACTGGTCCTTCGCGCGGCTTCGAGTGGATCCGCGGCGGCCCGCGCATCAAGCGCCAACAGATTCATGCCGCCATCGATGCCAGCCTGGCACGGCTCAACACCGATTACCTGGATCTGTACCAGATCCACTGGCCGGATCGCTATGTGCCGATGTTCGGTGGTACCAGCTACGACGCGGCCGAGGAGCACGAGGCCGAGCCGATCGCCGAGCAGCTGGAAGCCTTGGGCGAGCTGGTGGCCGCCGGCAAGGTGCGCTATGTGGGTCTTTCCAACGAGACGCCGTGGGGCGTGTGCGAGTTCGTGCGCCTGGCGGGCGAGATGAATCTGCCGAAGGTGGCGTCGATTCAGAACGCCTACCATCTGATGAACCGCACCTTCGAGGCGGGTCTCGCCGAGGTCTGCCGTCATACGCATGTCGGGCTGCTCGCCTACAGCGCCCTGGCCTTCGGCTGGCTGACGGGAAAGTACCACGCCGATCCCGAGACTGCGGGGCGCATCACCATGTTCCCCGGCTTCGGCCAGCGCTACGCCAAGCCGAACGTACCGGAGGCCACCGCCGAGTATGTGCGCATCGCCAAGGAGGCCGGGATCAGCCCAGCGCAACTGGCGCTGGGCTTCGTGCGCTCCCGCTGGTTCACCACAAGCGTCATCCTCGGCGCCACCAGTCTCGATCAACTCAACGAGAACCTGGACAGCGGCGACATCGAACTGAGTTCGGACGTACTGGACCAGATCGAGGCCGTACACCAGCGCTATCCGAATCCAGCCCCCTGATCGTCACCGAGGCCGTTTTTGCCGCGCGGCCTTTATCTCAGAATTACCCAGAGAATGACCGAATCCGGCCAATTGCAGACTTTTCTGGTCTTATGGTTCTCGCTTATGATCTGCTTCGCGTATGGCCTTGCTTTACGCTGTGGCTTTCGAGAGGAAAACGAAGCAAGCGAAAATTGCCAAAATCACCAGAGCAAACTCAAATACACCTGTCATATCACCCTCCTGAAACAATCATGAATCCCGATTGGACGCATCCAATCCAATTTGAGAACGATAGAACATATCCCGCAAACTTGTCGCCTGTCATTTGGCGCAATTTTTCCTCCTGCATGGTTATTTCAAGTTGTTGATTGCTATTCAGAAGGTGTCACTCAAATCAGCAGGTCGTTGCATCAATCCGGCAGGCCGGCAATCGAAACGGCATCCTGCAGCACGATGCCGAGTGGCGACGTTGGCCGAAATTAGCCGTTGCGTGATCGGATGGATCGTTGGAAGCGACTAACCGAGCTTGACGGCTGTGCCGTAGGCCAGCACCTCGGTGATGTTCTGGCCGATGTCGGTGGCGTCGTAGCGGACTGCGATGACAGCGTCGGCACCCAGCTGGGTGGCATGCTCGATCATGCGGTCGAAGGCGTGCTGGCGGGCCTGATCGCACATTTTGGCGTAGGACTCGATGTTGCCGCCGATCATCTGCTTCAGCCCGCCCAACATCCCCTGCGTGATGCTGGGGGAGCGGACGACCACGCCCCGCACGATGCCCAGGTATTCCTTAACGGAGCGGCCCGCGATGTCGTTGCTCGTGGTCAGGATCATGCTGCCTCCCGCGGCCGGAACGCGGCCTACAGGTCGATGACGTCGCCCTTTTCGGGCATGTCGACGCGGGTGTCGTTCCCGATCAGTTCCGCGAAGCTTTCCATGGCCTCTTCGTCACCGTGCACGAGGATGGTGCGCTTGGGCTTCAGGGCACGGTGCCAGGCGAGCAGTTCGTCGCGGTCGGCGTGCGCCGAGAAGCCGTTGATGGTGTACAGCTTGGCGTTCACCGGAATGTGCTCGCCGAACAGCTTCACCTGCTTGGCGCCGTCGATGAGGATACGTGCCAGCGTGCCCTTGGCCGCATAGCCGACGAACACGACGCTGGAATCCTGGCGCCACAGGTTGTGCTTCAGATGGTGGCGCACGCGCCCGCCCGTGCACATGCCGGAGCCGGCGAGGATGACGCCGCCGCCGGCCAGCCGGTTCAGGGCCACGGACTCACCGGTCTCGCGCGTGAAATGGGTGCTCGGCAGCGCGAACGGGTCGTGGTGATTGACGAACAGGGCCTTGGCCTCGGCATCGTAGCATTCGGGATGGTTGCGGAAGATCACCGTGGCGGAGATCGCCATCGGCGAATCGAGGAACACCGGCAGCCCTTTCGGCAGGCGCCCGGACTCTATGCCCTCGCGCAGGAAGTACAGGATTTCCTGGGCGCGCTCCAGGGCGAAGGTCGGGATGATGACGTTGCCGCCGCGCCCCATGGTGTCGGTGATGGCGTCATAAAGCTCCTCGACCGACGGCACGGGCGCCTTGTGCAGGCGGTCGCCGTAGGTGGTTTCCATGACCACGGCATCGGCGGCCGGCGGGATCTGCGGGTCGCGCAGGATGGGGTGGCCGTTGCTGCCGAGATCGCCGGAGAAGATCACCGAGCGCGCATGTTCGCCGCTCTGCTCGATGCGGATGGAGGCCGAACCGAGGATATGGCCGGCATCATAAAAGGTGGCGGTGAGATTCGGCCCCAGTTCGATGGGCTGGTCGTAGCTCGCTGTGCGCCCGAAGTGGCCCATGGCATTCAGGGCTTCGAGGGTGGTGTAGAGCGGCTCGTGCGGGGTATTGCCGTGGCGATGGGCGTGACGGGCATGGCGCTCGGCCTCCTCTTCCTGCAGATGGGCGGAGTCGAGCAGCACCACGCGCGCCAGCTCGTGGGTGGCCGCGGTGGCGATGATCTCGCCGCGGAATCCGCGGTTGACCAACAGCGGGATGCGCCCGCAATGATCGAGGTGGGCATGGGTGAGCAGCAGGGTGTCGATGGAGGCGGGGTCGAAGCCGAAATCCTCGGCGTTCTCCTCGTCCAGCTCGCGGCCGCCCTGGTACAGACCGCAGTCGACGAGGATGCGCTTGCCCGCGGCCTCGAGCATGTGGCAGGAGCCGGTGACGCCGCGGTCGGCGCCGTGGAAGGATAATTTCATGGTTTCAGACATGGGGAAGATCGGGGCTCAGCCCTTCTTCTTTTTCTTCTTCTTGTCTTTTTTCTTGGCGTCCTTGGCCTTTTTCGGCTTGTCCGCCTTTTTCTCTTTCTTCGGCTCTGTCTTCGCCTTCTCACCCTTCAGGGCGGCGGCGGCAGCGAGCGTCACGGCGGCGCGCTTCTCGCCGAATCCCGGCACCTGCATCAGGCCCTTGATTCCACCCTTGATGAGCGACTTCACGGAATCGATGCCGTGCTCGGCCAGGATGGCGGCGGTGCTTTCCCCGATGCCCGGGATATCGCTCAGCGCGTGCTTCATGCCTTTCCCTCCACTGGGCAAATGCCCATTTCCCCGATAGGGGCGGATAGTAAACACCCTCGGAAAAAAAATGACAAGTGACGCAGGGGGCTAGGCTTTGGGGTGCCGGCGCCGCTCAGGCGTTGCGGCGCCTGCGTTTGTTAGACGTTGAAACGGAAGTGCATGACGTCGCCGTCCTTGACGACGTAGTCCTTGCCCTCCAGGCGCATCTTGCCGGCCTCCTTGGCCTTGGCCTCGCCGCCGCAGGCGACGAAATCATCGAAGGCGATGGTCTCGGCACGGATGAAGCCCTTCTCGAAATCGGTATGGATGACGGCTGCCGCCTTCGGTGCCGTGTCGCCGCGGTGGATGGTCCAGGCCCGCACCTCTTTGACGCCGGCGGTGAAGTAGGTGATCAGGTCCAGCAGCGTGTAGGCCTCGCGGATCACCGTGTTCAGCCCCGGCTCGGCCAGGCCCAGGTCGGCGAGGAATTCCTTCTTCGACTCGGCATCCATCTCGGCCAGTTCGGATTCGATCTGTGCCGAAACGACGGCGACGCGCGCGCCCTCGCCGGCGGCATGTCCGCGTACCTTGTCGACCAGCGCGTTGCCGTCGGGCAGGGCGCTGTCGTCGACGTTGGCGATGTAGAGCACCGGTTTCGCCGTCAACAGGCAGAGTTCTTTCAGCTGCTCCAGCCTATCCCCGGCAAGCCCCTGGCGGCGGACGGTGGTGCCGTCCTCCAGGCCTTTCAGCACCTGGTTCAGGAGCGCGAGCTGTACCTTGGCATCCTTGTCCCCGGCGCGGGCGATCTTCTCGACACGGGCGATGCCTTTCTGCACCGTATCCAGGTCCTTCAGCATCAGCTCGGTGTCGATCGTTTCGATGTCGGACAGCGGATCGACCTGGCCGGCCACATGCACGACATTATCGTCGCCGAAGCAGCGCACCACGTGGGCGATGGCGGCGCATTCGCGGATATTGGCCAGGAACTGGTTGCCCAGGCCCTCGCCCGAGGCGGCACCGGCGACCAGGCCTGCGATGTCGACGAATTCGACGACGGCGTGCTGGATGGCCTGCGGCTTGACGATGGCGGCCAGGGCGTCGATGCGCGCATCGGGGACCGGCACGATGCCGACGTTCGGATCGATGGTGCAGAAGGGGTAGTTCGCCGCCTCGGCGCCGCCGCCGGCCAGGGCGTTGAACAGCGTGGATTTGCCGACATTGGGGAGTCCGACGATACCGATGCTCAGTGCCATATCATGTCTCCCAGTGATTTACTTGCCGTCCTCACGGCTTCGGCTCCAGGGCCAGGTGGATGCGGTTGGCGGCGCGCGCCAGGTCCCCCGCCAGGATTGTGGGCAGCTCGGGGAGGATGGCCGCGATGGCCGCCTGCTCGTGCTGCCTGTCCTCGGATGCGGCCCGGCCCAGCACCCAGGGCGTCACCTCGCCGCCGGCCGGAGGTCGGCCGATGCCGATCTTGATGCGCACATAGGCATCGCTGCCCAGATGCTGGTGCAGGGAGCGCAGGCCGTTGTGGCCGCCGTGGCCGCCGCCGTGCCGGAGACGCGTCTTGCCGGCCGGCAGGTCCATGTCGTCGTAGACGACGAACACGTCCTCGACCGGCACCTTGTAGTAATGGGCAAGCGGGGCAACCGCCTCGCCGCTGTTGTTCATGAAGGTTTGCGGCTTGACCAGCAGGATGCGGTTCCCGCCGAACTCCCAGGTCGCCGTCTCGGCCTTGAAGCGAGGGGCTGCGGCAAAGCGCAGCCCCTCGGATTCGGCTAGACGGTCGAGCAGGCGAAAGCCGACGTTGTGTCGGGTGTCCCGGTAGGTATCGCCGGGATTGCCCAGTCCCACCAGCAGCTGCATGGCAAAGAGAGCCGCGGCGGCTTATTCGCCGGCGGCTTCCCCTTCTGCCGCTTCCTCGGCTGCCGGGGTGGCCTCGACCTCGACGCGCGGTGCGGCGATGGTGACGATGGCGAAGTCGTCGTCGTGCGGCGCCTCCACGCCCTTGGGAAGCTTGAGCTCATTGACGTGGATGGAATCGCCGACCTGCAGCTTGCTGCAGTCGATGTCGATGTGATCGGGGATCGCATCGGCACGGCAGTGTACGCTGAGCGAGTGGCGGGTGATCTCCAGAATGCCGCCGGCGACGACGCCCGGGCACTTCTCGTGGTTGATCGGGTGCACCGGCACTTCCATGTCCACGATGGACTCGGAGGAGACACGGAAGAAATCGATATGGGTGGCGGTATCCTTCAGCGGATCGTACTGCACATCCTTGAGCAGGGCCTCGTTCTTGCCGCGCGCGCCCTTGACGTTGATGGCGATGATGGCGGTGTGGAAGTGCTCCTGGTCCAGCAGTTTGGACAGCGTCAGGGCATCCATGACGATCGGCAGCTCGGGCTTGCCGCCGCCGTAGATGACGCCCGGGATCTTGCCGGCGCGGCGCAGGCGGCGGGTATCGGCGCGGCCGGTCTTCTCGCGCAGTTCGGCTTCGATGGTGTAATCGGACATTGTGTTCCTCCTATGGATGATGCGCCGTCGGGTCGACCCGTGACGGCGGTGCCGGGGCTTAACCCCGCCCGCAGCAGGGCTGCTGCAGGCGCGGCAGTCTAGGGATTTTTATTCGCTGTACAAGCTGGAGATCGAACGCGCATCGTAGATGCGGGCGATGGCCTCGGCCATCAGCGGCCCCACGGAAAGCACACGCACCTTGCCGGTGTCCAGGATGCGCTGCGGCTGCAGGATGGTGTCGGTGACGACGAGTTCGTGCAGCGGCGATGCGCGCAGGCGATCGGCGGCGGGGCCCGAGAGCACGCCGTGCGTGACATAGGCCGACACCTTGGTGGCGCCGCGCTCGCACAGGGCCTGGACCGCATTGCACAGGGTGCCGGCGGTGTCGGTCATGTCGTCGACGAGGATGCAGTGCTTGCCCTCGATGTCGCCGATGATGTTCATGACCTCGGCCACGTTCGGGGCCGGCCGGCGCTTGTCGACGATGGCCATGTCCACGTGCAGGTTCTTGGCCAGGGCGCGGGCGCGCACCACACCACCGACGTCCGGGGAGACGATGACCACGTCGTCCAATGCATGCTGGCGGATATCGTTGAGGATGATCGGGGCGGCATAGATATTGTCGACGGGGATGTTGAAGAAACCCTGGATCTGCCCGGAATGCAGGTCCATGGTCAGCACACGCGTGGCGCCGGCGGTGGTCAGCATGTCGGCGACGAGCTTGGCGGAGATCGGCGTGCGGCCGGCGCTCTTGCGATCCTGGCGGGCATAGCCGAAATAGGGGATGACGGCGCAGATCTGGCGGGCGGAGGCGCGCTTGGCGGCGTCGATGGAGATCAACAGCTCCATCAGATTGTCATTGGCCGGTGCCGAGGTGCTCTGGATAACGAAGACGTCCTGGCCGCGGATGGTCTCCTGGAACTGCATGAAGATCTCGCCGTCGGAGAAACGCTGGATGTAGATCTCGCCCTGGGGCAGGCCGATATTCTCGCAGATCGATGTGGCCAGCGGCGGGTTCGATGTGCCTGCGAAAAGGCGAAGGCGTTTGCTGTTCATGGATCGAGCGGCTCCTGTGGCGGTATCGGACCAAGCATAGTCAAAACTGGCAGGGGCGGCAGGGTTCTCATTCTGCCTTCCCGTGCTTCGCCGAAGCCTCGCTCCGGCAGCATGTTTGGCTGGGGCGGCAGGATTCGAACCTACGCATGACGGGATCAAAACCCGTTGCCTTACCGCTTGGCTACGCCCCAATCTGCATCCCTGAGGGGATGAACGCGTTGCATGCTTCCTGCATGCGTCCAGGCGGCCAATCCGCGAGAGGCCAGGAAATCGGCCAGGTCCCGGCCTTCCTCCGGGCTGCCTACCAGCGCCACGCAGCTGCTGCCGCTGCCGCTCATCCAGGCCGTGGGTGCCCGCTCGCGCATGGCTGAAAGCAGTCGGGAAAGTCTCGGGGACATGCCGATCGCCACTGCTTCCAGGTCGTTCTCGCCGATGACGATTGCCCGTCCCGAACGGGCTGCGATGGTATCGGCATGGGGGGGCTTGTGCAACGCATCGAAGCGCCGGAACACCTCGGCGGTGGAGAGCCCCTCGCCAGGGTGGGCGAGCACGACGGTGGCGTCGGGAAGGGGCTGGGGATAGGGGCTCAGGTGTTCGCCAACACCCCGGGCCAGACTGGCCTCTCCGAACAGGAAGCAGGGGATGTCGGCACCGAGCGGCACGGCGAGCCGGATCAGTTCATCGACGTCCATGTTCAGGCCCCAGAGCCGGTTGGCCACCCACAGGGCGGTGGCGGCATCCGACGAGCCGCCGCCCAGGCCTCCCTGCTCGGGCAGGCGTTTGTCGATATGTACCCTCAGGCCGGTCTTGATCCCCCGGCTTTCGGCGAGTGCGGCCAGGGCCCGGTGCACGAGGTTGGCCGGCCCGTTCAGGTGCGGCCGGGAGCAGCTGACCTCGATCGATGCGGCCGAGCCGATGTGCAGGGTATCGGCGATGTCGACATAGGCGAAGCTGGTGTCCAGCGCATGCCTGCCGTCCGGCAGGATGCCGTCGACGTGCAGGTGCAGGTTGATCTTGGCCGGGGCGGGGAAGGCCGGCATGTATGCGCTCATCGGCCGTCGATCAGCAGTATGGCGCGGCTACCGCGTTTCATATCCGTCAGTGTCAGGCGCCGGGCCCTGGCATTCCAGTCGATGCGGATCAGATGGCCATGGCTGTGCGTCTGCCAGCGGTTCGGACCGGCGGGGCTGAACTGGGGCGGCATATGCCCGAGCAGGATGGCTGCCAGTTGTGACGGGGGGACGACGATGCCGTGGGCGGCCAGTTCCGTCTCGCTGACGGGCCGGTCGGGTTGCGCGGGATCCTGGTTGTCGCTCAGGCGCAGATTCTGGCCATGCCAGGTCAGCACCAGCACCCGCCCGGAAGCGGCATGGGTCAGCCTCAGCCAGCCGTCGCTTGGGGTGGCCGCCCGCCAGTCCACCGCGACCTGCCAGCGCCGCGTCGGCTCGATGACGATGAGCCGGCCGGAGAAGGCCGGGTAGGGGCCGATGCTTGATGCCGGCGTGGCCACCGGCGGGCGCATGGCGCAAGCGCCCAGCCAGGCCAGCATGGCCAGGCACATCAATAGGCGCAGGCGCCTCGGCATCAGCACCGTGGGCAGCGCCAAGGGCTCAGATGCCTTCCTTGATCTTCTTGCGCAGCAGTTCCGGCTGCGTGTGTTTCAGGCCGATGGCCTTTTTCCACATGGCGCGGGCCTTGGCGTGATCCCCGTGCTTCCAGTACATATCGCCGAGATGCTCGTGCATGACGGCATCCTCCTTGATGATGCCGATGGCGCGGGACTGGACCTTGATGGCCTGCCCGTATTTGCCGAGCTTGAAATACACCCAGGCCAGAGAGTCGAGGTAGTAGCCGTCGTCGGGCTTGATCTTCAGTGCCTTTTTCACCAGGCGCTCGGCTTCAATCAGGTGCACGCCGCGCTCAGCCAGCGAATAGCCGAGGAAGTTCAGGGCCTCGGCGTTTTCCGGCTGGGCGCGGAGCAGCGTGCGCAGGGACTTGTCGAGCGCGTCGTACTGCTTGAAGTGGTCGAAGGCCACGGCGCGGTTGAACAGCAGGCGCGTGGGCACGACGGGCAGCTGCAACGCCGGCGCCGTTTCATCGAGAAGCAGTCGGTATTCCTGGCGGGCCAGGCGGATCATGGACAGCATCAGGTAGGCCTCTCCATCGTCCGGGTGGGTGGTGAGGATGGCCTTGGTACGCTTGATCGCCGCCTTGTCCTTGTGCCGCCGGAACTCGATGTCGGCAATGCGCAGCTGGGCATCCGGGTACAGGGCGTCGTCGGATGCTTTGATGGTCAGGTACTGCTGCAGTGCCTGATCGTCGTGCCCCTGGCCCTCCTGCGACAGTCCCAGATAGTAATGCGCCTGGCTGTCCGGCCGCTTGTCCAGGGCGGCCTGGAACTGCGTGGTGGCGTCGGCGTAATCGCCCTGCTGGAAATACAGCAGTCCGAGCGCGATCAGTACGTCCGGCTCCCCTCCCGTCTGCTGGCTGATCTGCGTATAGATGGCGATGGCTTCCTTGACGCGGCCCTGGCGCACCAGCAGCCGGCCCAGCATATTGCCGACCTGCGTATCGTCCGCATGGTCCTGCAGGTAGTCCCGCAGCAAGGCCTCGGCCCTGGCCGGCTGGTGCCGCTGGATGGCAATGGCGGCAAGCATCAGCACCGGGGTATTGTCGTCCGGCGCCAGCCTGCGCATATGCAGCAGGGACTGGCGCGCCTTGGCGATATCGCCTTGATGCACGTAGATCTGTGCCTGGAGCAGGCGCAGTTCCGGGCTGTCCGCGCGCTTGATGCCATCCTTGATGGTGGCCAGCGCCTCGTCGAGGCGTCCGGATCCGGCCAGCCATTGCACGAGGACCTGGCGGGCGGAGCTCAGGTCGGGGCGGGCGGCGACGATCTTGGTCAGCGCATCGATGGCCTGGTCGACCTTGCCGCTGCCGAACAGGGCACGCACATGGAGCATGTCCAGACGATCGCGTTGATCGGCGCTGAGGCCCGGAATCTTGCGGGTGGCGTCGATCTGCTGCATCGCCAGAGCGGGCCGGTTCAGATGTATGTACAGCGCGGCAAGCTCCATGCGCGGTTCGATGGCGGTGGGGTCCTTGGCGACCAGGACGGACAGGAAACGCGCCGCCAGTTCCGGTTGATTGTGCTGCCCGGCATCCTGGGCGGCGAGATAGAGGAAGGCAGGATCCATCTGCTGCAGGGGATGGGACTGAGCCTGGGCCTTGGGCGAGGCGCCGGAATGCTCGGTCGTCTTGGTGGTCGGCATGCTGGCGCAGCCCGCCAGGGCCAGCACACAGATGCCGCGAATGAGCCAGTTCTTCATTATTGCTCCTCGAGAAGGGAGACGGGCTGGAATCGTGCGTCGGGGCCAATGGCCCACCAGTTCACCTCGGTGGCCCGTCCCTGTTCCACGCGGATGATGGGGTAGATGAATCCTTCCCAGGCATTGGCCAGATCGGTCGGCGACGGCTTGGCGGGGCAATCCGGATGGGAATGGAACACGCCGATGATCTCCCTTCCCGAACCGCGCAGTTCCTGATCGATGCGGCGATAGGCGTCCGGATCCAGCTGGAAGCGGTCGGCGGCGCGCTCGGTGTTGATATTCGCCACCTGCCGGGTCTCCAGCACCTGCCAGCCCTCGGCGCCCAGGCTGCCGATCAGCAGGCCGCAGGCCTCGTGCGGATAGGTCTGTTCGGCCGCCAGGCGCATCGCCGCAAGCCCGTCCTGGCGATAGGTACAGCGCAGGGATGATGCCGTGGGATTGAGGACCGCCAGGTAGGCCTGGCTCTGAAAGCGGTCAGGTTCGTGCATGTGGCTCCCATGATGCAGAGCGCCGGCCCGCAGTTGGTGCAGCGGTGCCGGCGGCGGAATGCATCCGAGACAGTAAGCGAAGAGCCGCCGCTGTACAATCCGTGCGAGGCTGTATCGCTCTCTCCGGCAGGAACGGCACGAGCCCTGAGCCACAGGGCCCGTACGCGCCGACAAGGGCCGTGAGGCGATGGCGCAAGCCGCGTCCGGAGAAGGCGAGAACCTTTCTGCCGGACGCGGACCTCCGGCCTTAATGCAGCCAGAAGGGCGAAATCCTCGATTCCACCAGGGACTCGATCGGGTCGTCGAGCTTCGGCATGAAGTCCAGGCCTGTCCGCTGTTCGACAGCGTGGACGCTGGTGATGAACTTGGGCAGATCCTGGGAGGGTTCGGGCCGGTTGGGGATGATGAAGGCGATGGCGTCGACATGGATGGGGTCGAAGATCACTTCAAAACAGGCGTCGGGCACGGCCACGTGGTCCGGACCGATGGTCTTGGGTGTCTTGTGGTCATAGATCGGCCCGGTGACGATATAGAGCTCCCCGCGTGCCTGCACCAGATCCCTGACCTTCTGCTGCAGGGCGGCCCAGATGCCTGTTGCCATGCCCTGGTTCAGCGGTACCACGCTGGAAAGCAGGTAGCTTTCATCCACGGCCCTGGCGTTCCAGATCATGTCCCTGGATGGAACCAATTGGCCGGGGACATAGCCGCTGTGCCGGAAGTCAGCGACATGGGCAGCGTCATCCGCACCCAGCTCGGGGTCGGTGCGGTAGTCGCGGGTACGCAGGACATTACCGTGGATCTCCGGTTCGGTGAGATGGTATGCCACCCAGTCGGGGGTCTTGTGGGCCGTATTGTAGGATACGGCATAGGCGAACCGGCACAGCAGGATGCCGCTGTTGCTCGGGGCGCCGAACTTGATCTGGCTGTTGCAGTCGCCCAGCGCCGAGGCCTGGGCCGCTGCCGGCGGCAACAGTGCGAGCAGGGAAAGAAGAAAAATGACGCGTTTCATGATGGCACCTCCGTTCAAACGCCCGGATGCCCTCCCTTTCGATCAGCCGGTGTTCCGGCTATGCGGTGACCATTCTAGACCATTTTCCTCCGTTCAAGGGTGCTAGATGCCCTCGGCATAGCTGACGCTGCCGCTGGAGAATACGGGGGTGCTGAGGTATTTCTCGCCGCCGTCAGGGAAGATCGCCACGATGGTGCCGGCCTTACCTTCGGCGACCAGGCGTTCGGCCAACTGGAGGGCAGCGGCGGTGGCGCAGCCACAGGACTGGCCGGACAGGATGCCCTCGGTGGATGCCAGCTGCTGCGTGTAGCGATAGGCGTCCTCGGTGGAGATGCCGAGCTTCTCGTCGTGTACGGAAGCGTCGTAGATGCCGGGGACGATGCTGGATTCGATATGCTTCAGGCCCTCGATGCCGTGAAATGGCGAGTCCGGCTCGGCGGCGACGATACGGATGTCCGGGTTCATGCGCCTCAAAAAGCGGCCGGTGCCGACCAGGGTGCCGGAGGTGCCGAGCGAGGCGATGAAGTGGGTGACGGTGCCTCCCGTGTCCTTCCAGATCTCCGGGCCTGTCGATTCCTCGTGGGCGCGCGGGTTGGCAGGGTTGTTGTACTGGTCCGGCTTGAAGTAGCGCTCGGGATCGAGGGCATGGATGCGCCGCGCCTCGAGGATGGCGCCGTCGGAGCCCTCCAGCGGATCGGAGAAGATCAGATCGGCGCCGAAGGCGCGGCAGATGCGCTTGCGTTCGTCCGAGACATTGCCTGGCATGACCAGGCGCACTCGGTAGCCGAGGGCGGCGCCGATCATGGCCAGGGCGATGCCCGTATTGCCGGATGTGGAATCGAGGATGATCTTGCCGGGCGTCAGCAAACCCTTGGCGATGCCGTCGCGGATCATCCACAGCGCTGCCCTGTCCTTGATCGAGCCCCCGGGGTTGAAACGCTCGAGTTTGGCATAGATGCGCACCTCATCGGGAAGGTGACGGGTCAGGCGCGCCAGGCGCACGAGCGGGGTATGGCCGATCAGATCGAGGACGGTGGACAAAGCACACTCCATAATAAGTGAATTAAAATAATTACATTGCCGAGTATGTATTGAATATCCCGCCCTGCCAAGTCTCAAGGGCTGGAGCTGTCCGGGTCGCCGGTACAGGGCCAACGGGGCGGGGAATGCGACAGGCAGTCGCGCAGCGCTTCGGCCGTCATGCCGGCTTGGCGCAGGCCGCGCAGGGTGGTGCCCTGGTGGCGCTTGGCCAGGCGCTGGCCGTCATCATCGCACAGCAGTTCGTGGTGGATGTAGGTGGGAGGATCGAGATCCAGCAACGCCTGCAGCAGGCGGTGGATGCCGGTGCTCTCGGCCAGGTCCGAGCCGCGGATCACGTGCGTGATGCCCTGGATGGCATCGTCGACGACGACGGCCAGGTGGTAGCTGAAGCCGATGTCCTTGCGGCCGATAACGATGTCGCTGCCGATGTGCACGGGATGCCGGTGTCCATGCCCGTCCGCCCAGGTGAGCATGTCGCCGGCGACGGCCAGCGCCCTCTCGGCATCGATCCGCCAGGCATAGGATTGTCGCCACATGCGTTCCTGCCGCTCTTCCCGGGAAAGATGGCGGCAGGTGCCGGGATAATGGTCGTGTTCGCCGGCGTGCGGGGCCGAGGCCATGCGCGCGATCTCGCGGCGGATATCGGCTCGCGTGCAGAAGCAGGGGTAGATGAGCTCCTTCTGGCGCAGCCGGTCCAGGGCATGCGCATAATCGGCCGCATGTTCGCTTTGCCGGCGCACCGGGCCATGCCAGCGAAGCCCCAGCCAGGATAGATCCTCGATCAGGGCATCGGCGTACTGCGGGCGGCAACGGGTGGTATCGATGTCCTCGATGCGCAAAAGCAGCTCGGCATGATGCTGCTCGGCCCAGTGCTGGCACGTGAGCGCCGAATAGGCGTTGCCGACGTGCAGCAGGCCGGTCGGGCTCGGCGCGAAGCGGGTGCGCAGGGCCACCGCTCAGCCCGGCAGGCGCTGGCCCTGGTCCACCAGGCTCTTGTCGGATGCCGGCGGCAGGATCAGGGGCTGGTTCTCCTGCACGCGCTCCGGGCGCACCAGCATGGACACGGTATCGCCCTCCTGGAGCGTGATGTCGTCATGCGGGATCAGACTCTTGCCCTTGCGCATGACGGCCAGCGGCTGGGCGCCGGAGGCGATGCGCACACCGGACAGCTTGAGCCCGATCAGCGGCGAGCCCGACTCGATGGTGCGGTTCTCATGGATCAGCCGCTTGCGATGGACCTCGGCGTTCCAGTAGCTGTAGCTGTAGGGGGCGGCGAAAAGCCGGCGCGCCTGCAACTGGTGGATCAGGCTTGCATGCCGCTCCGCATCGCCTTCGGGCAGGGTGATATACACCTCCGGCACATGAAAATCATCGTGGGCCATGCGGGCGATCAGCAGGTTCTGGTCGGAGGATGCGGTCATCGCCAGCACGGCGCTGACCTCCTCGGCGTGCGCCAGCCCCATGTACAGCGGATCCAGGACATTGCCACGCAGGGCCAGGTAGCCGCCGCGCTGCATCGTCGCCACCGCCTCGGCATTCAGGTCGATGAAGCGCACCTCCCGGTCCTCCCCCAGCACGCGCGCCAGCTCCACCCCCATCTGGCTGCCGCCGACGATGAGTACGGAGCGGTCGTCGGCGCCCTGCATATCCAGCCAGCGGCTCATGGGGGCAGCCAGGAAGCCGTACACCATCACCGATACGACGATGATGATATAGACGAGGGACTGCAGCGTTTGGGCGTCGGCTCGCCCGTGATCCTGCAGGATGATGGCGAACAGGGAGACGATGGCCGCCGCCACCACGCCGCGGGGGGCGATGGCGCCGATGAACAGCACCTGCTTCCAGGTCAGGTCGGAGCCCAGGCAGGACAGCCAGGCGCTCAGCGGGCGCACGACCAGGGCCAGGATGGCGAACAGGGCCAGCCCCTCCCACATGGCATGCCAGAGCAGGGGCAGGTTGAGGTCGGCGGCCAGCAGCACGAACAGCAGCGAGATCAGCAGCATCGACAGGCTGCCCTTGAACTGGCGCAGGCGCTGGATATCCGGCAGTTCCATACGTTGCATGGTGGCGCCGGCCACCAGTACCGCCAGCAGCCCCGCCTGCGCGCTGAGGCTGTCGGCGAGCAGGAAGATGCCCCAGACCGCCGCCAGCGTGGCGATGGTGCGCAGCTCCGTGTCCTTGATCCATCGCTGGGAGACCAGGACCCTGGATAGCAGCCAGCCGAGGATGAGGCCGACGGCACCGCCGGCCAGGAACTTGGTCAACAGCACCCGGGCCAGCCAGATCGGCGTTACATGGGGGCTGATCACCACCTCCAGCATGACGATGGCCAGGATGGCGCCGACGGCGTCGACGAGCATGGCCTCGCTGGTCAGAATGGCGCCCACCGCGCGGTTCAGGCGCACCTGGCGCAGGATGGGCATGATCACCGTGGGTCCGCCGACCGCGACCAGACTCCCGAACAGCAGGCACATCGACCAGTCCAGGCCGCTGATAAGGTGCAGCGCCGCGCCGCCGATCAGCATGTTCAGCGCCGGCCCGAACAGCAGCAGCAGCCCGACTACCCAGCCATGCTGCCTGAGCGCCTTCAGGTTCAGGTTCAGGCCACCCTCGAACAGGATGACGGCCAGCCCCAGCTCGATCAGGGTGTGCAGGGCCGGCTGCAGCGATTCCACATGCAGAAGGTGCAGGCCGTAGGGGCCCAGTGCCATGCCGGCCACCAGCCAGAAGAAGATGGCCGGGAACTGCATTCTGGCGGCGGCCATCTGGGCCGTGACGGCGATCAGTACCGCGACCACGAAGGTTTCGGTCGGGCTCGTGGCTGGACCCATGTATCATCCTCCCGGCTTGGTGATCCGTGCACTGGGAGGTTGGACCGGCGCGATTTCCTTGGCAAGCGCTTGACAACGGTGCATGCCGTCGTATCGTTCGCCCTCGAATTTTCAGGGCATCCGCGTCCAGGGACGCGTGCCGAGGAGTAGGTAAAACGTGGCGAATCACGCTTCTTCAATCAAACGCGCGCGCCAGTCGGAAAAGATCCGCCTGATCAATCGCACCCAGAAATCCGCCATGCGCTCGGCCATCAAGGTGGTGCTGGTCGCAGTGTCCAACGGCGACAGGGATGCCGCCGCCGCCGCCCTGAAGGAGGCGACGTCGCTGATCGATCGTGCCGGCCGCAAGCACCTGATCCATCCGAGTCAGGCCTCGCGCCGCGTATCGCGCCTGAATGCCCGCGTGAAGGGCATGGCCTGAACGACCCCATAGCATCTGAAAAGGCCCGCCTCCGGCGGGCCTTTTTTTGTGCTTGGTTTCCGGCATCGCCTTTATAGGATACGCGCATGATCCAGACCACCGATCTCAGCCGCATCATGCTCTATCGGGGGCCGGATGCCCTGTCCGCCTTCCGCCGCGACAAGCAGTTGGCCCGGATTCAGTCCGTGGTGCCGGCTATTCGTTCGCTGGCGGTGTTTCCGATCTACATCGCCGAGGTCGATGCCTCTTGGTCTGTGGATGACGAACAGCGCTTAAGCCAGCTACTGGGCGGTGGCATCGCGCCGTTCGTCGGCATCACCGAAACCGCTGTCTATGTGACGCCGCGTATCGGTACCATCTCGCCCTGGTCGTCGAAGGCCACGGAAATCATGCGCCTGTGCGATCTGGGCCGGTTGCAGCGGCTGGAGATGGGCCGCGCCCATGTGCTGGCCGGTGCGGCGGCGGGGGATGCGGAGAAGGCGGCGGTGGTGCTGCACGACCGCATGACGGAGTCGGTGCTGGCCGATGTGGCGGATTTTGCACGCCTGTTCAGCCATCACGCGCCGGCGCCGCTGGCGCTGATCGACGTGCTGGCCGGAGGACGTGCGGCGCTGATGGAGGCGAACCGCAGCCTGGGCCTGGCCCTGTCGGACGACGAGATCGATTATCTCGAGGAAAGCTATCGGCGGCTGGAACGCAATCCCACCGACGTCGAGCTGATGATGTTCGCCCAGGCCAATTCCGAGCATTGCCGCCACAAGATCTTCAATGCCGACTGGGTCATCGACGGGGAGCGGCAACAGGCCTCGCTGTTCTCCATGATCCGCCATACGCACGAGAGCCATCCGGACGGCACGCTGGTGGCCTACAAGGACAATTCCTCGGTCATCGAGGGCGGCGCCGCCCGGCGCTTCTACCCGGATGCCGGGGGGCGTTACGGCGTCCACGACGATGCCGTGCATATCCTGATGAAGGTGGAGACGCACAATCATCCGACGGCCATTTCACCGTTCGCCGGCGCGGCCACCGGTTCGGGCGGCGAGATCCGCGACGAGGGCGCCACCGGCGTTGGGTCCAAGCCGAAGGCCGGGCTCACCGGTTTCTCGGTGTCGAATCTGCGCATCCCGGGCTTTACGCAGCCCTGGGAAGAGGATTTCGGCCGGCCCGGGCGCGTGGCCTCGGCGCTGCAGATCATGATCGACGGCCCCCTGGGCGGGGCCGCCTTCAATAACGAATTCGGCCGCCCGAACCTGTGCGGCTATTTCCGCACCTTCGAACAGCGGGTCGGCGACGAGATCCGTGGCTACCACAAGCCGATCATGATCGCCGGCGGCGTCGGCGGCATCGACGCGCGCCACGTGCACAAGCGCGAGGTGCCGGCCGGCTGCCTGGTCATCCAGCTTGGCGGTCCCTCGATGCTGATCGGCCTCGGCGGCGGTGCCGCTTCGAGCATGGATGCCGGCGCCAATGCCGAGGATCTCGACTTCGATTCGGTGCAGCGCGGCAACCCGGAGATGGAGCGCCGCTGCCAGGAGGTGCTCGACCGCTGCTGGCAGCTGGGCGGGGACAACCCGATCCTGTTCATCCACGACATCGGTGCCGGCGGGCTGTCGAATGCCGTGCCGGAACTGATCCACGATGCCGGTCGCGGCGGCTGGATCGAGCTGCGCCGGGTGCACAATATGGAGCCGGGCATGAGCCCGATGCAGCTGTGGTGCAACGAGGCGCAGGAGCGCTATGTGCTGGCCATCGCCGAGGGCGACCTGGGGCGCTTTACGGCCATCTGCGAGCGCGAGCGCTGTCCGTTCGCGGTGCTCGGCCATGCCACCGACGACGGCGTGCTGAGGGTGCACGATGCGCATTTCGAAAATGATGCGGTCGACCTGTCGCTGGAGGTGCTGCTCGGCAAGCCGCCGAAGATGCTGCGCGAGGTCGTGCATGTGGCCGAAAAGGCGCAGCCCTTCGATCCGTCGGGCATCGATCTGCGCGAGGCGGCCGAGCGCGTGCTGCGCCTGCCGGCGGTGGCGGACAAGACCTTTCTGATCACCATCGGCGATCGCAGCGTCACGGGGCTGGTGGCGCGCGACCAGATGGTCGGGCCCTGGCAGGTGCCGGTGGCCGATGTGGCGGTCACCGCCCGCGACTTCGAGGGCTATGCCGGTGAGGCCATGAGCATGGGCGAGCGCACGCCGCTGGCGGTGCTCGATGCCCCGGCCTCCGGGCGTATGGCCGTCGGCGAGGCGCTGACCAATATCGCTGCCGCCGCGATCGACAGCCTCGGGCATGTGAAGCTGTCGGCGAACTGGATGGCGGCCTGCGGGCATGCGGGGGAGGATGCCCGCCTGTATGACACGGTGCACGCCGTGGGCATGGAGCTGTGTCCGGCGCTCGGTATCTCCATCCCGGTGGGCAAGGACTCGCTGTCGATGAAGAGCGTGTGGCAGCAGGACGGGGCGCAGCGGGAGATGATCTCGCCGCTGTCGCTGATCATCTCGGCCTTCGCGCCGGTGGCCGATATTCGCCGCACCCTGACGCCCGAGCTGCGTACCGATTCCGGAGAGACGGACCTGATCCTGCTCGATCTCGGGCGCGGCCGGAATCGCCTCGGCGGCTCGGCGCTGACGCAGGTGTTCGATTGTACCGGCATCGAGGTGCCGGATCTCGACGATCCGGCGCTGATGCGCGCCTTCTTCGCCGCCATCCAGGATCTGAACCGCGCCGGCCTGCTGCTCGCCTACCACGACCGCGCCGATGGCGGCCTGTTCGTCACCGTGTGCGAAATGGCGTTCGCCGGACGCACCGGCGCGCGCATCGAGCTTGCGGATCTCGGCGAGGCCTGGGGGGCGCTGTTCGCGGAGGAGCTGGGAGCGGTGCTGCAAATCCGGCGGTGCGAGCGCGAGCGGGTGCTGGCCATGCTGGGCGAGGCCGGGCTTGCCGGTATCACGCACGTGATCGGCATGGTGACGGACGATCGCCGCCTGGTCTTCGCGCACGATGGCCAGGAACTGCTCGCCGACGATGTGCAGGCCTGGCAGCGCGTCTGGGCGGAGACCTCGTACCGCATGCAGGCGCTGCGCGACGATCCGGCCTGCGCCGAGGAGGCCTTCGCGGCCATTCTCGATGCATCCGATCCCGGCCTGCACGCAAGCCCGAGCTTCGATATCGATGAGGATGTCGCGGCGCCCTTCGTGCATGCCGCCCGCCCGAGAATGGCGGTGCTCAGGGAGCAGGGCGTCAACGGCCAGGTGGAGATGGCCGCCGCCTTCGACCGCGCCGGTTTCGCCTGCGTGGACGTGCACATGTCCGACCTGATCGAAGGAAGGCAGGCACTGGACGATTTCCAGGGCCTGGTGGCCTGCGGCGGCTTCTCCTTCGGCGACGTGCTCGGTGCCGGCAGCGGCTGGGCCCATTCCGCCCTGTTCCACAAGCGCGTGCGCGACCAGTTCGCCGCCTTCTTCGCCCGGCCCGACACGCTGGCGCTCGGCGTCTGCAACGGTTGCCAGATGATGAGCCAGCTGAAGGACCTGATCCCGGGCGCCGAAGCCTGGCCGCGCTTCGTGCGCAATCGCTCCGAGCAGTTCGAGGCGCGTCTGTTGATGGCCGGCATCCCCGAAAGCCCGTCCGCCTTCCTGGCCGGCATGGCCGGCTCCCGCCTGCCGCTGGTGGTGGCGCACGGCGAGGGCAGGGCGGTCTTTCGACAACGATGCGGACAGACAGTCGGCACAGGTGGCACTGCAATATCTCGGCCCGGACGGGCATGCCTGCGGCGCGCTATCCGCATAATCCGAACGGATCGCCGGACGGCATCGCCGGCCTGACGACCACCGATGGGCGGGTGACCATCATGATGCCGCATCCGGAGCGCCTGTTCCGCACCGTGCAGCATTCCTGGCATCCGGACGGCTGGGGCGAGGACGGGCCCTGGATGCGCATGTTCCGCAACGCCCGCCGCTGGCTCGGCTGAAGAATCTATGGCCAAATGCAACGGTAATAGGCGTTGCCCGGGCTTTTTCAGGCCCTAAACCCATGCAAGCGATTGACGGAACCGCAATGTCGCGTGCAATATGTCATATATGACAAATGCGAAGCTAACCCGCAAACAACACGAGCTGCTGGTTCTGGCAGAAGGTGGAAAGCCCATGTCGATCTATCAGCTGGCCAAGGCGGCCCACCGCCCATACCGGCGGGTGCATGATCATATCCAACAGCTTGCAGCCATGGGCAAGGTGAGCTTGCAGGGTGTGGTGCGGAACAATCGTCGGGCTACGCTGGTCATTCCGAACAATATCTACTATCAGCGGCTAATGCGTCTGGATGATATGTATGCCGCCTATCGCGAATTGTCGACAGGGGGCGTTGAGGCGTGAGCCTCACGGATACGGCCCGGAAGCTCTATGCAATCCTGGAGCCGCATGGTGTTGTGATTGGCGGAGTCTGTGGCGCCCTGCATGGCGTGGAGCGATTCACCCGCGACGTTGATATGGCAACCGACTTGCAGCCGGAGCGGGTGATTTTGTTATTGCGGAAAGCAGGCATTGAGGCCCAGGTCGTCCGCGGCGATGCCTTTGACAAGCTGTCGTGGGTGATTAAAGGCATGCATGACGGGGTTGAGTTTCAGATTCTTCCTGCTGGGGATGTCGGTGTAAATCCTGGGCGGGCGCTTATGCGGGTACAGATCGGGTTTGCCTCAGAGCACGATTTTATCGCCAGCAAGTGCATCGCAGGCGGTCAGCAGGACTTGCACGATGTGGCGGTATTGACCATGAAACGGCCGGAGTTGCTCGCCTTTGCCGAGGCTCAGGCAGAAAAACACAAATGCAGGAATAAGCTGGATGCATGGTTGAGCGATGCGCGATTGCGTTCCAAATATAGCCTTCGACCCGGCGACAACTAGCCATTACAAGATGATCCGCCTCTATTCGAGATGGTTGGTCGGCGGCTCAAGCGGCGCCTGTGCCCGAACAATCAACATCCAGCATGGGCTTACGTATCAAGTATTGCCTGAAACGCGAACCAAGAAAGTCATCGGCATGTGGTCGCTATTTTGGGTCAATCGCTGGACCAGAACTGCGGGCTTTTCATAAGCGGTCGAGTTGCCCGTCACCCGCATCTTGGATGTGGTATTCGCGTCCCGGTTCTGCTACGTTCCGGGCCCGTCATGAACAGAGAAACACGATTCGTATTTGTGACGGGCGGGGTCGTTTCCTCTCTCGGAAAAGGCATTGCGGCAGCAAGCCTGGCGGCGCTTTTCGAAGCGCGCGGGCTGAAGGTCATGATGCAGAAGCTCGACCCCTACATCAACGTCGATCCCGGCACCATGAGCCCCTACCAGCACGGCGAGGTCTTCGTCACCGACGACGGTGCCGAAACGGATCTCGATCTGGGGCATTACGAGCGCTTCACGCACGCGAACATGACGCGGCGTTCCAATTTCACTACCGGGCGTATCTACGAGTCGGTGATCCGCCGCGAGCGCCGCGGCGATTACCTCGGAGCCACGGTGCAGGTGATCCCGCACATCACCGACGCCATCAAGGAAGCGGTGCTGAGCCTCAGGGCCGGCGATCCGGATATCGTCATCGTCGAGATCGGCGGCACCGTCGGCGATATCGAGTCGCTGCCCTTCCTGGAGGCCATCCGCCAGCTGCGCTTCGACCTGGGCACCAAGTACACCGCCTATGTGCACCTGACGCTGGTGCCCTATATCGCCTCGGCCGGCGAAATGAAATCCAAGCCCACACAGCATTCGGTGCAAAAGCTGCGCGAGATCGGCATCCAGCCCGATGTGCTGCTGTGCCGCAGCGAGCGGCCGGTGCCGCAGTCGCAGCGCGACAAGATCGCCCTGTTCTGCAACGTGCCCAAGCATGCGGTCATCGATGCGCCGGACGTGGACACCATCTACGGCGTGCCGCTGAGCCTGCACAAGGGCCGGCTCGAGGCGGTGCTCTCCGAGCATCTCGGCATCCATGATCCCGAGCCGGACATGACGGTCTGGGAGGATGTCTGCCGGCGCATCCGCGAGCCCAACCAGATCGTGCGCATCGCCATGGTCGGCAAGTACGTCGATCTTGCCGACGCCTACAAGTCGGTCAACGAATCGCTGATCCACGGCGGCATGGCCCACGGGGTCAAGGTGGAGATCCGTTACGTCGATGCCGAGGTTATCGAACGCCAGGGCACGAAAGTACTCGAGGGCATGCATGGCATCCTGGTGCCCGGCGGCTTCGGCCAGCGCGGCACCGAGGGCAAGATTGCCGCCATCGCCTTCGCGCGCACCCGCGGCATCCCGTTCCTCGGCATCTGCCTGGGCATGCAGCTGGCCGTGGTCGAGTTCGCGCGCCATGTCGCGGGCATCGCGGACGCCGGCAGCACCGAGTTCGACGACAAGTCCCCGAATCCCGTCATCGCCCTGATGACCGAATGGGAGCAGCAGGACGGCGAGCTCCAGCAACGCAGCGCCGAGGACGATCTCGGCGGTACCATGCGTCTGGGCGGCTATCCCTGTCGCCTGGTGCCGGGCACGAAGACGCATGCCGCCTACGGGCAGGATGAGATCCGCGAGCGCCATCGCCACCGCTACGAGTTCAACAACACCTACCGCCAGCGCCTGCAGGATGCGGGGCTCGTGGTTTCCGGCACGCTGCCGGACGGCTCCCTGGTGGAGATCGTCGAGCTCGCCGATCACCCCTGGTTCGTCGCCTGCCAGTTCCATCCCGAGTTCCTGTCCCGGCCGTATGCGCCGCACCCGCTGTTCGCCGCCTTCGTCGGCGCCGGCAAGGCGCACATGGATTCCGCCACATGAGCGATCAGCATGTGATCCGCATCGGCGATGTGCGCATCGGCAACGATCAGCCGCTGGTGCTGATGGCCGGCCCCTGCGTCATCGAGAGCGAGGACTTCACGCTGAGGACGGCTGCCGAGATCGCCGCCGTGGCCCAAAGGGTCGGCATACCGCTGATCTTCAAATCCAGCTTCGACAAGGCCAACCGCACCAGCAAGGACGGCTTCCGCGGTCCGGGGCTCGACGCGGGCCTGCGCATCCTGGCGCGCGTCAAGGACGAGATCGGCGTGCCCGTCATCACCGATGTGCATACGCCCGAGCAGGTGTCGGCCGTGGCCGAGGTCGCCGACGTGCTGCAGACGCCGGCCTTTTTATGCCGGCAGACCGATTTTATCCAGACGGTGGCTGCCTGCGGCAAGCCCGTGAACATCAAGAAGGGCCAGTTTCTGGCGCCCTGGGACATGCAGCATGTGCTGGACAAGGCGCTGGCCACGGGCAACCGCGACATCATGCTCTGCGAGCGCGGCGCCAGCTTCGGCTACAATAATCTCGTCTCGGACATGCGCTCGCTGATGGTGATGCGCGAGACCGGGGCGCCGGTGGTGTTTGATGCCACGCATTCGGTGCAGCAGCCGGGGGGCTTGGGCGGTGCCACCGGCGGCAACCGCGAGTACGTGCCGGGACTCGCCCGGGCGGCGGTCGCCGTCGGCGTCGCGGCCCTGTTCATGGAGGTGCATCCGGATCCGGATCGCGCCCTGTCCGACGGACCCAATTCCCTGCGTCTTTCCGATCTGGAGGCGCTGCTCGGGCGACTGGCCCGAATCGACCAGGCGGCCAAGGCCGCATAGGCATTGCAATGCACCGGGGCGCGCATGAGGATGCACCCGGCGACAAAAGGAGCTGTTTCTGTGAGTGAAATCGTATATGTGCACGGCAGGGAGATCTTCGATTCCCGCGGCAATCCGACCGTCGAGGTCGATGTCCGGCTGTCCTCCGGCGCCTTTGGGCGCGCGGCGGTGCCGAGCGGAGCCTCCACCGGCACCCACGAGGCGGTGGAACTGCGTGACGGCGGCAAGCGCCTCGGCGGCAAGGGCGTGTTGAAAGCCGTGGCGAACGTCAACGGCGATATCGTGAAGGCGGTGCGCGGCCGCGATGCCGCCGATCAGACCGGGCTCGACCACACCCTGATCGAGCTCGACGGTACCCCGAACAAGGCGAAGCTGGGCGCCAACGCCATTCTCGGCGTATCCATGGCGGTGGCCAAGGCGCAGGCGGCGGAGGATGAGCTGGCGCTGTTCCGTTATCTCGGCGGAGAATCCGCCAGCCTGATGCCGGTACCCTGCATGAACGTCATCAACGGCGGCTCGCATGCCGACAACAACATCGATTTCCAGGAATATATGATCGTGCCGGCCGGCGCCTCGTCGTTCGCCGAGTCCCTGGCCATGGGCGCCGACGTGTTCCATGCCCTCAAATCCATCCTGAAGCAGGCCGGCCATGTGACGGCGGTCGGCGACGAGGGCGGTTTCGCGCCGAACCTGCGCTCGAACGAGGAGGGCATCACGGTGATCCTTCAGGCCATCGAGAAGGCCGGACTGAAGCCGGGTCACGATGTCTATCTCGCCTCGGACATGGCGGCCTCCGAGTTCTACAAGGACGGCGCCTATGTGCTGGCCGGCGAGGGTGGGCGCAGCCTGGATGCCGTGGGCATGATCGACCTGATCGAATCGCTGTGCCGGCAGTACCCGATCATTTCGGTCGAGGACGGCCTGGACGAGGGCGACTGGGATGGCTGGAAGATGCTGACCGAGCGCATGGGCGACAAGGTGCAGCTGGTCGGCGACGATCTGTTCGTCACCAATCCGGAGATCCTGGCCCGCGGCATCAGTGATGGCATTGCCAACGCGCTGCTGGTCAAGGTCAACCAGATCGGCACCCTGACCGAGACGCGCAAGGCGGTGTCGATGGCCATGGATGCCGGCTACCGCTGCATGATCTCGCACCGCTCGGGCGAGACCGAGGACACCACGATCGCCGATCTGGCCGTGGCCCTGGGCTGTGGCCAGATCAAGTCGGGATCGGCTTCGCGCACCGACCGTCTGGCCAAGTACAACCAGTTGCTGCGCATCGAGGAAGAATTGGGCAGTGCAGCCCGTTTCGCCGGGCGTGAGGCCTTCCTCGGGACAGCGTCCTCCTGAGGCGAGCGGCCAGGGTCCTCGGCTGGGTGCTCGGCCTTGGCATGGTCGGTTATCTCGGCTACGACCTGGTTTTTTCGGATCACAGCTATCTGGTCTATCGCCGCGAGCATGCGCGGCTCGTCCAGCTGCAGGGCGAGGTGGCTCAGATGCGCCAGGATCGTGAAAAGCTGGCCCGGAAGGTGCTGCAGCTGCGCAACGATCCCAAGGCCCTGGAGGAGCTGATTCACCGTGAACTGGGTTATGTGCATCCGGACGAGTACATGCTGATCATGCCCGATGGCAAGAAACCGGCACCCAAATCCAAGCCATGATCGTCACCCGCTTCGCCCCCTCTCCGACCGGCAGGCTGCATCTCGGCAATGTGCGCACCGCGCTCCTGAACTGGGCCTATGCCCGCGGCCAGGGCGGGCGTTTCCTGCTGCGTTTCGAGGATACGGATGCCGAGCGCTCCACCCAGGATTTCATGGCATGCATCCAGGAGGATCTGCGCTGGCTGGGGCTGGACTGGGACGGGGATGTGCGCCTGCAATCGGCACACGCCAACGCGCATCGTCAGGCACTCGAGCAGCTCGCCGCGCACCGGCATGCCTACCGCTGCTTTTGCTCCGAATCCCAGCTGGCGCTGGACCGCAAGCTCGCGGCCTCCCGCGGCCTGCCGCCGCGCTATGCGGGGCGCTGCCGTCATCTGCCGGCGGACGAGTCCGAGCGCCGTGCCGTGGCCGGCGAGGCCCATGTCTGGCGGCTGGCCGCGCATGAGGCACACGGCGAGGTGGTCGTGCACGACAGGATCCGCGGCGAGGTCGCTTTCGCCCGCAAGGATCTCGACGATCCGGTGGTGGTGCGTTCCGATGCCAGCTTCACCTTCCTGCTGCCCAACGCCGTCGACGACGCGCTGGACGGCGTCACGCATGTGCTCAGAGGCGACGATCACCTGACCAACACCGCCTACCAGGCCTGGCTGCTCGCGGCCCTCGGCCATGCGGCGCCCGTCTACCTGCACCATGGGCTATTGCTCGGGCCGGACGGGGCGAAGCTGTCCAAGCGTACGGGCAGCGTCAGCGTGTCCGAGCTCAGGGAGGCTGGGCTTTTGCCCGAGGCATTGGCGCAGGCGATGATCCGCATCGGCCATCCGAACCTGCCGGAATGCCCCTTTGCCGAACTGTTGGGCCAGCTCAACATGGATCAGCTGTCCGCCACGGCGGTGCGCTGGTCCGACGAGGAGCTGTGGCGCTGGCAGGCGCGCCTGCTGCACGGCCTGGATTCCGGACGCCTGGCTACGATGCTGGCGCCGCTGTTTCCCGATGCGGGCGAGGATCGCCTGGCAGGCTTCGCGGCGCTGGTGCAGCCCAATCTGCAACGCCTCGGGGATGCGGCCGGGTTCTCCCGCCTGCTCGATGCCGGTGCCGACATGGCGGATGACGCAGGAGAGGCGATGCGTGCCGCCGGCATCCGGGTTTCTTCGAACAGGCCCTGCAGATATGGCAGGCATCGCCCGAAGCGGACTGGCCGGCATGGACGGCGGCGCTGAAACAGGCCACGGGGCACAAGGGGAAGGCGCTGTTCATGCCGCTGCGCGCGGCCCTGACGGGGGCCACCCACGGGCCGGAGATGTCGGGCGTCGTCGCCTTCCTCGGCCGCGAGGGCGTGATCGCGCGCCTGAATGATGCGATAGTGCGCCTGTCATGAATCTCAATATCTACAACAGCCTGACGCGCCGCAAAGAGGCCTTCGTGCCGATGCGCGCGGGCCATGTCGGCATGTATGTCTGCGGCGTTACCGTCTACGACTACAGCCATGTGGGACACGCGCGCGTCATGGTGGTGTTCGACCTGATCTACCGCTGGCTCAGGCATCTTGGCCTGGACGTCACCTATGTGCGCAACTTCACCGATATCGACGACAAGATCATCCGGCGGGCGGCCGAGCGCGGCATCGACTACCTCGGCGCTGACCGACGAGATGATTGCGGCCTTCTACGCGGATATGGATGCGCTGGGCTGCCTCAGGCCGACGCTGGAGCCCAGGGCCACGGCCCATATCCCCGAGATCGTGGCCATGATCGAACAATTGGTGGCGAAGGATTTCGCCTATGTGGCGGCCAACGGCGACGTCATGTACGCGGTGCGCAAATTCGAGCATTACGGCCGGCTTTCCGGCAAGGATATCGACGAGCTGGAGTCGGGCTCCCGCGTCGAGGTCGATGCGGCCAAGCGCGATCCGCTGGATTTCGTGCTGTGGAAGCAGGCCAAGCCGGGCGAGCCGGCCTGGGATTCGCCGTGGGGCAAGGGGCGCCCGGGCTGGCATATCGAGTGTTCGGCGATGAGCTGCGCCCATCTCGGCCACAGCTTCGACATCCACGGCGGCGGCATGGACCTGAAGTTCCCGCACCACGAGAACGAGATCGCCCAGGCCGAGGCGGCCAACGGCGAGCGCTTCGCGAAGGTCTGGGTGCACAACGGTTTCGTCAACATCAACGCCGAGAAGATGAGCAAATCACTCGGCAACTTCTTCACCATCCGCGAGGTGCTGGGCCGCTACCATCCGGAGGTGCTGCGCCTGTTCATCCTCGGCACCCATTACCGCTCGCCGCTGGATTACTCCGATGCGGCCCTGGATGCGGCGAAGGCAGGCCTGGACCGGCTGTACGAGACCCGCCGCCGGCTTGGGCTCCGTGGAGGCGGGGGAGATCCCCGTCGGGTTTCGCGGCGGCCATGGACGACGATTTCAATGCCCCGGAGGCGCTGGCCGAGCTGTTCGAGTGCTCGCGCGCCATCAACAAGCGGCTGGATGCGGGCGAGGACGCCGCGTCCCTGGCCGGCGGCTTTGCCGCCATGTGCGAGATGCTCGGCATCGTCCGCGAGGATCCTGCGCACTGGTTCCAGGGCGGGGACGTCGATGTCGCGCATATCGAGGCGCTGATCGTCGAGCGGGCCGAGGCGCGCAAGAATCGCGATTTCGCACGCGCCGATGCGGTGCGTGACGAACTTGCGGACATGGGTATCGTGCTCGAGGATGGTCCAGGGGGGACGACTTGGAAACGCAGCAAGTGAAACCTGGATTCAAGCGGCCGTTCTGCCTGTGGTTCACCGGCCTGTCCGGTGCCGGCAAGAGCACGGTCAGCCATGCCGTCTACGCGCGGCTGCATGCGATGGGTTTGTCGCAGGTGGAACTGCTCGACGGCGATGTGGTGCGCACGCACCTGACCCAGGGGCTCGGCTTCTCCAAGGAGGATCGGGACACCAATGTGCGGCGCATCGGCTGGGTGTGCCAGCTGCTGGTCAAGCACGGGGCGGCGGCGATCACCGCGGCGATCTCTCCCTACCGGGCGACGCGCGACGAGGTGCGGGCGATGGTGGAAGCCGCGGGCGGACCCGGCAGCTTCATCGAGGTGCATGTCAACGCCAGCGTCGAGGCATGCGCCCGCCGCGACGTCAAGGGCCTGTACGCCAAGGCCATGAACGGCGAGATCCCGCAGTTCACCGGCGTATCCGATCCGTACGAGGCACCCCAGCATGCCGAGATCGTGCTCTGCACCGAGGACGAGAGCCTGGAGCAGAGCGTGGCGGCGGTGCTGGGTTACCTGGAGCAACGCGGCTACATCGGAGGACGATGATGGGCGAGGTATCGGTACAGGCGGTGATTCTGGCCGGCGGCTCGGGCAGCCGGCTGTGGCCGCTGTCCCGGCAGCAGCTGCCCAAGCAGTTCCTGAGCCTGGAGGGGATGCCACGCTGCTCGATGCCACGGTCCAGCGCCTGCAGCCGCTGATCGGGCAGGAAGACGTCTGGGTCGTCACCGGCCAGGGGCTGGCGAGCGGCGAGGCCTTCGATTCGCTGCAGGGCTACAGGCGGATCCTGGAGCCGGTGGGCCGCAATACCGCACCCGCCATCGCCATCGCCGCCGCCGTGTTGCAGGACGAGAGCGACGGCGATCCGGTGATGGTGGTGTTGCCCGCCGATCACATCATCAAGGATGCCGAGGCCTTCCGCCGCCGGCTGCAACTGGCCATCGCCGCCGCCGAGGGCGGGAGCCTCGTGACCTTCGGCATCGCCCCGACGCGCGCGGATACGGGCTTCGGCTATATCGAGGCCTGACGGGCGACGGCGATGTGCTGAGGGTCAGGCGCTTCACCGAGAAACCGGACATGGCCACGGCCGAGGCCTTCGTGGCCAGCGGCAACTACTACTGGAACTCGGGCATGTTCGTCTGGCGCGCCTCGGTCATCCTGGAAGAGATCGAGCGCCATATGCCCGAGGCGGCGGCCGTGCTGGCCGATATGCGCGCCATGTGGCGGCAGGGCGAGCCCTGGCAGGAGGTGGTCAGCCGCGAGTTCGCGCGCATGCCGGACATCTCCATCGATTACGGCGTGCTGGAGCGCTCCGACAAGGTCAGCCTCGTGCCCTGCGATATCGGCTGGTCGGATGTCGGCAGCTGGGACGCCGTGCACGAGGTGGCGGCCAGGGATGCCGCACGACAACGCCATTTCCGGCAATGTGCTGGCCATCGATTGCAGGAATTCGCTTGCTGCGCAGCCAGCAGCGCCTGATCGCGGCCGTGGGGCTTGAGGATGTCATCGCCGTGGAGACCCCGGATGCCATCCTGCTGGTGCGCCGCGGCGAGAGCCAGCGCGTGCGCGAGATCGTCGACGCCCTGAAGATGCGCGGCGGCACCGAGCACATCGAGAACCTGACCGTCAAGCGCCCCTGGGGCAGCTACACGGTGCTGGAGGATCGGGCCAGCGGCTACAAGCTCAAGCGCATCGAGGTCAAGCCGGGCCATGCCCTGAGCCTGCAGAGCCATCAGCATCGCTCGGAGCACTGGGTGGTGGTGTCGGGCACGGCCACGGTGACGCGCGGGGACGAGGTGTTTACGGTGGCGAAGAACGAGAGCACCTATATCCCCATCGGCACCAGGCACCGGCTGGAGAACCGCGGCAAGGTGCCGCTGCACATCGTCGAGGTGCAGGTCGGCGAATACCTGGGCGAGGACGATATCGAGCGCTTCGACGATGCATACGGGAGAGACAAGGCATGACGAAACGGGCATTGATCACCGGCGTCACGGGTCAGGATGGCGCCTATCTGGCGGAGCTGTTGCTGGGCAAGGGCTACGAGGTGCATGGCATCAAGCGGCGTACCTCGCTGATCAATACCGACCGCATCGACCATCTGTACCAGGATCCGCATGAGACGGATCGTCGTTTCATCCTGCATCATGGCGACATGACGGATTCGAGCAGCCTGATCCGCATCATGCAGCAGGTGCAGCCGGACGAGATCTACAACCTGGCCGCGCAGAGCCACGTGGCCGTTTCCTTCGAGGAGCCCGAATACACGGCGGATTCCGATGCGCTGGGCGCCCTGCGCCTGCTGGAGGCGATCCGCATCCTCGGCCTGGAGAAGAAAAGCCGCTTCTACCAGGCCTCGACCTCGGAGCTGTACGGCAAGGTGCAGGAGACTCCGCAGACGGAGACGACGCCGTTCTATCCGCGCAGCCCCTACGCGGTGGCCAAGCTGTATGCCTACTGGATCACGGTGAACTACCGGGAATCCTATGGCATGTATGCCTGCAACGGCATCCTGTTCAACCACGAATCGCCGATCCGCGGCGAGACCTTCGTGACGCGCAAGATCACGCGCGCCCTGGCGCGCATCAAGCTGGGACTGCAGGACTGCCTGTATCTGGGCAACCTGAATGCCAAGCGCGATTGGGGCCATGCCCGCGATTATGTCGAGATGCAATGGCTGATGCTGCAGCAGGATGAGCCGGAGGATTTCGTCATCGCCACCGGCGTGCAGTATTCGGTGCGCGAGTTCGTCGAGGCGGCGGCGCAACGAGGTCGGCATCGAGCATCAGCTGGCAGGGCGAGGGTGTGGATGAGAAGGGCTACGATGCCGAGGGCAACTGTATCGTGGCCGTCGATCCCCGTTATTTCCGCCCGGCCGAGGTCGAGACGCTGCTCGGCGATGCCACGAAGGCACGGAAGAAACTCGGCTGGACGCCGCGCATATCATTTTCTGAGCTTGTGTCTGAAATGATGCAGGAAGACCTCAAGGAAGCGGAGCGGGACGAACTGGTCAAGCAGCATGGCTATCAGATTCCTGCTAGGCATGAGTAGAGGGTTGAAGGGTTCGGTGGCACTGATTTCCGCAATGATCGAGGTGAAGAATTGACAGGGGAAAACTTATCCGGCCGTCATTCGGAGCCTGATGGGAGTACGGCAAAGCCGTATACGCCGCGATGCGCGAATCTATGTCGCCGGGCACCGGGGGCTGGTGGGTTCGGCCATCGCGCGCCGGCTGGCCGCGGATGGCTACACGGAGGTCATTACGCGTACCCACGCCGAGCTCGATCTCACCGATCAGTCGGCGACGGATGCATTTTTCCGGGATGCGCAGCCCGAATACGTATTTCTGGCGGCGGCCAAGGTGGGAGGCATCCTGGCCAATAACACCTACCGTGCCGATTTTATCTACCAGAATCTGATGATCGAGGCCAATGTCATCCATGCCGCCTATCGGCATGGGGTCAAGAAGCTGCTGTTTCTCGGTTCCAGCTGTATCTATCCCAAGCATGCGCCCCAGCCGATGCAGGAGGCACATCTGCTGACCGGGCTGCTCGAGCCGACCAATGAACCCTATGCCATTGCCAAAATCGCCGGCATCAAGATGTGCGGCGCCTACAACGACCAGTACGGGACCAATTTCATCAGCGCCATGCCGACGAATCTGTACGGGCCGGGAGACAATTACGATCTCGACAACTCCCATGTGTTGCCGGCGCTGATCAGGAAGCTGCACGAGGCCAAGGAACGGGGCGCCGAGGAAGCGGTGGTGTGGGGTAGCGGAACGCCGCGGCGCGAATTCCTCTATAGCGATGATCTTGCCGATGCCTGTGTCTTTCTGATGGAAGGCTTCGATGCGGCTGATATCGGCGAATTCATCAATATCGGTTCCGGCCGGGAGGTCACCATTCGCCAGGCTGCCGAAATGATCGCAGAGGTAGTCGGTTTTCGGGGCAGGCTGGTTTTCGATGCTTCCAGGCCGGATGGCACACCCCGTAAACTGCTCGATTCGTCGCATCTGCAGGCCCTTGGCTGGCGTGCCAGGACCGATTTCCGCGAAGGACTTGCCAATGCCTATGAAGATTATCTGCGAAACGCCTGAGGATGCCCGGCGAGGCGATCGCGGGGTTGCGCCATGATGCCTGAGCCTCGTGTTGCCGTGATTGGGCTGGGCTATGTCGGACTGCCGCTGGCGCTGGCCTTCGGGCGGGTACTGCCCACCGTCGGCTTCGATATCTCGGAAGACAAGATCAATGCCTACCGGCAGGGGATCGATCCGACAGGCGAGATGGAGGCCGGTCTGTTCCGACAGGCCGTGCATCTGGAGGTGACGACGGATGCCGCGCGCATCGGCGAGGCCGATTTCATCGTGGTGGCGGTGCCGACGCCGGTGGACAATGCCCATCAGCCGGACCTGACGCCGGTGATCCGGGCCTCGGAAACGGTCGGCCGGTTCATGAAGCAGGGGGCGATCGTCGTCTTCGAGTCGACGGTCTATCCCGGGGTGACCGAGGAGGTCTGCGTGCCGATCCTGGAGCGCGAGTCCGGGCATGAAATGCGGCGTCGATTTCAAGGTCGGCTATTCGCCGGAGCGCGTGAATCCCGGCGACAGGGTGCATACGCTGGAAACGATCGTCAAGGTGGTGTCCGGCCAGGATGCCGACACGCTGGAGCAGGTGGCCGGGCTGTACGAGCAGATCATCGAGGCCGGGGTGCATCGGGCGCCATCGCATCAAGGTGGCCGAGGCGGCCAAGGTCATCGAGAACACCCAGCGCGATCTGAACATCGCCCTGATGAACGAGCTGGCGATGATCTTCGACCGGCTGGGCATCGATACCCTGGACGTGCTGGAAGCGGCCGGCACCAAGTGGAACTTCCTGCCGTTCCGCCCCGGGCTGGTCGGCGGCCACTGCATCGGCGTCGATCCCTATTACCTGACCTACAAGGCCGAGATCGATCGGCTACCATCCGGAGGTCATCCTGGCCGGCCGGCGCATCAACGACGGCATGGGGCGTTGGCTGGCCGAGCAGACGGTCATGGAGATGATCCGCGCCGGGGCGACGGTGAAGGGCGCGCGTGTCGGCGTGCTGGGGCTCACCTTCAAGGAGAACTGTGCGGATATCCGCAACTCGAAGGTGGTGGATGCCATTCGGGAGTTGCAATCGCTGGGTGTGCAGGTGCTGGTCCACGATCCGCTGGCCAGCGCCGAGGAGGCCATGCACGAATACGGCATCCGGCTCGCGGCTTGGGAGGAGATGCAGGATCTGGATGCCCTGGTCCTGGCCGTCGCCCATGCTGATTTCGTGGGGGCAGAGGAGAGGCATTCTTGCCTGTTGCCGGCCAGGGGCGCCGGTCATGGACGTGAAGTCGGTACTTGCCGTCGACAAGGTGCGGAAGGCGGGGCTCCGCTTATGGCGGCTATGATGTCTTTCCCCTTGCAATGCCGTATGGGTAGGGTTGCCCGATGAAGGGCATCGTTCTGGCGGGCGGTTCAGGCACGCGGCTACATCCGCTGACGCTGGTGCTGAGCAAGCAGCTGATGCCCGTCTGCGACGAATCGGCATGGAAAGCCGGATTCGGACGCCCGAAGGGCGCCCCGCAGGGGGAGCGCAGGACGTGCGACATCACAAGCCGATGATCCTTGTCCGTTTGCTGCATGGGAGGAGTCGTCCATGAAGGGCATCGTTCTCGCAGGCGGTTCGGGTACGCGGCTACATCCGCTGACGCTGGTGCTGAGCAAGCAGCTGATGCCCGTCTACGACAAACCCATGGTCTATTACCCGATTTCCACCCTGATGCTCGCCGGCATCCGAGATATCCTGATCATCTCCACGCCGCAGGACCTGCCGCTGTTCCAGCGCCTGTTGGGCGATGGGTCCGCATGGGGATGTGCGTTCTCCTACGCCGTGCAACCCGAGCCGAAGGGTCTGGCCGAGGCATTCCTGATCGGGCGGGAATTCGTCGGCAGCGACCCGGTATCGCTGATCCTCGGCGACAACATCTTTTTTGCGGAAGGATTGCCCAGGTTGTTGCAGGAGGCCGTGGCGTCCACCGATGGGGCGACGGTCTTTTGCTATCAGGTCATGGATCCCGAACGCTACGGCGTGGCCGAGATCGGCGACGCAGGAGCAGGTGCTTTCCCTGGAGGAGAAGCCCAGGCATCCGAAATCCCGCTGGGCGGTGACCGGCCTCTATTTCTACGACAACTCGGTGCTGGATGTGGCGGCTTCCATCAAGCCGTCGGCGCGCGGCGAATTGGAGATTACCTGCGTGAACAGGGCGTACCTGAATCAGAACCGGTTACACGCCAAGCTGCTGGGCCGGGGCGCGGCCTGGCTGGACACCGGCACGCACGATTCGCTGATGGAAGCGGCGCAGTTTGTCGAGGTCATCGAGCGGCGCCAGGGCATGAAGATCAGCTGCCCCGAGGAGGTAGCCTGGCGCATGGGATATATCGATGATGCGCAACTGGAGAGCCTGGCCAGTCCCCTGAAGAAGAGCGACTACGGGCATTATCTCGAATCCTTGCTGAAAGCGCCTTAATGTCTTTCGTGCCGCGAATGATGCTGGTCACCGGTGGCGCCGGCTTCATCGGCAGCAATTTCGTGCGCTATATGCTCGAAACGGATGCGGACGTGCGCATCGTCAACCTGGATGCGCTGACCTATGCCGGTTCACTGGACAATCTGAAGGATCTGCCGGATGCGCATCGTCACACGCTTCGTGCAGGGCGATATCTGCGACCGGGCGCTGGTCGACCGGCTGCTGCGCGAGCATCGGCATCGATACCATCGTGCATTTCGCGGCCGAGAGCCATGTGGACAACTCGATCGCCGGGCCGGAGGCCTTCGTGAAGACCAATGTGCTCGGCACCTTCACGCTGCTGGAGGCCGCCCGCCAGTACTGGCTGCAGGAACGGGGCTGGGGCGAGCGAGCAGTGCCGCTTCCACCATATCTCCACCGACGAGGTCTACGGCACGCCTGAAGGCGGATGATCCGGCCTTCTCCGAGACCACGCCCTATGCCCCGAACTCGCCGTATTCGGCCAGCAAGGCCGGCTCCGATCACCTGGTGCGGGCATGGTTCCATACCTATGGCCTGCCGGTGACCACGAGCAACTGCTCGAACAACTACGGCCCCTACCAGCATGCCGAGAAATTCATCCCGACGGTGATCCGCAGCTGCCTCGAGGGCAAGCCGATTCCGGTCTATGGCGACGGCACGAATATCCGCGACTGGCTGTATGTGATGGATCATTGTGCGGGCATCGATGCGGTGATCCGCAGGGGCGCGCCCGGGTGAGGCCTACAACATCGGCGGCATCAACGAATGGCGGAACATCGACATCTGCCGCCTGATCTGCCGCCTGATGGATGAGCATGTGCCCGCCAACGCGCCCGCACGACAGACTGATCACCTTTGTGAAGGACCGGCCGGGCCACGACTGGCGCTATGCCATCGACGCCACGAAGATGCGCGATGAGTTCGGGCTGGAGCCCGGTCGAAACCTTCGAGACAGGCATCCGCAAGACCGTGGCCTGGTATCTGGGGCGGGATCGCCGGGGGCTGGGCCACCGTCTTGACATCGGTGCCCGCCATCTGTTGTATGCGTTCACGTGATGAACGCACCAAAGCCGAACGAAATGGCCAGTTATGATCTTTTGAAGGTGCTGGAGGAGAATCCCAGCCTTTCCCAGAGGGATCTGGCGAATCACCTGGGCATCAGCCTGGGCAAGGTCAACTTCTGCCTGAAGGCCCTGATCCAGAAGGGCTGCCTGAAGGTCAGTAATTTCCGCAATAGCGATAACAAGCTTGCCTATGCCTACCTGCTTACCCCGCGCGGGGTGGAGGAGAGGGCGCGCATGACCGTGACCTTTCTCCAGTACAAGATGCAGGAATACGACAGGCCTCAGGTGGAGATCGATGAGTTGCAGCTCGAGGCCAGGCAGAAGGGATTGATCGGGCACGACGTCGAACCGGTGGACATACCTCGGACCTCGGGTCCCGAAGCGACGGTAATTTCGGCAAACCACGGGCGGACCGGCAGCCAGGGCCGGTGGCGTCAAATCATGAAAGATGGGAAACAATATGCTCAAGGATAAAAGCATTCTGATCACCGGCGGCACGGGTTCTTTCGGCCATACATTCGTGCCGATGACGCTGGAATACAATCCGAAGAAGCTGGTCAATCTTCTCCCGTGATGAGATGAAGCAGTGGGAGATGGCCAAGCTGTACGGCGATGATCCAACGGGTGCGCTTTTTTATCGGCGACGTGCGCGACAAGGATCGCCTGTATCGTGCACTCGATGGCATTGATTATCGTTGTCCATGCGGCGGCCACCAAGATCGTGCCGACGGCGGAATACAACCCCTTCGAGTGCGTCAAGACCAATATCATCGGCGCCATGAACCTGATCGATGCCTGCATCGACCAAGGGGTGAAGCGCGTCGTGGCGCTGTCGACCGACAAGGCCAGCAGCCCGGCCAACCTGTATGGCGCTACCAAGCTGGCTTCGGACAAGCTCTTCGTCGCCGGCAACGCATACTCCGGCGGGCACGATACCCGGTTTGCGCGTGGTGCGTTACGGCAACGTCATGGGCTCGCGCGGTTCGGTGATCCCGTTCTTCCTGTCGCTTGCCGACAAGCGGCGCGCTTCCGATCACCGATGAGCGCATGACCCGCTTCATGATCACCCTGGAGCAGGGCGTGGAGCTCGTCTGGCATGCTTTCGAGGACATGGTCGGCGGCGAGATCTACGTGAAGAAGATCCCCTCCATGAAGATCACCGATGTCGCCCGCGCCGTCGCCCCCGATGCGCGACATGAAATCGTCGGCATCCGTCCCGGCGAAAAACTGCACGAACAGATGATCGGCGCCGAGGATTCCTACTATACCTATGAATATCCCGATCATTCCGATCC
>CAVXSB010000002.1:0-542535 GCA_963764315.1 uncultured Zetaproteobacteria bacterium
ATGTAGCGTGTCCCTTGGTTCAGTCACATATACTACCGGGGTATGGACGGGGAATTGCAGCCGGTGGAACGCAGCTTCATATACATGCCGTTCATGCACAGCGAATCGGCTAAGATCCACGAAATCGCCGTGGGTCTGTTCGAGGCCAACGGCATCGCCGGCAACCTCGAATTCGAATACAAACACAAGCGCATCATCGATCGCTTCGGCCGCTATCCGCACCGCAACGCCGTGCTCGGCCGCGCCTCGACGGAGGCGGAGACAGCCTTTCTGCGCGAGCCGGACTCCAGCTTCTAAGGGGTATGGAATAATGATCGCCAAGCTCATTGCTGCGCTGGCCGCGGCCATCATCGCCGTGATCTCCAGGCTCGGCTACGGCGGCATCGTGCTGCTGATGGCCATCGAGAGCGCCTGTATCCCGCTGCCGTCAGAGATCATCATGCCCTTTTCCGGCTTCCTGGTGTTCAAGGGCGAGATGCAACTGTCCGTCGTCGCCCTGGCGGGTGCGGCCGGCTGCCTGCTCGGTTCATGGGTGGCCTATGCCCTTGGAGCCTGGGGCGGGAGGCCGCTGATCGAGGCCTACGGCAGATACGTGCTGATCTCGCATCACGACCTGGATCTGGCCGACCGCTGGTTCGCCCGGCACGGGGACATCACGATCTTCGTTGGTCGCCTGCTGCCGGTGGTGCGCACCTTCATCGCCTTTCCCGCCGGCGTGGCGCGCATGCCGCTATGGCGCTTCAGCGTCTATACCTTCGCCGGCTCCCTGATCTGGTGCTGGGCCCTGGCCTGGATCGGCAAGAAGCTCGGCGAGAACTGGGATACCCTCGGGGTCTATTTCCATCGCTTCGATGCGCTGATCGGCGCCATCCTGGTCGCCGGCATCGTCTGGTATGTGCGCCGGCATCTGAGCCTGATGCGCCGAGGCTAGCGCCCTATCTCATTCCGCTTTGCGCAGCAGGTCGACGCGGATCGGCATCAGGAAATGTGCCGCATCGCCCTGCACATGCTGTTCGAATCGGTGTCTGACCTCGGTATGCAGTGCGTCCGACAACTGGTGCTCGGTGTGGGTGACCTTCAGGATCTTGGCCTCGAAATCGGCGAAGCCGTCGAAGCTGATCGGTGCGTTGAAGAAAATCTCCTGTGCCAGCGACAGCACGCCCTGATCCACGGCTCGTCGGACCGCTTCGAAAGCGGCCTGGCGCACCGCTTCCTCATCGTGGAACAGCCGCAGGATTTCGTTGAAATCGCCGGCGAACAGGGGCTCCGAGATATAGGCGTAGCCGCCGGGCCTGAGCACGCGCCTTATCTCGGCCAGCGCCCGGTCCATCAGATCCAGCGGCACATGGTGCAGGGACTTGAACATGAACACGACGTCGAAGGCATCGTCCGGAGCGGGGATGGCCTCGGCCCCGGCCATGGCGAAGTGCACATTGGGCAGATCGTCGATGGTTTGATGTTGGCGATGCTGGATCTCGTCAACCTCCAGCGCCGTGATGCGCCGGCCCGGGCCCTCGGTGGCGATGGCGCGCGTGATCTCCGCACGGCCGCAACCGAGCTCGAGGATGTCCTTGTCGTCGAGGGTCAGTAGCGCATTGTAGATGTCGCGCTCCGGGCAGGTCTTCGGGATGTCGGTGGAGATCAGGTTCATCATGGGGAAAGCGTAGGCCGGCCCATGCTGCGAGGCAACCGGGCCACGAGGTGGTGTCACGATGTCCTCCATGGCCTAGCATCGCACCTGGCGCCATTGCCGCGGAGGAATCGAGATGTCTCATCCCGAAAAACGCATGCCCACGCTGTTCATTTCCCATGGCGGCGGTCCCTGGCCCTTCATGGAGGCTTCCTTCGGTGCGCCCGGTGCCTGGGATGGTCTGGAGGCGCATATGCGCGGCCTCGATGCCGAGGTCGGACGCAGGCCGAAGGCGGTGCTGGTGATCTCCGCGCATTGGGAGGAACGGATACCGACGGTCAATACCGGCGAGAATCCCCCGTTGTTGTTCGACTACTACGGTTTTCCCGAGCATACCTACCGGTTGCGCTATCCTGCACCGGGATCCCCGGTGCTGGCGGCGCGGGTGCGCGACCTGCTGGCCGCATCCGGCATCGATAGCGAGGAGGAGGTGCTGCGCGGTCTCGACCACGGCGTGTTCATCCCCTTCATGCTGATCTATCCGCATGCGGATATACCCATCGTGCAGCTATCCCTGCAGCGCGACCTCGACCCGGCCTTCCATCTGGCCCTCGGGCGCGCCCTGGCACCGCTCAGGGACGAGGATGTGCTGATTGTCGGCAGCGGGCTCAGCTACCACAACCTGCACAAGATCATGGCCGACGACGCCCAGACTATCGCCGATGCCGCGCATTTCGATACCTGGCTGACCGAGGCGGTGGAGCAGCCCCATGCTGACGAGCGGGAGCGGCGGCTGATCGCCTGGGAACAGGCGCCTGGTGCCCGCGCCTGCCATCCCCGCAGCGAGCATCTGGTGCCGCTGTTCGTGGCTGCCGGTGCCGCCGCCGGCGATCCGGGCGTGCGCAACTACGCCGATCACATGCTGGGCAAGGCCGTCGCGGGATTCCGTTTCGGCTGAAATTCAGCAATTCATCGGATGATCTAGAATGACTGGAATATCGAGGGCGGCAAACCGCCGCATAAGGAGGATGCTATGTCCGATATGAGTCAATGCTGCGCCAAATGGGAGCCGCAGTTGCTGAGCGTGCTGCGCATCATCGTCGCCTTCCTGTTCATGCAGCACGGCGGCGAGAAGCTGTTCAGCTTTCCGGCGCCGTTCATGTTCCATCTTCAGCCATTCACGCTGATCTGGTTCGCCGGCGTGCTCGAGGTGTTCGGCGGTTTTCTGATCCTGATCGGTCTGTTCACGCGGCCGGTCGCCTTCATCCTATCCGGCGAGATGGCGTTCGCTTATTTCATGATGCACGCGCCGCACGGCTTCTGGCCGCTGCTCAACCACGGTGAGGCGGCGGTGTTTTACTGCTTCGTCTTCCTCTATATGGCCGCGGCCGGCGGTGGTGCCTGGAGCGTCGACAGCCTGATGCGCCGCAAGCCGTCCGCATCCTGACGCGACTGTTAGCGTTCAAGCAGCCATGGAGGGGGGTGCTGGTCGTCGAGGGTGGGGCCATGCGCAGCGTGTTTTCCGCCGGCCTGCTGGACGGGTTCCTGCAGCGCAGCTTCGATCCCTTCGACGGCTATACCGGGGTATCGGTGGCGGCGTTCCGCATGGGTCGCTTTTCCACCCGTCGTGAGCAGTTGTTGGAGGGCTACCGTGCCGGGCTTGCGATGGCGCCGGATGCCATCACGGCGTGGCAGCAGGCGCTTTCGGGATGAGGGGGTAGGTCAGGTCGGCTGCTGGATGCCGGCCAGAAACCAGGTGGAATCCTCCATGCGCGGGTCGTGGCGGAAAATCCAGTACTCGCGTACCTCGTGCCGGATGTCCTCGGTCAGGACACCGCTGGCGTCCAGACTCTGTTCACGCAGCATGGCGTCGAAGCTCACCGCGGCCCATTCATAGCCGGATTCGAGCCAGACATCGGCGAGCTCGGCGTTGAGCATCGCTACCTCGGTCAGCGCTCGCCCTTCGCCCAGCGAAGCCATGTCGGCCTCGATGCGCGAGGCGATATCGGGGGTGCAGAAGCGACGGATGTCGGCGATGTCTTTGGCATCCCAGGCGGTTTGCATGCGCACGAAGATTTGTTTGGCCGATGTCAGGAAGGATTCCCGGTCGATGGATGGTGGAAGTTGGTCCGGGGCATCGGCAGCGCCGGTGAAGCCGCGATACTGCGCTTGCATGCCCTGCATGCCGGAGAACGGCTGGGCGGCATAGGCCATCGTTTCTGCCCTGCGGCGGACGAGGGTGAGGATCAACAGCAGGATGCCGCCGAGGATGAGGATGTCGAACAGGTTGATGCCGTGGAAGGCGCTGCCGAACAGCAGAGAGCCAATCAGGCCACCGAAGGCCAGGCCGGCGACGGCGCCCATGATGCCGCGACGCGGCATGCCGCCCGTACGCGGGCCGAACATGGGGCGGGAGCGATAGGTGCCCGAGGGCGTATGTGGGATCAGGCGATGGTAGCCAAAGCTGGCACCGCCGCCGAAACGTCGCGCCTCGGCCTGTCCGATATGCCACATCGAGGAGGCAACGACGGCGACCGCGGCCATGGCCAACATTCTCTTCACGCTTCGTCCTCCTGACTCGCCGCTTCCGATGTGTCGGCATGGATGATCTGGGCCAGCCTGGCTGAGTATATGGCCCGGCGAAGGCTATCATTGTCCACCTGCTTGAGCGATTGCGCAATAGCCTTGCGCATGCGGAGCGGCGCAGGTTGCGTGTGTCGCGGGGTGGGGCTCGGTGTGCCCGCCCCGGCCAGCATCTGCGTGCGGATCTGCGTTAGGCCCTCAATGCGGGCGCGGCTGCGGCAGGCACGCAGGATATCGCTTCGCAGCATGCGGATCTGCTGGGCCATGATCGAATGGTCGACGGCGATCCACAGTCGCCGGCCGCCTTCATGTCCGTCCGCATGCTCCTCGATGCGCACCGGCTCGGTGCGCGACGCCATCATCGCCCCGACGATCTCCGGCCATAGCTTGCGCAGGCGGGTGATGGCCAATAGTGGCCCGAGGGTTTCCTCGCCCAGCACGGTGGATAGGTCTTGTTCGAGTCGGGTCAGCCGCGAACGCGGGCGGTGGGGGCGTTTCAAAACGGCAGGCGTTTGCCACCGAGAATATGTGCGTGCAGGTGATAAACCTCCTGTCCGCCACCATCGCGCACATTGATGACGACGCGGTAGCCGGCGTCCGCCACGCCCAGCTTCTCGGCCACCCGGCGTACGCGGTCCATCAACTGGCCCAGCATGGCCGGATCGTCGGCATCGGCGAAGGTGTCCACATGCTGCTTCGGGATCACCAGGGCATGCACGGGAGCTTTGGGATGGATGTCGTGGAAGGCCAGGAAATCGTCGTCCTCATCGATCTTCTTGCATGGGATCTCGCCCGCTGCGATCTTGCAGAAGAGACAGCCGTTCATGTCGTTCCTTCGATTTCTGGCATGCATGTAAATGTAGCACGGCGGGTGACGAATGAAAGGCATGGCGCCATCGACCTATCCATGTGTCTATGTTGCCTGGCATGATTGTCCGCCGTACCCTCGGCTACAGGAGGGCGCATTGAACTTCGGCGTCAGCTTGGCCCATAGGCCCATTATTATGCATGATGCATTGGTTGCGCCGCTCGTGGCCTTCGCCCAGCATATCACTTTGCCGCATGCGCGCGCGTGGGCCTGATGTCAGCCACTGACGAGACCAGTCGTGCGGATGCGCACCGCGGGGCATTGGCTCGTGACGTGGATGCCCTGGCCGAACATCTGCTGCAGACCGAGCAAAGGCTGCAGACCCTGCTGGACCACATTCCCGATTGCATCGTCCGCTTTGATGCCGAATGCCGCTATGTCTTCGTCAGTCCGGCGGTAACGCGGCTTTTCGGCCTTGCAGCCGGGCAGCTGATCGGCAAGCGCATCTCCGAAACAGGAATCTCGGGAAACGCCGCCCAGGACGCCAGGCTGGAGGGCATGATCAGGCGGGCGTTCGAGGAGGGGCGTGCCAACAGCTGCGAGGCGCAATGGACGACGGCCGAGGGCGAGCATTTCTTCGAGGTTTCCCATGTGCCTGAAAGAGATGAGGAAGGCCGCATTGCCAGTGTGCTTTGCATCGCCCACGACATCACCGAGCGCAATCGGGCCGAGGACAAACTCCGTGCCAGCGAGGCCCGTTTCCGCAGCTTTGCCGACCACGCCATGGATGCCTTCTTCCTGCATGGGGAGAAGGGCGTCATCCTCGATGCGAACCGTCAGGCCTGCCTGAGCCTGGGCTACAGCCGTGAGGAACTGATCGGCATGAGCCCAGCCGATTTCGACGCGGACCTTTCCCCGGGTTTTCGCGATTCATTTCGGGCCCGGGCAGACAAGGGCGAGATCGTGACCTTCATGTCCCATCATCGTCGCAAGGACGGCAGCACCTTCCCGGTCGAGGTGCGCCTGCGCCCATTCTCCGACGGCGACCAACGGCGGTATATCTCCACGGCCCGCGATACCAGTGAGCGCAAACGGGTGGAGGATGACCTGCACCGCTTGAACCGCGAACTACGGGCCATCAGCCGCTGCCACCAGACCCTGTTGCGCGCCAACGATGAACAGTGTCTGCTCGACGACATCTGCCGCATCATCGTCGAAGAGGCCGGTTACCGCCTGGCTTGGGTTGGCTACGCCGAGAACGATGAGAACAAGACCGTGCGTCCCGTTGCCTGGGCCGGAGATGACGGCGAATACCTTCTTAAATCCAGGATCTCATGGTCGGAGGATTCGGAATATGGGCAGGGGCCATCCGCCGCCTCGATTCGCAGCGGCCAGATCGTGCACATCCAGGATATCGCCACCGATCCTGGCATGATTCCGTGGCGCCAAAGCGCCCTGGAGCGCGGTTATCGCACCTGTGTTTGCCTGCCTTTGAAGGACATGGACGCCCGGGTGTTCGGCGTGTTGCTGATCTATTCCCCCGAGCCCGATGCGATCACGCCGGAGGAGATCCGGCTGATGGAAGATTTGTCCCACGACCTGGCCTTCGGCATCGATGTGCTGCGCACACGCGAGGAGCGCAGGCTTGCCGAGGAGAAGTACCGCACCATCTTCGAGAATTCGCCGCTGGGCATCTTCCGTTCGACGTTCGAAGGGCGTTTCCTCGAACTGAACCCGGCCATGGCCCATATGCTCGGTTATGACCTCCCCGAGGCGGTGGTGCGCGAAATCCATGATATCGGTCGGCAGGTCTATGCCGAGGGCTATGACCGCGGCAAGGTGGTTCGGGCGCAGCTGGGGGTGGGGGACGATGCCACGCAGTATGTGAGCCGCTACCGACGTCAGGATGGCAGCGAGTTCGATGCCACCCTGTACCTGAAAACGGTGCGCAATGCCGAGGGTTCCCCGATCATGTTCGATGGCATTGTCGAGGATATTACCGACCGCCTGCAGGCCGAGGCCGAACGCGAGCGCCTGCAGGCTGAGCTGCTGCAGGCGCAGAAGATGGAGTCCGTGGGCCGCCTGGCCGGCGGCATTGCCCACGATTTCAACAATATGCTGGCCGCGATCTCGGGTTATGCGGAACTGGCGATGCAGGGCATCGATCCGACACAACGGCCGTTCGCGCATCTGCAGGAGATTCACAAGGCTGCAGGCCGTTCCGCCGACCTGACGCGTCAGCTTTTGGGCTTTGCCCGCAAGCAGCCCGCCGTGCCCGCCGTGCTCGATCTGAACACAATGGTCGAGGGTATGCTGAAGATGCTGAGGCGCCTGATCGGCGAGGACATCCAGCTGACCTGGCTTCCCGGCAAGGCCTTGCACCAGGTCAGGGTCGATCCCGGCCAGATCGACCAGGTCCTGGCCAATCTGTGCGTCAACGCCAGGGACGCCATCGACGATGTCGGCTCCATCACCATCGAGACCCGGAGCGCAAGCCTGAATCGGGCCTATTGCGTCGAACATCCCTGGGCGGAGGTGGGCGACTACGTGCTGCTGGCGGTGCGCGATGATGGCCGTGGCATGGATGGGGAGACGCTGGACAAGGTATTCGAGCCCTTCTTCACCACGAAGGCGGTGGGGAAGGGCACGGGCCTCGGCCTGGCGATGGTCTACGGCATCGTCAAGCAGAATGGGGGCCTTATCGATATTCGCAGCCAGCCGGGCCGTGGCACCGCCGTCGAGATCTACCTGCCGCAGCACGCTAGCGCTGCGGACGTGGAGGCTGGGGAGGAGATGGAGTCCGAGTCCATGTCACGCGGCCACGAGACCATCCTGCTGGTCGAGGATGAGCCCGTGGTGCTGGATATGGCGAAGCTGATGCTTGAGGAGTGCGGCTATCGCGTGCTGGCGGCATCGACCCCCGATGATGCCATCCGCCTGGCAGACGAGCATGCCGGCAAGATCGGGCTGCTGCTCTCCGATGTGGTGATGCCGGGCATGAACGGCCATGCCCTTTCGACCACGCTGAGTTCCCTGTATCCGGGGATCAGGACGATTTTCATGTCCGGCTATCCCGGCAATGCCATTGCCCAGCACGGCGTACTGCAGCAAGGGGTCAGCTTCATCCAGAAGCCGTTCACCATCGAGGCTCTGGCCACCAAGGTTCGCGAGGTGCTGGACGCCAAATAGCCGGCGGCTCGGCGGATCGCTGCATCGATACCTTCCCCGGTCTCTTTTCGTTACGATTTTCTCTGAAACGACCGTTCTCGGGCCATTATCCACAACTTGGCACCATTCATGCGAAAAAATCATGGCACGAGGGCCATGATTTATCTAGATTGATAGAAGGGGATCATGGGGAGGTTGTTTTGGCGGTTCGCAACAAACCTGACCATAAGCTACGAGAAAGAGACATTGGCATCAGCGAGGCAAGGTTCCGCGCCTTTGCGGATCATGTGGCCGATGCCTATTACCTGCATGACGAGAACGGCGTCGTTCTGGATGTGAACCGGCGTGCCTGCGATATGCTCGGCTATACCCGCGAGGAGCTCATCGGCATGAAGCCGAAAGACTTCGATGCGGACGCCGCCCATCACGCCAGGGAGTGATATCCGGGCGCAGCTTGCTGCCGGCAAGGAGGCCCGGTTCGATACCTACCACCGGCGCAAGGACGGAAGCTCCTTTCCGGTCGAGGTTCGCCTGTTTCCCTACCAGGAGGACGATCGCCAGCTAGGATTGGCGCTCGTCAGCGATATCAGTGGGCGCAAGCGCACGGAAGACACGACTCTGCGCCTGAACCGCGAGCTCAGGGCGATCACCCTTTGCCACCAGACCCTGCTCAGGGCCCATGATGAAAAAACCCTGCTGGGCGAGGTCTGCCGCATCATCTGCGAAGAGGGAGGGTATCGCCTGGCCTGGGTCGCATATATCAAGCACGATGAGGCCAAGACCATGATGCCGATGGCCGTGGCGGGGCATGATCGGGGATATCTGGAGAGCATCGTCCGTACCCGATTCACCTGGTCCGATGATACGGAGCATGGCCGGGGTTGCGCTGGAGAGGCCATCCGAAGCGGGAAGATCGTCTGCGCTTCCGATATCGCTACGGACCCGCGTTTGGGGCCGTGGCGGGAGCAGGCTCTGGAACGCGGCTACCGATCGGCGATTGCGTTACCTATGAAGGACCAGCAGGCAGCGGTGTTCGGGGTGATGCTGGTCTATTCCGACCAGACGGACGGCATCAGCAAGGACGATATACGGCTGATGGAGGAGTTGACGCGCGACCTAGCCTTCGGCATCTCCGTGCTGCGCGATCGCCATGAGCGCAATCGGGCTGAGGGATTGCTGCAGGTTCTGAACCGCGAATTGCGGGCCATCGGTCGCTGCCATCAGGCCCTGTTGCGCGCCGATGACGAGCAGGCTCTTCTCGACGACATTTGCCGCATCATCGTCGAGGATGCCGGCTATCGCATGTCCTGGGCGGGATACGTGGATCACGATGCGGCCAAGGCCATTCGCCCGGTATCCTGGGCCGGATTCGACAGCGGTTATATCCAGGATATCGACCTGACCTGGGATGATGATTCCCCGCTCGGGCAGGGGCCGTCGGGGATCGCCGTGCGCTCCGGCGATATCGCTTATGTACAGGATATCGCCACCGATGCGCGTATGGAGCCATGGCGTGAGAGTGCAATGCGGCGGGGATACCGATCCAGCATCGCCGTGCCGCTGAAGGGCAAGGACGCCGGAGTGTTCGGTGTGCTGACCATCTATTCCTCTGAGCCCAATGCGATCTCTACGGATGAGATGCGGTTGCTGGGCGAACTGGCCGAGGATATGGCCTTCGGCATCGATGTGTTGCGCACGCGCATGGAACGCGCATCCGCGGCGGAGGCGCTGCGGCTGAACGAGGAGCGCTACCGCACGATCTTCGAGAATTCGCCCTTGGGCATCTTCCGTTCGACCATCCAGGGCCGGTTTCTCGAGGCCAATTCGGCCATGGCCGAGATCCTGGGCTACGACACACCCGTGCAGATGATCGAAGAAATCACGGACATCGGAAAGCAGCTCTATTTTGATGCGGAAGAGCGCAAAAGGGTGGCGGCCAGGCAGCTGCAGGCGGCAGATGACATCATGCATTATTCCAATCGCTACCGGCGCCGCGACGGCAGCGAATGCATTGCCGATCTGTACTTGAAGACGGTGCGGGACGTCGAGGGCAATCCGGTGTGCTTTGATGGCTTCTTCGAGGACATCACGGAAAGCCGGTTGGCGGAAGAGGCGCGGGAACGGCTTGAGTCCCAGCTGATCCAGGCCCAGAAGATGGAGTCCATCGGGCGACTGGCGGGCGGCGTCGCGCACGATTTCAACAATATGCTGGGGGTGATCATCGGCTACTCGGACCTGGCCATGGGTCAAATCGATGCCGAACATCGGGCGCAGGCCTATATGAAGGAGGTCAGGAAGGCGGCCGACCGCTCCGCCGACCTGACGCGGCAGCTCCTGGCCTTTGCACGCAAGCAGAACGTCATGCCTAAGATGATCGATCTCAATGCCATGGTCGATGGCATGCTCAATATGCTGGGCCGTCTGATCGGTGAGGAGATCGAGCTGGTGTGGCAACCGGGCCCCGACCTGTGGCAGGTGAGGATGGACCCGAGCCAGCTCGACCAGATTCTGGCCAACCTGTGCGTCAATGCCCGCGATGCCATCGATGGCGACGGGCCGCATCGGCATCCGCACGCGCAATATCCATCTGCATGAGGTCGACAGCGCCATTCGCCCCGAGTACATGGCCGGGGATTTCATATGCCTGAGCGTCAGCGATGATGGCTGCGGCATGGACGAAAACATCCTGCGCAATGTGTTCGAGCCCTTCTTCACCACCAAGGGGACGGGCAAGGGCACCGGCCTTGGCCTGTCGATGGTCTATGGCATCGTCAAGCAGAACGAGGGCTTCATCAGCATCGACACCGAGCCGGGATTTGGCACGACCTTCAATCATCTTCCTGTCCCGTCATGCGGGTGAGGCCGACAGGGTGGTGAAGTCCGTGGCCGCCGACGGGCTCGCATCCGGCAACGAGACGATCCTGCTCGTGGAGGATGAACCGGCCATGCTCGCCATGACGCAATCAATGCTGAAGGAATGTGGCTATCACGTGCTGGTTGCCCCGTCCCCGGCCGAGGCCATCGCCTTGGCCGAGAAGTATGCCAAGGCAGGGGGCATCGACCTGGTGATCACCGATATGGTCATGCCGGGCATGAACGGCCTGGATCTGGCCCGCAGCATCATGCCCATGTATCCGGGCATCCATTGCCTGTTCATGTCGGGTTACATGGATCAGGTGCTGTCGCGCGATAGCGGGCTGGATCCGAGCGTCAACTTCATCCAGAAGCCGTTCTCGATCTCGAACCTGATTACCCGGGTGCGCGCCGCCCTGGACGCGGGGAAAGCCGCCGGCGCCTAGCCGGGCATCAACCTCCGTACAGGCGCCCATCCTTGTGTGTGAACTGCCATCTGTCCGTCGACCAGCTCGGCCTGGATGATCGTCGTCCGGATAGCTGGCCGCATCATCCGGGCTGCGGTCGCCGATCTCCAGATAGACGACATCCTCGCCGCTGCGGTTGACCAGGCAGTGGGCGTTGCCGGTGCCGGCCGGGAAGCCGGCGCACATGCCCGGCGAGAGCGCGGTCTCGCCCTCGTCCGTCAGCAGCGTCGGGTGGCCGCTGAGGATATAGATGAATTCGTCCTGTTTGCTGTGCGCGTGGCGCAGCGCCGAAGCGGCGCCGGGTGGCCAGCCGCGTCTGGTTGACGCCGAAGTTATTGATGCCCGAACAGGTCGCCGAGGGCTGCGCTTTTCCCGCCCCTCCATGCGGGAGGCGAAGGGTTTGGGATAGAGCGAGGGGCGGTCATCCGGCGGGACCTCGGAGGCCTCGATGGCGATCGGGGTTGGACACTCAGGCCTGGTCACGCGAGGCCTTCTCCTCATGCCCGGAGATGCCGAAGCGGCGAGCCAGCTCGGCCAGTACATCGTCGGCCGACAGGCCGCGTTCGGCCAACATGACCAGGGTGTGGAACCACAGGTCGGCGGTCTCGTAGACGATTTTTTCCGGCTCGCCGTTCTTGGCGGCGATGATGGTCTCGACCGCCTCCTCGCCGACCTTCTCCAGGATCTTGTCCAGGCCCTTGGCGTAGAGGGAGGCGACGTAGGAGGAATCCGCATCCTGGCCCTTGCGCGCCTCCAGCACTGCCGTCAACTCTTTCAGGACGTCCCGGCTCATGCGATAGGCTCCTCGATGGTTTCCCACGCGCCGCCCTGTTGCAGGCGGTAGAAGCAGGAGTAACGGTTGGTGTGGCAGGCCGGCCCCGTCTGCTCGACCAGCAGCAGCAGCGTGTCGCCGTCGCAGTCCAGATACATCTCGACCACCTTTTGCACATGCCCGGAGGTTTCGCCCTTCTTCCACTGCGTTTTGCGGGAACGGCTGTAATAGTGGGCGAAGCCGGTATCGAGTGTTTGCTGAAAGGCTTCCTCGTTCATCCAGGCCATCATCAGCACGCGGCCGGTTTCCACGTCCTGCGCAACGGCCGGAACCAGACCGGCATCATTGAAGCTGATCTCGCTCAACAGGCGTATGCGGTCGAGCTGGCTCATGCCGCCAATTTCTCCATGGCGCGGCCCGCAGCGGCAATGGTGGCCTCGATATCCGCATCGCTGTGCGCCGCGGACACGAAGGCAGCCTCGAATTGGCTCGGGGCGAGATACACGCCCTCTTCGAGCATGGCGTTGAAGAAACGGCCGAACAGCGGCAGGTCGCAGCCGCAGACGTCTTGGTAGCTGTTGCACTTCTCCGCATCGGTGAAGAACACCGTGAACATCGAGCCGAAGCGGTTGCCGGTTGCCGGGATGCCGGCGGCCTTGCAGCCGGCCAGGAGGCCGTCGAATAGCGTCGAGGACTTCTGCTCCAGCGACTCGTAGAAGCCGGGTACCCTGAGCCGGGTCAGCGTTTCCAGCCCGGCGCGCATGGCCAGCGGGTTGCCGGACAGGGTGCCGGCTTGGTAGACCGGGCCGTCCGGGGCGATCATGCGCATGATTTCCTCGCGCCCGCCGTAGGCGCCGACCGGCATGCCGCCGCCGATGATCTTGCCCAGGCAAGTCAGATCCGGAGTGATGCCGAAGCGCTCCTGGGCGCCGCCGGCGGCGACACGGAAGCCGCACATCACCTCATCGAAGATCAACAGGGCGCCGTTCTCGTCACACAGCTCGCGCAGGGCCTGCAGAAAGCCGGTGGAGTACAGGTCCATGACGCCGGTATTGCCGGGTACCGGCTCGACGATGATGCAGGCGATTTCGTCCTTGTTGGACGCGAACAACGCCTTCACAGCCTCGATATCGTTGAAGGGGGCCGTCAGCGTCAGCTTGGCGTAGTCCGCCGGCACGCCGGCCGAATCCGGCACCCCGAAGGTGGCGGCGCCGCTGCCCGCCTTGACCAACAGGCCGTCGGCATGTCCGTGGTAGCCGCCCTCGAACTTGATGAACTTGTCCCGGCCCGTGAAGCCGCGCGCCAGGCGCAGGGCGCTCATCGTCGCCTCGGTACCGGAACTGACGAAGCGTACGACCTCGATCGAGGGCACCATGTCGATGACGAGCCCCGCCAGCGCGATTTCCAGCTCGCAGGGGGCGCCGAAGGAGATGCCGGAGCGCGCCGTCTCGGTGATGCCGCGAATCACTTCCGGATGCGCGTGGCCGAGGATCATCGGTCCCCAGGAGCCGACGTAGTCGATGTAGGCGTTGCCGTCCACGTCCCAGATCCTGGAGCCCTCGGCCCTGGCGATGAAGCGCGGGGTGCCGCCGACCGACTTGAAGGCGCGCACCGGCGAGTTGACGCCGCCGGGCAGAAGCCGCTGGGCCTGGTTGAAATCGAGTTCGGACTTGTGAATGGAGGACATCGGCACCTTTCCCTGCAATGGAGTCAGGGGACGTTAGGAACCCTTCCCCTTGGTGTCAACAAGCCGAGGCTTGGCCGGCCCCGGCCGGACGCTCATGCCTTCGGCGGCGTCGGGTCCGGCATGGTAAATGGGAAGGGGGTGACATTGCCGGCGTTGCCGACGGCGCTGACGCGCGCCACGCCGATCTTCTCCACCTCGTCGATGCGCACGACGGCATGCATGGGGATATGGGTCTGTTTCACGTCGCGGAATTCGCTGCGCAGGCTGTCTTCTGTGGGATCGACGACGATGTCCGACTTCTCGCCGAACACCAGCCCGGACACCTGCACGAAGCCCAGGATGCCGGAGGGGCCGACTTGCCGGGCGTAGATCTCGTAGGTTTTGTCGTGGTTGACGAAGGTGATGCGGTAGATGTTTTTCTTCGACATGTATCCTCGGCTTAGGGCCAGTAGGTGACGCTGGCGGTGCAGGTTTCTCCGATGACGATGCGGGAAACGCGCAGCCGCTCGTCGTCGAGACGCCGGCTCATTTCCTCATACAGTACGCGTGCCACGTTCTCGCTCGATGGGTTGATGGTATCGAACGGGGGCACATCGTTGAGGTTGTAGTGGTCCCAGCCGGCGAGCGCCGCCTTGAGCTCGCGCTTCATGATCTTGTAGTCGATACCCAGGCCCAGGTCGTCCAGCTCGCTGCACTCGACATACAGCTCGACCCGCCAATTGTGGCCATGCAGGCGGGCACAGTCGCCGTCGTAGCCGCGCAGCTGGTGGGCGGCGGCGAAATCGATGCGGGTCATCAGCTCAAAGCGGGCCATATCAGTTTCGGGCGGCCGGCAGCAGCATCGCCGCCGAGGTCGCGCGTCCCTCGGTGACCAGGATGTTGTAGGTGCGGGCGGCCGAGCGTGAGTCCATGCATTCAAAGCCGATGTGCGCCTCCTGCAGTGCTGCCAGCACCGCCTCGGACGGGAAGCAGGTGATGCGGCCGGTGCCGATGATCAGCACCTCCGGCGGGGTGGCGAGGATGGGTCCAAATGCCGCAGGGTCCAGGGCGCTTAGGCGGTCCGGGCCCCAGGGGGCAGTCACGTGGCCCGCGTGCAGAAGAAGGCCGGAGGCATAGCGCTCCCCACCGACCTGCAGGTAATCGTCGCCGTAGCCGCGGAATAGCGGGACATCGGCGCCGAGTTCGGGATTGACGTCGCCCGGCAGCGAGATCAGGGCCGTGCCTCCAGCTCCTTCACGGCCTCGTCGTCGGCCTTGGAGCGTCCCTTCATCATCAGCATGACGGGGCTGGCGATGTAGATCGAAGAATAGGTACCGACGACGACGCCGACCAGGAGCGCGAAGGCGAAGCCGTGGATGACCTGACCGCCGAGGAAGAACAGGGAGAGGAGTACGATCAACACCGTGAACGAGGTGATCAGCGTACGCGACAGGGTCTGGTTGATGGCGTCGTTGGCCACCGTCGTCTCGTCCTCCGGGTTCTTGCGCTTGCGGTTGGCGGTATTCGTCTCGCGGATGCGGTCGAAAACGACGATGGTGTCGTTCAGCGAGTAGCCGATGACCGTCAGCACGGACGCCACCACGGTCAGGTTGAATTCCATGCCGGTGATGGCGAAGGCGCCAAGCACGATGGTGGTGTCGTGCACCAGGGCCAGGTCGGCGCCGACGGCATAGCGGACTTCGAAGCGCAGCATCACATAGCCGAAGATGGCGATCATGGCGAACAGCACGGCCATGATGCCGGCGCGGGTCAGCTCCTTGCCGACCTGCGGGCCGATGTATTCGACGCGGCGCATTTCCACCCGATGGGCGCCGAATTTGGCGTTCAGGGCGTCGAGCACGGCATTGCTGATCTTTGAGGAGGCCTTGCTGTCGCGATTCTGCACGCGGATCATGATCTCGGTGGGGGAACCGTACTGCTGGATGATGGCACCGCCGTAGCCCTTCGGTGCCAAGGCTTCACGCACCTCGGAGATGGCCGGTGGCTGGGCGAAGCGCGTTTCCACCTCGGTGCCGCCGGTGAAGTCGATGCCGAAGTTCAGGCCTCTGACCAGCAGCATGATGATGGAGATCAGCAGCATGGCGCCGGAGATGCCCAAGGCTATCTTGCGCCTGCCGAGAAAGTCGATATGTGTGTCCGGACGGATCAGTTCCATGTGTGTCCTCTAGATGCTCAGTCGTTGGATGCGCCTACGGCCTTCCAGGGTCAGGGCGATGATGGCGCGGGTGACGGTAATGGCCGTGAACATCGAGGCCAACAGGCCGATGGTCAGCGTCACGGCGAAGCCCTTGACCGGACCGCTGCCGAACTGGAACAGCACGACGGCGGCAATCAGCGTCGTCACATTGGAGTCGACGATGGTGACGAAGGCACGGTCGAAGCCGGAGTCGACGGCGGCCAGCGGTGTGCGCCCGTTGCGCAACTCCTCGCGGATGCGCTCGAAGATCAGCACATTGGCGTCCACGGCCATGCCGACGGTCAGCACGATGCCGGCGATGCCCGGCAGCGACAACGTGGCGCCGATCATGCTCATGGCGGCGACGATCAGCACCAGGTTGAAGATCAGGGCAATGTCGGCCACCAGCCCGAACAGGCGATAATAGACGAGCATGAAGATGACGACGGCGATGAAGCCGTAGATCGTCGAGTTCGTGCCCTTGATGATCGAATCCTGGCCGAGGCTTGGCCCGATCGAGCGCTCCTCGACGATATTGACCGGCGCGGGCAGGGCGCCGGCGCGCAGCACGATGGCCAGATCGCGTGCTTCCTGCGGCGTGAAGCTGCCGGTGATCTGGGCCGAGCCGCCGGCGATGCGCTCGCGGATCACGGGGGCGGATTTGACCACGCCCTCGAGGATGATGGCGAAGCGGTCGCCGACATGGTTCTTGGTCAGCTTGTCGAAGCGCTCGGCCCCGCGGTTGTTGAACTTCAGCGTCACCGCATACTCGTTGTAGCGCGAGTCGATGGACACGCGTGCGTCGGTGACTTCGTTGCCGGAAAGCTCGGCACGCTTCTTCACGAGATAGGGCTGGCGATAGGTCTTGTTGCCGCGCTTCTCGGGGCTGCCGTAGACGATCTCGTCATCCGCCGGCACCTGGCCGGCCAGGGCCTTGTCCAGGTCGCCCTTCTCGTCGACGAGCTTGAATTCCAGCTCGGCGGTGCGGCCGATCAGGCTCTTGGCGCGGGCCGTGTTCTCGTAACCCGGAATCTGCACGAGGATGCGGTGGTCGCCCTGCTTGGCGATCACCGGCTCGGTGGTGCCCAGGGCATCGATACGGTTGCGCACGACCTCGATGGCCTGCTGCACCGCGAATTTGCGGATGTCGTCGGCCTGCTTGGCCTTCAGTGTGAGCACCAGCTTGTTGCCGATCTGCTGCATGGAAAAGGCGTCCATGGCGTCGGCCAGCTGCTTGGCCGCCTTGCCGGTCTGGGCCGGATCGCGGATGACGGCGGTGATCGTCCGACCCTGGTTATCCAGGCTGGAATAGGGGATGCGGTTCTCGCGCAGCGTGCGCCGTACCGTGTCGACGTCCTCCGACACGCTGTGCGCTACCGCTTTCTCGACCTCGACGTCGAGCACCAGATGGATACCACCCTTCAGGTCCAGGCCCAGGTTCATCTTCTTGCTCAGCGTCCCCGGCCACCATGAGGGCACGGAGATAAAATTCGGCATGGCGGCCATGACGGACACCACGAACACGATCAGGATGAGCCAGAGCTTCCACCGCGGGTATGCATGCATGTCAGGATTCCTTCATTGCTGGATTCGGTTTGCGTCCTTACTCGGCCAGGCCGGTAACGGTGTCGCGCTTGACGCGAACGCGCGTCCCCTCGGCGATCTCCACCTTGATCTCGTTGTCGGAGACATCGACGACGGTGCCGTAGATGCCGCCGGCGGTGACGATCTTGTCGCCCTTCTTCATGCCCGCCACCATGTCCTTGTGCGCCTTCAGGCGCTTCTGCTGCGGACGGATGAGCAGGAAGTAGAACACCAGCATGATCAGCAGCAGCGGCGCCAGCTGCACGATGCCGGCTGCAGGGGAGGCTTCGGCGGCATGCGCGGTGGTGGCCGTACCCAGCAGCAGCGCGACGGCAGCGACGATGGTACGGATGCTCGAAATCGTTGGTTTCATGATGAAAACTCCTCGTTGTGCGGTCGGGATTCAGGATCGCCGCCGCGATAGGTTTGTAGAAATTGATCGCGGAATTCCGGCCAGCTTCCCCTCTCCAGGGCCTCGCGGGCCCTGCGCATGAGGGCCGTATAGTAGTGAAGATTGTGCAATGTATTCAACCGCGAACTTAGGATCTCCTTGGCCATGTACAGATGACGCAGGTAGGCGCGCGAAAAATGGCGGCAGGCATAGCAGTCGCAATCGGCCATCAACGGGCGTCCATCCTCGGTGAAACGCGCCTGTTTGATATGCACGATGCCATGGTCGGTGAACAGGGTGCCGTTGCGGGCATTGCGGCTGGGCATGACGCAATCGAACATGTCGATGCCGCGGTCGATACCCTCGATCAGATCGTCCGGGGTACCCACACCCATGACATAGCGGGGTTTGGCGGCCGGCAGGTGCGGGGCCAGGGCATCGAGCATGGCCATCATCTCTGGCTTCGGCTCGCCGACGGACAGCCCGCCGATGGCGATGCCCTCGAAATCGATGGCCGCGATCGCATCCAGACTCTCCAGGCGCAACTCGGGGTACATGCCGCCCTGCACGATGCCGAACAACGCTTGGCGATCGTTCACGGGCATATGCTCGCGGCATTCGGCCGCCCAGCGCATCGACATCTGCATCGAGGCGCGCGCCTCCTCCTCCGTGGCGGGATAGGGGGTGCATTCGTCGAAGGCCATGACGATATCGCTGCCCAGTTTGCGCTGGATGTCCATTGAATCCTTGGGCCCGAGGAAGACCTTCGCGCCGTCGATATGCGAACGGAACCAGACGCCGTGCGCCTCGATCTTGCGCAAATCCCCCAGCGACCAGACCTGGAAGCCGCCGGAATCGGTCAGGATCGGCCCGTCCCAGGCCATGAAGCGGTGCAGTCCGCCCAGCTTTTCGATGATGTCGGCGCCCGGACGCAGCATCAGGTGATAGGTGTTGCCGAGAATGATCTGGGCGCCGATGTCGTCGGTGAGGTCTTCGGGTGTCAGGCTCTTGACTGTGGCCTGGGTGCCGACGGGCATGAACACCGGGGTCTCGACCACGCCGTGCGGCAGGCGCATGCGCCCGCGGCGGGCGAAGCCGCCCGGATCACGGTCGAGAATCTCAAAGCGCAGCGATGGCATGGCGGCGCAGCCTGCCGACAGAAGCCAGCAGCGGCAAGAATCACCGTCGGTGGCGCCTGAATTGCTATGCCTCGGTTGTCCGTCTAATTTGATAGATATCAGATGGTGGATATGCGGAAAATGAACATCATGGAGGAGATTCGTTAATGGTTAGACGCACCCCGCATCTGTACGCACAGGTTCTCGATCGCCTCGGGCAGGCGGAGGCGGCACTGGACATGCAGATGGCCTTCTCCGACCAGCTGCTTGCCACCATGCAGGCCCCCGTCGTGGTGCTCGATGAGCATGGCAACATCGTCTACGTCAACCCTTTCATGGAACAGCTGAGCGGCTACCGGCTTGCCGAGGTGATGGAGCGGAGCTGGTTTGCGATCTTCGTGCCCGAACGCGACCATCAGCGCCTCAAGGCGCCTTTTACCAAGGCTATCGGCGGCGTACAGGTCCATGCGAACATCAATGCCATCGTCACCAAGTCGGGGGAGGAGCGGCTGATCCGGTGGTCCGAGCATCCGCTGCCCGCCTGGGCGGGCAACGAGAACTGGCTGCTTGCCTCCGGCGTCGACATCACGGATCTGGCACGGGAGAGGCGGTCACTCCGGCACACGCAGCGCGACGAGCGGTACCTGCAGGAAACCATCGCCGCCATCTCCAATGCGGTGGAGGCCAGGGATCCGTATGCGGCCGGCCATCAAAAGCGGGTGGCGGAATTGGCGGTTGCCATCGGGCACAGGATGGGGCTGGCCGGGGAGGCCCTGCAGGGCCTGCGCCTGGGCGGCATGGTCCACAATATCGGCAAGCTGCAGGTGCCGGCGGAGATCCTGGCCAAGCCCGCAAGCCTGAATGCCGCCGAGTACGCGCTCGTCAAACAGCATCCGACGGTCGGACATGGGATTCTGAAGGACATCCGTCTGCCGTGGCCGGTGGCCGAGATCGTCTACCAGCACCATGAACGCCTGGATGGCTCCGGCTATCCCCAGGGGCTGAAGGGCGACCAGATTCGCCTGGAGGCGCGCATCATCGCCGTCGCCGACGTGGTGGAGGCGATGGGCTCGCACCGCGCCTACCGGGATGACATGGGGCTCGAGGCGGCGCTGGCCGAGATCAGCGAGCACAAGGGGGTGCGCTATGATGCCGGTGCCGTGGACGCCTGCCTGGGGGTGGTTGCCGATGGGTTTCGCTTCTGCTGAGGCGCGGCTTTTGAGGTTTTTCTGTTTCCGTGGATCGGAAGCCGGATGAATGCGTAAATGTGCCAGCGGCAGTCAGTATTCCGGCAACGGATGGGAGAGGCATCATGCCTTCTAGCACGAGATTGAGGCGCGTATCCTGGCTGCTGGCCGGCCTGTCCTTGCTGTTCGTCATGGTTTGGCAGGCACCGGCCTTCTATTCGGTACAGAACTTGGCCTCCTATCTGTCGCTGCATATGGCTGCCGAAACGTTTTCGATCGTCGTGTCGATGCTGGTGTTCGGTATCGCATGGAATGCCTACAGTCGGGAGCGGGCGGGCAATGTCATGATCCTTGCCTGTGCGTTATGCGCTGTCGGCCTGATCGACTTTGCCCATATGCTCTCCTACAAGGGCATGCCGGTCTTCATCACCCCTGGCAGCGAGGAAAAGGCCATCAATTTCTGGTTGTCGGCACGTTTTCTCGCGGCCCTGACGCTGCTGGTGGTGGCGTTTCGGGACTGGCGGCCGCTGGCCGACCCGCGAAGCCGCTATGCCCTGCTCGTTGGTATGCTCGCCGTAGCGCTGGTGATGATCTGGTTGGGGCTTTTCCACCCCGGCCTGTGGCCGCACACCTTCTTGTCCGGACAGGGACTGACGCCCTTCAAGATCGAGTCCGAAGATGTGATCGTGGGTATCCTGATGGTGCCTGCCGTACGATTTTACCAGCTGGCACGCCAACCCCAGTCCTTCGATGCCACCAGCCTGTTTGCCGCGACGTTTCTCACCATTCTGAGCGAGCTGAGCTTTACGCTTTATTCCGATGTCGCGGATGTATTCAACCTGCTCGGTCATCTGTACAAGATCCTGGCCTACGCCTTCATCTACCGGGCCGTGTTTGTTGCCAGTGTGCGCGAGCCATTTCAGAGGCTCGACGCCGAGTTGGCCGAGAATCGCCGGATTGCCAAGGCCCTGCGTAGTTCCGAGGCATTACTGCATTCCATCGTCGAACATATGCCAGCCATGGTGTTTCTGAAGTCGGCGGATGGGCTGCGGTTCGAGCTGTTCAATCGGGCCGGCGAACAGCTGCTCGGATATGATCGCCGTGATCTGCTGGGCAAGAACGATGCAGACATCTTTCCCGCCGGTCAGGCAGATGCCTTTATGCAGGCCGATCGCACCGTGCTGGCAGATCATCGGGTGCTGGATCTTCCCGAAGAGCCGATCAAGTCGGCCGATGGCAGCCAGAAGTGGCTGCATACGCTCAAGACCGGCCTCTATGACGCGGATGGGAAACCCACGCATCTGCTCGGTATTTCTCTTGATATCTCCGAGCAGAAACGGATCGCGCAGGCACTGGCGGAAAGCGATTATCGATTCAGCCAGCTGTTTGAGAACATGCCCGAGGCCTTCGCGGTGCATGAGATCATATGCGACGATGGTGGAAACCCAGTCGATTACCGGTTTCTCGAGGTCAATCCGGCCTTCGAAACGTTGACCGGCATCCCAGCGGATGGCCTGATCGGCAAGGCCGTTCTCGAGGTTTTGCCCGGTACGGAGGCCTACTGGATCGAAACCTACGGCAAGGTCGCGCTGACCGGCGAGCCGGTCGCCTTCCAGAATTATGCTCAGGCGCTTGATCGCTATTACGATGTCCGGGCCTTTTGCCCGAGGGAGGGGCAGTTCGCGACGATCTTCCGCGACGTGACAGATCAGGTAAACACCGAGCGCGAGCTGGCGCGGAATGAGGAAAAGTATCGTAGGCTAGTGGAGAACTCCCCGGGTATCATCTACGAGTATGGGATCAAGCGGGGCGGCATGTACTACTCGTCGCAGGTGTCCGACATCCTCGGATATCCACCGGAAAGCCTCTATACGGACCCGTTCCTGTGGCAGCGCTCCATCCATCCCGACGATGTGTCCGGCATTGAGGCCTTGCTGAGTGGGCTGCACAGCGGCAGCAGCTTTAACCTGGAATATCGGATCAGGGGTGCGCAGGGTGATTGGATATGGTTGCATGACCGTTCCATTGGCGTTCGTGATGAATCCGGAGAACTCATCGTTACCGGCTTGGCTGTCGACATCACCGAGCTCAAGCGCACGCAGACCGCGCTCGAACATGCTAACCGGGCATTGATGACATTGAGCGCGGTCAACCGTGAGCTGATGCATACGGTTGATGAGGTCGTGCTGATGGGGGCCATCGCTACGGCCATCGTCGAACAGGGCGGCTACCGCATGGCCTGGGTGGGCTATGCGCGGGACAATGCTGACAAGGATGTGGAGGTGGTGGCCGATGCCGGCGTGCCGAAGGCGCTGATGGATGTGCTCCGGCCGGGATGGGGCGAGGATGTGCGCGCATCGGGCCCGACCGGACGCGCCATACGCACCGGCAAGACGCAACGCTCACAAAACCTCGCCGACGAGCCGGATCGCCCCTGGAAGGAGGCACTGCGAGAGTCGGGGTGTGTTTCCAGCGTTGCCCTGCCCTTGAAGGCACGGTCAGGCAGGGTGTTCGGTGTGCTTCATGTCTATAGCGGGGAGCTCGATGCCTTTACCGACAAGGAGACGGCCTTGCTGGAGGAGATGGCCGGCGATCTCGCGTTCGGCGTCGATGCGTTGCGCGTGCGCCTGGAACGCGACGAGGCCATGAGGCTCAACGAACAGCACCTGGCCCAGCTGCGCCTGAATCTGGAGGAGACCATTACCGCCATCTCCAAGGCTGTGGAGGCGCGGGATCCTTATACGGCTGGCCATCAGCGGCGCGTGGCGGAACTGGCCGTGGCTATCGGCCGGCGTATGGGACTGGACGAGGAGACCCTGCAGGGCGTGCACATGGGGGGTACGATCCACGATGTCGGTAAGATCAATATCCCGGCGGAGATCCTGAGCAAGCCGGATCGCCTCAGTGAGATTGAAGCGAAACTGGTGCAGCAGCATCCGCAGGTCGGTTATGAGATCCTGAAGGATATCGATTTCCCTTGGCCGGTGGCCGAGATCGCGCATCAGCACCACGAACGCTTCGACGGTTCCGGCTATCCGCAGGGTCTGAAGGGCGAGCAGATCTGCCTGGAAGCGAGGATCGTCGCCGTTGCCGATGTGGTGGAGGCGATGAGCTCGCACCGCCCATACCGGGCAGGGCTGGGAATCGAGGCCGCCCTTGCCGAGATCGGCAAGCACAAGGGGACGCTTTACGATGCCGGTGCCGTGGACGCCTGCCTGGCGGTGTTTGCCGACGGCTTCCTTTTCCACTGAGGCGCAGGGCCTGACCGACAGGCCAATGTTTAGCGGACTCATGGCTGGCCATGGGGCGGATGAGGCGCTGTAGGCTCAGGCCTCCAGGGCCAGGGCGGCGGCGCCCAACAACCCTGCATCGTCGCCCAGCGTCGAGTGCAGCACCCGGATCTGGCCGCGCTGCGGCGGGATCACGCGCTGCTCCATGCGTTCGACGAGCGAAGGATACAGCCATTCCCAGGCCTGACTCAGGCCGCCGCCGACGGTGACGGTACGGATGTCGAGCAGTCGCGCTGCCTCGGCGATGGCTTGGCCTAGGTAGGCCCCGGCCTCCGTGAGCACCTGCTGGGCCAGGGCCTCGCCCGAACCGGCACGCTCGTGGATCTCGATCGGCGTCACCCAGTCCCGACCCGCAGCCTTGGCATAGCGGGCGGCGACGGCGGTGGCGGAGGCATAGGTTTCCAGGCAGCCGCGGCCGCCGCAGCCGCAGGGGCGGGCCCCGGCGTCTTCGGGATCGACGACGCGCATATGGCCGATCTCCATCGACATGCCTCCCTCGCCGGCATAGGGGGCGCCGTCGATGACGGCACCGCCGCCCACACCCGTGCCCAGCGTGATGTGCATCAGATGCGAAAGCCCCTTGCCCGCCCCGAAGCGGGCCTCCCCGAGGCAGGCCATCAGCGCGTCATTCTGGGCGGCCACCGGCAACTCGAGGCGCTTGGAGAGAAGCTCGGCCAGGGGAAAATCGACGAGGCCTGGCACGTTCGGGGAGGCGGCGAGCACGCCACTGTGGGCGCGGAAGAAGCCGGGGAAGCCGACACCGATGCCGATCGCATCCGGAGCCTCGTCCAGCAGTGGCCGGAAGGCCGTCTCCAGCACCTCAAGCACCTGCCGAGCGGCCTCATCCGGGGAGGAGGCCTGCAGCTGCGACAGCTCGGCCTGCTGGCGATGGCGGGTATGGATGGTCCCCGCATCGTCGACGACGGCGACGCGGATATTGGTGCCTCCGACATCGGCGGCCAGCACGCGGCTCATGGTAGGGCCTCGTATAGTTCGGCATAGGCGCGGGCGGAGGCGTCCCACGACGAATCACGGCGCATGGCGCGGGCGCGCAGCGGGCTCCAGGCCGGGGCATGGCGGTAGAGGTCCACGGCCCGCTCCACGGCATGAGCGAGCGCCGCGTGGCTTGGCTCGCTGAAGCTGAAGCCGGTGGACTGTTTTCGCTGTGCATCGTAGTCGTGCACGGTGTCGATCAGGCCACCGGTAGCGCGCACGACCGGCACCGATCCGTAACGCATGGCCATCAGCTGGCTCAGCCCGCAGGGCTCGAAGCGGGAAGGCATCAGGAAGATATCGCTGCCGGCGTAGACGCGCCGGGCTAGAGCCTCATCGAAGCCGTTGAAGAAATGCACCTGCCCATGGTGGAGATCTGCCAGTTCGCGCAGTGCCGCCTCGTAATGCGGCTCGCCGGAGCCTAGGAACACCAGCTGATGACCCTGCTGCACCCATTCGGGCACGCAGGGCAGCAGCAGGTCCAGGCCCTTCTGCTCGGCCAGGCGCGAGATCATGGCCAGCACCGGCGTGCGCGCCGATGCCGCCAGGCCAAGATCTCGCTGCAGCACCTGCTTGCATTTGGCCTTACCTGCGGCCTGGCCGGCCTGGAAGTGGGCGGGAAGCGCCGGGTCGTCGGCCGGGTTCCAGGCCACGGTGTCCAGGCCGTTGACGATGCCCGACAGCTTGTGCTGGTGACGGGCCAGAAAGCCTTCGAGGTGCCAGCCGTAGGCCGGGGTCAGAATCTCCTCGGCATAGCTGGGGCTGACCGTGGTGATGTGGTCGGCCATCATGATGCCGGCCTTCATGCAGTTGATCTGGCCGTAGAATTCGTAGCCCTCCGGGTGGAAATGCTCGGGCGGCAGCCCCACCTGGGCGATCTGCGTCGCCGGGAAGATGCCCTGGTAGGCCAGGTTGTGAATCGTGAACACGGTGGCGGCACCGGCGACGGCGACATGGTTCTGGTACTGGGTCTTCAACAGCAGTGGCAGCAGTGCAGCCTGCCAATCGTGGCAGTGGAACAGGTCGACGGGGTTTTCCAGCAGTGCCGCGGCCTCGATGGCGGCGCGGGTGAACAGCGCGTAGCGCAGCAGGTTGTCCTCGTAGGCGCCGCCCGGCGGCCCGTACAGGCCGTCGCGGTCGAACAGCTCGTCCTGCTCGACGAGGATGAAGCGCTGGCCATCCACCGCGATATCGTGCAGCGGTACGGTCCGCTCGACACCGCCGATCCACAGGGACACGATCCAGCGGGCCGTGTCCGGCACGATGCCGGCAGCCCCCAGCTGCCGCCGGTGGTAGGGCAGCACCACCGTCACCTCGTGGCCGAGCGCGCGCAGGGCTGCGGGCAGCGAACCGACGACATCGGCCAGCCCCCCGGTCTTGGCGAGCGGTGCCGCTTCCGAGGCGACGAAGACGATGTGGCGCTTGGACATGATCATTCCCATGCCGCCCATTCTAGCCCAAGCGATCCGAAACCCAATGCCCGGTCTTTCGAGGGCTATTGTCATGCGCAGCACGCCTCACCTACACTCGGCGCCGAGCCGGCAGCCCGTATGCGGCGAGGAGGTGGACGGTGCCCGAACTGACGCAATCCGCGGCATGGCAGGCCCTGCAGGCGCACGCGGCCGAGATGGGCGTGGTGCAGATGCGCGATTTGTTCGCGCGCGATCCGGAGCGCTTCGCGCGCTACAGCCTGCGCCTCTACGACATCCTGTTCGATTATTCCAAGAATATCCTCGGCGACCAGACCCTGGCCTTGCTGTTCGATCTGGCCGGAGATGCCGATCTCGACGCCTGGATCTCCCGCATGTTCGACGGCGCGGAGATCAATGCCACCGAGCACCGGGCAGTGCTGCACGTGGCGCTGCGCAACCGGAGCAACCGCCCGATCCACGTCGACGGGAAGGACGTGATGCCGGAGGTCAATGCCGTGCTGGCCCAGATGCGCCGCTTCACCGAAACCGTGCGCAGCGGCGAGTGGCGCGGGTATACGGGCAAGCCGATCACCGACATCGTCAATATCGGTATCGGCGGTTCGCACCTGGGCCCGGCCATGGTCACGGCGGCGTTGAAGCCTTACGGGCGCGATGATCTGCGCGTGCATTTCGTGTCCAATGTCGACGGCACGGACATCACCGAGACGCTCAAAGGGCTGGATGCGGCCACGACGATGTTCGTCGTGGTTTCCAAGACCTTCGGCACCCAGGAGACGCTGACCAATGCCCATACGGCGCGCGACTGGTACATGGCGCACGGCGGCAGTCGGGAGGGGGTGGCCAGGCATTTTGTCGCCGTCTCCACGCATGCCGAGGCGGTAGCCGAATTCGGCATCGATACGGCGCATATGTTCGCGTTCTGGGATTGGGTCGGCGGCCGCTATTCGCTGTGGAGTGCCGTCGGCCTTTCCATCGCCCTGTATCTTGGCATGGATCGCTTCGAGGAGCTGCTGGCAGGAGCCCATGCCATGGATGAGCATTTCCGCACCACCCCCATGCAGCGCAACATGCCGGTGCTGATGGGGCTGATCGGGCTGTGGTACAACGATTTCTTCGGGGCGGCGACCCAGGCCATCCTGCCCTACGACCAGTATATGCACCTGTTCCCGACCTATTTCCAGCAGGGGGACATGGAGAGTAACGGCAAGCGCGTCGACCGCAACGGCCGGGCCGTGGACTACGACACCGGGCCGGTGATCTGGGGCCAGCCGGGCACCAACGGCCAGCATGCCTTCTACCAGCTGCTGCACCAGGGTACGCGCCTGGTGCCGGCGGATTTCCTGGCGTCGGTGGAGAGCCACAACCCGGTCGGCGCCCACCACGAGATTCTGCTCGCCAATTTCTTCGCCCAGACCGAGGCACTGATGCGCGGCAAGAATGCGGACGAGGTGCGCGCGGAGCTGTCAGCCGCAGGGCTTGCCGGGGAGGAACTGGATAGCCTTGTGCCGCACAAGGTGTTTCCGGGCAATCGCCCGACCAATTCTATCCTGTTTGGCAAGCTGACCCCGCACACGCTGGGCATGCTGATCGCCATGTACGAGCACAAGATCTTCGTGCAGAGCGTCATCTGGCGCACCAACGCCTTCGACCAGTGGGGGGTGGAGCTGGGCAAGGAGCTGGCCAGCCGCATTCTGCCGCAGATGCGCGAGGATGCGGAGGTCGCGGGCCACGACGCCTCGACCAACGGTCTGATCAACGCCTACAAGGCCTGGCGCCGATAAGCCCGCCGTTTCCGATGGCACGCCGGCGGCGCATCGGGTAATATCGCCGCCCATGGCTATCCGCGAGATTCTGACCTATCCCGACGATCGGCTGCGCCAGGTGGCGCGTCCGGTCGTCGATGCGACGGCTTCCGAGGTGCGCGAGCTGGTGCGCGATCTTGCCGACACCATGTACGATGCCCCCGGCGTGGGGCTCGCGGCTACGCAGCTCGGCGTGAATCTGCGCGTCGTCGTCACCGACACCGGCTGGCGGCAGGAAGGGGCGGCGCGGGACCTGCATGCCTGGATCAACCCGGAGATTCTTTTCTTCAGTGAAGAGACGGAGATCTACGAGGAAGGCTGCCTGTCCGTGCCGGAGATCTATGAGGAGGTGTCGCGCCCGGCGCGCATCCGCCTGCGCTGGCTGGATGTTGAGGGCAATAAGCACGAGGCCGAGTTCAACGGCTTCGAGGCGGTGGCACTGCAGCACGAATTCGATCATCTCGATGGCAGGCTGTTCATCGACAAGCTGTCGTCCCTGAAACAGAATCTGATCAAGAAGAAGCTGAGAAAGCGCAAGAAACTGGCCGCGGCATGAGCCTGCGCGCCGTCTTTGCCGGCACGCCGGCCTTTTCCGTACCCTGTCTTCAGGCCTTGATGGGCATGGCGGATGTCGAGCTTGTGGGTGTCGTTTCCCAGCCGGACCGGCGCGCCGGCCGCGGCATGCACCTGACCCCGTCACCGGTGAAGCAGGCGGCGATCGACGCCGGCATCGACGCCATCACCCCCGAGCGTTTACGCGGTAATGAGGAGACCCTGGCATGGCTGCAGCACAAGCAGCCGGATGTGCTCGTCGTCGTCGCTTTCGGCATGATTTTGCCGGTATCCTGGCTGGAGACGCCGACCATCGCTCCCATCAATGTGCACGCCTCGCTGCTGCCGCGCTGGCGCGGTGCCGCCCCCATCGAGCGGGCCATGCTCGCCGGCGACGCCGAAACCGGCGTGTGCATCATGCATATGGAGGAAGGCCTGGACACCGGCGGCGTCTATGCCTGCCGGGCCCTGCCCATCACCGCCACCACGACGGGCGGGGAGCTGTGGTCCTCGTTGTCCCGACTGGGCGGGGAGCTGTTGGCCGAGAGCCTGCCGGGCATCGCCGCCGGAGAGCTGAAGCCTGCGCCGCAGCCCGATGCTGGCGTCAGCTACGCGGCGAAGATCGCGGCCGGGGACCGACAGATCGACTGGACCCAGGATGCGGCTGCCGTCGATCGGCAGGTGCGCTGCTTTGCGCCGAAGCCCGGGGCGCGTACGCGGCTTGGCGATCGCTGGCTGAAGGTGCTGGAGGGCCGGGTGCTGGAGGGCAAGTCCTCGCTTCCGGCCGGCTACATCGTGGCGCTCGCCCATGGCATCGACGTCGCCTGCGGGGAGGGCATCTACCGCATCGATGCGGTGCAGCCCGAGGGTAAGGGGGCAATGGCCGCCATCGACTTCCTGCGCGGGGCGCAGCTGCAGCCGGGCGACGGGCTGGGCTAGCCATGGCTCTGGATGTGCGGCAACAGGCCGTCACGGCGCTGGTCGGTATCCTGGGCGAGAGGGCAAAGGCGGACGCCCTGCTGGAGCGCCTGGGCGCGGCGCTCGACGATGCTCGTGATCGCGCCCTGCTGCGCGAGCTCGTCTACGGCGTGCTGCGCCGCTATTTCTCCCTTGAAGCCGATGTTTCCCGCTATATCCAGGCCAAGCCCGACGAATACGTGCGCCTGGCGCTGCTGGTGGGGGCCTACCAGATCCGGCATATGCGCGTACCGGCGAGGGCCGCCGTGCATGCGACGGTGGAGGCGGTCAAGGGCTCGCGGCAAGCGAAGGCCGCAGGCTTCGTCAACGCGGTGTTGCGCCGTGTGGCCGAATCCGAACCGCCCGCAAAACTGAAGCCGAACCAGCGGGCGGAGCTGCCGCAATGGCTGTATGCCGCCTGGCGCGACGCCTTCGGCGCCGACGTGGTCGCCGGGATCGCCGAGGTACAGCTCGCGGTGCCGGATCTGTGCGTGGCGGTGCTGGACGGCGACAGGCAGGCCTGGATCGACGAGGCCCGGGGGCAGGGTATGGAGGCCACGGCGGGCGCGCTCTCGGATACCGCGGTGCTGCTGCCGGCCTCCACCGACGTGGCCGCGTTGCCCGGTTACGCACAGGGGCGGTTCACGGTCATGGACCAGGCGGCCCAGTATGCGGCACTGGCGCTGGGTGTGGGGCCGGGTGAGAAGGTGCTGGATCTGTGCGCGGCTCCCGGCGGCAAGACGGCGCTGCTCGCGCGCCGCCATGGCGATGCGAGCATCGTGGCGCTGGAGCTCAGTGCGGCCCGCATGCCGCGCCTCACGGGGAATCTGGAGCGCCTGAAGGCGGTCAACGTCGAGATCAGGCAGGGCGATGCCACGGCATTGGCGTTCGAGGACGCCGCGTTCGATGCCATCCTGCTCGATGCGCCGTGCTCGGCCTCCGGCGTCATTCGCCGCCATCCAGACGCCAAGTTTGTCCACGATCGCGACAGCGTCAGCCGCCATGCCGGCTTGCAGAATCGCATGGTCGCCGAGGCCCTGCGCGTGCTGAGGCCCGGCGGGCGTCTGGTCTATGCGGTGTGCTCCATCAACCCCGAGGAGAACGAGCGGGTGGTCGAGCATTTCCCCGAGCTGCAGACGAGCGAGCGCCTGTTTCCGAGCGAATTCCACGACGGATTCTTTGTAGCCTGCCTGAGCAAGTGAGCGCCGTGCGCGCCTATGAAAGCCCATAGATTCCAACCATATTGCTGAAACAAGGACTACGGTATCATCCACGGCATGGCCCCGATCCGTTTCGAAAACAGTTATGCCGCATTGCCGGAGCACTTTTACGCGCGCGTGCATCCGGAGCAGGCGCCGAAGCCTGAGCTGATCCGGCTCAACGCGCCGCTGGCGGCCCGCTTCGGCCTGGATGTCGACTGGCTCACATCGCCGGATGGTGTGGCCATGCTTTCCGGCGTCCGTCTACCCGAAAGTTCACAGCCCATTGCCATGGCCTATGCAGGCCACCAGTTCGGCAGCCTGGTGCCGCAGCTAGGGGACGGGCGCGCGCACCTGATCGGAGAGCTGCGCGACCGTGACGGCGCGCGTTTCGATGTCCAGCTCAAGGGCTCGGGACGCACGCCCTTTTCCCGTCGCGGCGACGGCAAGGCGGCACTTGGCCCGGTCTTGCGCGAGTACATCGTCAGCGAAGCGTTTGCGGCACTTGGGATTCCGAGCACGCGTTCGCTGGCGGCGGTGCTGACCGGCGAGGCTGTGTATCGCGAGACCGTGCTTCCGGGGGCGGTACTGACGCGCCTGGCTGAGAGCCATGTGAGGGTGGGTACCTTCCAGTATTTCGCCGTGCGGGATGATCGGGAGGGCGTGGCGCAACTCGCCGACTATGTGATGGCGCGTCATTACCCCGAACTTCAGGGGACGGAGCGTCCGTACCTGGCACTGTTCGAGGCCGTCGCCATGCGCCAGGCCTCGCTGATCGCCCGCTGGATGGGCGTCGGTTTCATCCATGGGGTGATGAACACCGACAATATGCAGGTGGCGGGCGAAACCATCGACTTCGGACCCTGTGCCTTCATGGATCGCTTCCATGCCGACAAGGTGTTCAGCTCCATCGATGCCATGGGCCGCTATGCCTGGAACCGGCAGTCGCACATGGCCAAATGGAATCTGGCCCGGCTGGCGGAATGCCTGTTGCCACTGATCGATGCGGATCAGGATGCGGCGATTGCCGCGGCCCAGAGCGTGCTTTCCCGCTTCGATGCGGTATTCCTGCGCCATTATGTGGCGCGCTTCTCGGCCAAGTTGGGGCTGGCTGCGGGTGAGGGCAATGAGGCTTTTATCCGGCAGACGCTTTCGACGATGGCGGCGAACCGGATCGACTTCACCCTGTTCTTCAGGCGCCTGACCAGCCTGGCGGCAGGCGGAGAGGAAGAGCTATTGCTGGCGCTGTTCGGCACGCCAGAGGCCGCTACCGGCTGGCTGCAGCAGTGGCGGACACGACATGAACGGAGCAGCGAGGGCATCCGGCAGATGCAGGCCGAGAATCCCATCTATATCCCCCGCAACCACCGGGTGGCGCAGGCGATTGCAGCGGCCGAACAGGGCGATTTCACACCCTTCCATGCGCTGGTCGAGCTGTTGGCGCGCCCCTTCGAGGCGCAGCCCGGCTGTGCGCATTTCGAGCTGCCACCCGAGGCGCATGAAGAGGTGCACGAAACCTTCTGCGGCACCTGAGGCCACCGCGGGAGCTGAACCGGCCCGAACCGTCGCCGATGGCAGCGGTCTTGCTCGCAGACTGAGGAATGGCCGGGAGCGCTCCGGCCAGGCATGAGAAAGCACGGCGGGTAGTCATGGCAAATCCACAGAAACAGTTCAATCGGGCCCTGCAGCTCCACCAGGCCGGGCAGATCGCCGAGGCTATAGATCTGTACACCCAGGCCCTGTCGCGCATGAAGAACAACCCGCAGTTGCTGTTCCTGCTCGGCAGCGCCCAGCTGCAGGCCGGAGACCATGAGGCCTGCATCGGGCTGATGAAGCGCGCGCTGGTGCTCGAGCCGAACAATCCGTTCGCCCATATCAACCGGGGCAACGCCCTGCAGGCACTGGACCGGCTGGAGGAGGCGGTGGCCGCGTTCGAGCGGGCGCTGGCCCTGAAGCCGGACCTCCCCGAGGTCCACAACAACCGCGGTGCGGCACTGCTGGGCCTGGGCCGCATGCATGAGGCACTGGCTGCCTTCGCGCAGGCGCTGGCGCTGAATCCCGATTATGTCGAGGCATACAGCAACCGTGGCCACGCCCTGAAGGAACTCGGTCGTGCCGGGGAGGCGCTGGTTTCGCTCGACCGGGCACTGGCGCTGAGGCCGGATTATGCCGAGGCGCACAACAGCCGGGGTGCCGCTCTGCTCGATCTCGGACGCGCCCATGAGGCGCTGACCGCATTCGAGCAGGCGCTGGCGCTGATTCCCGGCTATGCCGAGGCGCAGCTCAACCGTGGCCATGCCCTGAAGGAACTCGCGCGTCTGGAGGAGGCACTGGCGGCCTACGATCGGGCGCTGGCGCTTAATCCTGCCGATGCCGCGGCGCATTTTTGCCGCGGCAATGCCCTGCAGGCCTTGAGAAGTCTGGATGAGGCGCTGGCGGCCTACGATCGGGCGCTGGCGTTCGTGCCCGATTATGCCGAGGCGCACAACAACCGGGGGGCGGCCCTGCTGGGCGCCGGGCGGCATGAGGCGGCGCTGGCCGCCTACGATGAGGCGCTGGCGCTCGTGCCGGATTACGCCGAGGCCCGCATGAACAAGGCCGTGCTGCTGCTGTTGATGGGACAATACCCGGAGGGCTGGAAGCTCTACGAGACGCGCCTGGAGCGGGATGCGGACGATTACTACAGCTTCCCGCAACCCTCCTGGCGCGGCGGGGAGGATATCCGCGGCAAGCGCATCCTCGTGCACGGCGAGCAGGGCTTCGGCGATGTCGTGCAGTTTTGCCGCTATCTCCCGCAGTTGCAGGCCCTGGGGGCGGAGATCGTCTTCGAGGCCCCCGGGCCGCTCGTGCCCCTGATCTCCACCCTGGATTGCCCGATGACCGTGGTGGCCAAGGGCGCACCGCTGCCCGAGTTCGACGTCTACTGCCCGCTGATGAGCCTGCCCCATGTCTTCGGCACCACGGTGGAGACGATCCCTGCCGAGGTCCCCTACCTGTATGCCGACGAGGCCAGGGTGGGGCAGTGGCGCCAGGCACTGGGGGAAAGCGACCGCATGCGTATCGGCGTGGTCTGGTCCGGGGCGGTCAGCCACAAGAATCCGTATCGCAGCATGTGCCTGGAGGAATTCCTGCCGCTCACCGGGCTGCCGGTGGAGCTCCATTGCCTGCAGAAGGAATACCGGGAGCACGATCTGGAGCTGCTCGGCCGGCATCCGGAGATCCGGCAGCATCAGGAGTCGCTGCAGGATTTCGCCGATACCGCGGCCCTGATCGCGTGCATGGATCTGGTGATCACGGTGGATACCGGCGTGGCCCATGTCGCCGGGGCCATGGGCAAGCCGGTCTGGATCATGCTTGCCTTCGCCGCGGACTACCGCTGGATGCTGGATCGCGAGGATTCGCCCTGGTATCCGACGGCGCGCCTGTTCCGCCAACCCGCCATAGGCGACTGGCCGGGCCTCATCGCCGAGGTGGCCTCGGCGTTGCAGTCGCTACGGGTTTCCGTCTGAAGTTCAACGCGCCTCGTGGTTCGTTGCTGAGCGCTTTCGGCCGTCATTGACCATTCAGGGGGTTTTAAGCCCTTATGTGTCGCCGAGGTACATATTCCCCCAAATGGCGGGGATTTTGCCTTGCGCTTTCCGAGCCCCATTTCCTACACTGAGACGAGCCTGCGTACCGCCATGCGCGTTTAGGAGGCATGATGGAGATGAAACCACGATGGCAGGATGCGGTCGGGTTATTGATCGGACTCTGGCTGTTTTCCTCTCCATTCCGAAGCCACGCGTCTGATATCGGCCTGTTCGCCTGGGACGACTACGCGTTCGGGCTGCTGATCGCTGTGCTGTCGGGCGTGGCGCTGTCCAGGCCTTGGGCGCGGGAAGCGAAGATCAATATGCTCGTCGGGCTTTGGCTGATCGTGGCGCCCTTCGTACTGGGCTTCGTATCCCATCACGAGGCCATGCTGAGCGATATCGGTGCCGGCACGGCCATCGTCGCGGATGTGCTGTGATGCGGATGCGTCCCGCATGCGGGACGGCGGCATGACGGGGCGGGGCGCCGGCGCGGACGGGGATTACTTGCGCAGCCGGTAGCCGGTCTTGAACATCCAGGCGATGATGGCGAGCGCCACGGTGGTGAAGGTCGCGATCATGACGACGCTCGTCGTCAGGCTCACATCCCCATGCTCGTAGAAGCTCCAGCGGAAGCCGCTGATCAGATAGACCACCGGGTTGACCAGTGAGACCTGGTACCAGAAGGAAGGCAGCATCTTGATCGAATAGAAGCTGCCGCCGAGGAAGGTCAGCGGCGTGATGATCAGAAGCGGGATCAGCTGTAGCCGTTCGAAGCCGTCGGCCCAGATGCCGATGATGAAGCCCAGCAGGCTGAAGGTGACGCTGGTCATGATCAGGAAGAAGAGCATCCACAACGGATGCATCACGTGCATGGGCACGAACAGGGCGGAGGTGGCCAGCACGATGGTGCCGATGCTGATCGACTTGGTGGCCGCCGCCCCCACGTAGCCCAGCACGATCTCGCCGAAGGACAGCGGTGCGGACAGCACCTCGTAGATGGTGCCGGTGAAGCGCGGGAAATAGATGGCAAACGAGGCGTTGGACACGCTCTGCCCCAGCACCGTGAGCATGATTAGGCCGGGCACGATGAAGGCGCCGTAGGGTACGCCGTTGATGTCCTGGATGCGCGAGCCGATGGCCGAGCCGAACACGACGAAGTACAGGCCGGTGGAGATCACCGGCGAGGCGATGCTCTGGCCCACCGTGCGCAGCGTGCGCGCCATTTCGAAGCTGTAGATGGCCCAGATGCCTCGCCAATTCATCGTGCACCTACCAGCTGCATGAAAATCTCCTCGAGGCTGCTCTGCCGGCACTCGATGTGCCGGGGCCGGATGTCGCTCGCGTGCAGGGCGTCGATCAGCACCGAGGCGTCGTGCGTGTCCGTCTCGTTGTAGGTGTAGACGAGCTGACTGCCGCCCGCGTCGAGGCTGAGATCGTAGTCGGCCAGCCGCGCCGGGATCTCGTGCACCGGTGTGGGCAGGGTGAAGATCATCTGGCTCTTGCCCATCTTCTGCATCAGCGCCGTCTTGGCCTCGGTCAGAATCAGCCGGCCCTTGTCGATGACGCCGACGCGGTCGGCCATCATCTCGGCCTCCTCGATGTAATGCGTGGTCAGGATGATGGTGACGCCGGTTTCGCGCAGGGCACGCACCTGCTCCCACATGGACTTGCGCAGCTCGATGTCCACGCCGGAGGTAGGCTCGTCCAGAAACAGCACCTCCGGCTCGTGCGCCAACGCCTTGGCGATCATGACGCGCCGCTTCATGCCGCCCGACAGGCGGCGAATCTGCTCGTCCTTCTTGTCCCAAAGCGCCAGGTTCTTCAGCGTCGTTTCCAGATAAGCGGGGTCGGCGGGCTTTCCGAACAGGCCGCGGCTGAAGCGCACGGCGTTCCACACGGAGACGAAGGCGTCGGTGGTCAGCTCCTGCGGCACCAGGCCGATGGCGGCGCGCGCCTGGCGGTAGTTCCTGACGATATCGTACCCGCATACGCTGATGCGGCCACCGCTTGGTTGCACGATGCCGCAGACGGCGCTGATCAGGGTGGTCTTGCCCGCACCGTTGGGCCCGAGCAGGGCGAAGATCTCGCCGCGCCGGATGTCCAGGTCGATCTCATGCAGCGCGGCAAGGCCGTTGGGGTAGGTCTTGTGTACGCCGGCGATGGAGATGGCGGTGTCGTTTGGCATGCGCGGATGCTAGCGCCGAATGCATGCGGATTCACCTGCGCGCTTCTGGGGTCGGTGGTGCGCGCCGGTGCAAAATGCGCGCCTGTGACGGATCGGGTCCGGTCTGTCAGCATGCGGGCATGGACGATCGACTGCACCTGATCTATTTCGTCGACCCCATGTGTTCGTGGTGCTACGGCTTTTCCCCGGTGATCGACGCCGTGCAGGCCCGGTTCGAGCTGCCGGTGCACCCGGTGCTGGGCGGCCTGCGCGCCGGCGCTACGGAGCCCATGAACCGGGAGGATATGGCCTCCATCCGCGGGCACTGGGAGCATGTGCACGAGCTCACCGCCCAGCCCTTCGCCTGGGATTTCTTCGACCGCGAATCCTTCGTCTACGACACCGAGCCCGCCTGCCGGGCGGCGGTGGTGCTGCGCCGCGAAGGCCCCGCCACGGCCATGGCCGGCATCAAGCGCATCCACGAGGCCTTCTATGCGGGCAACCTCGACGTCACCGATGGCGAAACGCTGGCCGACATCGCCGCCGGCCTCGGTGTGGACAGGGATGCCTTCCTCGCGGACTGGAATTCCACCGAGGCGATCGAGCGCACGAAACAGGATTTCGCCCTGACCCAGGGCAGCGGCGTGCAGGGCTTCCCGACCCTGATCGCCGGACGCACCGACGGCGACAGTTACAGCCTGATCACCAACGGTTATCAGGGGCAGGAGCCCTTGATGCAGGTCCTGGAGCAATGGCTGTCCATGCAGGAGGCGACATGAGCGATTCCGGCTACACACCGCCCAAGATCTGGACCTGGAGCCCCGGCAACGGCGGCCAGTTCGCCAGTATCAACCGCCCGACGGCGGGCGCCACGCATGACAAGGCGCTGCCGGTGGGCAGCCATCCGCTGCAGCTGTATTCGCTGGCCACGCCCAACGGCGTCAAGGCCACCGTCATGCTGGAGGAGCTGCTGGCGGCGGGGCACAAGGACGCCGAATACGACGCCTGGCCCATCCGCATCCTGGATAGTGATCAGTTTTCCAGCGGCTTCGTCGATATCAACCCGAATTCCAAGATCCCGGCCCTGGTGGACCGCAGCGGCCCCGAGCCGGTGCGCGTGTTCGAATCCGGCGCCATCCTGCTGTATCTGGCCGAGAAGTTCGGCGCCTTCCTACCCACCGATCCCATGGCGCGCACCGAGTGCCTGTGCTGGCTGTTCTGGCAGATGGGCAGCGGCCCCATGCTCGGCGGCGGCTTCGGCCATTTCTATGCCTATGCGCCGGAGAAGATCGAGTACGCCATCGACCGCTTCGCCATGGAGGCCAAGCGCCAGCTCGACGTGCTGGACAAGCGGCTGGCGGACCATGAATTCGTTGCAGGCCCCGACTACACCATCGCCGACATGGCCATCTGGCCCTGGTACGGTCAGCTGGCGCTGGGCGATCTCTACGAGGGTTCGAGCGAGTTCCTGCAGGTGCAGGACTACAAGCACCTGATGCGCTGGGCTACGGCCATCGCCCCCCGCCCGGCGGTGCAGCGCGGCAAGAAGGGTCAACCGCACCTGGGGCGACGAAGCCGACCAGATGCCCGAACGCCATTCCGCCTCCGACTTCGACAACCGCTAATCACCGACGGCCTTCGGCCTATTCTGAAGGGTGATCGAAATCACCGCAAACAACTCAATACTGTACTATCATTGTACATATTAAGGGAGGTGTTGAAAGGAGTTCCGAAATGGATGCAAATCACACATGGAACAACCATAGAAAACCTTTCGCCATCAACCATATCATATCGGTTGTAGCGCTGCTCTTCGGGCTAACAATAACGGGATGTGCTGCATTTGTTGTTGGCGCCGGCATCGGTGCTGCTAGCGTAGCCTACGTTGAAGGCAATCTGCATGCGCATGTCAAAGCCGATCCTCGCACTGTCGAGAAGGCATCAGTACAAACGCTCAAATCCATGGGAATTCGCGTCATATCGTCAGCGGGCACGTCCGTGGATGCTGAGATCAAGGGACAGACAGCAACTGACAAGAAAGTCTTGATCAAGGCCAAGTCAGAAGAGGCCGGCGAATGCTCGCTAACTATCCGTGTCGGCATACTCGGAGACGAATCCACAAGTCGTAGGATATTCGACGGCATCAAAAAGCGACTGTAAGCGAACGGCTAAAGTACTCGACTCTGAGTTAAAGGGGTCAGAGCCACTGCTGTCCCGCTTATTTAATCACCCAAGGCCAACGTCATTTGCGGAGTGAATTTGGGTCTTGGTTCTGGTGGTTTGAGCAATGCCATCAAGTCACGTCGGACAAATAGGTTCATTTGCAGCAGGCGTGCGATCTGCATCAGGCTTTGCCCGAGCGAAAAAGTGAATTTCATCCATGCCAGAATGAGGTAGACGCATAGCGCCACCATGATTTGTGTGATTACCGCATTCATGCTGGTGCCGATGAAGCTTCTGATTTTCAGGTTCTGCTTGATCCACTTGAAGAACAATTCGACCTGCCAGCGTTGCTTGTAGATGGCTGCAATGGTGCTGGCCGACCATCGAAGGTGATTGGTGATAAAGGTGAGTTGTTTACCCGTTTCGGCATCCTGATAAACGATCTTGCGAACCGGAGCCAGCTTGCGCTCCATGTTCTTTTTGCTGCTGTAACGGATCATCTCATCGGTAAGCACACCACTGCCTTCGCGTACTGGACTGCTACTGACCACGTCATACACGGCATTGCCCCGAATGCGTGTAACGAAGCAAACGCCCTTTTCCGTCAATGCGTCATGCCACGCGTAATCATTGTATCCCTTGTCGAACACGACCACGGAGCCTTTGGGGAAATCGAATAGCCGAGCCTGACTCATCTCCGACTCCTTGCCGAGCGTCACCGAGGCAAATGCCGGGATCAGTCCGTCATGGTCCAGCCCGAGATGCAGCTTGAAGGCAGCCTTCTTGTTGTTGTAGTTGGCCCAGGGAAATATCTCCATCGCCACGTTGAATAGCGAGCCGTCGAGGGAAAATAACTTGCCCTTGAAACGGAACGGGTGACCGCCACATTTGCCCTCACAGCGCGTATAGAGTCGTGAGAAGAGGCCACAATAGAATCGAGCTGTTCGTTGGCTCTGCCAAGTGCCGATTTGGTCACTTTCCTGCACCCAAGGTGATAATGGCGTGCCGACTGGCTATCCAGCGTCGCCGTGATGTCGCGCAGGCTCTTACGCTCTCCGATATGCCCAGTTGCCAGCGCCACAAACTGCGACCACCTCGGCAGAGCATCGCTGCGGCGGTTGCCATCGTACTGCATGCCAAGGGAGTCGAATTCATGTCTCGGAACTAACCTGAGCAGTTGAGAAAGCACTGTGTTATGATGGGGCATGGCCTGGTTCTCCTTTTGTTATCAATGGGTTGTGTGGTGCATCCATTGTAACAAATCCGGAGAATCAGGCCTCCTTTTTATGCGCTAAGTGGGACAGCAGTGGGTCAGAGCCCTTTTATAAACGAATGTCCATCTGTGGCGTGCGCCGTGGAAAGGCGGCGATTTCCCAGTGGGTGAGAGACCCACCCGGCAACTTTTTCTCCAGCCGGAAGCAATCGGAGCAGTCATGGAGGTAACGAAGTGGCTGAAGCCTCTGGTGTAGAGGGTCACGTAGGTGACTCGGCGAGTGTGCAGGCCGATCGTCCTATGCAAATAGGGGTGCGGGTATTCCCACACCCCTATTGCAGGTTGCATTCAACTCAGCAGGCCAGTGCAATTGAAACCGGTACCCTCTCGCACTATGGCGACCAGTGGCTTTCGGCTAATGACAGGCGTTTGCTGAGCTGATGATTCTCGCTTACGGCCTTGCTTTACGCTTGGACTTTTGAGAGAACTGCGAAGAAAGCGATAACCGCGAACGTTACCAGAGCAAATTCAAAGCATCCGAACATATCAACCCCCCTATATTACATTCTCCACCCAATAGAACTCACCTAAGACCGAATAAGGACGCATGTCAAGAAAGCTGCGCATGTCAAGGGGAAATATCTACGTTGGGCGCGGTAAGTGGAGACGCCAAAATATGGAAGCTGAGTATCCGATAATGGAATCGGACGTACGGATGCGGCTGATTTTTCGGGGGGCGGCCCCGGTGAACAAGCTGCCGAGGGACTATGCTAGCGATAGCACACGGAAGCCCCGTAAGGAGGACAGGATGCAACGATCGCTTGCCGGCATGTTCTTTATCGCCGCACTGCTCATGTCTGCCAGCCATGCCATGGCTGGCGAGGTCGATGCTGCGAAACAGCGCGTCGGCATCCTGGCCTGCACGATCGTGCCTTATTCAGGCATCAACCTGCTGATCCACTCGGTTCGGCAGATTCGCTGTGAATTCAAGCCGCGCGACGGCGGCCCTATCGAGCGCTACAAGGGGGAGACGGGCATCAGCCTCGGCATCGACGTGAACATCGACAGGCACACCAGTTTCCGTTATTCCGTGCTGGCCCATTACTTCCAGCCGGGCACGCACCAACTGGCCGGCAAATATTCGGGTGTGGGCGGCCATGTCACCCTTGGCCTCAGCCTCGGCAACACAGCACCCATCGGCAAGCGTGACGGCAGCATTACACTGCAACCCATCAGCGGCAATCGCAGTGCCGCCGGCGCGGCCGCCGGCTTCAACTATCTCTATCTGGAGGCGGACAAGTAGGGAGACGCATCCGGCTGACCGGCTCCTACCATTCAGGTCATCCTACGCATCACCGGAGGACATTCGGCGCTATTTTTTTGAGCTATATTTCTACTGGTGCCGTGCAAATAGGAGGTGAATGGAAGGCCGTGAATGGATCAACCATCCGGATGTCAGCGGTGAGTCCGATGGCCAGGTGTGTGCGATGGCGCAGCCTGGTTTCTGATATGGATGTTCGCATGGATTCCCGCGCCCGCCTTTGCTCAGGATGCATGCCCCGGAATTCATGTAAATGTTCTGAATATAAGAAACAGCCAGGGATCCGTGGCCTGCGCGCTGTTCAAATCATCGAAGGGCTTCCCGACGGATTACCTGCGCTTCGCCACGAACATCATGGTCATCAAGGTTCACGTTAAGGAGGCGCGTTTCGATTTTCTGGATATCCCGGATGGAACGTATGCGCTCGTTGTCGTTCACGATGAAAACATGAACGGCAAACTTGATACCAACTGGTTGGGAATTCCGACCGAGGGCTACGGTTTTTCCAACGACGCAAGGGCTTTGATCGGCGCCCCTTCCTATACCTCCGCCATGTTCCTGTACAACGGGCACAACCTGAATATGACCATCGATATGCATTACTGAGTGCTCGTTCTATGAAGTGCATCGTCGGGGAGCTGGATAGGAGGGGGTTGTGAGCGGAGTTGTGCTGCAGTGGATGCATGATCCCTGGCCGCGTGGATGGATTCGCCATGGTTAGAAGGCTTATCCGCAGGATCGTCGACAGTGTTGCCCAGGGACAAGACATCCATCTGAAGCTGGTTTTTTCCGACAACAGCACCTACCACAGCACGCGTCTCGGCGAGCCGGACGTGACGATCATCTTCTGGCGTCGCGCCGCGGAATGGTGCATGGCGCTGGGCGGCGTGTTCGAGTTTCTCGAATCGTACTTCGACGGCGACGTCGATATCGTCGGCGATCAGGGCCTGCGCAGACTGGTCAATCTCGGATTCCAGAGGCCGTTCGGCCGTTTCGAGCATCCGTGGACCTTCGTCAAACGGCGCCTGCTCGAATGGCGGCAGAACAACAAGGACGTGGCGCAGGCAAAGCGCAACGCCACCTACCATTACGGACTTCCGACAGAATTCTTTCATCTCGTTCTCGGCGATAGCTACGGCTATAGCGAGGGGGTCTGGGAGGAAGACACCCGCACCCTCGAGGAGGCACAGCACAATAATTTCGATCGGATCTGCCGGAAGCTGCAACTCGAGCCCGGCGACAAACTGATCGAGATCGGTCCTGGCTGGGGGTACATGGCGATGCTCGCCGCGGAGAAATACGGCGCCGATGTGACCGCTTACGGACTCGTCAAGCATCAAAATGACGGCATGCGCATGCTGATGGAATCCCGCCATTTCCACGGCAGGCTGACACTCTTGGAAAGGGATCATCGGGAGCTGGAAAAGGAGCCCTCGCGCTACGATCGTTTCGTCTCGATCGGCGTGCATGAGCACGCGGGACGAGATTGTAACGAGGCATGGATCAGGAGCATCGCCACCGGCTTGCGCCCGGGTGGCATCGGGCTGATCTCCTCGACCTTCAACATGAAGAAGGGGCCGACCAACTACTGCACGATCAAGCATATCTTTCCCGGTGGTTATATTCCCAGCCTGGCGGAGACGCTGATCCTGATGGAGAAATGCGGCCTGGATGTGAAAACGATCGAGAATCGCTCGCATCATTACCAGCGCACCGTGGATCAGTGGCAGAGGAATTTCGAGGCGAACTGGGATCGCATTCATGCGCTCGATCCGGCGCGCTTCAACGAGAAATTCCGCAGAACCTGGCTGTTCTATCTTGGCGGTTCCGCCGAGACCTTCGGGGCGGAGCGCGAGATCATCAATTGCTACCACATCATGTTCGTGAAGGGGCATGCCGAGGGCAGCGGGCGCTCGACACCCAGGCACCGCGGGGCCTGACCCCATGCGGTCAAACCCAGGGGGTTATGACGGGGCGGGGCGAATCTGTCGCCATGCGGGAATGGACAAGGCGAACGCACACGACCGGCGGCCGGGGCGGCACATTGTCATATGAAGACAGGCCACTTCCACCGGATGCTCTCTGTCAGTCCCCCGACTGGTTCTGGTCCTCACTCGCGGCTAACCAGGTGGCAATCGACGCATATAAGTCAGGTGGCATCACCGGCTTGGCAATGAAGTCATTCATGCCGGCCGCCATGCAGCGGTTACGGTCTTCGGCGAAGACGTTGCCTGTCATGGCCAGGATGGGGACTTTGGCGCCATTGGGCGTGGCCCGGATCTGGCGGGTGGCCTCGATGCCGTCCAAGCGGGGCATTTGCATGTCCATCAGGATGATGTCGAAGGCGTATTGGTTTGCCAGTTGCAAGGCCCGGATGCCGTCCTCGGCGATGGTGACGTCCAGGTCGGCGAGGGTCAGCAGTTCCCGGAACAGGCCCTGATTGGCCGGCTCATCTTCCGCTACCAGGATACGTTTGCCGGCGTGAAGTCGGCGCAGGACGGCATCGGCCGGCTCATCCGCCTCCGGGGGCGAGGCCGCCAGCTCCCGCTCCTCGCCCTTGCGCAGGCGCGCCGTGAACCAGAAGGTGCTGCCTTGGTCCTGGGTGCTCTGCACGCCGGAGTCTCCGCCCATGAGCCGGGCCAGTTGCTTGGTAATCGCCAATCCAAGACCGGTGCCGCCGTATTCCCGGGTCAGGCTATTGTCTGCCTGTTCGAAGGCGGTGAATAACCGGCCCATGGTATCGGCATCGATGCCGATACCGGTGTCGATCACCTCGAAGCGTAGGGTTGCGCCATCCGAATCCTCGGAGAGCAGTGAACTGCGTAAAAGGATTTCTCCCTGGTCGGTGAACTTGACGGCATTACCCGCATAGTTGAGCAGGGCCTGGCGCAGGCGGCCCGCATCGCCATGCAGCCTTTGCGGCAGGCTTTGGGCATCAAGCCGAACGCGCAGACCTTTATCATGCGCCTGGCGCTCGATCAGCTGCGCCACATGCTGCAGGATCGTCAGTACCTCCACGGGCTCGTCCTCGAGCATGATTTTGTCTGCTTCAATCCGGGACAAATCAAGGATGTCATTGATGACACTCAGCAGGTGCTCGCCGGCAAGGCGCTGTTTGTCCAGCCAATCGGCCTGCTTCGGACTCAAGGATTCGCGACGCACCATGTGCTCGGCGCCGAGGATGGTTTGCAGGGGCGTTCGCAATTCATGGCTCATATTGGCGAGAAAGGAGCTTTTGGCGAGGCTGGCAGCCTCAGCGGCATCCTTTGCCGCGTGTAGTTCGGCGGTTCGCTTGTCGATAAGCTCTTCGAGCTGCACTTTGTGAGTATTGATGGCGTGTTCCGCCTGTTTTCGACTGATCAATCCAGCCAGGATGTCGGAAACGGAAATGATGAACTGTTCATTCTGATGATCCCGCTGATAGTCCAGCGACAGGTAGAGCGCCAGTACCCCGAGCACCTTGTTGCCGAATTTCAGCGGCACGTTGTAGTGGCCATGATCGTGCATGCCCTCAAAATGGGTGGTGTGCCGCTCGTCTATGCAGTGGGCATAGAGCATCTGGCCGCTGGCCGCCGCCTGGCCACACAGGCATTGGCCGAGCGCCACCTGGGAACACAGCGATTGAATCTCCGAGGGCAGGGCGTGCGAGGCGACCAGCCTCAGAGACTGGCCGTCTTCTTCCATCAGGAAGACAGCGCTTTTGGGAAGGATGGACAGCCAGGAGACCTGCATCAGCCTGTCCAGGCATTGTTGCAGTAAAGCCTTTAGCGATTGCGGGGCCAGGCAGATCTCCAGCAATTCCCGCAGGATTTTCTGCTGTTCATGGTCGCGTGCCATGCGTGCTTCGGCACGTTTACGTTCGGTGATATCTTCGACGATGCCCTCGAGACTCACGACCTGGCCCTGGGTACCCCGGACGGCATGTTCCGAGACCTGAATGATGCGTTCCGACCCGTCAGGATGGATGAATTGCATTTCGTGCTGGAGATAGTTGTCTTCGCCTTCTGCCAACGCGATCAATAGCTGCTGGACACATTCAACGCATCCGGGTTTCCAATTGATGACGGTATCCCAACGCTTGTTCAGCGCATCTTCCGGTTTAATGCCAAAAACCGACTCCATGCCGGTGCTGACATATGTGAGTTCACCGCTGGCGGTATGACTAAAAATTACGAAGTTATCGCCGACATCTTTGATCAGGCGTTCATATTTCTCCTCGCTATCGCGCAGTGCCTTCCGGGATTCGCTCCTGTCCAACACAATGCCGACGATAGAGGCACCGATTTCCAGGATCTTACGGTGGAAGTTGCTGGGGGCGCGATGCTCGAAGCTGGACAGGGCAAAGGACCCCATGACACTGCCGTCCTGTGACAGGATGGGCATCGACCAGCAGGCACAGAGGTTAAAGTCGTACGCGAAATCGCGAAGATCCTGCCACCTTGAATCGGTGAAGGTGTTTTCTACATACTGGGGCGCATTGCGAAATACGGCATTGCCGCATGAACCGCCCCCGGGCCCTGGCCGCAACTGATTCAGGCGAGCTACGCCTTTGGGTGACACATTGGGTGCAGCATAGACATTGAGGAATTCGCGGGCCTCGTCCAGCAGCATGACCGTGCCTACGGAATTGGGTAATAGTTGTTCCGCCAGCAGACAGATTCGCCTGATGATTTCCTGGGTCTCACCGCCATGAGCAACCGATACGAGAATGTCCTGCTGCAGTTGCAGAATGAGTTGCTGGTCTTCAACGGATAAGGTCGTATAGGCGATCGTCGCAGGGGACTGACAAGCGTCTGTTGCCAAGACTGTTGAAGAATTCGGCACGGCTAAAAACCTCCGTTTAGATAATTATCGGCACGAAACATGGTTGGATTAATCAAGAAAAATTCATTTGTTCGCTATCGCAGAAGGACGCCATGGGAAGGCGATCGCATGGCCGTGTATGCCCGCAAGCGTCCGTTCGCAGATGCTTATAAAAGGCAGGGGGGGTCATGACGGGGCGGGGCGAGTCTGTCAGCATGCGGGAATGGACAAGGTGAACGCACAGGACTGGCTGCCGGACGGCTTCCCGGATGTTCGGGGCCGGCGCATCGTCATGGCCATGAGCGGCGGCGTGGATTCCTCGGTGGCGGCGGCACTGCTGGCGCATGCCGGCGCGGACGTGGTCGGCGTGTTCCTGCACGTCTGGGACTACAACCGCGACCAGGTGAACCGCCACGGCTCCTGCTGCGCGCAGGAGGATGCCTACGACGCGCGGCGCGTGGCCGATCATCTCGGCATCGCCTTCTACAGCATGGACATGCGCGAGGCCTTCCGTCGCGATGTCATCGATCCCTTCATCGCTGACTACGAGACCGGGCGCACGCCCAATCCCTGCGAGCGCTGCAACCGCTTCGTGAAGTTCGGCTCGCTGCTGGAGGCGGCGGACGAGCTGGGCGCCGAGTTCGTGGCCACCGGGCATTACGTGCGCCGCCGCGACGACGCGGGCGGGGTGGTCGTCTACCGCGGGGCGGATGCGCGCAAGGACCAGAGCTATTTTTTGGCCACGACGAATCGGGAGCAGGCCAGCCGCCTGCTGTTCCCGGTCGGACACCTGGTCAAGGACGACACCCGGAAGCTGGCCCGCGCCTTCGGGCTGCCGACGGCGGACAAGCACGAGAGCCAGGACATCTGTTTCATCCCTGCCGGCGATCGCATCGCCTTCCTGCGCCGCGAGGGGGCCGAGGCGGGCTTCCGCCCCGGCTTCATCGTCGACACGAAGGACAGGGTGCTGGGCAGCCACAATGGCATCGCCCACTACACCCTGGGCCAGCGCAAGGGCCTGGGTCTGTCCGGCGGGCCCTGGCATGTGGTGGCGCTGGACGGCACGGCCAACCGCGTAGTGGTGGCGCCCCCCGAGGATGCCATGATCCGGGCGGTGCGCGTGGCCGGCGTCAGCTGGATTCGCCGCCCCGAGACCCTGGACGGCATCGAGGCCAAGCTCAGATACCAGTCCGCGGCCACACCCTGCATGGCCACATGGCGGGACGGCGATCTGATGCTGGAATTCGCCGGTCCCCAGAAGCCTTCGGCGCCGGGGCAGGTGGCCGCCTTCTACCTTGGCGAGGAGCTGCTGGGCGGGGGCATCGTCGACGCCGTTTACGGCATGCACGAGCAGGGGATGCTCGCTGCCTGATCCCTTTGCGATCGCTCTGCGCGAAGCGGGTGGACGCAAGGCTTGAACTCACGGCAGGCCGGACTAGAGTCGCCGGCCCATTGTCCGGCGAACGGCCTGGCGATGACGACATTTCTTTTGCCAACTCTAGGGAGATCTAATTTTATGGGCGTTCAGCGTACTCTTTCGATCATCAAGCCGGATGCGGTAGCCAAGGGTGTCATCGGCGACATTATCCGCCGCTTCGAGGAAAACGGCCTCGCCGTCATCGCCGCGCGCATGGTGCACCTGTCGGCCGAGGAAGCCGGCGGTTTCTATGCCGTGCACAGGGAGCGACCGTTCTACAAGGACCTGTGCCAGTTCATGAGCTCCGGCCCGGTCCTGGCCATGGTGCTCGAGGGCAATAATGCCGTGAACCTGAATCGCCAGCTGATGGGCGCCACCAACCCGAAAGAGGCCGAGCCGGGCACCATCCGCGCCGACCATGCCGATTCCATCGATGCCAACGCCGTGCACGGCTCGGATTCGCCGGAGAATGCGGAGACGGAGATCGCCTACTTCTTCAACGCCCTCGAACTGCACAGCCGCCAGTCCTGAGGTCCGACCCGGCGATGAGTGAACCCGCGGAGCAGAGCGAGCAGATCCTCGTCCGGCGTAGCAAGCTGGAGCAGATGCGCGCCGGCGGCTTCGCCTATCCCAACGGCTGGCGTCCGGATGCCTCCGCGGCCGATCTCGTCAACCGCTTCCACGACAGCGATGCCGAGGCCCTGGAAGGCATGGGCGAACGGGCGCGGCTGGCCGGCCGCGTTATGGGCCACCGTGTCATGGGTAAGTCCAGTTTCATGCACATCCAGGACGGCTCCGGACGTATCCAGCTGTTTCTGAACCGCCAGGTGCTGGGCGAGCAGGTCTACGACGCCACGAAGAAGTGGGATCTCGGCGACCTGGTCGGGGCCGAAGGCACTATCTTCCGCACCAAGAGCGGCGAGCTGTCGGTGAAGGTGGATCGCATCGAAGCGTTGGCCAAGTGCCTGCGTCCGCTGCCGGAGAAGTGGCACGGGCTCAGCGACAAGGAGGTGCGCTACCGCCAGCGCTACCTCGACCTGATCGTCAACGAGGACGCGCGCCAGGTATTCAAGCTGCGCTCGTCCGTCGTTTCCATGCTGCGCCGGGGGCTCGAGGACCGAGGCTTCATGGAGGTCGAGACGCCGATGCTGCAGGTGCAGCCCGGCGGTGCCGCCGCCCGCCCCTTCGTCACGCACCACAATGCCCTGGGTATGGATCTGTTCCTGCGTATCGCCCCCGAGCTCTACCTGAAGCGCCTGATCGTCGGCGGCTTCGAGCGCGTGTTCGAGCTGAACCGCAACTTCCGCAACGAGGGCCTGGACGCCACGCACAATCCGGAGTTCTCGATGGTCGAGTTCTACCAGGCCTATGCGGATTTCAACGATGCCATGGATCAGACCGAGGCGCTGATCGGCGAGGTGGCGGCAGGCCTCGGCATCGCCGAGCGCGAATGGAACGGTGCCACCATCGATCTGTCCAAGCCCTTTTCCCGCATCCGCCTGGACGAGGCCGTGTTCGAAAAAAGGCCGGACCTTGTGGGCCATGCTCACGACAAGGCGCTGCTCGCCACCGTCTGCCTGCAGGCGATCCCGGACTTCAAGCCGCTGATTACCTGGAAGGCCGGGCATTACCTGACCGCCCTGTTCGAGGAGCTGGTGGAACCGGAACTCGTGCAGCCGACCTTTGTTACCCATTACCCGGTGGATGTGTCGCCGCTGGCGCGCCGCAATGCCGAGGAGCCGCAGGTGACCGACCGCTTCGAGCTGTTCATCGGCGGGCGTGAGATCGCCAACGGTTTCTCCGAGCTCAACGACCCGGACGACCAGCGCGCACGCTTCGTGGCCCAGGCGCAGGCGAGGCTGGCCGGCGATCTCGAGGCGCCGCCGCTGGACGAAGACTACATCCGGGCGCTCGAGTTCGGCATGCCGCCGACGGCGGGCGTGGGTATCGGCGTCGATCGCCTGGTGATGCTGATGAGCGGCCAGCACTCGATCCGCGACGTGCTGCTGTTTCCCCATATGCGACCAGAGCTGCGACCGGAATCGCCCCCGGAATCCGGGAGCTAGCCGGGAGGCTTTATGCACGCCCAAAGTATGATGAGTGCCAACCCCATCACCGCCCTGGATACGGAGACGGTGGGGGTGGTTCTGGACCGGATGTGCGGCAAGGGTATGCGCCTGCTGCCGGTGCTGGACGCTGGCGGCAAGGTGCTGGGCGTGGTGACGCTGTTCTCCATCATGACGCATATCGTGCCGAACTACATCGTCACCGGCGATCTGGAAGACGTGGCCTATGCGCCCGACATCGGGCTGTTGCGCCGACATTACGACGAGATCCTGGGCCAACCGGTCACCGGGGTGCTCGATGCCGAGCCGCTGCTGGTCAGGCCGGAATCCTCGCTGCTGTCCGTGGCTGCCACCCTGATCACGCACGGCAAGCACGAATCCGCGCTCGTCGTCGATGGGGAGAAGAAGCTGGTCGGCATCATCTCCGTCGGGGATGTGCTTTCCTGCCTGAAGGCCCTGCCGGACGGGGCGCCGGATGCATGAGGCGGCGGCTGAGGCCTCGCATGTGATCCTCGGGCTGCCGCCCACCTGGGTGGCAGTAACCATTCTGCTCGTTGTCTACGGCATCATCATGGTCGAGCGCTTCAACCGGGCCGTACTCTCCCTGCTGGGTGCCGGCATCATGGTGCTGGGCGGCGTCATCACCCAGCAGCAGGCGGTCGCCGGCATCGATTTCAACACCATCGGGCTGTTGACCGGCATGATGGTCATCGTGGCGATCAGCCAGAAGACCGGCATGTTCCAGTACGTGGCCATCCGCTCGGCCAAGGTGGTGAAAGCGAGTCCCCTGGGCATCCTGATCATGCTGGCGGTGGTCACCGCCGTGTTTTCGGCCTTTCTGGACAATGTGACGACGGTGTTGCTGATCGCACCGGTGACGCTGCTGATCACCGATGCCCTGGGCGTGCGTCCGTATCCCTACCTGTTCGCGCAGATCCTGGCCTCGAACATCGGTGGCACGGCGACGCTGATCGGCGATCCGCCGAACATCATGATCGGTTCGCGCGCGCACCTGAGCTTCACCGATTTCCTCGTGCAGGTGGCCCCGATCATTCCGGTGATCCTGATCGTGGTACTGCTGTGCATCTGGTGGCTTTTCGGCCGCGACCTCGCGGCCACCGACGAGGCCAGGGCGCTGGTCATGCAGTTCGACGAGAAGGAAGCGATCAAGGACGTGTCGCTGCTGAAGAAGTGCCTGCTTGTGCTGTTCGGTGTCATCGCCGGCTTCACCATCGCCCATCCGCTGCACCTGGAGCCGGCGACCATTGCCATGTTCGGTGCCGCCCTGCTGTTGCTGTTGCAGACCTGGGGCCATGCGATGCCGGACAAGGATCGCGCCTATGAGGGCATCATGGCCGAGGTCGAATGGACGACGATCTTCTTCTTCGTCGGCCTGTTCATTGTGGTCACCGGTGTCGAGCACACGGGCATCATCGGGCTCTTGGCGCACAAGACGCTGGAGCTGACCGGCGGCAATATGACGGCCACGGCCAGCGTCATCCTGTGGGTCTCGGCACTTGCCTCGGCTTTCATCGACAACATCCCGTTCGTGGCGACGATGATCCCGCTCATCCAGAACATGGCCCCGACCTTCGGCGGCCACGCGGCGCTGGAGCCCTTGTGGTGGGCACTGTCGCTGGGCGCCTGCCTGGGCGGCAACGGCACCCTGATCGGCGCCTCAGCGAACCTGGTGGTGGCCGGCTTCGCGCAGCGTGCAGGCTACCCGATCTCCTTCGTGCAGTTCGTCAAACACGCCTTCATCATGATGCTGATCTCCGTCTCCATCGCCCATGTCTACCTGTACCTGAGATTCCTGTAGGCTTACCGGCGCATGCTGAAACCCTACGAATGGATGCTGGCTCGCCGCTACCTGCGCTCGCGCCGCGACGAGCGTTTCGTGTCGCTGATCAGCTGGAGCTCGGCGATCGGCATCGCCATCGGCGTGGCGGCCCTGATTACCGTGCTCTCGGTGATGTACGGCTTCGACGCGGAACTCAAGGACAAAATTCTCGGCTTCTCCTCGCATGTCGACATCCAGGGGCCGGGAGAATCCATCAACGGCTGGCAGGACTGGCTCGCGCGTGCCCAGACGCTGCCCGGCGTGGCCGAGGCCACACCCTATGTCTCCACCCAGGTGCTGGCTTCGTTCAGCACTCGCGCCGCCGGTGCCATGCTCAAGGGTGTGGAGCCGGCCCGCGAGAATCGCCTGGCCAAGCATATCGTCAAGGGCCGCTTCCTGAATGGGAGCGGCTCACCGTTCCAGGCCGTGATCGGCAAGGATCTGGCGCATACGCTGGGGCTGTCGGTCGGCGACCAGGTGCGCCTGATCACGCCGACCCAGGGCGTCAGCCCGTCGGGGGCGGCACCGCGTATGCGGGCCTTCACCGTCGTCGGCATCTTCGATTCCGGCTTCTACGAGTACGATGTCGGCCTGATCCTGACCACGATGTCCGCGGTGCAGCGCCTGGACCGCATGGGCGACCGCATCACTGGCATCGAGGTGTTCCTGCACGACCGCGACAAGGCGGTGCAGGTGGCCAGGGTGGCGCGAACGATCATGCCGGCCGGGGCCTGGGTCACCGATTGGGAGCATCGCCACCGCTCGTTCTTCCGCGCCCTGAACATGGAGCGCGTGGTCATGGGCATCATCCTGTCGCTGATCGTGCTCGTCGCCGTGTTCAATATGGTGGCCTCCTTGGTGATGGTGGTCATGGAACGGCGCAAGGAGATCGCCATTCTGAAGACGGTGGGGGCGACCCATGCCTCGGTGATGCGCATCTTCCTGACCATGGGTGCCCTGCTGGGTGGTATGGGTACGCTTTCCGGCATGGTGTTCGGCCTGCTTTTGGCCTGGAAATTGGGGGATATGTTGAACTGGTTTGAGCGCGTGACGGGAGTGACAATCCTGCCGGCCGATGTCTATTATATCGATCATGTGCCGTCCATCATCGACCCCGTGTCGGTCAGTATCGTCGTGTTGGGGAGCCTGGTGATGGCGATCGGCGCCACCTTCTATCCCGCCTGGCGGGCGGCTAACGTGCCCCCGGCCGATGCCCTGCGATACGAGTAGAGGCCGGTGACGATCGCACAGCTGAAGAACAAGGCCAGGACGGCGCTTCTTGAAGGCAAGTACAAGAAGGCGCTCGAATACTACAACGAGCTGCATCAGGCGGATCGCAGTGATCTGCGCGTGCATGCCAAGTTGGCCGAGCTCAGGGAGAAGACCGGGGATGTCGGCGGTGCGGTGCGCGATTACCTGGCCATCGCCAAGGGTTATGCGGAGCAGGGCTTCGTGGTGCAGGCCATCGCCATCAACAAGATCATCCTGCGTCTGGACCCATCGCAGAGCCAGGTCAAGGACCATCTGAAGGCGCTATCCCGCGAGCGTGGCGAGGGCTGGGCGATCAGTACCATGTCGCTGACCGATGTCGCCGGCCCGAAACAGCACCCCAGCCCCGAACGTACCCCGCTACTCTCCGAGCTGTCCGGGGAAGAGATGGAGGCCTTCGTGGACTCCTTACAGCCCTTGAGCGTGGCGGCCGACGAGGTCATCTGCCGGGAGGGGGATGCGGGCAGCCACCTGTACCTGATCGGCACCGGCAGCGTGCGCCTGCAGGCGAAGGATGCCGCAGGCCGTGAACATGCGTTCTCGCGGCTTAGCGAGGGGGATTTCTTCGGCGAACGTGCCTTCATGTCCCGCGCCAAGCATCACGAAACGGCGGTTGCCGAGACCGACTGCGCCCTGTTGATGATCGATCGCCCGACCTTCGATGCCTGGGTGGCGAAATATCCCTGTATCCAGGCCACCGTCGAAGACTTCTATCGTCAGCGCATCCTGGCGCGGGTACTGGCGATCACGCCGGTGTTCGAGGGGGTGCCGCCGGATGCGCGCATGGCGTTGGCCACCCGCTTTCACCTGAAGCGTTTCGATTCCGGCCAGACGGTCGTTATTGAGGGCCATGAGGGCGACAGCTTCTATCTGATCCGTTCGGGCAGCATCCTGGTGACCACGCACGGCATGGACCCGAGCGGCGGGGAGGTGACGCTGGGCTCCATGCATGAGGGTGACTTCTTCGGCGAGGTGGCGCTGCTCACCGATAAGCCGCGTACGGCGACGGTGGTGGCCGAAGGGCCGCTGGAGCTGATGGAGCTCAGTCGTGACGACTTCAACGATATCGTCACGCGCTACCCATCCGTGCGCAGGGTTGTGCAGGCCTACCAGAAGCAGCGGGTGCAGCACACCATCCGCACGCTGAAGCAGCACAGGCCGGGCTGATCATGGCGGTACTGAGGGTCGAGAACCTGCGCAAGGGCTTTGCCTCGCCCACCGGGCACATCGATGTGCTGCGCGGCGTCACGCTGACGGTCGAGCCGCAGGAGTTCGTGGCCGTGGTCGGCGAGTCCGGTTCGGGCAAGAGCACGCTGTTGCAGATTATCGGCACCCTGGAGCCGGCGGACGGCGGGGATGTGTTGTTCGAGGGACAATCGATCTTTGACCTCTCGCCTCGCGCCCAGGCACGCATGCGCAACGAGCGCATCGGCTTCGTCTACCAGGCGCACCATCTTATCCCCGAGTTGACGGCCCTGGAGAATGTCATGCTGCCGCTCGCCATCCGTGGCCTGGCGGCGGCCGATGCGCTGTCCCGCGCCCGCGAACTGTTGTCCCGGCTGAAGCTCGCCGCACGCGAATCGCATGTGCCGGGGAAGCTTTCCGGTGGCGAGGCGCAGCGCGTGGCGGTGGCGCGGGCCCTGGTCGGCAGGCCGAAGCTGCTGCTCGCCGACGAACCGACCGGCAATCTGGATGAGGCCACGGCGCAGGATGTGTTCGCGGCCATGCGCGAGTTATGCGCCGAGGAGGGGGCGGCGGTGGTCATGGTCACGCACAGCCGGGCCCTGGCCCAGTCCTCGGACCGGACGCTGCATCTGAAGGGCGGTATCATTTCCTAAACGATCGAAAGCTTTGACGAATCAACCCCTTTTGTTAGACTCCAAAGTATTGGTGAAGCTTGTTGCCGTAGTGGCTTGTTTTCAAAAGGAATGCGCGTGACGAAAGCCGAGATTGCAAAAGCCGTGCACGAGCGCGTCGGGCTGTCCAAGAAGGAGTCCGCGGAGATCGTCGATACCGTGCTCAATACGGTGCGCAATTCCCTGGAACAGGGCGAGGATGTGAAGATTTCCGGCTTCGGCCATTTCATGGTGCGGGCCAAGCGTGCCCGTCGTGGCCGCAACCCCAAGACCGGCGAGGAGATCACCATCACGCCGCGCAAGGTCGTGACCTTCCGCGCCAGTCATCTGATGAAGATGAAGATGGGCGGAGGGGATGAATGAGTCATCCGGCGCAGGCCCTTGCCCTAGCCGGGGTGGCGGTTCCCGAGCTTCCGGAAAAGCTTTTCTTCTCCATTCGCGAGGTGAGCGATATCTGTGGCGTGGAGCCGCATGTGTTGCGTTACTGGGAGACGGAATTCAAGCATTTGAAGCCGGTCAAAAAAGGCGGCAACCGGCGTTTCTATCGTCAGCGCGATGTGTATGTGGTCCTGCAGATCAAGCACCTGCTGTACGACATGAACTTCACCATCCGCGGTGCCAAGAAGCGACTTCTCGACGGCGACCTGAGCAAGGTGGTGGAACAACAGGACGCACAGCAAGCCCTGAAGTCCATCCGTCAGGAGTTGGCCCTGGTTGCTGATTTGCTGACAAGCTGATTCCGTTTTGTAAGCATTGGCGATGTATCATCGGGACGTAGCGCAGCCTGGTAGCGCACCAGTCTGGGGGACTGGTGGTCGGAGGTTCGAATCCTCTCGTCCCGACCATTTCTTCGGGCCCGTCGGCCGTTCGGCATGATCGAGCGGCAGGCGGGCCTTTCCTATGAGCGCCCACGCAGGCGCATGGTGGCCGAGCAACTGGTACCCAGGGGCATCGACGATGCCCGCGTACTCGAGGCGATGGGCACGGTGCCGCGGCACCTGTTCGTCGACCCGGCGCTGGGGGCCCATGCCTATCAGGACTCCTCGCTGCCGATCGGCGAGGGACAAACGATTTCCCAACCGTACATGGTGGCGAAAATGACCCAGCTGCTGGAACTGCAGGGCCACGAGCGGGTGCTCGAGATCGGCACCGGTTGCGGCTACCAGACGGCGGTGCTCTCCCGCCTGTGTCGGCGCGTGTACAGCATCGAGCGCATCGCCAGCTTGTTGGAGCGAGCCAGGCGCAACCTGCGCGCCGCCCGCCATGCCAATGTCATGCTCCGCTGCGCCGACGGCACCCTGGGCTGGGAGGAGTATGCGCCCTTCGATGCGGTGCTGGTGGCCGCCGGCGGCGCCCTGCAGCAGGCCTGGGTGGACCAGCTCGCCGATGGCGGCGTGCTGGTGATGCCGATCGGCGAGGGCAAGGCCTTCACGCTGCTGCGCCTTCGCAAGCAAGGCCAGGATCTGGTCGAGGAGCACTTTGATCCCTGTTCGTTCGTGCCGCTGTTGACCGGTGTGAACCATCGATAAAGGCGTCTGCCCGGACGCGCCGCGGTGCAGGAAGGCCGGCCATCGGGACAGGCCGGTGTTGATCGCAGGATTCTCATCGTTACCTTTGAAGCCTTACCGCCATCTCGGCGAAGGATCGGATGATGGCGCTGCGCATTGGTGGTTCCGGGGGAAGATGACTTTGGCACTGAGAATGTTCGCGGTGGTTGGCCTGCTGTTGCTGGCCGGCTGCTACTACACGCCTGTGCCGCTGCCGCCTTATGTGCCGCCGCACCGGGCCAGCGCCGCCAGGCCGCATGTGCATGCCGTGTACACGGTGCGGCCGGGGGATACCCTGTACAGCATCGCCAAACGCTTCGGCGTCGACTACAAGCTGCTGGCCCGGCGGAATCGCGTCGCCTATCCGTATACGATCTATGTCGGCCAGGAGTTGTCGCTGCGGCGCACGGCACTGCCATCCTCGGTCATCCCGACCCCGCCCCGGAGGCACCATGCCCGGCCCCATCACCGGTCCGCGCCCCGGCCCAGACATGTCGACGTGTCCCCGCCCGACCGCAGTTTCGGTCGCGTGCACTTCTCCTGGCCCGTGAAGGGGAAGATCACCAGTGCCTTCGGCACCCGGCGTCACCGCATGCACGACGGTATCGATATCGCCGCGGCGCGTGGTACGCCGGTGCGCGCCGCCGCCGCCGGCAAGGTGGTCTATGCCGACCACCGCATCGCCGGATACGGGCGGCTGATCATCATTCGCCATGCCGGGGATTTCTTCACTGCCTATGCGCACAACGAGCGCAATCTCGTCTCCCGCGGTGATCGCGTGAAGAAGGGCGAGATCATTGCCCGGGTTGGCGAAACGGGCCGCGCCACGGGCCCGCACCTGCATTTCGAAATCCGCCGCGGCGCCACGGCGGTTAACCCTTTGGCTTACTTGCCAAGGCGGTAGATTGGGGTACCTTACATAACGCAAGTAGGGGGTATCTGGTGTGAGCAAGCAACACAGCCTGGAACCGATGACCATGTACATGCGGGAGATTTCCCGCTACGACCTGCTGACCGCCGAGGAGGAGATCACGTTGTCGCGCCGCATCGCCAAGGGCGACGACGGGGCCCGCCAGCACATGATCAACGCCAACCTCAGGCTGGTGGTCAAGATCGCCCGGCGTTACATCAACCGCGGCATGCCGCTGGCCGACCTGATCGAGGAGGGCAATATCGGCCTGATGCGGGCCGTCGAGAAGTTCGACGATGCGCATGGCTGCCGCTTCTCGACCTATGCCACCTGGTGGATCCGCCAGTCGGTCGAACGCGCCATCATGAACCTTTCGCGCACCATCCGCCTGCCTGTACATGTCGGCAAGGAGTTCAACGCCATGATGCGCGTGGCCAGCCATCTGCGCGGCGAGCTTGGGCGGGAGCCGACCGACGCGGAGATCGCTGCGGCGATGGGTAAAACCACGGAGCGCGTCGAGACGCTGATGGAGGCGACCCTGCACACCGAGAGCGCCGACGAGATGCTGCATGAGGACGGCGACTTCAATCTGTACGACATCACCGAAGACGTGGATGCAGAAAAGCCCGGCGACCATCTCGACCAGACGCTGCGCGACTCCATGCTGAAATCCTGGCTCGATCAGCTGGGCGAGAAGGAGCGGGACGTGGTGCGCCTGCGTTACGGCCTGGGCGTCCTCGGCGAGCCGCAGACACTCGAGTCGATCGGCCAGCACATGGGCGTGACGCGCGAGCGCATCCGCCAGATCCAGGTCGGTGCCCTGCAGAAATTGCGACGCACCGTCGAGGTGCTGAACATGCACCTGGACGACCTGGTGTGAGCCAGGCCGTCAACCTCCGCGCCTACATCCGGGACGTGCCCGACTTCCCGAAGCCGGGCATCGTGTTCAAGGACATCACGCCGCTGCTCGCCGACGGAGATGCCTTCTCCGCCGCCATCTCGGAGCTGTCCTGCTTCGTGCCCCAGGGCGTGGACGCAGTCGTCGGCATCGAGTCGCGCGGCTTCATTTTCGGGGCGGCGCTGGCCCAGCAGATGGGGTTGGGCATGGTGCCGGTGCGCAAGCCCGGAAAGTTGCCTGCCGACGTGCATGGTGTGGATTACGAGCTCGAATACGGTATGGACCGGCTGGAGATCCATCGGGATGCGCTGTCCGAGGGGCATCGGGTCGTCATCGTCGACGACCTGCTTGCCACCGGCGGCACGGCGAAGGCCACCGTCGATCTGGTCGAGGCCCTGGGGGCGCGTGTCGCAGCCTGCCTGTTCGTCATCGAGCTCGGTTTTTTGCATGGGCGAGACCGCCTCGGCGACTTGACCGTATCCAGCCTGATCTCCTACTGAGTATCGTGCCTCGGACTTGGCCAAGGTTCGTGCAGTGCCGGCCGTTCGACGCTATCATCACGCGCGGCTGCGCCCCCGTAGCTCAGCAGGATAGAGCGCCGGTTTCCTAAACCGTAGGCCACAGGTTCGAATCCTGTCGGGGGCACCAGTTGCATGATGGGGAGGCAAGGGCAAGATGGTTGAAGAAACACTGAATCCTGCGGTACCGGTGCTGATCGAAGAAGAGATGCGCCGCTCCTATCTCGACTACGCCATGAGCGTTATTGTCGGCCGCGCCCTGCCGGACGCCCGCGACGGCCTGAAGCCGGTGCACCGCCGCATCCTGTACGCCATGCAGGATCTGGGATCCACGCACGACAAGCCTTACAAGAAATCCGCCCGCGTTGTCGGTGACGTCATCGGTAAGTACCACCCGCACGGCGACTCGGCCGTCTACGATGCGCTGGTGCGCATGGCCCAGCCTTGGAGCATGCGCCACGTGCTGGTCGACGGCCAGGGCAACTTCGGCTCCATCGACGGCGATTCCCCGGCCGCCATGCGTTACACCGAGGCGCGCATGAGCCGCCTGGCCAGCGAGCTCTTGGCCGATATCGACAAGGACACCGTCGACTTCGCACCGAACTACGACGAATCGCTCTCCGAGCCGAAGGTTCTGCCGGCCAAGTTCCCGAATCTCCTGGTCAACGGCTCGTCGGGCATCGCCGTCGGCATGGCCACGAACATTCCGCCGCATAACCTGGGTGAGACCATCGATGCCACCGTCGCCCTGATTCGCACCCCCGACATCGACGACGAGGCCTTGATGGGGATCATGCCCGGCCCGGACTTCCCGACCGGAGGCTTCATCTACGGCCGCCAGGGCATTCGCACCGCCTTCCTGGGCGGCCGCGGCTCGGTGACCATGCGCGCCCGCGCCGTGGTCGAGACCCATGCCCGCACCAAGAAAACGGCACTGATCATCAATGAGCTACCGTACCAGGTGAACAAGGCGACGTTGATCGAGAACATCGCCTATCTGGTGCGCGACAAGAAGATGGAGGGCATCTCCGACCTGCGCGACGAGTCCGATCGCGATGGCATGCGCATCGTCATCGAACTGAAGAAGAACGAGATCCCGGAAGTGGTACTGAACAATCTGTACAAGCACACGCAACTGCAGTGCAACTTCGGCTGCAACTACCTGGCCATCATGGACGGCCAGCCGAGGCTGTGCGGGGTGCGCGAGCTGTTGAACCACTTCGTCGACCACCGCCGACAGGTGGTCACACGGCGCAGCCTGTTCGAACTGGCCAAGGCCGAGGCCCGGGCCCATATCCTCGAAGGCCTTCTGATCGCACTGGACCACATCGACGCGGTCATCAAGCTGATCCGCGCCAGCCAGACGGCGGCCGAGGCCAAGGATGGGCTGATGGACCGCTTCGGCCTGTCCGAGAAGCAGTCCCAGGCCATCCTGGATATGCGCCTGCAGCGCCTAACGGGCCTGGAACGCGACAAGATCAAGGCCGAATACGCCGAGGTACAGGCCACCATCGCGCGCCTGAAGGCCATCCTCGCCGACGAGAAGCTGTTGATGCAGGTCATCGTCGAGGAGTTGGAGGCGGTGCGCGAGCAGTATACCGATCCGCGCCGCACCGAGATCGTCGACCAGGTGGCCGATATCTCCATCGAGGACCTGATTACCGAGGAGGATATGGTCGTCACCATCTCCAGCGACGGCTATATCAAACGCAACGCCGTGTCGCTGTACCGGGCGCAGCGCCGGGGAGGCAAGGGCATCACGGCCATGACCACCAAGGAGGAGGGCTTTGTCGCCTCCATGTTCGTGGCCTCGACGCACGACGACCTGCTGTTCTTCACCAATCAGGGACGGGTGTTCCGCAAGAAGGTGTACGAGCTGCCGGAGGCCGGGCGTGCGGCGCGCGGCAAGGCGCTGGTCAACCTGCTGCCGATGGAGAAGGAGGAGCGCATCTCCACGACGTTGCCGATTCGCGGCGAGTTCAGCGATGGCCAGTTCATCCTGATGGCCACGCGCAACGGCTTGATCAAGAAGACGAGTCTTTCCGAATACCGGAACATCCGCGCCAACGGCATCATCGCCATCAACATGGATGCCGGCGACGATCTGATCGGGGTGCTGCTCACCGACGGAGAGCGCGACATCCTGCTGTCCTCCAGTGGGGGCAAGGCCATCCGCTTTGGCGAGACCGATGCACGGCCGATGGGGCGCAACACGCGCGGCGTTACCGGCATGCGTATGGCCAAGGGCGAGCACGTGATCGGCATGACCATCGCCGCCGAGCGCACGTCGCTGCTGGCGGTGTCCCAGAACGGCTTCGGCAAGCGCACGGCGATCGAAGAGTATCCGCGCCAGAAGCGGGGCGGGCAGGGCGTATTCACGCTGAAGACCGGCGGGCGTAACGGCGAGATGGTTGGGGCACTGCAGGTCGTCGACGACGACCAGGCGATGATGATCACCAATACCGGGCGTCTGGTGCGCATGCGCGTGGACGGCATCTCGGTGATCGGCCGCAATACGCAGGGCGTGAAGCTGATCAACTGTGGCAAGAATGAATGGGTGACCGGCGTGGTGCGCGTCATCGAGAAGCAGGAGGAAGGCCTCGATGAGCTCGATGAGCTCGACGAGTTGCAGCCCGGCGACCAGGGCGATGCGGACGCATGATCGACCGTCAGCAGTTCCGCAAGGCCTTCGATGCGATGCAGGCACAGCTGGTACGCCGCGGCATCGAGGTCGTGGCGCCCGATAGCCCCTGGGGTACGGCGCGGGCGCTGGATGTGCGTCAGCGCGAGCTGAAGACCGAACTCGAGGCGCTGCAGGCCGAGCGTAACCGCGTTTCCAAGCTGATCGGCCAGAAGAAAGGGCAGGGCGAGGATGCCGCTGCCGAGATGGCGGCGATGAAGGACGTTTCCGCTCGTATCAAGCAGTTGGAGGGAGAGGCCAAGGACGCCGAGGCGGCGTTCGCAGAGACGCTGCTGAACATCCCCAACCCCCCCCATGACACGGTGCCGGACGGTGCGGACGAGGCGGACAATGTCGAGCTCCGGCGCTGGGGAGCCCCGCGCGCGGATACGGTGCCGCCGCACTGGGAGATCGGTACGGGGCTTGGTATTCTCGACTTCGAGGCAGGAACCACGATTGCCGGCAGCCGATTCACGGTACTGCGCGGCATGGGCTCACGCCTGGAGCGGGCGCTGATGCAGTTCATGCTCGACCTGCATGTGGACCGTCATGGCTACGAGGAGGTCTGGGTGCCCGCCATCGTCAATCGCAAGACGATGACCGGTACCGGCCAGCTGCCGAAATTCGAGGATGATCTGTACCGGCTGGAGGGGGAGGAGATGTTCCTGATCCCCACCGCCGAGGTGCCGGTGACCAATCTGTACCAGGATCAGGTGTTGGCGACGGATGCCCTGCCGGTGCGCCATTGCGCCTATACCCCATGCTTTCGCAAGGAGGCGGGATCAGCCGGCCGCGACGTGCGCGGCATGATCCGCCAGCACCAGTTCGACAAGGTCGAGCTGGTGCAACTGGTGCAGCCCGCTGAGGCCTTGATGCGGCTGGAGGAGTTGGTCGCCCATGCGGAGGCGGTGCTGCAGGCGCTGGAGCTACCGTACCGCGCCGTCTCCCTGTGTGCCGGCGATCTCGGCTTTTCCGCCGAGAAGACCGTTGATCTGGAGGTTTGGCTGCCCAGCCAGGGCATGTACCGCGAGATCTCGTCCTGCTCGAGCTTCGGTCAGTTCCAGGGCCGCCGCGCCGGCATCCGCTTTCGGGACGATGCCGGCAAGCCTGAGCCGGTGGCCACCCTGAATGGCTCGGGGCTGGCTATCGGACGCTCGCTCGTGGCGATTCTCGAGAACGGATGGCAGGCCGACGGTACGGTACTGATTCCCGAGGTACTGCGTCCCTATATGGGTGGCCTGGAACGCATCGCCTAAGACCCATGTCGAACCGACTGGGGGCCGCCTTCAGGCTCGTTTCAGATTTTCCCGCTATTCTTCGTGCGCGGTCGTTGCTGGCGGAGCCAGGCGCGTCCATCCTGGGGAAAGAGGCATTTCATGAAAGGTGAGGCATTACAGATGATCCGGCGCATAGTGCTTGCCGGCATGGTGGTTTGTGCGCTACCGGCACAGGGCATGGCGGCATCGACAGAGGCACAGGTGTGGACGCTGCAGCGCAGCGTCGCGCGCGCCGTCGCCGTTGCTCCCGAGCTCGGGATGGCCCAGGCAGATGTCCGCGCCTCCCACGGAGATCTCGACAAGGCGGATGACTGGCCGAACCCCAGCGTCAGCATCGATGTCACCAATAATATCCGGCGCATGTACAACGAGGGCGGATATACGCTGGGTTCGGTGAGCCTTGCCCAGCCCCTGCCGCTGTGGCGCATCAAGCCCCAAGTGCGGGTTGCCCGGGAGGGGCTGTTGGCGGCACAGGCGGGTGCCGACCAGACCCAGCTGGATATTGAGGCGCGGGCCGCGCGCCTGTTTCTGGCGCTACAGATGTACCACGACCGGCTGAAACTGGCCGAGGAGCGGCAGAGCTTTGCGCGCCAGTTGATCCGTTCGCTGGAAGCGGGAACGGCCGATGGGGACGGTCCGGACGATGCCACCCTCGTACGCTACATCAAGCCGCTGGACCATGCCCGCCTGCAACTGCTGGCCCAAACGGCCAATGACGATGCCAGCGCCGCGCGCAACCGCTATCAAGAGGCCCTGGACCGGTTCCGCAACTACTTGGGGCTCGGTCCCGAGGTCTCCGTGCGTCTGCCGATCATGAATGCCGCCGCCGATCCCGCACCGTTGCCGAAGCTGCTGCAGCGGGGGGGCGGAACGCAGCCGTGCTGCGCCGGCTCAAGTACCGACTGAAAGCGGCGGAGGCTGGGGTGGCGCTGCAGAAGGCACGCCGCATTGATGATCCGGTGCTGAGCTTTGTGCATGGCCGCAACGTCAACATCTACAACTTCTCTTATTCATACGACAGTGTGCAGCTGAGCGTGGGACTGCCGCTGTGGGATCATAACACCGGCAACATCGAGAAGGCCCAAGCCGCGGTGCTGCGCAACCAGTCGCGGCTGGCCATCGCCGAACGCGACCTGCGCGGACAGCTCACCCAGGACCACATGCAGCTGAAACACCTGCTTGACCAGACCCGCCATTTCAAGCGCTATGTGCTGAAACCGGGGCATCGGCTGCTGCAGGATACCGAGAGGCATTATGATGTCGGCCAGGCCACTAGCCTGGCCCTGGTCGATGCCTACAATACCTACTTCGATGCCAAGAACCGGTATCTGGATCTGCTGTACCGTGGACAGCAGAGCGCCATCAACCTCCGGTGGCATCTCGGCAGATCCTTGCTGCAAGGTGATGGAGCAAGGCCATGATCGAGTCCCTGGTCCGCTTCTCGCTGAGCCAGCGCGTCATGCTGCTGCTCGCCTCCCTGGGCATGGCAGCAGCCGGCATCTGGTCCTTCAGTACACTGCCCATCGATGCCTTCCCGGACGTCTCCTCGCCGCAGGTGCGGGTGGTGGTCAAGGCGCCAGGGTTGTCCCCGGAGGAGGCAGAGGCGCAGATCACCTTCCCGGTCGAGATGGCCCTGCAGGGCTTGCCGCACGAGAAGGTCCTGCGTTCGAAATCGAAGTATGCCCTGTCTGATATCGTCGTCGACTTTGACGACGGCACCGATATCTACTGGGCCCGCCAGCAGGTATCGCAACGCCTGAGTGGCATATGGAGCTCGCTGCCATCCAATATCTCCGGCGGCCTGCTGCCCGTGACGACGCCGTTGGGCAGCATCTATATGTACCGCATCGAGGGTAAGGGCTACAACATCCGCGAGCTGCGTTCCCTGCAGGACTGGGTGATCCGGCCGCGGCTCCGCACCGTCCCCGGCGTGGCGGACGTCAACTCGCTGGGCGGCGAGGTGCGTGCCTTCCGGGTCACCCCGGACCCGGACAAGCTGATACGCTACAACCTCACCCTCGATGCCTTGAAAACGGCATTGCAGGCCAACAACCGCAACTCCGGCGGTGACCGCGTCACCATCGATGGAAAGAACGTCCTGATCCGAAGCGTCGGCAAGCTCAACAACATCCAGGACATCGGCGATATCACCATCGCCCTGCGCAACGCCCGCCCGATCCACATCCGCGATGTGGCCAGCGTCAAGATCGGTGCCCTGACGCGCTATGGCGCCGTCACCGCAGACGGTAAGGGGGAGGTGGTGACCGGGCTCGTGCTGCTGTTACGCGGTGCCAATGCCCGCACGACCGTCGAAGGCGTCAAGAAGGCGGTCCAGGCGATGCAGCCCAGCCTGCCCCCGGATGTGCACATCGTGCCGTTCTATGACCGCAGCACCCTGGTCAAGAAGGCAGTATGGACGGTGCAGAAGGCGCTGGGCGAGGCCATCGTGCTCGTGCTATTGGTGCTCGTCATCATGCTGGGGGACCTGCGCAGTGCCCTGACGGTGGCGTTGATCCTGCCGTTGTCCGTGATGTTCACCTTCATCATGATGAAGCTGTTCGGCATCAGCGCAAACCTGATGTCGCTCGGTGGCCTGGCCATCGCCATCGGTATCCTTGTCGATGCTGCAGTGGTGGTCGTCGAGAACATCCATGCTCGCCTTTCCCAGGCGCCTCCCGGAGCCGACCGCCTGCACATCACCTATCGGGCAACCCTGGAGGTGGCCACGCCGGTCATCGCCGGCATCCTGATTATCATTGTTGTGTTCCTGCCGCTGTTCAGCCTCACGGGTCTGGAAGGCAAGATGTTCAAGCCCTTGGCCATCACCATCGCCTTCGCCCTGTGTGGCTCGCTGATCATGTCGCTGACTGCGATCCCGATGCTGGCCAGCTTCATCATGCGCCGACACGGAGGAGAGGCCGGGCATGATGCGGACGGCGTGCTGATCCGGCTTCTGAAGCGTGTCTACATGCCCATGATGCAGGCGGTGCTGCATCACCGCTGGATAGCGCTGACTGCGGCCCTGTCAGCTCTCGCTTTCGCCGGCTGGCTGTTCCCGCATATCGGCAAGGAATTCATGCCGACGATGGACGAGGGGACGACCGTCATCACCCTCCAGAAGGCAGCGGACATCTCGTTGCATGATTCGCTGGTGATGGACGGGAAGATCCAGCGGGCGTTGATGTCCCTGCCCGAGGTCACGGGCGTTGTGTCGCGTACCGGATCGGATGAGCTGCGCATGGATCCGATGGGCCTGTACGATACCGACAACTTTCTGCAGACGATTCCTCGCTCCCAGTGGCATCGCAGCGTGGCCGAGTTCAAGAAGGCGCTGCGCCAGAAGCTCATGCAGATCAAGGGCATCGATTTTGCCTTCACGCAGCCGATCGAGATGCGCGTCTCGGAGATGCTTACCGGTGTCCGCTCCGCGCTGGCGATCAAGCTGTATGGTGATGACCTGCACGAGCTGGATACCCTGTCCGGCAGGATCGTGAAGCTGGTGGGTGTCATCCCCGGCGCTGAGGGCATCTTCCGCGGTCGGCTGTCCGGACAGCGTTTTCTGCAGATCGATATCAACGACGATGCCATCGCCCGTTACGGCATCAACGTCCGCGATATCAATCAGGTGATTGAAACGGGCGTGGCCGGACGTGTCGCCACCACGGTGATCAAGAGCAATCGTCGTATCGGCGTGCTGCTGCGCCTGCCCGAGGCCGATCGCAACTCGCCTGCGACTATCGGCAGACTGCTGATCCATACCCCGGGCGGGGCGGCCGTGCCGCTGCGGCTTCTGGCCGATATCCATATGAGCGAGGGGCCGGTGGAGATCACGCGGGAGTCGGCGCGCCGTGAGGTTGTCATTCAGTCCAATGTGAAGGGCCGCGATATCGTCGGCTTCGTCCACGACATCAAGGCATCCATCGCCAAGAACATAAAGCTCCCGCCAGGTTACACCATCACCTACGGCGGTCAGTTCGAGAATGAGCAGCGCGCCGCCGCACGCTTGGAAGTGGTCATCCCGCTGTCCGTCGTGCTGATCTTCATCATGCTGTTCTCGACCTTCGGTTCGGTGCGTCAGGCCGGCCTGATTCTGCTCAATATTCCATTCGCCATGATCGGTGGCGTCATCAGCCTGTATCTGTCGGGGTTGTACATGTCGGTGCCGGCTTCGGTCGGATTTATCACGCTGTTCGGGGTGGCAGTCCTCAACGGTGTGGTCATGGTCAGCTACTTCAACCAGCTGCGCGATGGTGGCTTCAACGTGCGCGATGCCGTGCAGCAGGGGGCGGAGCGGCGGCTGCGCCCGGTGCTGATGACGGCGATGATCGCCAGTCTCGGCCTGTTGCCGCTGCTTACCTCCACGGGGACCGGCTCTGAGCTGCAAAAGCCGCTGGCGGTGGTGGTGATCGGCGGCCTGGTCACATCCACGCTGCTGACATTGCTGCTGCTGCCGATGCTGTATGCCTGGGTGGAGGAGCGTGCGGAGCGTCGCCTGGCCGATGACAAGGAGGATAGGGCATGAAGATGCTGACGCTGGTGGTGCACGCCTCCCTCCGACATGATCTTGCCGATGTCATCCGGGATCTGCCCGAGGTGCGCGGTTTTACCTTCACGCAGGTGCAGGGGCATGGCAGCCATGTCGACTCCGATCCCTTCCTGTCCAGCCGCGACCGTGTCGTCGGTTATTCGCCGCGTATCAAGGCTGAGATCCTGCTGGCCGACGAGGCGGTGCAGCCGGTGCTGGTCAGGCTACGTGAGGCCATGTGCCGCGAGCGTAGTCGCGGTTCATACTGGGTCTCCGATATCGACGACTTGGGGCAGTTGTAGCGACCAATCCACCCAGGAGTGTTGCCATACCACACTGCCGCGGGGTAAGTTTCCCGGCCTTCGCCGCCCCCGTGGCCGGACGGCGTAGCAGGGAGGGGTGGCTGAGCGGTTGAAAGCACTGGTCTTGAAAACCAGCGAAGGGAAACCTTCCGTGGGTTCGAATCCCACCCCCTCCGCCAGATACAGCCAATCACATAGATAGCGCGTCGAGAGTGAAGACGATCATTAGGGCCCCAGGGGGTGGGTGAGAACCCGCGGCGGTGGGTCGACAAATCAGCTTCTGATTTGAACGCCGCTTGCGGCGGCCCGCAGGGTGCCTCACATCTTGGGCGTACCCATCATCCCCATGCCCTCCATCTTGTTGATCTCAAGCCGATAGTAGTTGCCGTTCTTGCTCGGGCTGTAGATGCACAGCGTATCCCCGTTTTTGGCCATGGAAGGACTGCCCTTGCTGCCCTTGCGCCAGTCCTTTCCACAGATGCCCGCCAGATCCTGCGAGACGTGCTTCAGCGACGGCGTCCGGCCGTGCACGCCCGAGGACAAGATCATGGAGATCTCCGTCAACCGGTTCTTGGGGTCGAACCCCAGGCTGACGTTCTGCACGGTATAGGCTTTCCACTGATCGCTGGCCTGCAGGCCCCCGTCATGCATGAATTGCTTCCAAGCCTCGCGGGTGTCCTTGCCCATCACCAGGATTTTGTCCAGCGGCGATGCCGGATGGAAGGGGCCGTGGCCGTTTTCGTTGCTGCAGCCGGCGATGGCGACACATAGAAACAGTGCCCAGGTGATATTCCGCATATGTTTTCTCCGTGTATCGAAATCCCGATTCGATAGGTGTTACCGTTCAGGAAAACGTATGGGAGCGATGGGCTCCCGTCCAGCGCGACCTTTAAGCCGCATCGCTGTGACGCTTTTGGCGATCACCATTCTCCCGTTGTCCGAAGGGTGATGATGTGTATGATGCGTTCGCTGGCCATTCAAGGTGTGTCCATGGGTGTCCAGCGAATCCGGCAGGTCCAGCGTGACGTCCGCAAGTCATGATGCTGGTAAGGCGGACAAGCGCGCTTGTTCCCGTCATTGTCGGATTCATCAAACATCTTGCGCGGAATGGAGAGATGGCTGAGTGGTCGAAAGCGCGCCCCTGCTAAGGGTGTATAGGGTAACACCTATCGAGGGTTCGAATCCCTCTCTCTCCGCCATTTTAATGTGGTTGGCGTTGATTTTCACCGTCCTGCTGCTGTGCTCCTGCGACCAGCAGAAGCCGGAGCAGCAGATCCAGTGGCAGCTGCCGCTGGCCACGCCTCAGGATCCGCATGGGGCCAGCACCGCCCAGGCACTGCCCGACTGGGCGAAGGCTGTGCACGGCAGCGCCAGCATCGCGTTGCTACACACGGACACGGCACAGACATTCGATGTCGACGTCAGCGAGGGCAAAGCGGTCGAAAGCGGTGGCTTCACCATCCGCCTGCTCGGCCTGGCTCAGGGGCTGCGGATCAAATCCGGGGCTTTCATTGACGACAAGAATGTGCATAATCCCGCCGCGTTCGTGGAGATCAGCCAGGATGGCAAGGCGATCTACCACGGCTGGTTGTATCAGGATTTTCCGGAGATGTTCGGGCCTGATACCGTCGACTGGAAAATCTGGGTCAAAGACATTAGCATTCAGCCGCCTTTGCAACAGCTTCCAGGATCACAGGGCACGCGCCCGTAGCTCAGCTGGATAGAGCATCAGACTACGAATCTGAGGGTCGGGCGTTCGAATCGCTCCGGGCGCGCCAGTAAGGACAAGGGGTTCCGAGAAATCGGGGCCCCTTTCTCTTTTTCCACGGACAAAACAGCGCTTCCGCGCCGCATGCGGCGCATCGTGCGCAGGCAACTTAGGCAGCCATGGCGCGGATCATGCGCTTGAATCCATGGCGTGGATACCTAGGGTGAAGAAAAAATGCGGGTAGGCACAATGACGGAAGAATCCAGCAAGCTAGAAAAGTATCTCAAAATGGGCGTCATCGCGTTCGCGATCTTCTCGCTGGTCCTTTCCTTTGTCGTGACGGTTTACATGAAGTTCAACAAATAGGGTGCGATCCGTGATGGGGCGGTCCGGTGCGTCCACCTACCGGCCCATCGGTCAATGCTTGCCGATGAGGTAAGACAGGGCCAGGCAGATCAGGGTCAACCAGGCGGCAGCCTCCCAACTGTAATCGGGTTGCCCGATGCTTCTCAGTGGTAATCCATGCCGCTTCTTCAATTCCTCCCCCAATGCCCTCATGCCCTTGAGCTTGGGCCTGCCTGCTAGCCACCAATGGTGGGGAGAAGGGCCGGACAGGGGTATTCGTAAGCATACCTACGAAATAGCACTTACAGACGGGAGCCAGGATATCGCGCATCGACCATCCGGTGACCCAGGTCACTGATGAGCGATGCCTTATTCCTTAGCTCTGGCTAGCAAGCGACGGTTTCAGCGTACGGAGGTATGCCATGTCCACGACCAGTACCATTGCCCATTACCCGGTCAATATTCCGGCCAGCACCATTGCCCCGCCTTCGGTCCGCGCGTCCGGCAAGACGGATGGCGATGCAGATCAGGGTGTCGAGGTCGGTATCAGCGGGGGCAGCGGGCAGCCGGTGAACAACAACCTGTCCCGTGCCGTGCAGCAGGCGCTCGGCCACCTGCATGCGCATGCGAAGATCACTACGGCGGATGCACAGGCACCGGCGCTTCCCATGACCATGCAGGGCTTCATCCAGGCCCTGATTGCATCCCTTCACCAGATCGGAGTGAGTCCTACGGCGTCGCCATCTCCGACGCAGAGCGCCGGTCTCCAGGCCGTCAGTGTCGCAAGCGGCAGGTATGCACCGGCGGCAGCGAACGATGTGCAGAGCCTGATCCGTCAGAGCGCCACCGTGCTGTCGTCGAATACCGCGCTGCAGCAGGATTTCCAGAGCATGCTGCGCGCCGCCGGTGTCGATCAGTCGGCCACCTCGTTGCAGCACTTCCTGCGCTCCGTTTCTTCCCAGATGAAGCCATCATCGGTGGTCGACGCCATCGCCTGATACCCGTTCACGCTGGCTATAGCCTCACAGGTGTGCCGGCAGATGGCCCCTGAGCTCCTTCGGTGTGCACTGGGTGAGGTGCTTGCCGAGCTCGCCGGCGACCATCGGGCCGAGATGTTCGTAGCGATCGCGTAGCAGGCCGAGCAGCGATGGCGGGGCCACGACATACAGCTTGTCGAAGCGGTGCTTGACGCGCCCATCCTCGAGATAAGCGGTCAATTGCTGGGCAAACGCGGCGGCTTGTCCGTCCTTCGGGTCGAGGCGTTGCTCCATGGCATGCCGCGCACCGCCGAATCTGTCGAAGGCGCGGCCCGGCAGGTCGCTGGTCAGATCGCGGTCATGCAGGCGTGAATCGGTATGTACGAAGTTTTCCTGCTCTTCCAGCTCGCCACTGCTGAAGTCTGTGGAGAACAGCCTGGCTCGGCTGTTGTCGGCAACAAGAACCCAGATGGTCATGGGAACCTCCTTGTGCATGGACATATGCCGGCATTCTAGACGATCCCCGCCGGTTTGATGCACATCTGGCCTTGGGACATGGCCGGCTGCACAATGGCCGCATGGATTCCGAGTTTTCCCTGATCGAGCAGGCCTTCCGGGCAAGCAGCCCGTTTCAATGGCCAGGTACCCAGGTGCCCAACGGCGACGACGCCTCCGTGCACGCCTGCGAGCCCGGCATGGCCTGGGTCGTGAGCACCGATACGGCCGTATGCGGCGTGCATTGGCCGGATGATTTTCCCCTGGAACGGGCGGCTGAGCGGGCCGTATGCGCGGCGCTGTCGGACCTGGCTGCCATGGGTGCCGAGGCGCGCCTGGTATGGGTCGGCGGCATGGCGCCGGATGCCGCGGCGGTGCGCCTGATGGGGAAGGGGGTAAGCCGCGCCGTAGGGCATTACGGGATCGAGCTGGCCGGCGGGGACACCGTGCGCGCCGGATTGGCGGCACTGAACGTGACGGTGGCCGGGGTGTTGCCGCAGGGATCGGCCATGCGGCGCGATGCCGCGATGGTGGACGATGACGTGTGGCTGGCCGGCCGTGCCGGCTTTTCGGCCATGGGCCTGGAACACTGGCTGGGCGGTGGCCGCGACGCGGATATGGTGGCGGCCTTCGCCGAGGTGGAGCCGCTGCTGGCAACCGGCATCGCCATCCGCGATCTCGGCGTGCGCTGCTGCATCGATGTCAGCGACGGCCTGGCCCAGGACGCCGACCATATCGCCCGTGCATCCGGGCTGCAGCTGCACCTGGATCTCGAGACCTGCGAGGGCTGGCCGGAGCTTACGGCCATGGGCGGGGAGGCCAGGGCCACGGCGCTGGCCCTGGGTGGCGGCGAGGATTATGCATTGCTGTTCACTGCGCCCGCCAGTTTGCGCCCCTACCTGACGGGCATGGCCCGGCGCATCGGCGATTGCCGGCCTGGTGCCGGGGTGACGGCCTGCCTGGCGGACAGGCCGGTGACCATGCCGGCCCACGGTTATGACCATTTTGCTTAGCTGGATTGCCGCCGGCTTCGGTTCCGGCTGGCTGCCGAAGGCCCCCGGTACCTGGGGGAGCCTCGTGGCGCTGCTTCCCGGCTATGGTTTGCTGATGGCCTTCGGGCCCTGGTGGCTGATCCTGGCCTCCGCCGTCTGTCTGCTGCTCGGCTGTATCGCCTGCGCCCGCGTGCTGCCGGATCTCGCGGACGACGACCCGGGCTGGATCGTCATCGACGAATGGGCCGGCCAGTGGCTGTGCCTGGGCCTGGCCGCGCTCACCGGCGGTGCGCCATGGCCCATCCTCGTTCTTTCGTTCTTTGCTTTCCGGCTGCTGGATATCCTCAAGCCATGGCCGATCTCGTGGTGTGAGCACTGGGGGCCGGCCTGGTGGGCGATCATGGCCGACGATATGGCCGCAGGCGCCATCGGCGGTGGCATCGTCGCCGTGCTGGGGATATGGATCAGATGAACGGTATGCATGTATCGCTGATCGTCAGTGAGGCCGGTCGCGCGGAACTGGCCATGGCGGGCATCACGGTCGGCTGGTTGTCGGCATGGCTGTTAAGCGCTGGCTCCGGGCAGGTCGAGGTCCATGCCTTTGAGTCTGAGGCATGGCGGCATGACGGGGAGGGGTGGTGCGTGATCATCGCCGAGGAAGCGGCACTGATGCGTGCCGCCCTGCTGCAGGGCCAGCGCATCGGTGCGGATCGGCAGGGCCGGCGCACGTTGCTCGGGGCCCAGGCGCTGGGCCTGGACAATCCCGGACGTATGGGCTGGCTGTACCGCCATGGTGCCGGCCGCACCCTGCTTTTGCCGGTCGGCGACGTCGCCTATGGGCGTGAGGCCTGGCTGCGTCTGTTGAACGATGGGCGCCCCCTGTTGCCACTGCGCGTGTGCCTGGAGGGGGAGGATGATGCCGGCCTGGCGCTGGAGGCCGGCCTGCGTGCCTTTATCGGGGAGGATGCGACGGCCGGCTATATGCTGAACGACGGCGGCTACCTGCCTGAGGAGCAGGTGCTGCGTCTGCTGGCGGATCGCGGCATGCATCTGCGCCTGGCCGAGTCGTGCACGGCCGGGGGGGTGGCCTCGCGCCTGGCGCGCATGCCTGGGGCTTCAAAGGTACTGGAGCGTGCCTGGGTCACCTACAGCAACGAAGCCAAAGCGCAGGAGCTCGGCGTCGATGTGGCCCTGATCGCCGCCCATGGGGCGGTCAGCCGCCAGGTGGTGGAGGCGATGGCCGCGGGCGGGGCGGCGCCCGATACCGTATGCATCGCCATCAGCGGTATTGCCGGCCCGGATGGCGGCAGCCAGGACAAGCCGGTGGGCACCGTTTGGATCGGCGTGCAATGGCCGGGCGAGGCCGTCATCAGCCAGAGCTTTAGTCTGGGAGGATCGCGGGTGGAGGTGCAGGCCAGGGCGGCGATCATGGCCCTGGCCATGCTGCTGGGCCTGGCGCGCGGAGACTGGCCTGGCGCGCGCTAGGCCAGCGCCCGGGGAAGCTCGGCTATCGACGCCAAGACCAGGTCCGGGCGGATGCCCCGATCCATGCAGGCGCGCAGCTGTGCCTCGCGGTACTTGCCGGTCCGGACCAGGATAGCGCGCATGCCCACATGCTGGGCACCGCCGATGTCCGATTCGATGTCGTCTCCGACCATCAGGCAATGCCCGGGATCGGTGCCGAGATCGGCGCACACGGCCCGGAAGAAGTCCGGGGATGGCTTGCCCAGGACGATGGCATCCTGGCCGGTGGCGTACTCGATGGCGGCGACGAAGGCGCCGAGATCGAGGTAAAGCCCGTCGGGTTTCTGCCAGAAGCGGTTCTTGTGCAGGGCCAGCACCCTGGCGCCGCCCATACAGAGACGGAAGATGCGCTGCAGGGTCTCGGGAGCGTAGCCGGCGCCACCCGGGTCTCCCATGACCACCCAGTCGGGATGATGCTCATCCTCGCGGATGCCGGCGAAATCCTGGCGCAGGCTGTCGCGGATGCACAGGGCGGCGCTATCCTTGCCGATGGCCTGCACGGCCAGCGTTGCCGGCGTGGCCAGTTCCCGCTCGGAAAGCGCCAGGCCCAGGCGCGCCAACTTCTCGGCAATGGCTCGCCGCGGCATGGTGGTGGTGTTGGTGATGCCGCGCAGGCCGTAGCCGGCCTGGCGCAGCATGGCCAGGGCGCTCTGAGCACCCGGAACGGTCTGCTCGCCGACGTACAACACGCCGTCGAGATCGAGCAGTACGGCCTGCAGGCTGGGGTCGTTCACGGGGCCATTGTAGCAGGCCATGCGCGCCGAGGTTCAGCCCGGCAGGCGAAGCTGTTACACTCGCGCGGATTCAAAGGGCTTGCCCTGAAACGGTTTTCAAAGGACTGGTGCATGATCGACGAACAAGAGGTATTGGGAATCTACGAGAATTCCGGGGCGCTGCTGAACGGGCACTTCGTGTTGTCCAGCGGCCGCCACTCGGGCCGCTATCTGCAGTCCGCGCTGGTGCTGATGCACCCGGCCTATGCCGAGCGCCTGGGCCGCGAGCTGGCGGCAAAGGTGAAGGCCAGTGAAGTGGATATGGTGGTGGCCCCGGCCCTGGGTGGCCTGATCATCGGCCATGAGGTGGCTCGTGCCCTGGACCGTCCGTTCATCTTTACCGAGCGCAAGGAAGGGGTCATGCAGCTTCGGCGTGGCTTTTCCGTGCCGCAGGATGCACGGGTGCTGGTCGTCGAGGACGTCATCACCACCGGCGGCTCGGTGCGCGAATGCATGCAGGTGGTGCGCGAGCACGGCGGCAATCCGTTCCGGGTGTTGGCCGTTGTCGACCGCGCCCCGCGTGCCGAGGATCGCTTCGATGTGCCGTTCGATACGCTGATCAAGCTCGATGTGCCGACCTATGCCGCCGATGACTGCGCGCTGTGCCGCGAAGGCCTGCTGCCGCCGGTCAAACCGGGCAGCCGCGGGGCCGCTTGATGCCGCATCCTTTACGCATCTATCCCTTCGGTGGGGTGGGAGAATTCGGAAAGAACATGATGGTCTATGCCCTGGGTAACGATGCCGTCATCGTCGATCTCGGCATGGGCTTTCCTGAGCCGGGGCAGCATGGCGTCGACGTCGTGGTTCCCGATATCTCTGCCCTGCAGAAACTGGGCCTGAAGCTGCATGCGCTGCTGCTGACCCATGGCCATGAGGACCATATCGGCGGTATCCCCTACCTGTTGCCGCAGCTGAACCTGCCGATGTACGGCACGCCGATGACCCTGGGGCTGATCGAGGGAAAACTGGCCGAGGACAAGCGGCTGAAGGGCGACCTGCGCCCGCTTCCCGAGGACGGCACGCGCATCAAGGTGGGACCGTTCGAGGTCGAGGCCATTCCGGTCACACACAGCATCATGGATGCGGTGTCCATGGTCATCCACACGCCGTATGGCGCCATCGTGCACACCGGGGATTTCAAATTCGATCTGGCACCGATCGATGGGCGGGCCACCGAGATGCACCGTTTCTCGGCCCTCGGCGATCAGGGTGTGGTGCTGCTGGCCTCCGATTCGACCAATGCCACGCGCAGCGGCAGCGGTCCGGACGAGCGCAGCGTCGGTCCGGCGCTGAAGCAGGCGGTGGCGCAGTGCCAGGGCAAGGTGATTGTCACCACCTTCGCCTCGAACATGTTCCGCATCCAGCAGATCATCGATGCAGCGGTATCCGCCGGCCGGCGGGTGGCGCTGGCCGGCCGCAGCCTGGATCGGAACACCGACATCGCCCAGCGCCTCGATCGCCTTCAGATCCCGGCCGGCGCCATGGTCAACATCAAGCAGATTGCCGACGTGCCGCCGGAGAAGCTGTTGATCATCGCCACCGGCTCGCAGGGTGAGGCGCAGGCCGCACTCGCCCGCATCGCCCAGGGCCGCCATCCCACGATCAAGCTCGGGGTTGGCGATCTGGTCGTCTTCTCCTCGTCGAACATCCCCGGCAACGAGCGCATCATCGCCGGCCTGTTCAATCACATTTACCGGCGAGGGGCGCGCGTGCTGCATGCCGGGCAGGCGCATCTGCACGTGTCCGGCCATGCCCAGGCACACGAACTGAAAACCATGCTGCACCTGACGCGGCCGAAATACTTCTATCCGGTGCACGGCGAATATCGCAACCTGGTCGAGCACAAGCTGCTGGGTCGGGCGGTGGGCATTGCCGAGGAGAATATGGTCATCGCCGAGAACGGGCAGAGTGTCATTGTCGATGGCAAGGGCATCCGCCTCGGCGATGCTTTTGCCGCCGGCGCGGTGTTTGTTGACGGCATGAACCGCGACGAGATCGACGATCTGGTGCTGCGCGACCGGCGTGTGCTGGCCGAGGAAGGCATCATGACGGTGATGGTCGTCATCAACCAGCACGACGGCACGCTGCTCGGCACACCGGAGATGGTGGCCAAGGGGGTGCTGCACCAGGAAAGCGAGGACAAGCTGGATGAGGCGGCTGACGCCTTGCTGGCGCATCTGGAGCAATCCGGCCAGGAGTTTCTTTCCGATGTCGATGCCGCCAAGGAGGAGATTCGTATCTGGACGCGGCGCTGGTGCAAGAAGAACCTGGGCAGGCATCCGATGGTGGTGCCGGTGGTGATCGAGGTCTGAGATGATGACGCCGAGGGCGCTGCTGCGCGAGGCCCTGGCGGTGGTGTTGGCCGGCATGGCGCTGATGGTGGCGCTGGCGCTGGCGACGTTCACGGCCGGCGACCCGTCGTTCAACCATGCCATGGCCCATACCCACGTGGCCAACCAGGCAGGCATTGTCGGTGCCTATGTCGCCGATGCCCTGTACCAGATGTTCGGTTATGGCGGCTGGCTGGCCGTAGCGTTGATCGCCGCCCTGGCGGTACGCGTCGCCAAGGGCATATCGCCGTATCTCGGCGGCTGGATGTCACTGTTCTGGCTGCCCTTCATCGTCGGCGCCGCTGCCCTGATGCACGCCCATGGCCACGGCCTTTCCGCATGGCTGCCGGCCTTGCCCGCAGGCCCGGGCGGTGCCATCGGTATCCTGTTCGACGGCAGTCTCGTGCGCCCGCTGCATGCGGTGGGCCGGGACATTCTTCTGATAGTGCTCGTGCTTAGCAGCTTCGTGGCCTCCTCTCACCTGTCGCTGCTGAGCCTGGGCCGCCGGCTGATCTCGGAGACTGGGCGCTGGCTGGCGGCGGCAGGCAGGTTTTCCGGGCGCCTGCGCATCTTTGCCTCGCGCCGGCGCGAGCGCATCGAGGGCAGGGAGAAACGGGCCGAGGCGCGCGAGCGCCGCCCCGTGCATATCGTCGAGACCGAGGCGGCCGCGGTGGTGGCCCCGGTCAGGGAGCAGGTATCCCGCCGCGCCAAGTCCGAACAGCAGCGGGAGCTGGCCTTCAAGGCTCCGGATTCGGGTGATTTCAAGCTGCCGGAGCTGGGGCTGTTCAGTGCCCACAAGGATCAACGCCGTTCACACAGCACCGAGGCGCTGCAGGCCATGGCCAGGCTGCTGGAGAAGAAGCTGTTGGACTACCGTGTCGAGGGCAAGGTGGTGTCCGTGCAGCCGGGGCCGGTGGTGACGCAGTTCGAGTTCGAGCCCGCTCCCGGCACCAAGGTCAACCGCATCATCGCCCTGCAGGATGATCTGGCGCGCGCCATGTCGGCAATCAGTGTGCGCGTGGCGGGCAATATTCCCGGCAAGAACGCCATCGGCGTCGAGTTGCCGAACGAGGAGAAGGAGATGGTGCTGCTGCACGAGGTGCTGGCCAGCAAGACCTTCTCTGACAAGCGCCATGTGTTGCCGCTGGCGCTTGGGGTGGACATCGCCGGCCATGCCGTGGTGGCGGATCTGGCGCGCATGCCGCATTTGTTGGTGGCGGGTACCACAGGCTCGGGCAAGTCGGTTTCGGTCAACGGCATGATCTGCTCACTGCTGATGACCTATGCGCCGGAGGACCTGCGCCTGATCCTCGTCGACCCGAAGATGCTCGAGCTGTCGATGTACGACGACATCCCGCATCTACTGGTACCTGTGGTGACGGATCCGCACAAGGCGGCCAAGGCGCTGGCCTGGGCCGTATTCGAGATGGAACGTCGTTACCGGCTGATGGCCGAAGCCAAGGTGCGCAATCTCGAGGGCTACAACCGGGGCGTGCAGGGACAGAAGCCCGATGCCGAGGGGAAGGTGGCCGAGAAGCTGCCGTTCATCGTCATCGTCATCGACGAGTTGGCCGATCTGATGATGGTCGCCGGCAAGGATGTCGAGCAGTCGATCTGTCGTATCGCCCAGAAGGCGCGCGCCGCCGGCATCCACCTGATCCTGGCCACCCAGCGTCCGAGCGTCGATGTCATCACCGGCCTGATCAAGGCCAACCTGCCCAGCCGCATCTCCTTTCAGGTCTCTTCGAAGATCGATTCGCGCACCATCCTGGACCAGATGGGCGCCGAGCAGCTTCTGGGATATGGCGACAGCCTCTTCCTCAGCGGCGGGCGCGAGCTCAGGCGCGTGCATGGCGCCTTCGTATCCGACGGCGAGGTGCATGCGCTGGTCGAATACCTGCGCACGCAGGGCAGACCCGATTACCGCGATGAGGTGTTCGAGGTGCCAACGGCAGCAGATGCGGCGGCGGGGGACGAAGGGATGGACGCCGACGACAAGTACGATGAGGCGGTGGATCTCGTTATCGACAAGGGCCAGTGCTCGGTGTCCATGGTGCAGCGCTACCTGCGCATCGGCTACAACCGGGCCAGTCGTATGGTCGAGCGCATGGAGCGCGAGGGCTTGGTGACGCCGCCGGGATCGGGCGGCGTGCGCAAGGTACTGGCGCGCAGTCAGGCCGAAGGCGGTGGGGTCATCGAATGAGGATATTGCGTCTTTTGCCGCTGCTGTTATTGATGCCGGTTCTCGCCATCGCCGCAGCCTTGCCGGCCCCGCTCAGCCATGGTATCGCGCGCCTGGATGCCCTGAAGGGTTTCTCCTGTGACTTCGAACAGACGCTGAGCTATGCCGACGGCAGCCAGCGCCACTATACGGGTATGCTCGACGTGCGCCGCCCGGGTCAGTTCCGCTGGAAGTATCTGCAGCCGTACGTACAGCTCTATGTCAGCGATGGGCAGGGCATCTGGCACTACGAGCCGGATTTGTTGCAGGCCGAGCATATGCGGTCGCTGGATGCGGTCGATCCGATGGCCATGAGGCTGCTCGACGGGCGCATCCATGCCTCCCAGATCCGACTGTTGGCCGACGAATCCGGGGCGCATGCATCCGTTTACCGCTACCGCATTCGCATCGGGCAGGGGCCACGGCTATGGCTGGGTCTGCACGCCGACGGCAGGCTGGTTTACGTGGAGAGCGTGGACGCGCTCGGCAACCGCAACCGCATCACCCTGGGCCGCTTTTCGGCGATTGCGCCGCCTGCGGAAGTGTTTAGGTTCAGCCCACCTGCGGGTGTCGATATCGTGACAGATGCGCAGCAGCCTTAGGGAGAGGGGGATTGTGATGAATCGATTTGCACGCCTGGCGCTTATCGGGGCGTTGATGGTGGCCATGCCGGCCGTGGCCGATGCCGGCGGCATCGCCAATACCGATCTTTCGGCCTCGGCAGCCGGTGTGGGCAATGCCTTCACCGCTACCGCCAACGATGCCTCGGCTATGGCCTTCAACCCGTCCGGCATCGCCTGGCAGGATGGTGTGTCGCTGATGGGCGGCGGCTCGCTGATCCGCACGCGCAATGCCTCGCTGAAGCAACCGACGGTAACCTATCCCGATAGCGGCGGCCGGCGTTCGGCCTACCATGCGTACATGGCGTATATGCCGCATGACCGTAACCTGGGCTTCGGCATGGGCTATGTGACGGCCTATGACGCCGATAACAACTGGTCGACCCTAGGCGGTAATTTTGGCGTCACCGATATCAATATCCAGCGCCTGTCCGCCGATGCGATCTATGCGGTCAGCAGCAGCCTGGCACTGGCCATCGGCGCCGACTGGTATCACGGCAAGGCGGCGCTGAGCCAGGGCGCGGTGCGCTTCGACGGGCGTTCGAATGCCAACGCCCTCGGCGGCCACGCCTCGCTGATGTGGCGGCCGCGCTACGGTTGGTCCTTCGGCTTGATGGGGCGCACCGGATCGAAGGTGAAATTCAACGGCAATGGCGGCACCCTGTCCCTGCAACTACCGGCAGATGTGACCGCCGGTATCGCCCATGATTTCACCGACCACCTGCGCCTGGAGATCGATGGCGACTGGATGCACTGGTCATCGTTGAAGAATCTCGACGTCATCGGCGGCACTGCGGCGCAGACCCAGGCCGTGAACCTGCGGGACTCCGTATCGGCGATGGCCGGACTGACCTGGACCTGGACCCAGAACGCGACCTTCCGCTTCGGCTATGCCTTCGACGGTGCGGCAAGCAAGGGTAACTCGTTCAACCCGGCGATGGCTGACCAGAACGGGCATCGCCTCAGCCTTGGCGGTGGTTTCGACGCATTTGGCTTCCACACCGATGTCTCCTATACCTACAGCTTCTATCCGAACAAGGCCGTATCCGGCCTGGTCACCGGCACCTACCGCGATCGCCGCCAGGCCCTGCTGGTGAGCTTCTCGAAGGTGTTCTGATCGCGGGTGGTTCGTTGAGCGAAGCCGACCTGTTCGGCGCCGTCCCGGAAGGGCCAGCGGTACCGCTGGCGCACCGCGTCCGCCCCGAGGCGCTGATCGAGGTGGAGGGTCAACCGGAGCTGACCCGGGAGGACAGCTGGTTCGCGCGTGCCCTGGCCGAGGGAAGGCCCGTGTCCTGCATCTTCTGGGGGCCGCCGGGCGTGGGCAAGACGACACTGGCGCGCATCATGGCCCGGGCCAGCCGCATGCCGCTGGTCGAGTTATCCGCCGTTTCCGCCGGCAAGGCCGAGGTCATGGCCGTCGTGCAGCAGGCGCGCAAGCAGAACCGCACGCACCTGCTTTTCCTGGATGAGATCCACCGCTTCAATAAGGCGCAGCAGGATGTACTGCTGCCCAGCATCGAGGACGGCACCCTGGTGCTCGTCGGCGCCACCACGGAGAACCCCTCCTTCTCGCTGAACAACGCCCTGTTGTCGCGCTGCCGCGTTATCGTGCTCAAGGCACTCGATGAGGCGGCGCTGATGCGCATCCTGGTGCGCGGCGTACAGCATCAGCGCGATGCCCTGTCCGGTTTCGACGTGGCCGATGAGGTGTTGGTCTGGCTGGCGCGCATGGCCGATGGCGATGCACGCTATGCCCTGAACGCGCTGGAATCGCTAGCTGCCGCCGATCCCGGCCATCGTTGGGAACTGGAGCGGGCGCAGGCGCACTGGCAGCGGCGTCAGGCCCAGTACGACCGTGACGGGGAATTCCATTACGACCTGATTTCGGCGCTGCACAAATGCGTGCGCGATTCCGACGCCGATGCCGCCTGCTACTGGCTTGCGCGCATGCTGGAGGCCGGCGAGGAGCCGCTGTACCTGGCCCGCAGGATCATTCGCATGGCTGCCGAGGATATCGGCCTGGCCGATCCCCGGGCGCTCGGCGTTTGTTTGGACGCGCAGAGGATGTACGATATTCTCGGCAGCCCGGAAGGGGAGCTGGGGCTGTTCGAGGCGGTGATCTATCTGGCGCTGGCCCCGAAGAGTAATGCCGCGTATATGGGCGAGAAGGCGGCGCGCAGTGAGGCAAAGGCCACCCAGCATCTCGGGGTGCCGCTGCATCTGCGCAATGCGCCGACCAAGCTGATGAAACAGATCGGCTACGGCGATGGCTACCGGTACGCCCATGATGCCAAGGATGCGGTGGTGGCACAGCGACATTTTCCTGAGGGCATGCAGGCGCCGGTGCTGTACCGTCCGACGGACCGCGGCTTCGAGAAAACCCTGAGGGAGCGCCTGGCTTGGCTGGAGGCACGGCGTCGTGATAAGGCGGGGGAGGGGAAGGCATGATCAGGCAGATGTTGGCGATCGCGGCCGGTGGCGCGGTGGGTGCCGTGTTGCGCTGGCTGCTGGCGGGTGCCGTGCAACGCCTGGCCGGTGGGGCATTTCCCTGGGGGACCTTCGCCGTCAATGCGCTGGGCAGCTTTCTTATCGGCTTCCTCTTTGTCTATATGGTGGAGCGCTCGGCAGCATCCGAGCTGTGGCGTCTGGCCCTGACCGTGGGCATGCTGGGGGCATTGACGACCTTTTCGACCTATTCGCTGGAGTCCCTGCGCTTGTTGCAGAGTGGCGCTGTCGGTATGGCCATGGCCAATGTGCTGGGCCAGATTCTTGTCTGCATGAGCCTGACCTGGCTCGGCATACAGCTGGCACGCAACCTTTAATCCCTGCCGGCCCATTGCCGGCGATCCCGATGACAGCTTGATGACAAAAAGCCGCCTTCGCCTCATTGCTGCGAACGATGTGCTACCGTCATAGATATTGGGAGGGGAAGCATGAAGCCTGCATTAAAATTACTACTTGACCATATTATTAAGTATTAATATATTATCATCCATGATGCAGATACGGTCTTCTCATATGCGAGAACTCACTTGGATTCTGATCGTGAAGTTGCTGGCCCTGGGCATGATATGGCTGTTGTGGTTTTCCTCCCCCCCGACCTCCAGCCATGGCCCGGGGCCAGTTTTTTGGCTGATCAAACGACGCCCCGGTAGGAGATTTCGATGCACGATATGCTGTTTGTCGATCTATCAAGGCTGCAATTTGCCTTTACCGCACTTGTCCATTTCCTGTTCGTGCCGCTGACCCTCGGGCTTAGTTTCATACTGGTGATCATGGAAACGGTCTATGTGATCACGAAGAATCCCATCTACAAACAGATGACCCAGTTCTGGGGCAAGCTGTTCGGCATCAACTTCGCCATGGGCGTGGCCACCGGCCTGACGATGGAGTTCCAGTTTGGCACCAACTGGGCCTACTACTCGCATTATGTCGGCGACATCTTCGGCGTGCCGCTGGCGATTGAGGGCCTGATGGCCTTCTTCCTCGAATCGACCTTCGTCGGTCTGTTCTTCGTCGGCTGGAAGCGCCTGACGAAATACCAGCACCTGCTTGTGACCTTCCTGGTGGCGCTGGGGTCGAATCTGTCGGCATTGTGGATCCTGATCGCCAACGGCTGGATGCAGAATCCGGTCGGCGCCGCATTCAATCCAGAGACCATGCGCATGGAGCTGACCAGTTTCACGGATCTGCTGTTCAATCCGGTGGCGCAGTCCAAGTTCGTACATACGGTCAGCGCCGGCTACGTGACGGGCAGCGTGTTCGTGCTGGCTATCAGTGCCTGGTACCTGCTGCGCGGCCGGCATATCGAGTTCGCCAAGCGCTCGTTCGCCATCGCCGCCGGTTTTGGCCTGGCCGCCATCCTGTCGACCATCGTGCTCGGCGACGAGTCCGGTTACACGGTCGGCGACGTACAGAAGGCCAAGCTCGCCGCCATCGAGGCCGAATGGGAAACCCAGAAGCCGCCGGCCTCGTTCACGCTGTTCGGTATCCCTGACCAGAAGAATATGGTGACCAGGGATGCCATCGAGATCCCGTATGCGCTGGGTCTGATCGCCACGCGTTCGATCGATAAGCCTGTGCAGGGTTTGAAGGAGATCATCGCCGAGAACGAGCAGCGCATCAAAGATGGTATTCCGGCCCTGGAGGCGCTGCAGAAGATCAAGACGGGTGACCAGAGTCCGGTCCTGATGCAGCAGTTGAAGGCACATGTGAAGGATATGGGCTATGCCATGCTGCTGCTGCGCTACACGCCGGATGCCGGCAAGGCCACGCCTGCGCAGATTCACGAAGCGGCCATGGGCTCTGTGCCGGATGTGGCGCCGATGTTCTTCACCTTCCGCTTCATGGTGCTTTTCGGCTTCCTGCTGTTGGCCTTGTTCACCGCCGCGGCCTACAACGTCTGGCGCGAGCGCATCGGCGAGAATCGCTGGCTGCTGCGCGCAGCCATGTGGGCGCTGCCGCTGCCGTGGCTGGCGGCAGATCTCGGTTGGTTCGTGGCCGAGTTCGGCCGCCAGCCCTGGACCATCAGCGGTGTGTTGCCGACCTTTCTGTCGACTTCGACCCTGAACAGCACCTCGGTGGCTGCAAGCTTGACCGGCTTCGTCGTGTTCTATGTGGCGCTGACGGTGGCCGAGATGTATCTGATGGTGAAATTTGCACGCAAGGGCCCGGATTTGTCCGGCCAGGCGCATTAAGGAGGCGACGATGCTGGACTACGAAACCCTGAAAATCGTCTGGTGGCTATTGATCGGCGTGTTGTTGATCGGCTTTGCCGTCACCGGCGGCTTTGATCTCGGTGTCGGCGCCCTGCTGCGCCTGGTCGCCCGCACAGACGACGAGCGCCGTGTCGTGGTCAACTGCGTGGGCCCGACCTGGGACGGCAACCAGGTATGGCTGATTCTTGGTGCGGGTGCGGTGTTCGCCGCCTTTCCGATGGTCTATGCCAGCTCGTTTTCGGTGCTGTATCCAGCCATGATCGCGGTGTTGTTCTCGCTGTTCTTTCGCCCCACCGGCTTCGAATACCGCAGCAAGGTCCCCGATCCACGCTGGCGCAATGCCTGGGACTGGGCCCTGACCATCGGTGGCGTGCTGCCGGCCATCGTGTTCGGCGTCGCCTTCGGGCTGATGCTTACCGGTATTCCTTACCATTTCGATTCGGATCTGCGCATCGTCATGGATGGAGGCATTCTCGATGCTGTTTCCGCCTTTAGTGTGCTGGCCGGGCTGGTGTCGCTGGCCATGCTGATGATGCATGGCGCGGCGTTTTTGAACTGCAAGACGGATGAAAGCATCCTGCGCGAGCGCATCCGCAAGGCCCTGCGTCTTTCCGCCATGGCCGCCATCGTGTTGTTCGTGCTGGCCGGTGTATGGATCGCCCTCGGCGTGCATGGCATGCAGGTCACCTCCATCGGTAATGTCGATGGGGCACTGAACCCGATTCACAAGCAGGTAGCGGTGACGAGCGGCGGATGGATGCACAACTACCAAGTCTACCCGTTGATGTGGCTTGCGCCTGCGCTCGGTATTGCGGGAGCGGTGGGGGCCTTGCTGCTTGCCGCCATACCAGTGGCCGCGTTGCTTGCCTCGGGGCTGTCGGTGGCCGGCATCATCCTGACCGCGGGCTTCGCGTTGTTCCCGTTCCTGCTGCCATCCTCGTCGATGCCGGCGCAAAGCCTGACGATCTGGGATGGTAGCTCCAGCGCCCATACGCTGGCCCTGATGCTGGTGGCAGCGGTGATTTTCGTGCCCATCATCCTGGCCTACACGACCTGGGTCTACCGGGTGCTGCGTGGCCCGGTGCGCATTGATGACATCCGTGACCAGTACGGCACCTACTGAGCGTCGGCAGGTGAAGGAGTAGATATGTGGTACTTTGCTTGGATACTCGGCGTGCTCCTGGCCTGTGCCATGGGGGTACTGGCTGCCATCTGGTACGAGTTGCATCAGGATCAGGCCTGAACTGCCGTTGTCCGTGGCCGGGAATGCTGCCAACATGGGCGTATCCCGATCACGCGGTGCAAGGGGGAAGGTCTTATGCGAAGAATCCTGATCGTCCGGCACGCCATCGCCATGGATCGCGTCGAGGCGGCCCAGATGGGCATCGACGATGCGGAGCGCCCGCTGACCAAGGATGGCTGGCGCAAGATGAAGGATATCGCCGAGGGGCTGCGTCCCTGGGTTCCTGATCTGCACGTCGTTGCCACCAGCCCCTGGCTGCGCGCCGCCCAGACGGCACAGATTCTCGCCGGTGCCTTCGATGCCAAGCTCAAGGAAACGGAGCTGCTGCTGCCCGATCAGGATCACGGCGAGCTTCTGGCCTGGATTGGCCGTATTCCCGAGAAGAAGCAGGTGGCGATCATCGGGCATGAGCCGGCTCTCAGCCGTTGGGCCGGTTGGGCGCTGACCGGTCGCGACGCCGCCGTCTTTCCGTTCAAGAAGGGCGGGGCCTGCCTGATCGAATTCGCCGATGCGCTTGCGCCCGGTCAGGGTACGCTTTCCTGGCTGATGACCCCGGCCCAGTTGCGGCGGTGCGGCCGCTGACGTGAGCGAATCGCTGCTGGCCCTTCCGGTCGGGCAGGCGGCGGCGCAATACCTGCGGCATCTGTGCAAGCAGGCCGATGCGGCCTGCGCCCGTCTGGCGGATCCTGCCGATACCGAGGCCCTGCACGATTTTCGCGTCGCCATCCGCCGCTCGCGAAGCTGGCTGCGCGCCTACCATCTGTACCTGCCGCTGGATAAACCGCTGCGGCAGCGCCTGCGCGATCTGGCCCGGCGCACCAATGGCGCCCGAGATGCAGAGGTATCGATGGGCAGGGTGCAGGCCCTGGCGGGGCAATTAAATGCGACACAGAAGGTCGGGTTGCGTTGGATGCTGGAGCGCCTGGAGCAAGAGCGTAAGCGAGCCTATGCCGATATCCTGGACCATATTCCGGCCACCTGGCCGCAGCTTGGGCGCGATCTCAAGCATCGCCTGCACCGACATAAGGTGGCGGCATCACCGACGTTTTCGCGTGTCGCCTTCGAGCTGTCCGCCGCCGCCGAAGCGGAGTTGGCGCAGCGGCTGACGGCCATTGTGGGGCAGCATGACATCGAGGCCATACACCAGGCCAGAATTACAGCCAAGCGCCTACGCTACCTGCTTGAGCCCCTCAGGAGCGATGTGCCGGGGATCAGGGAGACGGTGGCCCGGCTGACGGCGCTGCAGGATGCCCTGGGGGTGCTGCACGACGACCATGTGCTACAGCAGAAGCTGGCTGAGGCCACGGAGGAGGCGGCAAGGTTGAGGATCCGGTATCTGCTGGAGCTGACGCTGGCGGACCCGGAACATGCGCGCCGTACCGCGAGGCGCGGGCATGCCGAACAGACCGGGCTCCTGGCGTTGGTCGGGCTGACGGTGGTGCAGCAGCATCAGCGTTTCGCCGAGGTTCGATCCCTGTATCTGGGAGGGCGCTTGCGCCCGTTCATGGACGGGGTGGAACGGGCGATCGCCCGCCTGGCAGACTAGATTGCCCCGGCGTACGCCCACCGTCGCGGAAAATGAATCCCGGCCGGCACCGGGCGGAGAACCGAACGCTGGTTTCCTGCATCGACCGCGGTCAGGATGTGCCTAGGGGAGAGATGCATTGATTGGAACGAAGCTCATCGTCGGAATCTCGATCGTGGTCACGGCCGCGGCCTATGTATTGGAAAACCGGCTCAGGCGCGGCAAGCATGAGCAGAAGCCTGCGTTCCGCCGCAAGGGGCCGCTGCTTTCTCCCGCCGAGCGGGCGTGCCTGTCCGTGCTGGAGCAGGCGATCGGGGACCAGGGCCGGGTCTTCAGCATGGTGCGCGTCGCGGACGTGCTGGACATGGATCGGGGTATGGGGGGAGGTGAACGGCATTCCGCCCTCCACCAGATCCAGGGGTCGCATTTCGATTTCGTCATCTGCGAGCCCGAATCCACGGATGTTATCTGCGTCGTCGAACTGCACGACGGTTCGCATGCACGGGATGCCTGGAAGCAGCGTGATGCCTTCCTGGCTGATGCCTGTGCCGTGGCCGGTCTGCCCCTGCTCCAGCTGCCCTGGCAGCAGAGTTATGACGTTTCGGAGATTCGCTCCCTGGTGCTCAGCCGCCTTGCCGGTGTCGCCGTCGGCTAGTAGATCACCGGCGCTCCAGCACGTAACCCAGTTCGAAGCGACCGTTGCGGTGCGGCACGAGCATCGGCTCGGTTTCCGGCCAATGCCAATGCTCCTCATCGAAGATTCGGCGCATCTGCAGCAGGTCGCAATGGCGCGGCGGCCCACCGGACTGGCCGGTCTGCATGAACAGCGCATACAAACGACCGGCGGGCCGTAGCCAGCTATGAAGGCGTGCCGCATAGTCCGGCCAGGCGTCCTCGGGCAGGGCACACAGGCAGGTCTGCTCGTAAATGGCATCGAACGGTGTCTCCGGCTGCCAGCCCAGCACATTGGCCTCCAACACCTCGGCATGCATGCCCTCGCGAGCTAGCGCTTCCTGCACATGCGTTACAGCACTGGGAGCGAAGTCGATGCCGGTGACGGCAAAGCCCAGGCGCGCCAGGGTCATGATTTCATGTCCGCGCCCGCAGCCGGGAACCAGGGTGCGGCAGGGGTTGAGGTCACCGGACTCCAGCCAGGCCTGTAGCGCCGGGCTGGCGCCACCGCGGTCCCAGCCGGTGTTTCCCTCCTGATAGCGGGTCTCCCATTCGTGCGCCTCGCGCATCAGTGCTTGGTCCCGATGGCCTCGATCGCTTTTTGCAGAAGCCCCTTCACCTCTTCGGCGATATCCCGCATGTCTTCACGCTCGACGAGCTCGAACATGCGGATCGGCTCGATGGCCGAGATGACGGTCTGTCCCTGCTCGTTCTCGTAGACGATGACATTGCACGGTAGCAACAGGCCGATCTCGGGCTCGTGCTCGATGGCGTGCGCGGCATATCGGGGATTACAGGCGCCGAGGATGACGTAGGGGCGGCGCTCCAGATCGATCTTCTTCTTCAGGGTGTCGGCGACATCGATGCGCGTCAGCACGCCGAAGCCGACGTCCTTCAACGCTTCGGTGACGGCGGCTTCAGCCTCCTGCATGCTGCCGTCGTAAACGGTGCGTATGCCGTAATCCTGCTTCATGCTTGTCTCCTCATCATGGTCTTGTCAGACACAGGTTGGTTCGTCCTGAGCCAGCGTGATGCGCACCTCTGGCGGATGCTGCAGTGTGGCATGGATCATACATAGCGATGCCGCACGCTCCACCGCCTTCCGACGCTTCTCCGGCAGTCCCGGCAGGGCGATGTATACCGCCATAGCGCCCATGCGGTGCGGTTTGTCGGCCACCGACCAGTCGCAGTCGACCGTGAGGCCGCCGGTGTCGATGCCTGCTTGCTGACAGTAGCGGGCGACATAGTAGCCGATGCAACCGCCGAGCGAGGCGGCGAACAGTTCGGGAGGAGTCATGCCGGCATCGCTGCCGGCATCCTCCAGGGGCTGGTCGATGATCACGCTATGGCCGCGACAGTCTGCCCGGAAGCGGGCGCCGCCCTCGTGCGCGATCCGCATGCGCACGCTACTTCTCGTTCAGGCGTTTGATGCCCAGCGTTTTCGTGATCCACTTCTCGTAATAAGGCTCGGACTTGCCGATCCTCATCTTGCGCATGAAGTACTTCTCGAACACGACCTTGGCCGTGTGCACCCATTTGCCGGCGCTGGCCCAGACAACATTGCGCGGTGGAATCTGCGGGATGGCCACGAAGGCCACGCCGCGGTCGCCGAGGTCCGCCAGACAGATCGCACCCCAGGTGCCGGTCTTCTCCGGCTTCTCGCCCTTGATGGCATGGACGATGTTGTGGACCATGGCCGTGGTCATCGACTCGATCATGTAGCCGGTCTTCGGTGTGCCGACCGGCAGCGGGCAGCTGGAATCGGCGGGCGGTATGGCGACGATGACGCCGGTGCTGTAAATGTTTTCATAGGTCGGGTTTTGCTGGAACTCGTTAATCTGCACAAAGCCCAACGGATTGCACAGACCCTCGGTATTGGCGACAACCGGGGTGCCCCGGAAGGCGGGCAGCAGCATCGAATACTTGTGCGGCAGTACACCCTCATTGATCTTCTCACCCTTTCGGTCGACCTCCTCGTAATGCAGTTCATTCTCGGTGACCTTGACCGTCTTACAGTTGGTGATGAACTTGATGTCGCGCTTGCGCAGCTCGGATTCGAGCATGGCCTTGGAATCCTCGACGCCGCCGAGGCCCAGGTGGCCGATGTACGGCTCCGGGGTGATAAAGGTCATCGGCACCTTATGGCGCAGTTTGCGGCGGCGCAGTTCGGTATCCAGGATCATGGCGAACTCGTAGGCGGGACCATAGCAGGACGCACCCTGCACCGCGCCGACGACGACAGGGCCGGGATCCTTGCAGAACTCCTCGAAGGCATTGTATGCCTCCTCGGCGTGGTCGACATGGCAAACCGAATGCGTATGCCCGCCGTCCGGGCCTGTGCCCTCGACAAGCTCGAAGGCCAGACGTGGACCGGTGGCGATGATCAGGTAGTCGTAGTCCAGGCTCTTGCCATCACCCAGCACCAGCTTGTTTTCTTTCGGGTGGATTTCTCGAGCGCCGGACGAGATGAAGTGGATACCCTTCTTTTCCAACACCGGGGGCAGGGGGATGGATATCTCATCGCGCGTTCTCCAGCCGACCGCCACCCAGGGATTGCTGGGAACGAAATGGAAATAATCGTTGTTGGAAACGACAGTGACCTGGTGGTCGCCGCCCAGTTTCTTCAGTTCCTCCTTCATCTCGTAAGCCGCAGGCAGACCGCCAATACCGGCTCCCATAATGACTACATGTGCCATGATTCTACTCCTGTCGTGGGCCGTGCCCGCGTTGATGGCGCCTGTGGCGCCTTTGCTCCCGGCACATTGAGCCTACCGGAAGCTGTCTGGTCCGCCTGATCGCGGACCGATTCGATCAGCGGCCCTTGCGGACCGGCAGGCCGGCGGCGCTCCATGCGGCCATGCCCCCTGATAAATTATAGACTGTTTTGATGCCGGCCTTCGCCAGCGCCATGGCGGCCATGGCTGAACGCGCGCCGGAGGCGCAGATGCAAATCACCGGCTTGGAGTGGTCGATCTGATCCAGGCGCTGATTCAGCTCCCCGAGCGGGATGTGCACGGCGTCCGGGGCATGCTGGCTGGCATACTCACCCGACGAGCGGACATCGATCAGCGTATGCGCCTTGCTCCGCCACTGGCCCAGGTAATCGCTGGCCGACAGCGATTGTACCCCGGCGAGCCGCGGGCCCAGCAGACGCGACCAGAACGTCCAGGCCAGGATCAGTCCGACGAACAGGTAAACGGCGTACTGGTGCATGAAATCACTCATCTCAGGCCTCCGCACAGCCGGAGCGCATGCCCAGCTTCTTCAGGATCTTTTCCATCAGGCACCAGCGGGTGAAGCCCGATTGCAGCAGGTTGGCGCCGACGAAGGCCGTGAACCACAGCCAGGTCGGGCCGTCGAACAGGTGGGCGCCGTTGTAGACGTGAGCCAGGTACAGCGACAGCAGGATAAAGCTGCCGGCGATGATGCGGATGGTACGTTCGATGGTCATAGGGTCTCCTTGGATCAGGTTTCTTGTTTGTCGTGCTGCCACAGGTAATACATCAGCGGGATCACGAACATGGTCAGAATGGTCGAGGCGATGGTGCCGAAGGCCATCGATACGCCGAGGCCCCCGAACACCGGGTCGGCGATCATGATCGAGGTGCCGGCGATGATGGCCAGCGCCGTCAGCATGATCGGGCGGGCACGCATGGCGCCGGCCATCATCACCGCATCCTTGGCCGAGTGGCCGGCGGCGCGGTAGGCGAGAATGAAGTCGATCAACAACATGGAGTTGCGCACGACGACGCCGGCCAGGGCGATCATGCCGATCATCGAGGTGGCGGTGAATGGCTGGCCGGTGATCAGATGCCCCGGGAAGATGCCGATCATGGTCAGTGGGATGGCACCCATCACCAGAAGCGGCATGACGAAGCCGCCGTAATAGGCCACCAGCAGCAGGTAGATCATCACCAGGGCGACGATGAAGGCCGCGCCCAGGTCACGGAACACGTCCAGTGTCAGGCGCATCTCGCCGTCCCACAACAGTTGGTAGCCGAAGGTGTCGTCCGGCTGGGTGTGCGTGAAGCGCATGCCCCCGGTCTTCAGCCGCTCGCCTGGGGCGATCTTGTCGCCGTCCAGGTGCCGGTCCATGGCGAGCAGGGGATAGACCTGCGATCCGGTCTTCGGCTCGCCGGTGACATAGACGACCTGATGCCCGTCCTTGGTGTAGATCGGCTTGGGCGCGATCACCTGTTCGATATGGGCGATCGTCGATACCGGCACCAGCTGGCCGCCCTTGCCGACAACATAGATGCGGTCCAGATCGCGCGGGGAGATGCGGTCCTGGCGCGGAATCTGCACATGGATCATCACCGGGTTGCGGGCCGTATCGATATGCACATGGCCGATATTGAAGCCGGACACGAAATCGTGGATGACCTTGGTCACCTGTGCCGTGGACACACCGCTGAGCGCGGCCTTCTGCTTGTCGACGACGACCTTGTATTCACGTTGGTCTGCGGTGACCGAGTCATCGACATCGGTAACATCCCAGGTCTCGCTGAAACGATGGCGTACGATCTTGGCGATCTTACGCAGCTCGTTGTAGTTCGGGCCGTACAGCTCGGCGAGCAGGGTGGCGCGCACGGGTGGGCCCGGCGGATCCTCGACGAGCTTGATGTTGGCGGTGGGGTAGCGCTGTTTCACCGGTGCCAGCAGCTTGCGCAGGCCGAGGACGATTTGCTCGGATTTCTCGCTGCGCTCGTGCTTGCTGATCAGGTTGACGCGGATCTCGGCGATGTTCGGCCCACGCTTGACCGCACTGCCGCGCAGCATGCCATTGAAGTCGATGGGGCCGGGGATGCCGACGAATGTCTCGTAGTCGGTTACCGGCTTGTAGCGGTGCAGTACCTCGCCGATATCGCGGGTGACGGCGTCGGTGACCTCCAATGGCGTGCCAGCCGGCATGTCGACAGTGATGTTGAATGTGTTCTTGTTGCCCTTGGGCAGCATCTTCAGCTCCACGGTTCCCGGCGTCATCGGGCCGTTAACGCCCGCGGGGCGGAAGAACTGCCAGGCCGGTTCCCACAGGGCGAAGATCATCAGCACCGCGGTGACGGCGAAGAAGATGTGGCGCACCCTCGGCTTCTCGATCAGCGGCTTGGCCAGGCGCAGGTAGACCGTGGCCAGCCAGTCGTGGTGTTCGGTGATCTCCCCGGCATGCTCGTCGATCTTGCAATGCATGAAACGGCGCGCCACCCATGGGGTCAGCATGTAGGCGATAACCAAGGACGCGAGCATGGCCACCGGCGCGTTGAACGGGATCGGTGCCATGTACGGCCCCATCATGCCGGTAACGAAGGCCATGGGGATGAAGGCGAGGATAACGGCGAAGGTGGCGATGATAGTCGGCTTGCCGGTTTCATTGGCGGCGCGTATGCAGGCCACAGCCTTGTCGCCGGCCTGGCGGACGCCGGCACCGAAGTGGCGGTGGATATTCTCGATGACGACGATGGAGTCGTCGACCAGGAGACCCAGGGACAGGATCAGCGCGAAAAGCGTGATGCGGTTAATGGTCTGGCCGAAGATCAGGCCGACTGCGAGCACAATCAACAGCACCAGCGGGATGTTCATGGTGACGATGGCCGCCTCGCGCCAGCCCAAGAAGATCAGCAGGATGATGATGACGGTAGAGATGGCGATGCCCAGATGCTCGATCAGGGTGTTGACGGCATCGTTGGCCTGCTCGCCGGAGTCACGCGTCACGGTCACACGCACGTCGTTCGGGATCAGGTCCCCCTTCAGGGTGTCCAGCTTCTGCAGGATGCTTTCGGCGACGACGACGGCATTGGTGCCGGGCTTCTTGGCCAGCGTGATGCTTACGGCGCCCGTTTCTCCACCCTTCGGGGCGTTGGTCTCCGACGGGCCGAAGCCGATGCGGCTTACCTGGTCGATCTCGCCCGGGCCGGTGCTCACGGTGGCGACATCGCGCAGGTAAACGGGCTTGCCGTGATGCACGGCCAGCACCAGGTTGGCGACGTCGGCGGCCGATTTCAGAAAGCCGCCGACGCGGATCTTCTTGACCAGGTTGTCGTCGACGGCGGTGCCGGCCGGCTCGGCTACGTTGGCTGCATTCAGCACGCGCTGGATGGCCTCGATGTCGATGCCCTGGGCGGCCATGCGTCCGGGTTCGAGGTCGACGGTAACCTGCAGGTCTCGGCCGCCGACGATGTCGGCCACCGACACGCCGGGCAGCGGCGCCAGCTTCTCCTTGACGCGCATCGCCAGCTGCTTCAACTGCATATCGTTGTAGTCGGGACTGGACATCGTCAATACCACGATCGGCACGTCATCGACGTCCACCGGCTTGACCAGAGGCTGGGAGGCGCCTGGCGGAATGCGGTCGAGGTTGTGCATGATGCGGTCATACAGCTTGACCAGCGAGGCCTCCTTGTCCTGGCCCACCTTGAACTGCACCGTCACCATGCCCATCGAGCCCATGGCTGCGCCGTAGGTGTGGTCGACGCCAGGCATTTCGTGCAGCACCATCTCCAGCGGCCGTACGATGAGGTTGTGCACCTCCTGGGGCGAGGCGCCGGGCATGCGCACAAAGACGTTGGCGGCCGGCACGTTGATCTGCGGGTTCTCCTCGCGCGGGGTCACGAACAGCGCCACCAGTCCGATCAGGAAGATCACGGCGCTGACGATCGGAGTGATCTGCGAATGCGTGGCCTTCCAGCTCAGGCGTCCGGCGATGTTCAGTTTGCTCGGGTCAAAGGACATGCGTGGATCCTCGCGGCCTTAGTGGGCCGCGTCCGGCGCGATATGCTCGCCGGAATGCAGGGGAGTGTCGGTGGCGATGGCGATGCGTTCCCCGGGTGCCAGGCCGGAAAGGACCTCGACCCTGCCGTCCCATTCGCGGCCGGTGCGGATCATGCGGAAATGCACGCTGTTGTCCGCAGCCACCACGTATACGCCGGGGATATCCGAGGGAGAGACGATGGCGGCACGGGGGATCATGATCCCCCGTGTGGTACCGATGGTGAAGCGGACGTTGGCGAACATGCCGGATTTCAGGCCGGGGGCAGCAGCCAGGGAGGCCTTGACCAGATAGCTGTGCGTGGTTGTGTCACCGGCGGGCACGATCTGGGTGATATGGCCCTGGATGGTCGTGTGCAGGGCCCGCACCTCGGCCATGACGATGTCACCGAGGTGGATGTGGTTGATCTGCTGCTCCTTGACGTAGGTCTGAAGCACCAGTTGCGACGGGTCCTCGATGGCCAGGATGGGCTCGCCGGGATTGGCCATGTCGCCGTTGTCCTTATGCTTGGCGACGACTACCCCCGAGATCGGGGCGGTGATGTCGACGTACTGCACCTGTGCCCTGGCCTGGGACAGGCCGGCCTTGGCCGCATGCAGGCCCTTTTCGGCGATCTGGTATTTCAGGGTGATCTGCTGGTATTCGCGCTCCGTCACTGCCTGTTGGGCACGCAGGGCGCGGAATCGGTCATAGTCGGCCTTCGCCTCCGCAGCCCTGGCCTTCGCCTGGGCAAGGTTGGCCTCGGCCTCATGCAGGTGCGCGCGCACATCCGCGGCATCGATGCGTACCAGCAGCTCGCCCTTCTTGACGGTCTGGCCTTCCCGGGCCTTGATGCTGCGGATATAGCCCATGACCCGCGAGGTGACATCGACCCTGTTTTCGGCGATCACCGTGCCGGCGGCCAGATACAGCTCGGGGATGGTGTCGGCGGCGATGGTCATCACCTTCGCCGGTACGCCGGCCTGCGCCGGGGCCTGTTGTTCCTGCTGGCCGCCGGAGCAGGCTGCCAGGGACAAGGCGAGTGCCAGCATCCAAGGTGGCGACACGTGGCGGATGAGGGGGAGATTCACTGCAATACCTCCGGAGTCAGTTGGCCGGTGGCCAGATATAGGCGGGCGCGCGTGGTGACCTGGTCGAACCGGGCCTGGATGACCTCGGCGCGGGCCTGATCCCGTTGGGTCTGTGCCTGCAGCAGGTCGGCCATGCGCTCCAGCCCGACCTTGAAGCGGGCCTCGGTGATGCGCAGGCTTTCCTGGGCCTGCGCCAGAGCCTGCTGTCGGGATGCCAGACGCTGGTCGGTCTCATGCAGGCTGCGGTAGGCATCGGCCACATCATTCTCAACCCGGCGCGTCTTGTCGGCGATCTCGAACTCCAGACGGCTATGCTCGGCCTGTGCCTTGTCCATGGCGGCCTTGTCCCGACCACCGGCAAACAGGTTAAGGTCGACCATAGCGGCAATCTCGTAGTTCGGGTGCTGAAGTCGCCAGTGCGGATCGTTCCATTGCTCGCTGGCCACCAGGTTGACATGCGGGAGCATGCCGGCGCGGGCGACGGTGCTTCCAGCCTGGGCGGCTTCCTCCTGCGCATGCAGGGCAAGAAGGTCGGGGCGCTTGTGCAATGCCGTTTCGGTCAGCTGGGCCAGGCTGCGGTCGGGGACCTGGATGGCGACGCCTTCCTTGATCTGTAGCGCATGTGTGCTTCCCAGGTTCAGCAGGGCGCGGATGTCGTCGAGCGAACGTGCCACGGCATTGGTGGCGGCGATGGCGGCAAGCTGGCTGTCCTCCAGGTGCACCTTGGCGTTGAGCATGTCGCTCTTGACCACCATGCCGCGGGCGAGCATAGCGCCGGCGACGCGCAGATGCTCCTCGGATGACTTGACCGCCTGCGTGGCCACTGCCTTCATGCTATGTGCTGCCTCGAGCGCGGCGAAGCTACGGATGACCTGATAGATGACGTTCTGGCGGCGCATGGCGGTGGCATGCATGCTCGCATCCAGACCGTACTGAGCCTGATCGATGCGCCCGGAGACGGCACCGCCGGCGAACAGCGGGTAGGAGGCGGAGACGGAATTCTGGAAATTGCTCACGGCGTTGGGGTTGTTCAGCGTATTGATGGCCATATCGCCGGCGGTCACCGATTGCTGCAACAACTTGGTGCCGAACACATTGAGGGGGGAGTCGGTCTTCATGGCCGTGGAACGCACATCCACGCGCGGAAACAGGGCGGCTCTGGCGGCTGCCAGGTCTGCATCGGCGCCGGACACGCGCATCTCCGAGGCCATCAGTGCCGGGCTCTGTTTCAGGGCCAGCCTGACGCCGCTGTGGATGTCCAGGGTCGTGGCAGATGCATTGCCCGCCATGGCGGATTGGGCGCCGAATGCCGCCCCGGCCATGATCAATGCAGCAATGGATTTGTGTCTCATCGAAGCCCCTCCCGGCTAACGCTCGCATGCCTCTGAGCAATAGATGCGTTTTAGGGATTGTACCAGCTCTACGAATGCAGGATCGGCAATCTTGTAATATACATGTTGTCCGGTCTTCTCGGTGCGCAGGATGCCCATCATGCGCATCTTCGATAGGTGCTGGGAAAGATTGGACTGGGATGTGCCGGTGACCTTGACGAGGTCGGTTACACACATCGGTCCCTCGAGCAGGTGGCAAAGCACGGCCAGCCTGAGCTCGTGGGCGATGGCACGCAGGCCCTGGCTGGCGGCGGAGATGCTTTCTTGAGGGAAGTCATTCATGGGCGCATTGTCCCGTGTATAATAATATTGTCAAGTTCTAATATACGTGAAGGCTAGGGGGCGCTGGGCCCGAGGTTGGTCAGGTGGCGGTGAAAACGGTGCCGACACCGGCGTCGGTGAGGATCTCAAGCAGCAGGGCATGGGGAACACGCCCGTCGATGATATGGGCCCGGCCCACGCCATGGTCGACGGCGTCGAGGCAGCATTGCACCTTCGGGATCATGCCGCCTGTAATGATGCCCTCATTGATCCATGCGTTGGCCTCGTTGGCCGTCAGTTGGGAGCGCAGTTGCTTGTCTTCGCCCAGTACTCCCGGAACGTCTGTCAGTAGCACAAGCTTGGCCGCCCCCAGGGCCTTGGCGATAGCGCTGGCAACCAGGTCGGCATTGATGTTGTAACTGAGGCCTTCGTCCTTGTTGTAGCCGACCGGGGCGATGACGGGCACGAAGCGGTCCTTGTCGATCAGTTGGAGGACCTGAGGATTGATGCGGCTGACCTCGCCGACATGTCCAAGATCGATGATCTCGGGTACCTGCAGCTTCGGGTCGTCCCGCTGCAGTACCAGTTTGCGGGCGCAGATCAGGCCGCCGTCCTTGCCGGACAGGCCGATGGCCCGACCACCGGCGCGGTTGATATTGGAGACGATCTCCTTATTGACGAGGCCGGCCAGTACCATCTCCACGATGTCCATGGTCTCGCTGTCGGTGACGCGCATGCCCTCGATGAACTTGGCTTCCTTGCCCAGTCGTTTCAGCAGTTGGCCGATCTGGGGTCCGCCGCCATGCACGACGACGGGATTGATGCCTACCTGCTTGAGCAGGGCGATGTCGCGGGCGAAGCTCTTTTTCAGCCCATCCTCGACCATGGCATTACCGCCGTACTTGACGACGATGGTCTGATCGGCGAAATGCTGGAGATGAGGGAGGGCCTCGACAAGGATCGCCGCGCGCTCTTGCGGCGAGCTCATGCCGTGGCTTTGACGCGTTGCTTGGCTGCGGGCTCGCAGTCCAGCAATGACTGCCATAGCCACAGGATGGCACAGGTGGCCAGGGTGATGCCGATGCTCAGGGCCAGATAGTTGTTGTCCGGGTTGCCCAGCTGCTCTCCGACGGGGAGTAGCACGATGATGGCCGGGGCGATGATCGATACCCGTGTCCAAGAGATGCTCTGGCGCAGCAGCACGCTGGCGGCGCCAGGGAAGGAGAGCAGGGCATACAGGGTCATGATGATGAAGTGGTTGGTCGGAGGGACGCTGCTAAGCTGCTGCCAGACACTGGTTTGATTCGTGCTGATATGGGTTTCGGCCGCGGCGCCGACAACCAGGAACAGCAGGCCGGAGACAATCCATAGCAGCCAACCGATCCAGGCCCGCCTGCGTGCCAGATGGTTAATCCATACACCATTGCCCACCACGTACATGGTGGCGGCGAAGAACATGCCCCATGGGGCGTATTGAAAATCGATCTCCATGATGTCTGCCTCCTTGGCCGGGCAAGCATAGCAGCCTTGGTGGAAAAGGCGATATATGCCGCGCCTTTATCGCTGGTTTATACCTATATTGTTTGGGGTTTACGGCATTGCTCCCGTGCCACGTACATGTCCGGCGCGCACGGTGCCGATGGGGCGGCGGATGTCTGCGGGCCGGGACTGGTATGTGGAATGCCTCGCATGGATCAAATATTCATCTTTGCGTGATTAATATATATGCAGATATCTGGATTGGCATGGCGGCATATGACATAAACTACTGATAATAAAGGTATAACAAATATGGCACACGTCATGCTAATCGGTTGTCCAGAGGCCCCGCGACCGCTGCGGGGACATGCATCTCTCGAGGAGTAACGCAATGAGAAAACGATATTATATGAGTTGGATGATGGGTGCGCTAATGGGAGTGGCGGGCATTTCCAATGCGGCCATGGCTGCTGGTGCGGATAGCAAGGTGCCGACCTTGGCGCAGGTGCTCGGCGCCTCCGGGGTCAACATGTCGGGCTTTATCGACACCTCGGCCATTTGGAACAGTAACAAGACGACGAACTTTACCAGCGGCACTTCCAGCCGTGCTTATGACAACGGTGTGGACAGCTTCAATGTGCAGATGCTGGAGCTGGCGCTGAGCAAAGAGCCGACTCAGGGCTTTGGTGGTGCCCTGGTACTGAACGCCGGCCCGGATGCCAATGTCGATCATTCGTATCCGATGTCGAACACGAATAGCTATTTCGATATCCAGCAGGCCTATGTGAGCTACACGGGCAGTGGGCTCACGCTGGAAGTTGGCAAGTTCGCCACCCTGATCGGTGCCGAGGTCATCGAGAGTCCGTCCAACTGGAACTTCTCGCGTTCCTGGGGCTTTGAGCTTGGCCCGTACACCCATACCGGTGCACGTCTGTCCTATGCCCTGAGCGACAAGTCCAGCGTCACTGTGGGTATCAACAACGGCTGGGATGTGCTTAATTCGTCGGGTACCGCCGCCAAGTCGGGTGAGGCACAGATCACCTTCAAGCCGACCGACTCTTCCTACCTGAGCGTGCAGGCTACCTCCGGCCATGAGGTCGCCAATGGCAATAATCCCGGTTCTGCCGCTGCCGTCTATGGCACTCGCAGCATCCTCAACACCGTGGACAGCTGGGACATCAACAGCACTGTGTCCGTGATGCTCGACGCCGGCTACGGCGAGCAGAAGAACGCCACCAGCCTGGCTGCTGGCGCGCCTGCCACCTTGGGCACGGTGAAGTGGTGGTATGTCACTCCCTACGTGAATTACCACATCAATGATCAGTGGCGCGTGGCACTGCGTTACCAGTACTTCGACGACAAGGATGGCTTCCGTACCGGTGTGGCCCAGAAGCTGAAGGCAGGCACGATCACGCTGGCTTATGCTCCGGATGCTTCGTCCGAGGTGCGTGCCGAGTACCGCTACGACAAGTCCAACGTCAAGGCGTTCCAGAACACTCGCGGCAACCAGTTGGCGAAGGACAACCAGTCGCAGGCTGCCCTGGAGTTTATCTACAAGATGTAAAGTTCCCGTGGCCGGGATGTGGAAGGGGGCGCGCAAGCGCCCCCTTCTTGCTATTCGGGGGGGATGGGGCGCGTTTGGCTAAAAAAGAACATGACATGCCTATTAAATAACCACTTAGCGCCGCGCCGATCGATTATTAATATTCTATATCATTAAAAACAAAGGAATAAATGCCGAATCCATCATATGGCATGGGCCATGCTTTATAGGAGTGTTGGCACTCGAAGAACGAGCGCAGTAAAGAGTCAGTGATCGAGGAAGGCAAGAGGCCGGATGGATTGATGGACCGTATCGCAGTGTCTCGAAGGCCGGTACGGAATTTTGATTAGGAGGAACGTATGATGAAGATGGTTACGGCAATTATTAAGCCGTTCAAACTGGATGACGTCAAAGACGCACTCATCGAACTGGGTGTGAGCGGCATGACCGTCAGTGAGGTCAGGGGTCATGGCCGGCAGAAGGGCCATACCGAATTGTATCGCGGAGCCGAGTACAAGGTCGACTTCGTTCCCAAATCCGAGATCAAGGTCGTCGTCGGCGACGACATGCTGGATTCGGTGATCGATGTGATCAGCAAGTCCGCCAACACCGGCAAGGTTGGGGACGGCAAGATCTTTGTCTCCAACGTGGAGCGCGTGGTCCGCATCCGCACCGGCGAAGAAAACATCGACGCCCTTTGATTCATTGAAGCTAAGAAAGGAGAATAATCATGGTGAAAACTGTACGCGAATGGCTCGGTAGGATCGTCGCGATCTCTGCCGGTACCCTGATGATGCCGGGGTTGGCCCTGGCCGATGCGAAGCCGACCCTGGATACGGGCAACACGGCCTGGATGATCACTGCTACGGCTTTGGTGCTGCTGATGACGCTGCCGGGCCTGGGCCTGTTCTATGGCGGCATGGTGCGCAAGAAGAATGTGCTGTCGGTGGTGATGCAGATGATTGCGATCACGTCCCTGGTCTCTGTGCTGTGGGTGGTGTGCGGGTATTCCCTGGCCTTTGCCGATGGCTCGGGCTACATCGGCGGCCTGTCCAAGGCCTTCTTCGCCGGTGTGGGCTACGACACGCTTTCCGGGTCGATCCCAGAAACCGTGTTCGCCACCTTCCAGATGACCTTTGCTATCATCACCCCGGCGCTGATCGTCGGTGCCTTTGCGGAGCGCATGAAGTTCTCCGCCATGTTCTTATTCATGGGCATCTGGGTGCTGGCTGTGTACTCCCCGATCGCCCACTGGGTCTGGGGCGGCGGCTGGCTCGGCGGCATGGGCACGATGGACTTTGCCGGTGGTACCGTGGTGCATATCAACGCCGGCGTGGCCGGTCTGGTGGCGGCCCTGGTGCTCGGCAAGCGCGTCGGCTACCCGAAGGAGGCCATGCTGCCGCATAACCTGGTTCTGACGCTGATCGGTACCGGCCTGCTGTGGGTTGGTTGGTTCGGCTTCAACGCCGGTTCCGAGCTGGCTGCGGACGGTACTGCCGGTATGGCGCTGCTGGTAACGCAGGTGGCGACGGCCATGGCCTCGTTGGCCTGGATGTTCGCCGAGTGGATCATGTTCAAGAAGCCGAGCCTGCTCGGTGCCTGTTCCGGTGCTGTGGCGGGTCTGGTGGCGATCACCCCGGCCTCCGGCTTCGTGGGCCCGATCGGCGCCCTGGCTATCGGCATCGCTGCCGGCGTCATCTGCTTCATCATGGTGGCCTATGTGAAGCGTGCCATCGGTTATGACGATAGCCTGGATGCATTCGGCGTACATGCTATCGGTGGTATCGTCGGCGCCATGCTGACCGGCGTGTTCGCGGATGCCTCGTTCGGCGGTGCGGGTTTCGCCAAGGGTGTGACCATGGCCCACCAGCTGGTGGTGCAGGCAACGGCCTGCGGTGCCACGATCGTCTATGACGCCGTGGCGACGTTCATCATCCTGAAGGTGCTGGACATGGTCATCGGACTGCGTGTCAGCGAAGAGGACGAGATTCAGGGTCTGGATATCACCCAGCATCATGAGCAGGTTTACGAGTAAGCCGAAATGATGGCCTGAGTTTGTCCCATGGCTTGCCGCAAAAGGCATGAGACAAAAGCAGCCGGGGCCGTGCGGGAAACCGTGCGGCCCCGGTCGTTTGTCCGCCCACAGAATGTGCAAGGGAGATGTCCATGAAGAACAAACTGCTGCTGCACGCGTTGTCCGTGCAGGACCGCATCCTGGAGCCGAACAGCCTGCCGCTGCTGGGCCGGGTCTGGGTTTATGCGAAGGAGGGGTGCAGCAAGGACCTGTTCGTCGGCCACTGCCTGACCATGCTCAGCCGCCTGGGGCTGAGTGCTTCCGGTATCCAGCTGCGCGAGGACATCATGGCCTTCGATGCCGAATCCGACCATGGTGTGTATACGGTGGTTATCTCGCTGGCCGACGACTCCCTGGCCTCCCAGTATTTCTACTTCATCGGCATCTGGAAGCGCGTCGAATCCGGATCCGAGGCCAGTGCCTTTTCCGATGATTTCTCCTGTATCACCGATGATGAGTTGCCGCCGCCGGACAGCTATTACGAGGTGTATTTCTCGGAAAACGCCGTGCAGCTGGCCGATGCCCGCAAGACCATCGGTGGCGACATGATGGGGCAGACGCTGTTCAACGGTGCCTATTATCTGGTCAGCAACGGTCGTCTGGTCGAAAGCTCGGAGTCCAGTCCGCTTCGCTTTCTGGTCACGCCGAGGGGAGGTCAGTCCTCCGTATCCCGGCCGGAGGTACAGCATATTCTGTATTCGATCCGCAATCTGGTGGCTCTGATGAGTGCCTCCGTATGCCGCTACGACCATGTCTGGTCCGGGGACTCGGAGAGCGGGCTGTATCAACGCATGATGGTGCTGCTGCAGCGGGCGCAACAGGAGCATATCGCTCCGGCCTTGTGGGATGAGCTGGTGCGGGAGAACGGAGCCTTGCTGCTGGAGTCGGCGGAGCTGGCGGCGGCGCGCGACCGCGTGAATTTCGAAATCGAAGGCTACCGCGATCTGTTCAACAGCATCGTCGACGAGGTACAGGGTGGGGATGTCTCTGGCCTGATGCCGCTGTGGCCGCGCATGCGCCTGGCCTTCGATCATACCCGCTCGCTGCTGAGCGAACGGCTGGCCATGATCCGCCGTTCCCAGAAGCAGGCGGAGGTGCTGCTGCAGCTGCTGCACTCCCGCATGCTTGCGCACCAGCAGCGGCTACTGGCCGATCAGGGGTCATTTGCGCAGAAAGAATGACGAAGATATGGGCACCTATTGCCTAAATATTCATCTCACGGCATAGGCATCCGATGTCTGATAGCTTTTAAATCAATGGCTTATAAAGATCGTGTGATTGGTTTTGTCTTTGCTTGAATAACGCTAATGCGCTAAAGCCGCGCTGCGGCACGCGATATCAATATTCAGATGTTGGGGGGTGCGAACCGTGAGCGAGGCAGTCAAAAAGGTTTTTGAGATGATCGAGGAGCACGAGGTCGAGTTTTTGGACCTTCGGTTTACGGACACGCGTGGCAAGTGGCAGCACGTGTCGTATCCGATCAGTCAGCTGACGGAGGATCGTTTCGAGGACGGCTTTCCGTTTGACGGTTCGTCGGTTGCGGGCTGGTGCGACATCGACAATTCGGACATGGCGATCGAGCTGGATCCGGCGAGTGCGCAGATCGATCCGTTCTTCGAGGCCGCCACGCTGGTGCTGACGGGCTCTGTGTTCGACCCGACGACGGGTCAGGACTACAACCGCTGCCCACGGAACCTGGCGAAGCGCGCGCTGCAGCACGTGCAGTCGAGCGGTATTGGCGATGCGGTGTATTTCGGCCCGGAGGCGGAGTTTTTCATTTTTGACGATGTGCGATTCCACAACGATATGGGCACTTCGGGTTACGCGGTGGACTCCTCGGAGGCGGCGTGGAACTCGCGCAAGGAGTATGCGGAAGGGAATATGGGCCATCGTCCGGGCGTGAAGGGTGGTTACTTCCCGGTACCGCCGATCGACTCGCTGCAGGAGATCCGCAACGACATGGTTGTGGTGATGCAGGACGTGGGTCTTGAGGTTGAGTGCCATCACCACGAGGTGGCGACGGCCGGCCAGTGCGAGATCGACTTCAAGTTCGGTGCACTGATGGAGACGGCGGACCGCATCCAGTGGTACAAGTATGTGGTGCACAACGTGGCGCATGCGCACGGCAAGACGGCGACGTTCATGCCGAAGCCGCTGTTCGGCGACAACGGTACGGGCATGCATACGCACCAGTCGGTGTGGAAGGGCGGCAAGAACCTGTTCGCGGGCGACAAGTATGCGGGCCTGTCGCAGGAGGCCTTGTGGTACATCGGCGGTATCATCAAGCACGCGAAGGCACTGAACGCGTTCACGAACCCGTCGACGAACTCGTACAAGCGCCTGGTTCCGGGCTATGAGGCGCCGGTGATGCTGGCGTACTCGAACCGCAACCGTTCGGCCTCGCTGCGCATTCCGGTGGTGAACTCGGATGCGGCCAAGCGCGTCGAGGTGCGTTTTCCGGACCCGACGGCGAACCCGTACCTGGCGTTTGCGGCGATGCTGATGGCCGGCCTTGACGGCATCCGGAACAAGATCGATCCGGGCGCCCCTGCGGACAAGAACCTTTACGACCTTCCGGTGGAAGAGGCGAAGGGCTTCCCGACGGTTGCGGGCAGCCTCGAGGAGGCGCTGAAGTCGTTGGACGTCGACCGCGAGTTTTTGAAGGCTGGCGGCGTGTTCGACGACGACATGATCGATGCGTACATCGCCCTGAAGATGGAGGAGCATGACGCGATCCGTCTGCGTCCGCATCCGATGGAGTATTCGCTGTACTACTCGTGCTGATGGGGCTGTCCCGGTGGGGACAGTCCGGACCAAGGCAAGGGCCGCCACGGAAACGTGGCGGCTTTGCTGGTATCTAAGGGAGGAGATTTATGAAGAGGATTAGTGCCGTCATCAAGCCATTCAAGCTGGATGATGTGAAGGATGCTCTGATAGAGTGCGGCGTGCTCGGCATGACCGTGGCCGAGGTTCGGGGGCACGGCCGCCAGAAGGGCCATACCGAACTGTATCGTGGGGCCGAGTATGCGGTGGATTTCCTGCCGAAGATGGAAATTACCGTGGTCGTGCCGTCGGATCAGGCCGATGACGTGGTGGCGGCCATCACCCGCTCGGCCAATACGGGCAAGATCGGGGACGGCAAGATCTTCGTCAGCCCGGTGGAGCGCGTCGTGCGCATCCGCACCGGCGAGGAGAACGAGCAGGCATTGATCTAGGGATCGGGGAGATCTCAATCATCAGGGGAGGGAAGCATGAACTCATCGGGTTCTGATGTGTTTTTTTTGACTATGGGCGCGGCCATGGTGCTGGCCATGCATGCCGGATTTGCCTTTCTGGAAGCCGGCACGGTGCGGCGCAAGAATCAGGTGAATGCCCTGGTGCGCGTATTGAGCGATTTCGGCTTTGCCACACTGGCCTATTTCTTCGTCGGCTTCACCATCGCCTATGGCGTCACCTTCTTTGCGCCGGTGGCGCAGTTGAACGTGCTGAAGGGCAGCACCAATGGCTATGAACTGGTGCACTTCTTCTTCCTGCTGACCTTCGCGGCGGCGGTGCCGGCCATCATCTCGGGTGGCGTCACCGAACGCATCCGCTTCTGGCCCAACGCCCTGGCCACCCTGGTGCTGGTCGGCCTGATCTATCCCTTCTACGAGGGAATGGTCTGGAACGGCAACCTCGGGCTCCAGCACTGGCTAAAGCATGCTTTCGGCTTCCCGTTCCACGACTTTGCCGGCTCAGTGGTCGTGCATGCCATGGGCGGCTTTCTGGCCCTCGGCGCCGTCACCATGCTCGGCGCACGCAAGGGCCGCTACGGTCCGGGTGGGCGGGTCAATGCCATCCTGCCGTCGAATATCCCCTTCCTGGCCCTGGGATCCTGGATCCTCTGCGTCGGCTGGTTCGGGTTCAATGTCATGAGTGCCGGCCGCGTCGATGCCGTCTCCGGACTGGTGGCCCTGAATTCGCTGCTGGCCATGGTCGGCGGCCTGCTGGCGGCGCTGGTGGCTGGGCGTAACGATCCGGGATTTGTGCATAACGGTGCCCTGGCGGGGCTTGTGGCCATCTGTGCCGGTTCGGACATCGTGCACCCGATCGGGGCACTGTTCATCGGCGCTGTGGCCGGTGCGGCCTTCGTGTTCGGCTTTGAGCTGGTGCAGAGCCACCTGAAGATCGACGATGTGCTCGGTGTCGTGCCGCTGCACGGTGGGGCGGGCATCTGGGGCGGTATCGCTGCCGGCATTTTCGGCCAGCGCGCTCTGGGCGGCGCCGGGGGGGTCAGCTTCATTTCGCAGCTGATCGGCACCGGCATCGGCCTGGCGATCGCCGTGGTCGGCGGTTTTGTCGTGTTCGGCGCTATCCGTGCCATCGTCGGCCTGCGTCTGGACGAGGAGGATGAGTACCGCGGCGCGGACCTGTCCATCCATCATGTGTCGGCCTATCCCGAGGAGGACATGAGCCGCCCGTAGGCTGTGTGCTAGGACGATGTGCGGCGGGCCTGCGCCAGATTCAGCCAGGCCTGCTAGGACGATGTGCGGCGGGTCTGCGCCAGATCCAGCCAGGCCAGCATCAATGAGGTGCAGAACGCGTGCATCGGCGTCAGGCGGCCGATATTGTCGCGGATGGCCGCGATGCCTTCGATCCCTAGCTGCCGCCGCTCGCTGTCCCCGGCCTCGATCCACGATTCGATCTTGGGCGCGTCGATTTCCAGGTGAAACTGCAGGCCGTACTGGCAGCTGCCAAGCCGGAAGGCCTGGCTCGGTACGTTCGGGTGATGGGCCAGGAGCTGGCCATCTTCCGGCAGACTGAAGGTCTCGCCATGCCACTGGAACACACACAGTCCGGCCTCGGGCAGGGGCGAGAACAACGGGTCGGCGCCGGAGGCCGGGGTCGGGAATACCGGGAACCAGCCGAGCTCCCATACCGGGGCAGGCGTAATGCGGCCACCGCCGGCCCGGGCCAGTAGCTGGGCGCCGAGGCAGATGCCGAGCACCGGAAAGTCCTCGCTGATGGCTCGCTCCAGCAAGGCAAGCTCGGCCGCGATATGGGGCAGGTGCCCATCGTTGGCCGATTGCGGCCCGCCCATGACGATCAGGCCGTCGTAGCCATCCAGCGAGGAGGGTACGGATTCGTCCTGCGCATGGCATACCACCATGGTGTGACCGGCATCGGTCAGCAGCTCGGCCAGCTTGGCCGCCGGCTCGATGGGCAGGTGCTGTACGACCAAAAAATCCATTGCTCTAGCTTACCACCGTTGCCTCATGGTACAACGCAGGCATGCATGATGATGGAAGCAGATTGGCCGGCATGTTGCGCCGGGTGGCGCGTGGCAGGCATGGGCACGAGCATCTCGATACGGATGAGGCGCGCATCGCCTTCACGGCCCTGCTGCATGCGGATGCCGATCCGCTGCAGCTCGGCGCCTTTCTGATCGCCCAGCGCATGAAGGGCGAGACGCCGGCAGAGATCGCCGGCTTCGTACAGGCTGCCCGTGCCCACATCCCCGGTTTCGGCGAGGCGGGTCTTCCCGATGCCGTCGATCTTCCCTGTTATGCCGGCAAACGCCGCGCCGCCCCCCTGCATCTGGCGGCGGCCCTGCAGGCACGCGATGCCGGCATGCGCATCCTTGTACACGGCGTGGCCCATATCGATGGGCGGCTCAGCGCCTGGCCGGTGCTCGAGGCTGCCGGTGTGGCCCGGGCTACGGGGCTCGCCGAGGCAGGATCGCTGCTCGCGCGTCAGGGCATTGCCTATATCGACCTGGCCGAACTCTGTCCGCCGCTGCATCGCATCTACGGCCTGCGCCCACGCCTCGGGGTGCGCTCGTTCGCCAACTCGGTGGCGCGCCTGCTCAATCCGCTCGCCTGTGCGGGGCAACTCAATGGGGTTTTCCACACCCCCTATGTCGACAAGATGGCCGAGGCCAACGCCCTTTTGGGCCAGTCGCGATCGCTGGTGTTCATGGGGGCGGAGGGGGAGCCGGAGCTGTACGCCGAGCGGCAGAAGCTCGTGGCCGCCCAGATCGAAGACGACATTCTCAAGCTCGAGCTGGCGGACATGGGCAGCGAAGCCTATCCGCGGGAGCGTCAGTCTCCGGCCGCCGTCGCGGCGCGCTTCGCGTCTATACTGCAGGGGGACATGGACGGGCGCGAGGCGGCAACCCTGAAGCGTATGCATGCCGCCCTGCGCTGGGCCGCCGGCGGAGCACTGCCGGCGGACTGGCATGTCCGGGAGGCCTGAGATGACCAGGGTAGTGGTGCCGTTCACCGAGGGATTCGAGGAGATCGAATGCGTGGCCGTCGTCGACATCCTGCGCCGGGCCGGCGTGGAGGTGTGCCTGGCCAGCCTTGATGGCGGGCCGGTCACCGGGCGCTCGGGTATCACCGTGAATCCGGATGCAGCCCTGGCTGCGGTCAAGGGCGGGGATTGGGACATGGTCGTGCTTCCCGGCGGCTTGCCGAATGCGCAGTTGCTGCGTGACGACGCGAACGTGAAGGCGGTAGTCACAAGATTGCGTGAGCAACGCAAATCGGTGGCGGCGATCTGCGCGGCACCTGCGGCGCTGGCCGCCTACGGAATCTTGGCAGGCCGGCGCGTGACCTCCCATCCCGGCGTCGAGGCCGAGCTGCGGGAGCGGGAGCCGTCCGCCTTGTATGTCGACGATGCGGTGGTAGAGGACGATTTCCTCGTTACCAGCCGTGGTGCCGGCACGGCCGTGCCCTTCGCCCTGCGCCTCGTCGCACGCCTGTGCGGCCAGGAGCGCGCCGATCAGGTACGCGATTCCATCGTCGCCCCGTAAGCAATGCTCGTGGCGGTATCTGACCGTCTTAGTCCGGCCATAAGTGGACGCTCACATGCGTCTATAAAATCAGTAGTGATTCATCCATGTTCAACCTGTCACGTGATACTGGAGGGCGATAGGCTGTGCGGCAAGAAACATACCTCCATTTGAGAAGCTAGGTTCTTTTGTCGCCATGTTCTTGCTTGATGACATCTGCCTCTCCTCGGCGGAAATACTAACTACAAATCGGCCCTGATTAAGGAGAGCTGGTCACCTCTGGTAAATTGGTGTCTGGACAACTTCCAGTCTGCCAGAAACGTTGGGAACTCAGGCCTTCTTTCTTGTCTTGAAAAAAGTTAACCGGACAGTAGTGAGTTAAGTTGATAAAATTCACGGCGCTATTAGAAAGGTTTGGGTCGGGGAGGCTTAACATGAATCGATTTTCCATATTGGCAACTGCAATCGCAGTACTTGGTTTGTCCAGCTGTGCCTTAATAATCGATGAATCACATCAGGTGCTTTCTGTGGTCTTTCCAAATGTGAAATGCGCTTAACTGCACAATGACCAATATAAAGGCACATGCTAATTTGGTCGTAAATCCTTAAGCCCAGGAGAAAGCATTGCTCGAGTTTCCTGAACTTCCGCTTGATCATCCGGATTCGGATCTTGAGAAGATGCTTGTCAGGGAGCATGTGCGAATACTGTTCGAAAAGCAGAAGGGTGGGCTTCCCGGCATCCTTGTCATGCTGGCTAGCCTGCTGGCGGCTTATCGGCAGGTGGCAATCGGTTCACTTCTGGCCTGGTCGACCATAGTATTAATGATCGGTCTGTTTCAGGCATTTTGGATGTACCTCTATTTTTCGGGTCGCCGTAGGTACGGGCCGCTGGTATGGGCGCGCGGCCTGAGCATCTTGTCCGCGATGCTCGCGTTTTCGATGTCGTCGGTTGCATGGCTGTTTCTCGATAACGCTTCGACATGGACGATACTGTTGGTCACTGCGTTCATCGTGTTCCCGACCTTCGGTTCGATCGTCTTTGCTGCATCCTATCTACCGATCCATATCGGTTGGACGGTATTCTCGGTAGCTCCGTTGGGGATTTACTATGCGATGTCCGATAGGGTCGATCTTGTCCTTTTCGGTTATGCCCTTCTTTTTGGCATCGCCCCCTCTGTCATATGGTTCGGGTTTGTTGTCTCCAAGGAATTCGCGCAGTCGTTGAAGATGCGCTATGAAAACATAAGGCTTGTTGAAGAGTTACAGATTCAGAAGAGGCTTGCCGATAAGGCCTATTTGGATAAATCTCGCTTTCTTGCTGCCGCCAGCCATGATCTCAGACAACCGAATCAGGCATTGGGGCTCTTTCTTGAGTCCCTCGATCACCTGGAGTCGGATTCCGATAAACGGAAGATCATCTCGAAGGCGAAGCAGGCCTTTGCTGCGATGCGAAACCTGTTGGATCAGCTCCTCGATATATCCAAACTGGATGCGCAGACGATCCGGCCGGAAATGCGTGCCATCAGGCTACAGCCGCTTCTGCATGCATTGACCATGGAGCACATCGAGTTGGCCGAACTCAAGGGCCTGGAATTGCGCTTGCGACCGACTGACGCCATCGTCATGGCAGATCCGCTGCTCCTGAACCGGATTCTCTCGAACCTCTTATCCAATGCGATCCGGTATACCAAACATGGGGGTGTGCTGCTGGGTGTCCGTCGGCGTGGAAGCCATTGGCGTATTCAGGTTTGTGACACCGGGGTTGGCATTGCTTCTGAAGAGCAGGAAACCATCTTTCAGGAATTCATGCAGCTGGATAATCCGGAGCGTGATCGGGAGAAGGGGCTGGGCCTGGGTCTGGCCATCGTGCGAAGGCTAGCACGCATGATGGGTACGGAGATTATGCTCAGTTCCGTTCCCGGGCGCGGAAGCCGCTTTTTCTTCGAGGTCGCAGAGGGTGATGCGGCAAACCTGCGGGCAAAAGAGCCGGGTGGAACGCCCGACGATGTCGTTGTCGTTGATGGGCTGAAGATTGCCGTTATCGACGACGATAAAACTGCCAGCGAGGGGATGACGACGCTTTTGAAGGTATGGAAGGCAGAGGTCCATACCTTCGCCTCGGGCGAGCTTTGTATGAGTTTTTTGCGCAGTGAGGCATGGGAGCCGGATGTGCTGATCGTCGACTATCGCCTTCGCGGCAAGGAAACGGGTTTGACTGCTATCGAGTCCATTCGCCGCTTTCTGGAAAGGGATGTTCCGGCGATGATCGTCACCGGAGATACGGGACACGATCATCGGATTCTCGACGCTGATATGAACGTCGCCCTGTTGCACAAGCCGATCGCACCGGAAGAGCTCAAAGGTTTTCTCAACAAGGTTCGCTGATGCACTCGGGGGGAGATGCTGGCCTAAATTAATAGGCGTCTTTCTAGAGAATGCCTCTTTCGATCGCGTGATTGACCGCTTGGCTCCTGTTTCTGGCGTCAAGGACCGTGAAAATCCGCCGCACATGGGCCTTGACCGTGGACTCGCTCAGATTCAGCTGATGGGCGATGTTCTTGTTCTGTTCCCCTTTCTGGAGCAGCCGCAGGATCTCCATCTGTCTTGGGGTGAGGGGGTTTTCATTGCCCGACTCGCCGCCGGGGTTCTGGTAGGCGACGAGCAGTTGTTCCGGCAGATAGACGCCGCCGTTCAGCACCAGCTTCAGCGCCGACAGCATGACATCCGCCGAGGTGGTTTTGGGTATGAAGCCCTTGGCTCCCAGCTCGATCGCACTGGATATCTGGTGAGAGCCCTCGTCCGCCGAGACCATAATGATGGGCACATCGGGAACGACTTTCCGTAGTGCCTTGATTGCGGACATGCCGCTGATTCCCGGCATATCGATATCCATCAGGATCATATCCAGATCACCGTTCTGCTCGGCGAGCCGAATGGCGTGCTCGCTGTTATTGGCCTGGATAATGGTCGGTATCTGATCGTCGAGCCTCAACAGCAACAGGCTCAGGCTTTCGCGAAACAGCGTGTGGTCATCCGCGATGAGTATTTTCAACGACACACCCCTGAAAAGATTGTTTCTAATACAGATCAAGGCATTGGGCCAGTTATCCGATCGGATTAAGCCGAATTACCGACTGGCAGGGATTGCAAGTTTGCCTCAATACTTTTCGCCGGAAGGGAGGCCGATCTCGCCTCCGGGCAGGGCTCAAAGATTGGGAACTGACAACAAAATATAAAGGAGATAATCATGAGCGTAGAGGAAGCGAAGCGCCTAAATAGCGATATCAAGAGCAATGCAGCGTTGGCCGAGGAGTTCAAGGGCATTAGTAATGTGGATGCACTGGTCGCCAAGGCCAACGAGAAGGGATATGACTTTTCCGCTAGTGATGTAAGAGAAGCAGCGTCGGAGAAAGCCGAGTTGAGTGACGATGAGCTGGATGCCGCAGCGGGCGGTGGCAGTGTCAATTTCATGCAATGGGGCCACGGCGGCGGCCACGGCGGCGGCCACGGCGGCGGCGGCGGCATCACTGGACATGATGTCATTGGCATTAAGTGGTGATAGGTGGCTTATAAGACGGTGGACGAGCCCTCATTATGGGGGCTCGTCCAGACCGAATAATTTCTGATATGGACAAACCATGACGATAATATGCGAAGGATTCGCAAATTTTTCGCCGCAAGACTGCACCCGATCGCACATCTGAAGCGTTTCTGGGAACGATACGAAGCCGATGCCTCATTCCGCGCGGCGTGCAAGGCCGATATACAGCAAGCCGTTACACGGGATGAACTGGATGTGGATCCTGACGTGATGGCCCTGTGGACGGATCCAGATGCATCGCCAGCACTGGCGCCGGAAGATGTGGGCGATATCGCACTCTACCGTGCATATCAGGAAGCAGTCGGTGAGATGTTGGACCTGTGCTTTGTCGATGATGAATCATATCGTCCCGCTTACTCAAAATGGCGTCAAAGACAGATGATGCGACTTGCGTTTGAGGAAGGGAAAAGGCGCGCCCAGATGGCCGGGCATGCACCTTTTGCGGTGGAGCTTAGCCAAGGCTGTTCGGTGGGATGCTGGTTTTGTTGTGTTGCCGCACAACGCCTGGAGAAGACGTTTGCCTATACACCAGACAACGCCTGCTTATGGAAAGGCGTACTCCATGCCTTGAACTATATGTTCGGGCTTGCCGAGGGTGCGCAACATGGCTTTTGTTATTGGGCCACCGACCCGTTGGACAATCCCGATTACGAACGCTTCATAGATGATTACCGAGATACGATGGGGCAATTGCCGCAAACGACGACGGCGGTTGCCATGCGGGACGTGACGCGTACGCGCGCCTTGCTGGCCTGCTATGGACGGGAGCATGGAGGGCTCACGCGTCTCTGCTTTCTTGCCGCAACTTGAGCAGATCCATGAGGCGTTCTCCCCCGAAGATCTGCTGTTGACGAGGCTGGAAGTAATGACGAAGGAAGGCTTAACTAAGAAGGCGGTTGCCGGGCGTGTGCGCGAACGATTGCTCAAATATACTCCCGAGCAGGACAAGAAGCGGGACGGAATACTCCGATGAGCAAGGATCCAGTTCTTGCGTGTCCGGTTTCCTCATCAATATGGTGAAGCGGCATGTCCAGCTTATCAGCCCATGCACGGCCACGGATCGTTGGCCGCTGGGGTATCGTGTCTATGATGAAGGCTTCTTTGAAAATGAACACGATTTTCGGCACTTATTGGATGGCATGATACGGCGGAACATGCCTGAGGCCTTGCCTTCCGAGTGCATCGCCGCCTTCCATCCAGGCCTGCACTACGAGCGGCTTGCAATGGGTTTCCGCCTTTCCTCGCCAAAGAACCGGATCACGGGCTCGGACAAGCCTTTCTATATGGGGTGGGTCGGGGATTTGGTTCGCGAGGGATGTTATACGGCGAACGAATTGGTGCACATCTGTGTCAGCAAGGGGCTGAAGCGAGGCACAGGCCAAGCAGGGGCTGCAGGCATTGTTCGATGCCGGCATGTTGCATGATGAGCCGGGCCTGGAAGGCGGCGGCTGGCAAGCCGATGCCCAAGGCTGCCGTTGGCTGATGGGCATTGGGGCATAGCGTGCATCGTCGGGTTCCCATTCATGTTGCGGTTGGCTTTCTGCTGGCTTGTATGCCGTCAGTCGCCAGTGCAGGGGAGTTCTCCGTTCCCTCCATCCTCGCCCCAGGTGCTAGACTACAATCCCGGGATTCAAAGCTATAGGGCACGTCTGGATCGGGCCGAAGCGAAATTATCGCAGGCGCGCAGTAGCTGGTGGGAGCCGGACGTCAGCCTTTATGGTCGCTCGGGCGGGTATTTCTACCAGCAGTATACGAACGTGATCCAACAGAATCTGGATGCCCGGGTGGCGGATAAAACCGTCGGCGTTCAGGCAAGTCTGCCGATATTCAGTGGTGGGCAGACCTTGGCCAAGATCTCCGCGGCAGAAAACGAGGTGAAGGCCATGCACGCGGAACTGGTCGCGCAAACGGAATCGGTGTTGGCGCAAACCGCCAGCGCCTATGCCGATGTCGCCATGTTCACCGCACGCGCAGGCATTGTTGACGCATGGCTCCAGGATGTCTCCATCTTGGAAAAAAACGCGCCCATGACATGCTGGCCGAACAGCGTGCCACGATCACCAATGTGGCGATGGCGGAGGAGCAATACGCGGAGGCCCAGGCACGACGGACGGCCATCGAGAGTAGCCTGCAATCAGCGGAATACCGGTTATCCCGGCTTGTCGGCCGGAAGATCGAGTCTGCCAGCTTGCCCAAATCGCTGCCCTGGACGCTTCCCGTCGACCGCGATGCCGCCATCCGCATGGTGGCGCGCCGGAACCCCGGCATTCTCGCGGCAATATCCCGCCAGCACGAATCGGAGCAAGGGGTGCGCAAGGTCAGGGGAGCCCTGTTACCCCAAGTTTCGGTGTATGCATCCTATGAGCGCCAATTCAGTGGTGCGCGGTTCACCAATGCCAACAATTACACCGAGCAGCGGCGACTCAACATCGGTTCTTACGGCATCAAAATGACGGTGCCGTTTGAACCCGTCACGGGATACGACCGATTACGTCAGGCGCACTTACAAGTGGCCGAGCATATGGCGGACGTCGATCAGCTTCGGAACCAGATGCGCATCGAAACGATGGATACGTGGAGCCGGCTCGTGGCAGCCCGCGCGCGTTTCAGGATCGACCGGCAGTGGCTTGAATCCGCAAAGACCGCGTTCATCGGCGCGAAACGGGAGTTCAGTCAGGGCCAGCGGAGTATGCAGGAAGTCATGATGGCCCGCAGGCAGCTCTTCAATGCGCAGACGGATCTGCTGCAGGCCGAGCATGATCGTTTCGTGGCTGTGGCCAAGCTGTTGTCTTATGTCGGGGGACTGATGCCCGAAGATGCCTCTTCATCCCTAAGGCATGTAAATTCGCATCTGAAACCCCTGGGCCGTTGGAGGGATTCCATCCTTGAGCATTTTCAATAAGGAAACGCTGGAACGCCTGAATTCACCTGAGCAGTTGGATACGGCGCTGCATATCCGTTCCCCGATGGCATGGGTGATCCTGAGCGTTGTCGGCATGTTGTCCGTGCTTCTCCTGATCTGGAGCGTGGTCGGATCATTGCAACAGCGGGTGGAAGGATTGGGGCATGGTGATGCCAGCTCAGGGTGATGTATTCAGGATCGAGGCGCGTGCGACGGGTGAGTTGCTTGTCCTGAAGGTGCGCGTTGGAAGCCTGGTGAAGAAGGGGCAGGTGGTGGCGCAGGTTTCCCAGGATGTTATGCGCATGCGACTCAACGATGCTAGGGCATTGTTGCGGGACCTGAAAGGCGAACTGAAGAAACAGCGCAGTTTCTATCAAAGCGATGCCTCCCAACAAGGGCATAGCCTGAAGCAGGATATCGCATCCTTGCGCGATAAGTTGAAGGCACAGGAGAACCATCGGAGATTCCTCGAGCAGACGAAGCGGAGCCAGCAACAGGATCTGAAACGAGGGTTTATTACCCGTGACCAGTTCGAGCAAACCCTAGACAAGCTTTCACAGGTCGATATCGGCATGATGGAGACGAAGTTGGCGATCCAGAAGGCAGAGATCGTCCAGCAACAGGCGAGCGACAGCAGACGCGTATCCCTGGACACCCTTTCCCAACAGGTGCTGAACGCCCGGAATCTGGTCAGACAGCGGGAGGCCGAACTGGAAATCGGTTCCAAGGTTGTCAGCCCCGTTGCCGGGCAGGTGCTGGAGCTCGATGCTAAACCGGGAGATACGCTGGTTCCCGGCACATCCCTGATCAAGATGACACCCATGGATCACAAGGTCGTCGTACGCCTTTATGTCAAGCCTCAGGATGGCAAGGAGGTCAGTCCGGGGATGCTAGTCCATGTTGCGCCGACGTCCGTCGAAAGCTCGGTGTACGGTACCATGACCGGAAAGGTGCAATGGGTCAGCGGACTCTTCGAAAGTCGCTCCGCCCTGATGGATATCTTCGAGGATGCGGGGATGGTTTCCGAGATGACCTCGCAAGGTGCGCCCTTTGCCGTCATCGTCAGCCTGGATCTGGATGCGACCACCTACAGCGGCTATCGATGGACGTCATCCAACGGACCGCGGGTTCATATCAACCCGGGGACGCTGTGTTCGGCCTCGGTGATCGTGCGCGAACAGCATCCCATCAATCTGGTCGTACCCTTGTTTAAATCGTGGATCCCGCTGCATTGAGGCGTGAATATGGGTAAGTCACAGAGCTTCCGGAGAAAAACTCCGTCGGTGTTGCAGATGGAAGCTGTGGAGTGCGGGGCGGCATCCCTGGCAATGATCCTGGCTTACCACGGGCGCTGGGTTCCTCTGGAAAAGCTGCGCGTCGCCTGCGGCGTGTCTCGGGACGGTTCCAAGGCATCGAACATCGCCAAGGCGGCTCGGAGCTACGGACTGGAGGCCCGTGGCTTCCGCACCAGCGTCGAGGATATGCTCAAGATGGACATGCCCGCGATCGTGTTCTGGAACTTCAATCATTTTCTTGTCGTGGAGGGCTGGAAGGGGAACACAGTTTTCCTGAACGACCCGGCCATGGGGCCACGCACGGTCAACCTGCGCGAGTTCAAGGAAGGGTTTTCCGATATCGCGCTCACCTTTAAGCCGGGCGATGGTTTCGAAGCGGGTGGGAAACCGCCCAGCACCTACGAGATCTGCGCAATCGCCTCAGGGGTTCCGAGGACGTGATCGGCCAGGTTTTCCTTGCCGGGCTTTTGGTGGTTATGCCATCGCTGGTCATGGCCGGTGTGCTGAAGGCATTTATCGACGACGTGCTGATCCGGGGCAATACGAGTTGGCTGCTACCATTGCTGGTGGCCCTGCTGCTGGCTGCCGGACTGAGTGGTCTGTTGACCTGGCTGCCTGCAAAGGCATCTTCTGCTCAGGGTCCAGGCCAAGCTGGCCATCAGCGTGTCCGGTCAGCTCATCTGGCATGTGTTCCGACTGCCGCTCGGATTTTTCGCGCAACGCTATGTCGGGGATGTGGCCTCCCGCGTCTATGCTGGGACGCGTATTGCCAGCCTAATGTCCGAGTCCCTGTCCAGCAGCCTGGTTAGCCTCGTCATGGTGGGTCTGTATCTGCTGGTCATGTTTTTCACCAGCTGGCCATTGGCCCTGCTGTCCCTGTGCCTTGCTTCCGCCAATGTCATCGTGGTGGCGCTCGTACAGGACAAGCGCCGCGACATGAACATGCATATGATGAACCAAAGCGCCAAGGCCATGGGGGCTGCCGTGGGCGGCTTACAGGCTATCGAGACCCTGAAGGCCTCGGGGACGGAGGGTGACTTTTTCGCCAAGTGGGCGGGTTACCACACTAAGACGATCAACGCGCAGCAGGAGTTGGGTCTTTATTCCTTCCTGCTGGACGCGATGCCCGAACTGCGGCCTGGGATCATCAACGCGCTGGTGTTGATCCTGGGTGCATCGCTCATCATCAAGGGGCATCTGACGATGGGCGGCCTGATCGCTTTTCAGATCCTCCTGAACCTGTTTCTGACACCTATCCAGACCATGGTCGGATTCAGCGCTCAGGTGCAGGAGATCCAAGGTGATCTGGCACGCATCGAAGACGTCTTCAAGTACGAACTCGATTCCGCCTGGGTCGCTGACAAGAGGCAAGGGGGAACACCACCGGCTCCATAGAGCATTTGCTGAGCGGTGCCGTACAGTTAAGCGATATCACATTCGCTTACGGCCCCCTGGATCCACCGCTGATCGAGAATTTCACAATGTCGGTGGAGCCCGGTTCCAGAATTGCCCTTGTCGGCGGCTCCGGAAGCGGCAAGTCTACGCTTTCGAAACTGATCCTGGGCCTTTACCAGCCGCGCAGCGGTGAGGTGTTGTTCGATGGAAAGCCCATTAACTCCATCTCCCATGCCGTGTTCACGCGCTCGATCGCCTACGTGGACCAGGATATCCGCCTGTTCCGCGGCACCATTCGCGAAAACATCACCATGTGGGATGAGCATATTCCCATGGAGAAGGTGCTGCAGGCCGCCATGGATGCATGTATTCACGAGGTCATTGCCGCGCGGCCCGGAGGATACGAGAGCCTTGTGGACGAGGGTGGTGCGAACTTCAGTGGAGGACAGCGCCAACGCCTCGAGATCGCCCGTGCCTTGGTCCGTGATCCCGCCCTGATCGTGTTGGACGAGGCGACGGCGGCCCTCGAATCCTCTGACCGAACAAATCATCGACCAGAACCTCCGCCGTCGTGGATGCGCATGCATCATCGTCGCGCACCGCCTGAGCACCATCCGGGATGCGGATGAAATCATCGTGCTTGATCGGGGCGTGGTGCAGGAGCGCGGAAATCATACGCAGCTGATGCAGCATAACGGCCGTTATGCGCAGCTCGTGGCGATGACATGACGACGCCGGCATCAAGGGCCGATGTGCTTCGCCGGGCAGTCGGGGCTTCCGAAGACTGGGAACCATGGCAGGGCAGCGCCCAACTGCATCTTAACCGTTCGGATAAGGTGTGGTTGATCGCCTCGGGTGACCTCGATGTGTTCTATGTCGGTGCTACGGATGGCAGTGCATCATCCGGTGCCGATGGGCAGCGCCGTCACCATATCATGCGCTTGTCGGCCGGGGATGCGTTGTTCGGCTTTCAGGACGATGATTCGATCATCGCCATTCCTGCCCGTTCCTCCGAGTCGCTGCCTGTGGATCGCCGGTCGTTGCTGGCATCGGCATCAGAGGGAGCCGGCAAACAGATGCTGGCGGCATGTGTCGACCGGTGGTTCGGGGCCTTTGCCCAAGCCTGCCAACCGGCCACGATTCCACGGAGCAATATCGGCATGATTGCCGAAGCGCACCACGTCGAAGTTGAGCCTGGCTCTTCCCTACAGGCGTATGAGCAGCCGGTATGGATTCGTAGCGACGGTGAACTGCGCCTGAACGGGGCGGAGAGCCTTGATGCGCGGGAGACTCCCTTCCCGCTAGCCAGGCCTGCTTGGGTGGAAGCCACGCAACATGGGATGGTCGAGGGTTTGTCTACGGCGGATATCCTCGGTGGCGGGCATGCGAAAGCATGGCTGGATGCGGCACAGCAGGTGTATTTGGCATGCTTTAGGGCGAAGGCCGTATCCGAATACAGAGATGCTATTGAAGGCGTCGACAAAAGAGAGCGATCCAAGCAACAGCGGTTTTCGACCGTACTTAGCGATTTGGCGAGAGTGGCTGGGGCCGGAAAGGGATCGGATATCATCCAGGACCTGTCTTCCGATCCCTTGATCGCGGCTTGTCAGTACGTGGCCGCCGACATGAACATCGCCATCATAACGCCGCGCGGTGGTCCGGAGGCCCTTGCCCAGTCCACGGATCCATTGGGTAGCATCGCCCGCACCTCGGGGTTCCGGACGCGCGTGATCCGGCTGTCGGGCGAGTGGTGGAAGGAGGATCACGGGCCGTTACTCGTTTCAGGGCGGATGGCCTGGCGCCGTGCGCCTTGATTCCACACAAGGTGGGTACATACGACCTGGTCGATCCTCAGACGCATGAGACCACGCCGTCGACAAGGTTATCGCTGCCACGCTGAGTCCGCATGCCGTGATGTTCTATACGCCATTCCCTGCCGGTCCGATCGGCATGCGGGAGATGCTGCGCGCTGGACTGAAGGGTAGCAGCCGGGACGGCGGGGTCATCGCTGCCATGGTGTTGCTGACGGGCGCATTGTCGATGGCCACTCCCTTGGTGACCGAGCAGGTGATGTCCAAGGTTATCCCTGAAGCCCAGTACGGGCAGCTGCTGATCTTTGGCATTGCCCTGATCGTCATCGCCCTGTCCAGCACGATTTCTTCGCTGGTCCAGTCCATTGCCGTTCTCAGGATCGAAGGCGTGATGGATAACCGGCTTCAATCCTCGGTATGGGACAGGTTGCTCAGACTGCCCAGTTCCTTTTTCCGGAAATCACGGTCGGTGATCCCTTAGCCGTGCATCCGGCATCGATGGCGTCCGCCAGCTGTTGACCAGTAGCGCCGTATCTTCCGTGATCGCGGCCGTCACCGGCATGTTCAGCCTTGCCTTGATGTTCTATTACGATGCGATCCTGGCATCGGTCGTTGCATCTTTCAGCATCGTCGTGGGCGGGTTCAGTTATCTGATGGGGCTCAAGGCTTTTGCCAGGCAAAAGGAATATCTGGAGCGCCAAGCGGATATATCGACCGACGTCTTCCAGTATCTCAATGCCATTTCCAAGCTGCGGGTCAGCGGGGCGGAGTCCGAAGCCTTCGTGCTGTGGGCAAGAAAGTATGCCCAGGCGGAGCTCGTCGGCATCGACCAACAGGGAATGACCAATGCCGTAGCCGTCGCCAACGCGGTATTCACCTATATCGCGATCACCGCCGTTCTGGCCGTGATCGGCATGCAAGGGCATCAGCTGTTTGCCTTCTTCTCGGTGCCGAAGAGTGGCATAGCATCGATACGGCCACCCTGACCCATGTGATGCCTGCCGCAGTGTTCATCGCCTTTAACGCCGCCTATGGACAGTTCTCGACAGCCGTGACCCAGCTGGCACAGCAAGGTATCGCCTTATCCATGATGAAGCCGCTGTACGATCGTTTGCGCCCTGTACTCGAAACGGAGGAGGAGAACAGTCAGGCGGCGATGGATCCGGGAGAGCTCAGCGGATCGATCCATATCCATGATGTCCATTTTCGCTATAGCAAAGACGGACCGCCCGTTTTACAGGGGCTTTCCATGCGGGTCGAACCTGGCTCGTTCGTGGCCCTTGTCGGACCGTCCGGTGCCGGGAAGTCGTCCTTACTTCGCTTGTTGCTCGTCTTCGACACTCCCGAGTCGGGATCGATTTTCCTTGATGGTAAGGATATCACGCAACTGGATGCCCAGGCCCTGCGCCGAAATTTCGGAGTCGTGCTTCAGAACGGCCAGCTGTTTGCCGGAAGCATTTTCGACAATATCACCGCCGGCTCGAACCTCAGCATGGACGATGCCTGGTGGGCGGCACGGATGTCGGGCCTGGACAGGGATATCGACCAGATGCCCATGGGCATGCAGACGGTGCTTAGCGAAGGTGCAGGAACTCTATCCGGTGGTCAGCGGCAGCGGCTGATGATCGCCAGGGCCATCGTGCACCGCCCGCGCGTGTTGGTATTTGATGAGGCGACCAGTGCCCTGGATAACGAAACCCAGGCGATCGTCAGCAAGAGCCTTGAGAGCCTGAATTGTACTCGCATCGCCATTGCGCATCGTCTGAGCACCATCCGGCAGGCCGACAGCATCTTCGTGGTTGATGCCGGGAGGGTGGTGGAGTCGGGGAACTACGCGTCTCTGATGGAACAACAGGGTGTCTTTTTCGATCTTGCGAAACGGCAAATCGCATAGGGGATAGATATGCATGCGCGACGGGTGCCAGAGTCGCATTCTGGTCTTTGCGACTGCGCCACAGGCACTTACAAATGCGCGCCTACTGACCTGCTCCCTTTCATCAAGTCCGAAAGGCAAACGGTGTTTCGACGAGGTGAATGACTGAAAGTGGCCGGACCGTGACGGTCGCGCACCGGCCAATAACGGTCACTCAGGTGTGTCTACTATGACTGCAATCTGCGGAAAATTTGTTGCAGCGGGAATCGTGTTGCCCATGCTTTTCCTGATAAATCAGTTGCGACGCAAGGCTTCCGCCAAATGACATCCAAGCGCCTTAAAATCCAGAGGTTTTTTGAAAACAGATATACCAAACTCGTCCAATGTATTTAGTGTTGCCGACTCGATATAGCCAGAGATAACCACTATAGGGATAGCATGACCAGATTTCCCTGATGCGGCGGATCAAGGATATGCCATCCAGCACAGGCATCCGTATGTCACTCACCACGAGGCCTATTTGCTCATGATTCTCGGCCATGAGATCGATGGCTTCTTTACCGTTGCCAGCAGTTATGACCTGGAAGCCATTGGCGTCTAGGTACTCTTTGAGGGTGGAACGCACGGTTTCATCATCATCGACTACCAGGATGGGAGCTGATCTGATGACACTGTCTGCCATAGTCGCGTCCTCCTCTCCATTGCTAACGGACTGGAGCCACAAACGGATATCCGCTGTAGTTCCGTCTATTCATCTAAAGAAAATTCTCCCATCTAATCGGGGTGAACACTTCTTCTATTGGGGTTAGATGGCTTTACTATCCGTTTATCATCAATCTGGTTTGCCAATTGCGCTGCAGCCCCTGAATTGGTGTCAATCGCCCGCTTCCCTTTAGTTAGGTAGAAAAAGCCTTCACATCCAGCCATATCGCATGCGAGCTGCTTAATGTACGGGTCATCATTGCCAGTAATGGCATAGGTTAAGATCGATGGATAATGGCGCTTGGCAAATACCAAGACAGCCAGGCCACCTAATGTGCTCATATCGATATCAGCGATAATGGCATGCAGATGGACCTGGGAAATATATGCGTAAGCTGCTCGGTCATCATGGACGACATGCATGCGCCAGCTTTGTGTCAATGAAAGCATGTGCACCAGCTGATGACTGATGATGGCGTTGTTTGTTAAGACCAACGTCTCGGACGGCTTGTCGTGCAGCTGCTGGTTCGGATGGTGGTTCAACCTCTTGGTGCCGCTCATGAACATTTTCGCGATCGGCCGCCGGTTATCTGGCGCTGGGTTTTCGTTTCGCCTTCCTGGCCACATGGTCAATCATGGCTTCTGCATCCAGCCAGTCCTTTACTGGATCGCCTCCCGAGAATTCACGCTGTTTAGCAAGATAGTAGGCTGCCTCAGCAATCATCTGCGTACGATCAGGCTTTGGGGCACTTCTTGTAGAACGTGTGGTTAAGCTATTCATGTCGATTCCTCTCCTATGGTCCTTACCAGCTTATAAATGATGATTAATAGATAATCATTTTGCTGACCTGCAATAAGTAGAATTACGTATATGCGACGATTCTGGCTGATGTGATTCAGGCTGATGCATGAACATACTGGCATGACAAAAATGAACATCTATCAGCGATCATCTATAATGATCTTGGAGAAGATTGGCCCATGTCTCCATGGGCCCATGGGGTTACAACCCGAAGGTTCTTACTAGTGGTATTGAGACCCGCCCGATATGGCAAAGAAGAATAACATCTATGAAACATTATATGAGTACACTAGAGCTTTAACAGTTGCGCTTGGATACCGTGATATCATGACTCGACTTCACTCCGAGCGCGTTCGTGATATTTCAATGATGATTGCTCTAAAATATGGACTACATGGCCGTAATGTTAGTGCGATCAGGGTTGCTTCGTCATTTCATGACATTGGAAAGATCGGGATACCAGATAAGGTCTTAATGAAGCCATCTAGATTAGACGATGAAGAATGGGTGATAATGAAAAAGCATTCAGAATTCGGAGAGGATATTATCCGGTCATCGAGATTTAAGGGATGTCGGCGAGCAGCAATTGCCATTCGCCACCATCATGAGCATTTCAATGGAGAAGGCTATCCCGACAGTTTGGCTGGATATGATATTCCTATTTGCTCTAGGATAATAACCATAGCCGATAGTTATGATGCCATGGCAGTAACTCGAAGTTACCATCCTGCCAGAAATCACCAAGAAATCATGAAAGTCATGCGCAGTGAAATCGGTACAAAGTTTGATCCTCAGTTCATGGAAATATTTTGCACAGAAATCGAACGGTGCCCTTTTAGGGTAGAATAGCAATCTGAATCGCCACTAGTTTTGTAGACACGTGCGAGTGTCCGTTGTTGGCCGAACCTCGCCAGTCGCATGGGTGCATGCGGCCATGACATTTGGGCGGGAATCCATAGCATGTGCACATGCGCTTGAGCCGAGAATTCAGAGACCAGCATATCCAGCACGAGATGCGCACCTATGGGCGCAAGAACGGCTTTGTCACCACCGGCCAGGAGGCGCGGCTGGAGAAATGGCTGCCGCGCATCGGTCTACCCCGGGGGCGAACTTTGGCGGAGTCCGGCATACCTGCGGAGGCGCCGGTGGTGCTGGAGATTGGCTTCGGCAACGGCGATTTCCTCGTGCACATGGCCGAATTGCATCCGGACTGGGTGCTTGTCGGGGTGGAGATCTACCTGCCCGGCGTGGCCAAGGGCGTGGGCCGGCTTGAGGATGCCGGGGTCATCGAGCGCTGCCGCATCTCGCAGCTTCCAGCCCAGATCGTGCTGACTGAGCAGGTGGCGGAAGGGCAGCTCGCCGGTATTATCATCAACCACCCCGATCCCTGGCCGAAGGCGAGGCATTACAAGCGCCGGCTGATCCAGAAGGATTTCGCGGAGCTTTTGGTTTCGCGCCTGAAGCCCGGCGGCTTCATCAAGCTGGCCAGCGACAAGCCCGATCTGGCGGAGTGGATGCGCGACATCCTCGATGCCACCCCGGGGCTGCGTAACATCGCCGGCAAGGGAAATTTCTCGCCGCGCGACGAGGACCGGCCGCACACGAAATTTGAACAGCGCGGCCTGCGCGAAGGGCGCATAAGCCAGTTTCTGCACTATATCAGGGAGGACGCATGAGCCTGAAGACGAACCGGGATCGGCTGGTAATGACGGCGGTGCAGGGCACCGTGTCTCCGGCCAACCAGTGGGCGCCGTTCGAGGTCGGGGCCAACGGCGAGGTGTTCGCCTGGCCGTCCACCGGCGGCATCACCTACAACGTCAAGGTCGGGGACTCGGTGTTCGGCTGGATGGGGGAGCATATCGAGCCCGGGGTGTCGGCGACGCTGAAACACGCGAACAAGAAGGCGGAGGCCGGCTTCCAGTTCCTGTCCTGCTGCGGCAACGAGGTGCGCGTCGTCTCCGGCGATGCCAAGGGCGAGAAGGGCACCGTCATCGGCCATCATGGTGGTGTGGAGCATTTGATGCTCGATTTTCCGGACGATACGCTGGACAGGCTGACCTGCGACGACAAATTCCTGATCCGGGGTTACGGCCAGGGCCTCAGCCTCGCCGATTACCCGGACGTCTACATCTACAACCTCGCTCCGGACCTGCTCGAGGCCTGGGGCATCCGCGAGGATGGCAAGGGCGGCCTGGAGATCCCCGTGCACGTCATCGTGCCGGGGCACGCCATGGGATCGGGCATCGGCTCGCTGTCGGTGACGACCGGCGACTACGACATCCTGTGCCAGGATGAACAGACGGTCAGCGAATACGGCCTGGATAAGCTGCGCTTCGGCGATTTCGTGGCCGTGCTCGACCATGACAATCGCTATGGCCGTACCTATCGCAAGGGCTCGATCACCATCGGTATCGTCATCCATTCCGATTCGCCGCTGGCCGGGCATGGACCCGGCATGATGACGCTGATGAGCAGCAGCACGCCCGGGCGACTGGTGCCGGTACTGGAGGAACATGCGAATGTCGGTTCCGTCCTCAATCTGGGGCGCTTTGCGGCTTAGCCTGCTGCTGCTGGCGGTCTTGCTGCCGGCATCGGCATCCGCCGCCATCTATACCTGGACGGATGCCGGCGGCTCCGTCCATTACTCGGATACGCCCGTGCACGGTTCGGCGGAGGTGGACATCGGCCATGGCAACACCGTGGCCAACCCGCATTACAACCAGGCGTCGTTGCGCAAACAGATCCCGTACCGCGACATCGGCGGGCAGATCCATGTGGATGGGCGGGTCAACGGCGTGCCCGTCGATTTCATTGTCGATACCGGCGCCAGTCTCGTCGTCATCCCGCGCGCCGTGGCCGCACAGGCCGGCATAGACACCGAGGGTACGGCCCGGCTGCAGACGGCCAACGGCATCATGAACGCGCCGGTGGCCAGCATCCGGCGTCTTTCGATCGGCGTCCTGCACGCCGATCATGTGCGCGCCGTCGTGCACGATATCGATGCCGCCGGCCGTACGGGTCTGCTCGGCATGAACGTGCTCGGCGACTACCGCATGACCGTCGATCATGCCCGCAGCCTGCTGCTGCTGGAGCCGAAATGAGCGCCATCCTGCGCGCGGCCTGCGTGCAGATGTGCTCCGGCAACGACCGGTCGCATAACCTGGAGATGGCCGGGCGCCTGATCGAGGCCGCGGCATGCGAGTCCGTGCATCTCGTGGTGTTGCCCGAGAACTTTTCCTTCATGGGCGCCAGTGATGCCGAGCGGCGCGATGCCGCCGAATATCCCGAGCAATCCTGGGTGCTGGGATTCCTGTCCGAGCAGGCGAATCAGCACCGCATGCACATCGTCGGCGGCAGCCTGTTGCTGCGCCAGCCCGGCTCCGGGCAGCTGCGCAATGCCTGTCCGGTGTTCTCTCCGGACGGCAAGCTTCTGGAGATCTACGACAAGATGCACCTGTTCGACGTCGACCTCGATGGCGAGAGCTACCACGAATCGGCGACGATCGCGGCGGGTGATGGGCCGAAATCGGTGGCGTTCGGGGGCTGGCTCGTCGGGCTTTCCATCTGCTACGACCTGCGTTTCCCCGAGCTGTACCGGCGCTATGCCGGCTGCCAGGTGTTGAGTGTGCCCGCCGCCTTCACCGTGCCCACCGGCAGGGCCCACTGGGAGGTTTTGCTCAGGGCGCGGGCCATCGAGAACCAGGCCTATGTGCTGGCAGCCGGACAGGTCGGGGAGCATCCGGGCGGGCGTCAGACCTGGGGACACAGCATGATCGTCGATCCCTGGGGCGAGGTGCTGGACTGCCGGGACGAGGGTGAGGGTATCGTCGTCGCCGATCTCGACATGGCCAGGGTCCATCATGTGCGCCGGGCGATCCCGGCACTGGGGCACCGTCGTCTGTAGGGCCGTGCCGGTTGCAAATACCGGGGGGCGGCGGGATGATCCAGGAATGGAGGGCGGATGAGCATGGATTCCGAACAGCAGCCGAGCCGGGAGCCCAACCGGGAACAATTGCGCGCCCACCGGCAGATATTCTGGGACGCCTGGCAGAAATCCGAGGCGGCCCTGCCGCTGAACGCCCTCGAGGTGCGCATCGTGCGCGTGATCCGCATGCACCCCGAATACCATGCGCTGTTCGACGACATGGAGCGCTTCCTGGAGCGCGATTTCCAGGTCGATGACGGCACGAATCCCTACCTGCACCTTTCCCTGCACCTGGCGCTGGAGGAGCAGGTGGCGACGCGCCAGCCTCCTCAGGTGGCGCAGGCGCTGGAGCAGATGGTGGCGGTGAAGCGTATGGACCGGCACGAGGCGCTGCACGCACTGCTGGAGATCCTGGCCGAGACCGTCTATCTGGCCCAGCGTCAGGGCAGGGAGCCGGACGTGGAGGCGTATGCGCGGCGCATGCAGGAGCTGATGCGGCCATGATCCGCAACCTCCTCGTCGCGGCCGTCTTCTTCTTCGGGCCGATGCTGCTGATGATCCTGTTGCGCAACCTCGGCACGCTGTTCCGGCTCTGGCTGACCGCCCGCCGACATCGCCAGGCCCAGCCCGATATTATCGACATCACGCCGCATCTGCGTGCCCGGCCATCTTGGGGCTTCGTCGCCGTCGCCATCCTTTTCGGCGGCATCTGCGCCTATTGGGCCTGGCAATATACGCAGCGGCCGGTAGTGGGCATCGATCAGCGCTACGTGCCCGCGCATCTGGATGCACACGGCCATTTGGTGCCGGGCCGGCTGGTGCCGCAATCGTCGCCGCCGGATGCCGGCCAGCCTTCCGACTGAGGTGATACCGGAAGCGGTTCCTGCCGCCCTGGCCGAGGGCGCGCTGCTGCTGGCCTCTAGCCCCCGCCTGGCGGCCGACTGGCGTCGCCGGCTGGTTACGGGCGCCAGCGGTGTCGTGCCTACCCCCGCCGTGGAGGCCTGGGCATCGTGGTTGGCGGGGCTTGCCCGTACTGCTGTCGACATACCGGTGCCGTATACGGAGCTGCAGGAGTTGCAGTTGTGGGAGCGCATCATCGCCACCGACATGGGCGGCGGTGTGGCCGGCTCCGGCATGGCCCGCCATGCCGCCACCGCCTACCGGTTGATGCGGGAATACCACATCGATGTCGGCGAGCTTGCCGGCGGCGGCGAGGAGGCTGAGGCGCTGGGGCGCTGGATCGCGACCATGCAGGGCCGGCTTGCGCGGGAGGACAGGCTTCTCACCGCCGACATGCCGGCGCTGCTGCTGCCGCATATCGGGGCCATGGCCGGGGTGGAGCGAATCCTGCTCGACGGCTTCGATCCCATCACACCGATGCAGGAATCGCTGCTAGAGGCCTTGCGTGAACACGATATCCGTCTCGAGACAGTGGCGACCGACGGGCGGCCGGCGTCAGTGACCCTTACCGCCTGCCCTGACGTGGAATCGGAATATCGCCATGTTGCTGCGCGCATCAAGGCCTCTATCGGGGCGGATGCGCAGGCACGCATCGCCATCGTCCATGCAGGGCAACAGGACGGCATGCTCGGCCGCCTGCTCGACGAGGCCCTGCTGCCGCCGGAAGCAGTGGGCGACATGCAGGCGGTCGCTACGGGAGGTCAGCCTCTGGCTGGGCTGCCGCTGATCCGACAGCTGCTGGATTGTCTGCGGCTGGCCGGCAGGGATGGCGCTGCCCATACCGATCTGGCGCCGCTGCTGTTCTCACCGGGCATCAAGGGCCATGCCGAGGAGGGCATGGCGCGCGCCGCCCTCGATGCGCAACTGCGCCAGGATAATCGCCATTACCTGAGCTTCCGCGCCCTGCAGGGCGTGGCGCAGGGCGGCGGCATGCCGCAACTTGCCGGCGTACTGGCCAGCCTGGCCGATTGGGATATGGGGGGGCGCGCGGCCGGGGAATGGGTGCGGGCGACACACGGGCTGCTGCAGGAAATCGGATTCCTGCAGGCGGAGCTTGCCGGGCGAAGCAACGAAGAGGTCCGCCAGCTCAATGCCTTTCGCGAATGCCTGGCCTCGCTGGTGACCGTCGATGCGGTGCGCGGGCGCCTGGAATGGAGCGCCTTTGTCTCGCTGCTTTCCTCATCCTGCAAACAGGCGCCGTATTCAGCCCCGGTACGCTTGCCGCAGGTCTGCGTGCTGCCGCTGCAGCAGGTGGTAGGCCTTGGCTTCGATGCCGTCTTCGCCATCGGATGCGACGAGGAGACGCTACCGACGGCCGCCCGGCCGCTGTCGCTGTTGCCGTTCGCGCTGCAGCGCCGGTACGGGCTGCCGGGGACGACGGCGGCCCTGGCCTTCGCCGAGTCGGCCGAGCTTTGGCGGCAGCTGTGTCGGGCCGCTCCCGTGGTGCATGCCTCGTATGCCCGCATGCGCGAGGAGCGGGAACTCAATGCCTCCCCCTTGCTGCCGGCCATCGACAGCGAGGCGCCGGTAGGGGCAATGGCGGGCACCGAGGTCCTCGAGACGGAGATATGGGACGATGCGCCGGCGGTGCCGCTGTCCACGGACGAGCGGGTCAAGGGCGGCAGCATGATCGTCAAGAACCAGTCGGCCTGCCCGTTCCGCGCCTTCGCCATGCACCGGCTGGGGCTGGCCCCGCTCGGGGAAACGATCCCCGGCATCGAGCCGAAGGCCAAGGGCTCGCTGATCCATCATGCTCTGCAGCACATCTGGGAGGCGCTGGGATCGCAGCAGGCGCTGCTGGCCCAAAGCGAGGTGGCGGCCGATGCCCTGATCGAGGCGGCGATCGACCATGCCTGGCGCCAGGCGCGCTTGCCGGCGCCCGAATCCGTGCAGCGCTTCGAGCGCCGGCGCATGGCTGCGGTGCTGGCGGAGTGGCTCGACGAGGAACGGCAGCGCCCGCCGTTCTCGGTCGAACGCTGCGAGAAGCCTTACCACATGGAGCTGCCGGTATCGGGAGCGGTACGTTTCCCGGTGAAGCTGAAGGCCGACCGCATCGACCGCGATGCCGATGGGCACAGGATCGTCATCGATTACAAGACCGGCCGCAAGCAGAGCGTCGGCGAATGGACAGGCGCCCGCATGGCCGAGCCGCAACTGCCGTTCTATGCCGTGGCCGAGGATCTCGGCGAAGCGGATGCCGTCTGTTTCGCGCGCGTGCGCAGCGGCGATACGGGCTTCGAGGGTCTGTCCGGCGAGCCCACCGGCATCCGGGGCATCTCGGTCTACCAGGGCAGGGACGAGGAGGCGGAGGATTGGCCGGCGCTGCTGGCCTTGTGGCGCCGGCGCATCGATGCCCTGGCCGCGGAGTTCGTGGCGGGGCATTGTCAGGTGGCGCCGCGCGATGCGCATGCCTGCGACTATTGCGACCTGGAGGCGGTCTGCCGCATCGACGAGATCGGCATCGACCGCGATGCGGATGCAGGGGAAGAGCCATGAGCGCCGAGGTCAGGGCCACAGCGATCGATCCGGCAGGCTCCTTCCTGGTGCAGGCACCGGCCGGTTCCGGCAAGACGGAGCTTCTGACCCGGCGCATCCTCAGGCTGCTGACGGTGGTCGACGAGCCGGAGGAGATCCTGGCGCTGACCTTCACGCGCAAGGCTGCGGCGGAGATGCGCGGGCGCGTCATTGCGGCGCTGACCATGGAAAAGCCGGCAGATGATGCGGCGCACAGGATGGAGACCTGGCGGCTGGCACAGGATGCGAACCGTCGCTCGGTTGAGCGCGGCTGGCACCTGGCCGCACATCCGTCGCGGCTGAATATGATGACCCTGGACAGCCTGACCCATGCGCTGGCTCGCCAGCTGCCGTTGCTCTCCGGGCTCGGCGATATGCCGGCACCGTCGACGCATGTGTTGCCGTTGTACCGCGAGGCGGCGGAGGCTGCCGCCGCCTCGCTGGTGCGTAGCCATCCCGAGCAGGCCGAGGCGGTGCTGCTGCACCAAGATCACAACCTGCCGGCACTGATCGCACTGCTTGCCGACATGCTTGGCCGGCGCGACCAGTGGCTGCACGACATTCGGACACATGCCGGCGATCCTGCATCGTTGCGCGCCATGCAGGAACGGATACTGGCCGAGGTCATGCGCCAAAAGCTGGAACAGTGTGCAGACCTGATCCCGTCCGAGGCGAGCGAAGCGCTGCCGGCACTGCTGCGCTTCGCCGGCGGCAATCTGGACGATGCGACCCTGTCCGGGCTGGTGGCATGGCCGCATGCCGATCTGGCGCAGCTTCCCGTTTGGCAGCGTATTGCCGGCCTGTTGCTGACGAAGGACAAGCCGGCGTTGCGCAGGCGCGTGGACAAGAATATCGGCTTCCCGGCCGATAAAGCCGTGGCCGATCACAAGCAGGCATTCGTGGAGATCCTGGAGCAACTGACCGACATCGCCGGCCTGGCCAAGGCCTTGGACGGGATTCGGGCGCTGCCTCCCGAGCCGCGTCTCGACGATGGCCAGTGGCGGGTGCTGGAGGCGCAGCTCTCGCTGCTGCTTACTGCTGAGACCCATCTGCAACGGCTGTTCGCCGAACTCGGCGAATGCGATTTCATCGAGATCGCCATGCGCGCATTGCGGGCGCTGGAGGACGAGTGGGGCAACCCCACCGATCTGCTGCTGCGCCTGGATTATCGCATCCGGCACATCCTCGTCGACGAGTTCCAGGATACCTCGCTGCTGCAGCTGCGGCTGCTGCGCAACCTCACCGAGGGCTGGCAGGGGGGCGACGGCACGCACCGCACGCTGTTCATGGTCGGTGATCCGATGCAATCGATCTACCGCTTCCGCAAGGCCGAGGTCAGCCTGTTCATGCTCGCTGCCGCCAACCGCGCCGCGCTGCCCGAGGTCGCAGCGCTGAACCTGACGCGGAACTTCCGCTCCTCGCCCGTTATCGTCGACTGGGTCAATCGCGCCTTCTCCGCCATTTTGCCGGCCGACCCGGACATCCTGCTCGGCGCCGTCGGTCATGCCGAGGCCCATGCCGCCCTGGATCACGATGGCGAGGTGCATCTGCACCTGCAGGTGCAGAGGGACGCGGTGGGGGAAGCCATGGCCGTGGCCGGTCTGGTGCAAGGCGAGCTCAAGGTGCCCGGTCGCCGCATCGCCGTGCTGGCCCGCTCGCGCCGGCATTTGCATGCCATCATGCCGGCGCTGGCGGAGGCCGGTATCGCCTTCCGGGCGGTGGATATCCTGCCCCTTAAGGCGCGGCCGGAGATTCGTCTGCTCAGGGCCATGCTCAGGGCCATGCTGCATCCGGCCGATCGCGTATCGTGGGCCGCGTTGCTGCGCGCCCCCTGCTGCGGCCTGAGTACCGAGGCAATCCACCGGCTGCTGGCCGGGGACGATCGCTCGGTGGCCGAGCTCCTGGCGGACGAAGCGAGATTGGCCGGGCTGGATGAGGATGCCCATCGGCGTGCCGCATTCCTGCGGCAGGCGCTGGCCCCATGCCTGCGGCAGGCCGGCCGCAGGCCGTTGCGCGCACTGCTGGCCCTGGCCTGGCAACGGCTGGCCATGTCGGCACTGGTCGATGCGGATGCCGCGCGCAACGTCGAGGCCATGCTGGATCTGGTGGCGGAACTGGATGCGGGCGGCCTGATCGATTTCGCCCTGCTCGACGAGCGTATCGAACGGCTCTATGCCGCACCCGACGCCGCACCCGAGGCGGCGCGCGTGGAGCTTCTGACCATGCATGGGGCCAAGGGCCTGCAATGGGACGTGGTGATTCTGCCGGGGCTCGGCCATGGCAATGCCAGGAGCGACGCGCCGCTGCTGGCCTTCACCGATGTGCCGGTGGCAGGCACGGTGCAGCCGCTGATCGCGTTACGCCCGCCGGTGCGTCGCAACGATGCCGTCTATTCGCTTGTGCGTGGCATTGAAAAATCACGCGATAGCAATGAGTTATGCCGCCTTCTTTATGTGGCTTGTACACGTGCGGAGACGGCGCTGCATCTGTTCGGGCATGTGTCCGAGGCGAGCGAGCAGCCCACCGAGGGTTCGCTGCTGAGGCTGTTGCTGCCGGCAGGGATCGACGGAGGCTGCTTCGGCGCCGGCGTGCACCGGCTGGAGCCGGCCGGGGAAGAAGGGGGGAGCGTGCGCGGGCTGCTGACGCGCATCCGGAATCTGCCGCCGCCCGCCGTGGCCGCGGCTGAAGCGGAGCCGGCCGAGAGCGAATATTTCTGGGCCGGGCCGGAGGCGGCACCGGTCGGCAACGCCGTGCATGCGGCACTGCAGCATATCGGCGAGCGCGGCATCGAAGCCTGGTCCGAGGCCGACAGCGAGGCGGAGCTGGCGCGCATGCGTCGCATGCTGATCGGCGAGGGGCTGTCCGGGGCGACGCTCGAGCGCGCGGTGGCGCGCTGTGCAGAGGCGCTCTCCCGCGTGCTGAAAAGCGACCGTGCTGCCTGGCTATTGTCGGGTCGGCATGAGGAGGCGCAGGCGGAATGGGCACTGAGCAGCATGCAGAACGGCATGGCCACCCATCACATCATCGACCGCAGCTTCATCGATCATGAGGGGGTGCGCTGGATCGTCGATTACAAGACCGGCGAGCACGGCGGTGGCGATGTCGAGACCTTCCTGGCCGCGGAGGTGCAGCGCCATCGGCCGCAGCTGGAGCGCTATGCCGGCCTGCTGGGGGCCATGGAGGAGCGGCCGCTGCGCCTGGGCCTGTATTTCCCGATGATCGACGCCTGGCGCGCGTTCACGCCGGGCGAGGGCGCTTTGTAGTGCCATTCGGCTGCCACCCGCGATAGCATGCGCCCGATGTTTACCGGAATCATTCAGGATGTCGGCCGGCTTGCGCGCATCGACGTCAAATCCGACGGCGCCGACTGGCGCGTGTCCACGCATCTGGATATGGGCGGCTGGCAGCTCGGCGATTCGGTGGCCGTCGACGGCTGTTGCCTGACCGTTACCGCCTTTCCCGAACCCGGCGTGTTCGCCGCTACGTTGTCCCAGGAGACCCTGGCCAGAACGGGCTTTGCCGGGGCGGCACCCGGCCGCCGGTTGAACCTGGAGCCGGCACTGCGTCTCGGCGATGCGCTCGGCGGGCACTGGGTTACGGGGCATGTCGACGACGTGGCCGAGGTGGTGGCGGTTGAGCCTCTTGGGGAGCATGTGCGCATGGACTTTGCCGTGCCGGCGCAGCTGGCGGGCTATGTGGTGGTCAAGGGCTCGGTGACGCTCAACGGCGTCAGCCTGACGGTCAATGCGGTGGACAATCGCCGGTTTTCTGTCAACCTCATTCCGCATACGCTCGCGCACACGAATCTCGGCGATCTGGCCCCGGCAGATCGGGTCAACCTGGAGACGGACATCCTGGGCCGCTATGTCGAACGGCTGTTGCAGGCCAAGGAGGAAAACGCATGACGCTGGCCAGCTGTGAAGAGCTGATCGAGGAGCTCAAGTCCGGGCGCATGATCATCCTCGCCGACGACGAGTCGCGCGAGAACGAGGGCGATCTGGTGATGGCCGCCGAATGGGTGACGCCGGAGGCCATCAACTTCATGGCCCGCTTTGGGCGCGGGCTGATCTGCATGCCGATCACACAGGCACAGGCCGATCGCCTGAATCTGCCGATGATGGTCACGGACTCCAATGCCAAGTTCAAAACCAATTTCACGGTAACCGTCGAGGCGGCCCAGGGCATCACCACCGGCATCTCCGCCTACGACCGCGCCCATACCGTGCGTGCCGCCGTTAATCCGCAGGCGAAACCTGCCGACATCGCCATGCCCGGGCATGTGTTTCCGCTGGTCGGGCGCGAGGGCGGGGTGCTGGTGCGCGCCGGCCATACCGAGGCCACCATCGACCTGGCGCGCATGGCCGGGCTTTCGCCTTCCGGCGTCATCTGCGAGATCATGAACGACGACGGCACCATGGCGCGCATGCCCCAGCTCCAGGAATTCGCCGCCGAGCATGGCCTGAAGATCGGCTGCATCGCCGATATCATCCGTCATCGCCTGAAGCACGACTCGCTGGTCAAGCGCGAGGTCGAGGTGCGTATGCCCACCGAATTCGGCGAGTTCCGCATGGTCGGCTACACGAATATGATCGATAAGGCCGAGCATGTGGCGCTGGTGATGGGCGAGCCCTCGCCCGATCGCCCGGCGCTGGTGCGCGTGCATTCCGAATGCCTGACCGGCGATGTATTCGCCTCCCGCCGCTGCGATTGCGGTTCGCAATTGCATGCGGCGATGCGTCAGGTGGCCGAGGCCGGGGAAGGGGTGATCCTGTATCTGCGCCAGGAGGGTCGCGGCATCGGGCTGTTGAACAAGCTCAAAGCCTACCAGCTGCAGGATGCCGGCCACGACACCGTCGAGGCCAACCGCCAGCTGGGCTTCAATGCCGACCTGCGCGACTACGGTATCGGGGCGCAGATTCTGCGCGACCTGGGCCTGAGGAAGCTGAACCTTCTGACGAATAACCCAAAGAAAATCATTGGCTTGGACGGCTATGGTCTGGAAGTGGTTGAGCGCGTGCAGCTGCAGTCCAGCGTGCATGCGGACAATATCGCCTACCTGACGACGAAGCGGGACAAGCTCGGGCATATGCTGGATGTCGGGGACAAGGGCCGATGAGCCTCGACGCCCCGCACCTGGCCGGGCAGGTCGATGCCGCAGGGCTTTCCATCGGCATCGTCGTTTCCCGCTTCAATGCCACGATCACCGAGGCGCTGCTCGAAGGGGCGCTGGAGGCGCTCAGGATGCACGGCGCCGATGAGGCGTCGCTGCGCGTCGTACATGTGCCCGGCGCCTTCGAGATCGGCACCATCGCCGCACGCATGGCGAATGCGGGGAACTATGACGCCATCGTCTGCCTCGGTTGTGTGATCCGCGGCGACACCGCCCATTTCGATTATGTCTGCCAGGGGGCGATGGATGCCATCGGCCGCGTGGCACAGCGCGGCGATGTCGGCGTCGGTAACGGCGTGTTGACCGTCGACACCATGGCGCAGGCGCGTGAGCGTATCGGCGGCTCCCACGGCCACAAGGGAGCGGAGGCGGCGCTGACCGCCGTCGAGGTGGCCCGCCTGCTGCAAGAACTGGAGATCTGATTGTCACAGCCATCGAAACCCAAGAGACCGAACCGGCACAAGGCGCGCGAATCAGCGCTGGAGGTGCTGTATGCCTGGCACAACAGCGGCCAGGACGGCGCCATGATCCCATCCATGCTGGCCGACCGCCTGCAGGAGCGGGAACGCGCCGACCAGGATGGCGACTACGTGCGCGAGCTCGTGCACGGGGTCACGGATAACGTGGTCGAGATCGATGCCGTCATCTCCGGTGCCATCCGCGGGCGCAGCCTGAGGAGCATCGCCCATGTCGAGCATACGGTGCTGCGCCTCGCCGCCTGGGAGATGATGCACAAGCTGGAGATTCCGTACCGCGTCATCATCAACGAGGGGCTTGAGCTGACGCGCGATTATGTCGGTGAGTCGCCGCGCAGCTTCATCAACGGCGTGCTGGATCACCTGGCGCGGGTGCTGCGTCCCGGCGAGGCCAACAACAAGGCCGCTCAGGGTTAGGCGGGGCGGGCGGAAAGGGCGTTGATGCGCCGGATCAGCGTCGGCAGCACGTTGACGCGCCCCCGGTCCAGATGCATGCGCAGGCGCGGCAGGTGTGCGTAGCAGGCATCGTCGCTGTGCGGCCAGGCGAAAACCTGCTCGATCTCTCCCTCCTTCAGTACATCGGCGAACTCGGCGTTCAGGCGCTCGAGCGCCGACGCGTGCAACGGGTTCAGAAGGCGTAGAAGCACCATATCGCCGACATAGCGGAAGCTGTGGTAATTGCTGTAGAAATCGACGATATGCTCGACCGCCGAGGCGATGTTGTCGGTGTGGAACAGCAGCTGGAAGTCGTCCGGGCTGATCAGGTGGTCGTTGACCAGCCTGCGCATCCAGGACTGCAGGAACGGGCCCCAGTAATCGTCGTTCGGGGCCTCGAGCAGCACCACCGGCACCGGCGGATTGCGTCCGGTCTGCAACAGCGTCAGCGTTTCGAAGGTTTCGTCCAGGGTGCCGAAGCCGCCCGGGGTCAGGATCACCGCGTCGCTCTCCTTTAAAAAGAACAGCTTGCGCGTGAAGAAGTATTTGCAATAGAAGTGGCGCGGCGAACCGTCGACGAAGGGGTTCGGGAACTGCTCCATCGGCAGGTTGATGTTGATGCCGAACGAGCGCTCGACGCCGGCGCCCTCGTTGGCGGCGCGCATCATGCCGCCGCCGCCGCCGGTGATGATCATGAAGCCGGCATCGGCCAGCGCCCGCGCACAACCCAGCGTTTGCAGGTAGCGCGGGTCATCCGTGCCGATGCGCGCCGAGCCGAAGATGCTGACCTTGCGGTACGGCTTGTAGCCCGAGAACACCTCCAGGCCGCGCCGGATCTCGTTGACGACGTTGGCCATCATCTTCATGTCGGCGGTATCGTGCTGGCCGGACAGCAGTTGCAGCGTTTCCAGAAGCACGCGCCGTTTGTGCACGGGGGCGGCGCCGAAGGCTGCGAGCAGCGCCGATGTCGCTTCGTGCAGGTGCTCGGGAAGGGTGGCGATGATCTCCGGTTCGGTCATTGATGGGCTGGAGCCGGCGCCGGTGCCGCGATGATGACATCGATGCGCCGGTTCATTGCCCGCCCCTTGGCGAAGGCGTTGCTCGCGATCGGACGCACCTCGCCGTAGCCGAAGCTCTTGATCTTGGCCGCATCGACACCGTCGGCGACCAGCATATTGCGCACCGCCTCCGCACGCTTCAGCGACAGCACCTGGTTCGATTTGACGCCGCCCTGGTTGTCCGTATGACCCTCGATGCGGTAGCTGCGGTCGTTGTACAGGGCCAGGGCCTCGGCCAGGTGCTTGATCAGGTCGCCGTACTTCTTCTTGTCGATACGGCTTGCCCCCGAGGCGAACTTGAGCGCCTTCAGACGCACCAGTAGCGAACCGTCGAGGTTGATGTAGATCTCCACCTCGCCCGGCTTGAACAGCTTGCGCAGCTTGGCCTGCCGATCGCTCTCGAAGGTCTCCTGCGCCAGCTTGGCCTTGAAGGCGTCCTTCAGCGAGCTCAGCGTCGTATCCTGGGCGCTGAGCAGCTTCTGTTTCTGTGCGGCCAAGCTCTGTGCCAGCACATCGGCATCCTGCGTCTTCAGTGCCGCCAGATTATCGCTGTATTGCTGGCGTTGCTGTGCCAGTTCGTCCTTCAGCGATGCCGCCTCCTGTACCAGCTCGGCGGGGGAGACGTCGGTGGCGATGTCGTCGGGATCGACGTCCTCGCCCAGGGCCTGCGCCACCTGCTTGCGCGCTTTCGCCGCCCCCAGGATCAGCGTCTCGTAGCCGTCGTTCTGCCGGCGCAGCCGGTGGATATAGGCGGCCATGTCCTTCGTCTTGCGCGACACGAGCAGCGCATGGGCCGGGGCGGCCGGCATCGGCTGCTTGCCTGCGATGGCCTGCTGCAGGTCGCGGATTTCCTGTTTGGCGGTGCCGTAGAGGTCGGGGGTGTAACTGCTGGCGTAATCGTTGCGGGAGGCGGAGAGCGCCGCCTTGGCCTGCTCGACGATGGCCGGGAGGGTGGCGGCCATGGCCTGCTTGTACAGCGTGGCGGCCTCGCTGGCCTTCTGGTTGTCGGTGTTCAGGTTGCCGGCCTCGTTGGCGGCGATGGCGGTGTTCAGGGTCTGCTCGGCCCGATCGAACAGGGTATCGGCCTGGCTGACGCTGGCGGCGGCCGGGTCGCGCGTCAGATCGACGGCCTGCTTGGCGTGGCGGCGCAGCACCAGCAGGTCGTGGTGGCGCTTCTCGTAGTCGGTGGCGATCTGTTTGGCCTCGTCCAGGGCGGTGCTGGCCGCCTGCAGGCTGTCGGCCAGTTGCGTCGGCTTGTCCTGCTGGCTGGCCAGCAGTGCCGCCCCGACATAGGCCTGGGCCTTGGCGATGGTGGCCGGGGCGAATCGGTGATCGGGGGAGGCCATGAAGGCCTGCACCTGCTGCTGCAGCTGGTCGGCGGAGAGCGGCTGGGCGAATGCCGGTAGCGGCGCCAGCAGTAACAGCAGCGCCAGTGTCAGGTGCCTAGCCAAGATCGAGCATCCGCTGCAGGGCGAGCTTGGCTTGATGCTTGATCTGGGGGGGTACGACCACCCTGTTCAGCTCCCCGCCGTCGCGGATGGCCTTCAGCGATGCGTACAGGTGCTGCGGATCGGTGCGGAACATCGTCGAGCACATGCACACCATGGGCGAGAGGAAATACACCGGCTTGTCCGGGTGCTCCAGACGCAGGCGGTTGACGAGGTTCAGCTCGGTGCCGATGGCGAAGACCTGGCCGGCGGGGGCGGCCGCCACGTCGGCGATGATGGCCTCGGTGGAGCCGATGAAGTCGGCCTTCTCGCAGACGGCGCGGCTGCATTCCGGGTGCACGGCGATACGGATGCCGGGATGGGCCCGGCGCATGGTGTCGACATGTTCCGGGCGGAACAGCTGGTGCACGGAGCAGAAGCCGTTCCACAGGATCAGTTTGGCCCTTTCGATGGCCACGGGGCTGTTGCCGCCGAGCGGTTGCTCCGGATCCCAGACGATCATGTCCTCGTCGGGCACGCCCATGGCCACGGCGGTGTTTTCGCCCAGGTGCCTGTCCGGGAAGAACAGGATCTTCTGCCGCTGGCCCCAGGCCCATTCCATGACGCGCTTCGCGTTCGACGAGGTGCAGACGATGCCGCCGTGCTCGCCGCAGAAGGCCTTCAGGGTGGCGGCGGAATTGATGTAGGTAACCGGCGTGACCGTGGCGTCGGGATCGATTACCTCAGACAGCTCTCGCCAGCAGGCCTCGACCTGGGGGGAATCCGCCATGTCGGCCATCGAGCAGCCGGCGGCGGGGTCGGGCAGGATCACCGTCTGCTCGTCGCCGGTCAGGATATCCGCGGTCTCTGCCATGAAATGCACGCCGCAGAAGATGATGTAGGGCGTGTGCGTCGCCGCCGCCTGCTGCGATAGCTTCAGGGAATCGCCGCTGACGTCGGCGAAGGCGAACACCTCTTCGCGCTGGTAATGGTGGCCCAGGATCAGCACCTGCCCGTCGAGTTCGGCCCGCAAGCGGCGGATGTCCTCGATCAGGTCGGTTTCGGGGGTGTTGTAGAGTTGCTCAAGCAGTGCTTCTGTACTCATGACTGGGAGTCTTAGGGGCATGGGCGAGCCTGTCAACGTACAGGCGATACCCGTGAGGCGCCAGGTGTCGCGGGGCCAAGGCGGATCGGCTAAACTGGCGACTTTCACATCCGCACGAGGTTTGACCCATGCCCGCATACCGTTCCCGCACCACCACCCACGGCCGCAACATGGCCGGCGCCCGCGCCCTGTGGCGCGCCACCGGCATGAAGGATGGCGATTTCGACAAGCCGATCATCGCCGTCGTCAACTCCTTCACGCAGTTCGTGCCGGGCCATGTGCACCTGAAGGATCTGGGGCAGATGGTGGCGCGCGAGATCGAGGCGGCCGGCGGCGTGGCCAAGGAATTCAACACCATCGCCATCGACGACGGCATCGCCATGGGTCACGGCGGCATGCTCTACAGCTTGCCTTCCCGCGATCTGATCGCCGATTCGGTGGAGTACATGGTCAACGCCCACTGCGCCGATGCCATGGTCTGCATCTCCAACTGCGACAAGATCACCCCGGGTATGCTGATGGCCGCCCTGCGCCTGAATATCCCGGTGGTGTTCGTCTCCGGCGGGCCGATGGAGGCGGGCAAGATCACCCTGAACAATCGCGAACAGCATCTGGACCTGATCGACGCCATGATCATGGCCGCAGACAGCCGGGAGAGCGATGAGGATGTGGCGGCCGTCGAGCGCTCGGCATGCCCCACCTGCGGTTCCTGCTCGGGCATGTTCACGGCCAATTCCATGAACTGCCTGGCCGAGGCCCTGGGCCTGGCGCTGCCGGGCAACGGCTCCCTGGTGGCCACGCACGCCGATCGGCGCGAGCTGTTCCTGAGGGCCGGCCGGCTGGCCGTCGATATCGCACGCGCCTGGTACGAGAAGGATGACGCCAGCGTGCTGCCGCGCTCCATCGCCACCTTCGAGGCCTTCGAGAATGCCATGAGCCTGGATATCGCCATGGGCGGCTCCACGAACACGGTGCTGCACCTGTTGGCCTGTGCCCAGGAGGCCGGCGTGGACTTCACCATGGCCGATATCGACCGCTTGAGCCGCCATGTGCCGAACCTGTGCAAGGTGGCGCCGGCCACCCAGAAATATCACATGGAGGATGTGCACCGCGCCGGCGGCGTCATCTCGATCCTGGCCGAGCTGGATCGGGCTGGCCTGATCAATCGCCAGGTGCCGACCGTGCACGCCACCACCATCGGCAATGCCCTGGACGACTGGGACATCACCAATGCCAAGAACGAGGAGGCGCACCATCTGTACCGCGCCGCCCCGGGCGGCATCCCCACGCAGGAGGCCTTCTCGCAGGCCGAGCGCTACAAAACGCTCGATCTGGACCGCGCCGAGGGCTGTATCCGCGATCTGGCACACGCCTACTCGCTGGAGGGCGGCCTGGCGGTGCTGTTCGGCAATATTGCGGAGCGGGGATGCATCGTCAAAACGGCGGGCGTGGATGAGTCGAACTGGCGCTTCACCGGCCGCGCCCGCGTGTTCGAGTCCCAGGATGAGGCGGTGAACGCCATCCTCAACGACAAGATCAAGGCGGGAGATGTGGTGGTGATCCGCTACGAGGGTCCGAAGGGCGGGCCGGGCATGCAGGAGATGCTGTACCCGACCTCCTATCTGAAGTCGAAGGGCCTGGGCAAGGACTGCGCCCTGATCACCGACGGCCGTTTCTCGGGCGGCACCTCAGGCCTTTCCATCGGTCATGCCTCCCCGGAGGCGGCGGAGGGCGGCGCCATCGGCCTGATCGAGGAAGGCGACACCATCGATATCGATATTCCCAATCGGTCCATTAGCTTGGCGATTTCCGATGAAGTACTGGATCAACGCCGAAAGGCCATGGAAGCCAAGGGTGCGGCGGCCTGGAAGCCGGTCTCAACCGCGATCGTGTGGTGTCCAAGGCCTTGCAGGCCTACGCGGCCCTGACCACCTCCGCCGACCGCGGCGGCGTCCGTGATCTCGACCAGCTGAAATAAGCACTGTCGCCTAACGCGATCCTAGAAACGGCCCTGCTATAGGGCCGTTTTAGTGAACCCTATTTGTGTGTAGGAAATGAAAAGCCCGCTATGACTAGGCATAACGGGCCTTCCTGATCTTATGTCTTCGGCAGCGTCTATGTCGTCCTATTCTTACAGTACCGACTCAACAAAACCTGCAAATGAGGTCATGCCAAAAAAGGTCACGATAGCAGCAGCGATAGTGTACATGAGTTCTTTCATTCCAGATTTCATAATTCGTCTCCTTTTCAATCTGCTTGCTTATGCCTATACAAAGCATCCGCTCTGACCATTAATGTATGGATGCAGCATGGGAAGAACATGACCCAGCTCACAAAGCAATATGTTTCTGATGGTTTTTATATTCATGGCTATTTCAAGAAAGAGTGAATAGCCGTTGTTGGCCGGTTCCAGTCGGCTGCTATAATGCATCAGGTCTCCGGACTCTTGGTGCAACATTCACCCTTGAGATACTTCCCTTGGCCATTAGCTTTCTGAGAGACGTACGGTTTCCGGGAGGGCTTCTATGAGCGGCGATGTGGGCAATCCTGGGGCGGCCAGTCTTCTCAAGAACAAGGTGAGTCACGCCAGTTCTACCCAACATACCCTTGTGGCTCCTGTCGTGATCGACTCCTCTCCTGCCACGGGCGACGCGGTCTTCGATTGGAGCATTGCTTTGGGCATCATCATCGTGGTCATGTTTTACGCTACAAGCTTCTTGTTCTTCAAAGAAAAGGACAGTGAATAATCCCATTTGAGACGCCGGATAGGACACAGGGATGAGCATGACGGAAGCCTTCATCGCTGAATCGACGCTCACCTGCCCGGAATGCGGTCACAGCAAGCGGGAAACCATACCGACGGATGCATGCCAGTGGTTCTATGAATGCGAAGCCTGTCATGCCGTTCTTAAGCCCAAGCCGGGCGACTGTTGCGTTTACTGCTCCTACGGGGATGTACCTTGCCCATCTGTGCAGCGGGGCAATGCCTGTTGTGAATAATGGAAGGATGAATAAGCCCTTCTGGCCGGCAGCGGGCGACAAATGTGCATTGCCAAGTGTTGGCGGTCATGATTGGGTTGGTCCGACTTGAGCTACGTTGGGAACTGACCGCCCGCAGGTGGTTGGCCGGACAGGATGGGAGGGGTTTACATTGAAGAAAATCGCATGGTTGTTTGTTGTATGTATCGCCTTTGCCGGTTGCTCGAAAGCGCCGGGGAGCAAGGAAACAGGTTTTAAGGGCATGCCGTGGGGCGCCGATGTGGCGACCGTGGCGAAAACGCTGAAGGTGGCGCCGAATACCACGGACGCCGATTCGCTGTTTGCCGGCTATTACCAGAGCACGGCACCGAGGCAGGGTGTGTTGATGGAGAAGGGCTTCGCCAAGTTCCTGACCGGCAAGAGCGGGGCGAACCTGGACGGGATTGTGGCGCTGAAGGGCATGAGCTTGCTGGACGGCGGCAAGGACGGGTACAGCCTGTTCTTCAACGGCAAATTCGGCATGAATCTGCGCCCGATACCGGCGACGGAGTTCCAGGCCGATCACGCCAAGCTGATGAAGCGCTACGGGGTGATCGACAAGAAGGTCGAGTACCAGGCCAACGAATACGAGTCCGCGTATTTCATCCAATGGCACGATGCGGACGGCGTCATCCTGCTGGCGAAGGAGGTCTATATGCCGGGCTCCACGCCTCGGACGACGACGGCCGCCCAGATCATCCACATGGACAAGGGCGTGTTCGATACCATCTCCGGCGAGCTGTCGAGATAGCATTGATACGCGCCCGCAAGCCTCTGATACGGAAGAGAATCCGGAGATTTGACCGACGCCGGGCCACGCCGCATGCTGGATGCTCGCGCATTGCCGGATCGGCAATGGCGACGGAGTTGTGCGCATGAAGAAGCTTCTGTCGATTGGGATTTTGCTGACCACATTGCTGGCCGCCACGGCGTTTTCCGGCACGGCCGGGGCCACCGGCATATCCGATGCCTCCCTGGCCAAGCTGCTGCAGCTTTCCGGTATCCACGACATGGTGGCGCAATTCCCCAATCTCTTGCGCATGCGCATGGCGCAGGCCCGGCAGCGCGACCGGTTCGCCCACAGCCAGCCTTCCATGTCCGATGAGGAGTATCGGGAACTGGAAAACACCATGCTCGATGCCTTCAAGCCCGCGGGCATTCTCCGGGCCATCGGCAAAGAGGTGCGACAATCCGTCTCCGAGGAAGATGCCGCGAAGATGCTGGCCTGGTACGACTCCGACCTGGGTCGGAAGATCGACAGGGCCGAGCAGGACAGCTCCACGCCTGCGGCCATGCGGGACATGGCCGCACAGGCGCACCGGCTGCTGGCCGACAAGCCGCGCGTGCTCTATGCCGTGAAGCTCGACAAGCTGCTGCACATGACGGACATGAGCATGCGCTTCCAGGTCAATGCCGCGGTGGCCATGTTCGTGGCCTTCTCGACCAAGAAGAACGCGCACCGGCCGGCCAACCTCAGGGCATTCAAGAAAAGGATCGCCGCCAGCCTGCAGAGGCAGAGGCCGAGGATCAGGCGCTCGGTGATCGTATCCACGGTTTATACCTACAGGAACATCGATATGAAGGCCCTGGAGGAGTACCGCGCCTTCCTGAATTCACCGCCCGCCTTGCGCCTCAACCGGGCATTGATGCACGGCATGGACACGGGCATGGATCAGGCGACGGCGCGCATGGCCCGGTCGGTGGAGAGCCTGTTCAAGCAGCAACATCTGCAGCGAATCTGATCGGCTCAGGCTGCGCGGCCGGCCGCTCGTCCCGCTCGATCGGGCCGATGCCTGCAAAGAACACGTGTTCCAGGAAATGCTTCCAGCCGGCGAAATCGCGATACCGCATGGCCAGCTCGAACGGCAGCATGATTTCGATCCAGAAGCGGTCGGCGGATTCCTTCATCAGGGCGTGCCCGCCGACCTCGTCGGCGCGCTCACTGACCTGCGCATGGATCTGCCGCGATGCCCGCTCCGCGTGTGCGCGGCCCGGCACCGCCTCATTGGCGGCGTGCCCCTGCCGGTAGCGAATCTCGATGACGGGTGCCGCCCATTTGCGATCTTGGTACAGCACGGAGAAGCTGAGCCAGGCCTCCGATCCGCTGTCGCCGACGGCGATCTGGTCGGTGGCGATATAGCGGGCCTCGGCCTCGGTCAGGGGATAGAAGAAGCCTTCGAACTCCCCGAAGGCCAGCCCGAGCCGTTCCATGGTACTGGCGCCGACAAATCCCGCATTCTCGCAGCAGCCGTTGGTCAGGTAGAAATGCTCGTTGTGCATGGTGCACCTCCTACGCCCCGTCATGTTTATTTATCGCGGGCAAGCGCCATGACCTTAGCTAGAATGGGAGCTGGGCCACGAACGCCCCCGGCCACTTGGGCGGCTGGGGCGATGAACCAGGAGGATGGATGCGGGGCATATTGATCGAGAAGGACGAGGGCGGGTACCGGGCCGAACTGCGCGAGATCGACGAGGCGCGGCTGCCCGAGGGCGATGTGCGCGTGCGCGTCGACTACAGCTCGCTGAACTACAAGGACGCCCTGGCGATCAGCGGCGGGGCGCCGGTGGTGCGCAGCTTCCCGATGGTGCCGGGCATCGACCTGGCCGGCGTGGTGGAGATGAGTCGCAACCCGAACTTCAGGCCCGGCGATAGGGTGCTCGTCAACGGCTGGGGGGTTGGCGAGCGGCACTGGGGCGGCCTGGCCGAGAAGGCGAGTCTGGACGGCGCATGGTTGATGTCGCTGCCGTTGGGGATGACGGCGCGCCAGGCCATGATCGTCGGTACCGCCGGCTATACGGCGATGCTCTGCATCATGGCGCTCGAGAGGCACGGCATCACGCCCGATAGCGGGGAGGTGCTGGTGACGGGGGCGGGCGGCGGCGTCGGCGGCTTCGCCATCCGGCTCCTGTCGCGCCTGGGCTACCGCGTCATCGCCGCCACCGGCCGCATGGATCAGGAGGCGTATCTGATGGGTATCGGCGCGGCCGGCATCATCGATCGGCATACGCTGTCCGGGCCCGGCAAGCCCCTGGCGGCGGAGCGCTGGGCCGGGGCCGTCGATACCCTGGGCAGCCATACGCTGGCCAATGTCTGTGCCGCCATGCGCTACGGGGGTACCGTCGCCGCCTGCGGCCTGGCCCAGGGCATGGATCTTCCGGCCACCGTGGCTCCGTTCATCCTCAGGGGCGTGACGTTGGCCGGCATCGACAGCGTCATGCGACCATTGGCCGACCGCATCGAGGCCTGGCACAGGCTGGCGGGGCTTCTGGAAGCGGACGACTACGCATCGATCGGCGACGAGATCGGGCTGGACGAGGTGATTCCCGCCGCCCGGGAACTCCTGGCCGGACAGGTGCGCGGACGCCTTGCCGTGCGCATCGACGGGGGCGCTTCCTAGTCGTTTGGCTATATTGCTAGATATCGATATTCCCCTATCCTTTTCAGCATGAGAGTCCTGATTGCCGATGATCATGCATTGCATCGAGAATTGATCCGCAGTCTTCTGGAAACGCAATATCCCGAGGCCGAATTCATCGAGGCGGAGGATTTTGAGGCGACCATAAGCAAATGTGGCGAATATCACCCATCGATGATTATCCTCGATATATCCATGCCCGGCACCACGGGCCTGTCCGGTGTCATCGACATCATTGCCCGGAATCGCGCTTCCAAGATCCTGATCTGCTCCTCGACCGAGAATCCCATCCTGATCAAGACCCTGCTGTCGATCGGAGCCGACGGTTTCGTACCCAAATCCCTGCCGGCCAGCGAGTTCCTGCGCGGCGTCGCGCGCGTCGTCAACCAGGGGCGCTACGAGCCGGCGCAGGCCAATCGGGCCGCATCCACGCAGTTCTCCCCCCGCCAGTTGCAGGTGCTGGGTATGCTGTGTTCCGGCATGGCGAACAAGGAGATCGCCAGTCAGCTCGGCATTTCCATCCATGCCGTGAAGATCCACGTCAGCGCCATCCTCGGCATCCTTGGCGTGAGCAATCGCCAGCAGATCGCCTCCGAATGCGGGCTGTTCATTTCCCGTATCCCTTCGGAGCCAAAGGCCCCTTAGGCGCCGCCCCCGCAGACTCATACAGGCATGCCCCCTGGCAATTGCGCCGGGAGACGGGCTTTCCTACACTGAAGAAAACGGCCGATCCCGCACCGCGTGGAGGTGAACGATGAAGAAGGCTTTGATTGCACTGGGCACGTTGATGGTGATCGTCATCGTGGCGTTCTTCTTCGTGTGGAAGAACCTCGACAGCATCGTCAAGACGGCGATCGAGACCTACGGCTCGGAGGCGACGAAGACGGCCGTGCACGTGGGCTCCGTCAAGCTGGATCTGAAGCAGGGCCAGGCGACGATCACGGATCTCAGCGTGGCCAACCCCAAGGGCTTCACCGACCCGCATATCTTCGAACTGGGCCGCATCAGCACCCGGGTCGACATCGCTTCGATCAACAAGAACCCCATCGTCATCGACGAGATTCACATCAGCGCCCCGACCGTGGTCTACGAGATCAACCGCTCCGGCGTATCCAATGTCGAGGTGCTGAAGAAAAACCTCGGCATGGGCGGTGGCAGCGCGGCGGGATCCTCCTCCGGCAGTTCCTCCGACAATGGGCGCAAGATGATCATCCGCAAAATCATCGTCGACGGCAGTTCGGCGAAGGTGCGCATCGCCGCCCTGAATCAGGAGCAGAGCGTGTCTCTGCCCAGGATCGTCATGACCGATGTCGGGGCGAAGCGCGGGGGGGCTACCGCGGCCGAGGTGGCCAGACAGCTGTCCGACACGCTGCTGACCAACGTCAAGGCCTCGGTGGCCAAGATCGGCGTGGACAAGTATCTCGGCAAGTCGGCCGATGCCGTCAAGGCACAGATGCAGAAGAAGGTCGGAGGTGCTGCCGGCGACATGCTGAAGGGTCTGCTCGGCAAGTAAACGCGATCGCCCGGGGTGGGTTGAGGGCTTGGCTTGTCGTCGCCATGAAAGAAAAAAGGCCCCGAAACCGGCCGCCGGCACCGATGACGTGGCTATAATGCCCGGAAAGGCGGCATGCGCCGACGGCGCATGGCTTATCCGCCGAGGGGTCAGACGATGCCCATGCCTATGCGAGGGGTGCTGCATGCACCCACCACGGCCTGCCGAAGAAACATCTCGCGGCCCTGCAGCACTGGCTGCCGGCATTCGGCGCCGAGGTCCTGCTGCTCGCCGCCTTCCTGTCCTGGATCGGGTACCGCGACACCGGGCTCCACGGCCTTGCCGTCATCTATGCCTGGGTCGTCTACGGCCTGATCGCCCTGGGCCTGCTGTATCTGTGGATCGGCTCGGCGCCGGATGAGGGTGCCAAGCGCTCGTGAACGCGCCGTTGGGCGAGGCCTACCCAAAGCGGTGGCATCGTTGCAAGCGTCCGGACGGCTGTTAGGGTGGGACTCTCAATCACCATGCCGGGCTGGCCCGGCATCCCCCTTTCAGGAGCTTCCATTCATGCAAACATCTTCATTCCGTAGTCTGCTGTATCCCCTGTGTGCGGCGATCTTCGCCCTGGCCACCCCGGCGATGGCGCAGCCCGCCGGGAAGCCGGCCGCGGCGCAGCCGTCGGCCGCCGCCGTGCATCAATTGCAGGAAAAGGCGCAGAAAATCGGCACGGAGCTCGGCGCCATCGAGCGCAAGGCCATCGCCGGCAGCCCCAAGCTGCAGGCGAAGCGTCAGAAGTTCTCCGCCCATATGCTCAAGGTCATGAAGACCCTCGGCTACGATCCCGAGGGCGACAGCAAGCGCCTGGCCGCGATCAAGGGTAAGGTGCTCAGCGGTAAGCTGAAGGCGGATGAGCGTGAGGCACAGATCAAGGAATTTCGTCGTATCCGCATGCACATGATGCAGGGGCAGGTCGCCGCCATGCAGGACAAGGGCCTGATGAAGGAAAGCAAGCAGCTGAATGCGGCCACGATGCTGGCCATGAAAAAGCAGGATCCGCACACCGAGGACCTGATCAAGCAGTTCAACGCCATCAGAGCCAAGCTCCGGCACCTGGAGGCCTCGCACCACTAGACCGCGGCCACGAGGGCCGCGGTCCGGCGGCGCTTAGTGGGCCCGGTATAGCGCGCTGTTCCGGTACAGCTCGAACAGATCGTCCGAGGACAGTGGCGCGTGTTGCGCTCTGTCTTCCTCGGCCTGGCGCAGCGGTACGTATAGCGCTTCAGCCTTGCTGACCTGATCGGCGCTCGGCTTGCGCCATGTCGACAGATAGCCGATGACGCGGCCGTCGGGGCCATATTGCGGGGAGATGTTGGTATCCACCCAGTAGTGATCGCCGTTCTTGCAGCGGTACTTGACCATGGCGTGCCATACATGCCCATGGTCCACTACGTCATGCATCCAGGCATCGGCCGTGCGCGGCATGTCCGGGTGATGCATGATATCCTGCGGGCTGCCAAGCAGCTCATCCTCGGAAAAGCCCGAGATGCGGCAGAGTGGTCTGTTCGCATAGGTGATCGTGCCGTTGAGGTCTGATTTCGAGCAGATGAGCTCGTCGTCCCTCAGGTCGTGGTTATTCCGCTGGGTGACCAGCGTATCGATGTGCATTTCCATGTGCGTACCCCCTTGTTGAAGGAATGCAACCTTGAAAAGCATTGGCTATGCCATATATGCAAACATTCGAATTTAATGATTATTTTTGCATTCGTGTCCGTCATGTGTCGGCGAATTGTGCACGATATGCCTATATATTCATCGATGATATCCCGGCAATCTGGAGGTCCCGCACCATGCCTGCTCTGTGAAGGGCCTCGTGTCCGCGTCCTATCGCCCGCTCAGGTGTCGGGTCAGGAAGCGGTCGAGCTGGTTGGCGAAGGCGGTGCGGTCGGTATGGCTAAAGGCGGCGGGGCCGCCGGTCAGGGTGCCCGCACCCCTGAGGCCGTCCATGAAGTTGCGCATCGATAGCGCCGCCTTTACGTTCTCTATCGTGTAAAAGGTGCCCCTGGGATTCAGGGCGTAGCCGCCCGCCTCGATGACATCGGCGGCCAGCGGGATGTCGGCGGTGATGGCGAGATCGCCCGGCTGTATGCGGCGCGCGATTTCGTGGTCGGCAACATCGAAGCCGGCTCCGACCTTCAGGAAATGCAGGAATTCGGAGCGGGGGAGCGTCAGGTTCGAATTGGCTACGAAGGTGGTCTTCACCTGCACGCGCCTGGCGGCGCGATAGATGATCTCCTTCACCGCCCTCGGGCAGGCATCGGCATCGACCCAGAGCTGCATGCCGCGTCTTTTTTCTTCATTGCTGAACATTTAGCGCCCCATTCTCATCAATTGCCGCATGATGGCAAACCCCCATGTTTCCGGGCCGGGCTTGATTCGCGGGCCGCTCTGCCTATGGTGAACAACATCCCATGCAGCGCGCCCACGATATCCTGAAATCCGTCTTCGGCTACGACGCCTTCCGTCATCATCAGGCCGACATTATCGCCGGCCTGATTGCGGGGCGCGACGCGTTGGTGCTGATGCCGACCGGCGGCGGCAAGTCGATCTGCTACCAGATTCCGGCCCTGGTGCGGCAGGGCACAGGCATCGTCATCTCCCCCCTGATCGCGCTGATGCAGGATCAGGTCGATGCGCTGCAACAGCTCGGCATCCGCGCCGCCTTCCTCAATTCCACACTCGACCTGGAAACCCAGCGCGCCATCGAGCGCCAGCTGTTGGCCGGCGAACTGGATCTGCTTTACCTCGCCCCGGAGCGCCTGCTGAACCCGGCCACACTGGCCTTGCTGGAGCGCGCCGAGATCGCGCTGTTCGCCATCGACGAGGCGCACTGCGTGTCGCAATGGGGGCACGATTTCCGCAAGGAATACCAGCAGTTGTCGATGTTGCATGCACGCTTCCCGGCGGTGCCGCGCATCGCCCTGACCGCCACGGCGGATCAGCGCACCCGTGCCGAGATCATCACCCAGCTGGCGCTCGAGGATGCGGCCGTGTTCGTCAACAGCTTCGATCGGCCGAACATCCACTATGCCATCCACGAGGGTGGGGGCGGCCGCGAGGCGTTGTGGCGCTTCATCGCCGGACATCATGCACGTGACGCGGGCATCATCTACTGCCAGACGCGCAAGGGCGTGGAGCAGTTGGCCGAATGGCTGGGCAAGAAGGGGCGGGTGGCGCTGGCCTACCATGCGGGGCTGGACCAGGCGCTCAGACGGCACCACCAGCAGCGCTTCCTGCGCGAGGAGGGAGTGATCGTTGTCGCTACCATCGCTTTCGGCATGGGTATCGACAAGCCGGATGTGCGCTTCGTGGCGCATATGAACCTGCCGAAGAGCATCGAGTCCTATTACCAGGAAACGGGGCGCGCCGGCCGCGACGGCCTGGCTGCCGATGCCTGGATGAGCTACGGCCTGCAGGATGTCGTAGGCCTGAGGATGTTCACGGACAACAGCGATGCCGACGAGGCCTTCAAGCGCATGATGCGCGGCAAGACGGACGCCATGCTGGGGCTGTGCGAGCAGACGACATGTCGAAGGATGGCGCTGCTCGCCTATTTCGGCGAGCAGCTGACCGCACCCTGCGGCAACTGCGACAATTGCCTCGACCCTCCGGCCACCTGGGATGCCACCGTCGCTGCCCAGAAGGCGCTGTCCTGCGTCTATCGCACCGGCCAGCGTTTCGGGGCGCAATACGTCATCGACGTGCTCACCGGCAAGGACGATGGGCGCATCGTCGCTAACGGCCACGACCGGCTTTCCACCTTCGGCATCGGCACCGAGCATACGGCCATCGCATGGCGCGGCATCTTTCGCCAGCTGATCGCCCACGGATTTCTTGCCAGCGATGCCGAGGGCTACGGGGTGTTGAGGCTGACGCCGAAGGCCTGGCCGCTGTTGAAGCGCGGTGAGACGCCGGACCCGGTGATGCTGCGCGCCCTGCGCCAGGCAGCGCCCAGAGCGAAGGCGAAAGGGGCAGCGGCACAGATGGCCGACGGGGATCGGCCGCTGTTCGAGGCCCTGCGCGCCCTGCGCACGGCGCTGGCCAAGGAGCAGGGAGTGCCGCCCTATGTGATCTTCCCGGACCGCACCCTGACGGCCATGGCTGCCACAAGGCCGGCGAACGCTACCGAGCTGCTGGATATCCCCGGCGTCGGCGCTGCCAAGTGCGAGCGTTACGGCGAAGCCTTCCTGAAGGCGATCCGGGACGGCCTCGATGCAGGGGCAAGCTGAGGCGAAAATGCGCTGTCGGTAACCGAAGGCAGGGGGTCTTATGTTTCCATCGCCGCCATTGTCGCCGTCGCCGTCGATGCAGTCAGCAGCGGCAGGCAGACCCGGAAGCCGGTGCCGATCCGCTGCGTGTGGTCGAGCCAGATGGCGCCACCCTGGCGGCTGACGATCTGCTGCGCGGAGGCCAGGCCGAGACCGGTCCCCTTGCATCCCTTAGTGGTGAAGAAGGGATCGAAGATCCTGTCCCTGATTCCCTCGGGGATGCCGCTGCCGTTGTCCTCGATCTTCAGCGTTACGTGCCGGCTCCGGTGCATGGGACAGGCTGAAATGCGCGGGCAATGTTCGGGGCAGCATCCGGGCTGCATCGCATCCGGCCTCATCTCCACCCGGATTTGCGCATCAGCATTGTTTTCCAGGGCATCCTTGGCATTGGTCACGAGGTTCAACACCGTCTGCTCGATATCCGAATGATTGCCCATGACCATGAACGGGCCGTCTTCCGGCAGATCGATGACGAGCGCGATATGGCTGGGCAGCATCGATTGCGCCGTATGCGCCGCCTGCTGCACCGTGGCGCCGATGTCGAAGGCGCAGTCCAGCGCCGGGTCAGCACGCGAGATTTGCAGCATCTCCTTGACGAGCGCACTGGCCGTTGTGGTCGTTGCCAGGATTTCGGAGAAATAGTGTCCGCTCTTTTCTTCTGCCGTTCGCCTTCGTCCCAGATCCGCCATGCCGTGGATGGCGGCCAGATAATTGTTGAAGTTGTGCGCGAGACCACCGGTCAGCGCCGCCATCAGTTCGCGCTTCTGGGCATCGATCAGCGCCCGTTGCAGCTCATCCTGCTCGCTGATATCGGAGAATACCCCGACATAATGGGTATCGCCGTCGGGCATGGATGTGCGGCGGATGTTCAGCCGCTCGTGGTAGATGCCGCCATCCTTGCGCCGATTCCACAGCTTGCCTTCCCATTCGCCGTCCTGTTCGATGGCGTGCCACATCTGCCGATAGAACTCCGGTGATTGTCTCTCGGAGCGAAGCATGGCCGTCGTCTCGCCCACGACCTCGGAGGGGGTAAAGCCGGTGACGTCCGTAAAGGCTGCGTTGACATACAGGATGATGCCGTGCCGGTCGGTGATGAGCACGGCCCTGCCCAGCGATTCCATGGCGGCGAAACATAGTTCGTGCTCATTCATTACTCTCAGTTACCCTCCATGGTGGTTATGCCTGTCGCCTACCGAACCGGGTACGGCGGACTGTTTCGGTAGGGTTCAGAAACCGAAGCCGAGGACATCCTGCCCGCGCTTCGAGCTCTCCCTCGGACTGGCATAGTGATGCGTTTAGGCTCTCTGCCTCGTCGATCTGCACGCGTGTCGGCTTGCGGCGTGTGGACAGATAGCCGATGACACAGCCGTCGGGGGCGTATTGCTGGGAAATATTGGTGTCCATCCAGTAGTGGTCTCCATTCTTGCAGCGGTTCTTGACCATGGCCCGCCATAAAAGTCCGCGGCTCAGCAAGTCCCACATCCAGGCATAGACCGTACGGGGCATGTCCGGGTGACGCATGACGTTGTAGGGCGTCCCGAGTAGCCCCTATTCGGGGAATCCTGAGATGCGGCATCGTGCTTCATTGGCATATCAGCACGTCATCCCGCAGACCGTCGTTTTCCCGCTGGGTAATCGGCATATTGATACGCATATTCATTTGCTTCCCCGTGTGTTCAGAAGTGCACGGATATGGGGGGAAGCAATGGCTATGCCATACATCCAAGCCTATGGATTCAATGATATTTCAGGAACTTCCGGCCGTTAGCGGTGCCCTGTCGAGCTGGCTCTGCCTATATGTTCATCAAGCACATGCCATCATGTGCTTTTTTCCATCAGCCTCGCATCTCGTACTCGCAGGTGGCGGCGTCCAACAGCGGCAGGCAGATATGGAAGGCCGACCCACGGCCCTGTCCGGCGTCGTCGCACCAGATGGCCCCACCCAGGCGACCGACGATCTGGTTGGCGGATGCCAGCCCCAGGCCGCTGCCCTTGTTCGAGCCCTTGGTGGTGAAGAAGGGGTCGAAGACCCTGCTCCGAATTTCCTCGGGAATGCCGCCGCCGTTGTCCTCGATCTTCAGCGTCACATGCTGGCCCTGATGCACCGGGCAGACCGCCGTGTGCGGGCAGGATTCAGGGCATGACCTGAGTCTCGACGATGCATGCATCTGCACCTGAATACGCGCGTCTTCCCGGTCTTCCAGCGCATCCCTGGCGTTCGTCACCAGGTTCAGTACCGTCTGCTCAATATCCGAATGATTGCCCATGATCAGGCAGGGGCCGTGCTCAGGCAGATCGGCGACGAGTTCGATATGGTCGGGCAGTATCGATTGCGCTGTGCGCACCGCATGGCGCACCGTAGCGCCCAGGTCCAGGGCGTGATCCAGCGACGGATCCGGGTGGGCGATCTTCAGCATCGTCCTGACGAGCGTGCTGGCCATTTCGGTCGCCGCCAGGATCTCGGAGAAATAGCGGCTGCTCCTGGACTCTGCCGTCATTTTCTGCCCCAGCTGGGCGAATCCCTGTATGGCAGTCATGTAGTTGTTGAAGTTATGCGCCACGCCGCCGGTCAGCGCCGCCATCAGCTCGCGCTTCTGGGCATCGATCAGCGCCCGCTGCAGCGCGTCCTGCTCGCTGATGTCGGAGAATACCCCGACATAGCGGTTCTCGTCTCCGGCCGAGGCCATGCGGCGGATGTTCAGCTGCTCGTGGTAGAGACTGCCATCCTTGCGCCGGTTCCACAGCGTGCCTTCCCATGCACCACTTTGTTCGATGGCCTGCCACATCTGCCGATAGAACGCCGGAGACTGCCGACCGGAGCCGAGTACGGCCGGGGTCTTGCCGATGACCTCGTCGGCATCGTAGCCGGTGATGGCCGTAAAGGCCGGATTGACGTAGAGGATGACGCCCCGCCGGTCGGTGATGAGCACGGCTCTGCCCAGCGATTCCATGGCGGCACAGCAGAGTTCACGCTCCATGATGGCCACGATGGCTGCCTACCCAGCCGAGTACAGTGGGCTGTTCCGGTACAGCTCGAACACATCCTTGGAAGACAGTCGGCTACGCTGCTCCGGCTCTCCCTCGGACTGGCGCAGTGATGCGTACAGCGAATCGGCCTCGGCGATCTGGTTCCGACTCGGCTTGCGACGGGTGGAATGGTAGCCGCAGATCTGTCCGTTGGCGTCGATCTGCGGATAGACGCTGGCCTCGACCCAGTAATGGTCGCCGTTTTTGCAGCGATTCTTGACCATGGCTTGCCAGTAACGCCCGCGTTCCAGCGTATCCCACATCCATGCATAGGCCACGCAAGGCATGTCCGGATGGCGCATGATGTTATGCGGGCTGCCGAGCAGCTCTTTTTCGGAGAAGCCCGAGATGCGACACAGTGCCTCGTTGGCATAGGTGATCAGGCCCTTGAGATTGGTCTTCGAGATGATCAGCTCGTCTTCATGCAGGCCGTCGTTTTCCCGCTGTGTTACCGGTTGATTGATGCGCATATCTCCCCCCTCCCCATTTGCATTCTACGAAACCATGAGTAAGCAAAAATCCTATTTAAGGATAAGTATATATACCTATATAGAATAATATTTTTTGAAATTCAAATGACAGATATCCCCTCATATGGGGGGGAGGGCATGGAACAGCGATGGAATTGAAAGGGATGGCCTCGACCGTAGTGGTTCCCCGACACTTGACCCTGGCACCGCGAGCGGTTTGAGTGGGCGCACGTGGCCGCTTGCCTGGAGGAGGCACCATGAATCCCAGACCGGATATCGCCGGGCAGTACGCCGCGGTGCGGGCGCGCAGCGAGCTGCTTTGCGTGCAGCTGCCGCCGGACGATCTCGGGCTGCAGGCGATGGCCGAGACCAGCCCGCTGAAATGGCACCTGGCGCATGTGTCCTGGTTCTTCGAGACCTTCATCCTGAGTCCCTTCGCCACCGGCTACCGGCCCTACGATCCCGCCTTCGAGGCGCTGTTTAATTCCTACTACAACGGCGTTGGCCGTCCGTTTCCGAGGGCACAGCGCCACCTGTTGTCCCGGCCGACGCTACAGGATGTGTACGCCTACCGACGGCATGTCGATGCGGCGATGCAGGGGGTGCTGGGCGGCGCCGATGCGGAGGTATTGCGGCGTACCGTGCTCGGTCTCCACCATGAGATGCAACACCAGGAGCTGATGCTGACCGATCTGAAATACAATCTGGCCGTCAATCCGCTGTATCCGGCTTATCGGGAGGCGGAGCTTGCGCCCGTCGAGCCCGGACCACTCGCGTATATCGGCTTCGAGGGCGGGCTCGTCGATATCGGCGATGCCGGCGCGGCGTTCTGCTTCGACAACGAGCAGCCGTGCCATCGCCACTGGCTGGAGCCCTATGCCCTGGCCAGCCGGCCGGTGACGAACGGCGAAGTTCTCGACTTCGTCGAGGACGGCGGCTACCGGGAGCCGTTGCTATGGCTGTCCGACGGCTGGGCGGCCGTGCGCCAGGGGGGATGGGCGCATCCGCTGTACTGGCGGCAGATCGATGGGGCCTGGCAGGAATATACGCTGCACGGCCTCAAACCCCTGGACGCCGGGGCACCGGCGGTGCACCTGAGCTATTACGAGGCCGATGCCTATGCGCGCTGGGCAGGCGCCAGGCTGCCCACGGAGCAGGAGTGGGAGCATGCGGCGGCATCCCGGCCGGTGGCGGGGCAGTTCTGCAACCCGGACGGCCGGCTGCATCCGGATGCGGGCGTCGACCAGGACGGGCTGCGCGGCCTGTACGGCGGCGTCTGGGAATGGACGGCCTCGCCATATTCACCTTATCCCGGCTACCAGCCGGCGGCGGGGGCCATCGGCGAGTACAACGGCAAGTTCATGTGCAACCAGCAGGTGCTGCGCGGCGGCTCCTGCGCCACGCCCTCCGGGCATGTACGCGCCAGCTACCGCAACTTCTTCTACCCGCCCGACCGCTGGCAATTCAGCGGCCTGCGTCTGGCGCGGGATGAGGCATGAGCATGCCGGCCGCGTTCCAGCGCCACGATGAACGGCTGACCGTTCACCACCTGCCGGCCTCGCCGGTCGACGAGTTGGCCGAGCTTCTCGAAGGTCTGTCCGCCGAGCAGCCGACGATCTCGCCGCGCTTCTTCTACGACCAGCGCGGCTCGGCGCTGTTCGACCGCATCACGCGTACGCCGGAGTACTACCCGACGCGCACGGAGGCCGAGATCTTCGCCCGCCATCTGCCCGAGATGCTGGATGCCGCGCATTGCGCCCTGCTCATCGAACCGGGCAGCGGCAATTGCGAGAAGGCCGAGCGTATCCTGGCCGCCGGGGACATCTCGCACTATGTGCCGATCGAGTTCTCCGCCGACTTCCTGATCGAGGCCTGCCAGGCGCTGAGGCGGCGCTACCCGGCACTGGATATCCATGCCATCTGCACCGATTTCACCCGCTGCGAGCGGCTACCGGCCGACATCCCCGATGCGGGGCGCATGTTGTTCTTCCCGGGCTCGACGATTGGCAATTTCGATCCGGACGAGGCGAGGGGACTGCTCGGCCGCTTCCGTTCCATGGTCGGGGAGGGGGGCTATGCGCTGATCGGCGTCGATGTGCAGAAGGAGGCAGCCATCCTCGATGCCGCCTACAACGACAGCGCCGGCATCACCGCCGCCTTCAATCTCAACGCCCTGTATCATCTGAATGCCAGGCTGGGCTGCGATTTCGAACCCACTGACTTCGCCCATCGCGCCTTCTACGACGAGGCTCGGGGGCGGGTGGAGATGCATCTGCTCTGCAGGCAGGACACGCGAGTGCATCTGGGTGGGCATGAGATTCGCCTCGAGGCCGGCCAGAGCATCCATACGGAGAGCTCCTGGAAGTACACGCCCCAGGGCTTCCGGCGCCTTGCGGCGAAGGCGGGCTTTGCGCCGGTCGGTCTGTGGACCGATGCCAGCGGATGGTTCTCCGTGCACCTGCTGCGTGCCGAGCGCGGTGAGGAGGGGTGAGATGAAACTGGAAGGCTCATGCCATTGCGGCAAGGTGCGTTTTTCGCTGCACTCCAAGCATCCGTATCCGTTCAACCTGTGCTACTGCTCGATCTGCCGCAAGACGGCCGGTGGCGGGGGCTATGCCATCAATCTCGGCGGGGACTACGCCAGCCTTTGGGTCGGGGGCCAGGAGCATGTCAGTGTCTACCAGGCAAAGATCGCCGATCCCAACACCGGCCGGCGCCGGACGAGCCCCGGACAGCGCCACTTCTGCCGCCACTGCGGCAGCGCCCTGTGGCTGTGGGACCCGCGCTGGCCGGAGCTCGTGCATCCGTTCGCCTCGGCCATCGACAGCGAGCTCCCGAACCGCCGTCACGCACGCATCTGATGCTGGGCTCGAAGGCCGGATGGGTGCCGGTGCATGCCGGGGATGGGGACAAGCGCTTCGACGCCTATCCCGACGAATCGATTGCCGAATGGCACCACAGACGGGGCCTGGAGGACGATCAGGGCTGAGGCGACCGCCGTGCAGTCGCATGTTTTCCCCCTTTGCAAAACCGGGAACCGAGTGCATGATATGCTATCTATATCCGACATGGGCGTGACATACGCCCGACGGGACTTCGTACAAGGAGAATGATATGTCTGCAACGCGCATGATGAGCTATCTGGGATTGGGGCTGTGGCTGCTGGGAGCGGCGATGCCGGCCGCGGCGGCCAGCCCGCTGGAGCAGAGCATCCAGCACGGCAAGAGCCTGTTCACCACGGCGCATTTCGCCGGCAACGGCCGCACCTGCGACACCTGCCATCGCGGCGAGGGCAAGACGGCCGGCATGCTGCCCAACGGCAAGGCCATTCCCAGCCTGAACAACGCCGCGACGATCTTTCCGCGCTACAGCAAGGGCGCGGGCATGGTCATTACGCTGGAACAGCAGTTGCACCGCTGCATCATGGGGGGGCTTCAGGGCACGCCGCCGGCCTACGACAGCGCCGACATGATGGACCTAGTCGCCTACCTGACCTCGCTGTCCCAGGGCAAGGCCATCGACATGGGCGGGGCACCGAAATAAGGGCCCGGTCGCTTCCTTGTTGACCCGGGTGGCCTGAGGGCCTAGCAAGCCGCCATGGAATTCGACGGCATCATCCGCAGCATCAGCATCTGGGCCATCCCGGTCATCTTCGCCGTGGTGCTTCATGAGGTCGCCCACGGCTGGGTGGCCGACAAGCTGGGCGATAACACCGCCCGCTGGATGGGGCGGCTGACGCTGAATCCGGTCAAACATATCGATCCGCTGGGCACGATCATCATCCCGCTGCTGCTGTTGGTGATGCATTCGCCGTTCCTGTTCGGCTATGCCAAGCCGGTGCCGATCGACTTCCGCAAGCTCAGGAATCCGAAGCGGGATATGGTATGGGTGGCACTGGCTGGTCCCGTGACCAACCTGCTGCTGGCGGTGTTCAGCGCCACGCTGCTGTATGCGGCGGTGCGCATGCCCGTATCGGCCGACTGGGTGCGCCAGTGGCTGGCCCAGACCTGTCAGGCCTCCATTCTGATCAATATGGTGCTGTGCGTGTTCAACCTGCTGCCTTTGCCGCCGTTGGACGGCGGGCGGGTGGCCGTGGGGCTGCTGCCCGGGAGCGCCTCCTATGCCTTGTCCCGGCTCGAACCCTACGGCTTCCTGATCGTTGTCGTGCTGCTGATGAGCGGCATGTTGCAGGGCATCATCGGCCCGTTGGTGCTGGGCGGCTCCCGGCTTTTGATCGGCTGGGCCCTGTCCGGCTGAGCCCTGCTCGAACCTGGGAAGCCTCTCGGCCGGGTTCCATTTCCATTCTCCCTGCTCCCGCATGGGCCGGATTTTTACCGTGTTCACCAGATGGAGGGCCCCGGCGCAGCCTACGTAAGGATGGAAAAACCGTCCGCACCGAGGGGCGGCCAATGCGCGGCAAACGTGTTGCTATTTGGGGCCTGTTTGTGTAGAAAGCGCGCCACTTCACACACCGCCTGTCAACGATTGTGCCCTCGGGCCAGGGCGGTGGAGGAACAACAATCGGAGGATCTATGTCTCAGTTTACCATGAAGAACCTGCTCGAGGCCGGCGTACACTTCGGCCACCAGACCCGTCGCTGGAATCCCAAGATGGCGCCGTACATCTTCGGCAACCGCAACGGCATCCACATCATCGACCTGCAGAAGACCCTGCGCATGGCCAACGAAACCTATCAGTTCATGCGCGAGCTGGCCGCTGCCGGCGGTCGCGTGCTGTTCGTCGGCACCAAGCGCCAGGCCTCGGATGCCATCCGCGAGGAGGGCTTGCGCTGCGGCCAGTTCTACGTCAATCACCGCTGGCTGGGCGGCATGCTGACGAACTTCACCACCATTCAGCAGTCCGTGCGCAAGATGAAGGATCTGCAGCGCCAGCAGGAAGAGGGCGTGTTCGACCTGTTGACCAAGAAAGAGGGCCTGCGCCTGCAGAACGAGCTGGATAAGCTCGAGCGCTCCCTGGGCGGTATCAAGGATATGGTCGGCCTGCCCGACTGTCTGTTCGTCGTCGATGTGCGCAAGGAGGAGCTGGCCGTCAAGGAGGCCAAGAAGCTCGGCATCCCGGTCGTGGCCGTCGTCGATACCAACTGCGACCCCTCCGACATCGATTACATCATCCCGGGCAACGACGACGCCATCCGTGCCGTGCGCCTGTTCACCAGCAAGCTGGCCGACGCCATCATCGAAGGCGCCGAGGCCTGGCAGGTCGAGAACAGTGAAGATGCCGACTTCAAGCCGGAGGCGGGCGAGGAAGAGGGCGAGACCCCGGTGGCCGATGAGGCCGCAGCCCAGGATGAGAATGCCGAGGCGAAGGCCTGAACACGAAAGGAATGGAGGATTCAATGTCGTTTACCGCTGCTGATGTGAAAAGGCTTCGCGAGCTCTCTGGCGCCGGCATGATGGATTGCAAGAAGGCGCTGGACGAGACCGGCGGGAATGTGGATGCCGCAGTCGATTACCTGCGCAAGAAGGGCCTGTCGGCTGCTGCCAAGAAGTCCGGACGCGTCGCGGCCGAGGGCATGGTTTTGGCCGTGGCTTCCGGCGACACCGGCGTTGTCCTCGAGGTCAATGCCGAAACGGATTTTGTGAGCAAAAACGAGAAGTTTCAGGGCTTCGTCAAGAATCTGGCCGAATTCATCGCCAGCCGGAATCCGGCCGATGTCGAGGCCCTGAAGGCGCTCGAGTTCGTGCCGGGGCAGACGGTCGAGCAGGCGCTGTCGCAGCTGATCGCCACCATCGGCGAGAACATGAGCATTCGTCGCTTCGTGCGCCAGCAGGTGCCGGGCGGCGTCGTCGCTGCCTACGTGCATGGCGGCGGCAAGATCGGCGTGCTCGTCGGCGTATCCGGTGGCGATGCCGATGCCCTGAAGGACATTGCCCGCAACATCGCCATGCATGTGGCGGCGGCTAATCCTCAGTGTATTGCCCGCGCCGACGTATCGGCCGAGTCCGTGGAACGCGAGAAGGCGGTGCTTTCCGAGCGTGCTGCCGCCAGCGGCAAGCCGGCCAACATCATCGAGAAGATCGTCGAGGGGCAGCTGAACAAGTTCTATGCCGATATCTGCCTGCTGGAGCAGGGCTTCGTCATGGATCCGGACGTGACGGTGGGCAAGGCGCTCTCCGCCGTGCAGGCGAATGCGACCGTGACCTCGATGGCCCGCTTCCAGCTCGGTGAGGGCATCGAGAAGCAGGAATCGGACTTCGCTGCAGAGGTGGCTGCACAGCTTCATGGCTGAACAACCCCCAGGGCACGCGTCCCAGGCTTCAGACGGCACCGGCCCATATCGGCGGGTGCTGCTGAAGCTTTCCGGCGAGGTCCTGATGGGCAACACCGGCTATGGCATCGACGCCCAGATGGTGGAGCGCCTGGCCTCGGAACTGATCGAGGTGCGACGCAGCGGTGTGGGGCTGGCGGTGGTTATCGGTGGCGGCAACATCTTCCGCGGCATGAAAGGCACGGCCTCCGGCATGGATCGTGCCAGTGCCGACTATATGGGCATGCTGGCCACCGTTATGAACGCTATCGCCCTGCAGGATGCCATCGAGCGCCAGGGCGAGGTCGTGCGCGTGGTTTCGGCGCTGCATGTGCGTGAGGTGGCCGAGCCCTATATCCGCCGACGTGCCATCCGCCATCTGGAGAAGGGACGCATCGTCATCTTCGCCGCCGGTACCGGCAATCCCTATTTCACCACCGACACCGCGGCCAGCCTGCGTGCCATGGAGATGCAGGCCGATGTGGTGTTCAAGGGCACCAAGGTCGATGGCGTCTATACCGCCGATCCGGCTAAGGACCCATCCGCCACGCGCTATACCGAGCTGAGCTTCACCGAGGCAATCAACCGCCAGCTCGGCGTCATGGATTCCACGGCGCTGTCATTGTGCCGCGACAACAATATGCCCATCGTCGTGTTCAATATCACGCAGCCGGGTGATCTGCTGCGCCTGGTGCGCGGTGAGGCCGTCGGCACGAAGGTATGGGAGGGAGGCAGGCCATGATCAATGCCCTTGAGGACCGCATGAAGAAGAGCATCGCGGCCTTGAAGTCCGAACTGGCTACGGTGCGCACCGGACGCGCCAGCACCTCGCTGCTCGATCACGTCACCGTTGCCTATTACGGTTCGGATATGCCGCTGAGCCAGGTGGCGACGCTGAGCGTGCCGGAGCCGCGCATGATCCTCATCGCCCCCTGGGAGAAGACGATGATCCCCGTGGTCGAAAAGGCCATCATGACCTCCGATCTCGGCCTGAACCCGTCGAATGACGGTGTCGCCATCCGCATCATCCTGCCGGAACTGACCGAGGAACGCCGGCACGAGTTCGCCAAGCAGGTGCGCCAGTATGGCGAGAAGGCCAAGGTGGCCGTGCGCAATATCCGCCGTGACGCCAACGATGACGTCAAGCGCAAGGCCAAGGACGAGGGGCTTTCCGAGGATGAGAGCAAGCGCCTGACGGAGCAGATCCAGAAGGTAACGGATCGCTACATCCACGAAATCGATCAGGTCATCGAGCATAAAGAAAAAGATCTTTTGACCGTCTGATGACCGATCCCCAAACCCAGGGTGCGGGACACGTGCCGGCACATGTGGCGATCATCATGGACGGCAATGGCCGCTGGGCCAAGCGCCGGGGCTTGCCTCGGCTTGAGGGGCATCGGCGCGGCGCATTGCGCCTGCGCGAGGTCGTTTCCTGGGCCTCGGCAGCCGGCGTGCGCCAGGTTTCATTTTACGCTTTTTCCACCGAGAACTGGTCGCGACCCAAGCTTGAGGTGCGCGGCCTGATGAGCCTGTTGACCCTGCTGCTTCCGACCCAGGTGCCGGAGATGCAGAAGAAGGGCGCCCGCCTGCTAACGCTGGGCGATCTCGGGCCCTTGCCTGCGCGGGCTCGCCGGGCCCTGGAGCAGGCCTGCGCGGCCACGGCCGGCAACACGCGTATCGACGTCGTGCTGTGCCTGAACTACGGCGGCCAACAGGAGATCGTGCAGGGCATCCAGGGCTATGCACAGTGGCTGTTGGCGCAGCCGGATCCCGAGCGGCGGCTTGCGGAGCTGACGCCGGATGCCTTCCGCGACTTCCTGTGGCGCCGGGATCTGTTGCCTGTGGACCTGCTGATCCGCACCGGCGGCGAGTGCCGTATCTCCAACTTCCACCTGTGGGATGCGGCCTATGCGGAGTTGTATTTCTGCGACGATTTCTGGCCGGACTTCTCCGAGGATCGCTTTGGCGAGGCGCTGGCCGACTACGGCAGGCGCGAGCGGCGCTTCGGCCAGACCAGTGAGCAGGTGAGCAGCCGGTGAGCGAGCTCGGCAAGCGCGTGGGTACGGTGGCGCTGTTGCTGCCGCTCGTCGCCGTCTGGCTGTTCTGGCTGCCGTCCCCGTGGTTCGATGGCTTGTTGGGTGTATTCGCCACGCTGGCCAGCGTGGAGCTGGTCATGCTGGTCGGCATGCCGATGCCGGGGGTGTATGCGGCGATCTCGGCCTTGATCTGGGGCCTGCTCGTACTCGGCGGCAATCCGTTGCTGCTCATCTTCGTGGCCATGTTTGCATGGATGGCCGCATTCCTGGCCCATAGCCGCATCGCCGATATCGCGGTCCCCCGAGCCTTCAGCGCCATGGCGCATGCCCAGTGGATGCTGCTGTGGCTGCTGTTCTTTGTCTGGGCGGTGAAACTGTTGCACGGACAGCCGGGCGGCATCGCCTTCATCGCTGGCGCCTGTGCCGGCGTCTGGTCCTCGGATATCGCCGCCTATTTCGTCGGCCGCCGTTTCGGGCGCATCCGCCTGTGCCCCGCCATCAGCCCCGGCAAGAGCGTCGAGGGCCTGGTCGCAGCCCTGCCTATCGGTACGGCGGCGGCGGCGCTAGTCTGGCACCAGGCCATTGCCATGCCCTGGGCCAAGGCCGTCGGCATCGGCATCGTGCTGGTGCTGGCCGGCATCATGGGGGATCTGAATGAGTCGGCGCTGAAGCGTGCCGTTGGCGCCAAGGACAGCGGCCGGCTGCTGCCGGGGCATGGAGGGCTGCTAGACCGGGTCGATGCCCTGTTGCCGGCGCTGCCGGCGGCGGGCCTGCTGTGGCTGATGTGGCGATGAAGCGCATGCGCCTGACCCTGCTCGGCGCCACCGGCTCGATCGGCACCAGTGCCATCGATGTCATGCTCAGGCACCCGGAACGCTTCGCTGCCCATGCCTTGGTCGGCTATCGCAATGTGGCCGGCATGCGCGAGATCGCCCTGAAATTGTCACCCTCCCGCGTGGTCATGACCGATGCCGCGGCGGCCAGCGAGTTGCGGGCGCAGCTGCCATCGACGATTCGCGTCGATGCCGGCATGGATGCGGCGGAGGATGCGGCCAGCGAGGCGGACGTGGACATGGTGCTGGCGGCCATGGTCGGTTCGGTGGGGCTGCCGGCGGCACTGGCCGCGGTGCGCGCAGGCAAGCGCGTGGGGCTGGCGAACAAGGAATGCCTGGTGACCGCCGGCCATATCTTCATGGATGCGGCCAAGGCTTCGGGCGCCGTCGTGGTGCCGGTGGATTCCGAGCATGCGGCTGTGCACCAGTGTCTGACGGGCCACGATGCCGGCTCGGTAAGCCGTATCATCCTTACCGCCTCAGGTGGCCCGTTCCGTGATCGCGATCCTTCCTCATTGCGCGACGTGACCCCCGAACAGGCGATCGCCCATCCGAACTGGGACATGGGGGCGAAGATCAGCGTCGATTCGGCCACTATGATGAACAAGGCCCTGGAGTTGATCGAGGCACGCTGGTTATTCGATATGCCGGCGGATCGGCTTTCCGCCATCATCCATCCCCAAAGTATCGTACATGCGCTGGTGGAATACCGTGACGGCTCGTTGCTGGCGCAACTCGCCTGGCCGGATATGCGTGCACCCATCGCCTATGCCATGCAGGCGGAGCCGAGGCTATCCACCGGCATCCCCTGGCTGGATCTTGCCGCCAGTGGGCGACTGGACTTCCAGGCGGTCGATGAGGCACGTTTCCCGGCCATGCGCCTGGTGCGCCAGGTCATGCAGGGTGGCGATAGCCTGGCCATCGCCATGAACGCCGCCAACGAGGTTGCCAACCAGGCCTTCCGCGAACGGCGCATTGCCTTCACGGACATCGTGCCGCTGGTCGAGCGGGTGGTCGCCGATACCGCGGACCGTTCCGTGACGGCGCTCGATACAGTATGGTCTGCCGATGCCGAGGCGCGCCGTCAGGCCGAAGCGGGAATCGGCCGCGGCGCATACGGATGATCAGGAGTGATGCGTGCTTGAGATGATGCATACCATGCTGGCCTTCGTGGTGGCGATCGCCGTGCTGGTGGCGGTTCATGAATATGGGCACTTTATTGTGGCGCGCCGGCTCGGCATCCGGGTCGAGAAATTTTCCATCGGCTTCGGGCCAGCCCTGCTGTCCTGGCGCAGCCGGGACGGCGAGGTGCTCTACGTCATCGCCGCCATTCCGCTGGGTGGCTACGTGAAGATGCTGGGCGAGAACCCACAGGAGCAGGGCGAGGAGGCGAAGCAGTCGCTGAGCCCGGAGGAACGTCTGCGTGCCTTCGATGCGCAACCGGTGTGGAAGCGGGCCAGCGTGTCGGTGGCAGGCCCGATGTTCAACTTCCTGTTCGCGGTCCTCGCCTTCATGGTCGTCGGATGGGTGGGGCAGTATGTGACGCCGACGGTCATCGGTGCCGTGTCCCCCGCCTCGGTGGCCGAGCAGGCAGGTATCGTCGCCGGCGACGAAGTGGTGTCGGTCGACGGACAGCGGGTGCATTCCTGGTCGCAGCTTGAGGAACGTCTGAAGGATGCCGTGGGCGGTGAGGCGCGCCTTGGGCTCGAGCGCGGCGGCGCGCCGTCCCAGGTGACGGTGCATATCCCCCCCAGCCACAAGGAGCCATTGCTTACCGACGTATCCGAGTCGTTGCTCGGCATCAGCCCGGGCATGCGTGTGCTGGTCGATTCGGTGCTTTCCGGTTCGCCGTCGGCGAAGGCCGGCTTGCAGTCCGGTGACCTGATCAATCAGGTCGACGGCCATGCGGTGCAGTCGGTGCGCGATTTCGTGCAAGCCGTGCGCCGGCATGGCGGTACGCGCATGGTGCTGAATATCGAGCGCAAGGGCATCAGCCTGGACGTGCCGATCGTGCCGGAGAAGACCGAGGACGGGGTGGGGCGGATCGGCGCCAGGATGGCCACCGAATCGCTGCATGCCCCCGTGCTGTACCGCATGGGCGTGCTCGAGGGTATCCGTTACGGCTTTTCCCGCACCTGGGACATGACGTCGCTGACCTTCATGGTCATGGCCAAAATGTTGACCGCATCCATTTCTCCAGCGAACCTTGGCGGCCCGATCGCCATCGCCCAGTTGGCGGGACGGACAGCCGAGCTCGGGTTTGCCTCGTTTCTGGCCTTCCTGGCCCTGATCTCCGTCAACCTTGGCGTGCTGAACCTGATGCCGATCCCGGTTCTGGACGGGGGGCACTTGGTCTATTTGCTGGTCGAGAAGCTACGCGGGCGCCCGCTGTCGCCGAAGCTCATGGAGCGGACCCAGATGGTGGGCCTGGCGTTGATCGTCATGTTGATGGTCTTCGCCTTTTATAACGATTTGACACACTTGTTTCGGGGTTAGTTGGCATGTTTTATCATTCACTGCGGCGCTTTTTTCCCTGGCTGCTTATGCTCCTGCTCGGCCTTGCCGGCATGGTGCAGCCGGCTGCCGCTGCCGACGCCCCGACCACTCCCGCCGCCTCCGCTCCCGAGCGGGTGCTGAGCGTCGGGGTTACCGGCAACCGCTTCATCGAGACGGAGACGGTGCTTGCCGAGGTCAAGACCAAGGCCGGCGATGTGCTGGACCGCAAGCAGATCGGCCGTGATGTACGCACGCTGTTTGATACCGGATATTTTTCCAATGTTAGTGTGGAGGGTATCCGCAGTCCCCAGGGCGTGCGGGTCGTCTTCCATGTCGTCGAGAATCCCGTCATCGGCAAGGTCGAGATCAAGGGTAACAACTCCATCGAAACCAAAATCTTCAAGTTCAAGCTGAAGATGCAGCCCGGGCGTGTGCTCAACGCCACGCTCAAGCGCCACGATATCGAAACCGTCCGGCACATGTACCTGAAGAAGGGCTATTACCAGGTTGGCATCCATATCGAGACGAAGAAGCGGCCCGACGGCAGGGTGGACGTCGTCATCCACATCGACGAGGGGCAGGTGACGCATATCGTGCGCATCCTGTTCGTCGGCAATCATGCCTTTTCCGATGCCGAGCTGCGCGATCAGCTGGGCTCGCAGCAGAGTGGGTTTATGGCCTGGTTCACGGACCGGGACGTGTTCCACAAGGATCGCCTGGGCACCGATGCGCAGCTGCTGCTCCAATTCTACCAGAACAAGGGTTACCTGGATTCCAAGGTCGAGTCGACGCTGGTCTCGCTGTCGGCCGACAAGAAATCCTTCTATCTGACCTTCAATATCTATGAGGGCCCGAAGTACCGCATCAGCAAGGTCGAACTGTCCGGGGACATGGTGCCCAGCCGCAAGGCCCTGGAATCCGTGGTGACGATGAAGGCGGGCCAGACCTATTCCCTGGAGAAGCTGCGCGACAGCATCCAGGCGGTCACCGAGAAGGTCGGAGACGAGGGCTATGCCTTCGCCACTGTTACCCCGATGTTCCATCGTAACCTCGGCGACAATACCGTGGCCATCTCGCTGGACGTCGAGAAGGGGCGTGAGGTCTATGTCGAGCGTATCGAGATCACCGGCAACGAAAAGACGGAGGATCATGTGATCCGGCGCGAGCTTCGCCAGGGGGAGGCCGCGCGCTATTCCGCCTCCAAGGTCAAGCGGAGCAAGGTGCGCCTGAACCGCCTCGGCTATTTCGACGATGTGAAGGTTTCGACACCGCGTGCCGGTTCGGATAGCCGCGTCAACATGAACCTCGACGTGAAGGAGAAGAAAACCGGCTCCTTCTCCATCGGCGCCGGTTATTCGCAGCTGCAGAAGGTGATCTTCACGACCAAGTTCCAGGAGAATAACTTCCTCGGCAAGGGCTATTCGACGAACGTCCAGGCCTCTATCGGCAAGATCACGCAGAACTTCAGCGTCGGCATGACCGATCCGTATTTCCTGGGTAAGAACATCAGCGCCTCCATCAACGCCTTCAAGACGGAGACCAACCTGACGCTGGTGCAAAGTTCGTATCTGCCCTACAGCTACAACAATGTCGGTGCCGGGGTTAACTTCGGGATTCCATTGACCGAACACCTGACCTACGGCATTGGCTACCAATACTCATCGAACAATATCTTTAATGTGCAGCCGTACAGCTCTGCGCTGATCCAGGCCGAGGCCGGCGTGACCACCATCGGCGAGATCACTAACAGCCTGACCTGGGATACGCGAGATAGCATCATGGTTCCGCACAAGGGGCAGTTTCACCAGATCAGCGCCGGTTATGCTGGGCTGGGCGGCAATCAGCGCTTCTATAATGCTTCGGAGACATCCAGGGTGTACCTGCCGTTGAGCGAGAACGTCACCCTCGAGCCATCGATCCAGGGCGCCTATATCCATGGGGTGGGCAACAGGCAGATTCCGCTGTGGCGGCGCTTCTCCCTGGGCGGCATCGGCTCGCTGCGCGGCTTTAATTACTACGGCGTGACCCTGCGCGATCCGAGCACCGGCGATGTGCTTGGTGCCGACAAGATGGCGGTGGCCGCACTCGACCTGTATTTCCCGCTGCCGTACATGCAGACCAAGGGCTTCCGCGGTGATATCTTCTACAACGCCGGTACGGTCTGGGGCAGTGTGAACTCGACGTTGGGGGCAAATACATTGAATGTTGCAGAGCCCTTTTCCTTCAATAGAGTGCGTTCTGCCGCCGGCTTCGAGCTTCAGTGGTTGTCGCCGATGGGCCCCCTGGCTCTGATCTGGGGCTTCCCGCTCCGCAGCCTGCCGGGCGACCATAAGCAGTCGTTCCAGTTTTCGCTCGGTGGCCAGTTTTAAGTTAGACTACTTCGATTCGCTGTTCAGGTGGGGGGATAGGATATGCAGACAAGATTGCTAAGGATGGGCATGCCGCTTGTAGTGGCCCTGATGCTGGCGCTGAGCCCGGCGGCGTATGCCAAGGACATGAAGTTCGGGCACGTCGATTTCAAGAGCGCGGTGGAGAACACCGTGGCCTATCAGAAGGGCATGCAGCGGCTCCAGGGCCTGAAGTCCAAGCGTGAGAAGCAGCTGAGTGCCATGCAGGACAAGATCGCGGCCAAGGAGAAGGCCCTGCTCGGTCAGTCGATGGCCATGTCTCCCGATATGCTGGAGCAGAAGCAACAGGACCTGAAGGACCTGCGCAAGGAATTCTCGCGCAAGCAGCAGGATGCCCAGGAGGAGCTGCTGAACGAGAAGAACCGCCTGGATCAGAGCCTGGTGGCCGATTTCTACAGCGTGGTGCAGGCCTATGGTAAGGCACATCACTTCGATTATATCTTCATGGAGAAGGCATCGGTGATCTATGCCAACCCGGCACTCGATATCACCCCCGAGATCACGAAGCTGCTGGATAAAAAGAAATAGGAATGCAATCCGTCCAAGCAGTCTCCCTTGAGGAGGTTGCCCGGATCGTTGCGGGGCGCCCGGATGGGGCGGTGGATCTGGGGCTCCAGGTCCGCGGTGTGAATACACTGGATGCCGCGGGTCCGGACCAGGCCTCCTTCCTGTCGAACCCTGCCTACAAGCACCATCTCGCCGGTACCCGTGCCGCCGTGGTGCTTCTGGGTGAGTCGGAGCGGGCTGAGGCTCCCTGTCCGGTGATCCGCGTGGCGGATGCGAACCTGGCCTTTGCCCGGCTGCAGAGACATTTTCATCCCGAGCCTGTGGCCACCGGCCTGCGCCACGCCTCGTCGGTGGTCGATGCCAGCGCCAGGATCGCCGATGATGCCGATATCGGTGCGATGGCCGTCATCGGCGCCGGTGCCGTCATCGGCGCCGGCAGCCGCATCGGTGCTGGTACCATCATCGGCGCGTCGGTCCAGATCGGCAGCGGCTGCACGCTGCATGCACGCGCCACCATCGCCGATGGCTGCGTACTGGGTGATCGCGTGATCATCCAGAGTGGGGCGGTGATCGGCTCCGACGGCTTCGGCTTCGCCTGGGACGGCAATCAGCATCTGAAGATTCCGCAGGCGGGGCGTGTCGTGCTCGGCGACGACGTGGAGATCGGTGCCAACACCTGTATCGATCGCGGGGCCATCAACGACACCGTCATCGAGTCCGGCGTCAAGCTCGACAACCTGATCCAGATCGGTCACAACGTACGCGTCGGCGCCTTCACGGTCATGGCCAGCCAGGTCGGCATCTCCGGATCGACGGACATCGGCCGCGGATGCCAGATCGGTGGTCAGGCCGGGGCAGCCGGGCATGTGCACATCGGCGACGGCAGTCGCATCGCCGCCCAATCCGGCGTCATCGGCAACCTGGAGGCAGGGGGAACCTACGCCGGGTTTCCGGCCATCGCCCATCGCGACTGGCTGCGCATCTCCGCCATCCTGCTGAAGCTGCCGGCCATCTGGGCCGTCGTGCGGCGGCTGGGCGACAAAAGCGATGGGCCGAAGGGATGAATAGCATGGAGAATGAGGGATGAACGCCATGAATATCGATGAGATTATGCGCCATCTGCCGCACCGATACCCGCTGCTGCTGATCGACCGGGTGCTGGATTTCGAGAAGGACACCTCGATCCGGGCGCTGAAGAACGTGTCGATCAACGAGCCGCAGTTCAACGGGCATTTCCCGGATTATCCGGTGATGCCGGGCGTGCTGCTGGTGGAGGCCATGGCCCAGGCCGGCGGCATCCTCGCCTTTCAGTCGGCCGATCCGGAGCGCGAGTATCTGGTCTATTTCACCGGTATCGACGAGGTGCGCTTCCGCAGGCCCGTGCGCCCGGGCGATCAGGTCATTTTCGAGCTGACCTGCCTACGCCGCCGTGGCCATATGTGGAAGTTCAAGGGCGAGGCCTTCGTGGACGGCGAGCTTGTCTGCGGCGGCACCCTGATGGCGACGCTGATGCCGAAGGACGAGGTGTGAGCAAGGCCGAGATCCACGCCTCCGCCGTCGTCGATCCGGCCGCACACATCGGGGACGGCGCGCGCATCGGGCCGTTCTGCGTCGTCGGCCCGAACGTGCGTCTCGGCGACGATTGCGAGCTGTTGTCGCATGTCGTCATCGAGGGCCATACGACACTGGGCCGCGGCAACCGCATCTTTCCCTTCGCCAGCATCGGCCATCAGCCGCAGGATCTGAAATACCACGGCGAGGCCTCCGAGGTCATCATTGGCGATGACAATACCATCCGCGAGGGTGTGACCATCAATCCCGGCACCGAGGGTGGCGGCATGCTGACCCGTATCGGTAACCGCAACCTGTTGATGGCCTACAGTCATGTCGCCCACGACTGCCTGTTGGGCGACGGCATCATCCTCGCCAACGGCGCTACCCTGGCCGGGCATGTGGAGATCGAGGAAGGCGTCATCCTCGGTGGGCATGCCGCCGTACTGCAATTCGTGCGCATCGGCCGCTACGCCATGATCGGCGGTACGGCCGGCATCACCAAGGACGTGCCGCCGTACTGCCTGACCTCCGGTGGCTATCGCCCGGGGCTGGCCGGCTTGAACCTGGTGGGCTTGAGGCGGCGCGGTTTCACCAATGCACAGATCCAGTGCCTGAAATCGATGTACCGCATCCTGTTCCAGACCACCGGTCCGATGTCCGAGCGCCTGGAGCAGGCTGCCGACATCGCCGGGGATGATGCCGAGGCGAAGCATATGCTGCGCTTTGCGCAGGCGGCCAAGCGCGGCATGCTGGTTCACCGTCGCGACGCGCAATAGGCGGGGAACGGAGATCGGCATGAGCGGGCATCCGGATCGTCTCGGCCTGGTTGCGGGCTATGGATCGTTCCCGCTGGAGCTCGCCCGCGCCTTCAAAGAGGCCCATATCGCCGTGCATGCCGTGGCCGTGCACGAGGAGACCTCGCCCGAGATCGAGGCGCTTGCCGATTCCGTATGCTGGCTGCATGTCGGACAGATCGGGGGCATGATCCGCACCTTCAAACAGGCCGGCGTTTCCCAGGTGGTCATGGCCGGCAAGGTGCGCAAGCTGCACCTGTTCCGTAACTTCCGTCCCGACCTGACGGCGATCGCGGCCTTGCTGAAACTGAAGGACAGGCGAGACGACACGATCATGCTAACCATCGTGGACCTGCTGGCGAAACAGGGCATGACCGTCATCCCGCAGACCCGATATGCGCAGTCGATGCTCGCAGGCACGGGCCATCTGTACGGCCCGAAGCCGGATGCCGGCATGCTCGCCGATGCCCAATTCGGTTTCACGCAGGCCAAGGGTATCGCCGCCATGGATATCGGCCAGACCGTGGCGGTGCGCGATCAGGCCGTGCTCGCCGTGGAGGCGATCGAGGGCACCGATGCGGCCATCCGCCGCGGCGGTGAGCTCGGCGGGGACAAGGTGACCATCGTCAAGGTGGCCAAGCCCGATCAGGACCAGCGTTTCGATGTGCCGGCCATCGGGCCGGACACCCTGGAGGTGATGGCGGCCTCGCACTGCCACTGCCTGGCCGTGGAGAGCGGACAGACCCTGCTGCTGGAACGTCAGCGCCTGGCCGAACTGGCCGGGCGCCATGGCATCTGCATCATCGCCATGCAGGACCCCGGCATCGCATAGTGCAGCGCGTCTTCATTTCGGCCGGCGAGGCCTCCGGCGATATGCACGCGGCCGGTGTCGTGGCGGCGCTGCAGCATCGCTTTCCGGGGCTGTCCGTCTCCGGTATCGCCGGCCCGGCCATGCAGGCGGCCGGCTGTACCACACTGCATGCGATGTCCGAGCTCAATGTCATGGGTATCGGCGACGTGGTGCGCGCCTGGCCGCGCATCCGTCGCGTCGAGCAGGGGGTGCTCGCCTGGGCTGAGGCCGAGCGCCCGGAGCTGGCCATCCTCGTCGATTTTCCCGGTTTTCACATGCGCCTGGGTGCGCGCCTGCGCCGGCTGGGCATTCCCGTGCTGCAGTACATCTCCCCGAAGCTGTGGGCCTGGGGAGCCTGGCGGGCGCGCCGCCTGCGTGCCGCCCAGGATGGCCTGGCCTGCATCCTGCCATTCGAGCCCGCCTGGTTCGCGGAAAGGGGGATCGTCGCCCGCTACGTCGGCAACCCGAGTGCTGCGGCCTGCCGGCAGGGATGGAGTGCTTCGGAACTGCGGGCGAGCCTGGATCTTGCCGCCGAGGTGCCGCTGGTGGCGCTGCTTCCCGGCAGCCGTCCCGGGGAGCTCGCGCGGCATGCGCCGGTGCTGGCCGCGGCCTGGGAGAGGGTGGCGGCCGAGCGTCCGGATGCGCATGCCGTGGTGCCGGTAGCCCCCGGGGCCGACGCCTCGCTGCTGGCGCCGTTGCTGGATGCGCCGCGTGTGCATCGGCTTGAGCGCATGCAGCAAGGCTATGCCCTGCGCGCGGATGCGGCGGTGGCCGTTTCCGGCACGGCCACGCTGGAGCTGGCGCTGTGGCAGGTGCCGTCGATCCTCGTTTACCGGGCACCGCCGTTGATGATGGCGCTGGGACGCCGGCTCGTGCGCCTGCCGCATGTGGGGCTTGCGAACATCCTGCTGGGTGAGGAGGCGATGCCGGAGCTGATCCAGGAGGCCTGCACGGAAGAGGCTGTAGCCGGTTGGGTCCTCAGGCTGCTCGATAGGTCCGGGGCCGAGGCGGCCGGGCAGCGAAGGAGCTTTGCAAGGCTGCAGGCGTTGCTGGGCGATGCGGATCCGGCGGCCGGCGTCGTGGAGATGGCCGTATCGCTGGCACGAGGCGCGGGCGGCGCAGGGGCAAGCATTTCTTGACCTGTAGGGGCGGATATTCATAATGCCGGCCCAGTCCGCGGCGGGTCATGCGGTATGCTGCGGCGGCAGGAGGTCGGATTGCGCCGACAGTGGATCGTGGTGTTACGGGACTTGCCGGCGGCCGGCATGCGCTGGGATGGCCAGATTCCGGCTGCGGTGATGCAGGATTCGTCTGTAGGTGCGGTGGCACCACTGGAATCCATGCGCTCCGATCTGGACTGGCAGGGCAGCCTCGTGTGCAAGGGCGATGTGTACCGTTTGCGCGGCCACTGGCGTTTCAACGAAGCGCGGCATTGCAGCCGCTGCAACGCGCCGTTCGAGGCGGAACTGGCCGGGGATTGTGATGTGGCTTTCCGCCTCGGTACCGGCATGCCGGACGAGGATACGGCCACGCTGCTGCCGTCACCGGGCGAATTGCACCTGGTGGACGTGCTGCGGGAGGATATTTGGCTGGCATGGCCCGTGGATGCGGCATGCCGACCCGACTGCCTCGGGCTTTGCCCGGTATGCGGCCGCAACCGCAACCAGGGCGAGTGCCAATGCGAGCGAGGGGATGCAGATCACCCCTTTGCGGCGCTGGGCGGGATCAAGTTCGACTGATGGCGGGGTGACCCGCGATCGCAAAACATAGGCCGGCGTAGGCCGGAGAAGGAGTCAAACCATGGCGGTTCCAAAGAGAAAGACGAGTCAGTCCAAGCGCAATATGCGCCGTGCCCATGACGGGCTGGAGGCCTCGGCCATGAGCGAGTGCCCGAACTGCGGCGATATCATGCGCCCGCATCACGCCTGCCCGCATTGCGGCCATTACAAGGGTCGCGAGGTCATGGCCAAGGGCGAAGCATAATCCCGTCGTTTGATCTCAACTGATCGCGTATCGGGTCCAATCGGACTGATGCATTCAACCGAACATCCAGCATCCCCAGCCTCCGGCCGCGCGGTGCGTGTTCTGGCCGATGGCCACGGCGGCGATCGCGGCATCCCGATGATCGCCGAGGCCATGGCCGACGTGCTTTCCGTCCGTGGTGACATTTCCGCCGAGGGCCTGCATCTGGGTATCTGCGGCCGTCCCGAGGAGATCTCGCCCGAGCTCGAGGCGCGTGGTATCGCCGGCCAGGTCGAAATCGTGCCGGCCAGCGATGTTATCGGCATGTGTGAATCCCCATCCTCCGTGCTGCGTCGCAAGAAGGATTCCTCGATGCATATCGGGGCGCGCATGGTGCGTGATGGCGAGTGGGATGCCTTCGTCAGTGCCGGTAACACCGGCGCCCTGATGGCGATCTCGCGCATGGTGCTCAAGACCCTGCCGGGCGTCGATCGTCCGGCCATCGCTTCCCTGATCCCTTCAGTCGGCGGTGGCGCCACGCTGTTTCTCGATGCCGGCGCCAATGTCGATTGTACCTCCAACCACCTGCTTCAATTCGCCGTCATGGGCTCTTGCTATATGCAGGCTGCCCACGGCATCGAGGCGCCGCGCATCGGCCTTTTGAACATCGGCACCGAGGACATCAAGGGCACGGACGTCATCAAGCTGACCGCCACCGAGCTGCGCGAGATGCCGCTGAACTTCATCGGCTTCGTCGAGGGCACGGACCTGTTCTCCGATACCGCGGATGTCATCGTCTGCGACGGATTCGTCGGTAACGTGGCCCTGAAGACCATGGAGGGCACGGCCAAGTACATGATCAAGCAGCTGCGCGAGGCCTTGAACTCCACGACGATGGCCAAGGCCGGAGCCCTGCTGGCGCGCGCCTCGCTGAAACGTATGAAGGAGCGCATGAATCCCAGCGTCTACAACGGGGCGCCGCTGCTGGGCTTGAACGGCATCGTCGTCAAGAGCCACGGCTCTGCCGACGCCCACGGCTATGCCTGTGCCCTGGATGCCGCCCGCCGCGAGGTGCAGGCTGGACTGATCGAGCGCATTGCCGCCTCGATGCCCCAGGAGCTGTAGCATGACGGTGCGTGTGCATATCGCCGGTGTTGGCTCCTACCTGCCCGAGCGGGTGCTGACGAACCAGGAGCTGGAGTCCATGGTGGAGACCAGCGACACCTGGATCCGCGAGCGCACCGGCATCAGCCAGCGCCATATCATTGCCGCCGATCAGCAGACCTCGGATCTCGCCAGCGAGGCCGCCAGGCGCGCCCTGGCCGATGCCGGGTTGACGGTGGCGGACATCGATGCCCTGGTGGTGGCGACGACGACGCCGGACATGATCTTCCCGTCCACGGCCAGCATTGTGCAGTACAAGCTCGGCGGCAGCGGTTTCCCAGCATGGGATATCCAGGCCGTCTGTTCGGGTTTCGTCTACGGTCTGGCGCAGCTGGATGGCATGATGCGTGCCGGCATGTTCCGTCGGGTGCTGCTGGTCGGCGCCGAATCGATGTCCCGTATTCTCGACTGGTCGGATCGCAGCACCTGTGTGCTGTTCGGCGACGGTGCCGGCGCCGTCGTGCTCGAGGCAAGGGATACGGAGGGCGGTGTCGTCGGCTCGGTGCTGCGCGCCGATGGGGCGCACCGACACCTGCTGATGGCCGAGCACGGTGAGCGCAACAACGCGCCGGGACGCCCCTTGCTCGATGTCGACGCAGCCGGAGTGGCGGCCATCGAGATGCGCGGCAACGAGGTGTTCCGCATGGCTGTGACCATGCTCGGTCGCGTCGTCGACGAGGTGCTGCAGGCCCATGATCTGGCGCGCTCCGACGTCGACTGGCTGGTGCCGCACCAGGCCAATGCCCGCATTATCACCGCCACGGCCAAGAAGCTGGGCCTGCCGATGGCGCGCGTGGTACTGACCGTCGACAAACACGCCAATACCTCGGCGGCCAGCGTGCCGCTGGCGCTCGATGCCCTGTACCGCGAAGGTCGACTGCAGCATGGGCAGCTGCTGCTGCTCGAGGCTTTCGGTGCCGGCTTCGTCTGGGGTGCCAATCTGGTGCGCTGGTCCAAGGCCTAGGCCTGCACAACAACGAGAGGATTCATGCATTCGACACTGGCTTTCTTCTTTCCGGGACAGGGCTCCCAAAGCAAGGGCATGCTCGATGCCCATGCGGCGTCGCATCCTGCCATCGTGGCCGCCACCCTGGACGAGGCCTCCGACGCCCTGGGCTACGATATGGCGGCGCTGATCCGCGACGATGCCGGTGAGAGGCTGAATGCGACCGAATACACGCAACCGGCGTTGCTGGCGGCTTCCATCGCCGTGCTGCGCGTCTGGCGCCACGAACATGGCGCGGAGGCCGCGCAACTCGCCGGGCATTCGCTGGGCGAGTACTCGGCGCTGGTGGCTGCGGGTAGCCTGGACTTTGCCGATGCCCTGCGTCTGGTGGCATTTCGCGGCATGGCCATGAGCGAGGCCGTGCCGGCAGGCGTGGGCCTGATGGCCGCCATCCTGGGTCTCGATGACGACGTGGTGGCCGATATCTGCGAGGCGGCATCCAGCGACGCTGAGAAGGCCTGGCCTGCCAATCTGAATTGCCCGGGCCAGCTGGTCATCGCCGGTCATCGTCCGGCGGTGGAGCGCGCCATGGCGGCGGCAAGTGCTGCCGGGGCCAAGCGGGCGCTGCCGCTGGCCGTCAGTGCCCCGTCGCATACGCCCTTGATGCAGCCGGCGGCCGAGCGCATGCGCCAGCGCCTTCAGGACGTGGCGCTGACGAACCCGGATCGGCCGGTGTGGAGCAATGCCCGGGCGTTGCCGCTTGATCAGGCGGATGAAATTCGCGATGCTCTGATCGCGCAGCTGGTGATGCCGGTGCGCTGGACCGAGACCATCCAGGGCATGCGTCGCCAGGGTATTGCCCGCGGCGTGGAGGTCGGACCGGGTAAGGTGCTGGCGGGGCTGATCAAGCGCATCGAGCGCGATCTTGCTGTCGACACGACGGCGGTACCGGACCAGCTGGCCCAGGCCCTGGCCGGCGCAGGGGAGGAATAGATGAGCGACAAGCCTGTAGCGCTGGTCACCGGCGCCAGCCGGGGCATCGGTTACGCCATTGCCGAGGCATTCGCCGGGGCAGGCTACGACCTGGCCATTTGCGGCACGCGCGAGGATACGGTACGCGCGGCGGCGGAGCGTCTGACCGCGGCCCATGGTGCCGAGGTGCTGGCACGCGCCGTCGACGTGTCCAAACGCGACGAGATCCAGGGCTTCGTCACCGATACGGCGGCGCATTTCGGGCGCCTGAGCGTGCTGGTCAACAATGCCGGCATCACCCGCGACACGCTGGCCATGCGCATGAAGGGCGAAGAATGGCAGCAGGTCATCGATACCAATCTTTCCTCGGTATTCCATGCCGCTCAGGCGGCACTGAAGCCGATGATGAAGGCGAGGTTCGGGCGCATCATCAACCTGTCCTCGGTGGTGGCCTCGATGGGTAACCCTGGCCAGGCGAATTACTGCGCCAGCAAGGGCGGTATCGATGCGCTGACCCGCTCGCTGGCGCGCGAGATCGGCTCGCGCGGCATCACCGTCAATGCCGTCGCCCCGGGCTTCATCGCCACGGATATGACAGCAGAGCTGGGCGAGGAGGCGCACAAGCGCCTGGTCGAGCAGATTCCGCTGGCCCGATTGGGCGAGCCGCGCGACATCGCCGACGCTGTGCTGTTCCTGGCCGGCGACAAGGCGGCGTACATCACCGGACAGGTGCTGCACGTCAACGGCGGGATGTATATGTAGTTTGCGGTCGATGCCGCCGTCAGCGGGGGCATCGGCACAAATGTGGTTTCAGGCTTGTGCGGCCCTGTGACCTATGATAGAAGCCGCGCTAATTTGTTTCGGGAGGACTACATGTCTGCAGAAATTGAAGCGAAAGTTATCAAGATTGTTGCCGATCAGCTGAACGTTGATGAGAGTGAAATCAATTCCGATTCCTCCTTCGTGGATGATCTTGGCGCCGATTCGCTGGACACCGTGGAGCTGGTCATGGCCTTCGAGGAAGAGTTCGGCATCGAGATTCCGGATGAGGATGCCGAGAAGATCCAGACGGTACAGAACGCTATCGATTATATCGCCTCCAAAGCGGAGTAATCATGAGTCGCCGCGTCGTCGTCACCGGCGTCGGGCTGGTGACCCCGTTGGGTTCCGGCACCGAATCCACATGGCAGAACCTGGTGGCTGGCCGATCCGGTATACGCCGCATCAGCCGCTTCGATGCGGTGGCCACCGCCATGCCCTGCACCATTGCGGGCGAGGTGCCGGACTTTGACGTCGATCCCTATGTGAACAAGAAAGATGCCCGAAAGATGGATACGTTCATCCAGTACGGCATTGCCGCGGCCTTTATGGCCCTGGAGCAGTCGGGACTTGAGGTCAACGAGCGTAACGCCGAGCGCATCGGCGTCATCATCGGCTCCGGCATCGGCGGTCTACCGTCGATCGAGAGGACGATGCGGGCCTACATGGAGGGCGGCGTGCGCAAGATATCGCCGTTCTTCATTCCGCAGACCATCATCAATATGATCTCCGGCTGGGTGTCGATGCTGACCGGCGCCAAGGGTCCGAATTCGGCCACGGTGACGGCTTGCGCTACCGGCACGCATGCCATCGGCGATGCCTTCGCGGTGATCGCCCGCGGCGATGCCGACGCCATGCTGGCCGGCGGCTCCGAATCCTGTATCTGCGAGCTTGGCATCGGTGGCTTCTGCGCCTCCCGCGCCCTGTCCACGCGCAACGACGAGCCTGAGCGGGCCTCCCGTCCGTGGGATGCCGGGCGTGACGGCTTCGTCATGGGCGAGGGTGCCGGTGTGATGATGCTGGAATCGCTGGAATCGGCGCAGGCCCGCGGCGCCACCATCCTGGCCGAGGTTGTCGGCTACGGCATGTCGGGCGATGCCTATCATATGACGGCGCCGGCGCCGGGCGGTGAGGGCGGTGCCCGTTGCATGAAGGCGGCGCTGGCCTCTGCCGGCATTGCCCCGGAAGAGGTCGATTACATCAATGCCCACGGCACATCCACACCCGCCGGCGATGTGGCCGAGACCCAGGGTATCAAGGCGGTGTTCGGCGATCATTCCAAGTCGCTGATGGTGTCCTCCACGAAATCGATGACCGGGCACCTGCTGGGGGCGGCCGGAGGCATCGAAGCGGCCTTCACGGTGCTGGCCGTGCATCATGGTGTGGTACCGCCGACGATCAACCTGGACGATCCGGACCCGGAGTGCGATCTCGATTACGTGCCGCATACGGCGCGCCAGGCCAATCTCCGCGTGGCTATTTCTAATTCGTTCGGCTTCGGCGGGACCAACGCCTCGGTGGTGGTGCGCCAATTCACCTGAGCCGCTCTGCGGCCCTGTCTTTTCGATGATCCATAGCCGCAGCATGCCGTGGCCCGCCGGTTCGCCGTCGGGCCACGATATTTTCCGGCATATGCCGCACACCTTCTGCGCCATGCTCGAGGATCCATCCGGGGCGGGACGCCAGATACTGGTCTCCGCCGAGGGGGAATCCCGGACGCTGCATGCGGTGGCAGACGGCGAGGCCTTCCTGGCGGCCTGGCGCCGGGAGCTGGCATCGCCCGGTGCCGCGGTGCCTGGGGTGCGCAGCCTGTTCTATGCGGCCTACGAGGCCGGGCGGCTGGGCGAGCGCTTGCCCGATCCGAAGACGCCATTGGCCGGCCCCCTGTTCTGGACGCATGCGCCGGCCTGGTCGCTGTGTATCGAGGACGATCGCCTGTACCTGAGCACGCTGAAGGGCGAGGCGCATCTGGATGCGCTGCAGGCCTGGCTTCCGGGCGTGCCGAGGGGGCAGGGCGATGCCCCGGCCGTTCCCGTCTCCCATGTGCACGCCACAAGGCCCGAGGATTACCTGCGGGCGGTGGCCAGGGTCAAGGCCTATATTCATGCCGGCGACGTGTTCCAGGCCAATATCGCGCGCTTCTGGCAGGCGGAGCTGAATGAGGAACGGCTGCCCGATCTGTATGCCAGGCTGAGACAGGTCAACCCGGCACCTTTCTCCGCCTTTTTGCGCATCGGCGATGACGATCCGTTCTATGTGGCGTCGGCCTCGCCCGAGCGTCTGTTCCGCATGCATGCAGACGGGTGGGTGGACACGCGCCCGATCGCCGGCACGCGCCGGCGTGGCTTTGGTGAGGGGGATGCCCAGCTTTCCAGCGAACTGCTGCTGTCCGAGAAGGAGCGCGCCGAGCATATCATGCTGGTCGATCTGGAACGCAACGACCTGGGCCGCATCTGTCGGCCGGGCAGTGTGGCCGTCGACGAGTGCATGACGCTGGAGCGCTATGCCACGGTGCAGCATATCGTGTCCAATGTGCGCGGCCGTCTGGCGCAGGGGCTTGATGTTATCGACGTGTTTTTGGCCATGTTCCCGGGCGGCACCATCACCGGCTGCCCGAAGCTGCGCTGCATGCAGATCATCCATGAGCTGGAGGGGCAGGCGCGCGGCGCCTATACCGGCGGCATTGGCCATATCGGTTGGGATGGACGCGTGGACATGAATATCCTGATCCGCAGCTTCTGGTGGCAGCACGGCGAGCTCGGTTGGGCGGCCGGAGCCGGCATCGTCGCCGATTCCGATGCCGAGGCCGAACTGCGGGAGACCGGGCACAAGGCGGAGGGATTGCTACGGGCGCTTTCGGGGCATGATAGCATGGGCCCATGCAGGGACACGGCATGAGCGGCGACAGGCGCGGCCCGAACCGCTTCTTGCGTGCGCTGAACCGCATGTACTGCCGGCTCTGGCAGCGACTGCCGCGCCGGACGCGCCTGAGCTTGCCAGACGGGCCGGTCATCCTCGTCGGCAATCATCTGGCCGGTGTCGATCCGCTGTTGATCCAGGCCGCCGTGAACCGGCCGCTGTGCTTCCTGATGTCACGCGAGTACTACAGCGGCATGGCCGGCATGCGCTGGTTTTTCGACGCGGTGGGGGCGATCCCGGTCAGTCCGGGCGGCGCCAATCGCCATGCCTTGAAAGCGGTGATTGCGGCGGTGCGTGCCGGCCAGGCGGTTTGCCTGTTTCCGGAAGGGGCAGCGCATCCGCCGGTACCGCTGAAACAGGTATTGCCGGGGGCGGTGGTGCTGGCCCATGAAACGGGGGCGCCGGTGATCCCGTTTCGCATCGCCGGCGTCTGGCCCTTCGACCATCAGCATCTCTGGACCCCGTTCCTGAGAAGGGGCCGCGCCCGTATCCGTTTCGGTGAACCGGTGATGCTGCCGTCGGGCGATGGGGGGCGGGAGCAGATGCGCCAGGGTGCCGAGGCCATCCGCGTCGCGCTGCGTGCGCTGCGCTTCCCTAGCCGGTGGCGCTAGCCGTTACTCACGCCCCATGCGCATGACGAAATCCTCCGGATACACGGCGTTGGCCAGGGCCTCCTCGTAGGCGACCTGGTCGGCCTCGACCAGCTGCTGCAGGTGCTGGTCGAAGGTCTGGCTGCCATAAAGCGTGTGCCCTTCCTCCATGGCCCGCGGGATCTCGCGCCAGCGATCCGAATCGAGGATGAAGTGTTTGATCACGGAATTTCGGATCATGATCTCCAGCGCCACGATGCGGCCACTGCCGTTCTTCAGCGGCAGCAGCTTCTGCACGATGACGGCGCGCAGGTTCTCGGCCAGGCGCTCGCGGATGGCGGCCTGTTCGTCCAGCGCGAAGGCTGAGAGCATGCGCTGCATGGTGCCGATGGCCGTCGTCGCATGCACCGTGGCCATCACCAGATGCCCGGTCTCCGCGGCCTGCAGGGCCAGCTGGATAACGGCGGCATCCCGGGCCTCGCCGGCGACGATGATGTCCGGCGACTCGCGCATGGCATCGTTCAGCCCCTGGGCATAGCTCATGACATCGCGACCCAGCTCGCGCTGGCAGACCGTGCCCTTGCGCTCGGAGCTGTAGCGGTACTCGATCGGATCCTCCAGCGTCACCACGTGCACCGGCCGGTGCGTGATGACGTGGTTGAGCATGGCCGCCATGGTCGTGCTCTTGCCGGAGCCGGTGGCCCCGGCCATGAGCACCAGGCCGCTGCGGTAACCGCAGATCTCGCGCACCACCGGCGGCAGGCGCAGCGCGTCGAAGCCGGGGATGGACTGGGGGATGACGCGCGCCACCAGGCCGAAGTCGTTGTGCGTGCGTAGGATATGGAGGCGGAAATGCGCCACATTCTCCAGCGAGTAGTGCAGATCGAGATTATGCATCTGCTCGATGGGGATGTCGGTATGCAGTCCGCGCGTCACATGCGCGATCATGGCCTTCAGTTGTTCGCGGTCGGGTTCCGGGATCTTGTCCGGAGAGACGGTGACGATAGCGCCGTGGATGCGCATGCGGATGCGATCATGGGTGCGGATGATCAGATCCGAGGCCTTGTGCTTGTGGGCGGCCAGGAGCAGATCGTCGATTAAATGCCATTCGCTCATCAGATTTTCAGGTCGCCGGCGCCCAGCCGGTCGACGTCCACCGGCTCGTCGCTTCCCTCCAGCCGCGCCATCTTGATATGCAGGCGCAGGTCGTTGACCGAATCGGCATGGCGCAATCGCCTCGTCCTCGGTGATGGTGCCGGCCTTCCAAAGCTCCAGCAGATGCTGGTCGAAGGTCTGCATGCCGTAGTTTTTGCCGCCGGCCATGGCCTCCTTGATCTCGCTGATCTCCCATTTCGAGATCAGATCCGAGATGCGCGGGGTGTTGATGAGGATCTCGATGGCCGGCGTGCGCGCATCGTCGACGCTCTTGACCAGGCGCTGGGACAGGATGGCGCGCAGGTTCAGCGCCAGGTTCAGCTTCACCTGGGGGTGCACCTCTTCCGGGAAGAAGTTGATGATGCGCTCCAGCGCCTGGTTGGCGTTGTTGGCGTGCAGCGTGGCCATGCACAAATGCCCGGTCTCGGAGAAGGTGATGGCGTGCTCCATGGTTTCCCGGTCGCGGATCTCGCCGATAAGGATGACGTCCGGGGCCTGGCGAAGGGTGTTCTTCAGGCCATCCTTGTATTCGAGCGTATCGGTGCCGACCTCGCGCTGGGTGATGACGGATTTCTTGTGTGCATGCACGAACTCGATGGGATCCTCGATGCAGATGATATGGCCGGCCTCGTTGCTATTGCGATGGTCGATCATCGCCGCCAGCGAGGTGGATTTGCCGGAGCCGGTGGCGCCGACCATGATGATCAGGCCACGCTTGGACATGGACAGGTCCTTGAACACCTCCGGCAGGCCCAGGGCCTCGAGTGTCGGCACCTGCGTCTTGATCTGTCGGATGACCATGCCGATGCTGCCGCGCTGGCGGAAGATGTTGACGCGGAAACGCCCGAGATCGGGGTAGGAGAGTGCCAGGTTCATCTCCATCGTCGCCGAGAAGGTGGCGCGTTGCTTCTCGCTCATCGCCGCATTGGCGAGCTGCTCGCATTGCACGCTGTTCAACGGTTCCTGCTTCAACGGGTAGACGCTACCGTTGATGCGGTATGCCGGCGGCATGCCCGCCGTGATATACAGGTCCGAGGCATCCTTCTTGGCCATGACCATCAGCAATTGCTTGATCGAAAGGCGTTGCCCCGGTTCGTTGGCACTCATGCGTTCCTCCTCAATGCGGTCCGGTCGGCGCTCAGATGGCACCGCCGCCGAACAGCCGCTTGTTGCTCGCGACCTCCAGCGCCGCCTGCTGCGTGATCTTGCGTCCCTTGACCAGCTCCTGCAGATGCACATCTAGGGTCTGCATGCCCTCGCGCATCGCCGTTTGCATCACCGACACCATCTGCGGCACCTTGTTCTCGCGAATCAGGTTCCGGATGGCCGGCGTGCCCAGCATGATCTCGTAGGCGGCGACGCGACCGGAGCCATCCGCCGTCTTGATCAGGGTCTGAGAGATCACAGCGCGCAGCGATTCGGACAGCATGGCGCGCACCATGTCCTTCTCCGCGGCGGGGAACACATCGATGATACGGTCGATGGTTTTCGGTGCCGAGGAGGTGTGCAGGGTGCCGAACACCATATGGCCGGTCTCCGCCGCCGTCAGTGCCAGGCGGATGGTTTCCAGATCGCGCAGCTCGCCGACGAGGACGACGTCCGGGTCCTCGCGCAGGGCGCTGCGCAGGGCGTTGGAGAAGGAGCGCGTATGTGCCCCCAGTTCGCGCTGCGACACCAGGCTGGCCTTGGAGCGGTGCACGAACTCGATGGGATCCTCGATGGTCAGGATATGGCCGCGTTCGTTCTGATTGCGGTGGTCGACCATGGACGCCAGCGTCGTCGACTTGCCGGAGCCGGTGGGGCCGGTGACCAGACAGATGCCGCGCGGCGTCATGGCGATGTCCTTGAAGATGGCCGGGCTCTTCAGCTGATCGAAGGTGAATACCTCGTTCGGAATGACGCGGAAGGCGGCGCTGATGCCCCGGTTCTGGGCGAAGACGTTGACGCGGAAGCGGGCGATATCGCCGAGCGAGAACGAAAAATCCAGCTCCAGATGCTCCTCGAACAGCTTGCGCTGGGTGTCGTTCATGATGTCGTAGAGCATGGACTGCACCTCGCGCGCCTGCAGTGGCGGCATCTTGATGCGTGTCATGTCTCCGTGGATGCGGATCAGCGGCGGTTCGCCGGAGGAGATGTGTAGGTCAGAGGCATTGTTCTTGACGGTGAAGGCGAGCAATTCCGAAACGTCCATGATCTCCCCGCGGCCCGATGTGGCGTGCTTTGCAGCATAGGAGCAGGGTCCTGGCGCCGCAAGCGATGCAGATCACTGAGTATCGATGGGCGTAAATCGTTTGGCCATGCCGGGGGTCATGTGAAGCTGCCCCCGGCTGTCGACGATCAGGCCGTCGAATCCGAGTCTGGCGATCAGCGGCAGTCCCCTGGGGCCCATGACGAACAGTGCCGTACTCCAGGCATCGGACAGGATGCCCGAGGGGGCGATGATGGTGGCGCTTTCCACGCCGCGGGCGGGGCGGCCCGAGGCGGGGTCCAGAATGTGGTGGTAGCGCTTCTCCTTGTACATGAAGAAATGCTGGTAATCCCCCGATGTGGATATGCTTTCACCGTTATGAAGGTCGACGGACCCGAGCATGTCGGCCTGGCGCCGGGGATGCTTGATGCCGATATGCCAGGGCCGTTGCCCGTGGCTGCCGATCACCCTGAGATTGCCGCCGGCGTTGATGATGGCATTGGTGATACCGTGGCGCTGCAGCACGGCGATGCCCCGGTCGACGATATAGCCCTTGCCGATGCCGCCGAAATCGAGCTGGCAGACGGTATCGGCGCGCTGCCAGGCGTTGCCCTGGCGGCTCAGACAACGGGCCGTGGCCATGTTCCGGCGGATGGCCGTTTCCGGCGGCGGGGCGGTGGGGGGCGGTTGCAGCGAGAAGCCCCACAGGACGTCCAGGGCGCCGAGCGCCGGGTCGAAGGCGCCATGGCTCTGCCGGTAAACCTGCATGGCGGCCTCAAGCACCGTCTCGGCGGGCGGGGCGAGGCGCATCGGCGTGCCGGGGATCGAGGCGTTGAAGGCCTTGACGGAATCGCCATGATCGCCGTAGATCGTCAGGGCGTCGGCCAGGGATTGCATGGTGTCGGCGGCGTCTTTCACGGCGGCTGCGGCGTCGGCCTTGTCGGTGCCCATGACGGTGAAGGTGATGATGGTGCCCATCATGAAGCGCGTTTCCTTGTAGGCGGCCGGTCCCGCATGGCAGGAGGTCAGCATCAGCAGCAGCGCAATACACCGGATACAGAGGGGCATGCGGGCATTGTGGCGACGTCGGGTGCGCTGACAAGCGAAAGCTGGACAGCCTCCCCAATGCACATGGGGTTGCGTAAGGGCGGGTCAAGGCGGATAATGCACAAAGATTGCTATGTTGAGAGTATGCCCATGTCGCTGAGTCTGACCGAAACCGCCGCCAACAAGATCCACGCCCTCCTGGCCAACGAGGAGAACGGCGGGCTGCATCTGCGTATCTTCGTGTCCGGTGGTGGTTGCTCCGGCTTCCAGTACGGCTTTTCCTTCGACGATGCCGTCGGCGACAACGATCAGGTCATCGAAAGCCGGGAGGTCAAACTGCTGGTCGATCCGATGAGCCTGGATTTGCTGAACGGCGCCGAGGTCGACTACCAGGAGAGCATCCAGGGCGCCTCCTTCGTCATCCGCAATCCCAACGCCGCATCCACCTGCGGCTGTGGCAAGTCCTTCACCCCTTCCGAGTCGAGCGGCGGCTGCGCCAACGCCGGCTATTAACGGTGTCCGAATCCCGTATCTCTACGGCCTCCCTGTAAGCTGACATGTCTGACCTTGCGCTGCAGGTCGAGGGCCTGTCCAAGGTCTATGGCAACGGCAAGACGGCCCTGCATGGCGTGGACCTCGCGGTCCCAGCTGGCAGCTTCTATGCGCTTCTGGGCCCGAACGGCGCCGGCAAGTCCACGCTGATCAACATCCTGGCCGACATCGTGCGGCCCACGGCCGGTTGGGCGCGTTTTTTCGGCCATGACATCTTCGCCGAGCGGGCCTGGTGCAAACGGCGCATGGGCATCGTGCCGCAGGAAGCAGCATTCGATCCCTTCTTCACCTGCCGTGAGGTGCTGCGCCTGACCAGCGGCATGTACGGCAAGCGCCCCGACGAGGCCTGGATCGACGAGCTGCTGGAACGCCTGGAGTTGGCGCAGCACGCCGGCAAGAACACGCGCCAGCTGTCCGGCGGCATGCGCCGGCGCCTGCTGGTGGCCCAGGCCCTGGTGCACCGGCCGCAGCTGGTGGTGCTGGACGAACCGACGGCCGGCGTCGATGTCGAGCTGCGCCAGCGTCTGTGGGCCTTCATGCGCGAGCTGAACCGGCAGGGCACGACGATCCTCTTGACCACCCATTATCTGGAGGAGGCGGAGGAGTTGTGCGACCGGGTGGCCATCATCCAGCACGGCCGCGTCATTGCTGATCGGCCGATGCGCGCGCTGATGCACGAGGTGGCCGGCTCCTACTTATGGCTGCGCTACGGGCCCGAACACCAGCCGGACGCCGAGGACATGGCGGCGCTGGCCGACTTCCTGCCCAGGCAGCTGGACGACGGAATCTGCCTGACGCTGCAGCATCCGGATGCCAACAGTACGACCTTCCACGCCGCTTATTCGGCGGCCGTCAGCCGTCTGGGCCCGCCGCTCGATGCCAGCGTGCGCCAGGAGGATCTCGAGGACGTGTTCCTGCGCCTGACCCGGGAGGCGGCGTGAGGCCGGTCAATGTCTACGGGGCCAGGACGCTGTTCATGCGCGAGGTCCGCCGCTTCCTGAAGGTGAAGATGCAGACCATCGTGGCCCCGGCGCTGACGGCGTTGCTGTACCTGGCGGTGTTCCGCTATGCCATGGGGGATAGGCACGTGCCTGGGCTGGCGGTGCCGTACTTCACCTTCCTGGTGCCTGGCCTGGCCATGATGTCGATGCTGCAGAACGCCTTCGCCAATACCTCCAGCTCTATCGTCACCAGCAAGGTCATGAATGTGTACATCTTCCTGCTGATGGCGCCGCTGTCGGCCGGCGAGGTCGTGGCCGCCTTCCTGGCGGCGGCGGTGGTGCGCGCCCTGATCGTGGCCACGGTGTTCCTCGGGGTACTGAGTCCATTCGTGCATTTCCCGGCCTTCCACCCGCTGTTGATGCTTTACTACGCGGTATGCGGCAGCATCATCATGGGTTCCCTGGGGCTGGTCGGCGGCATCTGGTCGCGCAAGTTCGACGATATCGCCCTGATCAGCAATTTCGTCATCCTGCCGCTGACCTTTCTGTCCGGCGTGTTCTACTCCGCCGGGCAGCTGCCACCGCTCTGGCGGCATCTGAACGAGGCCAACCCCTTCTTCTACCTGATCGACGGCTTCCGCTTCGGTTTTCTCGGTGTCGGAGACACCGATCCGATCCGCACCGCATGGATCGTCGGCCTGGTCAGCCTGGGCTGTATCGCCCTGTGCTGGCAGGTCTGGCGTACGGGCTGGAGGTTGAAGGAGTAATGGGCGCCAAGAACCGAAGTACCCAGTGGTATCAGCGCCATGTCAACGACGGCTTCGTCAAGCGCGCACAGAAGGAGGGCAAGCGCTCGCGCGCGGCCTTCAAGCTCACCGAAATCCTCGATAAGCATGGCCTGACGCTGAAATCGGACGCCGCCGTCGTCGACCTCGGCTGCGCCCCGGGTTCGTGGAGTGCCGAGATCGCCCCACGCCTCGGGGAAGGGGGGCTGTTGGTCGGCATCGACCTGTTGCCGGTGGTGCCGGTACCGGGGGTCACCATGCTGCAGGGGGATTTCGACTCCCCCAAGGGGCAGGCGACCATCGACAAGGCGCTGGCCGGGCGGCCGCTGTCCCTTGTGCTGTCGGACATGGCGCCGGAGATGAGTGGCAACAAGATCGTTGACCAGGCCCGCATGATGCACCTGAACGACATGACGCTGAATTTCGCCGTCAATCACCTGAAGGAGGGCGGGCATATGCTGCTCAAGACCTTCATGGGCGACGGCTACGATGCCTATCGTCGCGAACTGTCCGGCTGGTTCCGCATCGTCAAGGCGGTCAAGCCGGCGGCCAGCCGTCGCGATTCGGCGGAGATGTACCTGCTGGCCACGGGGTTCCGACGCTAGGCATGCGCCTGTTCGCCGCCCTCGATCTGCCGGCCGGGGTGGTCGAAGAACTGCATGCCTGGTGGGAGTCCGCCAATGCCGATTATCCCCCCGGCGTGTGGCGGGACGTGCCGCCACGCAACTGGCATCTGACGCTGGCCTTCTTCGGCGAGGTGGAGGGGGGAGAGACGGACGATCTCGCCGAGGCGCTGGGTGCTTGCGCCGCCCGCCATGGCCCGCTACAACTGGCACTCGACGGCTTCGGCGCCTTTCCGTCGTCCACGCGCCCGCGCGTGCTGTGGGCCGGCGTGGCGGATACCGGGGACGGGGAATCGATGCGGCTTGCCCGCTGTTGCCGGCTTGCCGGCCATGCTACGCTTCGCAAGCGTCCGGCCCGGGACGAACCGTTCCGTGGGCATGTGACGCTGGCGCGCGCATCCGCGGCGCCGCCGATCGAGGCCGAGGTGCTTGCGACCATGCCGCCGCTGCCGGAGCTTTCATGGGCAGCCGGCACGCTGAGCCTGATGCAGTCCATGCTGCGCCCGGATGGGGCGCGATACCGGATTCTGGAAGATTTTCCATTGGGGGAATAACGATGTCTGAAAAAGAGAAGGCACTGGAAACCGCGCTGTCGCAGATCGAGCGGCAGTTCGGCAAGGGCACGATCATGCGCCTGGGCGAAGAGAGCCGGGTGCCGGTTGAGGTGGTGTCGACGGGCAGCCTGGCGCTGGATTCGGCCCTCGGCGTCGGCGGCTATCCGCGCGGGCGCGTCATCGAGATCTACGGCCCGGAGTCTTCGGGCAAGACGACGCTGGCCCTGCACGCGGTGGCCGAGGCCCAGCGCATGGGAGGCACCTGCGCCTTCATCGACGCCGAGCACGCCCTGGACGTCAATTATGCCGAGAAGCTCGGGGTCAACATCGAGGAGCTGCTGATCTCGCAGCCGGATTCCGGCGAGCAGGCGCTGGAGATTGTCGACATGCTGACCCGCTCCGGAGCCATCGATATGATCGTCGTCGACTCCGTGGCGGCACTGACCCCGAAGGCCGAGCTTGAGGGCGATATGGGCGATTCGCATATGGGCCTGCAGGCACGGCTGATGAGCCAGGCGCTGCGCAAGCTGACCTCGTCGATCTCCCGCTCCAAGACCATGGTCATCTTCATCAACCAGATCCGCATGAAGATCGGCGTCATGTTCGGCAATCCGGAAACGACGACCGGCGGCAACGCCCTGAAGTTCTATGCCTCGGTGCGCCTGGACGTGCGCCGCATCGGTGCCGTGAAGAAGGGCGACGAGGTCATCGGCAACGAGACCCGGGTCAAGGTCGTCAAGAACAAGGTGTCGCCGCCGTTCAAGACTGCGGAGTTCACCATCATGTACGGCGAGGGCGTGTCCCATGCCGGCGAGGTGCTGGATCTGGGCGTGAACTACGACCTGGTCAAGAAGAGCGGGGCCTGGTATGCGGTCGGTAACGAGCGCATCGGCCAGGGCCGCGACAACGCTATTGAGTACCTGAAGCAGCATCCGGAGCTGCTGACCGATATCGAGGCGCAGGTGCGTGAAAAGCTCGGCATCCCGGCGCCCAAGGCCAAGATCGCGGCTGGGTAAGCGATCTTGGGCCGGCCGCAGCCGACCGCCTACAACACCGCCCTGCGCGCGTTGGCCAGGCGCGAGCACTGTGCCGCCGAGATGCAGGCGAAGTTGGCCGAAAAGGGCTTTGATTCCGATGAGATTGACGATGCCCTTCACAGGCTGGTTCAACAAGGATATCTGAGCGAGCAGCGTTTCGCCGAGGGCTTTTTGCGTGCGCGCCTGCGCCGCGGCGAGGCACCGTGGCTGGCCGCACAGAAGGCGAGAATGCGCGGCGTCGATGCCGGGGTCCTGGAGCGTGCTGCCGAAGAGGCGCGCGAAACCTTCGATGCCGATGCCGCCTGTACGGCCATGCTGGCGCACCGTGACCCCGGCCGGCAGCGCTTTGTCGATGCCAAACGCTGGCAGCGCGAGGCTCGATTTTTGAGGCAAAAGGGATTCGATTCGGCTACCATTCTGCGCGCGCTACAGCGCGGAAATGTGGAGGATTAAGGTGAAGGCGTCCGAAATACGTTCGCGGTTTCTCGATTACTTTGCACGCCACGGGCACAGTATCGTGCCGTCGAGCAGTCTGGTACCGCACGGTGATCCGACGCTGATGTTCACGAATGCCGGCATGGTGCAGTTCAAGCAGGTCTTCCTCGGCAACGAGACAAGGCCGTATACGCGCGCCGCCTCGAGCCAGAAATGCGTGCGCGCCGGCGGCAAGCACAACGATCTTGAGAATGTCGGTCACACGGCCCGTCACCACACCTTCTTTGAGATGCTCGGCAACTTCTCCTTCGGCGATTATTTCAAGCACGATGCCATCCGTTTCGCCTGGGAGTTCCTGACCGTGGAACTGGCCCTGGATCCGGAGCGCCTGTTCGTTACCGTGTTCGAGGAGGACGACGAGGCCGCCGACATCTGGCTGAAGGAGATCGGGGTGCCGGCCTCGCGCTTTGCGCGCATCGGGGCCAAGGACAATTTCTGGTCCATGGGCGACACCGGGCCCTGCGGCCCGTGCACCGAGATCTTCTACGATCATGGCCCTGAGATCGCCGGCGGCCCGCCGGGATCGCCGGACGAGGACGGCGACCGCTATATCGAGATCTGGAACCTGGTGTTCATGCAATACGACCGCGACGAGGCGGGCGAACTGAAGCCGCTGCCGAATCCCTGCGTCGACACCGGCATGGGCCTGGAGCGCGTCGCCGCCGTCATGCAGGGCGTGCACAATAACTACGACATCGATCTGTTCCAGCGCATCATCGAGGCTGCCTCCGAGCTGACGGGCGTTCGCTATGGCGCCGAGACCCAGACCACGGCCAGTCTGCGCGTTATCGCCGATCATCTGCGCTCGGTGTCCTTCCTGATTGCCGACGGCGTGCTGCCGTCCAACGAGGGTCGCGGCTTCGTGCTCCGGCGCATCCTGCGTCGTGCCTGCCGGCACGGACGCCTGCTCGGCATGCACGCGGCCTTCATCCACCGCCTGGTGCCGGTGCTGGTCGAGGTGATGGGCGGTCATTTCCGCGAGTTGCAGGATGGTCAGCGCAATATCGAGCAGGTCGTCCGCATCGAGGAAGAGCGTTTCATCAAGACCCTGGACAACGGCCTGAAGCTGGTCGAGGACGCCGCCGAGGCGGCAGGCTCCGGCGGCACCATTCCCGGCAAGACCCTGTTCACGCTGTACGATACCTACGGCTTTCCCACTGATTTGACCGCTGACATCCTGAAAGGGCGCGATATCCAACTGGACATGGCGGGCTTCGAGGCCTGCATGGAAGAGCAGCGCCAGCGTGCCCGCGCCGCCTGGTCGGGGTCAGGGGAGAGCTCGGTGCCTTCCGAGCTGTTCGCGCTGCGCGAGCGCCATGGACCGACGGAATTCCTCGGTTACCACACCCTGGCGGCCGAGGGCGTCATTACCGGCCTGCTGGGCGACGGGGCCATGGTCGCGGCCTTGTCGAAAGGGCAGAAGGGCTGGCTGGTGGCTAACCAGACGCCGTTCTACGGCGAATCCGGCGGCCAGGTCGGCGATACCGGTACGGTGCGTACCGACGATGGCGGCGTGTTCCGCGTCGAGGATACGAAGAAATTGCTGGCCGATCTGCATGTGCACATCGGTGTGGTCGAGCAGGGCGAGATCCGTGCCGGGGACACGGCGCATTTCGCCGTCGATGCCGTGCGCCGCACCGCCATCCGCCGCAACCACACGGTGACCCACCTGCTGCATGCGGTGCTGCGCCAGGTACTCGGCGATCACGTCAAGCAGGCCGGCTCGCTGGTCACCGCCGAGCGCCTGCGCTTCGATTTCTCCCATTTCAAGCCGGTTTCCGAGGATGAGCGCCGCGACATTGAGGCGCGCGTCAACGCCGCGATCTGGGCTAACGATACGGTCGAGACCAAGGTCATGAGCCAGGACGAGGCGCTGGCCGGCGGCGCCATGGCACTGTTCGGAGAGAAGTACGGCGACGAGGTGCGCGTGGTGCAGGCGGGCTTCTCCACCGAGCTGTGCGGCGGCACGCATGTGGCCCATACCGGCGACATCGGCCTGTTCCGCATCACCACCGAGGCCGGCATCGCCGCAGGTGTGCGCCGCATCGAGGCCGTCACGGCCGATGCAGCCTATGACAGCTTCCTGCTCGACAGTACTGCCCTGGCCGGTGTGGCCGGCCAGTTGAAGGTACGCCCGCTGGAGGCGGCCGAGGCTGCCGCACAGCTGCAGACCAAGCTGAAGGAGGCCGAGCGCGAGCTGGCCTCGCTGAAGGCCAGGCAGGCTTCGGGCCTGCTCGACGATGTGGTGGCCGGGGCCGTCGACGTCGCCGGCGTGCGACTGGTGGCGGCGGAGCTGCCGGCATCGGTGAGTGACCTGCGCGATGCCATGGACAAGGCCAAGTCCAAGCTCAAATCCGGCGTTCTGGTGTTCGGCGTCAAGCGCGGCGACGACAAGGTGCAGCTGATTGCCGGCGTCACCCCCGATCTGCTGGAACGCTTCCATGCCGGCAACCTGATCCGCGAGGTGGCGACGATTTGCGGCGGCAAGGGCGGCGGAAAACCGGACATGGCCATGGCCGGCGGCACCGAGCCCGCCAAGCTGGCACAGGCACTGGATGCGGTCGCAGGGCTGCTACAGGCCTGATCCTTTCTGATGGCTATCTATGCTGTCGGCGATATCCAGGGCTGCTTCGATCCGCTCAGGCGCCTGCTCGACGCCGTCGCCTTCGATCCGGCTTCGGACCGGCTGTGGTGCACCGGCGATCTGGTCAATCGCGGCCCGGATTCGCTGGCCGTGCTGCGCTTTGCGCGCAGTCTCGGGGATGCGTGCATCTCGGTGCTGGGCAACCACGATCTGCACCTGCTGACACTGGCCGCCGGAGGAGCCGTTTATCGCCGGGATACCATGCGCGGCGTGCTCGATGCCCCGGATGCCGGGGAATTGCTGGACTGGCTGCGCCGGCTGCCGCTGATGCACGACGATGCCGGCCTCGGCCTGAGTATGGTGCACGGCGGCCTGCATCCGGCCTGGGATGTGGATACGGCCATGCGCCGAGCCGCCGGCGTCGAGGCGCAGCTCAAAAGCGATACCTGGGCGGAATTCTGCATGCAACTGCACCACGACGCCTATCCGTGCTGCCAGCCGGAAACCGACGGCCTGGCCGACACGCTGTTCACGGTGGCGGTGATGACCCGCACGCGCTATTGCACGGCGGCGGGTGTATTCGACTGGGGCAATCGCGCCGGCCCGGCCCAGATACCGGGGCAACAGCCCTGGTTCGACTTCGACGCCCCCTGGCGGCAGCAGCGGCGCATCGTCTACGGCCACTGGTCGGCCATGGGTCTGGTCGCCGACCGGCCTCATGTGCTGGGCCTGGATTCCGGCTGTGTCTGGGGTGGGGCGCTGAGTGCCGCCCGCCTGGATGCCGGCTGGCCGCCCACGGTCAGCCAGACCGCCTGCCCCAGCTACCAGCAGCACGGCTAAGGCTGTATCTGCCCTTATCCACGCCTGTGCTACAGTCGTTGCATGGCTGATATCCGAATCGGAGGAGATGTTCCCGCATGAACGCCGATTCGGTCCTGTATATCATGTTCCTGATCTTCTTCGGCGCTGCGGTCGTGGCCACGCTGGCGATGATGGCGCGCCAGTCGATGCTGGTCGGTTACATCCTGCTCGGCATCGTCCTGGGCCCGGCGGTCCTCGGCTGGGTGGGCGATGCGGCTATGATCCGGCAGATCTCAGATATCGGTATCCTGTTCCTGCTATTCCTGCTCGGGCTGAACCTGCCGCCCCAGAAGCTGGTCGGGCTGGTACGCGAGACGACGATCGTCACCGTCGCCAGCGCCGTCGTGCTGGCGAGCGCCGGGGCGGCCCTGTCGCTGGCCTTCGGCTACAGCGGCTTCGAGTCCATGGTTATCGGCGCCGCCCTGATGTTTTCCAGTACCATCATCGGCATCAAGCTGCTGCCGACAACGGTGCTGCACCATCGCCATACCGGCGAGATCATCATCAGCATCCTGCTGCTGCAGGACATGCTGGCCATCCTGGTGCTGCTTTTGATTCGCCCGGCGGCCGATATGCGCTGGTGGGATTTCGTACGGCCGCTGGTCAGTTTCCCGGCCCTGTACCTGTTGGCATGGGCGCTGGAGCGGTCCGTCATCATCCGCCTGCTGCGCCGCTTCGACACCATCCAGGAATACATGTTCCTGCTGGCCATCGGCTGGTGCCTGGGCATGGCCGAACTGGCGCACGCGCTGGGGCTGTCGCTGGAGATCGGCGCCTTCGTCGCCGGCGTGGCCATGGCCAACAGCCCCATCGCCCAGTTCATCGCCGAGCAGCTGAAGACGCTGCGCGATTTCTTCCTGGTCATCTTCTTCTTTTCGGTCGGCGCCGGCTTTCATCCGGATTCGCTGGCCGGCGTCTGGTTGCCGGCGCTGCTGCTGGCGGCGATCGCCCTGACGCTGAAGCCGCTGCTGTTCTCGCTGTTGATGCGCCGGCAGGGGGAACCGCGCGCCATCGCCGGCGAGGTCGGCGTACGCCTGGGGCAGATGAGCGAATTCTCGATCCTGATCGCCGTCCTGGCGGCGGACACCGAGCGCATCGGCGCCCATGCCGCCACGCTGATCCAGTTGGCCACGATCCTGACCTTCGTCGTCTCGCCCTATGTGACGATCCTGCGCTACCCGACGCCGGTGGCCTTGTCCGAGCGGCTACGCCGCGATTAGGCCCCGTTCTTCTGGACGCGGATGGCGGTGAATACGGCCAGCGGCGTGGCTTCGGTGCCGTGATTGGCGGCATAGGCGGCACAGAATGCGGATGAGAGCGGGCGCAGGAAGGGGTTGGTGGCCAGCTCATCACCGATGCTCGACGGGATCGTCGGCTTGCCATCCATGCGCATGCGCGTGTCGCGCGAGATGCGCGCGTCCAACGCCGCGTTGCCGGCATCGATGCTGCGGGCGAAGCGCAGGTTGGACAGGGTATATTCGTGGGCGCAGTACACCCGGGTCTCGGGGGCCAGGCGCGCGAGCTTCTGCAGGCTGTCCCACATCTGGGCCGGGCTGCCCTCAAATAGCCGGCCGCAGCCGCCGCCGAACAGCGTGTCGCCGCAGAACAGGGCGTCGTCGATGACATAGGCGATATGTCCCAGCGTGTGGCCGGGCACGTCCAGTACCGTTACCGGCAGATTCCCCAGGTTCAGCCCGGCATGCGCGTCGATGCGCGTGTCGATACCGGGGATGCGCGCCGCATCGTGACTGGCGCCGACGACATGGCAGCCGTAGTGCGCCGCGAGTTCCAGATTGGCGCCGGTGTGATCCCAGTGGTGATGCGTGTTCAGCACATGCGTCAGGCTAAGGCCCAGCTCGGCGCAGGCGGCCTCGACGGGTGCGGCCTCGGCCGGGTCGACGACGGCCACCGCATCCCCGGCATCGATCAGGTAGATGTAATTGTCGTTCAGCGCCGGCAACTGGTGCACGGTGAAATCGTTATGCCGGTAGGACCACATGTGCCCAGCCTAGCATGGCGGCACGGGCAGGGAAGATGGTTGGACGCGTCTAAAGACCATGACGAAAACGGGGTGGCAAGTCGGGGCCGGTCGACTAGACTCGGATTTCAAACGCCGAGTATTCCATCCCCAAGCATAAAGGAGCATCAATCATGAGCGTACTGGTAGGCAAGCAGGCCCCCGATTTCACCGCCGCGGCGGTGCTCGCGGACGGCAGCATCAAAGAGGATTTCAAGATTTCGGACTTCAAGGGTAAGTATGTGGTGCTGTTCTTCCACCCGCTGGACTTCACCTTCGTCTGCCCGACCGAGCTGATCGCATTCGACCACCGCATCAAGGAGTTCGCGTCGCGCGGCGTGCAGGTCATCGGCTGCTCGATCGATTCCCAGTTCACGCACATCGCCTGGCGCAACACGCCAGTGGCCGACGGCGGCATCGGTCCGGTGGGCTATCCGCTGGTGGCCGACGTCAAGCATGAGGTCTGTCAGGCCTACGACGTCGAGGCCGATGCCGGCGTGGCCTATCGCGGCTCCTTCCTGATCGACCAGAAGGGCGTGGTGCGCCATCAGGTCGTCAACGATCTGCCGCTGGGCCGCAACGTCGACGAGATGCTGCGCATGGTCGACGCCCTGCAGTTCACCGAGGAGCACGGCGAGGTCTGCCCGGCCGGCTGGCACAAGGGTGAGAAGGCCATGGTGCCGGATGCTGCGGGCGTGGCTTCCTACCTGGCCGAGGAAAGCGCCAAGCTGTAATTCTTCCATTGATCGTGAAGATGTGAAGACGTATCGCGGCCCCGGTTCTCCGGGGCCGTGGTATTTCTACCCTTGGCCCGTCCATGGCGTTGGCCTACCATGATCGCTCATTCATCCCGTTTTCCGCCGGTTCCCAACGATCGGCAGCGCCACGGAGGCCAAGGCATGAAGGCAATGTGTATTCGATTCATCCTGATGATCACCATGCTGGCGATGGTGCCGGCACTGGCGCAGGCCGCGCCGAACATGGCGCCCGATGCCACCGTGGTACGCGAGAAGCTGGCCAACGGGCTTGAGGTCATCGTCGTCAAAAACCCACTGGCGCCGGTGGTCACCACGATGCTGAATTACCGCGTCGGCTCCAACGAGGCGCCGAAGGGCTTCCCCGGTACGGCGCATGCGCTGGAGCACATGATGTTCCGCGGCAGCCCCGGCATCAGCGAGCACCAGCTGTCGGTGATCAGCGCCAGCCTGGGCGGTGCCTCCAATGCCGACACCCAGCAGATGGTCACCCAGTACTTCTACACCGTGCCGGCCGACGACCTGGACGTGATCCTGCGCATCGAATCCAGCCGCATGCGCGCCATCACCGGCGGCGCCAAGGGCTGGAAGGACGAGCGCGGCGCCATCGAGCAGGAAGTGGCGATGGATATGTCGAATCCCGAATATGTCCTGTTCAACAAGCTGCTGAAGGCGATGTTCAAGGGCACGCCGTACGCGCATGACGCCTTGGGCACGCGCCCCTCCTTCAACAAGACGAGCTGGAGCATGCTCAAGGACTTCCACGACACCTGGTATGCACCGAACAATGCCGTGCTGATCATCGTCGGCGATGTCGATCCGGCGCATACCCTTGCCCTGGTCAAGAAGCACTTTGCCGCCATCCCGGCCAAGAAACTGCCGGCCAGGCCCGCCATCCACCTGCAGCCGGTCAAGGCCGAGACCCTGAAGCTGACCACCGACCGCTCATACGGCTATGCGGTCATGGCCTTCCGCATGCCCGGCTGGAACGACCGCGATTACGCCGCCTCCGAGATCCTGGCCGATGTGCTAGCCAGCCAGCGTGGGCGCCTGTACGGCCTGGTGCCGGACGGCAAGGCGCTGTTCACCGACTTCTCGCTGCAGACGCTGCCGGAAGCAGGGCTGGGCTATGCCGTCGCCGGCTTTCCCAAAGGCGGCGATGCGGAGGGGCTGCTGAAATCCATGCGCCAGGTGCTGAAGCACGTGCAGCATCATGTGCCGGCCGAGCTCGTGGAGGCGGCCAAGCGGCGCGAGATCGCCGGCCTGGAGTTCAGCAAGAACTCGGTTCAGGGCCTGGCCAACCTGTGGTCGCAGGCCGTGGTGGAAGGCCGCAGCTCGCCCCAGGACGACATCGACGCCATCCGCGCCGTGACGGTGAAGGATGTGGCGCGCGTCGCCCGCCAGTATCTCGATCAGGCGCATACGATGACGGCGATCCTGACCCCGAGCGCCTCCGGCAAGCCCGTTGCCTCGAAGGGCTTCGGCGGCAAGGAATCCTTCGGCAAGCCGCCGAAGCACGATGTGAAGCTGCCGGCATGGGCCGAGAAGGCGGTTAACCGCCTGGAGATGCCGGCCTCGACGATCAAGCCGACCGTCTACACACTGCCCAACGGCCTGAAGCTGATCGTGCAGCCCGAGCACATCAGCAAGACGGTCAGTATCTTCGGCCATATCCGCAACCGGCCGGTGATGGAGGTGCCCAAGGGCAAGGAGGGCGTGGACGAGGTGCTGGACGAACTGCTCTCTTACGGCAGCACCCGCATGGATCGCCTGGCCTTCCAGAAGGCGCTGGACGACATCAGCGCCGACGAGTCGGCCGGTACCGACTTCAGCGTCGAGGTGCCCTCCGCGCACCTGGATCGGGGCGTGCAACTGCTGGCCGACAACGAGCTGCGCCCGGCGCTGCCGAAGCGTGCCTTTACCATCATCAAGCGGCAGGTCGCGGGCGAGGTGGCCGGGCGGCTGCACAGCCCGGATTACCTGGCCACGCGCAGCCTCTTGAAGGGCGTGTATCCGAAGGACGATCCGACGCTGCGCCATGCCACGCCCGAATCCGTTTCGGCGCTGAGCCTGGCCGACGTCAAGGCCTATTACCACAAGGCCTTCCGCCCGGATCTGACGGCCATCGTCGTCATCGGCGATGTGAAGCCGGAGCAGGCCAGGAAGCTGATCTCCCGCCACTTCGGTTCCTGGAAGGCGCATGGGCCGAAGCCGGCGACGCTGCTGCCGCCGGTGGGGCCGAACCAGCCGTCCCAGACCACGGTGCCGGATCGTAGCCGCGTACAGGACAAGGTGACGACGGCCGAGACCGTCGGCGTGCGCCTGTCCGATCCCGACTACCATGTGCTCGTGCTCGGCAACCATGTGTTCGGCGGCGATTCCTTCGCCACCCGCCTGTACCGGGCGCTGCGCGTCAATTCGGGCCTGGTGTATTACGTGTTCACCGGCTTCCAGGTCAGCCAGAGCCGGGGTCTGTTCATGGTCGAGTACGCCTGCGATCCGCCGAACGTATCCAAGGTGCACGCTATCATCGCGCGCGAGCTCGAGACCATGCGCACGAGCCCGGTATCGGCCTCCGAACTCAGGCGGGCCAAGGCGCTGCTGCTCCGCCGCATCCCGCTCGGCGAGGCCAGCGAGGGCCGCATCGCCAAGGGCCTGCTGTTCCGCGCCACGCACGACCTGCCGCTGGACGAGCCGATGCGGGCGGCGCATCGCTACGTGAAGATGACGGCGGGCGAGGTGCAGGCGGCCTATGCCAAGTACATCCGCCCGAAGGATCTGGTGCAGGTGGTGCAGGGCCCGGCGCCGAAGTAGGGGGCTGATCTGCGAATACCAACGCCCCCGATGCGGGGCTGCCTTTCCTGGACCTGACCGGGCTTAGCGCGTCACCGCTGCATGGCATTCATGCTCGGAATATCGGTTTCTTATGGAGGATATATTGAATAGTGATTATAAAAAAATGTGCCTTGATGAATTGCAAAAGCTTACCGAGAAAAGCGATGAGAATTTGGTGAAGAGGGTGCATGACATCCGCACCAGCCTATTGGATACCATTTATTCTGCAGATAAGAATCACTCCAATGACGATGCAGATATGGAAAAGGTTGTGGTTGTGTTCAACTTGATTGAAGACTATGCGGAAAAATTCAGTCTTATGGGGAATGAACCGGATCAGGAAGGATTCACAAGGGAGATCAGCCCATTGATCGAAAACCTTCGGCATAAATTCGGCATGTCATGATCGAATAAGTCATATTGCCGGGAAAAGGGGGCGCTCTACCCTTTCCCGCGAATGCCAACGGCCCCGAGAGATCGGGGCCGTTTTTTTGCGCTCGAGAACAGCCATGTGCGGCCAAAATCGGCCGCGCCAACGCGCCTGCAATTCCACTGTATGTCTAGTGATCTACCTGTCGGTTTCATCGCGTTTTCAACAGGTACGGCAATGCCCTAATTCAGCCTTAATTAAGATTGCTCATGATTATGCGGCCAGGGCGGATTGTTCACGACCTGGGGAGAGGTGATGATGTGCGTGATGGATGATGATTCTGGTCTTCTGCACCATCAATATATTCGGTGGCCGCGCATACGAAAGACGGCGTTGTATAGCAATTCGGAAGAGGTTACAGGCCAAAGGTTACGCGATTATTTGTGCGCCATGGGACTCCCCGTGGCGTTGGCTGAACAATGGCGAGGACATGCACAACATGGGGAGGAGAATGCAGCTCAGGCTTTTGCCCGTCTGCGTTCGTTGATATCGGATCAGTGGCGGGAAAGCGCTGAAGTGACCCAATCGGGCATGACCGATGCGAGCGTGATGGTACGGCTCTGTTCCTGGCTTGAACCTGGGCACATGCAGTGCCCACCGTCGTGCAAGCATCTTTTAGACACACCTCCAATCCATCGAAGCTCCATGGCTCCTGAGGGTTGGGACGATTAAATCCATGACGCAAGTTGACGGATACATTTACCCATGGGCGCGTCCGGCGTTATGGCGACGATTATTGCTGCTTCTGCTCATCTTTATTCCCAGCGTCGTTGCCAGCGAATTCATGGCCGGCGTATTGCCGCATCCTGACTTTCCATTTCTCGATGATGCCTTGGTGATGGTCTTTGGCTTATTGTTCGGCTGGGTATCGATTGGGTTGTGGACATCACTGTTTGGTGCCCTGATGATGGTTCTCGGGGAGAGTCGGTGGGTTTCTCTTTCCGCGCCGTCCATCAAAGAAACGATGGGTGAAGGAACAAAACGTCCTCGCACGGCGGTGGTGATGCCCATTTACTGCGAGCCAACCCATAGGGTCGCCGCAGGCATGGAAGTCATGTATCGGTCCCTCCAGGCTCTCAACCGTGAAGATGATTTTGATTTCTTCCTGCTCAGCGATAGCGATGACCCAGATGCCTGGGTTGATGAAGAGGTTGCCTGGGCCCGATTACGCAGACGCTTGGGCGACCATGCCCGTGTTTTCTATCGACGCCGACGCAATAACATCAAGCACAAAAGCGGAAACATCGCCGACTTCTGTCGGCGCTGGGGCGCTGACTATACCTTCATGATCGTGCTCGATGCGGACAGCCTGATGCATGGAGAAACCATCGCGAGCTTGGTGGATACCATGCATCAGAATTCCGGCGTAGGGCTGATTCAGACCGTGCCCGCAACGGTGAATCAGAATACCCTATTCGGGCGTTTGCAGCAGTTCGCGAACAGTCTTTATGGTCCGGTTTTCTCAGCCGGCCTACACTTCTGGCAACTCGGAGAAGGGCACTATTGGGGTCACAACGCCATCATCCGCATCGAGCCTTTCATGAAGCATTGCGCGCTACCTGAATTACCAGGAAAGGGGATGCTCGGTGGCGAGATTCTCAGTCATGACTTTGTCGAGGCTGCCCTCATGCGCCGCGGAGGATGGAGTGTTTGGCTGGCGCATGAATTAAAGGGCAGCTATGAAGAATCGCCGCCCACCTTGCTCGATGAACTCAAGCGTGATCGGCGGTGGGCACAAGGTAACCTTCAGCATGCACGCATGATCTTTGCCCGTGGCCTGAATGCGGCGCATCGGGCTGTGTTTGTGAACGGCATCATGTCCTACGTTTCCTCGCTGTTATGGTTCGTCTTTCTCCTGCTCTCCAGCGCCGAGGCCATACTCCACGCCCTGGTTCCACCAAACTATTTTCCCCAGAGCCATATGCTGTTTCCTGCCTGGCCTGTTTGGCATCCACTCTGGGCGGTTGCGCTCGCCGGCTTTACCATGGCCTTGCTCTTTCTTCCCAAGGTATTGGCCGTGATGCTTGCGGTGTATCAGGGGCGTGCCAGTGAATATGGTGGCTTCCCTCGCATGCTTTCGAGTGTCTTGATCGAGAGCCTGTTTTCCATCGTGTTGGCTCCGATTCGCATGCTGTTCCATACCATTTTCGTACTTTCCATATTGGCAGGCCGGCGCATAAACTGGGGTGCACAGACGCGCGGAGATGCAAGCACGGGGTGGCGTGACGCTTTTCGCCATCATGTTCCCGGCACCCTGCTGGGAATCACCTGGGCAACGACTATTTATCTATTAAGCCCCGGGTATTTCTGGTGGCTGATCCCCGTCATGGGGGCTTGGGTGGTTGCCATTCCCGTGTCGGTCTGGACAAGTCGCACATCCCCAGGAGCGGCATTGCGACGGGCGGGCTTGCTGCTAACGCCCGAAGAGGTCTCGCCGCCGCCTTTATTGACGGGCTTTCTCGATACCCTCACACGGCTGGACGCCGAGTCGCCAAAATCATATGGCTTTGTGGCGGCCGTACTGGATCCAGGCATTAACGCATTGCATTGCGCTCTGTTACGCAAAGGCAAGAGCTATATCAATGAGGAAGTGGCGATGAGCCGCCGGCGCCTGTTGATCAAAGCGCTCAAGGGAGGGCCGAATGTTCTGGATCGTCACGAACGGATGATGTTATTAACCAGCAGCGACATGCTCTCCGAACTGCATTGGTCTGTTTGGTCCCTACATGAAGATAAGGCGCATGCCTGGCAGCCAGATACCATCGGGGTTAACGCATGAAACAACAAAAAACCAATCCATCATATTTGCGCCTGGTGCCACTGATAGCCATGACAAGCATCATGCTAAACGGCTGCGCATCGCCACGGGCAATTGAGGGCATGTCCCAAACAGCACAGACGGCACTGGCACAAAGCAATCAGGCGCTTGAACATGAAGCCCGGTTATCCCGTGCGACGCAGGCTCAGGCCAGATCAACCAACAGACGCCTTAAAATGATCGCCGAAGATCAGGCCTTGCTGAAACAGCAGGTGGAATCCTTGAACAGGCGCCTATCCACCGGCACGGGGGAGTCTGGGCAAACAGGGCTGGTGCAGGTTGGGTTTTTGCAACACCTGGTTATGCGCGCTCAAATGGCGGCTAAACAACCGTATAAAATGCCCGCCAAGATCCCATCAAGCCTCATGGCTCTGGATTATGATCAATACGCCAAAATCCGTTTTAAGGGAAAAGTGCCGGACTGGTCACCCATGGCCAGGTTTCAGCCGAGCATTCATCCGGCCGGATACATGTTTCACCATGCAGTGAGAATATATTTGCTGAAATCTGGTCAGGAAGAGCCTTTGCAATTCCCAAGCGCTGATTTCAATTTCGACACTGAAATAAGCAAGTCCTTCTCGGGTGATACGCCATTGGCTGGATTCAGCCTGTACTATCCGTTTGAGAATTCCGGCGTGAATGAATTCCTTTCATTTCAGGGCGCCAGCTACTTCCGGGCCATAGGAAGCGGCCAAACCTGGGGCTTGTCCGCACGGGGTGTGGCCATCAATACGGCCGTGTCTCATCTTGCCGAAGAGTTTCCCTATTACAGTGCCTTCTGGATCGTGCCCCCGGCACCGGGAGCCCAGTCACTTACCCTGTATGCCCGGCTCGATAGCCCCAGCATGACCGGGGCTTGTCGGTTTATCATCCATCCCGGTGAGCAGACCGTGATGGATGTGAAGATGGTTCTCTTCGCACGCAAATCGGTAAAGCGTCTGGGTATTGCCCCGCTGACCAGCATGTTTCTTCAAGGTAATGGCGGGCCGCGCTTCGATCCCCTGCTCAGAGCCGTTCATGACAGCGATGGCCTTTCGGTCGAGTCGGACGAAGGCCACTGGCTATGGTATCCGTTGCGCAATCCCAAACACCTAGTGGTACAGAAGCTGTCGTTCAACGGCATCAAGGGTTTCGGGCTCATGCAGCGCTCACGCCAATATAGCGATTATTTGTCCTATGGCATGGACTATCAGAAGCGTCCCAGCGCCTGGATCACGCCTACCGGAGGGGACTGGGGCAAAGGGCATATGGTTCTGGTGGAGCTCCCCACGAACAATGAGACCAACGATAATATCACCACATTCTGGGTGCCGGAAACGCGAGTAAAACCTGGACAGTCGATCAGCTTCGATTATCGCATCGCCTGGCAGGGCGACAAACAAACCTTTCCGCCGCTTGCTTATGTGAACGCTACTCGCCATGGGCATAAAGCCAAAACAGATACCTATGTCATCAATTTTCGGGGTGGCGACCTCGATTCGCTTCCGTCCTGGATTACGCTGAAGCCCATTGTCGATATCGAGGGTCCTGCATCGCTTGCCTCTGCATGGGTTTCAAAGAATCCGGCTTCCGGCCATTGGCGCCTTGAAATGACGGTCAAACGCACCGATGCCGGGCCTGTCGGACTCAGGGCAAAACTGAGCTATCACACCCGCGTGCTCACTGAAACTTGGATGGCCCAGCTGCCCGGAAAGTCATGAGCCCATCCGAAATCGGTGGTTCAATCCAAATGATGCTTGGGTGATGGGCTTGGCATGCTCCGAATGATTTCATCGACCATGGGCTGGAGGCCCGACACAAAGGGCTCGGAAATCAGGCCATCCCTGAGCCAGCTGGCGGAAACGAGCATGAGCCGTTCATGTGCAGCCTGCGCGCGCTTGAATTCCTCTGCTTCTGCCAAACCGGAAAGCATGAGAATGGCAATATAATATGCCGCCTCATATTCATTGAACCCTTTTTTCCATGCGATATCCAATGCATGAAGTGTTTGAATGCCCCCTGCATTTTCTAGGCTAAACTCGAATGCCGGAAAAAGGCGGACAACGTTCCCATTGAATTTTCTTCTACGACTGAAAAACACACGCCCCCCTATTGGAGTCCTGCTCCATGCATGACCATGCTGTGAAAAGCGGACGGCCATATTGCTCCTGATTCCGCACGATTCCGAATTCGGAGGCCGCATGGCAAGCACTAGCGCTGTGCGCCGGATGCAAGCGGCGGGGGAGGCGCAAGGCTATCGGCACTGCCCGAAGGGGCAGTCGTGGATGGCCTGCGGCAGGTAGTGCGTCCAGTCCCTGGCGATGCCTTGCTGGGCCTGCCAGAGCGGCATCCGGCCGTCCCTGACCCTTTTGGCCAGGTAGTTCTCCACCAGATCCTTGCGTTTGAAGTCGCGCTTCCAGAACGGCCCGTTCGCTGGCCCGCATTCGGGCCATATATTGTCCAGGGTGTCGGCACCGCCGAGTTCCAGCGGCACCAGATGGTCGAGCTCGCAGATCTGACGCCGCCCCCGGTTGTGTCTGGGGTGGGCCAGGGCATACCAGCGATAGGTGATCGCCTTCTCTCGCTCCGTGGTCACGCGGTTGCGTATGCAGCGGGTGCGGAACTGTGGGGTGCTGAGCACGTCGAACGTCACGGTGGGGTTGATGGCCCCGGGTGTGCATCGCGGGTCCGGAATCGGGTAGCCATGGCTCATGCGCACATGGCAGCCCGCCCGGTTGATGGCGGGCTCACCCAACGCCTGCGACATGCCGGGATCGATGGGAAGCTGGCTGCAGATGGCAGGGGTGTAGCCATAGCCGCGATGGTGATGGCCGTGGGCATGGGCCGTCCCGGAAAGACAAAGGACAGCTAGCGCAACCAGTGCTGTGGCCATGGCCCGATCAAGTTTCGGCATGCGATCTCCCGTGATGACGGCTTTGCTTATCTATCGGCACGGGGGTGCCGGCACTTTACATGGAGAACGATCGTTCTCTATGATGCCGGCATGGCCATCAACCGGGACAGCGAGCATCTGGGCAAGCTACAGGAATACTACGCCCGACATCACGTGATCCCGTCGCTTGCCCGTATCGGGGCGTTGGTGGGCATGGCCTCCAAGTCCGCCGTGTCGAAGCTGGTGGCGCGTCTCAGGGGACAGGGATACCTGACAAAGAGCCCTGAGGGCCACCTTGTGCCCGCCAGGCGCTTCTTCGAGCGGCCGCTGGTGGGTACGGCGCCTGCGGGCTTTGCCAGCCCTGCCACGGAGATCCTGGGCGATGCCGTCAGCATCGACGACTTCCTGGTGGCGCATCCGGCCTCCACGGTGCTGGTGCAGGTGAAGGGCGACTCCATGATCGGCGCCGGCATCCATGACGGCGATTACCTGGTGGTGGAGCGCCGCGCCAATCCGCCGACCGGCAGCATCGTCGTGGCCATCGTCGATGGCGATTTCACCATCAAGTACCTGCAGAAAGACGGGGACGGCTACTACCTGCAGCCGGCCAATGCCAACTTTCCCGACATCCGCCCCCGGGGCGAGCTGCAGATGTTCGGGGTCATGGTCGGCATGTTCCGCAAGGCATAAACGAAGGGGAGGAAAGTATGAGCTCGATACACGTGGATACCGAAGATATGGAATGGGCATCCGCCGTGCCTTTTTACGGGCCTGGCGCCATCCACGAGGGCAGGGAGATCGTACAGCTCAAGGTGCTCTGCGACCGGCGCAGTGAGGGCGCCGGTATCACCTGGCTGGTGAAATTCTCGCCACCGCCGGGGAAGCTGATGAAGATCATCGCCGTGGCCATGTCGGATGAGCATGTGTTCATGCTGGGAGGCGGGCGCAGCAACAAGTCCGGATCCCCGATCAAGCGTTCGGGGGGCTACAGCCTCAATCCGAAGGGCCAGCCCCACAGCGCCATGATCGCCTCCGAAACGACCGCCATCATCATTTACGTGGGCGAACCCGACGAGGTCAGATCCATCGAGGTCGTCGATCTGGATGCCGCGGCGTGATCTGTCGCCCGGCATGAGGCCCATGACCGACTGGCACAATGCCGTCGCCCATGTCGATGCGGACTGCTTCTATGCCTCCTGCGAGCGCCTGCGCCACCCGGAACTGGCTGGCCGGCCCATCTGCGTGCTGTCGAACCAGAACGCCTTCGTGGTGGCCAAGACGTATGACGCCAAGGCCCGCGGCGTGACCACGGGCATGCGCGTGTGGGATGCGAAGAAGCTGGTGCCCGATGCCGCCTTCCTGACGCCTGATTTTCGCTACTACGGCCAGCTGTCGAAGCGCATGTTCTCCATCCTCGGGCGCTACAGCCCCGGGGTGGAGATCTATTCCATCGACGAATCCTTCGTGGACATGAACGGCCTGCGCCGCCTGTATCGCCAGGGCTTCCGCCAGATCGCGGACGATATCCGGCACGCCGTGAGCACGGAGCTCGGCATCACCGTGTCGATCGGCATCTCCTGCACCAAGACGCTGGCCAAGATCGCCTCCGAATCCAATAAGCCGGACGGCACCACCGTCGTCCCCGGCAGGCAGCTGGGCCGCTTCCTGGCCGGCATCCCTGTATCGGATATCCCGGGCATCGGAAAGAATCGCACGGCGCTGCTGCACAGCCACGCCATCCGTACCGCCCTGGATTTTGTCGGGCAGGAGCAGCGCGCCATCGACAGGCTGCTGGGGAGATTCGGCACCGGGCTGTGGCACGAGCTGAACGGCACGCCGGTGTATGCGGCCAGGCCGGAGGATGCGCTGCCCAAGAGTGTGGCCCGCACATCCTCGATGGGGGAGGTGAGCGGCGATCGGGCCAGGATCACGGCCTGGCTTTCCCATCATGCGCATCGGCTGGTCTCGGAGCTCGTGGCCAAAAAGATCCTGGCGCAGCGCCTCAGCGTGTTCCTGACCCTGGATTCGTTCGAGCAGGTCTCCATCGAGATGCGCCTGCCGAACCCGAGCAACAGCATCGGCAGCGCATCATGGAGGCGGCCAGTCAGGCCTGCCAGGCCCTGTATGAGCCGGGCACCCTGTACCGCGGCAGCGGCATCGTCGCCACGCACATCGTGGCGCGAGCGGAGCGCCACCCTGGATCTGTTCGGGGATACGGATCGGGACCAGAAGCAGCGGGAGCTGATGCTGGCGATGAACCACATCAACCGGCGCTTCGGCAACCATGCGATGACCTCGGCCCAGGCCTCCACCCTGGGCAAGCACAAGCCGGGGGAGGTCCGCTTCAAATACCCGCTGTTTACGGCCGGCTGAGCGGCACGAACGGATTTATTTCGGGGCGTTGGGATCGGTGCTGTTATTGGAAGGGGTGTGCAACGGCACAAATTGCCCCTTCATGAATTCCTCGGAGTTCGTTTTCTGTCTGTCGTGAGAACCCTTGGAGCAAGCCGATATCATGATGACGATCAGCATCAAAAACAGTTTCATTTTCATCACGAACTCTTCCTCCACCAGCAGGGCGAACATGCAATCTAGATGCTGCCCAAACAAAGTCTAGGCGGCCTTTCCGCGCGTTCCTATGTGTGGAAGTCCAGCCACTTCCGGTCATTCTCTTGTTAGAACGTCAATGAACTTGGCCGCATCGCGACAATGACGATGGCCGGTTCGCAGTGGTGAAACATCGAAGTCAGCTTGAATGATTCATATTTAATCGTTATGATGTATTTAGAATCATACCACGAAGGAGGATGGCCATGGCGCAGCCCAACACCCGAGTTCTGACAGCGCATGTCCCGGTCCCATTGGCCGAGAAGGTTGACCAGATAGCTGAGAAACTAGAGCGGTCGCGTGGCTGGATCATGAAGCAAGCGCTAGCAGCCTGGATCGATCAGGAGGAAGAGCGTAGCCGATTGACTCGTGAGGCGCTTGCTGATGTCGATGCAGGCCGCGTTATCGACCACCAGGCCGTACAGGCGTGGGCTGCCAGCCTCGACACTGATTCTCCGCTGCCGGCTCCGCGTTGATGGAGCTGAAATGGACCAGCAAGGCGTTATCCGACCTGACGCGCCTCTATGATTTCCTAGCGCCTGTGAACCAGCCCGCAGCCGTGCGAGTTGTGCAGGCGCTTACGGAAGCTCCTGCTGGATTGTTGGCTAACCCGCGCATCGGGGAGCGGCTGGACGAATTCGATCCACGCGAGGTGCGTCGCATCCTTGTGGGACACTATGAGATGCGCTATGAAATCCATGCAGCGACGCTTTACGTCTTGCGTCTGTGGCATACTCGGGAAGACCGCTAACCCCTTACCATCCTGCGCCGGCACATGCTGGAAAAGCATTACCAGCGACTCAGGCCATCGTCATGATCGCGTGCGGCCAGGCTAATTGCCGTTCTATAGAGCAGTTCCTGACAAGCGAATGACCGAAAGTGGCTGCCGGAGATGGACGCTTGATTGATCGGGTGCCGGTTTGGTCGGAACCGTGGCGGCGCAGGGCAGGGGATGCACGCCGCCGGAGCGGATCATTCCTGCGGATTCAGGGGCATGCGGTAGCTGCGATTGCAGTATTCGCAGCTGATAGTGACCTCGCCGTTCTCGTCGGCCAGCTCCTGAAGATCGTCCTGCGACAGGTAATGAAGCGCCCTCGCCATCGACTCCTCACTGCAGCGGCACTGGTAGCGGTAGGGCACGCGCTCGACCACCTTGCAGCCTAGATCGGCGAAACCGGTCAGGATGGCTTCGGCATCGCCGGCCTCGATGGTGGCGGAGGGGATGGCGGCCATGGCCTGTACGGCCCTGAACCAGTGCTCGTCGTCGCAGCCGGGCATGGCCTCAATCATCAGGCCGGTAGCGCCGAGAAGGGCCACATCGGCGCGTACCTGCACCGATTGCGTCAGGTAGTGCACGAGATGATCGGCCAGGTGATCCGAGTCGTGTTCGATCGTCGAGACATAGGGCTGGCCGATGCCGAGATCGCGCACGGTGGAGAGCAGCGGCGGCCCGAGCCAGGCTGTCATATTGGGATCGGCCGACTGGCGCGTCGAATGCTCTTCTCGCCAGATCATGTAGCCGCGCACGCTGCCCTCGGCCGCCTCGGCCATGATGCGCAGCAGCGGCGAGGATTGCTGTTCGGGGCGGGCATCGAGCTGCAGCACCTGGCGGATGCCGCCCTTGCTAATGCTGAGCAGCAGTATCGAGGCGACGAGGGTCTGGCCGAACAGCTCGGCCGGGGCATCGACCAGGCCATGCACGCGCGCGCCCTCGTCGGCGATCGGCCGGCCGCAGAGCAGGGCGCCGCGCGTATAGGCGCCCGGCAACAGGAAGCGCGTCAGGATGCCGGTATCTGTGTGCTCAGACATTGGTGAACCTCGTTTAGGGATGCGAAACAGCGGCTGGCGCCGGCCTCGGTCAGTTCTGGGCAGGAGAAGTCATGGGTCAGGCCCCAGGCCATGGACCCGGCGCGCACTGCGGCCTGCATGTCGGCGGGGCCGTCGCCGATCATCACCGCCTCGGCCGTAGGCACGCCCAGGCCGGTGCAGGCCAGTTCCAGGGTGTGCGGGTCGGGCTTCTGCGCCCGGCCCTCGCTCAGGCCGACGATGGCATCGATCCATGGCGTCCAGCCCAGGTGCGCCAGCTGCAACTCGGCGCGAGCCTGGGATTTGCTGGTGACGACGGCCACGCCGATATCCATGGACTTGGCCCATTGCAGCAGCGCCTCGGCACCGGGTAGCGGCGCCAGCTCGTACAAGCGCTCGTCGTGGAAACGGGAGAACATTGAAAGCGCCTCTTCGCGCCTGTCTCCGAACAGGTTTCGGATGCTGCCCGAGCCCTGACCGGTATGGCGCCGGATATCCGCCTCGCCCATCTGGGGCCGCCCCAGCTCCGCCAGGGTGCGGTTCAGGGCATAGACGATGGGGGGGAAGGCATCGACGAGGGTGCCGTCCATATCGCAGAGGATGGCGCGGATCATGCGGTGAGAGCCCGAATCTCGGTCAGCATGGCTTCACGCAGGCGCAGCGTCACCGGTCCCGGCCGGCCGTCTCCGATATCGTTCCCGTTGATGCGGCAGACCGGAGCCAGCGCGTACAGGGTGCTCGTCATCATGCATTCGGTGAGGCCTGGCTCGCCCAGCTTCCACGGGCGTTCGGCCACTTCCATGCCGGCGCCTTGCGCCAGGCGCAGCGCCATGTCGCGGGTGATGCCACCCAGCACCTGCGTATCCAGGGGATGGGTGACAAGCACGCCGCCCACGACGGCCAGCACGTTCGTCGCCGTGCCCTCCAGCACATGCCCCTGGCCATCTGTCCAGAAGGCCTCCTCGGCATCCCGGCTTATGGCCTCCTGGCGGCCCATGACGCTGGCGAGCAGGGCCGTGCTCTTGATGTCGCAGCGGGACCAGCGGAAATCGGCGAGGGTGATGGCCGAGAAGGCCGGCGCCTCGACGGGCGGCAGCGGCAGTTCGCGGCAGGTGATGACGAGCGTCGGGGCGAGATCCGCGGGGATCGTCAGCGAGCGGGCTGCCACGCCGCGCGTGATCTGCACGTAGAGCGAGGCATTACGGAAGGGGTTCTTCGCATAGGTATCGCGGACCAGGCCCTCCAGTTCCTCGATGGGGCAGGGCAGCGGCACGGCGATGGCGGCACAGCAGGCCGCCAGGCGGCCCAGGTGCGCCGACAAGTCCAGAAAGGCGCCGCCGTAGCAGGCGATGACCTCATAGACGCTGTCGGCGAACTGGAAGCCGCGATCCTCGACATGCACGCAGGCCCGATCGAGCGGCACAAAGCGGCCGCCGACATGGGCGACGGGCGTGGCGGTGGGATCCAGGGGGTCTATTCTGTGGCCTGTGCGGTCTGCTCGTCGGAACGCCACCACAGGCGCAGCGCATCCCATTTGCGTCCGAACCAGGAGGCGCGCTTCACGGCGTTGGCCGCCTCCATATCGACGCTGCCCAGCACCTGGTCGTCCTTGCCGTCCGGCACCTTGGCCACGGCCTGGATGGTACCCAGCACCTGGCCCTTGGCGATCGGCGCATGCAGCGGCGCCTTGTAGCGCAGGTGGAACTTCACGGATTTCTCCAGGCCGCGCGGTACGCTGATCCACATCGGCTTGGCCGGCATCAGCCAGACGCTGTCCTGCTTGCCGCCGAAGACCTCGACCTGGCGGCGGATATCGTGCTCGGCCGGGCGGATGGTGACGAAGTTGCGGAAGGCGAAGTCCAGCAGGGCCTTGGACTGGGAGGCGCGCGCCTCGTCGGTATCGGTGCCGAGCACGGCGGTGACGAAGCGGGTGTTGCCCTTCTGGGCCGAGGTGACGAGGCAGTAGCCGGCGGCCTCGGTATGGCCGGTCTTGATGCCGTCCACACGCTGATCGCGCCACAGCAGGCGGTTGCGGTTGGACTGGGTGATGTTGTCGTAGCTATAGCTTTTCTCGCTGAACAGCGGGTAGTACTGGGGGAAATCGCGCCACAGCGCCGCACCGAGGTGGGCGATGTCCAGCGCCGTGCTGTAGTGATCGGGGACGGGATAACCGGTGGCATCGGAGTAGTGGGTGTGATCCATACCCAGCTCCTTGGCCTTGGCGTTCATGCGGTTGACGAAGGCCGCCTCGGTGCCGGAGATGTACTGGGACAGGGCGACGACGGCATCGTTGCCGGAATCGGTGGAGATGCCGTGCAGTAACTGCTCGACGGTCGGATGCTTGCTGGGATCGATGAACATGCGGCTGCCGCCCATATGCCATGCCTTGACGCTGACCGGTACTTGGTCGCCGAGCTTGATGCGGCCCATCTTCAGGTCCTCGAAGGCCAGGTACAGCGTCATCATCTTGGTCAGGCTGGCCGGGGGCAGCTCCAGGTTCGGATTGTCGCTGGCCAGCACCTCGCCGGAACGCGCATCGAGCAGCACCCATGACTTGGCGGCGATATGCGGGGGTTGCGGCCACCATGAGTAGGCCTGTGCCCCGGATGCCATCAGCAGCAGGGATGCGGCGAGCAGCGCCATCGACCAGGTGCGTTTTACCATATCCAATCCTCCTTGGGATCGGCATGCCAAGCGATCGGCTCGGGCCATGCCGGTGGGTTCAGCGAGAGTGTCTGCGCATGCAACATCATGCGCGTATGGGGGCGACCGCCATAGCGACCATCGCCGAGCAGAGGGCATCCTAACGCCGCCAGATGCACGCGCAATTGGTGCGTGCGGCCGGTATGGGGTACCAGGTGCAACAGGGCGCGATTACCGCGCCGTTCGACGACCGTCGCCTCGGTGTCGCAGGCGCGCCCATCCTCCTCGATGGCATATCGGCCGCGTGCATCGCGCTTCGTACCGATGGCGAGGGTGATGCGTTGGCTATCCCAGGAAGGGGCAGGCTCGCATACGGCCAGATAGCTTTTCTGCACCGATTTGGCCCAGAGCTGCTGCAGGCGCTGCAGCACGGCTGCATCGGTGGCGAACAGCATCAGCCCGGAGGTGTCGCGGTCCAGCCGGTGCACGGGCCGCACGTCCGCGGCCTGCAGACCCAGGTGGGCGGCAAGCTCCGCCGGCAGGGTGCCGCGGCTGCGATGCAGTGCCTCCTGCGCGTACTGGCCGCCCAGCTTGTGCAACAGCACCAGCGCCCCCTCATGCCAGACGATCTGATCCGGGGTGAACGGCACCATGGCCTCGCCGTCCAGGCAGACGAGGCGCAACTTATCCTCGGTGCGCACGGCCCTGCCGGCGGTGCGGCAGCGCTGGCGATTGATATAGACGCCGCCATCCTCGATGGCCCGGCGGATGCGCCGGCGCGACAGCGACAGGCCCTCGGCCAGCACCACGTCCAGGCGCGCACCGGCCAGCCGCCGCGGCACGGTCATCGCCAGATCGACGAATTCAGGGCTGGGCAAGATAGGCCAGGACTTCGTCGGGGTTGCGGCAGACGCGCACGTTCTCGAAGGCGTGGGCCACGGACAGCGAAAGCCCCCTGCGCAGCACCTCGATGACCGGCTCCCACATGGCGCCGAAGATGGCCAGCGGCCTGGGTTCCAGCACGCGGATGGCCAACAGGTCCCAGGTCATGGCCAGCTCCGCCAGCGTGCCCAGGCCGCCGGGCAGCACCAGGTAGGCATCGGCCTGCTCGATCATCGTTTGCATGCGCGCGAAGAAGTCCCGGGCGCGAATCTCCTCGTGCAGGCTGTTATCCGGCGGTGTCGGGAAACGCGCGAGCGTGACGCCCCGGATATGGCCGCCGCCGGCGCGGATGCCCTCGGAGAATGCCGCCATCATGCCCTGGTGGCCGCCGGTGACGCCGTCCCAGCCGGCCTCGGCCAGCTTCTGCGCCAGATCCCTTGCATCCGCATAGGCGGGGGCATCGACGGCGGTTTGGGACGAGCCGAAGGCGGCGATGCGTTGGCGCTGCACCATGCCTATTCGATGACCACGATGGTGTCGCGGATACCATGCGACTGCAGCGACATCACCGTGCGCTCGATATTGCGGATATCCTGGAACGGCCCGATCCACACCTTGTACAGATGGATGGCGCCGTTGCCGGTGCTGTAGACGCCGATGTGGCGGAAATCGCCGGCTAAAGAGCGGCTCAGACGATTGGCGTTGTCGATCGAGGAGAAAGCCCCGAGTTGCACGTACATGGCCCCGGAGGGATGCGTGGCGATGACGCCGGAGGGCGCCGATGTCGGCGGGGCTGCTGCCGCTACTCGCGGTGCCGGAACGGTCGGGCGCACGGGGCTGACGGTGGGCCTCGGCTGGTTCCGGGCCAGCAGCGGCCCGTTCTGCAGGCCGGCCAGGGCCTGCACGCGCACGCGCGCCGTGCCCTTCCTGGAATAGCCCAGGGCCTTGGCGGCGGCGTAGGACAGGTCGATCAGGCGGTGCTTGACGAAGGGGCCGCGGTCGTTGACGCGCACCACGACCTGGCGTCCGTTTTCCAGATTCGTGACGCGCACCAGCGTCGGCAGCGGCAGTGTCGGGTGCGCCGCCGACATGGCATGCATGTCGTAGCGTTCGCCGTCGGCGGTGAGCCCTCCGTCGAAATTGGGCCCGTACCACGAGGCGATGCCGGTCCGGTCGTAGCCGTAGGCAGTGGAAAGCGGGTAATAGGTGATGCCGCTGACGGTGTAGGGGGAGCCGGTCTTGTAATGCCCGCCGGCTCCGGACGGCAGCGAGCCATGGCGATGGGATTGGGAAGAGAAGGGGAAATAGCCGGTGGTGCTACAGGCGGCCATGGCCATCGCCACGACCGCCAGCAAGGCGGGGCGCACCCCCGTCACTTTCCGGTCCCGCAGTTCTTGCAGCCCATCATATGGGCGAGTTCGGTGGCGGCCATGGCGTAGTTATAGGAGCGGTTCCAGCGCGTGATCACGTAGAAGTTTCGACTGATGACGGCGGTACGCATATTCGCATCCGGCTGCATGGAGATCAGCGCCACGTCATCGTCTGCATGCCATGGGGACGGCAGCGACTTCAGGCCGGCGCCATACAGCTGCTGCAGCGGCTTCCAGTCGTGCATCTCCTTGGCGCGCTGGTCGACGAGTGTCGGGCTGGTCGGCTCGCTGGCCAGCCAGTGTGCCACCGGCAGATGGGCCTTCCAGCCATGGGCGTGGAAGTAGTTCGCCACGCTGAAGATGATGTCGCGCGGCGAATGCCAGACATCGCGGCGCCCATCGCCATTGCCGTCGACGGCGTAGGCCATATACGAGGACGGAATGAATTGCGGGGCGCCGAAGGCACCGGCGTACGAGCCGTCGATGCTGTCCGGGTCCAGGCCCTCGGCATGGCACATCTTCAGGTAATCGCCGAGCTGTTTGCGGAAGAAATCGGCACGGCGCGGATAGCCGGTGGCCAGCGTGTACAGGGTATCGAGCACGCGGTCCCGGCCCTGGCGTGTGCCGAAGCGCGTCTCGATGGCGAGGATGGAGGCGATCATGGCCGGCTCCACGCCGTAGCGCTTCCACTCGTCCTGGAAGATGGCGCGGTGATCCTCGATGTACTGGCGGCCGAGCTTGGCCAGGCGCTTGCGCACGAACAGGGGCCGGTAATCCGCATATGGCCTGGATTCGTAGGGGGTTTCCATGCGCGAGAGGACGTCCGGCTCGAAGCGGGCGCTGTCGATCGACGGCTTCAGGTCGGCCAGCGACAGGCCGGTCTCCTTGTGCAGCATGCCCAGCAGGGTGAACTTGGTGACGAAGGGCTTGGCCTGCGGCGCGGCAGCGGCGAAGACGGGGCCGCATACGGCCAGCATCGCCAGGGCGGCCGCCGGAAAGATGAAGGCGCGAAGGCGCGCGGTTCGGTTCAAACGGGTTGCCATGGAGTTATACCCTAACGCCATGTGGACCATATCGGTAGTGGGAGTTTTCGCCGGTGCTTAAAAGATGAATTCGCGCTTTTCGGGCAGGCCGTCGATGCTCAGCAGCAGTGTGTCGAGCAGGGGCGTCTTCTCCCAGCCGGTGGCGGTGCGGCGCATATGCATCAGCGAGACTACGGGGTTGGCACCGATGAAGGCCACCAGTTGCCCGCCCTCGTGGAGCAGCGAACCGAGGTGCTCCGGCACCTCCTTGACGGTGGCGCCGATGACCACGACGTCGAAGGGATGCAGCAGCGGTTTGTGGGAGAGCATGTCCTCGGGAAGCATGGCGTTGACCTGCAGCACCTCGGCGTTGCTGATGCCATGCCGGCGCAGGTTCTGCTTCGCTGTGTCGGCCAGCTCCCCATGCAGCTCGCAGCTGACGACCTCGCGCGCCTTCATGGCCAACAGGCTGGTCAGGTAGCCGGTGCCGGCACCGATCTCGAGCACGCGCTCATGCCCCTTCAGGGCCAGGCTTTGCAGGATACTCGCCTCCTGCAGGGGACTCAGCATCTCCTGGCCGCAATCGAGCGGCACATGGCCCTCCATATAGGCAAGGCTGCGAATGCTGTCGGGCAGGAACTCCTCGCGCGGCATCGTCTCCAACAGGTCCAGCACCTCGGTATCGAGCACCTTGCAGCAGCGGATCTGGTTGTCGACCATGTTCCGGCGAGCCGTCTGGAAATCGATCGTGTCAAAGCCGCTCATGCGCACCCCTCTTCCCTGAACCGAATTGGCGCTACCCGGCGCAGGACAAAACCTGCTGCAGAGGAGGTCGCCTGACAAGCCTTGGCGTGCCCGTTCATGGCGACGGTACGGCCAGACGATAGTCGTGGATGACCTTGCCGATCGGGCCGAGCTGGCCGGCGGCGACGGCGGGTTTGCCGTCGATGCTGATCTCGATGGCGCCGACATTGCCGCAATCCATGATCAGGGAGGTCGCATCCGTATCGACGTCCATGTGCTGTCCCTGGCGCAGCAGCGCCTCCTTCAGCAGGTCGCCGGGGCTGCTGTACAGCTGCAGCCAGACATCGCCGCCGACGGCCACGAAGCGGTAGCGGTGGGCACCCTTATGCTTCTGCTCCGTGACCGGCGTCGCGGCCGCTGATGGCGCCGGTGCCGGTGCCGGTGCCGGAGAGGCGGCGGGCTGCGCCGGAGCCGGCTTCTTATCCGCCCTGGATGGGGCCGGCGTCGCCGGTGCAGAGGCGACAGCGGCCGGTGCCGGAGAAGCGGCTGGCTGCGCCGGCGCCGGCTTGGTAGCGGGCGGCGGCGGCGAGGCCGGGTGCAGGCTCCCGGGAGCGGCGGGCTGCCCGTGCTTGTGCACGACGGAGTGGAAGACGTTGAATCCGATGAACAGCAGGATGAACAGCAGCGTGGCCGTGACCGCCCAACGCTTGGCAGGTGCGATCGGCGGATCGGGGAAGGTCAGCGGTTTCGTCAGCTGGTATTCGTCGCTGCTGATGCGGGCGATGTCCTCTTCCAGGTCCACCCCCAGAAAGCGCGCATACTGGCGGGCGAAGCCGATGCCGTAGACGTCGCCGGGCAGCGGGCTCCAGTCGCCGTTTTCCATGGCCTTCAGATAGGTGGCGCGCAGTTTCAGTTCGCGCGCGATTTCGTCGGCGCTGAGGCTGCGCTTCTCCCTGGCCTGGCGCAGGCGCTGGCCGATGTCGGCGAGCAGGGCCTGGCGCGCCTCCTGGCTGGGCCCTGCCTCCTGCGGCGTTTCTTGGGGGGTGTCGTGGGTATCGCTCATGGATGATCCAGTTGTTGCAATTCATCTTCGGCCCAGGCCTTTTGCAGCGGGTCCGAGGCATGATGGTCGCGGTATTTCTCGAGCAGGGCGCGCGCGGCGTCCATGTCATTCTGCTTCTTGAGCAAGGCCAGCAGCGCCTCGGTCAGTGGCCGGTTTCCGGGCAGCTGCCTGAGCTTCGTTTCGTACAGGGCCCGGGCATAGTGATCGCGGTCGTAGCGCACATAGGCCTGCGCCTCGTGCAGCACGGCCGCCAGGCTGTCGGGATTGACCTGAAGGGCCTGGCGGTAGGCGGCGATGGCCTCGTTGAACCGATCCTGGCCCAGCAGGGCGTCGCCGAGATTGATCATCGCCAGGTCCTGGTTCGCATAGCGCGGATCGTTCAGCGCCTTGCGGGCCATGGTCTCGGCCTTTTTGTATTGCTGCATCTGCAGCAGCAGGCTGGCGTAGTTGGTGTAGTTGCGCGGGCTGAGATGCGGCAGGCGGGCCATGTGCCGGTAATACGCATCCGCCTTGTCCAGGTCGCCGCGCATGCGCCAAGCCACGCCGAGGGCGTCGAGCACGTCCGGCTGATCCGGGCGCATCTTGTCCGACAGCATCAGCTCGGAGAAGGCCTTGGGCAGTTCGCCCTTGCTTAGCGCATCGACGCCGAGCTCGTAGTGCAGCTTCGCCCCGACATCCTGCTTCTGGGTCTTGGCCGGGGTCTGGCAGCCGGCCAGCAGCAGGACGCAGGCCAGCGTCGGCAGCATGCGGCGTACGACCCCGTTCACAGGAATCGCTCCACCAGCGGGTAGATCGGGCGCAGCGCCGTATCATCCTGGGACTTCAGGTCGGTGAAGATGCCGTGGGCCAGCGCCTCCCGGCAGCCGGTGTCGCAGACATGCGGTTCCGGCTTACTGAACAGGGCGCGGATCATGTCCTGCGCCTTGTGCACATTGGCGCGCATGATCTCGGCGATGGCGCTGACGCTGACGTCTTCCTCGACATCGTGCCAGCAGTCGTAATCGGTGCACATGGCCACGGTGGCATAACAAATCTCCGCCTCGCGGGCGAGCTTGGCCTCCGGCATATTGGTCATGCCGATGACGTCCATGCCCCAGCTGCGGTACAGCTGCGATTCCGCCCTCGAGGAGAACTGCGGGCCCTGCATGACCAGATAGCTTCCACCCGTATGCGTACGGATATCGCAGGCGTTGCAGGCCTCGCCGATGCGGGCGGAAAGGGCGGCGCAGACCGGATCGGCCATGGACACATGCGCCACCACCGGGCCGTCGAAGAAGGTTGCCGCCCGTCCCTGCGTGCGGTCGATGAACTGATCGACGAGCACGAAATCGCCGGGACGGATGTCCTCGCGCAGGGAACCGACGGCCGAGATCGAGATGATCTGGCTGACGCCGGCCTGCTTCATGGCGTGGATGTTGGCGCGGAAGTTGATGCGGTGCGGCGGCACGCGGTGGTACTGGCCGTGGCGAGGCAGGAACACCACTTCATGGTCGCCGATGCGCGCCAGCACCAGATCATCCGAGGGAGGACCGAAAGGGGTATCGATGCTCAGATGATCGATGATGTCGATGCCATCGATGACGTACAGGCCGCTGCCGCCGATGATGCCCGTTCGCTCATGCATGCTGATGCGGATCCTCCTGCAGCACGGCCTCGGAGGCCGACTTCAGCTGGCCGCATGCAGCCATGACATCCTGCCCCCGCGATCGACGGACCGTGGCACGGATTCCCTGCCGAATCAAGCCCTGCGCAAAGGCATCCATGCGCTCGCGCGAGCTGGCGTGGTAGGGATTGCCGGGGTAGGGGTTGAAGCTGATCAGGTTGACGCGCTCCCGTTCCGGACGCGCGAAGCGGGCCAGTGCCGCCAGATCCGTGTCGCGGTCGTTGACCCCGTCCAGCATGACGTACTCGAGCGTGATATGCCGCTGCCGGCCCACCGCGTAGGCATCCAGGCAGCGGCGCAGGCGGGCCAGCGGGTATTTGCGGTTGATCGGCACCAGCTCGTCGCGCAGCGCATCGTCGGCCGCGTGCAGCGACACGGCCAGGTTCACCGGAAAGTCTGTACCCAGGCGCTCGATCTGGGGGATGAGGCCGGAGGTCGAGACGGTGATGCGCCGCCGCGACAGCCCCAGGCCCTCGTCCTGGTCCATCAGCACGGCCAGACTGCCGTGCACCCCGGCTTCGTTGGCTAGGGGCTCGCCCATGCCCATGTAGACGACATGCGTAACATCGGCGTCGGCATAGCCCGGGATCGCCTCGCGGCGCAGGTCGTCCTTGACCGCCAGCACCTGGGCCACGATCTCACCGGCCGTCAGGTTGGCCTCGAAGGGCTGGGTGCCGGTATGGCAGAACGGGCAGTCGAGCACGCAGCCGACCTGGGATGAGACGCAGACGGTGCCGCGTTCGGGCTCCGGGATGAACACCGTCTCGATGGTCTTGCCCGAGTGCAGCGCAAACAGGTATTTGCGGGTGCCGTCGACGGATTGCAGGCGCTGGACCAGCGCCAGTGGCTGGCAGTCGAGCTCCGTCTCCAGGCGATACCGCAATGCCGCCGGCAGGTTCAGCATGGATGCCGGCGCCAGCACCCCCTTGTTGCGCCAGTTGAGGATCTGGCGCCCGCGGTAGGTGGGCTCGTTCCAGGCCGTCAGCTGCGCCTGCAGGGCGCCGAGGCTCATGGATGGCAGTTGCTGAGGGGATGATTGCGGCATCGCGGCATTGTAACGCATCGACCCGGCGCCGATAAGCCTGGTTGAGCGTGCGGCATCTTGGCACTAGCGTGCCTGCCCATGAGGCTTGCAAACGAAACCCCCGTGCCGGTGCCACGCCATGACCTGGAGCGCATGCTGGCCTTCGTGCGCCTGACCGGTCGCATGTCCCGCGATCCCGCCTATGCGGCGCAGCTGGGGGGGGCGCTGCCCCAAACGGCGCACGTGGTGCCGAAGCACCCCGCCATACTGATGGGCTACGATTTCCATCTTGGGCCCGGCGGCCCGAGGCTGATCGAGATCAACAACAATGCCGGCGGCCTGCATGTGCAGGGGCATCAGTGGATTCCGCAGCCCGCGATCCCGGAGCTGAGCGGCACGCTGGCGGCGCGGTTGCTGGCCATGTTTCCGCCCGGGCTGCGGCATATCGCCATCATGGACGAGGACATTGCGCAGCAGCATATGTATCCGGAGATGTGCGCCTATGCCGAACTGCTGCGCGCCGACGGTCGCCGTGTCTGGCTCGCCTGTCCGGACCAGATCGAGGGCAGGGAGGATGGCCTGTGGATCGACGGGCAGCGCCTTGACGCCATCTACAACCGGCATACCGATTTTTATCTGGATACGGAGGCCCTGGCCCATGTCCGCCACGCCTTCCTGGCCGACCAGGTCGAGCTGAACCCGTACCCGCGCAGCTACGCCCTGCTGGGCGAGAAGACGCGCATGGCCGACTGGTGGCGGCCGGGATGGCTGGACGCCTGCCAGGATGCGGAGGCGGTATCGCTGATCCGGCAGGTGGTGCCCGAGACGCATATGCTGCGCGAACTCGATGCCGATCAGGTGTGGGGAGAGCGCAAATACTGGGTGTTCAAGCCGGCCGCCCGCCACGGCGGCAAGGGCGTCATTGTCGGCAAGAGCATCAGCCGCAAGCGCTTCGACACCATGGGTGAGGATACCGTTATCCAGCGCTTCGTGCCGCCGAGCCTGGCCGAGATCGACGGCACGCCGATGAAATTCGATGTGCGCCTGTATACCTATGGGGCGGAGCTGATCGCCCTGTCCGGCCGCGTGTGGCAGGGGCAGGTGACGAACTTCCAGGCCGAGGGCAGCGGCTGGGTGTCCATCGCCATCGTGGCGTGAGCCCCAGCCTCGGCATCGTCGTACCGGTATACAACGAGGCAGCGATACTGGCCGATCGCCTGGAGGCGCTAAACAGGCTGCCGGCGGATGCCGTGATGATCGTCGACGGCGGCTCGGCGGATGCCTCCTCGTCCCTGCTGCATGCGGCGGGCCTGCCCTGGCTGTCGGCGCCCCGTGGGCGGGCCAGCCAGATGAATGCCGGCGCTGCGCATATCGATACGGATATTATCCTTTTCTTACACATTGATACGATCATTTCCTCAAGTCATATCGAGGCGATTCGCCGGGCCTTGGCCAGGCCGGACTGCGTCGGCGGCCGCTTCGATCTTCGCCTGAGCGGCCGGCCCCGCCGGGCGCTGGCCATGGTGGCGATGATGATCAATCTGCGCTCGCGCCTGAGCCGCATCTGCACCGGCGACCAGGCGATTTTCGTGCGGCGTTCGACGTTCACGGCCATGGGCGGCTTCGCGGACATGCCGCTGATGGAGGATGTGGAGTTCTGCCGGCGCCTGAAGGGCTACGGCCGCATCGCCTGTCTGCGCCAAAAGGTCACCGCCTCCGGTCGGCGCTGGGAGCGCCACGGGCTGTGGCATACGGTGGTGCTGATGTGGTGGCTGCGCCTGCGCTACTGGCTGGGCACGGATCCCGTCGTCCTGGCCAGGCTGTACCGGGACGCGCGATGAGCGATGCGCGCGTCATCATCCTGTGCAAGGCGCCGGTGCCGGGTGCGGTGAAGACGCGGCTGATGCCGGCGTATACGGCGGCGCAGGCCGCCGATCTGCATGCGGCCATGGCGCGCGCCATGGCCCGCCACGCAAGCACCCTGTTCGCCGACGCGCGCGTGGCGGCCGACGATGTGGCGCATCCGTTCTTCGCCTCGCTGGGCCTGCGCATCGTGCCGCAGGGCGAAGGGGATCTGGGGCAGCGCATGGCGCGCCTCAGTCGCGCCGCCTTCGCCGAGGCCGATGCACCGCTGCTGCTGATCGGCACGGATGCGCCGCATATGCCGTCCTCGCGCCTGCTCGCCGCCGCCGCAAGCATTGCCGAGCATAAGGTGGTGATCGGGCCGGTCGAGGACGGCGGCTACGACCTGATCGCCTGCCGCGGCCATTATCCCGAACTGTTTGCCCATGTGCGCTGGAGCAGCGGCCAGGTGCTGGCCGATACCCTGGCGCGTATCGACGGGCTGGGGCTTTCCCATGCCCTGCTGGATATCTCCTTCGACATCGATCGACCGGAGGATGTGGATCGGGCCCTGGCTGCCGGCTGGCGTCCCTAGGGACTCGGAAACAGGTCGGGGAACAGCGGGTAGAGCGCGTCAAGCTCCTGATGCAACAGCGCATACAGCGCCGTATCGTTGACGGGCAGGCCAAGCGGATGGCGCAGCATGCGCCCGCTGCCGGGCACATGGCTGCGCCGGGCACCGGACCAGATGCCTCCCGGCATGTCGACGAGGGCCTCCAGGGCGATGTGGGCGACATGCAGCAGCATGACGGGAGCCTGCATGTCCCTCGGCCAGGTATCGGGGGTATGCCAGCACGGGTGATGGTGGTAGTAGATGAAGCGATGCACGGGGCGCGGCAGCCGCCAGTGCAGGGCCAGCATCATGCCGGCATCGATATGCGTATAGCCGAGCAGCTGCCATTCGGCCGCCAGCGCCGGCGTACCGGCATCGATGGCCTGGCGTAGCGCTGCCAGCCGGGGCGCGGGCTCCGCATGCAGGATCATCAGCTTGCCGATATCGTGCAGCATGCCGAAAAGCCCGGCCGAGCGGCGGTCGACGCGCTGGCCGTAGTCGCCGAGCAGGCGGGCGAGGTGGGCGATGGCCAAGCCGTGGAAGCCGAGGCGCCGGGCCTCATCCCGTACCGTGTCGGCGAGCTCGGGGAGCATATGCCAAAGCAGCAGGTCGTGAGCGGTGTCCATGCCCAGACGGTTGATGGCCAGGGCCAGATCCGTACGCGCCGCCCTGGCCCCCGGCAGCAGCCGTTCGACCAGCGCATCGTCCCGGCCAATGAGGGCGGCGAGATCGGAGGGGGCAGACATCGGATCGTCCAGCAGGCGCTGGATCTCCCACCATATCGGCGGCAGGGGAGGCATGGCGGCGACGGACGCCCTCAGCCTGGCCAGCGTCGGGGTAGTGATCGGAGGCGGGTTGCACAGGTCGAGCGGTAGCGGATCGGGCGCCGCGGCCGTGGCCTCAAAGGCCCACAGCAGGGTGTCCGGAACGGCTTGCATGACACCGGTGGTCTCCGTGACCGTTCTCGTGGTCTCGGTCGATGCCTCGCCGGGGCCCAGCAGGCGCGGCGGCACCGGCCGGGCAATGGCGGCAAGTCGCGCCTGCACCGATTCGGCATCGGCCGGCCGTGCCTCCGGTGCCTTTTCCAGCAGCTGCATGATCAGCTCGGCCATGGCCGTCGGCATGCGTGGATTCAGCGCCTGAGGCGGTTCGGGCTTGCTGCGCAGCTGCTTTTCCATCAGTTCGAAGTCGCCGCCTGTGGTGGCGGCGAATGGCGGCCGGCCGGTACCCATCTCGTAGAGCATGATGCCCAGCGCGTACAGATCCGTGGCCGGTCCGATGGCCTCCCCGGCGATCTGTTCAGGCGCCATATAGGCATAGGTGCCCGCCGTCTCTCCGCTGCCGGTGATGTCCTCTTCGGCGCCATGCGCTTTGGCCAGGCCGAAATCCATGATCTTGACGCCGCTGTCCTCGGTCAGGAATACGTTCGAGGGCTTCAGGTCCCGATGCACGATGCCAAGCGCGTGGGCGGCGGCCAGACCCGAGGCCACGCCCCCGGCAATATAGACGATCTCCCCCCAATCCAGGTCCGGACGCCGGCGCAGCAGCGTGCGCAGGGGATAGCCATGCAGCAGCTCCATGACCAGCGCCATGATGCCGTCTTGCTCGTGCAGATCGAGCACGGTGACGACATGCCCGTGCATGAGCTGTCCATGCAGCCGGGCCTCCCGCCGGAAGCGCTCGGCGTGCACGGCATGCGCGACCAGGCGATGATGCAGGACCTTGATGGCCACCTCGCGCTCCAGGGTCTCGTCGACGGCCCGGAACACGATGCCCATGCCGCCCTGGCCGATACGCTCGATCAGCCGGTAGGGGCCGAGGCGTGGCGGCTCATCGCCCTCGGTCAGGAACAGCCCGCAGGCCGAGCATAGGGTCTGCGTGTTGGCGAACCAGGCGCCGCACTCCGGGCACTGCATCGGATCGGCGGGGCTTCAGGCCGGGTCGGAGCCGTGCATATCGGGCAGGGGATCCGGTATGTCGTCGAGCCAGCCGTTATTGGCCTCGGTGATGGCATCGGAGTAGGGGATGTAGGGCTTGATATCGAGTACGGGTGTGCCGTCGAGCATGTCCAGGCCACGGATGCGCAGGACCCTGCCCTCGATGCCGACGAGGCTTACGGCGGAAAGGCCGATGCTGTTGGGACGGTGCGGGGCACGCGTGGCCAGCACGCCACGGCGGATGCGCGGTGATCGCGGCGGGATCACCGTCGGGTTCCAGCCCTGGTTCAGGTGCATCCAGTAGATGACCCAGATGTGGGAGAAGCGATCGAGATCCTGCACCGCCTGGCGCATGTCCGGCTCGGCCAGAAGGTGAATCTCGGCCTCCTGTTCCCCGGCCGGCTGGCGCGGCGCCGCATAGCGCTCCTTATAGGGGCTGTGCACGATACCGATGGGACGCATGGAGATGGCATCCATGCCATGTGTCAGGTCGCTGGCGTAACGCTTCGGCGCGCGCGTCGGAGCGGTCATTGCCCGGCCTAGGCTTCGCTGTAGCTGAGGAACGGCTCGCCGTTGCGCAGGCTGACGGAGACCTTGCCGCCTTTCTGCAGGCGGCCGAACAGGATCTCATCGGCAAGCGGCTGCTTGATGCGCTTCTGGATCAGCCGCGACATCGGGCGTGCGCCCATGACCTCGTCGAAGCCATGCTCTCCCAGCCATTTGCGGGCGGTGCCGCTGACCTCCAGCTCGACGCGCTTGTCCTGCAGCTGCGTCTCCAGCTCGACCAGGAACTTATCGACGATATGCAGGATGGTCTTCGCATCGAGGGCGGCGAACGGGATGGTGGCGTCCAGGCGATTGCGGAACTCGGGGGTGAAGATGCGCTTGACCGCCTCGCTCTCGTCGCCGCGGCTCTTGGCGGGGTTGAAGCCGATGGCGTGCTGTTGCATCTCCATGGCGCCGGCATTGCTGGTCATGATCAGCACCACATGCCGGAAATCGGCGGAGCGGCCGTTGTTGTCGGTCAGCGTGCCGTGGTCCATGACCTGCAGCAGGATATTGAACAGATCCGGGTGCGCCTTCTCGATCTCGTCGAGCAGCAGAATCGCGTGCGGGGTCTTGTTGATGGCCTCGGTCAGCAGGCCGCCCTGATCGAAGCCGACATAGCCCGGCGGGGCGCCGATCAGGCGCGACACCGAATGCGCCTCCATATACTCGGACATGTCGAAGCGGATCAGCTCCACGCCCATAATGCGCGCCAGCTGCTTGGCCACCTCCGTCTTGCCCACACCGGTGGGGCCGGTGAACAGGAAGCTGCCGATCGGCTTGTCCGGATGGGATAGCCCGGAGCGGGCCAGCTTGATGCTGGACGCAAGCTGCCCGATGGCGTGGTCCTGGCCGAACACGGACAGCTTCAGGTTGCGCTCCAGATGCTCCAGATGCTTCTTGTCGGAGGCCGACACCTGCCTGGCCGGAATGCGGGCGATGCGGGCGATGATGGCCTCGACGTCGTGCACGGACACCTGCTTGCGCCTTTTTGATACCGGCAGCAGCTGCATGGCCGCACCGGCCTCGTCCAGCACGTCGATGGCCGAATCCGGCAGGTGGCGGTCGTTGATATAACGCTTGGCCAGCGTCGCCGCCGTGGTGATGGCGTTGAGGCTGTACTGCACATGGTGATGCTGCTCGAGCCGCAGCTTCAGGCCCTTCAGGATGTCGATGGTGTCCGATACGCTCGGCTCGGCGATATCGATCTTCTGGAAGCGGCGCGACAGGGCACGATCCTTTTCGAAGATGCCACGGTATTCCTGGTAGGTCGTGGCGCCGATACAGCGCAGCTCGCCGTTGGCCAGCGCCGGTTTCAGAAGGTTGGAGGCATCCATGGCACCGCCGCTGGCGGCACCGGCGCCGATCATGGTGTGGATCTCGTCGACGAACAGGATGGCGTCGGGCTTGCCCTGCAGGGCCGTCAGCACGGCCTTCAGGCGCTCCTCGAAATCGCCCCGGTACTTGGTGCCGGCGAGCAGGGCGCCCATGTCCAGGGCATAGATCGTGGCATTGGCCAGAAGTGCCGGCACCTGTCCCTCGACGATGCGCAGCGCCAGTCCTTCGGCGATGGCGGTTTTGCCGACACCGGCCTCACCGACCAGAATGGGGTTGTTCTTGCGCCGGCGGCACAGGATGTGCATGGCCCGGGTCAACTCATCCGCACGCCCGATCAAGGGGTCGGTCTTTCCCTCGGTGGCGCGCGCGTTCAGATTGACGCAGAAACGCTCCAGCGGTGCCGACTGCCCGGCCTTCTTTTCCGCTTCCTGCGTCTGTTCCTGTCCCTCGGGCTCACTGCCGTATTCCAGGCTCTCGTGGCTCTTGGCGCCGTGAGCGAGGAAACTGACGATGTCGAGCCGCGTGATGCCCAGCTCGCCCAGATAGAAGACGGCGTGCGAGTCCTTTTCGGCAAAGATGGCGACGAGCACATCGGCGCCAGTGACCTCGCGCTTGCCCGAGGATTGCACATGCAATACGGCACGCTGGATGACCCGCTGCACACCGATGCTCGCCGTGGTCTCGCCGGTGTCCTCGGGCATCACCGCCACATGATCCTGGATGAATTGGTTCAGCTCCCGCCTGAGGCGCGCCATGTCGGCACGGCACCCTTCCAGTACCGGTCGGGCGGCCGGATCGTCGAGCAGGCCCAACAACAGGTGCTCGATGGTGACGAACTCGTTGCGACGCATATGGGCCGCGCGGAAGATCTCGTTCAGTGTTTGTTCTAGGTCGTCGCTCAGAATACCCATAGACACCACCTGTCGCTTGGTTTCTGCGCCTCCGTGTCCAGAGGCATCAGTCGTGTCCTTCCTGTTCCATAACACAGCGTAACGGGTGACCGTGCTCTCGGCTAGCCTGTTCGACACGCGCCACCTTGCTCTCGGCGATGTCGAGCGGGTAGACGCCGCACACGGCACTGCCCTGATGATGAACCTGCAACATCAGTTGGGTTGCATCTTCGGGCGATTTCTGGAAGAAGCGGCACAGGACGTCGACGACAAATTCCATCGGGGTATAGTCGTCGTTCAAAAGAATGACGCGATACATCGGAGGCCGTTTCAGCCTTGGCTTGGCGGTTTTCGTTTCCGGTGTGTCGATGACTTCGATGGGCCCCTGGCTCATGACGCCATTCTAACGCAAGGACGAGGGATGCCCAAGACCCGGCACCCGATCGAAAAGGAGTTTGCTGGCATGGGAATGCTGAAATGCCTGTTGTGGGATGTGGACGGAACGCTGGCGGATACGGAGCGGGACGGCCACCGCATTGCCTTCAACCAGGCCTTTGCCGAGGCCGGTATCGACCGGCAGTGGGATGTGCCGACCTACGGCGAGCTGCTGGCCGTGACCGGTGGCAAGGAGCGCATCCGCTTCGACTACGAGCGCCGGGGGCTTGAGCCCCCCGAGGCGCAGGCGATTGCCGCGCTGCATGCGAAGAAGACCAGCCATTACCAGGACCTGATCGCCGGCGGCCGCATCCCGTTGCGCCCGGGCGTGCGCCGGCTGCTGGAAGAGGCCCATGCCGCAGGCATCGTGTTGGCCGTGGCAACGACGACGACGCCGGCGGCCCTGGATGCGCTGATCGAGCATTCCCTCGGGCGCGAGTGGTTCGATCGCTTCGCCATCCGTGCCGCCGGCGACATCGTGCCGGCCAAGAAGCCTGCGCCGGACATCTATCTGTACGCTTTGCGCGAGCTGGGGCTGGAGGCAGATGCCTGCCTGGCCATGGAGGATTCTGGCAATGGCTGGCGCGCGGCCAGGGACGCCGGCTTGAAATGCGTGGTGACGGTCAACGACTATACGCGTAATCAGGATTTCTCCGGCGCCGATCTGGTGGTCTCCGAGTTCGGCGAGCCGGACGGGGAGGCGATCGACGTGCTCGCTAACCCGCATCAGCTGTCCGATCTGCACCATGTGCGCATGGCGCATTTCGAAGGGATCATGGCCTGATGCGCCTGTTCGACAGCCATTGCCATATCGATTTCCCGCAGTTCGACGAGGATAGGGCGACGATGATCGAGCGCATGTGGGAGACAGGCCTGGTCGGTTGCGTGGCCGTGTCGGTGGAGCTTGAGGCATTGCCGCGCCTGTTTCGTCTGGCCGAGAGCGAGGCGAAGGTATGGGCCAGTGTCGGCATCCATCCCAATCACGAAACCCGTCAGGAACCGACGGTCGATCAGCTGTGCGAGCTGGCGCAACACCCCCGTTGCGTGGCCATCGGGGAGACCGGCATGGATTTCTTCCGCCATCATGTGCCGCCCGAGGTGCAGGAGGCACGCTTTCGCACGCATATCCGGGCGGCGCGCGAACTCGACAGACCGGTCATCGTGCACATGCGCGAGGCCGATGCCGATACGCTGCGCGTGCTGGCGGAGGAGGGCGTCGAGGCCTGCGGCGGCATCATGCACTGCTTCTCGTCCGATCTGGACGCCGCCCGCCGGGCGCTGGATATGGGCATGCACATCTCCTTTTCCGGCAATGTCACCTTCCCGAAGAACGAGGCGCTGCGCCTGGTGGCGGCGGCAGTCCCCGAGGATCGCCTGCTGATCGAGACCGATTCCCCGTTCCTGGCTCCGGTGCCGAAGCGGGGCAAGCGCAACGAACCGGCCTATGTGGTGCACGTGGCCGAATGCCTGGCGGCACTGCGCGGCATGCCCCTCGAAGCCCTGTGCGAGCTGACGACGGCCAATGCCGCCCGGCGCTTCGGCATCGATCTCCCATCGCTTTCAACGGCTTAATACAAAGTCTTCATCCTATGGATCGAGTTTCCCCGAGGCCGGTGCTACGCCCTGCATGCAAGACGCCGGTGGCTGTGCTATGCATCCCAGTACCATGAATCAGGAATTATTTGCCGGACAAACAGAGGTGCGGGCGCGGGCCGTGTACGTCGGCCAGCGTCTGGAGCTGCGCGCCTTCGAGCAGGCGCAACGCCTGGCAGCCAGCCCATTGCTGGTCTCGGTCGGCGCCTCCGGTGCCGCCGTACTGTTCCGCTACGGTGTGGTGGTGCTGTTCGGACTCGATGCCGCAGAACAGATGAACTTCATGGCCGGGCTCGAACCGCTGGTCGTCGAGCCGTTCGACAAGCCCGAGACGGAGTCGATCGATCTCGTCTTCGATGCCGGCAGGGTCGAGGGCGCGGAGCAGTCGCTATTGTATCTGAAGGACGCGGGCATGGTGCGCCTGCAGCTGGTGGCCAGTGTGCTGGCCAAGAGCGCTGTGCTGACGCGCTATGAGACCAATGTCGCCGATAGCTTCGATCACATCGAACCCCTGGCCGCGCGCCTGCAGCGCGGAGGCAGGGGGATGAGCCGCGGCGAGGAACTGCTGCGCCATATCGGCGATACGCTGATCATCCACGGGCGCATGGTCGGACGGGTGGAGATCTCCGAGAAGCCCGACCTGCTTTGGGAGAACCCGGAGCTTGAGCGCCTGTATGCGAAGCTGGAGGACGAGTACGAGCTCGGCGAGCGTCACATGGCCCTGGAGCGCAAGCTGGACCTGATCATGCGCACGGCGGAGACACTGCTCGATCTGCTGCACCACCAGCGCAGCCTGCGAGTGGAATGGTATATCGTCATTCTGATCGTCGTGGAGATCGCCCTGACCCTGTACCAGATGCACTTCTAGCCGGCATGGCCCTCTGCGGCCAGTGCCTGCCGGTAGGCCTGCAGGGTGTCCTCATCGAAGCATGCAAAGACGATCTGCTGCATTTCGGCAGCCGCCGGATGCCCCAGCACCTCCGAAACGGCAATATGCACGGCACGCGCCAGCGGAAAGCCGTATGCCCCGCAGGAGATGGCGGGAAAGGCGATACTCTTCACCTCATATTGGGCGGCCAGGTCCATGCAGCTACGGTAGCACCCGGCCAGCAGCGCATCCTCGCCGGCATTGCCGCCATGCCAGACCGGTCCGACGGTATGGATGATCCAGCGGGCCGGCAGTCGGTAGCCCGGGGTGATTCGGGCCTCGCCGGTCGGGCACCCGTGCAGGCGCCGGCATGCAGCCAGAAGCTCCGGTCCTGCGGCGCCATGGATGGCGCCGTCGACGCCACCGCCGCCGAGCAGCGATGCGTTCGCCGCATTGACGATGGCATCGACGGCCAGGGTCGTGATGTCGCAATGGCGGGCATACACCTGCACCATTTCCGGCCTACTTCTTGGTGTGCATGGCCCCGTACATGAACGACAGGCTTTCCTTGTAGCGCTCGATCAGGTTGGCGCTAAAGCGATCCAGCGCCAATACCAGGAAGCGCAGGATGCGGATGGCGATGCCACCATGCCGATCGCACAGGTGGGAGAACTGCTCGCGCGAAAGCCTGGCCACACTGCAATCGCTGACGGCATGCGCGGTGCCGATATGCGGCTTGCCGCCGACGAAACCGAGGATACCGGCGACATCGCCCGGATCGAGCCTCAGGGTCAGGGTCTCGCCGCCGAAGTGCTGGCGGGTGCTGATCTCGACATCGCCGGCCAGGATGATCAACAGGTCGCTGGCTTCTTCGGACCCTTCCACATACAGCTGCTCGCCCTGCCGGTGGGTGGTGGCGACCATATGCCGGGCCAGGGTGGCGATATCCTCCGGCGTCAGGCCTTCGCAGATCGGTGCGGAGGCGATGGCCTCGGCGGGCACGGGAGCGGTTTCAGCAGATGGCATGGGATCCTCCGGATGTTGCAGTATAACGGATTCCGTCCTCTCAGCGCGCCTGGCGCCGCTGCTGGAAGAATGTCTTCAGCAGCGCGCCACAGGCCTCGGCCATCAGTCCGCCCGTAATCTGCGGTTGGTGGTTCAGGCGGGTGTCATTGAGGATCTGGTACAGCGAGGCAACGGCACCGGCCTTGGGGTCGGCGGCGCCATAGACGATGCGGCCGATACGCGCGTGCACGATGGCGCCGGCGCACATGAGGCAGGGCTCCAGCGTCACGTACAGGGTGCTTCCGGTCAGGCGATAATTGCCGGCGGCCTTGCAGGCGGCGCGGATGGCGCGCATCTCGGCATGCGCCGAGGCATCGTGCGTGCCGATCGGGGCATTGTGTGCGGCATGGAAGCTGCCATCCGCCAATACGAGTACGGCGCCAACCGGAACCTCGCCGTTTTCCGCTGCGATTTCCGCCTGTTGAAGTGCCAGGCTCATGTACTGCATGTCCAAATCTGGGGCGGGGATCATCGTCTGATTCATCACCTGAGGCCCATCTTCGGATCGAAATAATCGCGCAGCCCCTCGCCGAGCAGGTTGTAGCCGAGCACGGTGATCAGGATGGCCAGGCCCGGATACAGCGACAGCCACCAGGCGATCTGGATGTTGTCCTTGCCCTCGGTGAGGATGTTGCCCCAGGAGGGGTTGGGCGGCTGCACGCCCAGGCCCAGGAAGGACAGGCCGGACTCGACGAGCACGGCGCCGGCCACGCCGAGGATGGCCGAAACCAGGATCGGTCCCATGGCGTTGGGCAGCAGATGGCGGCCGACAATGCGCAGTGCCGGCACGCCGGTGGCGCGGGCGGCGAGCACGAATTCGCGCTGACGCAAGGAGAGGAACTCGGCGCGCACCAGCCGCGCCACCCCCATCCACGAGGTCAGGCCGATGACGATCATGATGTTCCAGATCGACGGCTTCAGGAAGGCGATGACGGCGAGGATCAGGAAGAAGGTCGGGAAGCACAGCACCATGTCCGTCCAGCGCATGATCAGGCTGTCGGTGAACCTGCCGCCATAACCGGCCACGGCGCCGAGCATGATGCCGATGAGCATCGAGATGCCGACGGCGACGAAGCCGACGGCCAGCGACACCCTGGCACCATAGAGCATGCGCGAGAACACATCGCGACCGAGGGTGTCGGTGCCGCACCAATGCTGCCAGGAGGGGGCAAGCAGGATGGCCTTGACGTTGATATCGGTCGGGTCAAACGGCGCCAGCCAGGGCGCCAGCACCGCCAGCAGGCTGACCGTGCCGACGATGGTGCCGCCAATGACCAGCAGCGGATGTCGCCGCATGAAGCGCAGCGCAGAGGGCAGGCTCACCGATTGCCCCCGTGGCGGATGCGCGGGTCGGCCCAGGCATAGGCGAGGTCCGCCAGCAAGTTACCCAGCAGCGTCAGTACGGCGCCGATGACGGTGATGCCCATGACCAGCGGGTAGTCACGCGCCATCACCGCCTCGTAGAACAGCAGACCCATACCTGGCACCGAGAACAACTGCTCGACGATGACCGAGCCGCCGATCAACCCGGGCACGGAAAGCCCGAGCAGGGTAACGATCGGCAGCATGGCGTTCTTCAGCGCCAGCCGGTAGCGAATCTTGGATTCCGGCAGGCCCAGGGAGCGGGCGGTGGTGATGTAATCGGCACGAATCACCTCCAGCATGCCCGAGCGCATGAAGCGGCTCATGCCGGCAAGCCCCGCGATGGCGGAGACGAGTACCGGCATCACCAGATGATGCATCAGGTCTCGCTGTTGCTCCCAGAAGCCCATCTGTTGCCAGCCGTAGCTGTGGATGCCGGAGATCGGCAGCCAGTTCAGGTTAACGCCGAGCCAGATCATCAGCATCAGACCCAGCCAGAACGAGGGGATGGCGAAGCCGATGAACACGAACACGGTCATGATGCGGTCCGCCCAGGAGTCCTGGTGCACCGCCGAGGCCACGCCGATGGGGATGGCGACGACGAGAATCAGCAGCATGGCCAGGATATTGATCCACAGCGTCACCGGCAGGCGCTCCCTGATCTTGTCGATGACGGGGCGCGAGTCGGCAGAGAAGGAGTTGCCGAAATCCAGATGGGCCAGGCGCTTGAGCCAGCTCCAGTACTGCGCTGTCAGGGGCTTGTCCAGGCCGTAATAGTCGCGCATGCGGGCGACGTCCTTGGCGGAGATATGGGGATTCATCTGCTGGCCCACCACCGTGGGCTCGCCAGGGGCCAGATGCATCATGGCGAACGAGATCAGCGTGATCCCGAGCAGCAGCGGAACCATGCCGAGCAGACGTTTGATCAGAAAGGCGCTCACCGGACGATGTTAGCCGCCAGGTGGCATGCGTCCAGCCTGTGCTACGGCGTCTCAGCGGTGACGTGGTATTTCTGTTCGTTCCTGGGCACGAACCAGTGCTCGCTGTTCCAGCCGATGCCGGCCGGGGCAGGGGCGATGCCGTGCACACGCTTGTGGATCACCGGCAGCGAATAGGGCGCGAACAGGAACACGATGGGCGCATCCTTGTGGATCTGTTCCTGCATGCGATCGTAGTCGCGCTTGCGCCGGGCCGGATCGAAGGTGCGCCGGGCATCCACCAGCGCCGCATCGACGACGGGATTGGCATAGGAGACGAAGTTGAACTGGTGCGGGCCGGTCTGCGATGAGTGCCAGATGCTGTACTGGTCGGGCTCCGGCGACAGACCCCAGCCGAGAATGACGGCATCGAAGTTGTGCGTATCGATGAAGTTGGAGATGAAGGCCGACCATTCGACGAGGCGGATCTGCACGTCGATGCCGATCTGCCTGAGACGCTTCTGGATGATGATGGCGGCGTCGGCGCGCTGCTTGTTGCCGTTGTTCGTCAGGATGGTGAAGCTGAGCGGCTTGCCATCCTTGTCGATCAGGCCGTCGCCGTTGTGATCCGTCCATCCCGCCTCGGCGAGCAGCGCCTTGGCCTTCTTAGGATCGAACGGGCGGGGATGGATGTCCGTATCCACCCAGTAGGTGCCGGGTTTGTAGGGCGTGGCGATGACGTCGCCCAGCCCCAGCAGCACGCCGTCAACGATCTCCTGGCGGTTGATGGCATAGGTGATGGCCCGGCGCACGCGTACATCGTTGAACGGCGGGCGCTTCAGGTTGAAGCCCAGATAGGTATATCCGAAGCCGAGATAACGGTAGCGCTTGTAGTCCCGACGCAACACCGGCTTGGTGTCGAACAGTCGCTTGTACTGGATCGGCGTCAGGTTCATCACATCGAGATGACCGGCGGCCAGTTCCAGAAACTGCGTCGAGGGGTCCGGGATGATGCGGGTCAGGCGCTCGCTGATCCATACCGGCCCGTCGTAGTAATGGGGGTTGGCGCGCATGAGGATGCTTTGCTGGGGCTGCCAGTCGGCCAGCGTATAGGGGCCGATCGTCGCCTTCGGATGGCGCGCCAGCGGTGTGTGCATGATGTCCTGCCCCTTGAACACATGCGCGGGCAGGATGGCCAGCGAGGCCCAGCTCGACAGTGCCGGGGAAAAGGGCTCGGCGTAATGCACGACGAAGGTATGAGCATCCGGTGCCTCATAGCGCACGATCTTGTCGTAGTCGGACTTGAACGGACTTTGCGTATGCGGATCCAGCATCAGCTTCAGCGTGAACATGCAGTCGGCGGAGGTGAATGCCACGCCATCGGTCCAGGCAAGCCCCGGGCGCAGGTGGAAGGTCAGCGTCAGGTTGTCCTTCGAGACATCCCAGGATTTGGCCAGCTGCCCGATCAGGTTCAGGTTCTTGTCGTATTTCAATAGCGGCAGATAGAGCTGGCCGGCCACATCCTGGCTGGCGGAGTCCCCGGCCAGCATCGGGATCAGCGTCGTGGCGTCGCCGATGCTCGCCGATACGAGGCGATCGCCGCGGGCGGGCACGGCATGGGTGTCCGTGGCCGGATCGGGGAGCTGTGCCTGGGGACTGTGGTTGCCGTCGGAGCCGGAACAGGCTGCAAGTGCCAGCACGGCTGCGACGGTCAGAAGGGATGTCGCGTGCCTAAGCGCGCTCAAGAGGGATGGATATGGGCCAGGATCCACAGATGATCGCCCGGCCGGATGACGGAATCCGTACTGATCTGATTGATGCGGGCGATGGCATGCGGGGAGGTGCCGAAGCGGCCGGCGATGGTCCACAGGGAATCACCGGAACGTACCCGGTAATGGATGCGCCGTCCCCGGGCGAGAAGCGGGTTCGGCAGGGGATGAGCGCGCGCCAGCCGATTGGCCGGCACCCATACCAGATCGCCGACATGCAGCGTGCGCGAGAGCTTGGGATTCAGGCGGCGGACCGAGGCCACGCTGGTATGATGGTCGTGGGCCAGCGCCACAGCGAATCGCCGGAGCGTACGGCCACCCGGATCGATTTCGGGCCCTCCGGCTCCCAGTCCCCACCCAGGCGGGCCAGCTGCTTGGCGGTCAGGTTCAGCGTCAGCTCGCCGTGCAGATACTGGCTGCGGTCCAGGCCGGGGTTCAGGTGGAAAAACTCGTTGACGTCGACGCCGGCCGTGCGCGCCAGTTTGGTCAGATCCACCGGCGTCTGTACGTTCAACGCCTGGGTTTGATAGGGTTTGGGAAAGCGAAGCACGCCCATATTGGTCAGCGCGGCCAGGCCCAGGATATGCCGGACATAGGCGCGGGTGACATTCGGCACCGGCATGGTGTTGATCCTGTCGCTGATATGCCAGGGATGCCTAGCGATGCGACGGGCCAGGGCGCCGGGGCCGATATGGTAGGCGGCGAAGGCCAGCGGCCAGTTGCCGAACTGCTGATGCAGGTTCAGCAGGTAGCGCACGGCCGCATCGGTACTGACCTCAATGTGGCGACGCCCGTCGAAGCCTTTGCTGTGACGCACACCGAGTACGCGGGCAGTGCCCGGCATCAGCTGCCAGAGGCCGAGGGCGCCGGCCCGGGACAGGGCATAAGGGTTATAACCGGATTCGACGACCGGCACCAACTGCAATCCCACCGGAGCATCGAGGCGATCGAGCACGCTGATCATGCGGGCGCGCACGAAGCGCGAACGATCCGAGATTTTCGGCCACAGGGGGGCGAAGATGCGCTTGGCCTCCGCCTGGATGCGGGCCACCTCTTCGGTGGGCAGGCCCTGCAGCAGCGGGGAAAGATGGGCAACAGGAGCTTGTGGGGCGGACTCAGGCTGGGTGGCAGGGGCGGTTGCAGCCACCGGCTGGGTCGGAGAGGGACTGGTGCCGAAGGCCTGGCTCAGGTTCATGGAACAGGAGCAGCAGAGCAGCAATGGCGCGACTAGCGCGGCACGTATCCCCTCGTATCGGTGCATATTCGGCAGCCTATCTGGAAACGATCGGACTGTGAAGTGAGTTGGCGCACGCCACGACCCGCGCATGCGCTTGAAATCATCGCATGCGCTCATTATCGTCAGTGACCGGGTTTTGGGGGAAAGCAGAAGGGCGCTTCATCGTGAAGCGACGGGGCGCATCGGCATGCAGGCATTGCATGCGGCTCCCGGCCATGGCGCCTGCCGCAATGTCCGAATCCTGGGTGAGGGGGAAACCGTGCAGCAGGGTCAGCATGTCGAGATGGCGGCGCCGCAAGCCCTTGCCGGGGCCGACCCCGGGCCGGGGGTGCCCGCGCAGGAACTGCTGATGATCCGCATGGGCGAGTCCCCGTACTTGATCCGCCTGCATGACGTCGTCGAGATCGTTCGCCCCGTGGCGCTGACGGCGGTACCCATGGCCCCGGACCATCTGCTGGGCCTGGCCAATATCCACGGCCAGATCGTATGCATCATCGATCCCTGCCGGATTCTGCACCTGGAACCCAGACTCCGACCATTGAGTGCGCATACGCGCTATGTCGTGCTGCGCCACCCACGCATGCATGTCGGCATCTGGGTGGATGGGGTGGCCTCGATATCCCAGGTGCCGGTATCCGATCTGCCGTCGCAGGGTGAGGTGGACGAAGACGTCGCCATACTGGGGCCCGTGGCCCTGCCCGATGGCAGGTACGAGCTGCTCAATGCCCGCGCCCTGTTCCGCTGAGGGAAACGCCATGAACAGGCATTGCGGGTATATCGCAGGGAATAGACAAGGGAAGGATGATCAAACATGGCCAAGCAAGCCGCCGGTAGCCGCATGACGAAGAACCCGAGACAGCAATCGAACCGCAATGCCCTGATCTCGGTGTTCCTGTTCTCCATCCTGATCGCTACGGTCAGTTTCGACTACTACAGCGCCAGCACCGGCATGCAGGACCAGCAGGCGCTACAACAGGATCAGGTGCGGCTCGAGCGCTTCGGTGCCTCGCTTCCCGGGATGCTGGCACCGGTCGACGATTTCATGCTGAACGGGGATAAGCAAGACAAGGCAAGGCAGGCCGCGGCCTTCGTCGCCTTCCGGCATGCCTACAGCACGGTTTCGTCGCTGTCCGGCGCCGGCGTCGAGCAAAATGCGCAGTTGAAGCAGGTGTTCGACCTGATGCAACGCGTGCAGGGCATCGCCTCGGCCATCCTCGAGGGGCAGGGGGAGCACAACAGGGACCTGTCGCTGGTGGCGCATTCCCTGGTAGCAGCGGCACAGGCCAAGGCAGGCCAAGTAGCGCAGGAACTGGGGAAGGAGCAGCAGCGGCAGGGCCAGGATATCCAGGCCCGGATGACGTTGCTGGCGGGCATCAACCTGGCGCTCATCATCGTATTGTTGCTCGTGCTGGTGATGTTGATGCGCGGACTTGCCAGGGGCATGGTCCACTCCCTGACGGATATCGCATCGGATGTGGGCTCGGCCTCGGGCGCCATACTGGAGGCTGTGGAGCAGCAGGTGCAGGCCACCGAGACCCAGACCCTGTCGCTGGCCGAGCTTACACGGGAGCTGGAGCAGATGTCCGCCGCATCCCAGAAGATTGCCGCCACCGCCAGCAGCGTGGAACGCATCGCCGAGGCCATGGTGCGTTCCGCCGAGCAGGCAGGCAGGGACGTCGATGCGTCCACCGGCCTGTTCCGGGGCACCCGGGATGCCATCCATGCGATCGCCGAACGGGGCCAGGCCTCCCGACAGAAGGCGGAACGCATCATGGAATCGCTGGCCTCCGTGCAGGAGATCGCCGACGAAACTCACCTGCTGGCCCTGAACGCCTCGATCGAATCGGCGGCGGCCGGCGAGCACGGGAAACGATTCGCCGTCGTTGCCGCCGAGGTGCGGCGTCTGGCCGAGCGCGTGCGCGAGTTCACGGAAGAGATCGAAGGCGTAGCCAACGAGGTCAATGCCGCCGCATCTGCATCGATGGAGGTGGCACAGGGCGGACTGGCCGAGGTAGACAAGGGCATCGAGGTCGCGCAGCGCGCCCACGACGGCCTGGCGCAGGTGCAGAGCATCTCCGGCAAGACCGGCCAGGCCGTGCGGGCCATTGCCCAGGCCACTGGGCGGCAGGACAAGAGCAGCCAGGCCTTTCTCGAAGGCATGCGACAAATGGCCAGGCTTTTGCACGATTCGGCACAGCAGCTGCAGGATTCCCGCGACATCTCCCATCGCCTGATGGGTGCGGCCGAAGACCTGCAGAAGCTGCTCTAAGACCGCCGCAGCCATGTCGGAGTTTGATATCTCCAGCTTTGTCGCCTCGTTCTTCGATGAGGCGAAGGACCGCCTGGCGCTGATCGATCAGCATCTGGTGGCGCTGGAGGCCGGTGAGCTGGACGAGGATGGGCTGAACAGCCTCAGGCGCGATGCCCATACGATCAAGGGTTCCGCCCTGATGCTCGGCGTCACCGATGTCGGCGATATGTCGCATCTGTTCGAGGATGCCATCGCGGCATTGTTGAGCCATCCCGAATTCCGCACCGCGGAGATGGTGCAGTTCCTGTACGACGTCCATGATCAGCTGGCCGACAGGCTGGCACACCCGGATGCTCAGGAACCCCTGGACGTTACAAGATTCCGCACCAAATTCGATGCCTTATGCGAATATATTGCCGTGGATTCCGCATCCGACCATGCAGCCTTCCTGGCCGATGAGGAGGCACCCTTGATCGGTGCCGAGGATGCGGAGGCATGGCGACGCGACGGGGGCGCGCAGGCCGACCCGGACGCGATGGCGACAGCGGATGCCATGTCGCCGGCCGCGGAAGACATCGGCGGCTTCCGCCCCGATCTGTCGAAGCTGCAAATGCTGATGCCCGAGGCCAAGCAGGAATCCGGGCGCTTCCTGCGCGTGGACGCCGATCGCCTGGATGCGCTATCCAATCAGGTCATGGAACTGACCATGGCGAAATCGCGGTTCTCCTCGATGGTAGAGGGCTACGAGGAACTGGCCCAGGGCCTGCGCGACCTGCGCCAGCACTGGCGGCAGATGCGCCAGTCCCTAGAGTCGGACGGCCCGATGCAGGAAGCAGGGCTGCCGGCCATGGATGAGGCCTTCGTCCAATACCTGCGCAAGGTTCGCCGCTTCGGCAATGAGATGCGCTACGAACAAGACAGGAGCGCCATCGCCCTGAACGATATCCGGGATCAGATCCTGGGCCTGATGTTGCGCCCACTGGACAGCATCTTCTCCACTTTTCCGCGCGCCGTGCGGGATGCGGCCGTGCGTTACCACAAGAAGGTGCGGCTACAGATCGCCGGCAAGTCGGTGGAGATGGACCAGGGCGTTGCCGAGGCCCTGATCGAGCCGCTGATCCACCTGTTGAACAATGCCATCGCGCACGGCATCGAGACCCCCGAGGAGCGCCGCGAGACCGGCAAGCCGGAAGAGGGGATGATCAGTATCCTGGCCGAGCAGAGCGGCAACGAGGTGCATATCGAGGTGCTCGACGATGGCCGCGGCATCGACATCGACCGCATCAGGGATGTGGCCATCCAGCGTGGCGTGACCACGCAGCACGAGGCTCAGCAGATGGATTCGGCGGAGATCCTGGAGATGATTTTCCGTCCTGGATTCTCCACCCATGCGGATGTCGACGATATGGCCGGTCGCGGTATGGGCATGAATGTCGTCCAGGATACCGTGCGCCGACTGACCGGATCGGTGCGCATCCATACGGAGAAGGGCAGGGGGACATGCTTCTCGCTGTCGCTGCCGGTCAGCATCACCGTTCAGCGCTCGCTGCAGTTCCGCATCGGCGATCATCGATTCGGCATGCTGACCCATTTGATCGAACAGGTGTTGCCGCTGGACCGACTGGAGATGCTGCCCCTCGGCGATCGCGAAAAGGGCACGGCGGTGCGCCATGTCCGGTATGAGGACAAGCCACTGCCGCTGGTCGATCTGCGGCATGTGCTGGAAAGGCGGACGGACGGGGTGAGCATATCCGAGCCCCATGTGATCATCGCCAAGCATATCGAGGGTTTTGTGGGCATCGTCGTCGACGAACTGCTCGAGGAATCCGAGATCATCGTGCGCGACATCGATCCCTATCTGAAGCGCTATCAGGTGCCGGGATTGATGGGCAATAGCATTGTCAGTGACTCGCAGGTGCTTCTGCTTATCGAGCCGTACGGCATCAAGGAGATGGGACGTACCGCACCGGCGATGGCCATGCAGGAGCAATACCTGGCCGGGGCGGTCACGGCATCGGATGCGGAGGAGGGTAGGACCCGGGTATTGCTGGTCGAGGATTCGCTGATCGCCAGGGAGGTTGAGAAGAAGATGCTGCAGGAGGCTGGCTTTACTGTGCGCACGGCCATCGATGGCATCGATGCCCTGGAAAAGGCGCGCGCCGAGCCCTTTGAGCTGATTGTCACCGACCTGGAGATGCCGCGGCTGGACGGTTTCGGGCTGGTGCGGCAGATGCGGGGCGAGCCGGCTCTCGAGCGTATGCCGATCCTCGTCATCTCGACCCGCGACAGCGAGGAGGACCGCCTGCGCGCACTCGATGCCGGCGCCGACGCCTATCTGGTCAAGCAGCAATTGAGCCGGGAGGGGCTCGCGGATACGCTGCGCGGACTACTGCACCGTTGACGGCGAGGGCCGATTCGAATACAAATCGCCCCCTCGCAAAGGCTCCCATCGTCTAGCGGTCTAGGACGTCGCCCTCTCACGGCGAAAACAGGGGTTCGAGTCCCCTTGGGAGTACCATTCTGGCGCTGTAAAAAAAGCCCGTAAACCAAGTGTTTACGGGCTTTTTTTATCGACATAAAAGGTTTGGGCTGCGGCTGGCCATGCCAACCGCAGCCCATAACGGCCTATCTAGGCCTTATGCGCATGGTTGCTGATGTGCTTAACGCGCGACCGCACCGGATACATGGTCGCTGCCCACAGGGCCACGCCGAACAGGGCCAAGCCCACATCCATATGGTTCAGCATCACCGCGTGCATGTCCGAAAAGCCCAGAACAAAGGGCGCCACGAACAGCCAGACACCGATCGCCATATTGATCCATTCCTCCCAAACTTGGGAGAGAAACAGCGCTGCCCCAGACAACATGATGATGATGGTGCCGAAGACATAGCCATTCAGCGCCGCTGCGCTGTTTACACTGCCGAATCCGAAGAACGGCGACGCGAGCAGCCACAGCCCCAGTGCCATATTCGTCCATTCCTGCCAACGATATTTGGTTCCCATAAGGTACCTCCTTGCATACCACAAGGCTTGGCCCTCAGCGTCGATGCATGTGATGTGTCGGCTGCCATAGGGTCGAGCCAAAGCCGCGGTACCATCATCAATTATTGCACACGCGTATGTCGCTGGAGTGAAGCAGGCGTGAATATTTGCAGGCTGCAACGGCGGGGCTGGGGGAGAGGCGTGGAAATCCGCTAGCCCTGATGCCACCTGATGGTTGGGGAAGATGGTGCGACGCAACCTGACAGCCGCGCTGCACGATCACCACATACCAGCCCAGTCCCCGGTAGGTCTCATAGCCCCATTCATCAGTGGCGATTCCAGGCTGGCGTGAACGACACCTGAATGTTTCCCGCCGACCCTGCGCTGGGGAGAGAGGGAGGGGGGGGCAGAGCCGACGAGAAACATTCAGGTATCGCCGTGATCAGCTAGCCGCGCTGCACGATTACCCCATACCAGCCCAGCCCCCGATAGGTCTCATAGCCTGGGGTCAGGGCATAGCCGATGAGATCCCCCGTATTGGTATCGAAATGTCCGCGTTCGCCGCGATGACTGTCGATCGGGAAATGGTCGGCGAGAACACCCTTGCGATCGCTCGAGGCGATGATGCGGTGTTGAGAGTCGATCAGCAGGCAGGTCGTATGCTTCCGTTCCTCAGGCGTCAGGCGCACGCCGTCGACGATGGCCTGTCCCTGTTCGCTCCAGTCGAAAAAGATGCCGAGCGCGCCGATCGGTGCTCCGTTGTTTTCGCCACCGCTGCGAATGGCGGTCGAATAGGTGGCGGCTACGGCGCCATTCAGGGCAGGTTCCGGGGCGATGTCGGCAACAGCGAAGCAATTGCCGTCCCGGGTGGCCATCGCATCCTTGAACCATTGGGATTGCGACACATTCATCCCGGGCACACGTCTGTAGCGATCTGGCCTGCCGTTGGCGATGATATTGCCGGAGGTATCGGCAATCCACAGGTCGAGATACACGGTATACGACTGCAGGATGACGGACAGGCGTTCGGAGGCATGGCGGCGTTTATCTTCCGAGTCGGGATCCGCCGCACAGTCGACGACGGCCTGGTCGGTGGCCCACCAGCGCACATCGCAGGTGCGCTCGTACAGATTGCGATCGGCAATCTCCACGGCGTTATGTGCAAGATCCGCCAGACGCTCGCCGCGCACGTTGCGCAGCTCGGAGGAGGTGAGGCCTGCATGTGTGTTCAGTTCCTGCAGCTCTTCCTTGAGCTCGCCCTGGAGCGATGAGGCCAGCTTCGTAATCTCATCGGAAATCGCCTTCATTTCACCGGCGACGACGATGAAGCCACGGCCGGCATCACCGACCGAGTGGGCCTCGATCGTTGCATTCAAGGCCAACATACGCGAGCGGTTGGTAATGCTCTGGATCTGTGCGATTTTATCATTGGTCAGTCCGGCCACCTTACCGGCAATTTCAAGTAGAGATTCAACGGATTCCATTCCATGCCTCCCATATGCGTGGCGCTCGACAATGCCTAGCAGTAGACATGCCACCTTTGAGTAGGAATGAAAGCCTATGTTTTTCAATATATTTAAAGATACTTCACGGATTAATGTGCAAGATTTCATCCTGGAATGCCTACAATTAATGCAGCATGGGCTATTGATAGGTACATGCAGGGGTATCGGCCCCACCCCGTTCAGATGGGGAGGAGACAGGCCTAGTTGCGACGGCTAGCGTACGCAATGGGATGTATGGGTGGGTAGGGGGATTCAATGAAACAGCAGGTATTGCTCGTCGAAGACGATCCGGTTTTCCGCGCCACCCTGGAGGAATTCCTCGGTGATCTTGGCTACCAAGTCATCACAGCGGACAATGGACCGGATGCCTTGAAGATCTATGATCGCGACTGCGACACAATCCACCTTATCGTCACGGATATCTGCATGCCTGAGCCCGAGGACGGTATCGAGCTGATACGCAGCGTGCGGCAATCCGATGCCAAGCTTCCCATCGTCGTCGCCACGGGCTACGACGAATACCAAACGGTCAATTCAGCCGACAAGCTCAACACCATGGTCTTCGACAAGCCCTTCAATTTCGGGCAATTCCATATGTACCTGGATCAGATCAATAGCCAGGGAGATTGAGTCCGAACCAAACAAGGAAGACGAAAGCCTCGGAGCAAGCGCGTCCGACGGTCTTTGCTTTTACATGTGTCGCGTCAAAGTAGGACGTATTGCCATAACGGAATGGCCGGCACCAATTCAACCATCGGTAATCTCGGTCTCATCTACATCTAGCTCAATAGTGAAGCCCTAGGGGAGCGGATCCTGTGAGGGCCGGCCAACCCCCGCGCCCAAATATACGACGTCGCATAATGTATAGACAGAGGGCGGTACAAGGCCGGTATCTAGGGGAGACATTGCCGCCTCATTGTAGCCACAGAAGCGCAAGGGTAGGGAGCCCCGCCGCCCACACTCAGGCCGCGCACAGGTTTCCCACCGCACGGCTGCGCCGCCGGCCCGCTCGCTACGCTTGGCAGCTACGCGCCGGCCCTGCCGTGGAAAACCCGATGCACGGGCGTGTGGACGGACTGAGTTATGCGTTAACGTCATGGTTAACCCCCAGGCGATCCGAGTAGACCTTGGCCACATCCGATGGGATGTATTCCCACGCCAGACGGCACGCAGGACAGAAGAATCGGCCATCGATTGAATTGATTTCACTGCACCCGCAGCGCGGGCAATCGTACGCGGTGACGGGGTTCCTCTTCACATCATCGCCCAGGGACGGCCCCTGATCGGCCACAGCGGCACGGATGAATCGGCGCAATAGGTGGCTCGCTGGGACGTCGCGCAGGTAGCAATGGCGCATGAAGTCATCCTTCAACCACGCCGGGATGCGGAAGCGTATCTCGGCATCCTTCACGTTGTCCGGGGGCATCATGGGCGGCCTCCCGGTGATACCGTAAGTGACGGATTTAGGAAGAATTGCTCCGGGTTGGTGAGGCTCGATTGAGTTGTTACTAAACGACAAGGAAGGCGGATGCCGCTCGCTCGCTCGCGCATCGCCTCCCGGCCACCGCCGAGAGCTGGACGACGACGAGCGCATGCTCGCTGCGCCCGCCTCGCCGCTGGCCGGTCGGCTGGGTATCGAGGGCGGAGGAGCCGATACGCGCCCCCCGCTGCCCAAATTAACGACGTCGCATAATGTATATTATGTAAAGTTATGCAAATGACTACAGATGGCCGCCGGTCGGAGTGGCTCCCCTAGCCCTGATAGCGCAAGGCGTCGATCGGGCGCATCTTGGCCGCCTTACGCGCCGGATACAGACCGAAGAAGATGCCGACAGCAACGGACACTCCGAAGGCCAACAGCACCGGCGAAGAGCTGATCAGCGTCCAGACGTTGAACAGGCGCGTGGCCAGCAATGCAATGCCGATGCCGACGACGATGCCGACAATGCCGCCGGAAACGGTGATGATCACCGACTCCAGCAGGAACTGCAGCATGATGTCGGCGCGCCGGGCACCGAGGGCCATGCGGATGCCGATCTCGCGGGTACGCTCGGTGACCGAGACCATCATGATATTCATGATGCCGATGCCGCCGACGAACAGCGATATCGAAGCGATGGCACCCAGCAGGATGGATAGCATGCCGGTGATTTCCGATGCCTTCTGCGTCACTTCGGCCATATTCGTCACCGTGAAATCGTCCCCGGCATGCTCGCCCAAGTGATGGCGCTGCCTGAGTAGTAATTCGATGCTGTGCTGCAGGGCAGTCATGACATCGTCGCTTCTGGCCTGAACCAGGATGAAGGCGATGGTGCCCTGGAACTGGGTGCCGAAAAGCTGTCTCTGCGCCGTGCGTAACGGCACGATGATGGTGTCGTCCTGGCTGCGCCCATCCAGAGTTTGGCCCTTCACGCTGAGCAGGCCGATGACCCGGAACGGTGACTGTTTGATGCGGATAATCTGGCCGACGGGATCGTCGACGCCGAAAAGCTGCGTGGCCACCTCCTGGCCGATGATGGCCACGCGCATGCCCCCCTGGACTTCGGATTCCGAGAAGTCGCGCCCTTCCGCCAGATTCCAGTCACGGATACGCAGGAAATCGGCATTGGTACCGACGGCGCCCGTGCTCCAGTTGTTGGCTCCGTAGATGACCTGCACCCCACCCGTCACCATCGGCGCCGCCATCAGCGTTCCTGGAAGTTGGGCGATGGCCTGCGCATCCGCCTCGGTCAGCGTCGGGGTTTGCCCGGCCCCCATGCGCACCCCTCCCTGGGTCCGGGACCCCGAACGCACGATGAGCAGGTTCGAGCCCATGGAACGGATGGAATCCGTAACCTGCTTCTGGGTGCCCTCCCCGACCGAGACCATCAGCACCACCGCCGCTACGCCGATCATGATGCCCAGCGCCGTCAGGAAGGTTCGCAGCCGGTTGGCGGCCATGGCCTGCAGCGCCTCGCCGAGCAGGGAGCCGATCATGCCACCACCTGTCCTTCCTGGAAGTCGCTGACCGGCCCGTCATAGCGGATCTCCCCATCCACCAGGTAGACCAGCCGGGTGGCGTAGCTGGCGACATGCATGTCGTGCGTGACGACGATGATGGTGATGCCGCTTTCGCGGTTGATGCGCTGGAACAGGCTCATGATCTCGCGCCCGGTGACGGTATCGAGGTTGCCCGTCGGTTCGTCCGCGAGGATCAGGCGCGGGTTTGTGACCAAGGCCCTGGCAATGGCGACACGCTGCTGCTGACCGCCGGAAATGCGCGGCGGCAGCGATTCCAGGCGGTCACCCAGGCCGACCTGCTTCAGGATGTCGACCGCACGGCCGTGTCGTTCGCTGCGTGGCACGCGCTGGTAGACCAGCGGCAGCGCCACATTGGTGGCCAGCGAGGCGCGCGGCAGCAGGTTGAATCCCTGGAACACGAAGCCGATCACCTGACTGCGTACTGCCGCAAGCTCGTTATCCGTCAGGGCGCCGACGTCCTGCGAATTCAGGATATATTGACCGGAGGTGGGCACATCCAGGCAGCCCAGGATGTTCATCAGCGTCGATTTTCCGGAACCCGACGGGCCCATGACGGCCACGAACTCTCCCTCGCCGATGGACAGGTCCATATGCCTGAGCACCGGCACGGGCCCGGCATCCGTCTCATACTCCTTGGATAGCGCGCGCAGGGCGACGACCTCGGCCATGGCTTAGTGGATGCGGAGGCGTGGCGAGTGCCCTGCGGCACCTGCATCGCTCGCCGTATCGGTGACTACGGCCTCTCCCGCCTTCAGATCACCAGCCAACACCTGCGTGCGGTTGCCATCCGTAGCCCCGAGCACCAGCGATACCGGGATCAGCCCCTTGTCCCCGAGCACATAGACGGTGCCGCGCATCCCCTCCACTTTCGGGCGCTTCCCCGCCTTCTCCTTCTCGATCGGAACATCCTTGGCCGGACGAAAGCGCAGCGCCGTGTTCGGCACGCTGAGCACATCGGCCAGTTCGGCTGTGGTGACATTGACATAGGCGGTCATACCCGGAAGCAGGTCGCCCTTGGGGTTACTGACATCGATGACCACATCGTAGGTGACGACATTGGACTGCACGGTGGGATCCAGGCGAATCTGCCGGACCTTGCCAGAGAAGGTTCGGCCCGGGAAGGCATCGACGGTGAAGCTCGCCGTTTGCCCGACGCGGATGCCGCCGATATCGGCCTCGGCGAAGCTGGAATCGATCTGCATACGCGTCAGGTCCTGGGCGATCTTGTACAACGTCGGCGTCTGAAACGAGGCGGCCACTGTCTGGCCGACGTCAACCTCGCGCGACACCACGACGCCCGCCACCGGCGAGCGGATGACGGTGTAATTGAGGTTGATGGTGTCTGAGCTCACCTGTGCCTCGGCAAGATCGAGCTGGGCCTTGGCCGATTTCATGACCTGGATCGCCGTATCCAGCGCCTGGCGCGATACGTAAAGCTTGTTATACAGCTCCTGGGACCGATGTTCGTTGGCGCGCGCCAGCTCGTATGCGGCGCGGGCATTGGCGGCACTGGCCTGGGACTGGTTCAGCTGCGCCTGCAGCAGTGAGGGGTTCAGGCGCAGCAGCACCTGCCCCTTCTTGACCTTGTCGTTGAAGTCCGCATAGATGTCCTGCACGACGCCGGAAACGCGCGAGCCGACGTTGACCAGCACTACCGGGTTCAGCGTACCATTGGCGGAAACCGTCTGCGTCAGCGGTTCGCGCTTGATGATCTCGGTGGCAAACTGCTGGACCAGCGGCTTGTGCCGCGGCACGAGCATATAGTAGCCGCCGCCCCCGAGCAGGGCGGCGATGATCAGGCCGATGCCCAGCTTGCGATTGAAAAAGCGATGCATATCCATCGGTTAGGGCTCCATGAGGTCGTTTCGTGTCAACGCCGTCAGATCAAGCATGCCGATGGCCTGTGCCAGCGAGAAGCGGGCGATGTTCCAGTTGTACAGGGCGCTGACATGCTGCTGACGGGCGCTGGCCAGTGCGCTTTGCGACGAAAGCACCTCCACGATGGTGCCGACGCCGGCCTTGTAGCGGCCGAGGTTCAACTGGTTCGAGAGCTCGGCCGAGGCCAGCAGCGTGCGCGCCGAGCGCAGCGACTGTCCCTGGGTGCGCAGGTTCTGGTAGGCCTGCCAGACCTCCAGCGTCACCTGGTTGGCCAGCTGCCGGCGTGTTTCGGCGCTGTTCTCTACCTGCGCCTGCGCCGCCAACACCTTGTAGGTGGTATCGAAGCCCGTAAACAGCGGGAAGGTCAGGTTGACGGTGATCGCGCCATCCCGCGTGTTGATGTAATTGCTCCCTGCCGCCATGGTCCCCGAGTTGGAAACGGAGCCGTTCAGGGTCAGGCTGGGCAACCCCGAGGCGCGGCTACTGGTGACACTGGCCTCGGCCGCCTTGATCTGTGCATTTGCCGCCGCCAGATCGGGGCGGCGTTCAAGCGCCTCGTCGATCAGATGGTCGATATTCTGTTCCATGGCCAGATTTGGACGCTGCTCGCGCAGGGGCTGCAGGCCGGGCGCATGCGTCGGCCTGAGCCCCATGACGTTGGCCAGCGTGCCGCGGGCGCTACGGGCAATGCCCTGGGCCTGGATACGGTTGAATACCGCCTGGGCATAGGCGGTCTTGGCCTGCAGTTCGTCGGCAGGCGTAGCGGTCCCCGCCTTCACCTGCGCCTCGGCGGCCATCCAGCTTTTCCTGGCCGATGCCTGGCTGGCCAGGTTCGCCTGCACACTGGCCTCGGCGGACAGGGCGCCGAAGTACGCCTTGATGGCGCTGAGAAACAGGCTCTGCACCGTGGCATCGGCCGAGGCGTTGGCGGCAATCAGCAGCTGGCGGGCATTCTCGATACCGGCGCGGCGGCCACCGAAATTGTACAGCAGGTAACTCGCCGTCAGCGAGGCACTGCGTGCGTTGCTGACCGTGGATACGCCGGCGGTTCGCGATGCATTGTGGCTGCCCGAACCCTGGATACTCAGGCTCGGCAGCCAGGCCGATTCGCTGGCACCCAGCTGCGCGGCCTGTGCACGCGCCGCGGCCCAGCTGACACGCGTTTGCGGATTGTTGCACAGCGTCAGCTCGACAACATCGACCAGTGTCAGCGCCCTGCCCTTCGCGGGCTGCCGACAGATGAGTCGATCGGCTGGCGACGGCGCCACCATGTCCCCGGTCGAGAACGGATCACCAAAACCGGCGGCGAAGGCCGGTGAGGTGGCGAGGACTGCGGCCAGCATGAATACAAGGCTGAGTGACTTCATCGCCCGTGTTCCTAACACAGATGCCTCCGCTGCGGAATAGTGTTTACGATTCTTTACTTACGGCATGGACGCCAGTGCTGCAACGGGGCAGGTTTATGCCGTCCTGCAGGCGGAAAAGGCCGCGTATACCCACCTTGAGAGGCAGCATATCGTGAAAGACCGAATTATGGAAATTGTCCATTCAGTCGATCGTTTAGAGGTTCTAATGGATGTTCTGCGTGAACAGTGCCCCTGGGATCGTAAGCAGACGCTGCAATCGCTGCGCACCTATACCCTGGAAGAGGTTTACGAGGTGCTGGAGGCCATCGACCTGCAGGACTGGCAGGCCCTGAAGGTTGAGCTCGGCGACCTGCTGCTGCAGATCGTTTTCTATGCGCGCATCGCCAAGGAACAGGGCCAGTTCTCGCTGCACGACGTGGCGGAGGCCATCGTCGAGAAAATGATCCGGCGGCATCCCCATGTATTCGAAGAGGATCAGGGCGGAGATCTCTCGCGCCAGTGGGAGGAACTGAAACAGGCGGAGCATACCGATCGCGTCAGCCTGATGGACGGTATCCCCCCTCTGCCGGCGCTGAAATATGCGCAAAAAATGCAGCAGCGCGCTGCCAGGGTCGGCTTTGACTGGCTGCAGGCCGCGGATGTGCTCGAGAAGATGCACGAGGAGCTGGCCGAACTGGAGGCGGAGGTGCGCGCCGAACAAGCCTCGCCTGCGCGCATGGAGGACGAGTTCGGCGACGTGCTGTTCTCCCTGGTTAACCTCGGACGCAAGCTCGGCCTGGATGCAGAGCTGGCTCTGATGCGCACGAATCGCAAGTTCGGCGAACGCTTCCGCGGCATGGAGGCGCTGGCCGGCCCGGACCTCGGCGACCTATCGCTCGACGAACAGGAGGTGCTGTACCAGCGCGCCAAGGCGGCGCTTCGCCGGAACGAAGGCGGTCAGTAGAGACGCCGGGCGCCGAGTGCGCGCAATTGCTCGGCGAAGTCGGGATACTTCAGGCCCAGATCGCCGATTAGCTCGATGGGAAAGGCGGTGGCCAGCACCGCCTCGGCGGCGATGACGTCGGCCACGGGATGACTCATGCCCGTGGTGGAGATCTCCCCGACGATCTCCCCTTCCCCGATCTCGGCCACCACTTTGCCGCCGGAGATGATGTGTGCTTCACCCTCCTCCAGCACGTACAGGAAGTGGTTGAACTCCCCCTCCTTGATCAGCGCCTGGCCGGGCGCAAAGGACTGCTCACACCCCTGGGCCAGCAGTTCGGACAAGGGCCCGAGCGGCAGCGTGCGGAGGATGGGATTCTGCAGGATATGCCGTTGCATGCGTTGCCCCCCTATTCCCATGGGTAGGAAGCTAGCATCCCGTCAGGGCCCGGATGTGATGCGCGTTACGTAGGCCTTTCACTGAGCTGAGCAATGCCGAGGGATACGACCTCGTCCATAGGCATCCCCAGGCCCAGGTAGGCGGCAATGGCCGCCGCCAGCCGGCAGCCGCTGCCATGCGCCTGTTCCCGGTCCCAGTCCAGGCGCGGATGCTCGAGCAGGTGAATCTCGCCATCGCCCATACACAGCACGTCGAGCAGCATCGCATTGTCCTCGCCATGCCCCCCCTTCAGCAGCACCGGGCAGCGGAAGCGGCGCACGAGCTCGGCGGCGGCCTCCACCGGATCATCGATGGTTTCCCCAAGTAATATTTCCCCTTCCGGAAGATTGGGGGTGATCAGGCTGGCCATGGGAAACAGCTCGGTTGCCAGCGCCTGGCGCCCGGCCTCGTCCAGCAAGGGAGTGCCGGATGTGGAAATCATCACCGGATCGACAACCAGTTGGCATGGATCGGGGCGCTGCGAGAGCGCTGCTGCCAACGTGCGGATATGATCGCGGCCGACCAGCATCCCCGTTTTCACCGCCACTACCGCGTAATACGAAAAGATCGCCTCCAGTTCGGCGGCCAGCTGTGCCGGCGGCGAGGCTTCGATGCGCAGGATGCGCTCGGGGTTCTGGGCCGTCAGGGCTGTGATGGCCGAGCAGCCCGCAACCCCGACGCGCGCGAACATCGCCAGATCCGCCTGGATGCCGGCGCCGCCACAGGAATCGGAACCACCGACCGTCAGGCAGACCCGCCTATGCATGATCCCAGACCCCGACCATTTGCGCCGCCCGTTTTTCGATGCCCGATGCGGGCGTAAACAGGCCGGAGATCACGGCGGCGCAGTCGGCGCCGGCCTGGCGCACGATGCCGAGCTTGTCCGGGGTGATACCGCCGATGGCGACGATATTGCGATCCGGAAACATCTGCCGGGCCTTGGCGAGCCGTGCCGGACCGATCACCGTGGCATCCGTCTTGGTTGTGGTCGGGAATACGGCGCCAAAGGCCACATAGCTGGCTCCATGCTCCAGGGCATGCAGGGCGAAGGCGGCATCGCCCTGGCAGGAGATGCCGACGATCAACCCATCCCCGACCTCGGCGCGCAAACGTGTCAGGTTCGGCGCATCGCTGCGCCCCAGGTGCACGCCGTCCGCACCGCTGTCGATGGCCAGCTGGATGGAATCGTTGACGATGCACACGGCATCGAAATCCCGCGTCAGCGCCCGCAGTGCCTTGGCCCGCGCCAGCGCCCGCTTGAAGCCCTGTCCCTTGTCCCGCAATTGCAGGATGCGCACCCCGCCCCGCATCGCCGCCTCGGCCCGCGCCATCATGTCGTCGTCTTCCAGATCTGCCGGCAGGATGCCGTAGATACCCGAAAGGCGGGCGTTCATGGCAGCAGTTTCAACAGGTCCGTAAAGCGCGCCAGGCGCACGACCTTGCCCTCGAACTGCGCCGGCAATGGCTGGTAGCCATGCTCGCAATAGGCCACATGCAGGCAGCCGGCATTGAAGCCCGCCTCGATGTCATAAGCGGTATCGCCGACCATCACCGCCTCGGCGGCATCGACGCCCATGCGGCGGCAGCACTCGTAGAGCATGTCCGGGGCCGGTTTCTTGGTATAGCCGTCCTCCGGCGACAGGGCCGTGACCAGATACGGGGAGATGCCGAGGCTGTCCAGCACGCGCACGCGTGCCTTGGCCGGCTTGGCGGTGACGCAGGCCATCGGGATACCGCGATCCTGCAAGGTCTGCAGCGTTTCCATCACCCCGGGGAAGGGCTTGCCGAAATCGGCCGGGTGCTGTTCGTAGATGTCGGCGAATGCCTGGTACAGGGCCAGGGTATCCGGATCGTCCATCGCCTTGCCGAGCACGCTGGCCGCCAACTTCTGGGCACCGCCGCCGACATGCGGGCGGGTTTCGTCCAGGCTCAGCTCGAAGCCGTAGCCGAGCGCCTTCAGGGCGCGATTGGTATTGGCGCGGATATCCGGCAGGGCGTCCACGAGGGTGCCGTCGAGATCGAAGATAAAGGCCTTGGGTGTGTTCATGCTTCCTCGCTTTCTGTCAGCTGGGCGACGGCCGCGTCCAGCTCGATCCGGACCTCGGCATGCGCCTCTCGGGCGGCATGGTAGCGCAGGCGCGAGCAGATTTCGCCCCCGTCCCCCTGGGGGGAAATGCGCCCCAGGGCCCAGGCGGCATGGCCGCGCAGCAGCGGCTCATCGTCCCCCAGGGCGACCAGCAGATCCGGCACGAAGCCGGCATGGCCGCTATTTCCCATGGCGACGGCGACATTGCGCAGCAGCCCCGCCCTGCCCGTGCGTCGGACGGCAGATTTGCGGAAGCGGACGCGGAAGCCCGACTCGTCCAGCGCCAGCAACTCGCGCAGCGCCGGCAGGTGGTTCTCCGGCCTGGGGCCCAGCAGATCGGGATCGGGAGCCTGCGCATGCCGGTTCCAGGGGCAGACGGCCTGGCAATCGTCGCAGCCGAAGATGCGGTTGCCCATGGCCGGCCTGAGCGCCGTCGGGATAAAGCCGCGGTGTTCGATGGTCAGATAAGAGATGCAGCGCCGGGCATCGACGACGAACGGCGCCACGATGGCCCGGGTCGGGCAGACATCGATGCAGGCGGTGCAACTGCCACAATGCAGGCTTGCCGGAGGATCCGGCATCAACTCGGCGGTGGTATAGATCTCGCCGAGCATCAGCCAGGAGCCGAGTCCACGATGGATTGTCAGCGTATGTTTCCCCTGCCAACCCAGGCCGGCGCTTTCGGCCAGTGCATGCTCCAGCACCGGGGCAGTATCCACATACACGCGCTGGGCATGGGCCCCGAGCCGGACATCCAGGTCCCTGGCCAGGGCCTTCAGGCGCGGCTTCACGATCTCGTGATAATCCGCGCCCTGGGCATAGGCAGCGATGACGCCCTGCCGGCCTGCAGCATCGGCCTGACTCAGCGTATATGCGGGCGGGGTATGGCGCATGCCGAGGCAAATGACCGTACGCACGCCGTCCAGCATGGATGCCGGATCGCGGCGCCGTGCCTGGCGTTCGGCATCGGCCATATAATGCATGTCGCCATGCATGCCGGCATCGACCCAGCGCGTCAGGGCCTCGCCATGCACCGCATCGATGTGCGGGCGCGCGAAATGACATAGCTCGAAGCCATGCGCCCGGGCCAGGGCGCGAATCTCCTGCTCACTGCACATCGTCATGGCCACCAGCCTAGCGTCTGCGCGCCGGTGCGCATCATGCACCTTACGTCGCCATGCCGTGCTTGCTATGGTCGCATCCAATGAGCGGCTTGCTGAACCATACGATCACCGTATTCCTGGCGTTTTTCGCCATCATGAATCCCGTGGCCAACACGACGGTATTCCTCGGTCTGACCGACGGCGAGGAGCCGGCGATCAAGCGACAGATCGCCTTCAAATCGCTGTTCATCGCCTTCGCCATCGTGCTCGTGTTCTGCCTGTTCGGCAGAATGCTGTTCGAGCTGTTCGGCATCACGCTGCCGGCCTTCCGCATCGCCGGCGGCGCCCTGGTCGGCCTCGTCGGCTTCCAGATGCTGCACGGCGCCCCCTCGCGCGTACATCACCCCCGTGATGATGACGCAGCCCAGAATGAGGAGGCGGCGCTCAGCGTCGCGGTATCGCCGCTGGCCATGCCGATCCTCGCTGGTCCCGGCACACTGGCGACGGCAATGAACTTTTCCGCCACCGGCAACAGCATGGAGATCATCATCACCATTGCCGTGTTCGCCCTGCTCTGCCTGATCACCTATGCCTTTTTCCTGACCGGCCAGCGCCTGGTCGGCTTCATCGGCAAGGGCGGCATCAATGTCGTGACCCGATTGATGGGATTGATCCTCGCCGTCATCGGCACGCAGATGGCCATCGTCGGCCTGCATGCGGCCGGCTTCGGCACCTGACATCTGCATGCCATACGCCTGTCACATCGCCCTGCCAGCATAAACAGCGCAATCAAGGGCCATTCATAAGGAGCAGGTGAAAGCCTGCTCCTTATTCCTTTTCAGGACACTGCTTTATACAGTCGGGATCATGCGACACCAGGCATCCTCGGAGCGACAAGGCATCAGCCTGGTCGGAGCCATGGCCATCGGCATCGGCGGCATGGTCGGCGGCGGCATCTTCGCCGTGCTCGGCGAGGCGGTATCGCTGGCGCATGGCGGCACCGTCATGGCCTTCCTGGTGGCCGGCGCCATTGCCCTGGCGACCTCGTATTCGTATGCGCACCTGTCCGTACACTACCCCAGCCAGGGCGGCACCGTGGCCTTCATCGATGCCGCCTTCGGCACCGACCTGACCACGGGCAGCATCAATATGCTGCTCTGGCTCAGCTACCTGGTCACCATCGCCCTGTATGCCACGGCCTTCGGTTCCTATGCCCTGACCTTCTTCCACGGCACGCATCCGTCCTGGCTGCGCCATACCCTGGTCAGTGCCGCCATCGTCGTGCCGCTGGCCATCAATCTGTTCAACGCCGATATCATCAGCCGCGCCGAAACCCTCATCGTCCTGCTCAAGCTTTTGTTGCTGGCCGTCGTCATCGCCGCCGGCTTCCCCCATATCCAAGCCTCGCATTTTGCCACCTCGACCTGGGGATCCGGCCTGACCGTGGTGGTGGCGGGCATGGTCATCTTCGTCGCCTACGAGGGATTCGAGTTGATCGCCAATGCCGCCCAGGACGTCGAAAGGCCCGAGCACACATTGCCCCGTGCCTTCTACGGTTCGGTACTGTTCGTGATCGTGTTGTACTGCCTGGTAGCCGCCGTCACCGTCGGTACGGTGTCCGAGGCCGAGATCGCCGTCGCCAAGGACTATGCCCTAGCCGCTGCCGCCAGGCCGACGATGGGCAGCCTCGGCTTCACGCTGGTGGCCGTATCCGCCCTGCTGGCGACCTTCTCCGCCATCAATGCCACGATTTATGGGAATGTCCGACTGGGTTACAGGCTGGCCAGAGACAGGGAACTACCACAGCTGCTGCAGCACAAGACATGGAACGAGCCGGTATCCGGGGTACTGGTCGTGGGAGTGCTCTCCCTACTGATCGCCAATCTCGTTGATCTGACGGCCATCGCCATCCTGGCCAGCGCCGGTTTCCTGCTGATCTTCGCCATCACCAATGCCGCCGCCGGCCGGCTGTCTTCCGAGATCGGCTGCCGCCGCTGGCTGCCGGTGCTGGCGTGCATGGCCTGCAGCATCGCCCTGCTGGTACTGCTGCGCGAGAGCTATCGCAGCGATGCCAAGGCGCTGTGGATCTTCCTTTCCTTCGTGGTGTTTTCGGGCTTGTTCGAATGGATCTACGCGCGCCAACTGGCCAGGCCAATGCGCCTGGATGCGCCGGACTGAAGGCTAGCCCGCAGCCACAATCTCGATGTCGCGCGCCTGCGCGTGTCCGGGAACCATCGAGATGCGCAGGCGCTGGGCTGAGGCCGGGATCAGGCTGTCCGCCCGCTCCGGCCATTCAATGATGCAGATCCAGGGCGACTGCATGTACTCATGCACCCCGATCGCCTCCAACTCCTCGGCACAGCCGAGGCGATACCAATCCATATGCGCGATCCGGCAATCCCTGCCGGCATACTCCTGCACGATGGCAAAGGTCGGGCTGGGCATCACCGCATCCGCCACACCCAGGGCGCGCATCAGCGCCCGGGCGAACACGCTCTTGCCGGCACCGAGCTCTCCGGACAGGGCAACGACAGTTCCTAGCTTCAGGGATTCGGAAAATTCTCTCGCAAATTCGGTCGTTTCCGCCTCGCTATGAATGCGATGGATCAATGCTTCCCGGCCTACCTGGCCATGGCCTTGATCAGGTCATGCCGGGAGATCAGTCCGACCACAGCGTCCCCGTCCAGCACGGGCAAATGGTGCACGTCCTTCTCGCTCATCATGCTGGCGATGACGGAAACCTCGGTGTCCGGCGCCACCGTCTGCACATCCCGGCTCATCAGATCGCTGGCCTTCAGGGCCTGCAGGCGCTGCAGCTCGCGTTCGAAGCGCCCTTCCCCGAGCGGGATCACCATGTCGAGCAGGGCGATCGCCGTCGGCATGTGCAACTGTCGCTGCTGGTCGATCAGGTCATCCTCGGTGATCACGCCCATCAGGCGCTTGTCCTCGTCCACAACCAGCAAACCGGTCAATGCCTCGTCGGCAAAGCGTTGGGAGATCTCGCGTATCGGCGCCTCCACGCTGCAAAATGGTGGCTGATCATTCATCACGTCACGGGCAACCAAGCTCATATCCTCTCCTCGTTCTCGCCGTCTGGTGGACGCATCCTATCACGGATATCTGCATCGTCCTCGCTCGATTGTGGCCACCAGACCGTAAACAGGGTGCCGGCACCCTCGGTACTTTCCACAGTGATCCTGCCGCCGTAATGCTGGATGATGCCGTAGATGGCGGAAAGCCCGAGCCCCCGCCCTGCGAAGCGGGTGGTGAAAAAAGGCTCGAAGATGCGTGCCATCACCGCCTTGGCCATGCCGTGGCCATCATCCCTGACCGTGATCTTTGCATATCGGCCTGGCTGCAGTCCGCTCACCCCGGACGGATCCGTCTCCTCCGCCTCCAGGCCCAGGGTGATCCCCCCGGCATGGGCCGAGGCCTCGGCGGCGTTCTCCAGCAAGCCGTTGAGCACCTGCTCCAACTCCGACGCGGAGCCATCGCAGACGAACGTTCCCGCCTCGATCTTCAGGAGCAGGGAAATGCCCTCCGGCAGCCTGTGTCGCCAGGCATCGGCCACCTGCTGTACCAGCTGGCGCACATCGATGCGCTGTTGTATCTGCTGACTGCCCTCGGCATACCACAACAGCTTGCGGGTATGGCCGCTGGCCTGCATGGCCATCTCCTTGATGGTTTCGATGTCCGTCCCCGCCTCTTCGGGCAGCCTGTGCTTGATCAGGTGACTGAGGGACATGATAACCTGCATCTCGTTGTTGATCAGGTGCGCCATGCCCGCGGCCAGCTGGCGGGCCATCTCGAAGCGCTCTCGCTCTGCCTTCTCGAAGGCCAGGCGCTCGGCGTATTCGGCGATCTTCTGCTGCTTCTGCTCCACCCGAATCAGGAACAAATAACACAGGATGACGACCGAGACATAGCTGAACAGAATGTTCAGCCTTCCGGCCAGCGAATACTGCGGATGCGGGCTCAGGGCATCGGCGATCAGCACGACACCGATGCCGCAGAACAGCAGCATCGCCCATGGGGCGCCGCGTTTCTGCAGCAGCACGAACGAGGCCACGGCCGTGATGGAGAGCCAGACGGCGGTGACCGGCAGCTCGCGCACGGACAGCAGCAGACCTGTGGCGGAGGCGAAGATGGCAAAATGCAGCACCATGCGCACGTGCCTGCGCCGATGTACGAACCAGAGGCTGACGATGTAGGAGGAACAGATGCCGGCGACGATCTCCGCCGGGCTATAGGCTGCAGTCCAGAGGTATACGGCCAGAAAGGTCAGGGTTACGAACAGGCCGAGATAAAGCAGCCCCTTGAGAAAACGGACCGATTCCCGATCCGTGCCCTGCTCCTGGATGTCGACCTCCATCGACATGGACCTAGGTTTGGTTATAGATCTTGGAGCCACCCTGCTTGAAGTTCGTCGATTGCTCCGCCATGCCCTGCTTCAGGGCCTCGACCTCATCCACGTGATGGCTTTCGGCGTACTCCCGGACCTCCTGCGTGATCTTCATCGAGCAGAATTTCGGGCCGCACATCGAGCAAAAATGCGCTACCTTCGCCGAATCCTTGGGCAGCGTCTCGTCGTGGAAGGCGCGCGCCGTATCCGGATCCAGGCTCAGGTTGAACTGGTCCTCCCAGCGGAATTCGAAACGCGACTTGGACAAGGCGTCGTCGCGCTGCTGCGCTCCGGGATGCCCCTTGGCCAGATCCGCGGCGTGGGCGGCGATCTTGTAGGCGATCACCCCCGCCTTGACGTCGTCGCGGTTCGGCAGGCCCAGGTGTTCCTTCGGCGTCACGTAGCAGAGCATGGCACAGCCGTACCAGCCGATCTGGGCGGCGCCGATGGCACTGGTGATATGGTCGTAACCCGGGGCGATATCGGTGGTCAGCGGGCCCAGGGTATAGAACGGCGCCTCGAAGCAATGCTTCAGCTGCTCGTCCATGTTCTCCTTGATCATCTGCATCGGCACATGGCCCGGGCCCTCGATCATCGTCTGCACATCATGCTGCCAGGCGACCTTCGTCAGCTCGCCCAGCGTATGTAGCTCGGAGAACTGCGCCTCGTCGTTGGCATCGGCGATGGCGCCGGGCCTGAGACCGTCGCCGAGCGAGAAGGAGACATCGTAGGCCTTCATGATCTCGCAGATATCTTCGAAATGCGTGTACAGGAAGTTCTCCTGATGGTGCGCCAGGCACCACTTGGCCATGATCGAGCCACCGCGGGAAACGATGCCGGCCAGGCGCTTGGCGGTCATCGGCACATAGCGCAGCAGCACGCCGGCATGGATGGTGAAGTAATCGACGCCCTGCTCGGCCTGCTCGATCAGGGTATCGCGGAAGACCTCCCAGCTCAGATCCTCGGCCACCCCGTCGACCTTCTCCAGGGCCTGGTAGATCGGCACCGTGCCGATCGGTACCGGCGCGTTGCGGATGATCCATTCCCGGGTCTCGTGAATGTTCTTGCCCGTCGACAGGTCCATGATGGTATCGGCGCCCCAGTGGGTGGCCCAGGTCATCTTGTCGACCTCCTCCTCGATCGAGGAGCTGATGGCCGAATTGCCGATATTGCCGTTGATCTTCACCAGGAAGTTGCGGCCGATAATCATCGGCTCCAGCTCCGGATGGTTGATATTGGCGGGGATGATGGCCCGGCCGCGCGCGATCTCGTCGCGCACGAATTCGGGGGTGATCACTCGCGGAATGGCCGCACCCCAATTCTGCCCCGGATGCTGCTGCGTGATCTCACGCAGATGCTCGCGCTTCTGGTTCTCGCGGATGGCCACATACTCCATCTCCGGCGTGACGATGCCGGCGCGGGCATAATGCATCTGTGTGACATTGCTCCCGGTCTTGGCCCGGCGCGGCTGACGCAGGTGCTCGAAGCGCAGGTGCTGCAGGCGTTCGTCCTCCCGGCGGTTACGGCCGTAATGCGAGCTCAGGTCGCCCAGCGGTTCGGTATCGCCACGTTCCTCGATCCAGTTTTCACGCAAGGGTTGCAGCCCCTGCTTCAGATCCACCGTGACCCCCGCATCGCCGTAAGGGCCGGAGGTATCGTAGACCAGGATCGGGGCATTCTCCTCCAAACCATGCTTCGTCGGCGTCGTCGATTGGCTGATCTCGCGCATCGGCACGCGCATATCGGGCCGGGAGCCCTGGATATACACCTTTTGAGAATTCGGGAACGACGTGTTGGGCGACACTGTGATCGGGTCTTTCATGACACCTCCGGGGTATTGGGGGGAGTGCAGGGCCTTGCACCGGCCAACTGCGGCCGACACTATACCCGACAAATTCGGTCAGATATAGGTCGCGGCATCGCCCAGCGGCCGGGAGCAAGATGTTAGCGACCCTCACCGCACAAGCACACGATAGACTGCTGCACGCATCCGTGCACGGCCGCCGCCGGGATTTGGCCGTACTGATGGCCTCCGGGCCCAAGCTTCGCGATTATCTGCAGGGCCAGGTCACGCAGGATATGCGGCAGCTGGATGCTGCGCATGCGATCTACGCCATGGCCCTGACGCCACAGGGCAAGGCGATCGCCGATATGGTCATCGCCGAGGCCGACGACGAGGCGCTGGTCCTGCTCACCTGGCGCGTGCACGCCGAGGCGCTGGTGGCGCGCCTGCGCAGATTTGCCATCGGCTATACGCTGCGCATGGGTATCGTCGCGGACATGGCGGTGCATAGCGTTCAGGGACAGGCATCTGCATCACTGCTGCAGGCCGCCGGCCTCCCCGATCCCGGGCCTCAGTCCCTGGCCGCAGCAAGCGGCGACGGCGTGCAGGTGCTGGCCATGCCGGAAGCGGCCGAGCGCGGTTACTGGCTCGTTGCCCCGGAGGCACGCCTGGACGCGCTGCCACTCGATCCTGGCCTCGCCGTCGACGAGGCCGTCATCCGCTGTGCCCGCATCCGCCGGGGGCATCCCGTATTCGGCCTGGACTGGGATGCATCCCTGCATCCGCTGAACGCAAACCTGGCCGAATACCACGGTGTCAGCTTCGACAAGGGCTGTTTTGTCGGTCAGGAGGTGACCAGCCGCATGCACTGGCGCGGCGGCATCAAGTACCGGCTATACAGGCTGGCGCTTTCGTCGCCGCCGGCCACGCTGCCCGCCGCCATCCATACCACGGCTGCCGTCGGCAGCATCACCAGCGTCATGCAGGACAGCGACGGCGCCATCTACGGCATTGGCCGCCTGCCGATCAGCATCGCCGATGGCGATGCTTCCTTGCAATTGGAGGACGGCAGCCCGGTACGCATCATCGAGCCCTGCCATGGCTGAGGCCAGCCTGTTCATCTGGTATCGCGCCGGCAGCGAGCTGGAGCCCGAGCTCCGCCGCTGGCTTGGCGAGGTCAGGGCACAGCTGGGTTACCACGGCATGCTGTACCGGCGCGACGAGCCGAACCGCACGACCTATATGGAGGTCTACGCGGGGGTCGATGCTGCAGCGGCGGCGCGTATCGAGACGCTCGCCGCCAGCCAGGCCTGGGCACAGCGGCTGGCCAGCCCGCGCCGATGCGAGGCGTTCACCCCGATCGCTGAGGGCGACGCTTAGGCCTGCACCGGCCCGGATACTGCGTGATCGATCAGCTCCCGGATGGCCGTGCCCAGCACGGCAATCGACACCGGTTTCTGCATATGCCTGGACAGCGCGTCGTCCTGCTCCCCATGCTGATCCTTCTGCGAGTCATAGCCCGAACAGAAGATCACCGGCATATCCGGCCGTGATCGGCGTACCTGTTCGGCAAGCTCATGGCCGTTGATGCCGGGCATCATGACGTCGGTCAGCAGCAAGGCGATCCGCGCATCGTGAGTGGACAGCAGCCGCAGCGCATCCTCCCCGTTCGTGGCCCTAAGCGTTTGGTATCCCAGGCTGCTCACGACCTCGCAGATCATGGCCAGCACCCCGTCATTATCGTCGACGATGAGGATGGTCTCTCTGCCCGTCGTCGGCACGGCAGACGGCGATGGGGCCTCGCTGATCGGCTCCTGATCGATTTCGACGGGGAAATGCAGATACAGGCCCGTCCCCTTCCCCGGCTGGCTCTTGGCGTTCACATATCCCTGATGCTGGGTAACCGTGCCGTAGACCATCGACAGTCCAAGCCCCGACCCACGATCCGGGGGCTTGGTCGTGTAGAAGGGTTCGAAGATCCTGGAAATCTCAGAGGCAGGGATGCCGGCGCCATTGTCCCTGACGGTCAGCGCCACATAGCTGGGGGCATCCGCCTCCGGATAGCTCTGGCGGAATTTCGCCGTATTGCGCACCAGGCGCGTCGAGACCTCGATGCGCGGATGCGCCACGCCTTCCAGGGCATCGGCGGCATTGGTGACCAGGTTCAGGAATACATGCTGCAATTGGTTGATGTCGCCATGGATGATGACGGTTTCGGGACACAGGTCCGATTCCAGGGTGATATGCTGGCCGAGCGACATCTCGGCCAGGGTGATTGCCTCGTGCACGAACTGCGAGAAGTTGATCGGCTGCATCTTCACGCTTCCCTTGCGTGCGAAGGCCAGCAACTGGCGCACCGTACCGGTAGTGCGCTGGGCAAGCGTCTCCACCTTCTCGAGCTTATCGATCAGCTTCGGGGATTCATTTGCGAGCTTCTTCGCCAGGTACAGATAGCCGAGCATGCCGGCCAGGGCGTTGTTGAAGTTATGGGCGATACCACCGACCAGCGTGCCCAGCGACTGCATCTTCTGGGATTGGCGGTAGCGGTTCTCCAACTCGCGGAATTCACTGATATCCTTCTGAATGCCGATGAAATGGGTGACGTTCCGATTCCGGTCGCGAATGGGCGCGGCCGACACGAGGGCTGGGAACAGCGTGCCATCCTTGTGCCGGCATTCCAGCGTGTGCTCCCAGCGGTTGCGGCGCAGCAACAGCTTCCAGGTGTTCGGGCCCTCGCTGAACAGTCCGTCGGCGATCTGCAGCTGCCCGACATGGTGGCCGAGCACCTCCTCCGGCGCATAACCGTTGATGCGGGCAAAGGCGATATTGACGTAGCACACCCGCCATTGCCGGTCCACGATCATCACCGCTTCGCCGGCATTCTCCAGTGCCAACTCGAGCATGCGGGCACGGACCTCCGCTTCCTTGCGCTCGCTGATGTCGTGGACGATCAGATAGAGCACGGTCCTGCCGTCCAGATCGATCGGCCCCGAATGCACCTCGACATCGCGGATGGATCCGGAAGCGAGGCGATGGGTCAGGAAGAAGTGATTCAGTTTGCCGGCACGTGCGCGCTGGAACTCATGGGGCAGCTGACCGCATGGCTGGACGCCCAGTTCATCGATGCGCATGGCCTCGAGCGCGGTGCGGGCATAGCCGTAGAACGATGCGGCGGCATCGTTGGCCGACAGGATGGCACCGTTGCCCGGATCGATGATCAGCTGCACCGCCTTGCTGCGCATGAACAGCTGCCGGTATCGCCGCTCGCTGGCGGCCAGGCTTGCCTCCGCCCTGGCCCGTTCGTAGACCTCCCGGGACAGTTGCAGGTTCACTTCCTCCAGTTCCTGGACGCGTTGCCGAACCTTCAGCTCCAGGGACTGGTTGATGCTGCGCAGCTCCCGCTCCTTGCTCTCCAGCTCCTCGTTGAGGCGGAACAGGTACTCGGCATGCAGGCCGCGCATGATGTCCACATGCGCCACCACCACCGGCGGGCGGGAATCCGGGATCAGCAGGTGACTTATGTGACGGCTCACCATGCTGTTCGCCGCCTCCGCCAATGCGGTATCGGTGGAAAGCGATGGAGGCACATCGGCCATCACCGAGCGGATCGTCGCCGAGGCGATGGCTTCCGGCCGGCTGGCGAGCAGATGCGTCACCTCCCTTTCGGTGAGGATACCGATAATGGCCCCATCCCCGTCCGAGACCAGCGCATAGCTGCTGCCATGGAACACCATGCGCTGGATGCCGGCCGCAACCGTCTCGTCGCCCTCGACCACTACCGTTTGGCGGGGGGCGATGGTGCCGATCGTCTGTTGCAGATCGACGTGCTGATGTCCGATATGGGCCAGAAGATCATGCAGGGTGACGATGCCGTGCAGATGCATCTGCCGATCCGCCACCAGCAGGTGCCGGACGCTGCGCGTCGCCATCTCGTGGAAGGCATGGCGGACGCCCGTATCCTCGGGCATGACGAAGGTCGGGGCACGCATCAGCGAGGCGATGCCGCCCGGCCGCATCATCTCGTCCGCATCCAGGCCGGATGCGGCCAGGCGCACGGCGTCGAATTCGGTGAAGATGCCGACGATGCGCCCGCTTTTCAGGATCAATACGCAGGCCATGGCGGAGCCATCCAGGCAGCGCACGGCATCGGCCATCGATGCCGACGGGGAAATCGTCGGCACGTCGGTGTGCATGATGTCACGCATCGTGCGTCTATCGATCGGCGTTTCTTCCATCACTGTCCCGCACTTCCTAAGAGATGCCGCAGCTAAGCTGCCAATGCAGCTACCATACGCCAAGCGTTTTGATTAGCCTGCGCGCATGTCGATCCCATCCGTTCCCGCCCTGCCCCATGCCATCGAGCTGATCCGCCGCGACTCCGTCACCCCCGGGGATTGCGGCTGCCAGGATTATCTCGAATCCGTGCTGGTGCCGCTGGGCTTCACGCGCAGACATGTGGATGCCGGCGGCGTCATCAACAGTATCTATACGCGGCCGGGCGACAAAGCAGGCTGCCTGGCCTATGCCGGCCATACCGACGTCGTGCCCACCGGCCCGCTCGAGGCCTGGCCGCATCCACCGTTCGCCGCCATCGTAGCCGATGGTGTGTTGCATGGGCGTGGCAGCCAGGACATGAAGGCCGGCATCGCCTGCTGGGTGGCGGCGGTGGAGGAGCTCGTCGCCAGCGGGGTGCCGCTCCCCCGCCTGCAGATATTGATCACCTCCGATGAGGAGGGCGAATCCATCGACGGTACCGTGCGCCTCGTCGAAGCCCTTACGGACGAAGGCGAACTACCGGATGCAGCCATCGTCGGCGAACCCTCCAGCCTCAGGCAGGTCGGCGACACCGTGCGCCGGGGCCGCCGTGGCGTCGTACAGGGCAGCATCACCTTTATCGGCAAGCAGGGGCATTCCGCCTACCCGGCCGATGCCGACAATGCCATCCACCGCGCCCTGGCCCCGCTGGCGCGTATCGCCGCCATCGATTGGGGCCCGCCGATGGATGGATTCCCGGCCACCACGTGTCAGATCACCAATATCGAGGGCGGCACCGGTGCCATGAATGTCATTCCCGGCCACTGCCGCGCCACCCTGGACATCCGCTACAACCCCGGCATCGACTATGAGGGCATCCAGGGGCACATCACCGCCGCCTGCGAGGGGATCGAGGCATGGATCGAGCTGCCGCATCAGGCGGCCGCCTTCTCGACCCCGGACGGCCCCTTGCTCGATTTGGTCAGCGACGGCATCCGCCGCGTCACCGGCATCGACACCTGCCGCGATACCGGCGGCGGCACCTCCGACGGCCGCTTCCTGGCCGCCGCCGGCGTACCGGTCGTGGAGCTGGGGCTGACCAACGACACCATTCATCAGGTCGGCGAGCGCGTGCGTGTCACTGAGCTCGAGACCCTGACGCGTATCTACGCCGACATCATCACGCATTTCGAGGTTCCCGCATGACGACCCAGCCGAACAAGCAAATGGAGACCTTTCCCAACCCGAATCCGGAGCGGGACTACCACATCCAGATCCATACGCCGGAATTCACCTGCCTGTGCCCGAAGACAGGCCAGCCGGACTTCGCGGAGATTCGCCTGGATTACGTGCCGGACGAATTGTGCGTGGAACTGAAATCGCTGAAGCTGTATTTCTGGAGCTTCCGCGACGAGGGCCATTTCCACGAGAAGGTCACGAACATGATCGCCGACGATCTGGTGCGCCTGCTGGGTCCCCGCTATCTGAAGGTCGAGGCCGTATTCAATGTGCGCGGCGGCGTCTACACCACCATCGTCGTCGAACACACGAAACCAAGCGCATGAGCATCCGCTTCGCCAAGATGCAGGCCCAGGGGAACGACTTCGTCATCCTCGACGGCCGCCATCAGGTGCTGCCCGAGATGTCGGAGGAGATCATCGCGCAACTGGCCGACCGCCGCCTCGGCATCGGCTGCGACCAGGTGCTGGTGCTCTCCGCCGATGCCGAGGCTGACGTGCGCATGCGCATCTATAACCCGGACGGCAGCGAGGCCGGCAATTGCGGCAACGGCCTGCGCTGCGTCGGCTCGCTGCTGCTGCAGGGATCAAGCCAGGACAGCGTGCGCATCGCCCTGCCCGACCGCACGGTAACCGTGCGCCATGGCAAGCTAGGCATACAGGTGGAGATGGGTGCGGCGCGCGTCACAGAGTCCTCGCCCAAGCATGTGGATGTCGATCTCGGCAATCCGCACCGCGTATTCTTCGAGGCCGTCGAGGACTTCCCCACCGATCGCAACATCGAGATCGTCACCGGCCGCGTCGGCCCGCATGCCTATATCGATATCATCGAGCGCGGCGTCGGCCGCACCCCCGCCTGCGGCAGTGGCGCCTGCGCCGTGGCCGCGGCCATCTGGCAGACCGATGACAGCACTGACCCGATCACCGTCTGCATGCCGGGCGGCGACGTGACCGTCTCCGGCGATGCCGGACACCTGCTGCTGGAAGGCCCTGTGGCCCACGTCTTCGACGGCTACATCGAGCTCGATTAGCCCGTATCGAGTTCCATCATCTTGCCGCGATGGCAGCCAGATAGATGTCCCGGTTCCAGGCATTGATTGCTAGAGCGCGCCAGTCGCGTCCGGCTGGGATCACCACCAGAAGCGGGCATTCAACTATGAGCCCATGACCAAAAACAAAATTCCCCTTGTCAGAACAAGTTTTTTATATACACTGGTCATGATTTTGTCAGTTGCGCACGTTTTCCCTTTGTTTCATCTTTTGATATATCGATTGATTTTTACTATGGGCCTATAACCGACGCCTTTGGTGAAATCCGAATCCTTCGGATTCGATTTTGATATGTTTAGGATTATTTAGTATGAATATTTATGTTGGAAACCTTTCCTTTAATAGCAATGATGAAAGCCTGCGTAATGCTTTCGCAGAGTTTGGTAATGTTGCTAGTGCAAAAGTGGTCATGGATCGCGAAACAGACCGCAGCCGCGGCTTTGGCTTTGTTGAAATGGATAGTAGCGACGAAGCAAGTGCTGCAATCAAAGCGCTTGATGGTGCTGAGCTTGACGGACGCAATCTGCGTGTAAATGAAGCCAACCCGCGCAAAGACCGCTTCTAAGAAAGGTTTTTCCTTCTAGAATCTAAAAGCCCGCCTCTGGCGGGCTTTTTTTATTCCTCAATCACAAGTCAAACGACCGTCCTGGTCCGAATAATTCTGGGGATGCAGGACTACTCTGAGTGAAACTCTACATAGAAACGCACTGGTCCTAATGGGCGAACTTGGTGGGACATGGCTGGTTCAACGATACCGAGAGTGTTTTGGGTAAGAGTATGGAACTCCTCGACAGGCTCCAGTATATGATACTCAAGTGAGCCTTCAATCACATGAATCACCCCCCATACCCCGATTTTCGTAGCGTGCCCACTCAGTAGGCCTGAAGGAATTGTATCCTCGGTAAATTCCGGCGTCCGCTTATACGGCTTAACTTCAGTAGGTAATGTTTTCATAAATGCTCCGACGTCGCCCCATCTTGAGTAGCACTGGCATTTAGAGTCCGAGTCTCACTGTAGCCGATTTTGCAGCCAGTCGCTTTGCGTAAGCAGCGGCCTAAGTTGATTCGGCATCAGACAGTAGATCAATAATTAAGTATTGTGTCCCCGGAATACGCACAGTGTACATGATCTGGGCAACGTATATTCAGACAGGCCACTCAACATTATCTTTATCTGTTCGTAACCGGGCATGCGCTTCCGCCCGATGAGCGAACTCTAGCAAATCACTTTCGGTTACATCGATGGGTGAATCAATCTGCTTTAGGGCGTGGGTGATATCCTCTCGATCGATCTGCAGGCATTTGCTGGGCTGCGTTATGCGCCGCTGGAAAACGGCCGGGTAACGGCGCCGACTGAACAGGTTGTTGAACACAAAAGTGATGGCAAGGATTGTCAACGCGTTAATCATCACGGGTTTGTACACAAATCCATAGCCCAGCACATGAATGCTGTGTCCACCCATCACCGCAGCCAAGGCCGTGGCGCCACCAGGAGGGTGTAAGCTGCGCGTATAGTGCATAGCCAGCACCGCGAGCGATACCGCCGCCGCAGCCGCGAATACCGGCATAGGAATCCAGCGCGCACAGGTGACGCCGACAACGGCCGAGACCAATTGCCCGCCGGTGGCGGCCCAAGGCTGAGACAGCTGTCCATGCGGCACGGCGAACAAGAGCACCGCCGAGGCCCCCATGGATCCGACCATAAGCCAGGTATCGCCGTATGACAGAAAGCGCGAACTGATCCACGCCGTGGCCAGGATGCCGGCAAAAGCACCGACCGACGCCACCCATCGCTCTCCATGGCCAACACGGTGATTCTCCATGCCCAGCCAACGTTGAATGCTTTTGAATCTCAATCCCCGCTCCGGCCGAAAAACACGATGTTTCGCATCTTCGTGGCAGTCGGACGGCAGGGAGATCGTGCCTTGGTCGTTGTCGATTGAACGACGTGTGTCAATAGGAAACGGGGCGGCTGTGCCGCCCCGTTGAGTTCAGCCAATGGTGTGGGGGAGCCGGGGAGGCTGTTCCATGGCTGAAAGCCTAATCGGATCATGCCGCTGCTGATGCCGCCGTCATATGCGTTGCTCGTAGACCATGCTCACCTGACGCCTCCTCAGGCCCATCATATGACGGTATTAATATATCTATAATGCAACAATAGGTTCATCAGGCCGTGCTGTAAAGATCGGGCAAATATTGAATGCAACTCATTGAATTATAATATCTATTTAACCTATAGATAATTTATGGTTGACCCGCCAATTCGGCGCACAGAAGATTCATTGCCGATATATTTTATGTGTGAGCCGCCTTAAAATCGCGGGGAGGGTTCGTGTGAGTACGGTTTATGAATTACTGGAAACGATGCTGTGATCAACGCTGCGGTGGAGATCGCTTATCGCCGAGCTATCGTTGACGCCTATATCCATCGCCACTTCGAGAACGTAGGCATGACCCGGCAGAAAGCCAGGCAGAAGGCCTTCCTGACCATGGCGTTCGCTGGTCCGAACTGCATGGGCAAGGGCATGCGCAATGGAACGATTGCCGGATGACGGCCCGGACTTTCTCCATGATCAGCCTTGAAAGATACTCGAAGGTATTAACCACCCCGCAGTTTATTCTGCTAAACCTGACGCTGGGCATAGGGCATTTCATGGTTCTCCTAAATGCAGGAGCTTATCTACCCATGCTGCCTTACATATCGGGTACTACGGGTGTGAATTTTCCATATGCGGTCTGGGGACAATGTGATTATTTCACTGGCATGAGTGCTGCCTTCATAATTACTCGTGCCCTCATGAAGCGATATGGGCCAAAATATGTGGCAATCCTCTCATACATTCTTTTCGCAGTATCCAGTTTAATTGCTCTGTTCATCATACCATTCTATTCCGTTTATATAGCGAATCGGGTTGTACAAGGATTTTCGGCCGGCATCAGCATCATCTCATCGTTCTTTTTGCTCTTAGAATACTACAAAGAAGAAGAACAGAAGACCGCTAACGCTCTATGGAGCTTGGCTCTGTTTGTCCCTTATTCGATTGGACCAGCATTGGGAGGCTGGCTTGCCTACGTAATGGGCGACTGGCGGCTCCTTTTTATTATTTCATTTCCTATCGCCATTTTCGTGGCATGTATGCTTTGGGCTTTGCTTGCAGACTGGGAAGATGAAGTCGATTCTTCTTATCCAATAGCAACCACTTTGCAAATGTTTTTTTTGTTTTTTATTGCGGCTATTTCATTGCAGGAATTCTTTGATGTTGGCTTATTGAGCGATCTAACAAGCAGATATAAAGAGCATTGGTGGATTTTGTTTGTATTTGTCATATCTATATTCCTTTTCATCGAAAAGAACCATTCATCAAACGCCCCATTAATACGGGCATCAATATTTTCACATCCTAACTATGCGTACGGAATGTTAATTTTGTGCCTCGGGTTTATGGTGTTTCAAAGTGCCATTGTACAATATGTCCTTCGCATCCAATTCGTAGAAGGCTATACCGCTTGGCATGCAGGCTTGCTTTTCCTACCAATTTTTGTGTTCTCGAAACCACTCAGTGTTTTATCTCAGCATTTAATCCACAAGGGAAATGATCCCCGCTTGTTGGCAAGCATCTCATTCTTGGCCTTCTCTGTGTGTTTCTGGTGGATTTCTGGTTACAGCCGTCCAGCGACTTGGGAGACCTTGCTTTGGCCTCAATTCCTGATGGGAGCAGCATTAGGCCTGTTATTTGTGTCGATGACTGCAACTGCGCTTAGCCATGTTCCCAAGCCAGACCAGGTGCATGCAGTGGATGTACTCAATACCGTTCGCAACCTTGCAGCAGGTCTAGCCATTACCTTTTCTGATATCGGCTGGTCCCACCTGTTCGACCATGAGCACAACCTATTAACCACTCAGGGCGTCTCAAATTCCAGACGATTCGCCTCCACCTTTGATGTGCCCTCAGCGATCCATCTGCTACATGAAAAGATAGATCTCCAAAGTTCGTACATGACATTCAACGACCTGTTTCACCTACTTTCGATACTTTCCATAGCCCTAGCTGCATTGATCTGGCTGGCTCACCCCCCCTCTAAGAATGTGCTTGATCGCGATATGGATTTGTTAGAAAACTATGGAGAAGAGCCTTGAGGTACTTACTGCTCATAATAGGTCTGTTATTGGTAGGATGCGCTCCTGCCATCCAGCCTGGCGCTTCTATCCTGAAGCATGTAGGTCTGCCAAAAGAACTGGTGAGATCAAATCCGGCCGTGGAACCCAGCAATAAAGCCTTGCCAGGGAAGTGGTGGCTTGAATTCCATGATTCTCATCTAGATCACCTTGTTGACATGGCACTTGCTGACAATCCAGGCCTAAAAATAGCAGATGCTCGCCTGCACCTTGCTCAAGCTACTGTCATGAGTGCTGAGTCTCTGAGATCAATTCATGCAAATAACATTGACCAAATCATCAGGCACAAGTTATCCAAGAATGGCAACCACTCAATCTATAACGGCAAGACATCTACGATTGGTATAGTCGGTCTGCCGGTCGTGAACTACCACCTGGATTTCTGGCACAGCGACAGCGAGGTCATTGCGTCAAACCAGTCCGCAGAGCAGATGGCAGCAGCACAACTTCGACAGGCTGCCCTGATGCTGAGTTCCGCTGTCATCAAAACCTATTTCGCCCTGAATACCGCAAGGCAACTCGTGTCGGTTCAAACGGAGATCGTTGACCTGACCAAAGACGAACTGAGCATCCAGGATACGGCGTTCCAGGCAGGTCTGCGACCTGCCTCTCCATCAATCGCTCGAAGAGCGAGCCTGCTGGATGCGCAAAATACTCTGGCCTTGCTGCAAATGCGGTCCGAAATCCTGCGCTTCTCGTTGTTGGAACTACTTGGCAAGAAGCCTCGGGACAAGCTTCCTGAGTTGTCGACCGAAGCAACGGTTCCTCATCGTTTCAGGATTCCGCAACGTATCGACCTCGACCTGATTGCCCAGCGCCCTGACATCCAGGCCGCGCTATGGAATATCCAGCGCAGTGCTCACCTGGAAAACGTGGCCCATGCTGCGTTTTATCCGAACATCAATTTACATGCGTTGGCCGGATTCAACAGCATCGGGCTCTCGAAACTGCTCGTCCCTGGAGGTTTTACCTACGCCTTCGGTCCAGCCATCAATTTACCCATCTTCGAGGGCGGTTACCTTGTAGGCAGGCTTCATGAAAGTGAGGCGACCTATGACATGGCTGTGCGTCAATACAACAAGGATGTGTTCGCAGCAATTCGGCAGATCGCAGACACGCTTGCAACACTGCAATACACCCGGGTACGGCTCGATAACAGGTCATCTTCGCTTGAGCTGAGAATGTCCCAGAAGCGCATCGCCGAATCCGGGTTTCGTACCGGAATCACAAGCAAATTGCCCTATCTAAAAGCGGCGATCCTTATGGATCGTGAAAAAATGGCATATGTGGAGGAAAGCTTGAACTGGTTGAACAGCATTACCAATACAGCAACCGCTCTCGGGGGCGGATTCGGCAAGTGGTCATTATGAAATCAGGCTCCATGACTCACTCTGAAATCAGGCACCATCGACTAAAATGGGTGCTTGCTTTTGCGCTGATTGTTTCCGCAGGGCTCTTCTCTTGGTGGTACCTTTTTCTGAGGTCCACCGTTGTAAGCGATGATGCTTATGTGATGGGAAACGTCATTCCCCTCCAGGCATTGGTACCAGGCATTGTTTCCCGCATCGGTGTGGATAACAGCATGCGGGTTAGTACTGGACAGTGGCTATTGAGCGAAGAGCACAACCTGACTGATGCGCAAATGAGAAAAGCAGAGGCGAATTTGGCTGAATCCGTTCGCCAGACGAGAAGCCTTTTTGCTCAGGTCAAGGCAGAGAATGCTGAAATCGCAGCCATTCGCACCCAGAGGAAAAAGCTGGTGTCTGATCTCGCGCGCTATGTTAGGGCCGAAAAGAGTGGGGCTGTTTCAAACCAACTGGTATCAGACACCCAAGCCGACGTCGCTGTTATCGAAAGCAAGCTTGCAAGAGCCCAATCCAACCTCCGCAAGACAAAAGCCCTAGTAGAGGGTACAGATGTCAATGATAATCCATTGGTTCGGAAGGCCCGCGCAGAATTTGTCGAGTCGTATATTCAGCATCGACGCTCAAAGCTGTTTTCGCCTGTGAGCGGTTATGTCGCCAATAGGCGAGTACAGGCTGGGGAGCAGGTAAAGGCTGGGCAGGTTCTGATGTCCGTCGTGCCCCTAGATGACTTGTGGATCACGGCCAACCTCAAGGAAACAAGACTTGCACACGTTAGAACCGGAGAGGACGTGATTATTCACGCGGATGTATATGGGAATGAAACGACCTTTCACGGCAAGGTGATTGGCATCGAACCATCTGGAGGGAGTACCTTCAGCCTATTCCCGCCCAATAATGCCACGGGTAACTACATTCATATTGTTGAGCGTGTACCCGTGCGGATCAGCATCTCCGCAGCGGAATTGAAATCCCATCCTCTGAGGCCCGGCATGTCGGTTAAGGTAGAGATCAACACAGCGAACTTCGTCAACCTCCCCGACCTTGCCACTGAAGTAAAAGCGGCTGGAGAAAGCTACGGGACCCCCATCTATCGGAAAGAGCTGGCAGAAGCGCGGCGTGCCGCGCAAACAATCATTAATGACAACCGATGTCACATCTCTCCTTAGGGCATAATTAATGCAAGTGGAAGATAAGGCCCTCCTCATCGAAATTGAAATCAGCAAGAGGAAACATAGCGGAGCGCTACATTGCAGAACGCTAAGGGCCTACGGTCTCTTAGCGTTTTGAGCGTATTAATCGGCTATGCCTGGGAATAGCTAAACGTTCAGATGTGTTGATAAAATTATAGGTCGCCACTTTTCTTATATTAATTAACACACGCCTATTATGTACAATGGGAGCATACATTTATCATTTCCGCCTACTCCGCGCTATAGACTCATACCAAGGAGCACATCTTCTGGGCTATTAGCAACCGCAGCTTGGATTTGATGCAACGCGATCATCACTTCATCAAATCCATCCTCGGTCTTTGCCAGCTCAACAGGGATGCGGCTATCAAGACAATCGCATGGAGAATACACCCAGCTAATGGCTAGAAGCCGACTGCCGAACGCTTCGGTGGCTTTGGTCACAATGGCATCTCGTCTATCCATGCCATGAGCTTGGCATGAATACAGAGCAATCAATGGTGATACAAAGATTTTTTTGCGGAGTGCTGGGCGAATTGGAACCAGTTCTTATTCATATTTGACTATCCACTTCTGGCAGCCGAGAACTGTCGTTCTAGACGTAGCGCAAGCATAAGGCTGTCAGAACGGCAGCGTTTGCTTCCCAGCATATATAGGCCTTAATTTTTCAGGTGAACGTCGGCCAGGCCTCTGAGGCTGCCGTCGGCATGAAGGCGGAAGCCGGAGACGCGCGGGCCGTAGGCCACGACGACCGGGTCGTACCACATCGGGATGTATACGACATCCTGCCACATCTTTTGCTCCACCTTGGCGTAGAGCGCCGCCCGCTGCTGGCGGTTCTCGTCCACAGCCGCCTCGTCCAGCCAGCGGTCGACCTCGGCATTGCGATAGCGGCCACGGTTGGCCCCCTTCGGTGGCCACATCGTGGAAGAGAGCACCCAGCGGTAGATGTCCGGATCGACGATGCCGACCCAGGACAGCGAATAGACCTGGAAGTCACCCTGCCTGATGCGGGCATAGAAGCCGCCCCACTCCATCGAACGCACATGCGCCTCAATGCCGACCTTGCGCCACATGGAGGCGATGGCCGTGGCCATGTTCAGCCGCGTCGGATCGGTGCTGGTGCTGTAGTTCAGCACCAGGCGGATGCCGTTCTTGTTCGGGCGCAGGCCAGCGGCGTCGAGCAGTTGTTCGGCCTTCTTCGGGTCAAAGGGGCGTACGGGCAGCTTCGTCCAGGCCCAGTGCTGCGGCGACAGGATCGTCTCGGCGAGCACCGGCATATTGTCGAACAGGGCCTTCTTCAGGGCGCTCCGGTCGATGGCCAGGGCCAGGGCGCGGCGCACCCGCACGTCGGAAAGCGCCTTATCCTGCAGGTTCAGTCCCAGGTAGCTGAAGGTGGTCGAGGGTTTGCTCTTTAGCGTCACCCGGTCGCGGTGCGCGGCGAGATACGGCAGCAGCCGCGGCGGCAGGTCGTTCTCGACTAGGTCGATCTCGCCGTTCACCAGCTTCAGGCAGCGCGTCACCGGGTCCTTGACCTCGATGAAGTGGATGCGCCGCACCTGCCCCGGCTTGCTGCTGCCTGCGCGCTGCAGCACCAGCCCGTGCGCATCCCAGGAGGCGACGCGGAAGGCCCCGCAACCGATGGTGCGCCGCGCCGACTGGGGCCCGTGCGCCAGAGATGCGGGCAGGATGCCGACGGCCAGGCGCGTCAGCAGCGAGGCGTCGGGGTGGCTCAACGTGATGCTCAGCGTATGCGCGTCCACCGCCTGCACGCTGCGGATGGCGGAGAAGCCGCTGCGCAGGGGGCTGGCCATCGCCGCATCGAGGATGGAATCCAGCGTGGCAGCCGCGTCCCCCGCCGTCAGCGGGCTCCCGTCCTGGAAGTGGATGCCCGGGCGCAGGTGAAAGACCCAGACCAGCGGCGTCGGATGATCCCAGGAAGCGGCGGCATCGGGCTGGGGCATGAAATGATCGTCGAGGCGCACCAGGCCACGATGCACCAGCTCCTGCACGCGCACCGAGGCCGCATCCGTGGCATAGCGCGGATCCAGCGTCATCGGCGCCTGCGCCAATCCCACCCGGAGCTCTCCCGGCTGGGGATGATGCTTGGCGCAGCCCGTGACGAGCATGGCCAGCACCAGCGCCAGCAACAGTCGGCGGATCACAGTTCCCATAGGCTCATGGTCTCAACGTGACCAGCGTAGGGAAACATGTCCAGCGCCCTGAGCGCCGCGAGGCGATAGCCATGGCCGGCGATGGCGGCCGCATCCCGTGCCCCGGACGCGATGTCGCAGGAGATCAGGATAATCTTGCGGGGCAAAAGCCTCGGTAGCGCCGAGCATACGCGCTTGGCCCCCTTGCGCGGCGGATCGAGGATCAGCATATCCATACCGGCGAATGGAGCGGGATCGAAGCGGGCGAACAGATCGGCCTGTACATAGCGGGCATCCAGACCCAGCCGGCCGGCAGAACGGTTGGCAGCCGCCACGCTGGCTCCCTGCACCTCGGCGCCGACGACGTTCGCCCCACTGGCCGCCAGCGGCAGCGACAGATTGCCGAAACCGGAGAACAGATCGGCGACGCGGCCGGCGCCCGTACTCCATGCCTGTACCTGGCGGATCATCGCCACATTGCCGGCCGCGCTGGCCTGAATGAAATCGTCCGGACCGACGACGAGATCGATCCAGGCCTCCCCCGCCGGCAGGCGATCGTGCAGCGAATGCACCGGCCGGCTCAGCGGCACGCAACCATCCTCACCGCGTTGCCATGCCTGCACCGGTAATTGGTTCACACAATTGGCGTTCACATGATCGGCATCCACCATGGCGGGCAGGTCGAACTCGCGCTCCCGGATATCTCCTTCCAGCACGAGATGCATACCGTCGGCCAGTTCGGTGACCTGTATGTCGGTGACGCCAGGCAGGGGCAGATCCGCCAGCAGGCCATGTAGCCGCCGGATGCCGGGGGTGGCGACGATGCAATCGCCATGCCGGACCACATCATGGCTGGCGCGGGCCCGGAAGCCCCAGTAGGAACCTGCCGCATCCTCGCCGCGCCGCCACCGCACCCGCCTGCGGGTGCCGGGCATGACATCTGAGGCTGTGATGCTCGTGAATATCACCCGTTCGCTGAGAAACGGGGCGAAGGCCTGCCTGACCCAGTCGCTCTTGACCGAAGCCTGATACGCCGGAAGCACGAACTGCAGGGCACAGCCGCCGCAGGCATCGGCCGCATCGCAACCGGGCACAGCGATCCGCTGCGACGAGGCGGCGGTAAGCCGTTGCATCTCTCCCCGCATCGCCCCGCGCCGGCGCGCCTCGAAGCGCACATCCAGGGCATCGCCCGGCACGACATTCGGCACGAGCAGGGTGCCGGATGGCGTGCGCACCAGGGCCTCCCCACCCGGCAGCAAACACTCCGCCATCCCGGCTTCGACGACGGCGCTCATGTCAGGGCAACAGGTCGATCGGTCCGACCATCAGCGGCTCGTGGGAACGAAAACGCAGGCGCACGCTCTTGACCCGGGCCATGGCCGAGGCATGGCCACGGATCACCAATGGCTGATCGATATCCGCGTTGTGGCGCCTCAGCAGCACGGTCCAGTGCCCGCGACTGTCCTGAACCGCGAGCCGGATCCACCCACCCCTGAAATCCCCCTGGGTGACGCTGATCCTGTGGATATGGATGGCGGACAGATGCACCGCTTGATGGAAGTACAGGCGCACCCATCCCTGCTGGTAGGAGCGGTATTTGTCCGTGCGATTGTCCTTCAAGGATGCGAAGTACAGGCGGCTTCCGCCTCGGAATTCATTGGGTTTGCGTGGATCGATCTCATCGGACTGGCTATTGACCACCTTGTAGGCGACCCGATCGGTGACCGGTGTCGGCTTCGGGCTTGGCCGGGATGTTCGCCTGGGCCTAGGCGCCGGCTTGACCACAGCCTTGGGCTTCGGCTTGGGCGCAGCAACCTCTTTCGGAGCCGGCGCAGCAGCAGGCTTGGGTGCCGCCGCCGGCTTCGCCGGCGATTTGGGCGTTGCGACGGCAACATCCGGCGCCGTCTGCAGGGCAGGAGGTTTGGCGACATCGGCGACGGTGCCGACGGCCGGGCGCTCTGCCGGATGTTGGGCCATGTAGATGATGCTGACCAGGGCCCAGCCGAGGAACAGTATTCCGGCCGCCACGCCGACTGTAAGCCCCGGCCCCTGCCATTTGGCAGCGCGCAGGCGCTGCTGCAGTGCGCTCAGCCTGTGCGGCAAATCCTGTACGGCCTGGCTGCTCATGGCCGCCCGGTAGCACGCCGCCGGTTTATCCCACAGCCACAGGCGCAGTAGATGCCCGGCCTTGATGAGGGCGCGCAGCAACTGCCGGCTCCATGCCCGGATCAGGCCCTTGGCGATCTCTCCGCTCGTCTGACTGGGCTGGATGACGGGGGCGTTCATGATCTGTGTCGCATGACTGCGCGCCCGTTCGGCCTGCTTCAGGATCTCGAGCAGCCTTCGCTGCACGCTGGCGCAGTCGTCCGGCCGGCTTTCCTTGTTCTTCGCCAACAGGCGCATGACCAATTCGGACAGCGCCGTGGGGATGCCTGCATGAATCTGTTTCGGTGGGATAGGATCATGGCGCACCTGCTTTTCCATGATCTCGAACTCGCCGCCGCTGGTCGAGGCCTCGAAGGGCAAGCGCCCGGTGAGCATCTGGTAGAGCAGGATGCCGAAGGCATAGAGATCGGTGCGGGCGTCGACGGCCTGGTTCAGGATCTGCTCTGGCGCCATATAGCGGAACGAGCCGACGGTGGCTCCGCTCTGGGTCAGGTCATCCTCGTCCTGCTTCGGCTTGGCCAGGCCGAAGTCCATCAACTTGATGCCGCCGTTGTTCGCCAGCATGACGTTGGCCGGCTTCAGGTCGCGGTGCACCATGCCCTGACGGTGGGCGGCATCCAGCCCGGAGAGGATGGCCTCGGAAATACGCACGATCTCAGGCAGATCCAGGCGCGGATGCTCGGAGAGGTGTTCCTTCAGGTTCTTGCCATGGATCATCTCCATCACCAGCGCCATATGCTGATCGTCCTCGTACAGCGACAACAGCGTGACGATGTGCGGATGCATGATCCTGGCGTGCATGCGCGCTTCCCGGCGGAAGCGCTCTTTCAGGTTCTCGTGCTGGAGCAGCTGCGGGTGCAGGACCTTGATCGCCACTTCCCGATGCAGCTTCTCGTCGATGGCGCGGTAGACCACGCCCATACCGCCCTCTCCGAGCTTGGACTCGATACGATAGGGTCCCAGGCGGGGCGTTTGCTCGTCGTTGAAAATGGCAACGCCGCACTGGACACAAAAGCTTGCATGGCTGGGGTTTTCGGCACCACATGAAGGACAACGCATATGCTCAGAGATTGTTGATGCCCTCCGCCTCCTGTCAAGCTGGCTACGCGCGCGACACCAGATCCCTCAGATGGTCAAACCGGCTGAGAAACGGGGGCAGTGTCGCAGCCTGAGCAAACCCATCTGTGCGCTGGATCAACAATTTGAAGAGCTCGCCCATACCCGATGGCAGCAATAGCCGCTTAACCTGGGCCATCTGCGCCAGGGCCCCGGCATCGGTGGCGCCGGCCAGGGTGGCGATATGCGCCTGCACGGCGGGGCTCTGCGCCAGCCATGCCCCCTGACTCATGAACGCCGTGCTGTGCAGGCCGTGCTCCCGCCCCCAATGCGCCAGCGCCGTGAAATCGACATGGGCCGTGATATCACGGCTGCCGGGATCGGTGAGCACGTCCGCATCGGCCCGATGGCGGTGATGGGCAATCAGCGTGCCGCCGATGCGGTTCGGGCGGTAGTATTCCTGCTGCGAGAAGCCGTAATCGACACAGAAGACCAGACCATGGCGGACGGTGGCCGCGACATCACGTTGCCAGGCATCGAGGCCGGGATTGTATTCCGTGACATAGCCCTCCGGCCATGCCTCTATCAGTGCCGGATCGATCCATGGGGCCTCACCCATGGGCAGGTCTGCATCCGCCCACACCGGCGAGGAACCCTGCCAGGCCACCCCGCGCTCATGCAGGGCATCCCGTTTGCGCACCAGGCAGCGTACCGGAAAGGCATCGGGTAATTCGTTGCAGAACATCATGCAGGCATCGAGCGGCCCGACCGCCGCCAACGCCGGCACCTGTTCGACGCTGATCCCTGCCCGCGCGTAAGCCTCGGCCTGGCGTTCGCGCATACGGGCGCTGGCCTCGACGGCGACGATACGTGCCGGCAGCGGCAAGCCCTGCGCCTGAAGTTCCTGCATCACGGCGCATAGCAAGACACCGCTGCCGCCGCCCTGCTCCAGCAGCGTCCAAGCGGAGGGTTTGCCCATGGATTGCCAGCCCCAGGCGATCAGGTCTGCAAAGCCCTTGGCCAGCCACGGGCCGAGATCGGCGGCGGTGACGAAGTCGCCCGTGGCCCCGAAGGCCTCAGCCGATTCGTAATAGCCCAGAGCCGGCTCGTACAGGGCCGCCTGCATGAAACTGTCGAATGGAATCCAGCCTCCGGAGGCCTCGATACGCTGGTGTAGAATGGATGCTAAGCTGCGGTTGTGCATGGTTGACGCTGTTACCCCTCCAGACTACCTTAGGCATACATTCTTTGACACCGATGAGGGACACCGATGGCATCTGATCGTATCATTCATGTCAGTGACGACAGCTTTGAAGAGGATGTCTTGAAAGCGTCCGGGGCCGTACTGATCGACTTCTGGGCCCCTTGGTGTGTGCCGTGCAAACAGATCGCGCCGATTCTGGATGAAATCGCCGAAGAGAAGCAAGATCAAATCACCATCGCCAAGATCAATATCGACGATAATCCGAACACCCCCGGCAAATACGGCGTGCGCGGTATCCCGACACTGATGTTGTTTCGCGGCGGCAATGTGCAGGGCACGAAGGTCGGCGCCGTCAGCAAGGGCAAGCTGATCGAATTCATCGACGAACACCTGAGCTGAACGCTGCTGCGGGCGACGCCCTGCCCTGGAGATGATATGGAGCCACTCCATATCGTGCTGTACCAACCCGAGATTCCGCCCAACACCGGCAACATCGCGCGCCTGTGCGCCTGCACGGGTTGCACGCTGCATATGGTGCACCCGCTCGGCTTCGAGCTCTCCGATCGGCAACTGAAGCGTGCCGGCCTCGACTACTGGCAGCATCTCGATATTCGCCATCACGACGACTGGCAGGCTCTTCGGCGGGCCATCGACAGCACGCGCCCATGGTATGGCTTCAGCACCAAGGGTGGACGACTGCTGTGGGACGTGCCGTTCCAGGCCGGCGATGTCCTGGTCTTCGGCCCGGAAACCCGCGGACTGCCGGCATCCATCCTGGCCGAGTTGGCGTCGGTGCGTATCCCCATGCGCAGCGATGCACCGGTGCGTTCCCTGAACCTGTCGTCGGCCTGCGCCATTGTCGTCTACGAGGCCATGCGGCGCATCTCTTCGCCGTAATGGCCCACATAAGGCCGGCGTTATTCAACACCAGCCCTATTCATGAAAATGCTTTCACACTTCCCCCTACAGGCTCCAAAGGACCCTGAGTAAACTGTTGTAATTCATTGATATATTTAATATATCCGATACGTCTAAAATCTAGGCACCCACATGACCCCAGCGCCCGGGCCATAATAGGTATGGCGATTCGCAAACTTATCCACCGAGTTATCCACAAATCCTGTGTATAGACTGCGAGAACAGGCCCATGCTGGCACAGGCGTTGATACATGCCTGCCTTGCGCGTTAGATTGGGTTCATGCAATGGACCATTTCCAACCGCTTGACCATGGCCCGCGTCATCGTCATCCCCCTGTTCATCGCGATCTGTTATGTGCCCGGAAAAGGCGGCGACATCATGTCGTCCCTGCTCTTCGTGATCGCCGCCTTCACGGACTGGTTGGATGGCTACCTGGCACGCAAGCGCAGCGAGGTCACGCCGTTCGGGCGCTTCCTCGACCCGGTGGCGGACAAGCTGCTCGTGGCGGCAGCGCTGGTATGGCTGGTGGAGGCTGAGCGGGCCCCCGCCATCCTGGCCCTGGTCATTATCGGCCGGGAGATTGCCATCGGCGCCCTGCGCGAATGGCTGGCCCAGCATGCCTCGGTGGTGCATGTGTCGGCGATCGCCAAGTGGAAGACGGCGACGCAGATGGTGGCCATCGCGCTGCTGCTGTTGAATATGCCCATCGCCGGCGTTTCCATGCACGAGGTCGGCCTGGTATTGCTGTGGGTCGCCGTCGTCCTGACGCTGTGGTCCGGGTATGAGTACCTACGCGATGCCTGGCCGGAACTGATCCGGCACCAGGATGCCGCCGCCGACGAACCGACGCAGAACCAGCCCTAAGGCCTGTTCACATTAATTTCGATGGCGTCGATATCGCCATTTTTTTGGCTCGGCAAGGCTTTGTGCGCGCAGCGTGCTTGTTGCACGCAAGCGCACAGTAACGCAGCAGGACGGAAAAATGGCTTATCCGTATGGGCTGCGCTCAAAACCGGGCCACTCGGCGTTGCTCGGAATTCGTTTGGAGGCACCAAATCTCATCCCTCGCGCCTTGATTGACCCGGTTTTGAGCAGCAGCGACAACACCGAAATTAACGTGAACAGGCCCTATGCGTGGCCGGCGTTCATATCATGGGGGGAATGGTAATACTCGCTGTCCGACGCCGTTTGCTCGATGAACTGACGCAGGCTCGCCATACGGGACTCGGCGGTGCGCAAAACGGCACAGTCCCTGCAGCCCGGATCCCCGCATGGCTGCCGCGCATAGAGCCAATACTGGATAGCACCGGCCAGTAGCCCGTCAGCGATATCCCACATATCGACATCCGGATCCGCCTCGACCAGCCTGTTGCCCAGCTCGACGGTTTGCTCGGCCGCCGCCTGATACGACTGCTCCTGATCTTCTTGCATCGATGAATCCTATCCCCTTCGCCGCACATCGCCTACAGGCGATGCGCAAGCAGCTCGCTCAGCTCCGCATCCTGCAAGCGAATCGGATTGGTCTGCATGCTGTTGCCGCGACTGCCTGTGACGATACGCGGGATATCGGCCGGGGAAACGCCGTAGTAGGAAAGCCGCGGCATCTCCAGTCGGTCGCTCCAGTCCTCCAGCAAATCGAGCAGTGCCCGAATCGCCGCCTCATCGTCCAGATCGGGAGCATCGCTCAGGATGCGGCCGGCCTCGGCGTACTTGATCAGGCCCGGATTCCGGGGCTCCCGTTCGCGCATGCAGCGGATATTCAGCCGCGTCGCCTCATACACCAGGGTACCGCAGGCCGCACCGTGCGGAATCGGGAAGAAGGCACCCAGTGGCGAGGCCAGCCCGTGCACCGCACCGAGGCCGGCATTGGCCAGCGTCAGTCCGGACATCGATGAGGCATACAGCATGCCGGCGCGCGCGCCGATATCGTCGCCATGCCTGACGGCACTCAGCAGGTGCTGGCGCACCATCGCCATACCGCTTGCGGCCAGGGCATCGCTCATCGGGTTGGCCCGACCGGACACGTAGGATTCGAGCAACTGGGTCAGGGCATCCATGCCGCAAGCGGCGGTGATCGCAGGTGGACAGGACAGCGTCAGCTCCGGATCGAGGATGACATGGCGTGCCACCAGCAGCTCGTGGCGGAAGGATTTCTTGAACCCACCCTCGCCGATGACCGAAAGCACGGCATTCTTGCTCGTCTCCCCGCCCGTCCCCGCTGTCGTCGGCAGGGCGATGAACGGGGTGGCCGGACCGGCATAGACACGTCCACGGCCGATGCCCTCGAGGTAATCGAGCACCGAATGCCCGAGCGATAGCAGGCCGGCGATGGCCTTGCCCGCATCCACGGCGCTGCCGCCACCGATGGCCACCACGGCGTCCGGCGCAAAGACGCGGCAGGCGGCCACCGACTCATCCACCAGCGATGGGGATGGTTCGCCGTCGACGCGCAAGCGCTGCAGCTCGAATTCGGCGCTCAGCACCGCCAGCATGTCCCGGCAAAGCGGCGAGGCATCGAAGGAAACGGATCCGGTCACCAGCAGTACGCGCGGTCCGTATCCCCGAAGAATCCCGGCCAAGGCGTCGCGCCGGCCTGCCCCGAAGTGGATATGCGGAGTGGCGGCAAAACGGAAATCGGAAATCATTTGCCCAGTATAACAGAAGCCCGGGGCGAAGGCGGGAGGCATCCGATGTTGAACCGGCCAGCCAGATGCGCTATGCATGCGCCTGGCATGAAACCATCGGCAATGCATCGGAGGACACCGGATCCTGGAGCCCGCAAGGCCCTGCCCGGCGCTGTATGGTCGCTCGGCTTCGTGTCGCTGTGCATGGACACCTCCTCGGAGCTGATCCACAGCCTGCTTCCGGTGTTCATGGCCTCCGTGCTCGGCGCCAGCATGACAACGATCGGTATCCTCGAGGGCATCGCCGAGGCCACTGCCGCCATCACCAAGGTGTTCTCGGGCATGCTCAGCGACTGGCTGGGACGGCGCAAGGCCCTGGTGGTGATCGGTTATGGCCTGTCGGCGCTGACCAAGCCCTTGTTCCCATTGGCCGGCAGCATCGGCTGGGTATTCGCCGCCCGCTTCACAGACCGGGTCGGCAAGGGCATCCGCAATGCCCCGCGCGATGCCCTGGTGGCCGACCTCGTGCCTGCCTCCTTGCGTGGCGCCGCCTATGGCCTTCGCCAGGCCCTGGATTCGGTCGGGGCCTTCCTCGGCCCCATGCTGGCCCTGCTCGGCATGGCCCTGCTGGCCGACCACATCCGTCAGGCAATGTGGATCGCCGTCGTTCCCGCCATCGCCGCCGTGCTGCTGCTCATCTTCGCCGTACACGAGCCGCAGGCGCATACCTCCCGGACCGGGCCCCGGGCATCACCGATCCGCATGGCCGATATCCGCCGACTCGGTCCGGAGTTCTGGCTCGTCGTGCTACTGGGCTCGGTGTTCACCATGGCGCGCTTCAGCGAGGCCTTCCTGGTGCTGCGCGCCCAGAGCGCGCACTTGGCCATCGCCTATATACCGGCGGTGATGGTGGTGATGAACGTCGCCTATGCCGCGGTATCCTATCCGGCCGGCCGGGCCGCCGACCGTATTCGCCGTCGCATATTGCTGCTGGGGGGGCTTGTGGTGCTGGTCCTCGCCGACCTGCTGTTGGCCGCAGCCGACTCGCCTGCGCTGGTATTCGCCGGTGCCGCACTTTGGGGCATACATATGGGCATCACACAGGGGCTATTCTCAAAAATGGTGGCCGGCAGCGCCGATGATGCCTTGCGCGGCACCGCATTCGGTATCTACAACCTGGTCAGTGGCCTGATGCTGCTTCTGGCCAGCGGCCTGGCCGGCCTGTTGTGGCAGGCGATGGGACCGGCCGCCACCTTCCTGGCCGGCGGCAGCTTCGCCGTGCTGGCCGCACTCGGCATCCTGTTCCGTCGCTCCCCGAGGTCGGCCTGAAGCCGGCCCACAGGATGCATCAAAGACGGCAGATATGCTCGCGGTCCGGGCCGGTGGACAGCATCTTCACCGGGCAATCGCAGACCTCTTCGATGCGGCGCAGCAGCGCCTGCGCATTGGCCGGCAGCTCGGAGGCATTGGTCAGCCCGAACGTGGACTCGCTCCAGCCCGCCAGGGTTTCATAGATCGGCACGCAGGCCTCGAGCACCCTGGCATCGGCGGGGATGGACTCCACACGCTCGCCGTTCAGGTCATAGCCCACGCACAGCTTCACCTCCGGCATGCCGTCCAGCACATCCAGCTTGGTGATGGCGAGGCCCGTGACGCCGCTGATGCGCACCGCGTGCTTGACGACCACGGCATCGAACCATCCGGTGCGGCGCGGACGCCCGGTCGTGGAGCCGAATTCCTGCCCCACCTCGGCCATATGCTTGCCGGCCGCATCGAGCAGATCGACGCCGTCGTACAGCTCGGTCGGGAACGGGCCGGCCCCGACGCGCGTCGTGTAGGCCTTGGCGATACCGAGCACCTCGTCGACGCGGTTCGGGCCGACGCCCAGGCCGGCCAGCGCCGCCCCGGACAGGGTGTTCGACGAGGTGACATACGGATAGGTGCCGTGATCGACGTCGAGCATCGAGCCCTGTGCCCCCTCGTAAAGGATACGGGCACCCTCGCGGGCCTTCTGATCCAGGATCAGAGGTACATCTGCGGCCATCGGCAACAGCCGCTCGCGTGCCAGCGCCAGGCAGGCATCGACGTCCGCGCGCGTCACCGGCTCGGCGTGCAACATTTCAGTAAGCAGGAAGTTCGTATAGCGCAGGTTCTCGTCGATGCGCCGGTCCAGATCCTGGGAGATGACGTCGATCAGACGGATGCCGCGGCGCGCCACCTTGTCTTCGTAGGTGGGGCCGATGCCGCGCCCGGTGGTACCGATCTTCGCCTTGCCCGTGGCCGCTGCTTCCCGTGCCGCATCCAGCGCCCGATGATAGGGCAGGATCAGCTGACAGCGATCGGAGATCAGCAGACGCTCGGTCACCGGCACGTCGGCGGCGAGCAGTGTGTCCATCTCGTTCACCAGCTCCTGGGGATCGACGACGGTGCCATTGCCGATCAGGCTCAGCACATGGCCATGCAGGATGCCGGACGGGATATGATGCAGCACCGTCTTTTTACCGCCGATGACCAGCGTATGGCCAGCGTTGGGTCCGCCCTGAAAGCGGGCGACGACGTCCATTTGCGGGGCCAGTAGATCGACGATCTTGCCCTTGCCCTCATCGCCCCACTGAATGCCGATTGCCACGATATTGGCCATTGATCGATCCCCTATTCCAGAAGTGCGCCGGCATCGAGCCAGCGCCACAAATCGCAAGAAAACCCGGTGGCCGGCATGTCGCGGCCGTGCGCCTTCATCATATGGTCGTAGCGCCCACCCTCGAGCAGCGCCTGCGGCGCCTCGGCCGCGTAGCCGGCGAACACGATGCCGCTGTGGTAAAGGAAATGCGGCACCCGCGCCGCATCGATGCGGATCTCCAGTTCCTGGTGCAGGCGCGCGCGCACTGCCTCGGCCAAATGCAGCAGCGCTTCGGCCGCTGCTGCCACGCTGCCGCCCAAAGGCAGGGCACAATCGCGCAACCAGTCCTCGCTGCCCTGGCCCGCGGCCAGGGCCAGCAGGGCCTCGCCCTGCGCCTGCGGCAGTGCGTCGGCCGCCAGCTGTCGGCTGAGATCCTCCGGCGAGCGCCGGGCCAGCAGTCCGGCCCACACATCCAGCGGATAGCGGCTGCCGTCCAGCAGGGCGTGGATCAGACCCATATGCCCCACACGGATCACCGGTCGTGCGAAGCCGGCCACGCGCATGGTCATCGCCGCCAGGTGGATCACCTCCACGTCGGCCTCGATGCCGGCCACACCCATCAGTTCCAGTCCCGTCTGCCACTGCTGCCTGGCGCCGGTACTGCTGTCCGGGCGCGCCGTCATGACCATGCCGGAATAACACAGCCTCAGCACCTGCTCGTGCATCAGACGGGTGGCGGCAATGCGTGCGATCTGCGGCGTCATGTCCGGGCGGATGGCCAGCGTGCCCGCCCCGGCCGGATCGGAGAATACGATCATCTCGTCGCTCAGATACATGCCGGCGCCGGAATTCAGCGTTGCCGGGCGCTCGACCAGCGGCGGAATGACCTCCTCGAAGTCAGCCTCGGCAAACAGGTCCAGCAGGCGGCGCTGCAGCAGACGCAGGGCCTTGGCGCGCTCGCCGAAGGCGTCGGCGACGCCGATGATCGGTCGCATGTCCACATTCATGCTTTCAACTCCAGATAACGCACATCGATGATGTTCGGCAATTCGCGCAGCGTCTCCATGACCTTCGCGGGCGGACGCGAGTCGACGGTGACCAGGGCAATGGCCGAGGCCATATCCGGATTGCGCCCGAGCCTGAAGTCGCCGATGTTGATGCCGGCTGCAGCCAGGGCGGCGCCGATGCCGGCCACCACGCCGGGGCGATCATAATTCTGCACGAACAGCATGCGCCCTTCCGGCGCCATCTCGACCTCGCTGGCATCGATGCTGACGAGCCGCGGACGCACACCGTCGAACACGGTGCCGGCGACGCTGTGGCGACCGGTGTCCCCCTCGAGCTCGACGCGGATGCGGCTAAGGAAAGGCTCGGCCTGATCGCTGGCCGCTTCGGACACGGCGATGCCGCGCTCCTTGGCCAGCACCATGGCGTTGACGGCGTTGACGTCTTCCATGCTCTCGGCCAGCAAGCCCTGCAGCACGCCATTGATCAGCGGTTTGCGGTTGAGCCCCGAGGCCTGGCCTTCGAAATGCACAGTCATGCGGGTGTAGCCGGGGCTCAGGATCTGGCCCAGCAGCTGACCAAGCCGACGGCACAGCAGCAGGTAGGGTGAGAGCAATTTCCCCTCTTCTTCGCTGAGCGAGGGCATGTTGACGGCATTGCGCACCGTGCCCTGCAACAGGAAATCCGCCATCTGCTCGGCCACCTGCACCGCCACGTTCTCCTGCGCTTCCACGGTGGAGGCTCCGATATGCGGCGTGCAGCTGACGTTATCCAACGCGAACAGCGGGTTCTCTTTCGCCGGCTCCTCGGCATACACGTCCAGGGCGGCGGCACGCAGCTTCCCGGACTGGCAGGCCGCATACAGCGCCTGCTCGTCGACGATGCCGCCGCGGGCGCAGTTGACGAGGATGGCTCCCGGCTTCATGCGGCCAAGGATGTCGGCATCGATGAGATTGCGCGTGGCATCGACGAGCGGCACGTGGATGGTCAACACGTCGACGATCTCGGCCAGGGCCTCGACCGAATCGACCTTGTGCACGCCCATGGCCTCGGCGCGCTCATTGCTGATGAAAGGGTCATAGACATGCACTGCCATGTGCAGGCCCTTGAGCCTGTCACAGACGATGGCGCCGATATTGCCGGCGCCGATGACGCCGGCCTTCTTGCCGGTCAGCTCCATGCCCATGAAGCGGTTCTTCTCCCACTTCCCGGCCTTGGTGGAGGCACTGGCCTGCGGAATCTGGCGAGCGGCGGCCAACAGGTGCGCGATGGCCAGCTCCGCCGTCGTCACCGTATTGCCGAAGGGGGTGTTCATGACCACGATGCCGCGCCGGGAACAGGCCTCGACATCAACATTGTCCACGCCGATGCCGGCGCGACCGATCACCCTCACGCGGGTGGCCGCCTCCAGCAACGCGCCCTTGAGCTTGGTCGTGGATCGTACAGCGATAGCGTCGTAGCCGCCGGCGATGGCAGCCTGCTCGTCCGCGCCGAGGCCCGGCCGGTAGTCGACCTCAATGCCGCGGGCACGGAAGACCTCGACAGCCCGCTCGCTCATCTTGTCGGCAATCCAAACCTTAGGCATCAGACACAGTCACGGAAAGCACTCCAAACGGGGATTTTTCGCACCCGAAACCGGAGTGCGCAAGCATACTATAGGGGCCGCCCTTAAGGTCAAACCAGACGGAAACCGAAACATTGTCATAAGCCAAGCCCCGCTTCGCAGACCATCGCATGGGCGTCCCGAAGCCTGACCTTATGTTCATTCCAGACCGCTTTCGAACTCCTGCATATACGTCACCAGCGCATCCACGCCCGCTTCCGGCATGGCGTTGTAGATGCTGGCGCGCATGCCGCCGACGGAACGGTGCCCCTTCAGCGTCAGCAGCCCGCGCTCGCTGGCACCCTTGAGGAATTCGGCATCGAGATCGGGATTGGTCAGCGTGAACGGCACGTTCATCCAGGAACGGGCATTCTTCGCCACCGGGCTGGCGTAGATCTGGCTGGTATCGATCGCGGCATAGAGCTTGTCGGCCTTGCGCTTGTTGACCGTCGCCATCGCCTCCAGGCCGCCCTGCTCCTTGATCCAGGCGAAGACCAGACCTGCAATATACCAGGCATAGGTCGGCGGCGTGTTGTACATCGAATCGTTCTCGGCATGGGTGGCGTAGTTGAACATGGCGGGCGTGTTCTCAGCAGCCTTGCCCAGCAGGTCCTCGCGGATAATGACGATGCACAGGCCGGCAGGTCCGATATTCTTCTGCGCACCGGCATAGATCATGCCGAATCTGGAGACGTCGATCGGACGCGACAGGATGGTGGAGGACATGTCGGCCACCAGCGGCACGTCGCCGGTGTCCGGGATATAGTCGAACTCGACGCCGCCGATGGTCTCGTTCGGCGTGTAATGCACATAGGCCGCGTCGGCATTCAGTTTCAGCTCTGCCTGCGTCGGCACGGCGGTGAAACCGCCCCCGGAGGTATCGGCGGCGACATTGACGGTGCAGTAGCGCCCCGCCTCGGCAATCGCCTTTTTGGACCACATGCCTGTATTGAGGTAATCGGCGTTCTGTTTATCGCCCAGCAGGTTCAGCGGAATCATGGCAAACTGGGAAGAGGCGCCGCCCTGCAGAAAGAGCACCTTGTAGTTGTCGGGAATCACCATCAGCTCGCGCAGATCCTGCTCAGCCTCGGCCGCGATGGACATGAACTCCTTGCCGCGATGGCTCATTTCCATCACCGACATTCCCGAGCCGTGCCAATCCGGCATCTCCCGCTGCGCGCGCTCGATCACGGCGGTCGGCAACATGGCCGGGCCTGCACTGAAATTAAACTTTCTTGCCATGCTCACATCCTTTGACCGGGCAGGTTCGGCGACAGTCGATCCGCCCACCTGCGGTTTTCATCGACGGCGGGGGAAGATAGCCCTTCCACAACCGTTCCTCAATGCGTGAAAAGCAAAGCCCCCCTTCTCATCGATTTTGGCATCCCCATAGAGCGTCAATTACCTTGACGGCATCGCGGCCATGATGATGGCCGGCGAGGTATCTATTGCTGGTCTGGGGCCGGCATGCGCCATAACCTTAATGCATGTCAGACAAGGGTGTACGTATCGACAAATGGATCTGGGCCGCCCGCTTCTTCAAGACGCGAGTACAGGCCACCGAGATGGTCAATGGCGGCCATGTTCAATTGAACGGAGAGAGCGTGAAGCCATCCAAAACCGTGGAGTGCGGTGACGAACTGACCATCCTTCGCGAGCAGGAGCGCTTCGTTGTCACCGTCACCGGCCTGGCGGAGAAACGCGGCTCGACAGCCGTGGCCCGAACCCTCTACGAAGAGCATGAAACAAGTATTGAAGCCCGCGAGGAAGAGCGGCAGAAACGGAAGCTTCATGCCGCTACAGCTCCAAAAAAACGACCGGATAAAAAATCCCGACGTCAGATCATCCGCTTTGTCAGGAAAAAGGATTAAAGGTTATGTGCAAAATGCACTCGAAACCAGCGCCCCGTTGCAATCCAAACCAGCAGCCTGCTGCACTTTCCTTGTGGAGGGGACAGCTATCGGCGTTTAGACCCAGTTATTCAAGCGGAGGCCTGGCACGCGGGAAAATTCCTTTTCGTTGTTGGTGACAAGGATGAGGCCCATGGAACGGGCATGGCCAGCAATCATCATGTCATAGGGGCCAATGGGCTGGCCCATGCTATAGAGCTCGGCTCGAAGCTGGCCGAAGTGTTCAGCGGCGTGTTCATCAAATGGTGCGACCTCTAGGCGTGCGACAAACCCTTGAATATCAGCCAGATTTCTTTCCGGTTGTGTAGAATGCTCAGCACCATAAATCAGCTCACCGAAGGTGACAGAAGAGATACACATTTGCCCATCGTGTAATCTGAACGCATCGCGAACATGCGCGGGGCGGTTTTTGATCGTGTAGATCACGATGTTGGTGTCGAGCATGTATTTCAGCATGGTTAGAGGGCTTCCCGCTGCTGATCGGTTCCCTGTTCACGCTCTGTGATGAAATCATCAGAAACGCCAGGGCCTGCAAACCACTGATCCCAGGATTCTCCAGCAGGAGTAATGATGCGGGTGTTGCCGATAGCGATAATATCGACATCGTGAATCGAGTTGGGTAAGGCAATCGCTTTCGGTAGCCGAACAGCCTGAGTCTTGTTGGACTTAAATAGGGTGGTGTGTGCAACTTTCATGGCATCCTCCAAGGCAGTCTCTATGCTATCGAATTACATGGATATATCAATGGTATATACATCGGTGCGGCAGGGTGCTTGTTTGGATTGCAATCACCTGCTGGATTGCTGCAACGACCTGCTGAGTTGAGTGCAATGTGCAGTTATGCATTCGAATCCTGTTGTGACGCCATATTACAGGAAAGTGGACTGGGTCGGTTTCAAACATCACGGGTGATCCGGTTCGGAGCACGCCGTATACAGAACAACTTAGTTTCTGCGCATCTCCACTTAAAACTTTCAATTGTTCCTTTTCGTCACGCATGCATACTACCCGTGTGGGTAGGTTTTCATCATGCCGCTTGAGGATAGTCGACAACCATGGAAGGGGCTCGTTAAGAAATGCGGTGGTTGTATTTTATTGTCGAACCAGGATCTGTAGTGGCGTCGATCATCGACGACTGGATGCTGAGGCTTGACGATTTCCGTGCGATGGCCTGTAAGCTCGCTGACGAAATCGGAGCAGACGATGTTTACGGGCGGTTGCATCTCGTCGGTCCGTGTGTGGTGGCATTTCGTTTTGATCATGTGTCGCGTGTGCCTCGCTGGATGAACAAGGTTGTACGCCCCGGATATCCGGTGAATTGCTACGAGCCGGACATGCACTTTCCGGATGGAAAATTGATGATGGCCAGAATGGTCGATGCGCGCTATCGGGAAGGTTGTGTTGCCAGCATTTTCCCGGAGATCGGGCTGCAACCGAACTACAAGGTTACCTTCAAGCGGAAGGTCTATTACCCGAGATATGGCCGATATCTGACACGGGATGGCAAGCACAAGGATGTGCTGATGATTCCGGCTGAGAAATATCGGCACTATGCAGGTCACGAAAGCCTGAAAGCGATCGGTGATCGTGAATTCCGATATATCGAAGCCGATCACGAATATGCATGTAAAACGCACGATTCTGGCAAGCTGTTCTCGTGCAAGCAAATGGAATAAACGACGGAAGACGAGTGTCCGCATCTGACTGGCAGCAGGCCTTCAAACACCCGCTATGGCGGTTCAGGTCAACTGTCGCTAAGCGTCCATCCCTAGCTGTCGTTCTATAGGCATGCACCAAAGCGATTTGTGTTATGGTCTCCCTACAAAGGGAGCCTTGGCATGATTCAACCTGATCCGAACACCCCATCAGGCGAGCACGTCAACATCGCCTCAAGAGTCCGTGAAATGAGGAAGACGCAATACATCGCATTTTTCTTGGGCTTGTTCATGATCATCAATGCCATCCATCTTTATATACAAGGCCACGGCCAAGCCAATACACCCGTCATAGCCTTGACCTTCTCCTCTGTGGCCTTGCTCGCCATCGTCAGCTACATCCAGAGCCGCATCAAAGCGCTCACGGCCAGCCTTAATCCCACTGATGACAATCAAAACAGCTGATCGAATTCAATCCTGGAGCCAACGTCATGCAAGTCCTCAAAGCGATCGGCAGGCAAGGCATCGCCTTCGGCATAGCCCTCAAGAGTTCATCCACTTAAATGACCATTACGGGTGACAGTTTACTAAACACACAAATTGCGAATGACCGAAAGTGGCTGCCGTTCAAAAAGCCCACACTACCAGCCATATTCATGGTCGCTGACGGGCATCCTAATCGTCGTTCTATACATCCCGAAGCATCGCTCCCGAACCAACCCAAAGCATGGATGTGTTGAAGTGCGCTTTCCTATCGTGCGGGCATGCCCGGATACAAGCACATCGAAGCCACCGGCCAGCTTGCCGAAACATGGCAACGCCATGCGCCCCTGCAACGTGCCCTGCGTAGACACCCCATGCCATCGCGAAAAGCCCGATTACCCGGAATTCGCGCTGATACAGGTGGTAGCTGGCCCCCGATAGACATGAGGGCGATGCGGCATGCGCATGTCATCAAACTGGCATCCAGGCCGATCCCTGCTATTCTGCGCCGGACATGGAGTCCAACGGCAAATTCGAATACATCGATTCCGAGTCCAGCCTGCGCCAGGCCTGCGCCGCTTTGGCCGACGCCAAGGTGCTGTACCTGGACACCGAGTTTCACCGCGAAAAGACCTACTACCCGCATTTCGCCCTGCTGCAGATCGCCGATAGGGAACGCTGCTACCTGATCGATCCGCTGGCCATCAAGGACATGCAGCCGGTCTGGGACCTGCTGCTGTCGCCCGATACCATCAAGGTCTTCCACGCCGCGCGCCAGGATCTGGAGATCATCATCCGTGAGGCCGGCGCCCTGCCGCTGCCCTTGTTCGACACCCAGATCGCCGCCGCCCTGCTCGGCTATGGGCAGCAGGTCGGCTTCGGCAACCTGGTGCAGCGCCTGGCCAAGACCGCACTTCCAAAGCTCGAGTCCTTCAGTGACTGGGTCGGCCGGCCGCTGACGAAACAGCAGATGCTGTATGCGGCAGACGACGTCATCTACCTGCGTCCGGTGTACCAGGCCCTGCAGCAGGAGCTCGAGGCCACCGGTCGCCAGACCTGGCTGTCCGAGGAGATGGGTACGCTGTGCGATCCGGCCACCTACGACAACGACAGCCAGAACATGTTCTGGCGCGTCAAGGGTGTGACCAAGCTCAAGCCGCAGCAGCTCGTCGTGTTGCGCGAGCTGGCCGCCTGGCGCGAGCATGAAGCCAAGCGCCTGGACATACCGCGCAAGCGGGTACTGAACGACGAGTTGCTCGTCGAGCTGGCCCGTCGGCCCAGCCTGACACTTGCCGACATGGAGCGCATGCGCGGCATGAGCTCCGGCCAGATCCAGCGCTTCGGGCAGGCACTGATCGAGGCCTGGCAACGGGGCCGGGACTGCCCGAAGGACGAATGGCCGCACCCGAAGCAGCGCGGGCACCTGAGCGAAGGCACTGAGGTGCGCCTAGAACTGCTGGACGCGTTGATGCGCCTGCGCGCCGACGAGGAACGCATCGCCCCGCATCTGATCGCCTGCCGCGACGAGCTTTCCCTGCTCGCCTCCTGGGCCGGCCGCCGTGCCGATGCCGAACCGGATATCGCCTGCCTGCGCGGCTGGCGTCGCACCCTGATCGGCGAGGATCTGCTGCGCATGGCCAAGGGCGAGCTGTGTATGCGCCTGGACGTCAAGACGGGCAGGCCGCTGATCGAACGTATCCATCCCGACCAACCGTCCGGGGCATGAAGCTCGGCCTGAGCCTGGATGCCTTGTCCGCCGCCGGTGATACCGCCTGGCGGCTGCAGGCGGATTTGCAACACTGGCTCCCCTGCCCCTTCGCCGCCGATCTGCGCCCCACGGATGCCCTGATCGAATCCCCTGCCGAGGCCGGCCGCTGGGCCGGACAGCGCATGAAGAAAGACAAGGCCCTGGGATTGAAGCCGGCCGGCCGGCCCGGGCTGTTCGATTTCCTGATGCGCGGCATTTTCACGCATCCCATCGTGCATCGCTTCTCGCCGGCACCGATCCCGGATCAGACCCAGATGGTCGAGGCCATCTCTGCCCTGGCTCCCGGCAGCCCATGGCTCGTCTACCTCGATCTCGGAGGGAACTTCCGCACCCTGGACAGCGGCACCGCGCCCATCATCGGTAACCTCGATATCGCCGTGCGCGGCGATATCGCCTCCAGCCCCGACTACGTCGGTCCCCAGGCGGCCTCTGATGCGCGGCTGATGGCCGAGATCCACCGCCAGTTCCTTGCCGGCTGGCTGGAGCATCTGAAAAGCCGGCGGCTCGGCGTATTCGTGCCGGATGTCGAGAAACTGAAGGACGAGGCGAGCCTGAGGCAGGCCATCGACACCTGGCAGCCCGAATAGGCGCGGCTCACCACCGAGGACACCGAGAGCATGGAAGGGGCAGAGTGGTAAGAACGTGAACGACGGGCTTTTCACCCCGCTTGCCGCAGCGCCGCATGGGCGGGACTGGCGAACGGAATCGCGCAATATGTTGCGCCCGTTCGCGGCCCGGCCAGGCGGATGACGCGGCGGCCCTGCGGGCAGCCTTCTTTGCTTCTTTCTTGGCTGAGCAAGAAAGAAGGACATGATTGACACGCAAGGGATATGAATATGCGCATCGTCAGTTTCAACGCCAACGGCATTCGCTCGGCCACCGACAAGGGGTTCTTCGACTGGTTCGCAGCACAGGATGCCGACATCCTCTGCATCCAGGAGCTGAAGGCGCACGCGCATCAGATCGCTGAGGCAGCCAGGCCTGCCGGCTACCATCACCATTTCCATTTCGCCGAACGCCCCGGCTACTCCGGCGTTGCCCTGTATTCGCGGAAAAAGCCCGATGCCGTGCACATCGGCCTTGGCTCCGTCGATACCGGCGACTGGGCGGATATCGACGCCGAGGGGCGTTTCGTACAGGCCGATTTCGATGGGCTTTCCGTAATCAGCACCTACTTCCCTTCCGGCTCGAGTTCGGAGGACCGTCAGGCCGTGAAGATGTCCTTCCTGGAGCGCTTTCTTCCCTTCATCACCGGTCTGAAACAGGCAGGGCGCGAGCTGATCGTATGCGGCGACATCAATATCGCCCACCAGGCGCTGGACCTGAAGAACTGGCGCGGCAACCAGAAGAATTCGGGGTTCCTGCCCGAGGAACGCGCCTGGTTCGGCCGCTGGCTCGATGCCGGCTTCGTCGATGTATTCCGCCACCTGTACCCGGAACAGGAGACCTATTCGTGGTGGTCCAACCGGGGGGCGGCACGCGAGAAGGACGTCGGGTGGCGCATCGATTACCACATCTGCACCGAGGCCGTTGCCGCGAATGCACGCGTGGTGACGATGCTGGACCGCCATCGCCGGTTCTCCGACCACACGCCCGTCATTGCCGATTTCGATCTCGACGCATAGCGCTGAGCCCGCCCGGCATTTACCGCTTGTTCCGTTCTGGGGCTTTCGTTAGTTTCGAAACGACATGCGCGATACTGCCATTTTCAGCAATTCCGGGGCAGCCGCCTACGATGAGGCCTTCGATGCCTCGGGGAACGTGCGCCCTCTCTATCGGCAGGCGTTCGAGCACTTCGGCGCCGTAGGTCGGGACGGCATGGAAGGCCTGCAGCACTCGGCCGACCTGTCGATGCTGAATCAGGGCGTCACCTTCACCGTCTACTCCGATGCCCGGGGCACCGAGAAGATTTTCCCCTTCGATCTGATGCCGCGCATCCTTACCGATTCCGAATGGTCGACCATCGAGGCAGGCGTCATCCAGCGCATGGTGGCGCTGAATCTCTTCCTCGAAGACATCTACCACGAACGCAAAATCCTCAGGGATCGCGTGGTACCGGCATCCCTGGTGCTGGGCTCATCGCAATTGAGCCGGGAGATGACCGGCCTGAACCCGCCCGGCGGCATGCATGTGCATATCGGCGGCATCGACCTGATTCGCAACGAGTCCGGCGCCTTCCACGTGCTGGAAGACAACCTGCGCGTACCCTCAGGCGTCTCCTACGTCATCGAGAACCGCTGGGTCATGGGGCGGGTTCAGCCGGAATTGCTGAACCGCTACAAGGTCCGCCCGGTCGACCACTACCCGCAGATGCTGTTCGAGAGCCTGGCCTCGCTATCACCGCGCGACAATCCGACCGTGGCCGTACTGACGCCGGGCATCTTCAACTCCGCCTACTTCGAGCATTCCTTCCTGGCCAACCAGATGGGAGCCGAGCTGGTCGAGGGCCAGGACCTGCTGGTCGATCGCGACGTGCTGTACATGAAGACGACGCATGGCCTGAAGCGCGTGGACGTGCTGTACCTGCGCGTGGATACCGACTTCCTCGACCCCTTGGTGTTTCGCCCCGACTCGATACTCGGCGTGGCCGGCCTGATGAATGCATACCGTGCCGGCAACGTGGCGCTGGCCAATGCCCCGGGCAACGGCGTAGCCGACGACAAGGCCATGTACGCCTATACGCCCGAGATCATCCGTTATTATCTGGACCAGGAGCCGATCCTGCCCATCGTGCCGACCTATCTGGGCACGCGCGAGACGGACCTGCGCTATATGCTCGAGCACATGGAAAAACTGGTCATCAAGCCGACCAACGCCTCCGGCGGCTACGGTCTGCTGGTCGGCAGCGAGGCCAGCCGCCAGGAACTTGCCGATTTCCGCGCCATGCTGGCGGCCGACCCGTCCCATTACATCGCCCAGCCCATCCAGCAGCTGTCCACACACCCGACCTGGGTCGAGCAGGACGGCGACAAGGGCTTCTTCCCCCGACATGTCGACCTGCGCCCGTATGCCGTCTGCGATGTCGATGGCAATGTGCGGGTGGTGCCCGGCGGCCTGACGCGCGTGGCACTGAGACGGGGAACGCTCGTCGTGAACTCCTCCCAGGGCGGCGGCAGCAAGGATACCTGGGTGCTGTATCCTGAGGCGGAGCAGCCCCGTGCTTAGCCGCATCGCCCGCAACGTCTACGAACTCGGCCAGCAGATCGAACGCGCCGAAAACATTGCCCGTATTCTCGACGTCAACCAGCGCATGAGCCTCGAGCACCACTATTTCTCGGAGCTCGATGTCTGGTCACCGATGCTGGCGATCACCCATGCGCGCGAGGCCTTCGACGCGAGCTTCGACGCGGTCACCCAACGGAATGTCATCGCCTTCCTGATGTTCGAACGCGACCAGCCCTACTCGATCCGGGCCTGCCTCCATCGTGCCCGCGAGCAAGCGCGCACGGTGCGCGAGCATATCAGTGAAGAGATGTGGCTTTATCTGAACCGGATGTACAACGACATCGAACGGGCTGGAAACCTGAAGAATCCCAATGCCTTCCTGGACGAAGTGAGCCAGTTCTGCAGCGCCTTCCACGGGCTGGTCGAAAACACCATGAGTCACGGCGAAACCTGGTATTTCCTGCGTCTCGGCGTGGCCCTGGAACGCGCCCAGATGACCTCCCGCATCCTGGAGATCAAATACCATCTGCTGTTACCCAGCCCCGACGAGGTCGGCAAGCCGCTGGATCTGCACCAATGGCAGGCGCTGTTGCGCTCGGTATCCGGCTACGAGGCCTATCGCCGCCAGTACAAGGCCAGGATCGAACCGACCAAGGTACTCAGGCTGCTGAACCTCGATCCGCGCTTCCCGCGCTCCGTGCATTTCTGCATCCGCCGGGTGGCCGAGGCTCTGAAGGGAATCGGCACCGCCAACAAGGCGCAATACGACCTCTTGCTGGAAACCGAGACCTTTCTCGATGATCTGCGCGGCGGCGCCGCCAAGAACGAATTGCAGTCGATGCTGCTGAAGGACTACCTGGAATCCGTACAGCAGCGCTGTGAGCGCATCGCCGACATGATCAACGAGGCCTTCTTCAATTCCGTGACGATCACGCTCTCCAGGCCGGACCAGGAGCTGCTGACGGTGCAGATCCCGCAGCAGCAGCAGGCGCGCCCATGAGCCCGTCAGAGTCCCTGCGCGAGGGCGAGCATATCGTGCTATCGGTCGAGCATCGCACCTGCTTTACCTACAGCGATGCGGTATCGCTGTCCCATAACGAAATCCGCATGTCCCCGATCGAAACCGGGCTGCAGCGGGTGTTGCAGCACACGATCACGGTCAGTCCCGAGGTACAGTTATCGAGCCACCGCGACCATTTCGGCAACCTTGTGCACCACTGCAATATCCTGGAACCGCATACATCGCTGGATATCCACGCCTACTCCGTCGTCGAGACGACGAATGCTCTCAGTTGCGGGCCTGAGCCCGTGCCCGATCCCCGTCCCTATGACGAGCGATGGATCGAGTTCCTGAGCTGGTCGCCCGGGGTACCGCCGTTGCCGGAATACGGCTATGTGCCGCTGGAGAAGGGATTCGGCATGGGTATGGACGAGACCGAATTCGGCCATGCCCTGTATGAGCTGGCGCGCTATTTCTACCGCTCGTTTCGCTACGATCCGGATGTCACGCATGTGCATTCCAGTCCCAGGGAGCTGTTCGAGCACGGCGGCGGCGTTTGCCAGGACATGGCCCACGCCATGATCGGCGTGCTCCGCCATGCCGGCATCCCGGCCCGTTACGTCAGCGGCTATATCTTCGATCCCAAGCGGGACGAGGTGGGCGAACACCTGCGCGGCTCCGCCGCCACCCATGCCTGGGTACAGGTCTGGCATGAGGGCTATGGCTGGATGGGTATCGATCCCACCAACGACAAGCAGGTTGACTGGCAATATGTGCGTACCGCCATCGGTCGCGACTACTTCGATGTGCAGCCTTTGCGCGGCGTGTTCGTCGGCAGTGTGGAGCAGAAGCTCGAGGTTTCGGTGAACGTACGCATCTACGAGCCGCCATCCGATCCGGCACCGGACGCATAGCCGGCCCTCATCGCGCCCAATCGAAGTCCGCAATACGATAGCACTTCATTTTGATGGTATGGCGCTCTTCCCTTGTAGATTTCGCCGAAGCCCTGTTGCGGTAGCCTGCCCCACTTGTTCTGCACCCCCTCAATCCAGCACAAATTTGGTGTCGTTCTATAAATAGCATTGGCAATCCGCCGCTTGAATCGGCTTGCAGCGCACCATGCCATTGCCAATGGGACGCCCCGGCATATCAACCTGCGGCGAGGAGGTGACCTCTCATTCATGGGATCAGGCATCATATTGATAATGATTATCGATATATGCTATATTGTGATCATGGAGGGCGAGGAGATGCCGTTGACGTGCTTCGAATTTGAGCTAGGCGTTAAAGACAGGGTTTGCGATCAATGATCTCGGTATTGCTGATCGATAACCACCACCTAATCCGAACCAGTTTCCGCCACCTGCTGGAGCGTGAGTCCGACATCAACATCGTCGGCGACACCTCCTGTGGAGACGAAGGCTTGAGGGCGTGCGCGCAGCTGTCCCCAGATCTGATCATCATGAGCTCCTTTGTGCAGGAAACCTGCGGATTGACGTACATACGCAGGATATTGCAACAGGATGCGAAGGCCAAAGTCCTGGTCCTGACCACAAACCAATCCACACACGTGATCGAGCACATGCTGAGGCTCGGGGTCAAGGGCATCATGAGCAAATCCGTGGAGTGCCAGGAGTTTCTTGACGGCATACGCGCCATCGCCGCAGGTCGACATTGGCTGGAAGGGAAGCTCGCCCAGCAGGTGGCCCTTCGACGCACGCACGAGCGCTCTGGATTGGATGTACTGAGCACCCGCGAGTTCGAGGTCTTTTGCCTGGTATCCAGGGGCCTTAGCAATCAAGAGATCGCCGAGAAATTGTCTATCAGCGAGAAAACCGTGGCCGTGCACAAAGGCAATATCATGAAAAAGCTGGCCATAAAGAATGTTGCCCGTTTGGTGCTCATGGCCCTGGAGCATGGGATATTGTCAATCAACACGGAAAGTGCCGACGCTACTACATAGTCACCCTGCAAGACCCGCCTCACCTTGACGGTCAGGCTCGACATCGAAAACGGCTTCTGGATGACATATACGCCTTCGTTCAGAATCCCTGATGGCTGAGCGACGCCCTGCTGTTTGGCCAATTGTCGTTGCAGTGCGGCGTATCCCAGCATGCAACCTCTTCGCAAGGGGCTATTTCAGGGAGTGCCGGGGGAGTGGCGCTCAGCTCTCGGCGGAACGAAGGACAAGACAGGACAAGGGAGGCAACGTCAGCCAGATCGAATGCGGCTGGCCCATCCAGGTCTCGGGCTTGGTCCCCACCCGTCCGGCATTGCCGAGGTTCGATCCGCCATAGATCTCGGCATCGGTATTCATCACTTCCAGGTAATCGCCGCCCTGCGGCACGCCGAGGCGATAACCCTTGCGCGGCACCGGCGTCAGGTTCAGCACCACGACGGCGAAGCCGCCCTGTCGATCGAACCTCAGATAGCTTAATACCGAATCCGTAGCATCGTTGCAGTCGATCCAGGAAAAGCCCTGGCCGTCGAAGTCCTGCTCGTGCAGGGCCGGGAACTCCCGGTACAGGTGGTTCAGATCGCGCGTCAACAGCTGCAGGCCGCGGTGCGGCATGTAGTTGGCTTGATCCCAGGACAGCTCCCCGTCGTGCGACCATTCCTGCCACTGCCCGAACTCCAGCCCCATGAACAGCAGCTTTTTCCCGGGATGCGTGAACATATAGCCGTAAACCGCCCTGAGATTGGCGAATTTCTGCCAATCGTCGCCCGGCATCTTGTTCGGCATCGAGCCCTTGCCGTGCACCACCTCGTCATGCGAAAACGGCAGGACGAAATTCTCGGTGAAGGCGTACATCATGGAGAAGGTCAATGCATGATGCTGGTAGCTGCGGTACACGGGATCGTGCGCAAAATAGCGCAGCGTGTCGTTCATCCAGCCCATGTTCCACTTCATCGTAAAGCCCAGGCCGCCGACATAGGTCGGCCGGGAGACCATCGGCCAGGACGTCGACTCCTCGGCCATCGTCACCGCCCCCGGGAAGCGCTCATGCACCAGATGGTTGAACTGCTTCAGGAACTCGACGGCCTCGAGGTTTTCGCGGCCGCCATAGCGGTTCGGGAGCCATTCTCCCTCGTTGCGGGAATAATCGAGGTAGAGCATCGAGGCTACGGCATCGACCCTGAGGCCGTCGATATGGTACGCATCCAGCCAGAACAGGGCGCTGGCCAGAAGGAAGTTGCGCACCTCGTTGCGGCCGTAGTTGAAGATCAGCGTGCCCCAGTCCTTGTGCTCGCCCATGCGGGGATCCTCGTGCTCGTACAGCGGCGTGCCGTCGAAACGGGCCAGGCCGTGGGCGTCCTTGGGAAAATGCGCCGGCACCCAGTCCAGCAACACGCCGATCTCGTTTTGATGGCAGTAATCGACGAAATAACGGAAGTCGTCCGGACTGCCGAAACGGCTGGTCGGCGCAAAATAGCCGACCGTCTGGTAGCCCCAGGAGCCGTCGAACGGATGCTCGGTGATCGGCAACAGTTCGATATGGGTGTACCCCATCCAACGACAGTAATCGACGAGTTGATGCGCCAGTTCCCGGTAACCGAGGTGTTCGCCGTCCGCCCGCCGCCAGGAGCCGAGATGCACCTCGTAGACGCTGAACGGACGATCCAGCGCCTGCCGCTCGGGCAGTGACTGCACCCATTCGGCGTCCTGCCATTCGAATTGCTGCGGATCGTGCACCACGCTCGCGGTGCGCGGGCGCAACTCCATCTGCTGGGCATAGGGATCGGCCTTCGTGAATACCTGGCCGCTCGCGGCGCGAATCTCGAACTTATAGACCTCGCCCACGCACAGGCCGGGTACGAACAGTTCCCAGACGCCGGATGAGCCGCGCGCGCGCATCTGGTGCTCGCGCCCGTCCCAGTGGTTGAAGTTGCCGACGACGCTGACCCGCACCGCACTCGGAGCCCAGACCGCGAAACCGACGCCGGCCAGCCCCTCATGCGTACCCATATGTGCGCCCATGACGCGGTATTTCTCGTAATGGTTACCCTCGCCCATCAGGTACAGATCGTAATCGGACAGGCATGGCGACAGCCGATACGGATCCTCCTCCTCCCAACGGAAGCCCTCCGGGGTTTCGATGAGGAAACGGTAGGCGGTGTCGAAACCCCCGTCCGGCAGCCTGGTCTCGAACAGATCCGTGCCCTCGATGCGCGACATCGCCAATCCCTGCCCGGCACCATTCAGCATCAGCGACACGGCCTTGGCGCGCGGCTTGAACGCACGAATGACGATACCGCCCTCGGGATCGGCATGCCGGCCGAGATAGGCGAAGGGATCATGGCATCGCGTCTCGACGATCTCTTGCGCGACGGCTGGCAGGGAAACGGTCTTCATGGATACATCCTGTCCTTCGGGTTCATGCTAACCACATTCACGTGATGACCGTCGGCCGCGCGCGGCCGGTGATCGCCTGCAGCCGGGAAACCGCATCCGCCGCCGTGATCAGGTCGGCCAGCGCCTGCTGGGCATCCGCATCGTGGCGGGCGGCATCGGGCTCGAACGCCTCCAGATAGATGCGGACCGTAGCGCCCTCGGTGCCGGTGCCGGAAAGCCGGAAGACGATGCGGGCGCCGTCGGCGAACAGGATGCGCAAGCCCTGGCCGCGACTGATGCTGCCGTCGACCGGATCCTGGTAGGAGAAATCATCGCAGACAGACACCGAGCGTCCGGCCAGCATCGTGCCCGGCAGGCGCTCCCCGGCCTCGCGCACCTGCGCCATGACCTGGCGCGCCGCTGCAGCATCGACGCCCTCGTAATCGTGCCGTGAGTAGAAATTGCGGCCGAAGCGTGCCCAATGCTCGCGCACGATCTGTGCCACGGGCTGCTGCAGTACGGCCAGGATATTCAGCCAGAACAGCACTGCCCACAGCCCGTCCTTCTCACGCACATGGCTGGAGCCCGTGCCGAAGGATTCCTCGCCGCACAGGTCCACACGCCCTGCATCCATCAGGTTACCGAAGAATTTCCAGCCGGTCGGCGTCTCATAGCATGGGATGCCCAGCTCCGCGGCGACGCGGTCGACCGCCATGCTGGTAGGCATCGAGCGCGCCACGCCAGCCAGGCCATCGCGGTAGCCGGGCGCGAGACGGGCATGCGCAGCCAATATCGCCAGCGAATCGCTGGGCGTAACGAAGAAATGGCGGCCGAGAATCATGTTTCTGTCCCCGTCGCCATCGGAGGCGGCACCGAAGTCCGGGGCCTCTTCCCCGTACATCATCGCCACCAGTTCCGGGGCATAGGTCAGGTTCGGATCGGGATGGCCGCCACCGAAATCCGCCAACGGCACGCCACGAATCACCGTTCCCGCCGGGGCTCCAAGCTCATCCTCGAGCAGTGCCTTCGCGTACGGCCCGGTCACCGCATGCATGGCATCGAAGCACATGGTGAAACCGGATCGGAACAGCCTGGCGATGGCCTCGAAATCGAACAGCGAGCGCATCAGCGCCGCATAATCCTCGACCGGGTCGATGATTTCGATGGCCATGTCCGCGAGCATGATGGTGCCGATACGGTCCAGATCGACGTCCGGTGTCTCGACGATGCGGTACGCGGCAATCTCCTGGGTTCGCGCGTGGATAGCCTCGGTGACCGATTCCGGTGCCGGGCCACCGTTACCGATGTTGTACTTAATGCCGAAATCCCCGTCCGGTCCGCCCGGGTTATGGCTGGCCGACAGAATCAGCCCCCCGAAGGCCGCATGCTTGCGGATGACACAGGAGGCGGCCGGCGTGGACAGGATGCCGCCTCGGCCGACGAGCATGCGCCCCACTCCATTGGCCGCGGCCATACGCAGGATGATCTGGATGGCTTCTCGATTGTAATAGCGGCCATCGCCGCCCAGCACCAGAGTCTGCCCGCGCACATCGCCAACGGCATCGAATACCGACTGTACGAAATTCTCGAGATAATGCGGCTGCATGAATACGGTGGTCTTCTTTCGCAGCCCGGATGTTCCCGGACGCTGGTCACCGAACGGTGTTGTCGACCGAGCCGTCATGCTGTCCTCCCTCTGCATATTTGAACCTAGCAGCAAGCCTGGGGCATATCCACGACAAGCATGGCCTGCGGTAGCTTGTGTTCGGTGAGTTGTTTATACTGTTTCCCAAGTTCCCAGGGAGAGGGAGGTTCTCATGTCCTCAGATATGGCCGTGCAACGGCACATCAGCCGGCTGACAGCACAGACGGTCGCCCTTGTGCTTGCCGGTGGCCGGGGGTCCCGCCTGAAGGCCCTGACCGACTGGCGCGCCAAGCCTGCCGTGCCCTTCGGCGGAAAATTCCGCATCATCGATTTCCCGCTTTCCAACTGCATCAACTCCGGCATCCGCCGCATCGGTGTCGTTACCCAGTACAAATCCCACTCCCTGCAACGGCATCTGCAGCGCGGCTGGAGCTTTCTATCCGGCCAGTTCGGCGAGTTCCTGGAGGTACTGTCAGCGCAGCAGCGTATCCGCGAGGGCTGGTATGAGGGGACGGCCGACGCCGTCTACCAGAATCTCGACATCATCCGCCAGTACAATCCGGAATACGTGCTCGTGCTGGCCGGGGATCATGTCTACAAGATGGATTACGGCAAGATGATCGCCGCGCACGTGGCCAAGGGTGCGGACATCACTGTCGGCTGCATCCCGGTGCTGCTCGAGGATGCCAAGGCCTTCGGCGTCATGGCCGTGGACCATGAGGATCGCGTCGTCGAATTTACCGAAAAGCCGGAGCATCCAAAGCCGATGCCCGGAGACGGCACAAAGGTGCTGGCCTCGATGGGTATCTATGTCTTCTCGGCCAAGTACCTGCGCGACCGCCTGAAATCGGATGCCGGCGATGCCGTCTCGGCCCATGACTTCGGCAAGAGCATCATCCCTTCCGCCATACACACCGACGAGGTGTTCGCCTTCCCCTTCGTCAGCGGCAATACCGGTGCCCCGGGCTATTGGCGCGATGTCGGCACCGTCGATGCCTACTGGGAGGCCAATATCGACCTGGCCAATCTGGAGCCTCAGCTGAATATGTACGACGAGGACTGGCCCATCTGGACCAACCAGGAGCAGTTACCGCCGGCCAAGTTCGCCTTCGACGACGACGAGCGCCGCGGCATGGCCGTCGACTCCCTCGTCTCCGGCGGCTGCCTGATCACCGGCGCCGTCGTGCGCCGCTCTATCCTGTTCTCGAACGTGCGCGTGCACTCCTATGCCACGGTCGAGGACAGCGTCATCCTGCCGGACGTGGAAATCCACCGGAACTGCCGGCTGACTCGCTGCGTCGTCGACAAGGGAAGCATCATCCCGGAGGGCACCGTCATCGGCGAAGATCTGGTCGAGGATGCAAAGCGCTTCTATGTCAGCGAGGGCGGCATCGTGCTGGTCACCCCGGACATGTTGGGGCAGGATAAGCACCAGTTCTGACCCGCCCGCCAGGGGATCCGAAACCCTAAGGAATCGCATGACGCCACCACTTTCCGTCATCTTCTGCTGGCATATGCATCAGCCGTTCTACCGGGAGGCCGATAGCGGCCAGTACCACCTGCCCTGGGTCTATCTGCACGCCACCAAGGACTACACGGACATGGCGGCCATCCTGCACCAGGTGCCCAAGGCACGCGCCGTGGTCAATTTCGTACCCTCGCTGACGGCGCAGATCGAGGATTATGCCCAGCGCATCCGCGACTGGCTGGACGGTACGGAAGGCGATCTGCCGGACCCGTTGTTGGCCGCCCTGGTCGCCGACCATGCCGACGCCGATGCCGCCAAGCGCCAATGGATGCTGGACACCTGCTTTAGGCTGAACCACCAGCGCAACCTGTACCGCTATCCCGCGTACAGCCGACTGTGGAACCTGGCAGAGCAGACCCGGCACCAGAAGTCCATCGAATACCTTGGGACGAATTACTTTTCCGACCTCGTCACCTGGTACCATCTGGGCTGGCTCGGGGAAACGGTGCGCCACGATCATTTCGTAGCCCGCCGCCTGATCGAGAAGGGATCGGGCTTCAATGCCCAGGACAGACGCGACCTGCTGACGCTGATCGCGGGGCTTCTGCACGATGTTGGCGGCAGCTACCGGACGCTGGCCGAGAAGGGCCAGATCGAGCTGTCCACCACACCATACGCGCATCCGATCCTGCCACTGATGATCGATTTCGAGACGGCCCACGAAACCATCGCCGATGCCCTGATCCCGGACTCCCCCTACCCCGGCGGACTGGCCCGGGCCGAGGAACACATCACCCTGGCCAAGGCCTCGCATGTCCGGGTGTTCGGCCAGGAACCGGCGGGCTGCTGGCCCGCGGAGGGCGCCGTCTCCGATGCCGCCGTGTCGCTGCTGGGCAAGCATGGCTTCTCCTGGTGCGCCACCGGCGAGGCCGTGCTGCACCATTCGCTGGGAAAGGACATCCGCCACGATGGCCTGGAACAGCTGTACCAGCCGTGGCTGGTCGACGGGCGCACGCACACCATCGCCTGCTTCTTCCGGGATGACCGTCTGTCCGATCTGATCGGCTTCGAGTATTCACGCTGGGATACCCATGACGCCGTGGCCAATTTCATGCACGAGCTGGCACAGGTGCGCGAACACACCCGCGACATGAAGGCGCCGGTCGTGTCCATCATCATGGACGGAGAGAACGCCTGGGAGCACTACCACGAGAACGGCGTGCCCTTCCTCAAGCTGCTGTATGAAAGCATCGCCGAGCATCCCGAATACGAACTGACGACATTCAGCGACTACCTGGGCAAGTCTCCTGCCAGGAAGCGCCTGGCACACCTGGTGCCGGGTTCCTGGGTCTATGGCAATTTTTCCACCTGGATCGGCGACGCCGCCAAGACCCGGGGCTGGGAGCTGTTGATCGAGGCCAAGCAGGCCTTCGATGCACACTACCCTTCCCTGCCACCGGAGCGCAGGGAGGCGGCTGCCGAGCAACTGAGAATCTGTGAAGGCTCCGACTGGTGCTGGTGGTTCGGCGATTACAATCCAGGGCCGGTGGTGCGCGACTTCGACCGCCTGTACCGCCAACAACTGACGGCCTTGTATCATCTTCTCGGCGCCGAGGCTCCCGCCTCGCTGGATGCTCCGATCTCGCTCGGCGGCGGCGAGGCGGAGGGGGGCGGCACCATGCGTCGAGGCAGTGCCGACTCGTGAGCGCCTGGCTCGACCGACGACGTGCCGCGGTGCTGCTGCACATCAGTTCGTTGCCCGGCCCCTTTGCCAGCGGCGTGCTCGGGCATGAGGCCCATGGCTTCATCGATGCGCTGTCCGCCGCCGGCTTTAGCGCCTGGCAGTTCCTGCCGGTCGGCCCGACCCACGGCCATGGCTCGCCCTACGAGAGCCTGTCCTCGTTCGCCGGCAGCCCGGATTTCATCGACTTGCGCGAATGCGTCGAGCAAGGCTGGCTGGATCAGAGGAAACTGCACACCGCGGCCACGCATGCCACCCTGCGCGAAGAGGCGGCGGCCGGCTTCTGGCGCCAGTCCGGGCAAGACCCCAATCTGACTGCCGACATCGAGGCATTCAGACAGGCCCATGCCTGGTGGCTGGACGACTTCTCACTGTTCTCCGCCATCAAGCGCGTACTGCACGACCAGCCCTGGTGGAGCTGGCCGGTGGCGCTGCGCGACCGCCAGCCGCAGGCGCTGGAACAGGTACGGCAGGATCATGCGCAGCTGATCCGGCAGTGCGTCTTCGAGCAATTCATGTTCGACCGGCAATGGCAACGCCTGCAGGCCCATGCCGAGGACCGGGGCGTGCTGTTGTTCGGCGATTTGCCGATCTATGTCGCCCATGATTCGGCCGATGTTTGGGCTCGCCGCGATCTATTTACCGTCAATGAGCACGGCCTGTGCGACGAGGTGGCCGGCGTGCCGCCCGATTACTTTTCGGATACCGGACAACGCTGGGGCAACCCGCTTTACCGTTGGGACAGGATGGAGGCGGAGAGCTTCGCCTGGTGGGTGCAGCGGGTGCGCTGGCAGCTCGCCCGCATGCATTTGCTGCGCATCGACCATTTCCGCGGGCTCGAGGCCTACTGGGCCATCCCGGGCGAGAGCCAGGACGGCATTGTCGGCGAATGGCGCCAGGCGCCGGGGCAGGCGCTGCTGCAGACGTTGCAGGACAGCCTGGGCCGCCTGCCGGTGGTGGCCGAGGATCTGGGCATCATCACCCCCGAGGTGACGGCGCTCAGAGAGCACTTCGCCCTGCCCGGCATGAAGATCCTGCAGTTCGCTTTCAGCGGCGATGCCGACAACCCCTACCTGCCGGCCCACCATGTGCCGGACAGCGTCGTCTACACCGGCACCCACGACAACGACACCACGCAGGGTTGGTTCGCATCCCTCCCCGAGGAGTCCCGTCAATACGTGCTGCAGGTACTCGGTGCCGAGGCCAGTGCCATGCCCTGGGCACTGATCGAAGCGGCCATCGCCTCGCCGGCCATGCTCACCGTCATCCCGATGCAGGATTTGTTGGCGCTGGGCACCGAGGCGCGCATGAACACGCCCGGCACCGTGGAAGACAACTGGGTCTGGCGCATGCGCGCCACGCCGGATGCCCTGCAACAGGCATGGCGGCATGCAGCAGAGCTGAACCAGCGTTACGAACGCAGCTGAATCAGTCCGGGCTGGAGAACAGCCCCGGATGCAGCTGCCACAGCACCGTCCAGGCACTCCCATGCCGCTCCAGACAGGCCATGGAAGCTGCGGGCATGAGAAGCGGTTGCCGTTCGACATCATCGCAGATCAGCAGCCCGGCCAGCCTTTCCAGGTGCGGCAGATGCCCGACTAGGGCCATATCCGCATCCAGCGCCGCCAGCCCCTCCGCCCAAACGAGGGGATCGGCCCCCGGTTCGAGATCGGGCATCTTGCGAACGTCACCGACCTGCCAGGCCTCGCCGACCATGGCGGCGGTCTCGGCCGCCCGAAGCTTGCCGCTGTGGGCGATAAGCTGCGGCCTGGGGCGCTCGAACAGGCTCAGAAAACCGGCAACGCGGGTGACATCCTCCCTACCCTGCCGGCTCAGGGGCCGAATCGGATCGGTGGCCACATCCTCGACCTCGCCGTGACGAATCAGGTACAGGCGCATAACCCCTCCGCGCGCAATGGGTGACCTTGCCCTGAGGCTCGGCCACAATAGAGTGTGCGCAAGCAAGGAGATTTACGGAAAGCATGGTCCATATCAAGACACCCGAGGAAATCGATCAGATGCGCCCCAGCTGCCACCTGGCGGCCGACGTACTGGTCATGATCGAGCCGCATGTGCAGCCGGGAATCACCACCCAGGAGCTGAACGATATCTGCCATGCCTACATCGTCGAGCATCATGCCTACCCCTCGCCGCTGAACTACCACGGTTTCCCGAAATCCATCTGCACCTCCGTCAACCACGTCGTCTGCCACGGCATCCCGGCAGACAAGAAGCTGCAGGACGGTGATATCGTCAACCTCGATATCACCACCTATCTGGGCGGCTTCCACGGCGATACGAGCAAGACCTTCTATGTCGGCGAGCCCAAGGTGAAGGCACGCAAGGTTACTGAGGTCGCACGCCAGGCACTGGAGATCGGTATCGGTATTGTGCGCCCCGGCGTCACGCTGGGTGATATCGGCCACGCCATCCAGAGCTATGTCGAATCCGAGCGCTGTTCGGTGGTGCGCGAGTATTGCGGACACGGCATCGGTCGCGAGTTCCACGAAGACCCGCAGGTGCTGCATTACGGCAAGCCGGGCGAAGGCATGACCCTGAAAGAAGGCTTGGTGTTCACCATCGAGCCGATGGTGAATATCGGCAAGGCGCCGGTGAAAATGCTTGGCGACGGCTGGACCGTGGTCACGCGTGACAAGTCGCTGTCCGCCCAGTTCGAGCACACCCTCGCCGTCACCCCCAGCGGCTGCGAGATCCTGACCCTGCCCAGCTCCGCCTAACTCAACCCTTCGCCGCCCGCTGCAACGGATCGTGCAGCTTGGCCAGTTCACCGGCGAGCACCTGAAGCGCGTTGCCATCCTGGATCTGGCTGGCGCGGTCCAGATGACTGGCCAGGTGATCGACGACGGCATCGACGCGCAGGGAAACCGCCTTGTTGCGCATGTCCCTGAGCAGCAATTGGCGCAGCGTATGCCAGGTCACCTCCAGATCGTTGCGCCGGAACTCAAGCAGGCTGGCATTCTGCTGCGGGTCCTCCATGTTCAACAGCACGATGTCGCGACTGAGGTAATCCAGCCAGGCGATCGAGCTCTTGATGGTATCGGGAAAATCCTGGTAACGGATTAGCGACGCGGTGAGCTGGTTGGCGGCGATGGCGCCGCCGATGCCGGAGTGGTTGCGGATGGCAATGGACATCTGGCGCATCCACAGATGCATCGACGCCAGTTCTCGCTCCTTGCGTTCGTTGTAGGGTTTGCGGGAGGCGCGCCGGTGCAGGTCATCGAAGGCATGCCGCATGACACCCAGCATGTGGTGCGCCGCCTTGAAATCGTTGTGCAGGAATTGGTCGATCACCGACTCGGCCATGGTCTCGATATGGGCCATCTGGGGATTCTGCATGACCACCGCGGCACCGGTGGCGGATGCGGACGGGATGGAGAATAGAGTCAGGCTGCCGGCAAGCAGCCATGCCGCGGAAGGGATTCGGCACATCATCGAACAGGCCTCCTTGCATCAAAGGATCATCGCCGCCGATCACCCCGGTCCCCTCCGACATCGGCCCATGGAACATACGGATTTTCGCCAACACGTAAAGTCGCCAAAAGGGTAAAATCAGCGCCTTTGTTAGCGTCGGCGTGCATCAGCGACGTGAAGCAGCTCCAGGAATCGATGCCGGGGTATCCTTGTCGCGCCAAGGCTTTCGAGATGCGTGGTGTGAAACTGGCAGTCGATCAGCCGAAAGGCCCCGGTCCGGGCACGCTCTACCAGGCAGGCCAGGGCGATCTTCGAGGCATCACGACGCCGATGAAACATCGACTCGGCAAAGAACACGCCACCCAGCAACACGCCGTAAAGCCCCCCCACCAGCTCGCCTTCGAACCATACCTCGACCGAATGCGCATGGCCCAGTGCATGCAGTTCGCGGTAAGCCTCGATCATCTCGGGCAGCAGCCAGGTGCCGTCGCCTTCCCCGCGCGGCGCAGCACAGGCATGGATGACGGTATCGAAATACTCGTCCCAGGAACAGCGCCAGTCCGGCTGGCGCATGCGCCGGGCCAGCCGTCGCGAGCAATGGAAATCGTCCGGAAACAACACCACACGCGGATCGGGAGACCACCACAGGATGGGTGTGGTCTCATCAAACCAGGGAAAGATCCCGTGACTGTAGGCAGTCAGCAGCGTCTGGGGCTCGAGATTGCCTCCGACGGCCAGCAGGCCGTCCTCGTTCGCCGTCTCCGGGTCCGGAAATTCGATCATATGTCGAATCTATCCGATGTCGCCTCCTCATGCAGTCCGACGGTCTTGTCCCGGCGAAACGGAAAGGTCTATGCTCGTCGTACCCGTCATATCCTCCGAATCGCGGGAGTCGTCCATGCCCGAAGATCCTTCCCTGAACGACCTCTGGCGCGACACCCCGGCCAGCTGCCAGGCTTTCTCCCCGGACCGCCTGTCCCAACTTCCTGTCGGCGCACAGCGCTATCTTACGCATGCCATCGCACCGGAAACCGGCTTGGCCTCGGCTGTGCGTCTGAGAATGCACGGCGAGATCCGGCTGAAGCAGTGGTTCCGATTCGAGGCGGAACAAGTGATATACCCGAAGCGAGGCATGATATGGAAGGCCACGGTACGCATGCACGGCCTGCCCGTCGTCGGCTTCGACCAGTTGATCGACGGCGCCGCACGGATGCGCTGGAGGCTGCTCGGTCTCGTGCCGCTCGTGCATGCTCAGGGGCCGGATATCACACGCTCGACCACAGGAAGGCTTGCCGCCGAGAGCATATGGATTCCCTCCTTTCTCTGTGGCGAGGCGGTGCGTTGGAAAGACAGGGATGCGAACACCACGACGGCGCATTTTCGAATGGCCGGAGAACCCACGGAGCTCAGGCTCGACATCGGCGACGACGGCAGCCTTCGATCGGTCCGCATGCAACGCTGGGGGAACCCGGGGGGCGGTGCCTTCCACTGCCTCGACTTCGGTGCCCATGTCGAGGATGAGTCGGCATTCGGAGGCTATACCATCCCCAGCCGGCTGCGCGTCGGCTGGTACATCCGGGACCAGGGATTTGCCGAGGAAGGTGAGTTCTTCCGGGTGACGGTCCACAGTGCCGAATTCCGCTAGCGTGCAAAGAGATGCATAAATACACGGCAACCGACCCGCTTGGCGATAAGAGAAGGGAAACGAAGATAGTTATGCATGCAGGAAAGAGTGCGGTGAGGTAGCGCTGCCTATATTCAAGGTCTATGGTCGTGACAGCACAGAACAAGCGCATCATGTCGCCAGGCTGGATGCCCTACCGCTGCGCAGCGGTACGCCCATATGCAGGACGTTAGCACATAGCAACGTGGTTATGAGGTAACCCTATGCAAGCGAAAAAGGTCTTCCTGATTGTCGGCGCATTGCTATTGGCAGGTTCTGCCAACGCCGAACATCAATCCAATATACATGCTCAGGTTCAAGATCATGTGATTGCCGAGCAGCGCCACATGCTGGCAGAAAACACCGAAGCGAAGGGTTTTGGCCCACAGGCACCCCGCGATATCGACGCCTATAGGGGCGATAATCATGTCCGTTTCAGCGCTGCTCCAGCAGATTCGGAGATGAACCTGTGCAATATTCATTTCCACAAGAATGCGGAACACAAAGGTGGTGAGTTTACCAAATATGCCGGCAATGGTGACGGCCATGGATACCTGAGTGGATATCAGTACTCCGGCCATTTAACCCAGGCTGAGTTATCCCCTGTCCATCATGCGATATGCCCCAGCAGCCACGGCGGCCTGCATCCCGGGGACACGATAGAAGTGCACTATGTCTACTCGACCGCCCAGGTAGAGCCAGGGCCGACCCTGGGGGCGTGTTTCAGCAAAGCGATCAAGAATCCCCAGTTGCGCGTCGAGGCCCAGGTTTATGTCCTGGTCCATGGTAAAAACGCCCTGGACTTCGGGAAATTGACCGCGTACGGCAAGAAAGACGGGTACTACCAGGCATCGAATATCCCGGACGATACGGGAACGCCCGTGCAATATGCGGGCTCCACGACCGGTCCCGGCTACAATGAAACGGGATCTCCCTACCAGGTGACATGGAGCGTTCGCCCAGAGGTTGAAAAGGTCGATATTGCCACGCTTGGCGCGTGGTGCGAGGGGAACGTGTTCAAGGAAGACCATGCGCACGGGGTCAGGAATCTCGTCACGAATCCGGACCTGCTTTCCACCATCACGAAATAAGCATCGTCACCCATTCACATGCGGCACGGCGCAGCAGCGAAGCAGCCTGATCCATCGCCGTTTCGACCGTCATGTTCCGCGAACGCGCCGGGATAACAGCATCGAATATATCGGTATTGGTCAGCAGTGCAGCATCCACCACGTCTCCAGAGAGCAACGCCACCTTGGTGCCTGCCGCTCTCGCAGCCACAGCGACCTTCAGGGGGAGTTTCCCCTGCAACGTCTGCGCATCGCTACGCCCCTCGCCCGTCAGCACCCAATCGGCTCCATGCAGCCTGTCGACCAGATGGGTCTGCTCGATCACGTAGTCGGCCCCGGATACGAGCCGGCCACTGAGCAGGGCAAGCGCGAAGCCGAGGCCTCCGGCGGCGCCGCTGCCCGGCATATACCTGGCCGACACGGCGAAGCTTACCTCGGCCAGCCCGGCAAAGCGTTCCACGGCCGCATCGACGGCGGCAAGCATGTCGGCGGGCAATCCCTTCTGCGGAGCGAATATTAAGGTGGCGCCCGTCGGCCCGCACAGCGGCGCATCCACGTCGCACAGGATCGTCAGCTCGCAATCCGCAAGCCGCGCATCCATGCCCGAGACATCGAGCGCAGCCACGTTCATCACGCCCTGCAGGTTCGGGCTCACGATGCGACCATGACTGTCCATGGCACGCAGGCCTAGGGACATGAGCAGACCCAGGCCGGCGTCGTTGGTGGCCGAGCCACCCAGGCCGATGACGAAACGACGGATGCCTGCATCGAGCCGTGCGCGTACGCACTCGCCCAGTGCCCCGCTGCCGCGTGCCATGGGGTCCCGCGCCTGCATCGTTGGCAGGGTCAGGCCGAGGCAGCGCGCCGACTCGATCAGCGCCGATTCTGTGCCATCTTCGACATAAACGAGGTATTCTTTCCAGGTTACGCGTCCAGGATCATCCGACACACAGGGAATGAGCACATCCAGCGTGCCCTCGCCGCCGTCGGCCAGCGGCAGCAGGTCGATGTCAGCATCGGGGATCGCTTCGCGGATGACCCGCGGCCATGGCCTCGGCCGCCTGCACGGCGCTCAAAGAGCCCTTGAAGGCATCCGGGGCGATGAGGATGCGCATCAGACGCCGTCGAAGAAGGCCTGTACGTCCGAGATCGCCGCCGTCACGGGGGCGGCGGGAAGATTGCGCACGATCTCGCGCCCGTAGAACTTGCCGTAGATGCGGGAATCGAGCAGGGCGATGACGCCGCGATCCTCCTGCTTGCGGATCAACCGGCCCACGCCCTGGCGCAGCACGGCGATGGCCTCAGGCATCTGGATGTCGCGGAAGCCGTTGCCGCCCTGCTCCTCGCAACGGCGAACCCTGGCCGCCAGCAGCGGATCGTTCGGCGGCGCGAATGGGATTTTATCGATGATCACCAGCGACAGGGTCTCGCCCGGTACATCCACCCCCTCCCAGAAGCTGCGCGTGCCGCACAACACCGAATGCGTGTCCTCGCGAAAGGCCTCGAGGATGGCATCCCGGCTGCCGCTCTGCCCCTGTGTCAGCACCCGCCACGGCAGCCGTGCCTCCAGTTCCGGAGCAATGCGTCGCAGCATCTGGTAGGAGGTGAACAGCACGAAGGCGCGGCCGCGCGAGGCCTCGAGCAAGGCCACGGTCGCGTCGAGAAGCCGGGAAACACCCTCGGGGCTGCGCGCATCGGGAAGCCCTTTGGGGATATAGGTCAGGGCCTGACGGCGGTAGTCGAACGGAGAGGGATGATGGCTGGTATCGGCGTCCGGCAGACCCAGGCGCTCCTGGGCATAGGCGAAGGATCCGGATACGCGCAATGTGGCCGACAGCAGCGCGAAGGCCGCGGGCCGCGCCCACAGGTGCGTAGCGAGCACCGGCCCGGTCTCGACCGGCGCCAGCACATGCCGCTTGCCCTCCCCTTCTCCCTCCGTCCAGGCCACATACCCCTCGGGCGGGCTGTCGATGGCCTCCAGATCGTCGGCGATCTGCGCCGCCCGTTCGCCCAGGCGAGTCATGGCCTCGTTGCGATCCGTGCGGGATGCAGCAAGATCGAGCAGTGGCTGCCAGGACCCCGCCAATGCCTGAATTGGCTGATGAGGCCAAGCATCGATCAGCATACGCCCCAGGCGCAATACCTCCACCTTCAGGGCCTGCTCGTCGCCCAGCGACTCCAGTTCGCCCTGCATATCGTTCAGCCACTGGATCAGCCGCAGGCGCGACATCTGCGCCCCGAAATGCTGGCAGGCGAGCGCAGGCAGGCTATGCACCTCGTCGATGACATGTGCATCGAACGTCGGCAGCACCTCGCCGAACTCCCCGGCCTTCAGCGCCGCATCCGCCAGCAGCAGGCTGTGATTGGACACGACGATATCCGCATCCTGAGCCTTCGCCCTTGCCTGCATCAGCGGGCAATCGTTCCAGTCCGGACAACGGTTGCCGACGCACTGCTCGGCGGTGGCCGTAACCATGCCGCCGATACCGTTCTCGAAGACATCGAAGGGCAGGCCTGCCAGATCGCCGTCGCGGGATTTGTGCGACCAATCCATCACCAGCCCCAGCCAGCGACGTTGCCCCGCCTCCATCCTCGGCAGCGCCATGTGTCGCTTCAGGCGGAACGGGCACAGGTAATTGGCGCGCCCCTTCAGCAGGGCCACATGCCGGCGCGTATCCAGCGCCCGCATCGCCGCCGGGATATCGCGGTGCATCAATTGATCCTGCAGCGCCCGCGTATGCGTGGAGATCAGCGTCTTGCCGTCAAAGCGCAGGGCCGGCACCAGATAGGCCAGCGTCTTGCCGATGCCGGTCTCGGCCTCCGCAAGCAGGGTCTTGCCCGCATCGATCGCTCCGGCGATCTCGGTGGCCAGGGCCACCTGCCCGGCGCGATGCACATAGCCGGGAAAGGCCGAGGACAGCCGGGACTCGGCCGCAAAATCCGCCTGCACACGCCTCGCCAAATCGGCTGTCTGGGCTTCGGGCAGGCTCAAATCAGGGTTTCAGCGGATGCAGGCATGCGTAAGCGCCGCCATCGCCAACCGCCGGCACATGGGCATCGAGCCGCCCGCAGTCGTCCTGGGCATGGGCACAGCGCAAGCGGAAGGCACAGCCCGTAGCGGCCACCCCTTCCTTATCGCGGGCATATGGGGCGGGATCACCGTCACGTTGGGAAGGATGGGCAATGGGCCGTGCTGCCAGAAGGCTGGCCGTATACGGATGCCGGGCTGCAGAGAAAAGCTCGGAGGCCCTGGCATGCTCGACGATACGTCCGGCGAACATCACGGCCACGCGATCGGCGATATGGCGCACCACGGCCAGATCGTGCGAGATGAATAGATAGGACAACCCGAACTCGCGCTGCAGATCCCGCAGCAGGTTCAGGATCTGTGCCTGCACCGACACATCGAGCGCCGATACCGGCTCGTCGAGCACCAACACCTTGGGCTGCACGACCAGGGCACGGGCGATGCCGACGCGCTGGCGTTGCCCGCCGGAGAACTGATGCGGGTAGCGATCCATGACATCTGCGTCCAGCCCGCAGCGGGCCAGCATCTGCGCAGCAATATCGCGCCGCTGGCTGGCGGAGAGCTCCGGCCGATGCACACGCAGGCCTTCCCCGACCGTCTCGGCGATGCGCATCCGCGGGTTCAGCGAAGCAAACGGATCCTGGAACACCATCTGGATATGCCGACGCATACGGCGCAGCTTATGACCGGACAGGGCCGTGAAATCCTCGCCCATCAGTTCCACGCGACCGGCATCCGGCTCGATCAGGCGCATGATCAGGCGCGCCGTCGTCGATTTCCCGCTTCCCGATTCACCGACGATGGCCAGTGTCTCGCCGTCGCCAAGCTCGAGATGCACATCATCGACGGCCGGCATCGTCGTACTGGCGATCTTGCCCCAGAAACCGGTGCGGCCGAAGGTCTTCTTCAGGCCTGTGGCGACGAGCAGACTCATGCGAGAACCCCATCGTCCGCGACGGCCGCCACGCGCACGCAACGCGCCTCATGGATGCCGTCTCGCCAGGCGTCATGCGCCACCGATTGTTCGCAGATGTCCTCGGCCCAGCGGCAGCGGGGGGCGAAGCGGCAGCCCTCGGGCCAGCGGCCGGGGCCGGGCACGGAGCCTGCGATCACCGGCAGCGGGGATCCGGGCTCCGAGGCGGCGGGACGGCAACCCATCAGTGCCCGCGTATACGGGTGAGCCGGACGGTCGAACAGCTGGGCCACCGGACCTGCCTCGACGATCTGGCCGGCGTACATCACCGCCACATCGTCGGCGAGTTCGGCCACCAGGCCGAAATCGTGCGTGACCAGCAGCATGCCCAGGCCGCGTTCGCGCTGCAGGCCCCGAAGCAGCCGGATGATGCGTTTCTGCACCGATACGTCGAGCGCCGTCGTCGGCTCGTCGGCGATGATGTAATCGGGATCGGCGCTCATGGCCATGGCGATCAGCACCCGCTGACGCATGCCGCCGGACAGCTCGTCCGGATAACGGGAAAGCAGTCCCTCGGCATCCTCCAGCCCCACGTCCTGGAGCAACTGCACGGCCCGGGACCGCGCCCCCGCCTTGTCCAGGCCCAGGTGCAGACGGATGACCTCCGTGATCTGGGAGCCGATCGAAAACACGGGGTTCAGCGCCGTCATCGGCTCCTGGAACACCATGGCCACCCGCCCGCCGCGCATGCGGCGCAGTGGCAGGTCATGCATGGCGAACACGTCCTCGCCGTCCAGCAATACGCTGCCGCCGGTGCGCGCGATGCCCTGATGCTCGCCCAGGCGCAGGATGGCCTGGGCGGTCAGCGTCTTACCGCATCCGGATTCGCCGACCAGGCTCAGCACCCTGCCCGGCTGCAGGGTAAAGGACACATCCGATACCGCCGCCACCGGCCCCTGGGGCGATGGCACGGCGAGGGAAAGCTGGCGCACTTCAAGCATGGCCGGAGTGTGACGCAAGCCCTGCCCGCTTTCCAGTTTCCAGAACGCAAAGGGCCGCGGCATTGCCGCGGCCCGTATCCCGTCGCCTGGACGGTCTATTGCACCTCGATGCTCTTCGGCTTGGCCGTATCCGTTTTCGGCAGGCGCACCTCCAGCACGCCGTCCTCAAGCCGGGCCTGTACCTTGCCGACGTCGACATGCGAGGGCAGGCTGAAGCTGCGCGAGAAGCTGCCGTACGAACGCTCGATGCGATGCACATTCTCTTCCTTGACGTCCTTCGCGTAATTGCGCTCGCCCGAGATGGTCAGCACGCCATCCTTAACGTCGACCTTCACATCCTTCTTGTCGATGCCGGGTACCTCCGCATGCACGACGATGGCGTCATCCGTCTCGCGGATATCCACGGGCGGCAGCCAGTGGCCTTCCTCCATGCCCAATGTCAGATTCGTGTCGTCCAACACCCGGCTCAGGTGTCGCTGCATGCCTTCCAGCTCCCGCCATGGGGACCAACGGATCATTGCCATTGCAAACCTCCTGCTATCCGTAAATTCTTCGGGGACATACCCCACGCATGTTTATATAGGGAACGACCGCAGGGGTTTCAAGGTCAAATGCGCGATTTCGAACACCAATTGCAGCGCATGTCGCTGGGCAGCTTCCGTCAGGCAGGTATGCTATAAAGCGTATATCCAATCGAGGCCACGCAGGCAAAAAAGGAGGAAGCGATATGTCCGAACGAGCGCCATCCACACCCACCCCGGTACGCGCCGCCGCCACGGAGGCCGGCTACCGCGACGAAATCGAAACGCTGAAGGGCGATATCGGCAAGCTGCAGTCGGACGTCTCCGAACTCGTGACCATGCTGAAGTCCTCGGCGACCAGCAAGGGCAGCGACATCAAGGGCAAGGTCAGTGATGAGGCCGGGCATCTGTTCGACCAACTGCTGGACAAGCTGGACGAGGGCGTCAGCCGCGGCAAGAAGACCGTGGACGAGGTCGGCGAACAGATCGGAGAGCATCCGGTCGGCACGCTGTTTATCACCTTCAGCCTTGGCTATATCCTTGCCAAGATCATGGAACGGGGGGGAGGCTCTGGGAAGTCTAACTGATATCGTCATCGCCCTGACCGACCTGGCGGAGGCCGAGGGCCGCGCCCTCAGGCGTGCCGTCTACCGCACCGGCTGGGGCCTGGCCTGCATGCTGGTCATGGGCCTGCTGGCCGCTGCCGGCCTCGGCCTGTGCCTGTGGGCCGGCTACCAGGTCCTGGCCTGCCAGTTGGGGCATATCGAGGCGGCGCTGCTGGCCGGAACGGCGGCGCTGCTGCTGGCGGGAGGTTTCGCATGGCTGGCGATCCGACTCGGCCGCTGAGCACCGAGGAGGCCAAGGCGCGGCTCAGGGAAGCCACCGCCGAGGTCGGCCTGCACGCCTGGGTGCACCACAGCCCGTGGGGCTTCATGGCCCTGGCTTTAGGCGGTGGCTATCTGGCCGGGCGCCTGCCCGTGGTACGCACCTCGCTGTTGTGGGCCATGGCCCGCACCGTTCTCACCCTGTCGGGAAAATAGGCGACGGCTAGAGGCCGGCAAGCTCGGCCTGGATGATCGCCGCCGCCTCGTGCTCTCCCCCCGCCTCGCATGGCGGATAACGCTTCTCCATCGATACCGCCGTCTGTAAGGCCTCGCCCCATGCCCCTTCCACGAAGGTATCGCGATCCAGCTCGCACGCAGGGGCATTGGCAACGAGCCAGTCCCGCAGATACGGATATTCAGGAAACGCTGGGCGCGGCACATAGACCAGCGGCCTTCCCGCCATCCAGGCCTCGCTGATGATGCCGTAGCCCGGCTTGCAGACGATAGCGTCCGAGGCGGCAATCAGATCCAGCATATCCCAACCCGGTGGTACGGCCAGCACATTAGTGGGAACGGGCCCATCCGGCAGCGAAGGCATCATGAACCGCCAGTCGCGCATCTTGGCCAGGGCCTCAATGCGGAAGGCCGGAACGCCGCTACCGCCGAACATCACCAGCGCCAGTCTGTCTTCGTCCGTATACCCCAGCCTACGGCGCAGCTCTTGGCGCGAGATCCGGCTTTTGCCGGCGATCAGGCCAATGGGGCGTTGACGGGGGAAGCTGGGCATCGGCATGTCGAGCGGAAGTCTTAGCAGCAGGTTGCAGGCCCGATGTGCAACGGAGATCTGATCGAGGATGGGATGAGTTTCGGGAAACAATGGCGTATAGATGGCATGCCAGTCGATGCTGGCGATGCCTATCGACGGCATACCTGCCTCCGCCGCCGCGGCAAATGCCAGCGGCGCGATATCGGACAGCACGAGATCGGCACCAATCTTGTGCAGAAACCGGACCTCCTTACCCACTCTTTCGGCCCAGTTATGATGGAATTGCTCGACCGCCGCGACGGTGGCCGGGATATCCTCGTTGACAGCATCGCGCTGGATCACACCAACATCGACCTGCCCTTCCACGAGTTCGAACGGAAAACCGCCCCGAGCCTCCAGGATGGTCCCTGGAAGCGCTGTGCGCAGCACGATGCGGATGCCCGCATCGTGCGCATGGAGTGCCCGCAGCACCGGCGCCATCTGCGCCCAATGCCCGAAGCCATGCGCACTGATATAGGCCACGACCGTTTTCACCATGGCCGCATTATGCGGAACCTCAGGTTAATCGCACCTGATTCGCCATGTCCCCGGACGCCGACAAATGCCAAGTCGCCGATTTCCGGTATGCATCGACGGGCTATGCAAACGGCGAGCTTCGGCCGGACTTTGCCGTTCAAATCGGCCGAGCTACCGGTCATTGCCCTCCCCCCCCCCCCCACGGGAAATCGGGTCTCAGGCGTCGGGGTTCAGTTGATGCAGCTCGTCGCGGTAAGCGGCGGCATCCTCGAAGCGCAGGTCGGCAGCAGCCTCGAGCATCAGCCGCTCCAGCTCCTGCACGCGCGCCTTGCGGGCCTCCGGCGTCAGCGGCGCCGGCTCGGCGACCTCCGGGATATGGCCATAATCAAGCTCGTAGACCGAGCCCAGGATGTCCTGGATCTCCTTCTTGATGGTCTGCGGCGTGATGCCGTGCTCGGCGTTGTAGGCCAGTTGCTTGGCACGCCGCCGCTCCGTCTCGTCGATGGCTTTATGCATGGAATTGGTGATTTTGTCGGCGTACAGGATCACATGGCCCTCGACGTTGCGCGCCGCGCGCCCAATGGTCTGGATCAGCGAGCGCTCGCTACGCAAAAAGCCCTCCTTGTCGGCATCGAAGATGGCCACCAGCGACACCTCCGGCAGGTCGAGCCCCTCCCTGAGCAGATTGATGCCGATGAGGATATCGAAGGTACCGAGGCGCAGGTCGCGCAGAATCTCCATACGCTCGACCGTATCGATATCCGAATGCAGGTAGCGCACCTTCATGCCCAGGTTGTTCAGATATTCGCTCAGATCCTCGGCCATGCGCTTGGTCAGGCAGGTGGCAAGCACGCGCAGGCCCCGCTCGACCACGGCCTTGGCTGCCGACACGAAATCGTCGACCTGGCTTGTGGCGGGACGCACCTCGATCTCGGGATCGACCAGACCCGTCGGGCGAATCACCTGCTCGACGAAGGCGCCGTGTGTCTTTTGCATCTCATAGGGGCCCGGTGTGGCCGATACATAGATGGTCTGGGGCACGATGGCCTCGAACTCATGAAACTGCAGCGGCCGGTTATCCAGGGCGCTGGGCAGGCGAAAGCCGAAATCGACCAGGGTCGTCTTGCGCGAGCGGTCACCCTTGTACATGCCGCCGATCTGCGGGATCGTCACATGCGACTCGTCGATGACCACCAGCGCATTGTTCGGCAGGTAATCGAGCAGCGTCGGCGGCGCTTCGTCCGGGGCGCGTCCGGTCAAATGGCGCGAATAGTTTTCGATGCCGGTGCAGTAGCCGACCTCCTGGATCATCTCCAGATCGAACACCGTGCGCTGTTCCAGGCGCTGCGCCTCCACGAGCTTGTTCCGGTCGTGCAGTTCGGCCAGTCGCTCGGCCAGTTCCGCCTTGATCGCCTCCATGGCGCGCAGCAGCTGCTCGCGCGGCGTCACGTAATGGCTTTTCGGGAAGATCGTGTATTTGTGCAGGGATTCGATGCGCTTGCCGGTCAGCGGGTCGAAGCTGGAAATGGCGTCGACGTCGTCGCCGAAGAACTCGACGCGGATGGCGAAATCCTCGGCATGCGCCGGGAATATCTCGAGCACGTCGCCGCGCACGCGGAAGGTGCCGCGGTGGAAGTCCACATCGTTGCGCTCGTACTGCAGCTCCACCAGCTTGTTCACGGCAGCGCGCTGATCCTGGGCGCGCCCGACCTCGAAGTACTGCAGCATGTTCGCATAGGCCTCGGGGCTGCCCAGGCCGTAGATGCAGGACACCGAGGCCACGATCAGCACGTCCTCGCGCTCGAGCAGCGCCCGCGTGGCGGCATGGCGCATGCGATCGATATGCTCGTTGATCGACGAGTCCTTCTCGATATAGGTATCCGAGGATGGCACATAGGCCTCGGGCTGGTAGTAGTCGTAATAGGACACGAAGTACTCGACGGCGTTATGCGGGAAGAACTGTTTGAATTCGCCGTACAGCTGCGCCGCCAGGGTCTTGTTCGGGGCCAGGATCAGCGTCGGCTTCTGCACCTCCTGCACCACGCAGGCGATGGTGTAGGTCTTTCCGGAGCCGGTGACGCCGAGCAGCGTCTGATGCTTATCACCGTGGCGGATGCCCGCCACCAGTTGCCGGATGGCCTCGGGCTGGTCGCCCTGCGGAGTGAAATCGCCGGCTAGCTTGAACTTCATGTCGCGAAACCTATGGAACGGCCGTGGATTTGTCCCGCATGCGCCCCCTCGATCATCCACGCAATCATCATACATACTGGCCGGTGCAGTAGCCGGAGGCCCAAGCCCACTGGAAATTGAAGCCGCCCAGATGGCCGGTGACATCGACCACCTCGCCGATGAAATAAAGCCCCGGCACCTTGCGGGCCTCCATGGTCTTCGAAGACAGCCCGCGCGTATCGACGCCCCCGACGGTCACCTCGGCGGTGCGGTAGCCCTCCGTACCCGAGGGAACGACCTGCCAATCGTGGATCGCCCCGCGAATCGATTCGATCTGCTTCGGCGACAAGCGGTTCAGTGGCTGATTGGGAATCAGTCGCTCGCACCAGTGTTGCACCAGCCGCTTGGGCAACAGCGTTGACAGCACCGTCTTCAGCTCCGCCTTGGGGCGCTCTGCGCGCATTCCTTCCAGATAGGCGACGACATCGCGATCCGGCAGCAGATCGACATGGATCGTGTCTCCCTGCTGCCAGTACGATGAAATCTGCAGGATGGCCGGGCCGCTCAGGCCTTTGTGCGTCACCAGGATCTTGCCGCGGAAGCCCTGTTTCCCACAGCGCACATCAGCATCCAGAGAGATGCCGGCCAGCCCCTCCAGCAATGGCCTGGCACTGCCTGAGATGATGAACGGCGCCAATGCCGGTGCCGAAGGAACAATATCCAGGCCGAATTGCCGGGCGACACGGTAACCGAAATCGGAGGCGCCGATCTTGGCGAAGGAGAGGCCGCCCGTCGCCACCACCAGCGATGCGCAGCGCAGGGATCCCGTGTCTGTGGCCAGGCTGAAACCGCCATCCCGCTCAACCGCGCTCACCCTGCAATCCAGGCGGATATCGACCCGGGACGCCTCGCATTCTTTGAGCAGCATGTCGACGACGGCCTGGGCTGAGCATCTGCAGAAGAGCTGCTCCTCGTCGCGCTCCTCCCAGGGGATGCGATGGCGCGCAATCAGGGCGAGAAAATCCTGCGGTGTGTAGCGGGAAAGCGCCGAGATCGTGAAACGGGGATTGCGGGAAACATAGTATTCGGGGCCGCTCTTCAGGTTGGTGAAGTTGCAGCGGCCACCGCCGGAAATGCGGATCTTCTTCCCCGCCTTGTTGGCATGGTCGAGCAGCAGCACCCGCCGCCCGCGCTGCCCCGCCGTCATGGCACACATCAGCCCGGCCGCGCCGGCGCCGATCACAATCACATCATAATCCGGCAATGTTGCCTCTTCCTTCTGGCGTACGGCCTGATAACATGCGCGCCAATTTATACTGAGGTGTTCGAATGTCCCGTAATCTGCGCAATATTGCCATCATCGCCCACGTTGATCACGGGAAGACCACCTTGGTGGACGAATTGCTGAAGCAGTCCGGCACCTTTGACGCCCGTGAAGAAGTCAATGAGCGCGTCATGGACTCCAACGATATCGAACGCGAGCGCGGTATCACCATCCTGGCCAAGAACACCGCCATTCATTACGGCGACACCCTGATCAACATCGTCGACACGCCGGGACACGCCGACTTCGGCGGCGAGGTGGAGCGCATCCTGAACATGGTCGACGGCGTGCTGCTGCTGGTCGATGCCCGCGAAGGCCCGATGCCGCAGACCAAGTTCGTCACCTCCAAGGCGCTGGCGCTGGGCCTGAAGCCGATCGTCGTCATCAACAAGATCGACCGCGAGGGCTCCAACCCGGATGCCGTCGTCGACGCCACCTTCGACCTCTTCGCAGCGCTTGGCGCCAACGACGAGCAGCTTGATTTCCCCGTCGTCTACGCCTCGGCCAAGAACGGCTATGCCAAGATGGACCTGGCCGAGGAAACCGACAACCTGGAGTGCCTGTTCCATACCATTCTGGACAAGGTCGCGCCGCCTACGGGCGATTCGGATGCGCCGCTGCAGATGCTGGCCACCACGCTCGACTGGGACGATTTCATCGGCCGCATCGTCGTCGGCCGTATCGCCAACGGCCGCGTGCATCAAGGTGAGGAAGTCAGCGTCATGCACGCGGATGGCACCTCCCACAAGACCAAGATCACCAAGGTGCTCGGCTTCAAGGGCCTGAAGCGCGTCGAGATTCCCGAGGCCGAGGCCGGAGACATCGTCGCCCTGGCCGGCGTCGAGAAGATCAATATCGGCGAGACCATCGCCTGCGGCACCAAGCCGATCGCCCTGCCGGTGATCAAGGTGGACGAGCCGACGCTGACCATGGAGCTGCACGTCAACAGCTCGCCGCTGGCCGGTACCGAAGGCAAGCTTGTCACCACCCGCCAGATTCGCGAGCGGCTGTTCAAGGAAATCCGTACCAACGTGGCCATGAAGGTCGAGGAAACCGGTTCGGCCGACATCTACAAGATTTCCGGCCGTGGCGAGCTGCATATCGGCATCCTGCTGGAAAATATGCGCCGCGAAGGCTTCGAGATGGCCGTATCCCGCCCGAGCGTCATCATCCGCGTGGTCGATGGCGTCAAGCAGGAACCGTACGAGCACGTCACCGTCGACGTCGATTCCGACTACCAGGGCACGGTGATCGAGAAACTGAGCACCCGCGGCGCCGAGATGACCCATATGCAGGCCAATCCGGACGGCACCTCCCGTATCGAATTCCTGGCCCCGACCCGCTCGATGATCGGATATACCTCCGAGTTCATGACCGATACCAAGGGCACCGGTGTCATGAACCATGTCTTCCACGAATACGGCCCCTACGTCGGCGAGCTGCCGGGCCGCAAGAACGGCGTACTCGTCTCCATGTCCGATGGCGACTCTGTTGCCTTCGCGCTGTGGAAGCTGCAGGAGCGCGGCAAGATGTTCATCGGTGGCGGCGAGAAGCTCTACGAGGGCATGATCATCGGCATCCACAGCCGCGACAACGATCTCGTCGTCAATGCCACCAAGGAAAAGAAGCTGACCAACGTCCGCGCCTCGGGCAAGGACGACGCCATCGACCTGGTGCCGCCGATCAAGTTGACGCTGGAGCGCGCCATCGAGTTCATCGAGGACGACGAGCTGGTCGAGATCACCCCGAAGTCGATCCGGCTCAGGAAGCGTTTTTTGACGGAAAACGAGCGCAAGCGCGCCACCACCGCAGCCAGGAAGTAAGGCCCCGAAAGGGGCTTAGGCCTCGTCCGGCTCCGCGTTGCGAAGCAGGTCGAGAAGCCTGTCGGCGGATACCCGGCATCCCTGCTCCTGCACCGACCATACCCGGATCTTCTTGGCGGCCTGACGGGCCAAGGGTATCCATTTTTCGGGGGCGGTGGCGAGGCCGCGCTCGACCTCGGTCACGAAATACGACGCTGCCGCCTCCATGGGCTTCACGCCCTGGGCCTTGCTCCGCTTGATGGTGTCGAACATCGCGTCCTCATCCGCCTTCTGGTGATGGATGATGGAGCTTTCGAGCTCCGAAAGCGCCGTCATAAAGCGAGAAGCGTAGAACATGCCTTAACCTCCCTGTTCCCCTAGCTTGGCCTTACTCAGGGGCATCCAACCATATTGGACTTGTGCCGGCGAATCCAGATTTGGGCAGGCCTTGCCGTAAGCCCGGCCATGCGTTAAGCATTGGGCAATACCCGACCCCAGGAGGCTCGCATGCTGCTCAGCCAGATTCAGGAACAGGCCAGAAACCTTGGCCTTCGCCCCGCCGCGAGGATGCGCAAGGCGGATCTGATCCGTACGGTCCAGACCGCAGAGGGAAATTCACCCTGTTTTGGTGCCGAATGGCGATTCTCCTGCGAGCAGCAGGATTGCGCCTGGCGACAGGACTGCCTGAAGAAGCATCCCGGCTAGCCCGCGCCGCGCCGACAGGGTTGCCCGGCGGTTGCATTCCGGGCTGCGGCTGCTTACTTTGACGCACATCCCCGCATAAAGGATTATCCATGGATACCCTGCACCTGCTGCTGATGGCCATCATGCAAGGCATCAGCGAACTGTTCCCGATAAGCAGTCTCGGCCACAGCGTGTTGGTGCCGGCGCTGCTGCATTGGCCCATCGACCGCGAATCCGCCTGGTTCCTGCCCTTCATCGTGGTGCTGCACCTGGGCACCGCCGTCGCCCTGCTGATCTATTTCCGTCAGGACTGGTTCAGGCTATTCGGCGGCCTGTGGCGTGCCCGCGGGGGCACGGACAACCCGGATGCGCGCCTGTTCTGGCTGCTCGTCGTCGGCACGGTCCCGGCCGGCATCCTGGGCCTGTTGCTCGAGCACCGGATACGCGGCCTGTTCGGCAGCTTCGCCATCGTCGCCGCCTTTCTGGCCATCAACGGCCTGATGTTGATCTGGGGGGACCGGATGAAACATCGTCGGGCCCGCCACCGGCTGGAGGATCTGAGCTGGATCAAGGCCTTCGCCATCGGCTGCGCGCAGGCGCTGGCGCTGATCCCCGGCATGTCCCGCTCGGGGGCCAGCCTGATCGCCGGTCTGGCCGCAGGCCTCGGATACGATGCCGCCGCGCGCATGTCCTTCCTGCTGGCCACGCCAATCATCACCGCCGCCGGCGTACTGGAGGTGCCGAAGCTGTTGCGCCACGCCGACCAGGCACCGATGGGCACCATCCTGATCAGCGGCGTGCTGGCCGGCATCTTCGCCTACCTGAGCACCTGGTTCCTGATGCGCTATTTCCGCAGCCACGAGGTTAAGGCGCTCAGGCCCTTCGGCATCTATTGCCTGGTGCTGGGCCTGGGCGCACTGGCGCTGCACGGCATCTAGGAACAGCCGTCCCCGTCAGGGAAGCAGCGTGGCCTTGTTGATGACGCTGCCGTTCTTCACCTGATCGATCAGATCCATGCCCTCGGTGACCTCGCCGAACACCGTATACTGCCCGTCCAGATGCGGCTGCGGCCCGTAGCAGATATAGAACTGGCTGCCGGCCGAATCGGGGTCGGAGGTGCGTGCCATGGCCACGGTGCCGCGTACATGCTTCGTGGCGTTGAACTCGGCCTTGATACGGTAGCCCGGGCCACCGGCGCCGGTGCCGTCCGGATCGCCGCCCTGGGCCATGAAGCCCGGGATGACGCGGTGAAAGGTCAAGCCGTCGTAGAAGCCTTCGGACACGAGCACCTTGAAGCTGGCCACCGTGTTCGGCGCCACCTCTGGCAATAGCCGGATCGTCACCGTGCCTCCGTCGAGCGCCAATTGCACCTGGCTGCCTTCGGGGATGCCGGAATCGGTGGCCAGCGGGGCCTTCTTCGGAATGCTCATCGTTCTCTCCTTCATCGCAGATAATGTTGCTGGGCGGATGGCAAAAGCCGGCCCGGATGCAGCACCGGATATCCGCCCTCGTTCGGCTGCAACTCGGCCGTACCGAGCAGTATGCCGTCCCCCTCCACAGCGACAAGCCCGGCCGCAATCGGGACATCATCCCCCATGGGCAGGCGTTGCCCCTGCATGAAACGGCGGGCAAATTCCTCGTCCAGCCTGACGACCGGCAACCCTCGCAGCCAGGTAGCAATCGGCACCAGCGCCGATGCAGGGGCATTCATCAATTGTTCCGGGGTCACCATCATCGTCGCGGGCCAGCCGCCGGTACTGAGCCGACGCAGCGCCACCACGCAACCGCCGCAGCCCAGGGTCTCGCCGATATCGCGCGCCAGGGCGCGGACGTAGGTGCCCTTGGAGCAGCGCACCGTCAGCGCCAGCGTCGGCCAGTCATAGCGCACCAACTCCAGGGTCAGTATCTGCACCTGCCGCGCGGCCAATTCGACATGCTCCCCGCGCCGGGCCATTGCGTGCGCCCGCTTGCCCTCGACGCGCAGGGCCGAATATTGCGGCGGCACCTGCGCATAGCTTCCCCGAAACTGCTCCAGCGCAGCCTGGACCTGAGCCGGCGACGGAGGGGTGTCGAAGCGGGCCAGGGTCTCGCCCTCGGCATCCAGGGTATCGGTCTGATAGCTCAGGTCGATAGTGACGGCATAGGTCTTTTCGGCGGAAAGGCCGAGCTCGGCGAAGCGCGTGGCCTCGCCCAACAGGATCGGCAGCATGCCGGTGGCCATCGGATCGAGGGTGCCGGCATGCCCGGCCTTCAGCCTCGGCCTGCCGCTACCGCCGAACAGGCGGGCCACCTCGTTTACGGCCCGACGCGAGGTCCAGCCCTGCGGTTTGTCGAGGAAGACGATGCCGGAAACCAATGCCATGCCCTATCGGAACAGGCCGTCGATCTCCGTCTGCAGCCGAAGCAGCACGGCATCGCGTTCGCCGTGCAGGGTGCAGCCGGCCGCATAGCGATGGCCGCCACCGCCGAGCGATGCGGCCAGGGCGCCGACATCCGTCGCCTTGCCCCGGAAGCTGACCTTCCAGGCCCCGTTCCCTTCCGGACGCAGGAACACGGAGACATCCACCCCGGCGATGGCGCGCCCGTAGTCGATCAGTCCCTCGGTATCCTCGACATCGCCACCGGTAGCCGTGTACATCCCCTGATCCACGCAGAGCCAGGCCGAACGCCCTTCGTTACGTAATGCAAGGGTCTGCAGGCAGCGGCGCAGCAAATCCATGCCTTCGTAGCGCTGTGCCTCATAGATGCTGCGTGCCGCCAGACCCGGATCGGCGCCGACCTCGATCATCTCAGCGGCCAGGCGAAGCACCTCGGGGGTGACGGTGGACAGCCGGAAGCTGTGGGTATCGGTCAGCAGGGTCACATAGATGGCCATCGCCGCCCGGGAGGACAGCGACAGGTGCATATGGCGGATCAGCGCATGCGCGAGCACGCCCGTGGCGCAGGCTCCGGCATCGACGAGGTTGATATCGCCGAAGCGGGTATTGCTGGCATGGTGGTCGATGTTGATCAGGCGCCTGCCGGCAAAGAAGCCGTCGTCCATGCCCAAACGGCTGCGGGCACCGGCATCCAGACTGACGATCAGGTCGATGTCGTCCAGATGCGGCACAGGCTTGCCGGCGCTGACCCGGTCGGCTCCGGCCAGAAAATGGTACAGGCGCGGTACACCATCCCGATTGTGCATCGATACAGGAATATCGGCGTCGGCCAAGGCGTCGTAGAGGGCCAACTGGGCACCGATGCCGTCGCCATCCGGGTTGCGGTGCGTGATCAGGAGCACGCCGCGGCTTTCGCGAATAGCTGTTGCGGCTTGCTGCCAGTCGGCATCGGCGACGGCCGGGGTCATGCCCCTTCGCCAAGGCGTTTGAGGATATCCAGCACCTTACCGCCCTCATCGAAGGGCTCGTCCCAGAAGAAGCGGATGGTGGGCAGGCGGCGACGTGGCAGGGCCCGACGCAGCTCGTGCATGAAATGCCCCGCCAGTTTGTTCAGCGAGCGCACGCAGGCCTCGCTGTCGATCTCGCCGCCACGATGCACCCACACGCGCAACAGGTGGTTGTGGTGTGCCGCCTCCACGCGCGTGATACCGATACCGACCAGGCGCGGATCGCTGATCTCCCGGTGCATCAACGTGGTCAGCAGACGATGAATGTCTGCGTGCAGGCGGCGCTGGCTGGGGGTACTCGCTTGCATACCCGGCGCTACAGCTTCGCCGCCACTTCCTCGATGATGTAGAACTCGAAGGTGTCGCCGACCTTGATGTCGTTGAACTTCTCGACACCGATACCGCACTCGTAGCCGCTTCGAACCTCTTTGACGTCGTCCTTGAAGCGACGCAGCGAAGACAGCAGGCCATCGTAGACGAGCACGCCGTCGCGCAGCACGCGCACTCCGGCGTTGCGCTCCACATGGCCGTCGGTGACGTAGCAGCCGGCAATCACGCCCTGCTTCGGCACACTGAAGATTTCGCGCACATCGGCAGATCCGATGACCTTCTCCACCTTCTCCGGTGTCAGCGTCCCTTCCATCGCCGCCTTCATGTCGTCGATGGCCTCGTAGATGATCTTGTAGAAGCGCACGTCCACGCCATCGGCCTCGGCCAGCTTCTTGGCCTTCGACTCCGGACGCACGTTGAAGCCGATGATGATGGCATTCGAGGCCGAGGCCAGCATGATATCGGACTCGGTGATACCGCCGATGGCCTTGTGCACGACGCGCACGGTGACCTCTTCGGTACCCAGCTTGTTCAGAGAGTCGGCCAGCGCGTCGATGGAGCCGCTGACGTCACCCTTGATCAACACATTGACCTGCTTCGGACGATCGGCCGCCACACCGGCGAACAGATCCTCCATGCTGACGCGATTTGCCACATCGTCGGCGACACCCGCCTCACGCAGCTTGTCCGTGCGGAAGCGGATGATGTCGCGGGCCTGGCGCTCGGTTTCGACGACGTGCATCTCCTGGCCGGCATCGGGGACCGACTCCAGGCCGAGAACCTCGGCCGGAACGGACGGGCCGGCGGTGCGGTGCTGCACGCCGTTCTCATCGATCAGGGCACGGATGCGTCCCATCACCGAACCGGCGACGACGATGTCCCCGGTCTTGAAGGTACCCGTCTTGACCAGCACCGTGGCCACCGGACCGCGTCCGCGATCGAGCCTGGCCTCGATGATAATGCCCCGCCCCGGACGATCCGGGTTCGCCTTCAGTTCCAGCACCTCGGATTGCAGGGCCAGCATCTCCAGCAGGTCGTCGAGACCCTGGCCGGTCTTGGCCGACACCTCGACGAAGATCGTATCGCCGCCCCAATCCTCGGAGATCAGGTTCAACTCGGACAACTGCCGTTTGACGTTGTCCGGATTGGCCCCTTCAACATCCATCTTGTTGATGGCGACAATGATAGGCACGTCGGCGGCGCGCGCATGGTTCAACGCCTCCACCGTCTGCGGCTTGACGCCATCGTCGGCCGCCACCACCAACACCACCACATCAGTCAGACTTGCACCGCGGGCACGCAGGCTGGTGAAGGCCTCATGACCCGGCGTATCAACAAAGACGACACGCTTGCCATCGGAAAGCTTGGCCATATAGGCGCCGATATGCTGGGTGATACCACCGGCCTCGCCCTCGGCGATGGAGGCCTTGCGGATGGCATCGAGGATCGAGGTCTTGCCGTGATCGACATGGCCCATGACCACGACGACCGGCGGCCTCGGCTTCATGTTCGTATCGTCATCATTCTCATCCTTGAACAGCACGTCCTCGACGGCGGCACGGTTGATGAGCTTCGGCGTATGACCGAACTCCTCGACGATCAGCACCGCGGTATCGGCATCGATGCTTTCGTTGGTCGTGACCGGAATACCCATATCGAACAACTGCTTAACCACCTCGCCGCTCTTCACGGCCATGCGGGAGGCCAGCTCGCCGACAACGATCGGATCCGTAATTTCCACGTCTCGCTTGACGAAATACTCGTGGTCCTTGTCGATCATGTTCTTGCGGAAGCGCTTGCGATCACCGCGCGCCAGGCGCGCCATGCGCTCCTCTTCCTCCTCGGTGAGCACGATATGACGCTTCTCGGCATACTCGCGCATGGCTGCCTTCTCACCGGGATTCAGACGACGCTTGCCTCGGATGGGCTGGGGGCCACCTGGGCCTCGGCGTTTGGCCGCATCTCCGCTGGGAGCCATGGCATCGGGAGAAACCGCCACCGATGGGGTGCGGCGCGGGCCGATGCCACCGGCTGGGCGTTGCTGCGGGCGGGCGCCGCGCGGACCGTCGGGACGGTTCTGGTTGCGCTCGTCTTTGATGCGAGCCTCGATCTCTTTGAGCGTGGAGCGCGGAGCCCGGGAAGCGGCGATCTGGGCCGGGGTCAGGGTGCGGCGGATAGTCGTGCGCGGCCCTGCGTTCTGTGGACGCCCCCCCTCGCGCGGCCTGCGATCTTCGGGTCGAGCTGGACGTTGTGCCGGCCGTTGTGCCGCCGGCCGTTCGGTCGGTCGTGCAGCCGGTCGTGCAGCCTCGACCGGGCGTGGTGCCTCGGTTGGGCGCACCGGTTGAGCCTCAGGGGCGGCGGCAGCGGGCGCGGCGGCCTCGGCCTGGCGTGCGGCCTGGCGCTGTTGCTCCAGGGCACTCTCGGCCCGCTCGGCCGGACTCATGGCCTCCTTGGGCTTCGGCTCGGAAGCGGGTGCGGCCTCGGCAGTTCCGGGCATCCCCGGGCGACGGCGGCGTCGCACCTCCACCTGCACGGTATGGCCTCTGCCCTCGACATTGCCGCCGGCACGGGACTGCCCGGCCACCATCGGCTTGTTTAGGGTCAGGGTCTTCTTTCCATCGGGTTTATTCACAGACGCTTCCTTCCTGGTCTTCAGATAGGCAGTGATCTTCTTACGGTCGCCGTCATCCAGTTTGACAGTTGGCCCGGAGGCCGCAACGCCGCACGATGAGGCGGCGCGCTGCACCTCGGCAACATCGAGCTCCAGCTCTTTCGCCAAATCAAGGATGCGTATATCCGACATAAGACCGTATCACTCCATTCATTCACATACTCGAGTCCAGGCACATGCCTGCTCCAATTTTTCAGCCTGGGGAGAGGCTTCGATGGCAAGCACCGACACCCTGCCCCGGCCCAGCGATGCGCCCAGCCCTTCGGCATCCGGAACGCCACACCAGCGCGTATCCACACCGGCCTGCTTGCGCTTACCCACGGCATCCTGCAACTGCCTGATCAGTGCATCCCCGGCATTATCGGCAACCAGCAGGATCATGGCCGCATTCTTCCACAAATGCTGCATGGCTGCATCCCTGCCAATGGCTGCTCCACCCTTCAGCCGGGTCAGCAACTGGCCCATGCGCTCGCCCAGGGCATGGCGCAAGCGCCCGCGAAACGGCTGCCATTGCTCGGGCGCCACATCAAACTTCGCGCGCAGCGCTCCGAAACGCTTGTCGTTCAGGCGCGCCCAACAGTCCTGTTGCATACACAGGTAAGCACCGCGCCCGGGCGCCTGCTGCAACAGATCCGGCCAGACCTGCCCCTCGCCATCAACCACAAGGCGCAGCATGGATGCCTTGGCGCCCGGTGTACGGCAGGCGAAGCAGGTCCGCACCGGGCCCGACGCATCGTCTGTCGCCATGACATGCGCGGGATCAGTCAAACCAGCCGCTCGCCTCACGCGCCGTAATGATCAGCGCTTCCGCCTGCTCACGCGACAAGCCAACGATGCCGTCCAGCTCGTCGGCGGCAGCATCGGCCAGCATCTCCACCGAAACGATGTCGCGCGCCGCCAATTGCTCGGCGATCTCCGTCGTCATGCCTTTCAGCTCCAGCAGCGAGATGCCGTTACCCTCCGCTTCACCCTGGCTCAGCGCCCGGTTCAGCAAGGCATTGCGGGCACGATTCTGCAGCTCGGCGGCCAGCTCCTCGTCCAGGCCTTCGATACCTGTGATCTCCTCGAGCGGGCAGTACGCCAGATCATCCAGCGAGATAAAGCCCTCGGTGACCAGCAGGCTGGCAAAGTCCTCATCGATATCCAGGGCCTCACGGAAGATAACCCGCGCCTCATCGACCTCTTCGGTGCGACGCTTCATCTCCTCGCCGGTGGTCATGATCTCGATGTTCCAGCCGGACAACTGCGACGCCAGGCGCACATTCTGGCCGCGGCGACCGATGGCGATGGCGAGGTTCTCCTCGTTCACGGCCACCTCGATGGTGTTGCGCGCCTCATCGACCAGCACGCGATCGATTTTGGCAGGAGCCAGGGCATTGACCACGAAGGCGGCCGGATCGGCAGTCCATTCGATGATGTCGATGCGCTCGCCGTGGAGCTCGTTGACCACCGCCTGCACACGCGCGCCGCGCATACCGACGCAGGCACCGACCGGATCGACGCTGGGATCATTGGAAATCACCGCGATCTTACTGCGGGAACCGGGATCGCGGGCAATGGCCTGGATGGCCACGAGCCCGTCCTGAATCTCCGGCACCTCCTGCTCGAACAGGCGCATGACCATGCCGGCGTCGGCGCGGGAGATGAACACCAGCGGCCCGCGCGGCTGATTGCGCACCTCGCGCAGGAAAGCGCGCACACGATCGCCCTGGCGGTAGGATTCGCGCGGTAGCATATCCTCGCGGTACATCACGGCCTCGCCGCGACCCAGATCCACATAGACATTGCCGCGCTCGACGCGCTTGACGATGCCGGTGATCAACTGGCCAACCTTCGGCTCGTATTCCTCGATCACGTGCTCGCGCTCGGCCTCGCGAATTTTCTGGTTGATCACCTGCTTGGCCGTCTGTGCCGCCACGCGGCCCATCTCGATCGGCGGCAGCGACTCGTGGAACTCAAAGCCGAGCGTCGCCTCCGGATTCAGCTTTTTCGCCTCATCCAGCGTCAGCTCGTTCTCCGGCTCCTCGACCTCCTCGACGACGGTGCGCACGTGGTACAGGCTGATGGCACCAGTCTCGCGATCGATCGCCGCCTCCACATGTTTTGTACCGTAAGTACGCCTCGCAGCGGTCTTCATGGCCTGTTCCATGGCCTCCAGCACCAGCTCGCGTTCAACCGACTTCTCGCGGGCCACGGCATCGGCCACATGCAACATCTCCAGATTCATGGCTTCTCCAACCTCTTCTCTGTCTAATTCCGGGCCCACGGGCCCTTTAACGTTTGCTGCGGGTGAGATCCTTCCAGTTGATCGCCCGCACCACGCGCGCCGCCTCACCGCGATCGACACGCAACATCTGTCCATCCGCACCCTCGAGCAGGATCATCTCCCCCTCCAGGCCGCGATTATACCCCTCGACAGCGCCGCCTTCGGTCATATCCACCTTCAGCCAGTCGCCTTCGTACCGGGCGAAGTCCTCCGGCGACTCCAGCGGCCAGTCGAACCCGGGGGAGCTGACCTCCAGGCGATAGGCACCGGGGATCAGATCTTCGGCATCCAGCTGCAGCGATACCCCGCGACTGATGCGCTCCAGCGCCTCGCTGTCCACACCGCCACGCCGATCCACGATGATCTGCACCAGGCGCGTGCGTTGCCCGCCGCCCAGACGCACCCGCAGCACCTCGACTCCGAGCTCCTCGGCGATCGGCGCCACCAGTTCCTTGACCCTCGATTCCATGCGTCCGGATACTCCAAAAACGAAAAAAAGCGAGCCGCGGCCCACTTTTCACATGCGCATTATAGGTGTCATCGGCAAAGAAGCAAGCGGCCCGCTCAAGCCCCGGACGGCGGCGGATAGCCGACGCCGGAAAGGCTCGCAAAAGCACGGTCCGGACTGAAGGCATCCATCGCCAATTCCGGTGCCTGCCCCATGATCCAGCGGCTGATCAGATCGGCCGTCACCGGCGCCAGCACGACGCCGTTGCGGTAATGGCCGGTAGCCACCCACAGGTTTCTCCTTCCCGCCACCGGGCCGATATACGGCAACCCGTCCGGAGAGCCCGGGCGGAAGCCCATCCACTGGCGCTCGATCTCGGCATCATGCAGCGCCGGCATGATGCGGCGCACGGCATCCAGAAGCCGCCCCACCTCGCCCACGGTATTGCCACGCCGGAACCCCGCATCCTCCAGACTGGCGCCAACCAACACCCGCCCATCAAGGCGCGGCACGAAATACGCATCGTCGTGCTTGACGATGTGGCGAACGGCCCCGGGATCGCCATGCAGAAGCACGATCTGTCCCTTGACGGGGCGCACCGGCAGGGAAAAACCCATGGCCTCGGACAAGCCACCGCTCCAGCTGCCGGCAGCCAGCAGCACCGCATCGGCGGCCACCGTTTCTCCATCGGCCAGGCGCACCCCTGCCACGGCGCCATCGCGCTCCAACAGGCCGGCGACCTCGACATGCTCGCGCACCTCCACCCCGGCCGCCCGCATGGCGAGACATGCGGCCTGCAGCATTCTCGGGTTGCGCACCTGCCCCACCTCGGGCCACAGCAATGCTCCCTGTACCGCCGGGGAAAGCGCCGGCTCCCGCTGTCTGGCCTCATCCCCGGAAAGCCGCTCCAGTGGCCACCCAAAGCGGGCGGACCAATCGCTCGCCTGTGGGGCATGGTCAGTACGATCGTCGGAAAAAACGGGAATCATCAGGCCGTTGCGGCGCCACTCCACGGGCATGCCGGACGCATATTCCAGCTCCTGCATGGTGTCGGGATAAAGCGCCAGGCTGGCATTGACCAGGGCGCTGAAGGCATCGGGATACAGCCAGGGATGGATGGGGCTGAGGATGCCGGCACCCGCCCAGGAGGACTCTTCGCCGAGCTGCGCGCGCTCCAGTACCACGGGCCGGGCACCGAGAAGCCGTAGCCGCCAGGCGGTCAGGCAACCGATGATGCCGCCACCGACGATGGCCACGCGGGGGCCGTCGGAATGCACCGTATCTGCCAAGCCCGTCCCCCACTGCAGCGATTGCTTGCCGGACGCATGGCCTGCCGCCACCATGCCGGCATGTCCCATGAATGCCCGGACGTCGAGCAAGCCTACCAGCATTGCCTCGCGCTCGCACGAAGCCATTACGAGAACTTCCCGACCGCCAGCCACCTGCTTCCCGCAGACCAGCGCCCGGCGGTGGCCGCCATCTACGCCTTCGCCCGCCACGCCGACGATATCGCCGACGAGGGCGACGCCAGCCCAGAGGTTCGGCTCAAGCGCCTGGAGGCCTGGGAGGCACTGTTCGAACGCTGCCTGAAGGAGCCGGTGGACCACCCCGTTTTCCTGGCCCTCGGAGATGCCATCCGCCGATTCAATCTGCCCACGGAACCCTTCCACGATCTGCTCGTGGCCTTCCGTATGGACGTCAGCATCCATGCCTATGCCAGCCCACAGGAACTGCTGTTTTACTGCCAGCATTCGGCCAGCCCCATCGGCCGCCTGTTGCTGGCACTGAACGGCGTGCATCACGCCGGGGCAATCGCCGCCTCCGACCAGCTATGCACCGCTCTGCAGCTGACCAATTTCTGGCAGGACCTAGCCGTAGACCTGACCCGTGGCCGCTGCTATCTCTGCGAGGAATGGCTGGACGCTGTCGGCCTGAGTTCCGAACGTCTGCTGCAGGGCGACATCGATGCCGAGGCGCTGCAACCGGCCCTGGAACAGGCCATCGGCTTCACCGACAGGCTGTTCGCCCAGGCGAAGGCCTTGCCATCATATCTGCCACTACGCCTGCGCCTGCAGGGCATCGCCACCCTCTGCGGCGGCCGCACCATCCTGCAGCGCCTGCACCAGACCTCGCCCCTGACCCAGCGCCCCACCCTCTCACGCCGCCAATGGCTGTCCATGCTCCCGCGTATGGCCGGCATGCTGGCGGGTAGCTACCTGCGCCCCAGGAGCAAGGTCTTATGAATCCCCAGACCTATTGCGAGAACAAGACGCGCGGTGCGGGTTCCTCCTTCTTCTATGCCTTCATCTTCCTGCCGGAACAGAAGCGCCGGGCCATGATGGCCCTCTATGCCTTCTGCCGGGAGGTCGACGATATCGCCGATGAGATCAGCGATGAGAATGTCGCCCTGCACAAGCTCGCCTTCTGGCGCGAAGAGATCGAACGGGTATTCATGGGCCAGGCCCGACATCCGGTCGGGCGCGAACTGGACTGGGCCCGGCAGCACTTCGCTTTCAACGAGGAGCTATTTGCCGAGATCATCGACGGTATGCGCATGGACGTGGCGCATCAGCCGATCGTCACCCCCGCCGATCTGGCTCTGTACTGCTATCGGGTGGCCGGTGTCGTCGGCCTGCTGTCCATCGAGGTATTCGGTTACACCAACCGCCACGCCAGCGATTTCGCCGTCCATCTCGGCAAGGCCCTGCAGCTGACGAACATCCTGCGCGACGTACAGGAGGACGCGGCCCGCGGGCGCATCTATCTGCCACAGCAGGACCGTCTGCGCCACAAGGTCGGCGACGAGGATTTTATCGCCGGCGACATGCAGGCCCTCACCCCCCTGTTGAAGCAGTATGCGGACGAGGCCGAGCACGAATACCGGCAGGCCTTGAGTACCCTGCCGTCGGAGGATCGCGCCTCACTCCGCCCGGCCCTGCTGATGGCCGCCATCTACCATGCCCATCTGCAGCGGATCGTCGCCGCCGGGTACGATGTCTGGCACCAGCCGGTACGCCTGTCCCCGCTGCACAAGATCTGGATCGCCTGGCGCGCCTGGCGCCATGAGAAACGGGCGGCCGGAAGCACGACCCCGGCCCCCGTTCGCCTCGATTTCTGAGCATGAGCCGGGTGGCGGTGATCGGCGGTGGCCTGACCGCCCTCAGCTGCGCGCTGTCCCTGGCCGAGCAGGGCATCGAATGCGAACTGTTCGAAGCTTCTCCCCAGCTCGGTGGGCGCACCCGCTCGTTCCACGACCCGACGGCCGATGCATGGGTGGACAACGGGCCGCACCTCTTGATCGGGGCCTATGCGCATGCCAGGGCCTTTTTCGCGCGCCATGGCATCGCCGACCTCGCCTGGCAGCCGCATCTCAAGCTGCCGCTATGGGATGAGAGCCGCGGCCACTTCTGCCTGAGTCCCGGCCGCGGGCTGCCGCTACCCGCCTCGCTGGCCTGGGCCGCCGCCCGGATGCCGGGACACGGCATCGGCACCATGCTGGCCATGATGAGGCTGGGCATGGCCATGCGCCGCCCTCTCCCGGAAAGCCTGGCGACCGCCGACTGGCTGCAGGCGCTACGCATCCCGGCGCCGCTGCGGCGCGACCTGCTGGAGCCCCTGTGCCTGGGCGCCATGAACGAAGCCCTCGCATCGGCGCCCGCCGCCAGCTTTGCGCGCGTGCTGCGGGAGGGCTTCGCCGATCACGATGCCGCCCGCCTCGGCTGGTTTACACGCCCCTTCACCCAGGGATTGATCGCTCCCCTGGAGCACGCCCTGGCACATCATGGCGTACATATCCATCGCCATAGCCGCGTCATCGCTCTGGAGGCCCATCAACGCAACCCCGGCATCACCATCCGTTCGGGGGAAACGATGCGCTTTGACCGCATCGTGCTGACCGTACCCGGGCACGAACGCAACCGCTTGCTCGGCATCCACGGGCAAGCGTCGGAGACCGGATCGATCAGCAATGTGCACCTGTGGTTCGACGAGGACCTGCACCTGCCGCAGCCACTGGTTGGCGGCATCGGCACCCTCGGCCAGTGGTTCTTCGATATCGACCAGCAAATGCCCGGCGAGCGCGGCCGCTACCGCCATTTCTGCGCCGTCATCAGCGACTCATCCCCGGCCTCGCTGGCGCAGTGCGGCGAGCGGCTGACCCATGAGCTGTCACGTATGCTGGGGCGCCATGCCCTGCGCCCGTGCCACACACGCGTCGTGCACGAACGGCGTGCCACGGTGCTGGTGCGTACATCGCCAGCGGTATCCCTGCCCCCATCCATCCTCGATGCGGGGGAACATCCACGCCCGGGAGAGCTGCCGGCAACGATCGAAGCAGCCGTTGCACGAGGCCTGCAGGCTGCAGACACGATCCTGTCTACGACGACCTAAATCTCGGTTTATTCACCACCCGGGCATGCCGACACAACCCTATTGGGTGCATCTTCGCAAAATGCAGGAATAGACGCTTATAAGATAATGATATAAAAGCATAAAAATGCATGCATAAATCTTGTGCAACTGACATGAGGCCGCCGTCCGTCCGCTATGGATACGGATTCCGACGATGTTATCCACCAGGTTATCCACAGATGCTGTGGATGGACGCACGGCATCGCTTCCATGCCCTTGCCACACAAGGCCGGCCAGCTTTACCGGCCTTGCATCGGCGGGGTGCAACCGTAGGATCGCCGTGATGAATGCGCCCACACCCTTCCGCCGCCTGACCCCGATCGACCGGGCAATCGGACAACTGGACCATGCGCTGTTCAATATCTTTTGCGAGCAGCGGAGCTCCCGCCCCTATCCGGCCGAATCCGAACCCACATCGTCCCCCATGCCGGAGGCCCAGCGGCGCCTTTCGGCCGGCTTGATGCGCGTCAACCATGCCGGCGAGATGGCAGCACAGGCACTGTACCAGGGCCAGAGCCTGACGGCGCGCGACCCGGCACTGCGCCAGAAGTTCCGCCAGGCCTCGATCGAGGAAGCGGATCATCTGAACTGGTGCCGCCGTCGCCTGGACGAGTTGCAGTCCCGGCCGTCGATGCTCGACCCGCTGTGGTACGCCGGATCGCTCGCCATCGGCATCGCCGCCGGCATCGCCGGCGATCGCTGGAATCTCGGCTTTCTGGCAGAGACCGAACACCAGGTCGTACGCCACCTGGACGACCACCTTGCCCGCCTGCCGCAAACCGATGCCCGCAGCCGCCGCATCGTCGAGCAAATGAAGACCGACGAGGGACAGCACGCCCAACTGGCGGAATCCTTGGGCGCAGCGAATCTACCGCCACTCGCCAAGCGCATGATGCGCCTGACCTCGAAGGTCATGACCACCCTGGCCGAGCGCCTCTAGCCCTGACGCCGGGACTGGGGCCATGTAGGCTTGCGTCCGGCCACCCTGCCCTCAGCCTCGACGAACAAAGGATCAGCCCATGTCCGGACACAGCAAATGGTCGACGATCAAGCACAAGAAGGCGGCCACCGATGCCAAACGCGGCCAGGTCTTCACGCGCTATATTCGAGAGATCACCGTGGCGGCGCGCCTGGGCGGTGGCGATATCGATGCCAATCCGCGCCTACGTGCCGCCGTCAATGCCGCGCGCGCCGTCAATATGCCCAAGGACAACATCGAGCGCGCTATCTCCCGCGGCAGCGGTGGTGACGAGGGCACCAACATCGAGGAGGTGCGCTACGAGGGCTATGGCCAGGCAGGCGTGGCCATCCTCGTCGACTGCATGACGGATAACCGTAACCGCACGGTCTCGGATGTACGCTCGGCCTTCAACAAGGGCGGCGGCAACATGGGAGAGACCGGCTGCGTATCGTGGATGTTCCACCAGAAGGGCCTGTTCGTGTTCGACCGGGCCGAGGTCGGTGAGGAGCAACTGCTGGAGATCGGCATGGAGGCAGGGGCCGAGGACATCCACGACCGGCCGGATGAGGGCGCAATCGAAATCACATGCGCCCCGGCCGATTTCCCTGCCCTGCAGGAGGCCTTCGAGGGTGCGGGGCTGGTACCGGCGGTCGGCGAGGTCTCCTGGATCCCCGAGAACAGCGTCCCGGTGCAGGGCGAGGATGCCGAGAAGGTGCTGCGCCTGATCGAGCGCCTCGAGGATGTCGACGACGTACAGAACGTCTATGCCAATTTCGACATCTCGGCTGCGGACATGGAGCGGCTGCACAACTGATGCGGCTGCTCGGCGTAGATCCCGGATCGCGGCATACCGGCGTCGGCATCATCGATGTCGATGGCGCCCGCATCACCCATGTGTACCACGAGGTCATCCATACCGGAGAAGGCACGCTGGGTCAGAAACTGCACATCCTGTTCCGTCGCCTGCAGACAGTCATCGCCGAATACCATCCCCTCTCCGTCGGTATGGAGGATGTGTTCGTGGCCAAAAACGCCGCCTCCGCCCTGAAGCTCGGGCAGGCGCGGGGCGCCCTGATCGCCGCCTGCGCCGATGCGGGGCTCGACGTCACGCCCTACTCGCCCACCGCCGTCAAGCAGGCCGTCGTCGGCTTCGGACGCGCCGACAAGGCCCAGATCCAGCACATGGTGCAACTGCTCCTGAAGCCCGCGACCAAGCCGGCCGAGGATGCCGCCGATGCCCTTGCAGTTGCCATCTGCCATGCCCATCATAGCCGCATGCAAACGATCTCCGACCAGCCCCGCACCGGGCGCTCCATACGGCGGATTCGGCCGTGATCGGCTGGCTCTCCGGCACGGTGCGGCAGCTCGATCCTGTCGGCATCGTCCTGCTCGATACCGGCGGCGTCGGCTACGAAATCCACCTGAGCATGCAGACCCTGTGCGGCCTGCAGACGGACGAAAATGCCGAGTTGTTCATCCACACGCATGTGCGGGAGGACCAGATCACGCTGTTCGGCTTCACATCGCCCAAGGAGCGCGCCCTGTTCCGACGCCTGACGTCGGTGTCCGGCATCGGTGCCCGCCTGGGGCTGAACCTGATGTCCGGCATGCCCATCGATGAGCTGGTGCGCGCCATCGAGCACGGCGACGATGTCGCCATCGCCCGCACCCCGGGCATCGGCAAGAAGACGGCGCAGCGCCTGATCCTGGAACTGCGCGGCAAACTCGAGGGGCACGATGTGGCAGGCACCCCCGCGCAATCGACGGATGGCGCCGCCGAGGATGTACGCTCCGCCCTGATCAACCTCGGCTACAGGCCGGCGCAGATCGATCCGGCCATCACCCAGGCCGGAACGCATGCGGATTTCGAATCGCTGTTCCGCGCCGTATTGAAGGCCATGGGGTGAGCATGCAGCCCGAGGATGCCGAGCGGCTGATCGCCGCCGAAACCCTGGCCGAGGATCCCTGGGATGCGGCGCTGAGGCCCAAACGCCTCGACGACTATATCGGCCAGGCCAAGATCCGGGACAACCTGTCCGTGTTCATCCGCGCCGCAGGCAAGCGCGGGGAGTCGCTCGACCACGTGCTGCTGTACGGTCCGCCGGGACTCGGCAAGACGACGCTGGCTCATATCGTCGCCCACGAGATGGGCGTGCAGATCCGCGCCACCTCCGGCCCTGTCATCGAGCGCCCCGGCGACCTGGCGGCCATGCTGACCAATCTCGAGCCCGGCGATGTGCTGTTCATCGACGAGATTCATCGCCTTAGCCCACAGGTCGAGGAAATCCTCTACCCGGCCATGGAGGACTTCCAGCTGGACATCATCATCGGCCAGGGCCCGGCCGCCCGCTCGATCAAGATGGACCTGCCCCCGTTCACGCTGGTCGGCGCCACCACGCGCGCCGGCATGCTGACCAACCCGCTGCGCGACCGTTTCGGCGTCATCCTGCGCCTGGAGTTCTACAGCCAGCAGGAACTGGCGCGCATCGTCAGCCGCTCAGCCTCGCTGCTCGGCATCGACGCCACCGAGGACGGTTCCCTGGAGATCGCCCGCCGCTCCCGCGGCACACCGCGTATCGCCAACCGCCTGCTGCGCCGCGTACGCGACTTCGCCGAGGTGGAGCATGGCGGCGTCATCGACCGACAGGTGGCCGACCAGGCGCTGGCACGCCTTGAGGTAGACACCCTGGGCCTGGACCAGATGGACCGCCGCCTCTTGGTCACGCTGATCGACAAGTACGGCGGCGGCCCGGCCGGACTGGATACGCTGGCCTCGTCGATCTCGGAAGACGCCGAAACCATCGAGGACGTGCTCGAGCCCTTTCTGATCCAGGAGGGCCTGATCGCCCGCACCCCGCGCGGGCGGGTGGCCACGCCACTGGCCTACAGCCATATGGAACGGCAGCTGCCGGAAGGGACGAACGCGCAGGGCCGGCTGATATGACCGCCTTCAGCCACACGCTGCCGCTGCGCATCTACTACGAGGACACCGACCACGGCGGCGTCGTCTATTACGCCAACTATCTCAAATACATGGAGCGCGGCCGCACCGAGTTCCTGCGCGCCGGCGGCATCGAGCTCGATGCGCTGGAGGCCGAAACGGGGGCGATGTTCGCCGTCACCGAGGCTCATGTGCGTTATCACCTGCCCGCCCGCTTCAACGATGCGCTCGTCGTCGAGAGCACCCTGACCGAGATGCGCGGGGCCAGGCTATCGTTCCGCCAGCTCGTCCGGCGTACCGTCGACGGAACGCTGCTGGTCGAGGCGGACATCCACCTGGCCTGCATCGACCGCCAGGGCAAGGCCAAGCGCATCCCCGTATCGGTCAAGGCGGTGGTGCGCATCCATCTGACATCCCAAGCGAAGGAGCAACCATGACCCAGGATCTCTCGGTATGGGCCCTGATCCTCAATGCCAGCATCGTCGTCAAGGGGGTACTGCTGCTGCTCATCCTGCTGTCGATGACGTCGTGGGCGATCATGGTCAACAAATGGCGGTTGTACAGCCGTACGCGCGGCCAGGCCGAGAGCTTCGCCTCCGCCTTCTGGGGTGGCTCGGACATGGACACGGTGCTGGCCAGCATCCCGCAGCGCTACCCGGACAGCGCCCTGCCGAACATCTTCCAGTCCGGCTACCGCGAGTTCATGCGCCAGAGGCGGGATCAGACCCAGTCCCAGTCGGAGAAGAAGATCATCGCCGCCGGCGGCCTCGACGGCATCCGCCGCGCCCTGGATGCGGCGTTCTCGCGCGAGATCGAGCGCCTGTCACGCCACCTGGCCTTCCTGGCCACGGTCGGCTCCACCGCCCCCTTCATCGGCCTGTTCGGCACCGTCTGGGGCATCATCAATGCCTTCCAGGCCATCGGCCTGACGCACAACACCTCGCTGGCGGCCGTCGCCCCCGGCATCGCCGAGGCACTGATCACCACCGCCTTCGGCCTGGTGGCGGCGATCCCGGCCGTTGTCGCCTACAACAAGTTCACCGCCGATCTCAAACGCATGGCCAGCGGCATGGAACAGTTCTCATCCGAGTTCCTGAACATCGTCGCCCGCCATCTGAAGGACTGAGCCATGTGGGCCGGACAAAGTCGCTGGGACAAGGGCATGGAGCCGATGGGCGAGATCAACGTCACACCGCTCGTCGACGTCATGCTGGTGCTGTTGATCATCTTCATGATCACCGCCCCGCTGTTGAGCCAGGGCGTCAATGTCGACCTGCCGCAGGCCGATAGCCCGCCGATGCAGCAGAACACCGAACCGCTGGTACTGACGGTAAAGCGGGACGGGCGCATCTTCCTGCAGCGGCACGAGATATCCCTATCCCAGTTGGCCCCGCGCATCCGGGCCATCCGCGCACAGAAACCGGGGCTGCCGGTGTTCGTGCGCGGCGATGGCAAGACGCCATATGAGAACGTGGCAAGGGTGTTGAGTACGCTGGAGCGGGCCAATATCCAGAAGGTCGGCCTTGTCACCGAGCCACACCGCTGATCCCCATGCGGACCCCGCGGAGCTGCGCGGCCTGGATTTCCTGGTCTCAGTGCTCGTGCACGCGCTTATCGTCGGCATCATTGCCGCCCTGGCGATGTGGGAGGTTCACCGCACCCCGGAGCCTTTGCAACGCATCCAGGTCAGCATGATCACGCCGGCCGAGCTGGATCGCCTGCTCCGCCACGCCGCAAGGCCAAAGCCGAAACCGCACGAGAAGCCCAAACCGGTACCGAAGACGCATGTGCGGCCGAAGCCGAAGATGGCGATGCCCCGCCCGGAAACGCGTCATACCGAACGCCCGACGCCAACCCCGGCAAAGCAGGCCGCGAAGGCCCATGCCAAACCCGAGCAAGCGTTCGATCCCTTCGCACCGCTGGAGTCCAAGGATAATCGCAGCACCGCCCCCACCCCCACGCAGCACAGTGCCCTGGCGAACATGCAGATGCAGCAATTGTCCAAGCAGGAGATCAACCGCTACATCGCCATTATCCTGGCGGCGGTGAAGCAGCACTGGAAGGTGCCGCTGAGCCTCGGGCATGTGAGCAACCCCCTGGTGGAGCTCAAACTCAACCCGGACGGCAGTGTCGCCTCGATCGTCATCCTCGAGAGCTCGGGAAATCCGGCCCTGGATGCCTCGCTGAGCCATGCCATCGAGGCCGCTGCACCCTTCCAACTGCCGGCCAAGCAATTCGAAGCCTTCCGCGACCTAAAGATCCGTTTTGTCCCTCTCGTCAATCAGCAATCGTAACTTGTAAGCGGGCGGATGCAGCGCTAGAAAGCGTGCCATGCGCATTATCGCCACCCTGCTCTGCCTCATGGCCCTCGGCACATGCCAGCAGGCCGCCGCCGCCGAATTTTCCATCTACCAGTCCGGATACAAGCCGCTTCAGATCGCCTGGGCCATCGACGCCGACACGTCGATGCATGTGCAGTCGCAGCAGCTGCACGACATCGTCGAGAACGACCTCGTCTCCAGCCAGTCTTTCACAGCCCTGAACCCCCTGAGCTTCCTGGATACCGCCGCCGATGCCTGGAGCCATGTGCAATACGACGACTGGCGCCTGATCGGCGCCGACGTGCTGACACTGTGCCGGCTGACGCCGGCGGCCGGCGGCTGGAAGGCCGAGGTGCAGGTACACGATCCGTTCCGAAACAAGCTCTTGGCCTCCTCGAGCTTCACGGCCCCGAGTGACGGACTGCGGCCGCTGGCGCACCGTATCTCCGACTTCATCTACCAGACCGTGCTCGGCATCCCCGGCTATTTCGGCTCACATATCCTGTACGTGAGCAAGACCGGCAAACACTCCGAACTCGTGTATATGGACCAGGACGGAGCCAACAAGCAGGTCGTGGCCCGAAACTTCTCCATTCTGCTGTCCCCCGACTGGTCGCCCGACGGCGGCTCCGTGGCCCTGAACACCTATATCGGAGACCGGCCGCGCCTGGAGATTTTCAACCTGCATACCGGCAGCCGCATGACCTTCGCCGACTTCCAGGGCCTGAACAGCACCCCCGCCTTCTCCCCGGACGGCCGCTATATCGCCGCCACGCTGTCTCACAGGGGAGAGCCCGGCATCTACATCTACGATCTGGAAACGAAGAGCTGGCGCGCGTTCACGCACAGCGATAACAATAGCAGCATCGACACCTCGCCCACATGGTCTCCCGATGGCAAATGGATCGCCTTCACGAGCAACCGCGATGGTTCGCCACAGATCTACCGCAAGAGCCTGGAGACGGGAGATGTGCATCGCGTCAGCCTTGTCGGCAGCTACAACACTTCCCCGGCCTGGTCGCCACGGGGGGATCGCATTGCCATGATCTCCCTGAAGAAATGGGAATATGCCGTTACCACCGTCAATGTCGACGGCAGCGACATCCGTTATCTGGCCACCGGCAGGCAGGTGGAATCCCCGGCCTGGTCGCCGAACGGGCAGATGCTGATTTACGACGGCATCGATCAGGGCTTGCGTCGTCTGTACATGGTTCCAAGCTGGGGCGGGCAACCGCAGGCCGTCACCCCCGCCAACGAGGACGCCTCCGATCCGGCCTGGTCCCGCTAGACAACGACCAGAGGCCATCTATAATCGCCGCTAAACTCGTTCATATTCGGCCTTTTGGCAGCTGAACGAAAATCACGGAGGGAAGCTGATGCGTTCCAATCATTTCAAGCTGGCAACGGTCCTATGCGTTGCGGCCGGTCTGTTCATGGCCGGATGTGCCAAGAAGGAGCAGGTGCTCGAGTCCAGCAGCAACAAGCCTGCCGAGACCCAGAGCGTGCAGCCGGTGCAGCAGGCTGTCGCCAAGCCGTCCACCAATTCTGCGTATTTCGCATTCGACAAGTCCGCGCTGGATGAGGCCGCTCAGGCGACCCTGAATGCAAATGCCGAGTGGCTCGTAGCCAACCCCAGCGTCAATATCACCGTCGAGGGCAACTGCGACCAGCGCGGCACCCGCGAGTACAACCTGGCACTGGGCCAGCGCCGCGCTAATTCCGTGCGTGACTATCTGGAGCAGCACGGCGTTGCCGCCAGCCGCATCCAGACGATCTCCTACGGCAAGGAGCGTCCGCGCTGCAAGGGCACCGGCAAGGCCTGCTGGGCCCAGAACCGCCGCGCGGATATCGTCACCCGCTAATCCCTCGTATGTCGAGGCTGACTGGCGGCCATCGGTGCTTCCGATGGCCGCCAGTTTCATTTTGCGTCCCCTGCTGAACGCAGGCGGGCAAGGAGCATAGGCCATCATCCCGACGCCATCGGTCCGCATTCATGAGATCTACGACAGCATCCAGGGCGAGAGCACCCTGGCCGGCATGCCGTGCACACTGGTGCGACTGGCCGGCTGCCCGCTTCGCTGCCGCTATTGCGACACGCCCCAGGCATGGTCTTTCGAACGAGGGTCGCCGATGACGATCGACGCCGTCGTGGCCGATGTTCGTGCAGCGGGATCGACCGCTTGTGCTCGTCAGCGGCGGCGAACCGCTGGCCCAGCCGGCCTGCCAGGATCTGCTCGCCGCGCTGGTACAAACCGGACGCATCATTCAGCTCGAAACCTCCGGAGCCTTCGATATCAGCGGCATCCCCAAAGGCGTCCGCCGCATCCTCGATGTAAAGACCCCCGACAGCGGTGAATGCGAGGCAAACCTGGAAAGCAACTTCGGCGGACTGCGCGACGGGGACGAGATCAAGTTTGTCATCACAAGCCAGGCCGATTACCACTGGGCGCGCGATTGGCTGCGCCAACATGGGCTGTCGGATCTCGGGTTACCCGTTCTGTTCTCCCCCGCCTGGGGGGAACTTGCGGCGGAGCAGCTGGCTGCCTGGATACTCGAAGATGGCCTGCCCGTCCGTCTGCACCTGCAGCAGCACAAACATATCTGGGGCGGCGAGGCCAAGGGGGTATGAGTACGGCCGTCGTGCTGCTCTCCGGCGGCCTGGATTCCAGCACCGCCCTCGCCTGGGCCATCAGGCGCCAGGGCTGGGCCTGTCACACCGTTGGCTTCGATTACGGGCAACGCCATCGCATCGAGCTGACTGCAGCCGAGCACGTCGCCACCGCCCTCGGCGCCATCAGCCACCGCGTCATCGCTGTGGACCTCGCGTCCATCGGCGGCTCGGCGTTGACGGGCGACATCGCAGTGCCGAAGGATCAGGAACCGTCCGATGAGATTCCCATCACCTATGTGCCGGCGCGCAACCTGATCTTCCTCTCCCTGGCTGCGGCCCTGGCTGAAACGGTACAGGCGCAGCACCTGGTCATCGGTGCCAATATCGTCGATTATTCCGGCTATCCGGACTGCCGTCCGGAATTCCTCGATGCCTTCATCCATGCCGCGAATCTTGGCACGCGAGCGGGGGCGGATGGCCACCCAATGCGAATCGCCGCACCGCTGATCCGACTCAAGAAATCGGAGATCATCGCCCTCGGCCGGGAACTCGACCTGGATTACGGCCTGACCCGCTCCTGTTACGATCCCCGGCCGGACGGATCCCCCTGCGGGCATTGCGATTCCTGCCGCTTCCGGCTACAGGGATTCTCCGAGCTGGGGCTTGCCGACCCCCTTTCCTACCCACCGGCCTGAGACTTTCCAAGCCTAGGCTAGATGTTACAATGCTGGGCGGGGCGGAATGATCATGGAGGCTTTATTGCAACAGGCGACCGGAATCCGTACCCATGCCCTGTGCGCGATCGGCATGATATTGATGCTGGGCGCATCCCCCAGCATCTACGCGGCCCCGGCCAAGTCCTCGAGCGTACCCGATCTTTCCATCTGGCGCCTACCGCCGACACCGACTGTGAAAGACACCCCGGTGGTGGATCTCGGGCGCCAGCTGTTCTTCGACCCCCGCCTCACTGGCAGCGATGCCATATCCTGTGCCCAATGCCACCTACCGGGGCTCGAGTACTCGGATGGGCGACCGCGGCCGATGCCGCAGCAGCTGACCCTGGGTCGCAATACCATCGCCCTAATCAACGTCGGCTACCGCAAAACCTTCTTCTGGGACGGACGGGCGGATTCGCTGACCGCCGCCATCACCGGCCACCTGGCGGAGAGCGGCAGTTCGGCAAGCGAGCATCCCGGCCACGCCATCGTCGCCAACCTCTCCGCCCTGGGTGTCTATCGCCGGGCCTTTGCCCGCGTCTTCCACGCCAAGCACATCAACGTCCAGGAGATCGGCCAGGCCCTGGCCGCCTACCTGCAGACGCTGAGCGAAAGGGACACACCATTCGACCGCTGGATTAATGGCGATACCCATGCCCTGTCCGACGAGGCCAAGCAAGGCTTTGAGATCTTCACCTCGAAGGGTGGCTGCGTACGTTGTCATACCCCGCCCTATTTCAGTGACTTCCGTTTCCACAATATCGGCATGAACAGCATCGATCCCGGCCGCTACGAGGTGACAGGCAAGGCCGATGACCGCGGCGCCTTCCGAACCCCCGATCTGAGGCAGGTGGCGCGCACCGCACCGTATATGCACAACGGCAGCCTGCCGACGCTCGAAGCTGTCATCGACTTCTACAACAAGGGCGGCGATCGTCTGGACCCGTCCAACGAACTGAAGCCGATCAGTCTCAACGCCCACGAGCAACATGCGTTGCTGAAGTTCCTGTATTCACTGACCGATGAGCACCCCCACACCGAGCCTTTCCCGGTGTTACCGGCGGTTGGGCAAATGCCGCAGTAGGATTCGGCTGTAACAGGACGAGAGGGAAAGCCGTCCTCCAGAAACAGGCCCCGCGGGCAGGCATCGACGACGGTCGCATCGTCATGTTCACCTCGATGACGGCGCAGTCCGTCCAGGCCGGCCGGCAGGGTCGACGGTGACCTCCTGCTCTCTCGCCATAGGCGAAGCGGCGCCTGCGCATGGGACATCATGGGATATTCGTTGGGCTTGCCTATATAGACGCACGGCTAGGTATCATCCCAGCTTCCACAAACCCGATTGCGCCCAGCCGCCTTGGCCCGATACAGCGATTGGTCCGCCGCCGCGATCAGACCATCCGCATCGCGCGCATGCACGGGATACGTCGACACCCCGAAGGAGACCGAGATCGTCACCGCCGTATTGCCGACCATGACCGGCTTGTCGTCGATCATCCGGCGCAAAAGCTCGGCACGCTCATACGCCATTTGCTGCCCCATGTCGGGCAGGACGAGCAGGAACTCCTCCCCCCCATACCGGCAGGGAACATCGCTGCGGCGGCAATGCCGCCGGATCAGGCTCCCGAACACCTGCAGCACCTTGTCCCCGAATTGGTGTCCGTGGGTGTCGTTGACGTGCTTGAAGCGGTCCAAATCACCCATCACCAGGCTGACCTGATGCTTCTGGCGTTCGGCCCGGGTCAGCTCGCGCACCAGTGTCTCCTCCAGATACCGCCGATTGAACAAATCGGTCAGCGGATCCCGAATGGCCTGCTCCCGCAGCTGCATATTCAGAAGCTTGATTTCGTCTTCGGCGCGCACCCTTTCGGTAATATCGACGAGCATCAAGATCAACTCCGGGCTCCCCTCGACCTCCATCGGTGGTCCTCCCGTCAGTTCCGCGATCACCATCGCCCCGTTCTTGCGCATCACATGGATGGTCATGGAAAAATTACCGTCGAATTCGCCGTTAAGGCCACGGCGTATCATCTCCGCCGCCTTGGCGCGCTCACCCTGGGGGACGACATCCGGCTGCCCCATACACAGCAGCTCATCGATGCTGTAGCCCGTGATCTCGGCGTATTTGAGATTCACGTAGGTAAAGCGCTGACCATCAGTCAGGCTGATGCCGATCAGCGACTGCTCGATCAAACACCGGAATTTCTCCTCCGATGCCTGCAAGGCACGGCTGATGTATTCATTATCGCGCAGGGCCATGGCCAGTGCTGCCTCGCAGCGTTGCAGGCGTTGCGCAAGCACCGGTAGCGTCGCATCCGGCTCATGTCGCTCAGGCATCGGCGCACTCGGCGGCAGATCGGTTCATATCATCAAGCGCATCGGCCATCGGCCCTCCAGCAATGGATACACCGTCATGCACGCGGTACGAACCGCTACGGCCCATGCCTCCTGCATCTACTATAGCCGGAATCCCCGCGCATGCATGGGAATGCCGATCATGGCGGATGGGCCATCGGCTGTTACGATGGCTCCTCATGGCCAGCCACCACGAAGCCGAAACCCTGTTCTACACGGGCACGCGCCTGATGGACGACGATGCCATGGCCGCGGAGCAGGCATTCCGGCAGGCCCTGGCCATCGACCCGAACATCCCCGAACTCCATGCCAACCTCGGGTTGCTGCTGGAGCGATGCGGACGTATGGAAGAAGCCGAACACCATTACCGCAGCGCCATGGCATTGCGCCCGTCGTTGACGCAGGCATCGCTGAACCTCGCGGTCTTTCTGGACCGGCAACATCGCTTTGGCGAGGCCGAGTCCCTCTATCGCCATGCCCTGGCGCTCGATCCGGGCTCGGCGCCGGCATGGTCGAACCTGGGCGTACTGCTGGCTGGCCTGAAGCGGGAGGATGAGGCGGAGACCTGCCACCGCAAAGCCCTGGCGCTGGATCCGAAATTTGATAAGGCGGCGTTCAATCTCGCCTACCTGTTGCTGCGCCAGGGCCGGTACGCGGAGGGCTGGCGCCGCCTCGAGGCCAGACAATGGTATATCCCGCTGGAGCATCACCTGCGCTGTCCCCGCTGGCAGGGCGAATCGTTGCGGGGAAAATCCCTGCTGATCGGGCTGGAGGCCGGACACGGCGACATGATCCAGTTCTGCCGCTACGCCAGCCTGGCGAAACGGCGCGGTGCCACCCGGGTGGCCATACTCTGCCATCCAGGCCTGAAAGCGTTGCTCGCCGGTCACCGGGACCTGGACACGGTGATCGCCGCCGACGAACCGTTCGCCGCCGACGGCTGGGATTACTGGACGCCGCCGCTGAGCCTGCCGCGACTGTTCGGAACCGTCCTGGACAACATCCCCGCCGACCTGCCCTACCTGGCAGTGGACCCCGGGCGGGCGGCGCATTGGTCGCACCGCATCGGAGGAGACGATGCCCGGCTCCGGGTCGGCCTGGTCTGGCGCGGCAATCCCAACTTCGAAAACGATGGTGAGCGCTCGCTCCCTTCGCTGGCAAGCCTGGCGCCGCTGGGGGAGATCGCCGGCACGCGCTTCTTCAGCCTGCAAAAGGGTGCCGGAGAAGACGAGGCGACACGTCCCCCTGCCCCGCTTTCCCTGACGAATCTCGCCCCTCATATCGGCGATTTCGCCGACACCGCCGCCATCATCGCCAATCTCGACCTGGTGATCACCGTCGACACCGCCGTCGCCCATCTGGCCGGCGCTCTGGGGCGGCGCTGCTGGGTGCTTCTGCCACACTACAAGCCCGACTGGCGCTGGCTTGCAGCACGTGACGACTCACCGTGGTATCCGGGCGTCATGCGTCTGTTTCGCCAACGGGCATCGGGGGACTGGGATACGACCATCGCCGCAGTGAAGCAACGCCTTTCGGAGCTGACCGCCACACAGGCGTAGCTGCCGATCAGTGTGCCTGCTGGGCGGCCCGTTGCGGCAAGATCAGGATCAGCAGCGCCATCGCCACCACCAGCGTACCCGAAGCGACATAGCGACTGAGATCCAGGCCACCGTGCGCGATGGGCTTGTCGAGGAAATCGCCGACGACGGCACCCAGTGGGCGCGTCAGGATGAATGCGGCCCAGAACAGGGCCGTGCGTGAGATGCGTGTCAGCGCATACATGCCGGCGATGATGACAAGCATGGCTCCGAACAGCATCGCTCCCCTCTCATAGCCCAGGCCGGCGGAATCCGCGGCCCAGTCGCCCAGCGCCGTGCCCAGGGTCTGCGAGAACATGATCGTGACCCAATAGAACGCCTCGGAGCGTGGTGAGGCGACCGTATAGATGGCCACCGAACCCAGTGTGCGATGCCAGATCCAAAGCGATGCCACCAGCAGCGCCAGCAGCAGCGTCGTGCCGCCGGCGTAGCCGATGCCCAGCGAGCGGTCGGTGAAATCGGCCATGGTGGTGCCTACCGTCGTCGTGGCGATGATCGTCAGCCAGTACACAAGGGGATGGAAGCGACGGGCCAGCACCTGCACCGTCACCATGACGGCAAAGATGGCTGCGAAGATACCCGTGCTGAGCAAATACCCCAGATGCATGGACATCGACAGGGTGTCGCCCCCGGTTTCGCCCAGGGTGGTGGCAAGGATCTTGATCGCCCAGAACCCGAGCGTCACCTCCGGAACCTTGCTCAAAACCTGGCGCTGACTATCGTTCATACGGGTTCCCTTAATGGGATTCAGGCCGCATCATAGTGCGGGCTCAGCGGCGTAAGCCGCCAAATCTCGCGGTTGTAATCCGCCATCGTACGGTCCGTCGAGAACTTACCGCTGTAAGCCGTGTTCAGGATACTCATGCGCAACCAGGCCTCGCGATTCTTGAAGGCGGCCGCGGCGCGCCCCTGCGCCTCGACATAGGAGCGGAAATCGGCCGCCACCAGCCAGGGATCGTGAGGATTGCGGATGGCCCGGATAATCGTCTCGAAGATGCCAGGCTCGAACTGACTGAAGTGCCCACATTCGAGCAGGCGCATCACGCCCTTCAGATCCTCGTCGGCAGCGATGATGCCGTTCGGATCGTAGTGCCCGCGTGCCCGCTCGACCTCCTCCGCCGTCAGGCCGAACAGGAAGAAGTTTTCGTCGCCCACCTCCTCGCGGATCTCGATATTGGCCCCGTCCAGGGTGCCGATGGTCAGCGCCCCGTTCATCATGAACTTCATATTGCCCGTGCCCGATGCCTCCTTACCCGCCGTGGATATCTGCTCGGAGAGGTCGGCAGCCGGACAAATGATCTCCATCGCCGACACGCGGTAGTTCGGAAAGAAGGCGACCTTGAGCAGGCGGCCGACATCCGGATCGCTGTTGATCACCTGTGCCACGTTGCCGATCAGCTTGATGATCAGCTTGGCCATGTGATAACCCGGCGCCGCCTTGCCGCCGATCAGCACGCAGCGCGGTGTCCAGTCCGTAGTGTCCCCACGCTTGATGCGATCGTACAGATGGATCACATGCAACACGTTCAGAAGCTGGCGTTTGTATTCATGGATGCGCTTGACCTGCACATCGAACAACGAATTCACATCGAATTGCACGCCGCATTCCTGTTCGACGAGCCGGGACAGGCGCAGCTTGTTTTGTTGCTTGCAGTCATCCCAGCGTGCGCGGAATTCGGTATCCTCGGCATACGGCGCCAGCCGCTTCAACTGCGTCAGATCGGTAAGCCAATCCTCGCCGATAGTCTCGGAAATCAGCTGCGACATCGGCCGGTTGCACCAGGCCATCCAGCGCCGCTGCGTGACGCCATTGGTCTTGTTGTTGAAGCGTTCCGGCCACAACGCGTAGAAATCGCCGAACAAGCCGTGCTTCAGCAAATCCGAATGCAGCTGGGCCACGCCGTTGACCGAAAAGCTGCCGACCAGCGCCAGATAGGCCATGCGCACCTGCTGCACCGGTCCCTCCTCCAGAATGGACATGCGCCGTTGACGATCAAGATCACCGGGCCAACGCAGCGCCACCTCGGCCAGGAAGCGGGCATTGATTTCGTAGATGATCTCCAGCAGGCGGGGTAGCAGGCGGCCGAACAGATAGACCGGCCAACGCTCCAGCGCCTCGGGCAGCAGCGTGTGGTTGGTGTAGGCCATGGTACGGCGAGTGATATCCCAGGCCTCATCCCATTCCAGACCATAATCGTCGATCAGCAACCGCATCAACTCGGCCACCGCCACGGTCGGGTGGGTGTCGTTGAGCTGGAAGCAACTCTCGTCGGCGAAGCGGCTGAAGTCTTCGCCATGGCGATCCCGCCACTGGCGGATCACGTCCTTCAGGCTGGCCGAGGCCAGCAGGTACTGCTGACGCAGCCGGAGCTCCTTGCCATTCTCATTGGCATCATTCGGATACAACACCATGGTGATGTTCTCGGCCGCGTTCTTCGCCGCCACCGATTCCGGATAGCTGCCGGCGTTGAATTCGCCGAGATCGAACTCATCGGTCGCCGCCGATTTCCACAGCCGCAGCGTATTGACCGTACCGTTGCGGTAGCCGGGGATCGGCGTGTCGAAGGGCACGGCGAGCACGTCGTGGGTATCCACCCAGCGTCGGCGCGGACGCCCCGACGCGTCCTGGTAATGCTCGACACGACCTTCGAAATGAATGTGTTGGGTAAATTCGGGGCGCTCAATCTCCCATATATTGCCGTCCCTGAGCCAGTGGTCCGGTTCCTCGACCTGCTGGCCATCGATGACCAGCTGGCGGAACATGCCGTACTCGTAACGGATGCCGTAGCCGGTCACTGGCAGTTGCAGTGTGGCGCAGCTGTCCATGAAGCAGGCGGCGAGCCGACCCAGGCCACCGTTGCCCAACCCCGCGTCATGCTCCTCGTCGAAGGTTTCCTCCATATCCATACCCAGGCCATGCAGGGCCTCGGCCACCTGCGCATCCAGGCCCAGATTCAGCACCGCATTGCCCAGTGTGCGGCCCATCAGAAACTCCAGCGACAGGTAATAGGCGCGCCGCTTGGCATGCTGCTCATTGACATGCTTGGTGTCCCGCCAGCACTCCATCAGGCGGTCGCGGATCGTGAAGGCCAGGGCCTGGTATTTGTAATGACTGATATGGTTGGGCTCATGCCGGCCCAGCGTGCGGATATAATGGCGCTGGATGCCACGAATCAGATCCTCGCCCGTCCTGCCGACCGGCGGAACGTCCATTATGTCGAATGCGGGATTCGCTTTGTCATCCATGGGCGCCACCTTTTGCGGGAGATTTATAGACACCCTACTGCGAACCGGTATGGAATTAACCGTAGCATTGCCATGGACTATATCAAGCAATATCCCTCCATATGAAGGGGGAAAGCCACCACGGCACGTGGATAAACTCACCCATATAGGTAGGCTCCTATTCCTGCCAGAAGCAAAGACCGGTTGGCCTTGGAGCTGCTTTCGATCATGACGGATTATCAAGAAATCTTCCCGTGGAATGCCAATTTGGAAACCGGCATCCAAGCCATCGATGTACAGCACAAGCGGCTCGTCGAGTTGATCAACATGCTGGCCAAGCATCTGGCCTACCAATCCAGCGACCTGAGCCTGGACGAGGTGTTCCACGAACTCGATGCCTATATCGCACATCATTTCGCCACCGAGGAGAGGCTGATCCACCGCTATCTGGCCGATGATGCCATGCTTGAGGAACATGAACGGACGCACCGTGATTTCGAGAGACAAATGGCCCACTTCCGGCGTGAGCGCACGGAGAAGCCCATCGACAAACTGTGCGAGGAGATCCTGGCCTATCTGAGCCACTGGCTGGCCATACATATCCTTGATGCGGACAAGCGCATCGCCAAGGTGATCCTCTCCGTCCAGGCCGGATTCAGCCTCGATGAGGCCAAGGCCAAGGCAGATCAAGAAATGGTCGGCTTGATGGAGGTGCTGATCGAGACGATCCTGTCGATGTACGAAGCCTTGGCGGCCCGCACGTTGCAACTGATGCGGGAGATCAATGAGCGCAAGCGGGCGGAGGAAAGACTGCGCCTGGCAGCCAGCGTCTACGAGAACACGCTGGAGGCAGTGTTCATCACCGATGCCGAGAAGAAAATCGTCGACGTCAACGATGCGTTCAGCCAGTTCTCCGGTTACCCGCGCCACGAGATCATTGGCAAGGACCTGAAGATCCTCAAAAGCGGCCTGCAGGATGAACAATTACAATATCGCTGGAATACGCTAGACAGGAAAGGGCACTGGAGCGGCGAAATCCGGGGCCGCAACAAGCAAGGCGAGGTCTTTACGGAATGGCTGTCGATGTCCGCCATTCGCAACGAGAATGGGGAGATCGACAACTACGTCGGCCTGCTGACCAGCGTCACGCAGTTGGTACAGCATCAGCACCAACTGGAGTTCTTCGCGCATCATGATGTGCTTACCCGCCTGCCGAACCGGCTGCTGTTCACCGACCGCCTACAGCAGGCGATCGCCAAGGCCGAGCGCGACCATCACCATTGCGCCGTCTGCTACATCGACCTGGACGCGTTCAAGGCCGTCAACGACAGCTATGGCCATGCCACCGGCGACAAGCTGCTGGTGGAACTCGCCATGCGTATCCGGCACATCCTGCGCGCCAACGATACCTTCGCGCGCCTGGGCGGTGATGAGTTTGTGCTACTGATGGAGGATCTCGCTCGCCCGGAGGATAGCCACATCTTCCTGAAACGGGTGATGAAGGAGATCGCACGACCGTTCGAGATCGGAGGAAACGTCATCCATATCAGCGCCAGCATCGGCGTTGACCTGTTCTCCGCCGGGGCCAAGGAGGCCGCCGTACTGCTGGAACAGGCGGATCAGGCCATGTACCGCGTCAAGAAAGCCGGAAAATCGAGCTATGCCTTCTTCGACCAGGAGGACCAGGCGGCTTAGGTCCCGATCGCCGCAGCATCGCGGACAGCCAAGTCGGCTACTGGCTGTAAAGCGGGCTGTCCTTGTACAAATCCTGGATGGCCTGGCGCGATAGCCGACCACGCTCGCCAAGGCTCCCCTCGGCCTGACATAGCTGGGCGTACAGGGGTTCCGCCGCGGCGATCTGCGCCTGCGAAGGCTTGCGCCGCACCGCGAAATAGCCAACCACCTTCCCATCGGCATCGACCTGCGGTGAGATCGTGGCATCGACCCAGTAATGGTCACCGTTCTTGCAGCGATTCTTGACGGTACCACGCCAATCACGGCCGTCGCCCAGGATGTCCCAGCACCAGGCATAGGCCACGCAGGGCATGTCGGGATGGCGCACGATATTATGCGACTTGCCCAATAGTTCACTCTCCGTGAATCCCGCCACCCGACAGAACACCTCGTTAACATAGGTGATGATGCCATTGGTGTCGGTCTTCGAACAGATGAACTCCTCATCTCCCATGCCGTCGTTCTCTTGCTGTGTCACCGGTTCGTTCAAACGCATCGCTGCCCTCCCCTCCCATCCAAATCGCACAAAGAGACCATCGCAAGGCTTTCGCGATTCATGTCCGCATTGTTATAAAGAAACCTGTCGATTGTAGCCTTGCGGACCAATTTAGAGGCGAAGCAAATATATGGTCAACACCAAACTTGGGCGTCTATCCATAACATATACGCATATACCGATCCCCAAAGTGCACGAATTGCGCACATGCGGTGACCCCGGATGCCATTTTGCAATTTATCCATAGGTATGAGTGACGCCACCAGTACGGGGTATATCGCACTCAGCGATTACGGGTCTGTCCACCGGGTGGATGACTCGTACAGGCCTTGCGCACGGTGCAGCCCTTGATCCGGCAAGGGGCGCTCCACAACTGTGAAAAACACGGCATGTCGCCTTCCTGGTGGCGTATGCATTCGATCAGCTCGACCGTATTCAGATACTGGGCGTTTCTGATGCCTAGTGCTACCGCTAGGCGCTGCAATTCCTTATCGACCATGACGCCCTCCTCCGTGGACGGGCCTCCGAGTCGTTTGATGCATGATCTATCCTCCTGTCGCGTCCATGCCATAAATAGCAAACGTGGAAGTCGTTTCCGCGCCTTATGAATATGGACCAAACCCGCTTGATGAGGCAAGCCGCCTCGCCTGGCCACGATCAGAGATAAATGATATTGATAATGATTATCGATATTGATAGCGTCGGCGCATGGGGAAAAGAACACTGCTGATTATGCTGATACTGACCGCTCTGGCGCCGAGCGCCTTCGCCGGCGGGGATCCCGACCAGGGCATGAGCCGGGCCTGGAATATCGAGGAGCCCTGGATCGAGAACGCTTATTATATCTATGCCAGCCGGGACAACGAGAACGCTGCCGGCCGCGCGGTGACCCTCAGCGGCGAACGAGATCTCGCCTTCTCGCGCCGCTGGGGGGCAGAGATCGATGCCCCCGGCGTGATGGCCACGGAACCACTGGGCAAGGGCGCGGTGGCTATGGCACCGATCGCCGTCGGCCTGAAGTACGCCCCATGGCAATGGGGCAGCGATGACGACGACTGGGCTGGCGTCATCGACTTCGAGGTCGAGGGTGCCTGGTGGCCCCGGCCTCAACCGCAGAACTTCCCGGGCACCGGTTCGAGCATGACGGAGCAAGTGCTGATCGGCCTGCGCCAGTCCAGCCGCTGGCTGCAGGGCCAGTATGCCGTCAGCCAACGGCTCGGTGCGGACGCACGCAGCGGCTGGTCGGCCAACACCGCCATCGGCCAGCGCCTCAACCAGACCTGGTCCGTACAATTGGAGCTGGACCTCAATCGCACCAGCGTCGATGCCAACGGCGCCACCACAATGGGTCTGGCCTGGATTCCCCAGGTCAGCGCCCAGGTTGGCCATGCCTGGGTGGTCGTGGTCGGCGAATCCTTCACGCGCATCGGCGGCCAATCCGGGTATACGGGCACGACCAACCTGATGTTCGAATACCGCTTCGACAACGACGAGGACAACCCCGACGGCTCCTAGAGCCCGTTCACGACCCTAGCCCACCTGCGCCATGCTGAGCACAACCGGGGCCGGATGCGCCGGCACATCGATGGCCATCATGGCGCTGACGGCACACAGGGTGACGAGGGAGGCGACGAACACTCTTCGCGCCCACGCGCGATCGCCGGCAACGGCACGCCCGCAGCAAGCCAGGGCCAGCCAGACCAGACCACAGGTCACCGCCACCACCAGATAGCCCGATCCCGCATACCCGGCAATGCCGAGCATCGCGGCGGCAGCGGTGAAGGCCAGGATAGAGGTGATGATCTGCCTTTGCGTGGCGTCCACGCCGCGGACCGCCGGCAGCACCGGGATGCCGGCAGCGGTGTAATCGTCGAGACGGCTGACGGCGATGGCGTAGAAATGGGGGATCTGCCACAGCCCGAAGACCAGCAACAGCACCACCGCCCCTGCATCGAAGCGGCCACTGGCGGCACCATAGCCAGCCAGCGGCGGCGCCGCCCCGGCCAGGCTGCCGACCCATGTCGCCCAGGGCGAGCGGCGCTTCATGATCAGGGCATAGACGACGACATAGACGGCGAAACCGGCCAAGGCCATGCCCAACGCCAGCCCATTGGTACGAGCGGCCAGCAGCCCGAATCCGGCCAGACCCAATACCGCCGCATAGATGCAGGCGGCCCGCGGTGACATGGCGCCGCGCGCCAGCGCCCTGTTCCGGGTGCGACGCATCCGCCGGTCCAGATCCCGGTCCAGGCAGTTGTTCAGCACGCAGGCGGAGGCGATCACCAGCGCCATGCCGACCAGCACCGGCAGCAGCGATGCGCTCGCCCCCCCAGCCAGGAAGAAGCCGGCCATGACGGACACGAGGTTGCCGCCGACGATGCCCGGCTTGGTGACGCGCCAATAATCGCCGATCACCGCTTCTCCCTTACGACAGCCGGTAGCTGAGATGGACCATGATCCACAGCGTACCGCCGACGATCAGCACCATGATCAGCACCGTGAACAACAGGGCCAGCACATTCCAGCGCATGCGTGAGGAGGCATCCAGATGCAGGAAATAATACAGATGCACCAGCACCTGCATCACGGCCGCGACGACGATGGCGGCCACCGTGAGCGGACGCGACAACGATCCATCCATCACCAGCGCGAACGCGACCGCGGTCAGCACGACGGACAGAATGAAGCCGGTGGCGTAGCTGCGCAGGCTGCCCCTGCCTGTGCCCGCGCTGTCGATCACCCGCCCGCTCACGCCATCGCCCCCATCAGGTAGACGACGGTGAACACCCCGATCCATACGATATCCAGGAAGTGCCAGAACATGCTCAGGCGCAGCAGGCGGCTCTGCACCGGCGTGCTCAGCCCCTTCGTCGCCACCTGCAGCATCATCACCAGCATCCACACCAGGCCGAGGCTGACATGGGTGCCATGGGTGCCCACCAGCGTGAAGAAGGCGGACAGGAAGGCACTGCGCTGCGGGCCATGGCCGGCCGCGATCATGCCGTGGAACTCATGGATCTCCATGGCGACGAAGCCCAGGCCGAGCAGGAAGGTGACCACAAGCCAGCCCAACACCGCCTCCTTCGCCCCCCGGTGCACGGCCAGCATCACCTGGCCGCAGCTGGCGCTGCTGAACAGCAGCAGCAGGGTTTCGATGAACACGTGCGACAGGTCGAACAGGGCGCGTCCGTCGGGGCCACCGGCATAGCTGCGGCTCATCACCGCGAAGGTCACGAACAGCGAGGCGAACAGGATCAGATCGGTCATCAGATAGATCCAGAAGCCGAAGGCCCGGTTGGCGACGGCTTCCCCTCCTCCGGCCTCCTGGGCCATGACCACGGCCTCGCCCGTCATCGCCCGCCCCCCGCCAAGGCCGGGCGCGCCCGCTCGATGCGCGCGACCTCGGCCGCGGGAATCACCGCTTCCACCTCGTCCTGCATCGAACGCATGATCACCGTGGACAGGATGGCGAGCGCGGCCAACGCGGCCGCCCACCAGATATGCCAGACCATGGCGAAGCCGAAGGCGAAACTCAGACCGCCGATGACGAAACCCTTGCCGCTGTTGGCGGGCATCGGGATGTCCCGGTAGTGCTCGGGGCGCGCATCGGCGATGCCGCGCTCCTTCATGTCCTGGAAGGCGTCGAAATCGCGCACATGGGGGATGACCGCGAAGTTGTAGGCGGCCGGCGGCGACGAGGTCGCCCATTCCAGGGTACGCCCGTTCCAGGGATCGCCCGTCTCGTCGCGCAGTTCATGGCGGCGACGGATGCTGACGACCAGCTGCACGATCTGGAAGACGATACCGAGCAGGATGACGGCGGTGCCGGCGGCGGCGGCGAGCAGCCACGGATGCCAGGCGGGGTTGGCGTAATGCTCCATGCGCCGGGGCATGCCCATGAATCCCAGCACATACAGCGGCATGAAGGCGAGATAAAAGCCGATGAACCAGCACCAGAAGGCGCGCTTGCCCCAGGCCTCGTCCAGCCGGAAGCCCGTAGCCTTCGGGAACCAGTAGGCGTATCCCGCAAAGAAGCCGAACAGGGTGCCGGCGATCAGCATGTTGTGGAAGTGCGCCACCAGGAACAGGCTGTTGTGCAGCACGAAATCGGCCGGCGGCACGGCCATCAGCACCCCGGTCATGCCGCCGAGCGCGAAGGTGGTCAAAAAGCCGATGGTCCAGTACATCGGCGTGGTGAAGCGCACGCGGCCGCGGTACATGGTGAACAGCCAGTTGAAGATCTTCACGCCGGTGGGGATGGCGATCAGCATGGTGGCGATGCCGAAGGCCGAGTTCACGGCGGCACCGGCGCCCATGGTGAAGAAATGGTGCAGCCACACCGAGAACGACAGCACGGTGATGGCCACGGTGGCATAGATCAGCGAGCGATAGCCGAACAGGCGCTTGCCGGAGAAGGTGGCGACGACCTCCGAGAACACGCCGAAGGCCGGCAGAATAACGATATACACCTCCGGATGACCCCAGGCCCAGAACAGATTGATATACAGCATCGGGTTGCCGCCCAGGGTGTTGGTGAAGAAGTGCATGCCGAGATAACGATCCAGCGTCAACAACGCCAGCGTCACCGTCAGCACCGGGAAGGCCAACACCATCAGCACGTTGGTGCACAGGATGGTCCAGACGAAGGTGGGCATGCGCATCAGCCGCATGCCGGGGGCGCGCATCCTGAGGATGGTGACGAGGAAGTTGATGCCGGTCATCAACGAGCCGATACCGGCGATCTGGAAGGCCCACATCCAGTAATCGACGCCGGTGCCGGGGCTGTATTTCAGTTCCGTCAACGGCGCGTATCCGCTCCATCCCGCCTTCGAGAACTCGCCGATGCCGAGCGAGACCATGACGAGCATGGCCGCGGCCACGGTCAGCCACAGGCTGATGGCATTCATGAACGGAAAGGCCACGTCGCGGGCGCCGATTTGCTGCGGCACGGCGATGTTCATCAGCCCGGCCATGAACGGCATGGCCATGAAGATGATCATGATCGTGCCATGGGCGCTGAAGATCTGGTCGAAATGCCCGGGCGGCAGGAAGCCGTGGCCCGGTCCATAGGCCAGGGCCTGCTGGGTACGCATCAGGATGGCATCGGAAAAGCCGCGCAACAGCATCACCAGCGCCAGCACGATATACATGATGCCGATGCGCTTGTGATCGAGGCTGGTCAGCCATTGCCGCCACAGATAACCCCATTTCCCGTACCAGGTGATCAGTCCCAGGATGATGGCGGCCAGGAACAGGGTTCCGCCGACGGCGGACATGATGATCGGGTTGTCGAACGGAATAGCCGAAAGGCTGAGCTTCCCCAGCATCTCAGCCCCCTGACCCGGCAGCGGCCAGCGGCCCCTGGCCGTTCCGGAAGCTGTCGATGATATGCTGGAACAGTCCCGGGCTGACCGGCGCGTAGTAGGCGACATGCTCGCGCGTGCTCGGGCGACTGAGCCGACGGAAGCGGGACAGATCGAGGCGCATCCTCCCCTTGCCTGCCCGTTTCGCCCAGGCCGCGAACCGCGCTTTCGATACCACCCTGACCTTGAAATGCATGTCCGCGAAACCGCGACCGCTGAACTGCTGGTTCTGGCCGCGATAGACGCCGGTGTGATCGGCCAGCAAATGCAACCGGCTCTGCCGGCCGGCCATGGCGTAGATCTGGCTGCCGAGCTGCGGGATGAAGAAGGAGGTCATCACCGTATCCGAGGTCAGGCGGAAACTGACCGGCAGATGCGCGGGCAACACGAGCTGGTTGATGGTGGCCAGATTCAAGTCCGGATAGATGAACAGCCATTTCCAGTCCAGCGATACCACCTCGACGCGTACCGGCCGCACGCCGGCATCGATGGGCCGGAACGGATCGAGGCTATGGGTCTTCTGCCAGGTCAGGATAGCGAGCACCGCCACGATGAGGGCGGGGACAAGCCAGACGACCAGGTCGAGGCGGGAAGAATTATACCATGCCGGATCGTATTCCCCCTTGGGATCCGAGGCCTTGAAGCGCCAGGGAAACCGGATGGCCATGACGATGACGGGGATGACGACGATCAGCATCAGCGCGAAGGCGATCTCGATGAGATGCAACTCCGCCCTGCCGACAGGCCCCTGGGGATCGAGAAGCGGGAGCTGGCTGCAGCCCCCCAGGCTCAGAGCCGATATGCTGGCGGCAACGCGATACCACCGGCTACGGGCCGATGCGCTCCGGCGCCCGCAGGCCATGCCGTCATCGCAAACGCTGCCGCCACTGCATGGCGGCCAAAGCCGGTCCGTCCATGACATCACAGCCATTGAAGTGGAACTTGAGGACCGGTCGCAAGGTCGTGTGAGGGTGCGATTTGAACACCTCGCCGGGGTGATCCATGATAGGCAACATTCACCCAGATTGATGCGGCCAACATCTTCGAACCGGCCACGCAAGGAGATTTCCCATGAGCACAGCGGAAAAGCCATCATGGCGAGAAAAAAATCGCGTTCTCGTCGCCACCTACCCCAATGAGGAGAAGGCCGACGACGTCGTCAGAGCCCTGATCGATAAGGGTTTCCAGATGGACCTGATCTCCGTGCTGGGAAAGATGCACGCCATCGGCGATGACACGCTGGGCATCTACAACCTCAATGCCGGGGAGCGCGTCAAGGCCTGGGGTAAACAGGGGGCATTCTGGGGCGGCCTGTGGGGGGCACTGGCCGGGGCCGCCGGATTCTTCGTCATACCCGGTATCGGTGCCGTGGCAGCAGCCGGCTTTATCGTCGAGGCCATCGTCGGGGGCGTCGGTGGCGCCGTTGCCGGTGCCGGCACCATGGCCGGAGCCGCAGCCTTGTCACAGCTGTCCGTGGCCCTGCACCGCACGGGCATCCCGGAGCAAAAGATCGAGGAACTGCACAAAGACATCGAGGATGGGAAGTACGTGCTGATGCTGCGCGGCGCAGAATCGGAGCTCGAGCAATGGCGGCCAGTGCTAGAAGCGGGCCATCCGTCGGCGATCGACAACCTGCCCTACACCCGCCTGATCGATAAGGATTAGCTGGCCACCGCAAGCCAGGATTGCGCGCGCATGACCAGCCGTGGCAGCCCACCGCATCTATCTGCACCTCATTCCCCCTATCGAGAGGTCGGTACCGCCACGGCCTACCTGATTAGGTAGGTTACTTTTTCGCCATATACACAATAATGATCTTTATGATTTTATCCGGCAAATAATTAAGATTATTGCTTAGATAGAACAAACTGGGGATAAGCTGCAAATAAATGCAGTATATGTGAGGGGTTTGTTTTTGCAGAAGCCTTTAAAAAATCCGGCCAAATATCCATCTCACATCGTCATTGCTGACGATCATGATATGCATAGGGATATTGTAAAGATTATCCTGGAAAGCCGTTATCCAGACACGCGCATTTCGGAGGCATCGGACTATGAGAGCCTGAATCGCGTTTGCACTAGCCTTAATCCTGAATTTGTACTTCTGGATGTCTGCATGCCGGGGATGAATGGGCTTTCTGGCGTTTATAACATTATCAAGGCGCACACGAAGACAAAATTCCTTGATCTGTTCGGCCATCGACTCGCCAATACTGGTGCGCACGATGCTCGCCTTCGGTGCTGCCGGCTATGTCTACAAGAGCATGACGGCCAATGAACTGTTGGCCTGCATCGATACCGTCTTGCAGGGCGGCGTTTGCGCCCCGCCCGAGATCGCCGATGATCCGAACGGCACCAGCCTGACCCGGCGCCAATGGGAGGTGTTGGGGTTGATGTGCAACGGCAAGTCAAACAAGGAGATCGCAAACTCGCTGAATATCTCGGTCGATACGATCAAGTACCATATCAGCGAACTGCTGAAAACGCTGCATGCGCAGAGTCGTGTGCACGCCATCTCGATCTGCAATCTGACATCGCCTTCGCAGCATGACGCAGATGCAACGAAATAACATGGCAGATACAGATGCTTGGCGTCCCCAGCGGGATTCGAACCCGCGTTGCCGCCGTGAAAGGGCGGTGTCCTAGGCCTCTAGACGATGGGGACCTGAGCAGCCGCGAAGGTTATGGATACGCACCGTCGCGTCAATCCATATTTAACCCCGGCACCGCCCTTTCACGCCACGCGGCACTACTGCCGGCAGCGATACACGTCGAAGGCCTGATTACCCTTGTCCGGCTGGCTGGTGGCGACGATGGTATCGCCATGCATGTCCACGGCGCTATTCCGGCCCTGGGTCTGCAAATCATCGGCCACCGACGATGCCGAACGGTGGATGAAGCCGAGCTTGTAAGGTACCGTGACCGTAGTACGGCCGATCTTGGAACAGCCCTTCACCTCGCCGGCCGTGGCGATCCGCACCGATTGTGCCTGGGCCTCGGGTTTGACGAAGGTCGTACACGCCGAGGCCAACATGGCCAGACCGCATGCCGCAGCCATCCATACTGTGTTACGCATTCCATGCTCCTTATGCTCGCGTTTTCCCCTCACCCGAAGGCAAAGCGTAGACCATGCCCCACCGGCACGCACATGACACGGCCCTGACCGGGGCGAACCTAACGGTGCTGCTTCAGATCCCTCTGCGCCCGCTCGTACTGATCGGCGGCGATAATGGCGCTGTACTCAATCGCCTCCTTCACCTTGCGCTTCATCGGCACGAAGGTCTGGGGCTCAAGCACCGCGTCCTTGGTCTGCTGGATGGCGGTATGCGTCACATACTGGATCGCCTCCTTGGCGTTCTGCTTCAGGGGAATCAACACGTGGGGATCGAACACCGTCGAACGCACGTCCCGGATGACGGTTTGGCTCGCAAACTGAATGCCTTCCTTCACCTCCTGCTTAAGCCACATGCCGCCAAGCAGCATCACCACGAGCATCATGACGCCCCATGGCAACGCCCGTGCGGTCTCGACCTTCATGACATGGATCATATTTTCATCGGCCATCACACACCTCCACTTCCTCCCCCCATGCATCCACGCCATGTAGACCAAATAGCGCCGATGATCAAACCAAGGCGAAAAGCATCATGCCCCGTGGCTTGGTGCGGCAACCTTACGCGTCATCACCGAAAACCATGCCCTTCCGACCACACTGCCCCACCCTTTTCGTCAGGAAACCCATGGGTCAATTGGGCCGCCATGCCCAAACGCATGTCGAGCATCAGCCTCCCCGTGGACAGATAGAAAAATCCATCGCACCCGCCCAGGTCGCAGGTATCGTTGTCGGCAACAATCGCATTCATCCGGCCCTCGGAGACATGCGCATAGGCCTGCTTTTCATTGTCGGCCACTTGCATCAACCAGCCTCGCGAGGCTGAAAGCAAGTGCGCAACTTGGTGCCCGGTGATGACATTGCCTGACAACGGCAAGCCGGCATCAGGCTCGGAGGACCGCTTCCCGTTCTGTACTTTGTCGCCGGGCCTATCGCTCAGGTCGGCTCGGTCATTTCCACCATGATCTCCACCCGGCGACCAGCTGCGTACGCGCCGGCTTGGATGCCACAGCCTTACTTGTTGGCTTCATGCTCGCACGTTCCTGCTTCGCGGATTTGACCCGGGGCCGAGGCTCTGGTTGCTTGCCTCCCCACGTCGGCCATAGGAGGAGACATGATGGAGAACGACAACGTAATCCGCAGCGGCCTCACGCCGAGGCAGCACGCCCTTTACCAATGGGCGCACCTGCTGGTTGATTTCGCCGCCGCGCTGATGTTTGTCTCCGGCAGCATTTTCTTTCTTTATCCCGGATTCCAGGACACCGGATCCTGGCTGTTCCTGATCGGCAGTATCTTCTTCGCCATGAAACCGACCATCCGCCTGATGCGCTTTTTGCATATCCGGCGCCTGGCACACCGGGCGGAGCAATCGCTGGAAGGCTTGCTGCAAACGCATCATCTGCCCTGACGGCCGGGTTCGGGATCCAGAGCAGGAATGCCGGAACCCCTTGTTGCTCACAAGTACCCGAGCGTGATCTCACTCTTCCAACGAAAACCCATAAAAAAATAGTTATATAGAGGCGCCAAGCTCTCCGCTACGCTCCGAGTTCACCGCCTGTGAACGATGGGCGTTGGCACCAGGATCATAAAACGGCTTATCGAGGTGTACATGTTTATTGCAATGAATCGGTTCAAAATCGCATCGGGCAGCGAGGATGTGTTCGTCGACATCTGGAAGAATCGGGAGACTCATCTGGAGACCGTGCCCGGATTCAAGGCGTTCCATCTGCTCAAGGGGCCCAGCAACGACGAATACACGCTGTTTGCCTCGCACACCACCTGGGAGTCACGCGACGCATTCGAAGACTGGACCAAGTCGGAGGCGTTCAGAAAGGCCCATGCCGGTGCCGGCGGAAATCGGGACATCTATCTCGGCCCGCCACAGCTCGAGCTCTTCGAAGACGCCTTTTAATCGGGCCATTCCCGTCACCCAAGAAAAAGGGCCCCGGAATGCCGGGGCCCTTTGTGTGAACTGTGTCCGAAGGGGCGCTAGGGAGGGAGGGGAGGAGGGTGGCCCGCTCCGGACAAGAAGAACATTAGGCCTTTCGTGTTAGAAATATATGATGGTCGAATGAATATATATTCATGCTTGGACAACTCTGGGCAAGCCAGGCTAGCACCTGTCAATGCGGCGGCAATACCAGGATCTGACCGCTCATCTCCGGTTGGTGGATGCTGCATGTGAAACGGTAAAGGCCTTCCCGATGAAACGTGAAGACCAGCGACTTCTTCGCAAGCGGCGCCAGCATCGTGGACATCAACACCCTGTGCTGCGGGCCGATGAGCGTGAAATTATGCTCGTCATCCGGCTGAAGGTTCCACAACCGTATTCGCGTCGGCTGATCACGGTAAACGGCGAAGAACGCAGGCGAGAAGGCATAGACCTCCCCGAACGTCGACAACTGACTTTTCGATTCCGTTTCCTTTACCGCCACGGCCAGGGTTTCGATGACCACCGTCTCCGAGGCTGGGCCATGCGTGGCAATGGTCACCTCGCTTCCCGAGGCATCATGCCGGGCCGGCAAGGAGAGGCCCGGTGACTCGCCAGCATAGGCATGGCTGTTCAACATGGTCGCCAGCAGGAGTCCCGTAGCGAAAGAGAGCTTGCTCATACCGGAATTCCCCCTCATGGCTTTATAGGCACGAAAATACCACAATCATGGCGTCGGCGCCCGGGCGTAGCGGGCGCCCTACGCCCTGCCAACCCGGGGCCGCTTATACTTTCGCTACCGCCCCCTCTTCAATGGTCGAAGCCCCCATCTGCGATGCGTCTGGAAGCGATCAGCAGCGTCATGTGCAGGTAGGCGTGTGAATCGCTAACCGGCCATGTGATTTGTCGCCGACCGGCCAAGGTAATAGTCGTTCTACAACCCCGGACATTTCGTGTGCTATCTGGTTTCTCTGGTTGCACACTGGTTGCACGACCGTGTTTTTGGCAAGAAAAAAGGGGCCGGAAAATTCCGTAACCCCTTGATTTATATGGTGAGCCGTGCTGGGCTCGAACCAGCGACCCGCAGATTAAAAGTCTGCTGCTCTACCAACTGAGCTAACGGCCCGACAATGGCGGCGAAGTTTGTCGATTTGCCCCGGGGTGTCAAACCATTTTGGCACAGATCGGGCCAACCGTCTTCACCCCGCCCGCCGGTGGATGGTACACTCCGCTTATGCGATTTGCCCCCGTCCCCGACTATCATATGCACACACCGCGCTGTAACCATGCCACAGGCAGCGTGCGCGATTACGCCGAGGCGGCGCTGCGCATCGGCCTGACGGAGATCGGCATGTCCGACCATTCACCGATGCCCGGCGGCTTCGACGCAGCATGGCGCATGGACCGCGCCGAGCTTGCCGGCTATCTGGCCGAGGTCGAGGCGGCGCGCGACGCCTTCGCCGGCCGCCTGACCGTGCGCATCGGCCTGGAGGCCGACTACCATCCGGGCAGCGAGGACTACGTGCGCGACATGATCGAGGCGTACCCCTGGGACTACGTCATCGGCTCCGTGCACTACCTGGGGGACTGGGGCTTCGACAACCCAGACAACCTCGAAGCATGGAACGGCCGCGATGTCGAGCAGGCCTACTGCGACTACTTCGGCGCCGTCGCCGATTCGGCCGCCACCGGCATGTTCGACATCATCGGCCACCCGGATCTGATCAAGAAGTTCGGCCATCGCGCCCCACCCGGCAGCCTGCGGGTACAGGCGGCGGAGAGGGCCATGCTCGATGCCGTCAGGGAAGCCGGGGTGGCGCTGGAGATCAGCTCGGCCGGCCTGCGCAAGCCGGTCGGCGAAGTCTATCCGCATGGGCGGTTGCTGGCGCAGGCCGCCGAGCGCGGCATTCCCTTCGCCTTCGGCTCCGATGCCCATGCGCCGGGCGAGGTCGGCCACGCCATGGATACTTGCCTGGGCATGCTCGCCGCCTGCGGCATCGGTGAAGTCTGTCGCTTCGAGAAGCGCCGGCGCTTTGCCGTGCCCATCCGGGTCCTAACGTGAAAGCCATCCTGATCACCGGCGCCTCAGGCGGCTTCGGTTGCGAGTTTGCGCTCCGGCTGGAAACCGAAGGCCATCGCCTGCTGCTGCACGGTCGCGACCGCGCGCGCCTGGAGCTGACCCTGGGCCGCCTGCGCCATCCGGACCGCCACCGCTGCCTGCAGGCGGAACTGTCCAGGCCCGAAGGGGTGGAACACCTGCGCCAGGCCGTCAAGCACGAGGAACTCATCGGGCTCGTGAACAACGCCGGTTTCGGCATCTGGGGGCCGTTCGAGCGCACGGAATCGGTACCACAGATCGACGTGCTGCAAACGGATCTCGTGGCGCCGGTAGCCCTGACCCACGCCCTGCTGCCCGATCTGGTGCGCAACCGCGGCTTCATCATCAATGTGTCGTCACTGGCCGGAGAAACGCCATTGCCGCACATGAGCACCTATGCCGCCGCCAAGGCCGGCCTGACCTTCTGGAGCGAGGCGCTGCGCACGGAGCTGGCCGGGCGCGTGCGCGTCGTCACCCTGGCCCCGGGGCCCTCGCCGACGGGCTTCCGCGATGTCTCCGGCATGCCGATGGGCAAGGGGAATTTCTTCCGTGCCCCTAGCGATCTTGTCGTGCGCGCCGCCCTGCACACGCTGACGAAAGGCGGTGGCTACTGCGTGCCGGGCACGCGCCACCGGCTGCTCTGGCTGCTGCAGAAGTGCATGCCCAGACGCCTGGCGTTGCCGATCATGGAGCGCCACCTGCGCACATGAGTATCCCCTATGCCACCCGCATCTCGGCGCGGGCCAGACACCCGCAGATCCGCATCCTGCCACCCGGCCGCGTCGAGGTGGTGATCCCCCGCGGCATGCCGGCATCAGTGGCCGGCACCCTCATCGCTTCCAAGCAGGACTGGGTCCGGCGCAAGCTGGCGCAATTCGCGATTCAGGCAGCCGAAAGCGATGCCTCGACACATCCGGAGTCCATCCACCTGGCCGCCGTCGACCGGCATGTGCCCGTGGAATACCGTGCGAACAAAGCCGCCGGCGTACGCGCCATCACAAAGGACGGGATAGTAACCCTGAGCGGGGCCATCGACGATGTATCCAGGGTGCGCCTGGCCCTGCGCCGATGGCTGCTGACCCATGCCCGCGCCGAGCTGCCGCCGATGCTGCAGGATTTGTCCGCCGATCATGGGCTGGCCTTTCGCCAGGTGGCGGTACGTTTCCAGAAAAGCCGCTGGGGCAGTTGCTCCGCACAGCGCCATATCTCGCTGAATGCCAGGCTGCTATGCCTGCCCGCAGGGCTGGCCCGACACGTCATGTTGCACGAACTGGCTCACCTCAAGCATCTGAACCATTCCGGCGCCTTCTGGGCGTTGCTGCGCCGTCTGGATCCGGATGCGGACCGCCACCATGCGGCACTGCGCACCGCCTGGCTACAGCTGCCGGCCTGGCTAGCCGCCGACTCAGCCCTCTAGCAACGCCACGCGCCGGGCAAGATCGGCAAGATCGACCGGGGCAAACACCGCCTCATCCAGGCTTGCCGCCGGCGCCTGCAGGCATTGGCCGAGACAATGCCCGGCCACCACGGTGAGCCCGGGCATGGAGGCAAACTTCTCCCTGGCCGAGGCCAGCAGGTCGCCGCCGCCGCGGCCGATGCACACCGCCCCCTGACACACGGAAAGCCGATGCCTGGCCTCGGACGGGGCCGTAAACTGTGCGGAATCGCGCATCAGTGCCGCCAGCGCCGCGGGATCCATGTCCAGGCTTTCGGCGATCAACGGCAGTGCCGCCTCCGGCACATGTCCGACAAGTGCACGCACGTCCTGCAACGCGGCCAGCGCATAATGCGCCTGCTTCGGATAGGCGGCATGCTCCAGAAGGGCCGCGATCGCCTGCACCTGCTCGTCCTTTTCCATGCGCCAAGCCTAGGGACTGTCCTTGCAAAATACGAGCGTAGCCGGGCGAGGCCACACTTTTTGACACTGGAGAACCGGGTAGGGTTTCGTTATATTACGCGACCTTTGCTCGGCCCAAGCGGCATGGTCCCCGAGTGGTCAATTCACCAGGCGCACACGATGGCGCAAATGCAGTTTGAATAGGATGAGGTTGCAGTATGACACGGCTTCCCGAAAAGCAAGGCTTGTACGATCCCGGACATGAGCATGACGCATGCGGCGTCGGCTTCGTCGCCCATATCAAGAATCGGAAGAGCCACCGAATCGTCGAACAGGGGCTGGAGATTCTGCTACGCCTGACGCATCGCGGTGCCGCCGGCGCCGATCCGCGCGAAGGCGATGGCGCAGGCATCCTGCTGCAGATTCCCGACGACTTTTTCCGCGCCGTCACCACTGATCTCGGCTTCACACTGCCCGCCGAAGGTGCCTATGGCGTCGGCATGCTCTTCCTTCCGCAGGATCAGGCGCACCGCCGTGCCTGCGAAGCCATGATCGAACAGACCGTCGCGGCCGAGGGACAGACTCTGCTGGGCTGGCGCGATGTGCCGACCGATGCGGTGCGCGCCGACCTGCCGGAGAGCGTCACCGCCTGCGAACCGGTCGATCCGTCAGCTATTCATCGGCAAGGGCGAAAACTGCGCCGACCAGGATGCCTTCGAGCGCAAGCTTTTCGTCATTCGCAAGATGGCCGAGAATGCCGTTGCCGCCAAGCATTTCGCTGATCCGGCCAAGTTCTACTTCGCCTCGCTATCCAGCCGCACCATCGTCTACAAGGGAATGTTCCTCTCCCATCAGGTCGGCACCTACTTCGACGACCTGCGAGACGCACGCCTGACCTCGGCGCTGGCGCTGGTGCACCAGCGTTTCTCCACGAACACCTTCCCGGCCTGGGAGCTGGCCCACCCGTTCCGCATGGTGGCGCACAACGGTGAGATCAACACGGTACGCGGCAACATCAACTGGATGAATGCCCGGCGCCACTCGATGCGCTCGGAGCTTCTGGGCGCCGACCTGGACAAGATCTGGCCACTGATCCCCGAGGGGCAGAGCGATACCGCCTGCTTCGACAATGCACTGGAGCTACTGGTCGCCGGCGGTTACTCGCTGGCTCACGCTGCCATGCTGCTGATCCCCGAGGCCTGGGCCGGCAATAAGCTCATGGATGCCGAGCGCAAGGCCTTCTACGAATACCATGCTGCACTGATGGAGCCATGGGATGGCCCGGCCGCCGTCGCCTTCACCGACGGCCGCCAGATCGGCGCCACCCTGGATCGCAACGGTCTGCGCCCGGCCCGCTACCTGATCACCGACGACGACCTTGTAGTCATGGGCTCGGAGATGGGCGTACTGCCGATCCCCGAGGAGAAGATCGTCAAGAAATGGCGGCTGCAGCCCGGTAAGATGTTCCTGATCGATCTCGAGGCCGGCCGCATCCTCGACGGCGCCGAGATCAAGGAGGAGCTCGCCAGCGCTCGCCCCTATGCCAAGATCCTGACCGAGACCCAGATCCACCTCGAGTCGCTGCCGGACGATATCGCACCGATGGCGCCGGACCACGACACCCTGCTCGACCGTCAGCAGGCCTTCGGCTACTCGCAGGAGGACCTGAAGTTCCTGATGGCGCCGATGGCGCTGACCGGCCAGGAAGCGATAGGCTCGATGGGCAACGACAACCCGCTTGCCGTACTATCCAACCGCGCCAAGCCGCTCTACAGCTACTTCCGCCAGCTCTTCGCGCAGGTCACCAACCCGCCGATCGATCCGATCCGCGAGGAAATGGTGATGAGTCTGACTTCGATCATCGGTCCGCGTCCGAACCTGCTGGGGCTGAGCGACGGCGCCCCCTTGCTGCGGCTCGAGGCACGTCAGCCGATCCTGACCAACGGCGATCTGGAGAAGGTGCGCCACATCGATCAGTACACCGATGGGAAGTTCCGCACCACCACGCTCTCCATGTGTTATGCAGCAGACGCAGGTGCCACCGGCATGGAAGCGGCCGTGGAACGGCTCTGCAAGCAGGCGGAAGAGGCCGTGCGCAAGCACTTCAATATCGTCATCCTCTCCGACCGGGAGATGGATGCCGATCACATCGCCATCCCCGCCCTGCTCGCCACCAGCGCCGTGCATCAGCATCTGATCCGTGAGGGCCTCAGGACCGAGACGGGCCTGGTCGTCGAGACCGGTAGCGCCCGCGAGGTGCATCATTTCACGACGCTGGCCGGCTTTGGAGCCGAAGCCATCAACCCCTACCTTGCCTTTGAGACGCTGTTCGACATGCAGCGTCAGGGCCACATCCCCTCCGACCTGTCGGCCCACGAGATCGAGACCCGCTTCATCAAGGCCGTCGACAAAGGCATCATGAAGGTGATGTCCAAGATGGGCATTTCCACCTACCAATCCTACTGCGGCGCGCAGATCTACGAGGCAATCGGGCTTTCCAGCAGCTTCGTGGCGCGCTACTTCACCGGCACCGCCAGCCGCATCGAGGGCATCGGCATGCGTGAGGTCGCCGAGGAAGCGGTGCACCGCCACCGCGACGCATATGGCAACGCCCAGATCTACCGCAACGCCCTCGACGTCGGTGGCGAATACGCCTGGCGCGTGCGCGGCGAGGCGCACACGCTGACGCCGGACAACATCGGCAAACTGCAGCATGCCGTACGTTCCGGGAACTACGCCCTCTACAAGGAATACGCCAGTTCCATCAACGATCAGAACGGTCACTTGATGACGCTGCGCGGGCTCTTCAAATTCAAGGAAGCCAAGCCGATCCCGCTCGACGAAGTCGAGCCGGCCACCGCCATCGTCAAGCGTTTCGCCACGGGTGCCATGTCCTTCGGCTCGATCTCGCACGAGGCACATTCGACGCTCGCCATCGCCATGAACCGCCTTGGCGGCAAATCCAACACCGGCGAGGGCGGTGAAGAGCCGGAGCGCTTCAAGCCCTTGCCGAACGGCGATTCCATGCGTTCGGCGATCAAGCAGGTCGCCTCCGGTCGTTTCGGCGTCACCACCGAATACCTAGCCAACGCCGACCAGATCCAGATCAAGGTGGCGCAAGGGGCCAAGCCCGGCGAAGGTGGCCAGTTGCCGGGTCACAAGGTCGATGCACGCATCGGCCGCGTGCGCCACTCCACCCCCGGCGTCGGCCTGATCTCGCCGCCGCCGCACCACGATATCTACTCCATCGAGGATCTGGCGCAGCTGATCTTCGACCTGAAGAACACCAATCCGGCCGCGGATATCTCGGTGAAACTGGTCTCGGAGGTCGGCGTCGGCACCATCGCCGCAGGCGTGGTCAAGGCGCATGCCGACCATGTCGTCATCGCCGGCCATGACGGCGGCACCGGCGCCTCGCCGCTGACCTCGATCAAGCATGCCGGCGGCCCCTGGGAGCTGGGCCTGGCCGAGACGCAGCAGACGCTGGTGCTCAACCGCCTCAGGGGCCGCACGCGGCTGCAGGCGGACGGCCAGATGCGTACCGGACGCGATGTCGTCATCGCCGCCCTGCTGGGCGCCGACGAGGTCGCCTTCGGCACCATCGCCCTGGTTGCCGAGGGCTGCATCATGATGCGCAAATGCCACCTGAACACCTGCCCGGTGGGTGTCGCCACCCAGGACCCCGAACTTCGCAAGAAATTCGTCGGCAAGCCGGAGGACGTGGTCAACTTCTTCCTCTATGTCGCCGAGGAAGCGCGCGAGATCATGGCGAAGCTGGGCTTCAGAAGCTTCGACGAGATGATCGGCAGAACCGATTTGTTGGATACCAACGACGCCGTCCGCCACTGGAAGTCCATGGGCCTGGACCTGTCGCCACTGCTGCACGCCGCTGATGCGAAGGGCACGGCCACCCAGCACTGCGAGACACAGGACCACGGGCTGGAGAAATTGGCCGACAACAAATTGATCGAAAAGGCCAAGCCGGCACTGGAAGAGAAAACGCCGGTGGTCATCGAGACAGAAATCCACAATGCGGACCGCAGCTTCGGCACCATGCTTTCGGGCGAGGTCGCCAAGCGCTACGGGCATGCGGGGCTACCCGAGGACACCATCGTCATCAAGGCGAAGGGAACGGCCGGCCAGAGCCTTGGGGCCTGGCTGGCGCGCGGGGTGACCATCGATCTCGCCGGCGAGGGTAACGACTACGTCGGCAAGGGGCTCTCCGGCGGCCGCATCTGCATCTATCCGCCCAAGGAAACACCAATCGCAGCCGAGGAGAACATCATCGTCGGCAATACTGTTCTCTTCGGTGCCATCGAAGGCGAGTGCTACTTCCGCGGCATCGGCGGAGAGCGCTTCGCCGTGCGTAACTCCGGTGCCGTTGCCGTCGTCGAAGGCGTCGGTGATCACGGCTGCGAGTACATGACAGGCGGCACCATCGTGGTGCTGGGCGAAACCGGCCGCAACTTCGCCGCCGGCATGAGTGGCGGCATCGCCTACGTGCTGGACGAGTCCGGCGATTTCGAGACGCGCTGCAATATGGCGCAGGTGGAACTGGAGCCCGTGACCTCCGAGGCCGAGGCCCTGGAGACGCTGGAGCATCAGGGCGCCGACCTAGAGACGCACGGCCGCGTCGACATCCGGCACGCGATGAACCAGAACGACCAGGTCATCCTGCGCACACTGATCGAGCGCCACATGCGCTACACCGATTCCGCCCAAGCCCGGCGTATCCTGGAGAACTGGCAGGCTTACCTGCCGAAGTTCGTCAAGGTGATACCGGTCGACTACCGCCGTGCCCTGGCCGAAATGGAAACACAGCAGAAAGCGGAATCAGGCAAGGAGCAGCCCCATGGGTAAGCCGACAGGATTCAAGGAGTACGATCGCGAGGGACTGCACTACACCCCGGTCGCCGACCGCATCGCCCATTTCAACGAGTTCGCCGAACTGCCCAAGGACATGGCCACGCAGGCGGCCCGCTGCATGGATTGCGGCATACCCTTCTGCCACCAGGGTTGCCCGATCAATAACATCATCCCGGACTGGAACGATCTCGTGTACCGCGGTCAGTGGCGCGAGGCCATGGACGTGCTGCACTCGACGAACAACTTCCCGGAGTTCACCGGCCGCATCTGCCCCGCCCCGTGCGAGGAGGCATGTACGGTCAACCTGATCGGCGATGCCGTGGCCATCAAGAGTATCGAGCTGGCGATCGCCGAGAAGGCCTGGGAAGAGGGCTGGATTACGCCGCAGATCGCCGAACACAAGACGGGCAAGCGCGTCGCCGTCGTCGGCTCCGGTCCTGCCGGACTGTCCTGCGCCCAGCAGCTGGCGCGCGCCGGCCACGATGTCGTCGTCTTCGAGAAGGCAGACCGCATCGGCGGGCTGATGCGCTATGGCATCCCGAACTTCAAGTTCGACAAGCGTTTCATCGATCGCCGCCTGACACAGATGCGCGCCGAGGGTGTCGAGTTCCGCGTCAATGCTCACATCGGTGTCGATATCCCGGCCAAGCAGCTGATGGATGAGTTCGATGCCGTCGTACTGGCCGGTGGCTCCGAGAAGCCGCGCGACCTGCCGGTGCCAGGCCGCGAACTCTCCGGCATCCATTTCGCCATGGAGTTCCTGACCAAGCAGACCAAGATCGTGCACGGCGACGACATCCCGGAATCCGAGCGCATCTCGGCCGCCGGCAAGCATGTCATCGTCATCGGCGGTGGCGATACCGGTTCCGACTGCATCGGCACCTCCAACCGCCACGGCGCAGCGTCGGTGACGCAGCTGGAGATCATGCCCAAGCCGCCTGAGGTGCCGAACAAGCTACTGACCTGGCCGGACTGGCCGATGAAGCTGCGCACCTCCACCTCTCAGGAGGAGGGCTGCGATCGCGACTTCGCCGTCAACACCCGCCGCATCCTGGGCGAGAACGGGCAGGTCACCGGCATCGAGTGCGTGCGCGTCGAATGGGTGCAGGAGAACGGCCAGTGGAAGATGCAGGAGGTCGAGGGCTCCGAGTTCATCCTCAAGGCCGATCTCATCCTGCTCGCCATGGGCTTCGTGCATCCGGTGCACGAGGGCATGCTCGACGAACTCGGTGCGACCCGGGATCCGCGCGGCAATGTGCAGGCCAACACCCACGACTACAAGACCAGCATCGACAAGGTGTTCGCTGCCGGCGACATGCGCCGTGGCCAGTCGCTGGTTGTCTGGGCCATCCGCGAGGGCCGGCAGTGTGCCGCCGCCGTCGACGAGGCCCTGATGGGAAGCACCACCCTGCCCCGCTGAAGCACAGCGCCTTTGCCAAAGGTTCGACGGCAGATAGGCTATCATCTATCCTTTCTTCCGGAGGGATAGATGCGTGATCGCGATCAGTTGCGCGCCGAGATTGTCGACGCTCTGGAAGAGCAGATCGCCGTCATCGACCACGAGGGTGCGATCGTCGATGTGAACACCGCCTGGATTCGCTTCGGGGCTGAGAACGGCTTGGCGAGTGGACGGGCCGTCGTCGGCACGAGCTATCTCGACGTGCTGCGCGCCGCTGCCGCCAGCGGCGATGTGCTCGCGGCCGGTGCCGCTCAGGGTATCCTGGAGGTGATCGGAGGGACTCGCGCATCCTTTCAGTTCGAATACCCCTGCCACAGCCCCGAGAAGCAGCGCTGGTTCATGATGCATGTCAACGCCCTCGGCGACCACCGGGAGCCGTTGTTCGTGATCGCGCACAGCGATATCACCGCGCGCAAGCTGGCGGAGGAAAGGGCGGAATACCTTTCCCTGCACGATCCACTGACCGGCCTGGCCAACCGCCGCTACTTCGACGAAAACCTGGACAAGGGGGTACGCAGAAGCAGGCGTAAGAGCTCGCCGCTGACGCTGGTCGAGATCGATATCGATCATTTCAAGGCATACAACGATAAGCACGGGCATCCGATTGGCGATCAGTGTCTGGCCAAGGTCGGCACGGTTCTACAGGGCGTAGCACAGCGGCCGGGTGATCTGGCAGCACGCCTCGGTGGCGACGAATTCGCGCTGATCCTCGAGGACACGGATGCGGCGGCGGGCACGGACATCATCACCAGGATCCGCGAGGCCGTGAACGCGCTGGATCTTTCCTATGGTCAGCACAAGCGCGCCACCCTCAGTATCGGCGCCGTCTCCATCACCTCCGGCAACCGCCATTCGGGCCAGGAACTGCTGGAGGCAGCCGACCGGGCCCTGTACCAAGCCAAGAAGGCGGGACGAGACCGCGTCGTGCACATCCAAGGGGACGAGGCCTAGCCCACCCGATGGAGGATCAATGGGGTCAGACTCGATTGTTTTCTCGGCCGCCAGATAGCTGAAGGACACCTCCGCCCGCTTCACTGAGTGGCTGCCCAGACCAATGATAAAGAACCGGCGCAGAATGCGCGCTTTCGTGTGCTACCCTGGCACGTAAACTTCTATAACGAGTTTCCGTCGAATCACATGCATCGAGGAGGACACCATGGGTGAAATGATCAGCTACAAGCGGCCCGACGGCCAGAGCGCGAAGGCCTATCTGGTCGAACCGGCAGCAGGCAGCAGCGCCCCGGGGATCGTAGTGATCCAGGAATGGTGGGGGCTGGACAACGAGATCAAGGGCGTGGCCGAGAAGCTGGCGGCGGCCGGTTACCGGGCGCTGGTGCCGGACCTGTATCGCGGCAAGCAGACGCTGGATGCCAAGGAGGCCGAGCACCTGATGCAGGGCCTGGACTTCGCCGATGCCGCCGGGCAGGACATCCGCGGCGCCGTGCAACACCTGAAGTCCACGGGTAGCACCAAGGTAGGCGTCAACGGCTACTGCATGGGCGGGGCGTTGACGGTGCTGGCGTCGGTGTTCGTGCCGGAGAGCGATGCCAACGCCACCTGGTACGGCTATCCGCCGCTGGAATACGTCGATGCCGCCAAGATCAAGGCGCCGCTGCTGGGCCATTGGGGCCTGCAGGATCAGTTCTTCGGTATCGATGGGGTGGATGCGCTGGAGCAGAAGCTGAACGCGGCGGGCGCGGACTTCGAGTTCCACCGCTACGATGCCAAGCATGCCTTCGCCAACGAAAAATCCGATACCAGGAACCTGCCGCCGCTCGGCTACAACGCCGAAGCCGCTAAACTCGCCTGGCAGCGCACCCTCGCCTTCTTCGAGAGGCATCTGCACTGAGCCGGCGGCACCGGACTCAGCCGATGGATGCCCGCCCTTTCTCCCAGGCCTGCGCCAACAACCAGCAGCCGATCCTGGACATCATCCGGCCGCTGTTCGCCGGCCTCGACGAGGTGCTGGAAATCGGCAGCGGTACGGGCCAGCACGCGGCATGCTTCGGTGCCGCCATGCCGCATCTGCGCTGGCGGTGCAGCGACCGCCCCGAGAATCATGCCGGCATCGATGCCTGGCGCGCATGGGCGGGGCTGCCCAATGTGCCGGCGCCATTGGCGCTCGACGTCAACGCGCCCTGGCCCATTGAAGGCACCCCGGCGATCTTTTGCGCCAATGTCATCCATATCATCGCCTGGCCAGAGGTCGAACTGCTGTTTGCGGGCATCGCACGCCACCTGCGCGAGCCCGGCATCGTCTGTCTCTACGGCCCGTACAACGACAACGGCCGCTTCACCAGCGACAGCAATGCCCGCTTCGACCAGTGGCTGAAGGACCGCGATCCGAAGAGCGGTATCCGCGATTTCGAGGCCGTCGACGCCCTGGCGCAACAGGCGGGCCTGGTGCTGCAGGCCGATCATCCGATGCCGGCGAACAATCGCTGCCTGGTTTGGCAGCTGGAACGTTGAGGGGGCAAGCCGCAAGCCTCTATGACCCGCTTGTGACACACCCCGCCCGTAGCCTTCCGCGGTCCGAGATCGATCGTGGGAGGGAGAGATGGACGACGATGGACGCCTCCGGGAGCGCTTCAACCTGAACACCACGGTCGGCCGGCTCCGGGCCTGGCTGCACGCCATGCTGAAGGAACACAACTTCACCAACCTGTTCCGCTTCAATTTCCACCGCATCTCGGATCACGCATTCCGCTCCTCCCAGCCCACCATGTGGCAGCTACGCCGCATGGTGAAGAAACACGGCATCCAGACCATCCTGAACCTCAAGGGAGCCAATCCCAATTCGGCCTACTGGGCGATCGAACGGGCACAATGCGAGAAGCTGGGCATCACGCTGATCGACATCGACATCCGCTCGCGCGAGGCGCCGAGGCCCGAGGACCTGCGCCGCGCCAAGGCCCTGTTCGCGTCGATCGCGTATCCGATGTGGATGCACTGCAAGGCGGGTGCGGACCGTGCCGGCATCTACGCCACGTTTTTCCAGCACTTCCACCAGCAGATACCGATCGAGCACACCAACCAGCTCAGGCTCTGGCCCTACGGTCACTTCCGGCTATCCAAGGCGGGCAGGATCGACAACTATCTTGAGCATTATCTGGCCTATCGCGAAATGCGGCCGGAGATCGGCCTGCTGGAGTGGGCCGAACGGATCGCGGACCGCGACCGCATCGATCGCGCATTCCGGCCATTCGCACTGGCCAGTCTCGTCAACGACTGCCTGCTGCGCCGGGAATGACCAGGCGGCTTCAAGCAGCGGATGCGCGGGGAAGCGTTGACACCCTGATTCGTTTATATTAACAAAACCGCTTGATTACCCATAAAGGGGAGGTTCTATGCTTGGCCCCGATGCTTGGGGAAAACATCCCGGCAGCTCAGACCGGCAGAGCAAAGGGTATCCGTCATTCATCTGAACGGGCAGGCCGCCGCCAAGCCGCCCGATGCATGCGGTCCGCGCATCTGGGCCGTGGCCAGCGGCAAGGGCGGCGTGGGCAAGAGCTTCATTTCCTCCAACCTTGGGTTGGCCCTGAGCCGGCTGGGCAAACGTACCGTGCTGGTCGATCTCGATCTCGGCGGCGCCAATCTCCACACCTGCTTCGGCCTGGCCGATACCAAGCTGACGCTGTCCGAATTCATCGAAAGCAGACATCGGCATATCAACGAATTCATCCAGCCGATACCCCATACGACGCTGGGGCTGATCAGCGGCGCCGCCGGCCGCCTGGAAATTGCCAATATAAAGCATTTCCAGAAACAGAAGATCATCCGCAACCTCGGGCATATCGATGCCGATTACGTGATCCTCGACCTGGGAGCCGGCACGAGCTTCAATACGCTGGATTTCTTCACCCATGCCGATCACGGCATCGTCGTCGTCATTCCGGATCCGACATCGGTCGAGAACACCTATCGCTTCCTGAAATGCGTCATGATCCGCCACCTGCGCCGGGCGCCCGAAGCTACCCGCAGACTCATGATGCAGACGTTGGGCAGCAACGACGGCGAAGGCAGGCCGGTGCGGACCCTGGCCATGCTCATGGATGCCATGCAGCAGTCGCATCCGGAACATGCCCGCCTGCTAAAGGGAGAGCTTGCACGGCAAAATCTCCACCTGATCGTCAACCAGGCACTCGAGCCTGCCGATACCGATCTGGGCTCCTCGATCGCCATGGCATGCAGCAAATATTTCGGCCGGAAGACCCATTACCTCGGGCATTTGCATCACGACCGGCAGGTGCTTGCCGCCATGCGCCTGCGCCGCCCCTTCCTGATGGAGTATCCGCATTCGCGGGCGGCCATCTATCTGGAGAATATGGCGGCCGAGCTGATCGACTGGGACAAACAGGCTGAAATATGAACGATCAAGTGCTAATCGATTACTACGCATTGCTGGAAGTGCCTCCGAATGCCAAGAACCTGGATATCATCCGTGCCTATCGCCGGGCCAAACTGACCTATAGAATCGACTCGATGGCGACCTATTCCCTGTTCGGGGAGGCTGAACTGGAGCACATCCGCACCGAGATCGAGATGGCCTACCAGACCCTGTCCGACCCGGATAAGCGCCAAGCCTATGACATCGGGCTGGGCGCAGGCACGGAGACCCGGAAAACGCGCCCCCCGGACGAAGGAAACACATAGGCGCGGGCGGCCGTATCCCCTCTTCTTCATTGCTTCCGCTGATTTTTTTCGGTTTCAATAACCCAAGTGCTGGCGCGGGCATGAATCTTGCGTAAAGTTCCCATCCTGGAATGAGAGGGATCAACAATGGATGATTTGACTGCAAGCACGCGCGATCCGCAGGTCGCCCAGCTTTTCTCTGCCGTATGCGACGGCGATTTCACCTACCGCATGTCCGCCAGCCACCCCATGGCGGCCGAAGCCAACCGCATGATGGTGCACCTGGATCAGCTGATGCTGACCGAGCTGGGCAGCATCGTGCGGGTCACCATGGCCGGGTTGGAGCATGCCATCGTCATGGGCAAGCTGCAGAAGGTCTCCGGCAATGTGCATGAACAGACCTCGGCGATGGCCGCCGCCACCGAGGAGATGAGCGCCACCGTGCAGACCATGGCCGAGCAGGCGCACGAGGTCGGCGAGCTCAGCAACGAAGCCAAGCTATCGGTGGCCCATGGCATGCAGACCATCGATCAAGCCACGCGCGTCATGGACGGCACCATCGGTCAGATGGGCCAGGCCGTCGAACGCATCGACCAGCTGAAAGAGACCTCCAGGGAGATCGAGGAACTGCTGGGTGTCATCCGCAAGATCTCGGACCAGACGAATCTGCTGGCCCTGAACGCCACCATCGAGGCGGCACGCGCCGGCGATGCGGGCAAGGGCTTTGCCGTCGTCGCCGGTGAGGTCAAGGACCTGTCCCGTCAAACCGCCATGGCAGCGGAAAGCATCGGCCAGAAAAGTGCCGCCATCCAGGGTGCCGTCACCTCGGTGGTGCAAAGCATCGGCGACATCTCCGGCAACGTCCGGCAGGCCGCCGAATCGTTGAGCGCCAGCCAGGATTCCATGCGCACGATCGATGGCAATATGCAGAACGTCGATGGACGCGTGCACGAGATTCGTTTTGCCAGCCAGGACCAGGCCACCGCCGCTGGGGAAATCGCTCAGGGCGTGGCCACGATCTCGACCACCTCCGAAGAGCTCGACCAGATGGCCCAGCTGGCTCTGGACGGCACGGACGAACTGGAACGCATGCTCGGCAACGATCTGAAGAAGTTGTCCGCATTCAAGATCAACCAAGCCATCATTGAGCTGGCGAAGACCGACCACCTGATGTGGAAGAAGCGCCTGATCGACATGGTGCTCGGCCGAGGCCAGATCGCCCTGGACGAGGTCACCGACCACCGTCAGTGCCGGCTGGGCAAATGGTACACGGCAGATGGCCAGCGCGCCTTCGGCCATGCCGCCGCCTTCACCGAACTCGACGGCCCGCATGCCGAGGTGCACAAGCTGGCCAAGCGCGCCGTCGAGCATCACCACAAGGGTGAGCACGAGGCGGCTATCCGCACCGTCGAGGCCATCGGCCCACTATCCGACGAGGTCATCCGCCTGCTCGATGCGCTTGCCGCCTGAGCCGGGCCGGTGAGTCCGGGGGCGCGGGATACGCTGTACGGCCAGCCGCTGACGGCCGTCGAAGGCTTTGCCTTCGACGCGCGGGTGGCCGAGGTGTTCCAGGACATGATCTCCCGCTCCGTGCCAGGCTACGGGCTGAGCCTGTCGATGATCGCCCTCACCGCCGAGCGCTATGCGCAGCCGGGAAGCCGTCTGTACGATCTTGGTTGCTCTCTGGGCGCGGCCACGCTGGCCATGCGCCATGCCGTCGAGGGCCGGGACTGCCGCATCATCGGCATCGACAATGCCCCGGCCATGCTCGCGCGCTGCCGCGAGATTCTGGATCGGGATGCGGCGACGAGCCCGGTCGATCTGATTTGTGCCGACATCGCCGATATCGGCGTGCATGACGCCTCGGTGGTGGTGCTGAACTTCACACTGCAATTCGTGCCCGCCGCCCATCGCCTGCCCCTGTTGTCCCGCATCCGTTCCGGCATGCGCGAGGGCGGCGTGCTGCTGCTGTCCGAGAAACTATGCTTTGCCGATGCCCGCGAGCAACGGGTATTGACCGAGCTGCACCACGACTTCAAGCGCGCCCAGGGCTATTCGGAGCTGGAGATCGGCCAGAAACGAACGGCGCTGGAGAATGTACTGGTTCCGGAACCGCTCGATGTGCATCTGACACGCCTGCGCCAGGCCGGCTTTTCCCGGGCCTTCCCCTGGTTCCAGTGCCTCAACTTCGCATCCCTGATCGCCTTCGCATGAGCAACACTCTGCCGCCCGGATTCCCGGACGGATTTGGCCACACCCTGGACGAGGCCTGGGCGAACGTCCGGGCCCACGGCGATCACGGACGCTGGCAGGCCGCAATCACCGCCCTGCCCGAACTGATGCCGACCGGCATCGACCTGCATACCGATGCCATTCGCATCGGCGACGCCGGGGACATCGACGCCGGCGCCCGGCAGGGGATCGAGGAAGCACTGCAGCAGCTACATCCCTGGCGCAAGGGTCCGTTCGCGCTGTTCGGCCTGCATATCGACTGCGAATGGCGCTCGGATATGAAATGGCAGCGCCTGGCCGACGCCATCGCCCCACTGCACGGACGCAGGGTGCTCGACGTCGGCTGCGGCTCGGGCTATCACCTGTGGCGCATGCGCGGTGCCGGTGCGGCGAGCGTCATCGGCATCGATCCGACGCCGTTGTATGCGATGCAGTTCACCGCCATCCAGCATTATGTGCGCGATGCGCATGTGCAATTCTGGCCGCTGGGTATCGACGATATGCCGCAGGGCTCCGCCTGCTTCGATACAGTGTTCTCGATGGGTCTGCTCTACCATCGGCGCGCGCCGATCGATCACCTGCTGCAGTTGAAGGGGCTATTGCGCCCTGGCGGTGAGTTGGTGCTCGAGACGCTGATTGTCGATGGCGATGCGCGCAGCTGCCTGGTCCCGACGGAACGCTACGCCAAGATGCGCAATGTCTGGTTCATCCCGTCGGCGGACATGCTTAAGATCTGGCTGGCGCGCGCCGGCTTCACCCGCATCCGCCTCGTCGACGCCGCTCCGACCTCCGTGCGCGAGCAGCGACGCACCGACTGGATGCGCTTCGAATCGCTACGCGATTTCCTCGATGCGCAAGACCCCTCGCGCACCGTCGAGGGCTATCCGGCTCCGGTGCGCGCCATCATGCTGGCCGAGAGACCGGGCTAAAGGGTTTTGCGCGCGGCTACAGCCCCTTGGCCTGGATGTGGTGGCCGATGATGTGGAATTGATCCTTGTCGCTGGGCTCGCGGATGGTGATGATCTCATGCGCATCCCCACGCGCGTAGACGGTGTGGTACTGAAGGATGTAGAAGTCGCCGGAAAAACGCGTATCCGCCGCTTCACTCTCCAGCGTGTAGGATTTCAGCGGCCCCAGCACCTGCTGCACATGTTGCAGATAGTTCAGCCAAGCCTCCTTGCCCTTGTTGCGGAAAAAGGCATGGCCATAGCACGACAAGGCCGCGTTCCAGTCCTGATGTTGCTCGGCGGCAAAAAGCTTCTCGGCCAGCGGCTCAGCATTCTGCACGCTCGGCGTGCGCACCTCGTCGCAGCCGGCAAGCGTTACCATGGCCACCAGCAACAGCATCAGCCAACCGAACCGGCGCGTGCCCCCTGTGCGATCAGAACCCATCGTTTCCTCCTAGCCGAGCTCGCTCAGCAATTCCTGCATCATGCGCAAGGCCTGGGCGGCATAACCGCCGCCGAACAGATTCGCATGATTCAGCACATGATACAGCATATACAGCGTTTTTCGATGCCTGTATCCACCATCCAAGGGCAAGGATTCCCGGTAGGCGGCATAGAATGACTCGGGAAAGCCACCGAACAGCTCCGTCATGGCCAGGTCCGCCTCCCGGTCGCCATAGTACACGGCCGGATCGAAGATCACCGGCTGCCCCTGCCCGTCGGCGGCATGATTGCCGCCCCATAGATCACCGTGCAGCAGCGAGGGGGCCGGCCGATAACCGGTATAAAGCCCCGGTAGACCGGCGATCAGTCGCTCGCCCAGCCGCTGCAGCTCGCCGCCATGGCCGTTTTCGGCTGCCAGCCGCAGCTGATGGGCCAGCCGCTTCTCTCCAAAAAAGCGTATCCAGTCGTCATCCCAGGCGTTCGGCTGTGCCGTGGCGCCGATGGTGTTGTCGCGCCGCCAGCCGAATCGCCCGCTTGTGTGCCTATGCATCGCTGCCAGGCCGCGACCGAGCCGCACGGCACTGTCGGCCGTATCGGGCCCGAAATCGATATACTCCATGACCAGAAAGGCCACGTCCCCGGCCCGGCCACAGCATACCGGCGCCGGCACGCGCAGGGCGCCGGCGCCGGCGAGTTCCGTCAATCCGTCGCGCTCGGCCTCGAACATGTCGAGCCGCTCGCATGCGTTCAGCTTGGCGAAATAGTCCCGGCCAACCGCCTCCAGGCGGTAACAGGCGTTGATGTCCCCGCCCCCGACCGGCACGGCATGGCGGATATGCACAGGCGTCGATACGGCCTCGGAGGCCGCCATGGCGATGGCCTGCAGCATATCGTTCGAGATCATGCCCGCGGACGGATCAGGAGGCGGCGAGGCGGCGGGAATGCCTGCGGTGACGGCGGCGGTAGACGACATAGCCGCGCCACGCGAGCTGTATGCCGAAATAGCCCATGACACCGAGACTCAACCCGGAGACCAGGCAGCCGAGCAGGAAGGGTTTCCAGGTCTCAGCCACCCCGTGCAGCAGCCATTGCGTGGAGAGATGGAAATCGAAGTCCTGTGGCGGCAGGCCGAGGATCCAGGCGCCGATCTTGTAGCAGAGGAAGAACAGCACGGGCATGGTCAACGGATTGGTCACCCACACCAGAGCGACGGCGATCGGCAGGTTGGCCTGGATGAAAATGGCCAGAGCGGCGGCGATCAGCATCTGGAACGGCAACGGAATAAAGGCCGCGAACAGACCGATCATGAAGGCCAGGGCGACGGAATGGCGGTTCAGCCGCCACAGGCAACCGCGTTCGAGCAATACGCCAAGACAGCGCAGGCTCGGGTGCCTGCGTATCACCTCGGGATCGGGCATACAGCGTCGAATCAACTTCCGCGGCATGGATTCAGTATGAACGTGCCGCAGCGCACAGACAAGGTGCCTATTCCAGACGCGGGAACACCGGACTGGGCTTGGCGCAGACATGCCCGGGCTTGAGCAGGCCCCAGCCGCCTTGCTCGCGCAGGCTGGGGGCAGCCGTCTCCTGCTCGTCCATAATCTGCGCCAACATCGCAGCGGCCTTGGTCGGCATGAACGGCAAGAGCTGCAACGCCACCAGGCGCAGCGTCTCCACCAGGTTGTACAGCACCGTATCCAGACGCGCATCGTCACCGGCCTTGGCCAGCTGCCAGGGGGCATTGTCCTCGACATAGCGGTTGCCGTGGCGCACCACGGCGCTGATACGCTCCAGCGCCGTGTGGAAGGACTGGGCACGAATCGCCGCCGCCACATGCAACTGCATGGATTCGACATCGGCGATCAGCGCCCGATCCGCATCCTGCTCGGTTGCGGCCTGACCGAGACAGCCATCCCGGTACTTGTGCAGCATCGCCAGCGAGCGGTTCAACAGATTGCCGATGTCGTTGGCCAGCTCCGTGTTGTAGCGCTGCTTCAGCGCCGCATGCGAGAAATCGCCGTCCTGGCCGAAGGGCACCTCGCGCAGCAGGAAATAGCGCAGCACGTCCGGCTCGTACTCGGCCAGCAGTTCGGCCGGCCTCAGCGCATTGCCCTTGGACTTGCTCATCTTCTCGCCCTCGACCGTCCACCAGCCATGTGCGAACACGCGCTTGGGCAGCGGCAGACCCGCCGCCATCAGCATGCAGGGCCAGTACACGGCGTGGAATCGCAGGATATCCTTGCCGATCAGGTGCACGTCGGCCGGCCAGTACTTGGGCGTGGGGTCATCCGGGAAGCCCAGGGCACTCAGGTAGTTGGTCAGTGCATCAATCCATACATAGATAACATGGCGTTCATCGTCTGGCACCGGCACGCCCCAGGAAAAGGTCGTGCGCGACACCGACAGGTCGTTGAGGCCGGACTCGACGAAACGCAGTACCTCGTTGCGCCGGGATTCCGGGGCGATGAACTGGGGATGGGTACGGATATGCTCCAGAAGCGGCTCCTGGAAGGCGCTGAGCCGGAAGAAATACGATTCCTCCTGAACCTTCTGCACCGGCCGGCCGCAGTCCGGGCAGGCCTTGGCCTCCAGCCCGCCGGCATCCTTCAGCTGCGTTTCCGTCCAGTAGGTCTCGCAGGGCACGCAGTACCAGTCCTCGTACATGCCCTTGTACAGGTAGCCGGAATCGGCCAGCAGCCTCCACATGGCCTGTACGCCGCGCTTGTGGCGATCGGAACTGGTGCGGATGAAATCGTCGTTGCTGATCGACAGCTGCGGCCACAGGTCGCGGTAGCGGGCCACCACGCTGTCGGCGAGTTCGATCGGGCTCATGCCCCGAGTCTCGGCCGCCTGCTGCACCTTTTGCCCGTGCTCGTCGACCCCGGTCAGGAAGAACACGTCCTCGCCGCTCTGCCTGGCATGGCGGGCCAGCACATCGGCGGCGATCGTCGTGTACATATGGCCCAGGTGCGGCTCATCGTTGACGTAGTAGATCGGGGTGGTGACGTAATAGGTCATCTTCGGCGTTGTCTCCTCGCATGCGCGGCCCGGGCCGCCGGCGCCCGAGTCTATCCTCACAGCGGGCAAAGGCCATGCCTGGCTAGCTGGCCTTCAGTGACTGACGCAATTGCAACAGGTGCGCGAACAGCGATGGGGCCGGCCTGAGCGTATGGCGCAACACCGCCTGCGGCCAGGCAGCCAGCGCCGCCATCGCTTCGAGCAAGGCTTCGGGAAAGCCCGCCGTAGCCTCGGCCGCCAACCGCTGCTGCAGGGCGTCGATCACGAGGTCGGTCACCAGCACGCGCGGCACCGCCTCCAAATGTTTTCCCAGCCAGTCCTGCACGGCGCCGAGATCGGCCGATTCCAGATTGACAGTCAGGCGTTGCCAGGCCAACAAGGCCTCGCCGATGCGCCTGTCCTGAAGACATTGCACCCTTCCCGGGCAACCGTGCGCCAGCGAGAGCACGAGCCCGGAGAAATCGGCATCGATATCCATGCCGGCCAGGGCCCGGCGCATATCCTTATCGTTCAGGGGAGCGGCGTGCTCGAGCATGCAGCGCGAGCGTATCGTCGCCGGCAGGCGCATCAGATCGTTGCAGACGATCAACAACAGGCTACCCGAAGCAGGCTCCTCCAGACCCTTGAGCAGCGCGTTGGCCGCCTGCACATTGAGCAGTTCGGCATCCTCGAGCACGACGGCGCGGCGCAGGCTCTCGCTGCCGGAAAGCGACAGGAAATGCAGCAACTCGCGCACCTGTTCGATACTGATGTCGCGTTTGCCGTCCGCCACCGCCACCAGGCGCATATCCGGATGGGCACCGGCGGCACCGATACGGCAGCCATGACACTCCCCGCAAGGCCCGGAGACGCTTGGCTCGGTGCACAGGTAGGCGGCAGCCATGCGGGAGGCCAGCATGGACTTGCCGATGCCGCGCATGCCGTGCAGTAACCAGGCATGGTGCAGCCTCCCCTCGCCCATGGCGCGCAGGAAGCGACCCATCAGCGCCTCGTGCCCGATCGGCGCCGGCATCAACGCGGCCATGCATCCCCCAGGATCGTGGCCAGTGCCTGGCGGATCTGCTGCTGTACCGCCTCGATGCCGTCATCGGCGGCCACGCGCTGCACGCGCTCGGGATGGCGTTCCCAGATGGCCGCAAAACCCGCCTGTACACGCCGGTGGAAGGCCAGCGATTCCTCGTCCAGGCGTGTGTTCCTGCCCCCGGCCGCAGCACGCGCCGCCATGCGTGCCATCGCCTGTTCCACCGGCAGGTCGAGCCAGACCGTGCAGTGTGGGACAACCCCCATTTGGGCAGCCTGAAGCAGCGGCTCCAGCTCCTCCCCCTGCGCCAGGTCGCGTCCGGCCAGCTGGTAGGCGCGGGTGGAATCCGTATAGCGGTCGCACAGCACCCATTCCCCGCGCGCCAACGCCGGATCAATGCACTTGGCCACGTGCTCGGCACGATCAGCCAGAAACAGGAACAACTCCGCGCTTGGTGCCGGAGCTTCCCCATGCAGCAGCAGCTCGCGGATCTGCCGGCCCAGCGGCGTATCCCCGGGCTCATGGGTCGCACATACATTGATGCCTTTCCCGACCAGCCAGTCGGCGAGCAGCCTCAGCTGCGTGCTCTTGCCGCAGCCATCGATGCCCTCGAAGGAAATGAAAAAGCCCAAGATGTCTCCCCCTATGGATAGCGCTTCTCGCCCATGATGCGCGCGCCCAGATGCGGTGGCAGCCCATGCAGCCAGGCATACAGATCCGGCAGCTGTGCGGGCACCGTCCACAACTCGTGCAGACTACGGTCGGCATCGCGACTGCGCATCACCGCCAACCCATCCTGACCCTGGAGCAGGCCCTGGAACAGGATCGTCTGTGCCGGCGCCACACGTACGACGACGATGGCCGTTTCCCGCTCACTCACCCTTCGCCTCTTCATGGTTCTGCTTGCGATAGATGCGGATCCAGCGCTGCACATTGCGCTCATGCTCGGCCATAGTGGCGGCAAAGGCATGCCCGCCGGTGCCGTCGGCGACGAAATACAGGTAGTCGACATCCGCCGGATTGGCCGCTGCCATGATGCTGGCCTTGCCCGGATTGCAGATCGGCGTCGGTGGCAAGCCCCGGCGCGTATAGCTGTTCCACGGCGTGTCCCGCTCCATGTCAGACTTGTGCAGATTGCCGGAGAACGCGCCTGTGGTGGCCCAGACGCCGTAGATGACCGTCGGATCCATCTGCAGCGGCATGCCGCGCGCCAGCCGGTTGCGAATCACCGCCGAGATCAGTTCCCGCTCGCGATCCAGGTGGGTCTCCTTCTCGATGATGGAAGCGATGATGCGGATCTGGTTCGCGGTATCCGTGCCGGGTTCGCCGGCCACGGCGGCCTTCAGCACCCGCTGCTGGGCCTTGATCATGCGCGCCAGCATGGCCCCGACATCGACCGGCTTCTCGTACTCGTAGGTCTCCGGCAGCAGCCTTCCCTCCCATTCGGCCTTCGGCAACAGCCGGCCCAATGCCTGCTGCCACGCAGCCAGCGATACGCCGGTGTCGCTGGCCAGCAGCGCCAGCACCTCGTCGGTGCGCAGGCCCTCGGGAATGGTGACGGAAAAACGCATGACATCGCCGCGCAGCATGCGCCCCATCACATGCGGCATGCTGCTGGCACCATCGAAGCGGTAATAGCCGCTGCGCAGGTGGCTGGCCGATCCGGAGAGGCGCACCAGCGCCTCGAAGGCCCAGGCATCGGCAATGACGCCGGCCCGCTTCAGCTGCCCGGCGATATGGGCGCTGCTCTCCCCCCGCTCGATGACCACCACCACCGGTGCCGTCGGTGCCACGCTGCGGCCATAGACCCAGCCCAGATACACTGCAATGATAAGGATAACGCTGCCGGCCAGCGCCAGGCCCACCCGCCTCATGTCGGTACCCCTGTTTCCCCCAGCGCCTGCCACAGGGACGCAAACAGCGCCCCGTCGGTATCCAGCTCCCGGCCGTCGATGGCGGCAACAGGGCGGACGAAGGTGCCGGCATTGATCATCGCCATGGCCGCGCAATCAGCCAGCCAGGATGCCGGGCAGGAACAGGCCGTGACGGCGCCGGCCTCGGTCAGCGCCTGGCGCACGATGCCGGGCAGCACGCCGGGGCCGAGTGCGGGGGTTAGCCAGCGATGCTCCCGGTACAACAGCACATTGGCGCTCAGGCCGCCGAGGACGCGCCCCCCGGCGCAGACCAGCGGCTGTGCGGCCTCATCGAGCCGACCTGCCTGCCGCCACTGCACGATGGCGCGCAGCGCCTCCGCATAGTCGGCGGTAAACTTGGCCGGCCTGTCCCTCGGCGGAAACGGCCAGTCCAGCGCCTGCAAGCGCAGATTTCCGGGCGAGGCTGTATAGGGTATCGCCTGTACATGGATCTCCGGTATCGACGCCTGCTGCAGTCCCCAGGGGGCCTGCCCGCCGCTCAGCGTCAGGCGCACCAGGACATCATCCCCCACCCTTGCGGCGGCCTCCAGGCAGGCCGCGCCCAGCGGCGCATCCGCGGGATCCATCCAGCCGAAGGCGGCGGCCCCTGCACAGAGCCGTGCCAGGTGCGCCGGCCAGCGGAAGATGCACCCCTTGATGACGCGCAGGGTCTCAAAGCAGGCCTCGCCGTACATCAGGCCGCGGTCCGCCCTGTCTCCCAGCATATGGATTTGATAGGCTTGCCCGATTTGCATCTACGATCGATCCAGGTGATGAAAGCGCATGCCCCATTTATACCTTGAAGCCATCGAACACGCACGCGTCTACGACGTGGCGAGGGAGACGCCGCTGGAGCCCGCCGCGAAGCTTTCCGCGCGCCTGGGAAACACCATCCTGCTCAAGCGAGAGGATCTGCAGCCGGTGTTCTCGTTCAAGTTGCGTGGTGCCTACAACAAGATCGCCCACATGAGCGACGACGAATGCGCCCGCGGCGTCATCACCGCCTCCGCCGGCAACCACGCACAGGGCGTAGCCCTCAGCGCCAACCGTCGCGGATGCCGCGCCGTCATCGTCATGCCGAGCACCACCCCCGAGATCAAGGTGCGCTCCGTGCGCGAGCTCGGCGGCGAGGTTGTGCTGCATGGCGACAGCTATTCCGATGCCAGCGCCCATGCCGTGATCCTGCAGCAGGAGCAGGGCCTGAGCTTCGTGCACCCGTACGACGACCCGCTGGTCATCGCCGGCCAGGGCACCATCGCCGAGGAGATACTGCGCCAGGCCCCGCACGATCTGGACGCCGTGTTCGTGCCGATCGGCGGCGGTGGCCTGATCGCCGGCATGGCCGTCTACCTGAAACAGATGTCGCCGCACACACGTATCATCGGCGTCGAGCCCGCGGATTCGACGGCGATGTACGACTCGGTCAAGGCCGGAAAAAGGGTCATCCTCGACCAGGTCGGCATCTTCGCCGACGGCGTAGCAGTCAAGCAGGTCGGCGAAATCACCTTCGACCTGGTGCAACGCTATGTCGACGAGATCATGCTCGTCGATACCGATGAGATTTGTGCCGCCATCAAGGACATCTACGACGAGACGCGCTCCATTGTCGAACCGGCCGGTGCCCTGGGCCTGGCCGCCATCAAGGCCTATGTCGCCCGCGAGGGCGTGGCCGGCCAGACCCTGGCCTGCGTCAACAGCGGCGCCAATATGAACTTCGACCGGCTACGGTATGTGGCCGAGCGGGCCGAGATCGGTGAACAGCGCGAGGCGGTATTCGCGGTCACCATCCCGGAGCGACCGGGAGCCTTCTTCGATTTCTGCAAGCATCTCGGCCGGCGCGGTATCACCGAATTCAACTACCGCCTGTCCGGACGCGACGAGGCCCATATCTTCGTCGGCATGCGCACCAGCGGCCCCGGCGAGGGGGACGCCATCCAAGCCATGCTCGAGGGGCAGGACTATGCGGTGATCAACCTCAGGGACAACGAGCTGGCCAAGCTGCACCTGCGCCATATGGTCGGTGGTCGCAGCGGCCTGGCGCGCCACGAAGTCCTGTACCGCTTCGAGTTCCCCGAGCGCCCCGGCGCCCTGCTCGATTTCCTGACCAAGGCCGCCGGGCGCTGGAACATCTCGCTGTTCCATTACCGCAACCACGGCGCCGCCTATGGGCGGGTGCTGGTCGGCATGGAGGTTCCCGAGGATGAGCGCCACGGCTTCCAGGCCTTCCTCGACGATCTCGACTATTCCTATGTGGACGAATCGGCCAATCCCGCCTATCCATTGTTTCTGTAAGGGTCTTCCCATGCTGGCCGCGGGCTCGGACGGCTAGCATAGTAGGGTGTTCGGGACCACCGGGGGGAGGTCAATATGGGGGAATGGCGCCGATCGATCGGCATCGGCATATTGTGTATGCTGCCCGCCATGGCGACGGCCGCGCCGCCGCCGGCGACGATTTTCCCGATCATGCCGCATGCCTGGGGTGAGATTCTCGGCCTGGCCCCGGCCAGCCCGGTCCGCCCCGGCATCACCGGCGACTGGGGCGGGACGCGCACACGCCTGAAAAACAAGGGCATCACCTTCAGCGGCCTGTATACGGGCGAAATCGACCGCAACTACAACCCCGGCCTCATCAACCCGCACCTCGAGACGATCTACCACGACAATCTGGACCTGACGCTGACGGTGGACACCGGCAAGGCCGGCCTTTGGCCTGGCGGCACGCTGTTCGTCTACGCCCTGCGCAACCACGGCGGCCAGCCCTCCGCACACGTCATCGGCGACCTGCAGGGAGCCAGCAACATCGAGGCGCCCGATCAGTTCATCGTCGAGGAGGCGTGGTATCAACAGCAACTGAAGGGAGGCAGGTTGTCGCTGCTCGCGGGCCTGCGCGACATCAATAACGAGTTCTACATCTCCAAGTACGGCGCCCTGTTCATCAACTCGTCCTTCGGCATCGGCCCGGAGATCACCGTCAACGTGCCGACCTCGACCTTTCCGCGCGCCGGACTGGCGGCGCGCATCCGCATCAAGCCGATGCGCCATGTCTATGTGCAGCTGGCCAGTTTCGACGGAAATCCGGCCACGCGCACGCTGTCCGGGCACGAGGGACAGATGGTCATTATCGAGTCCGGACTCGTACGCAATACCGGCGGCTACAAGCTCGGTGCCTGGGTGCACACGTCCACGCATATCTATGCCGGGCATCGTTATGGCAACGATTACGGCGGCTACGCCATCGTCGACCAGCAGCTGGCCGCCATCGGCACCACGCGCATCGGTGCCTTCGTGCAATACGGCTGGGTACCGCCGGTGCGCAACCAGGTCACGCACTACCTTGGGCTCGGCCTGCATGTGCTGGGCCTGCTGCCGGGGCGGACCAAGGATCTGTTCGGCCTGGGCCTGGCCGAAGCCGCCACGCATTCGGGCATAGAACAGACATTCGAGCTGACCTACCGCATGAGCATCAGCCCGGCGCTGGTTGTGCAGCCCTCCTTCCAATGGATCGCCAACCCCGGCGGAATTTCCGGCCGACCGCCGATCCGCGTCGGCATCCTGCATTTCGAGCTCAGCCTCTGACCCACCCTCTGTCACGTCGGCGGCTTGTGATGTAGTATGCGCCCCCTGGCCGCAACGGCCCCGGATAGAGGAGCATCATGTCGTTTCACCTACCCATGCTGAACATCTCGGGCAAGGAGGTGCTGCCGCTGATCGAGGGCGGTAAGGGCGTGGCCGTATCCAACGGCGAGAGCTCCGGCGCCTGGGCCGCCGCCGGCGGCGTAGGCACCTTCTCCGCCGTCAATGCGGACAAGATCGACGAGCATGGAGAGATCGTACCGCTCGTCTACAACGGCAAGAGCCGCAAGAACCGCCACGAAGAGCTGATCGACTACTCCATCGAGGGCGGCATCAGCCAGGCCAGGATCGCCCACGATGTGGCCGGCGGCCAAGGCCGCATCCACATGAACGTATTATGGGAAATGGCCTCCGCCGAGCGCGTGCTGCACGGGGTACTCACCGGCGCCAAGGGCCTGATCCACGGCGTCACCTGCGGGGCGGGCATGCCGTTCCGCCTGGCACCGCTGGCCGCCCAGTACGGCATACACTACTACCCCATCATCTCCTCGGCCCGAGCCTTCCGCGCCCTGTGGCTGCGTTCCTACCGCAAGTACCCGGAGTTGCTTGGCGGCGTCGTCTACGAGGACCCCTGGCTGGCCGGCGGCCACAACGGCCTGTCCAACGCTGAGAATCCGAAGCAGCCGGAGAATCCATACCCACGCGTGGCCGAGCTTCGACGCACCATGAACGAGTTCGGACTGACGCAAGTGCCGGTAATCATGGCCGGCGGCGTCTGGGCGCTGAACGAATGGTCCGACTGGATCGACAATCCGGAGATCGGCCCGGTGTCCTTCCAGTTCGGTACCCGTCCGCTACTGACCCAGGAGAGTCCGATCTCGGATGCCTGGAAGCAGCGGCTGCTGCAGCTCAAGCGCGGCGACGTCAAGCTGCACCGCTTCTCGCCGACCGGCTTCTATTCCTCGGCCGTATACAACAATTTCCTGCATGAGCTATACGAGCGCTCCGACCGCGAGATTGCCTTCCTCGACCATCCGGCCGGCGACCATGTCGTACCCTTCGCCTACGGCGTGCGCAACCGCACCGTTTACGTCACCCGCCATGACCGGAAGCTTGCCGATGGCTGGCTGAACGACGGCTTCACGAAAGCGCTGTCCACGCCCGATTCGACGCTGATCTTTGTCGGACCCGAAAAAGCGCAGGAGATCCGCAAGGACCAGCTCGACTGCATGGGTTGCCTGTCCCAGTGCCTGTTCAGCAACTGGGCGACGAATGAACTCGGCACTACCGGGCGCAAGGCCGATCCGCGCAGCTTCTGCATCCAGAAGACCCTGCAGGAGATCGCCCACGGCGCCGAACCCGACAACCACCTGATGTTCGCCGGGCACGCCGCCTACCGCTTCTCCGAAGACCCCTTCTACGCCAATGGCTTCATTCCCACGGTCAAACAGCTCGTCGACCGCATCCGCACCGGCGAATAGGCTTTGACAAGCTGCCGGTGCATCCGCTATTTACCCAAATAGTATAGGGCTTTTTCAGGGGTGGGCATGACTGTGCATCGGGCGATATAGGCGATGACGGACGACACCCGATCGGCGGAGTGGCGCCAGCTCATGGATGCCGTGTCCTTCGAGCTCGATACCGACCTGCGCTTGCATCCCCAGCGGCTGGAACTGGGCAAGGCCGAGTTGTTGACCGATGCGCTCAGGCTGCCGTTCGTCGACATCGACAAGCAGCTCTCCCGCTACATCGCCGGCACCGATGCGGTCTCCGCCGAGGTGCTGCGCCGGCAGATGAAATCCTACCTGGCCCGGCTGAACTCCAACCCACTGATCCCGCTGCATTTCCGCCTGAAGGTCATCCACCGCTTCGAGAACGAGGTGGAGCTTTTCGATGCGGAGATGACGGCCGCCGTACTCAATGCGCACAAGATCGGCGTGGACATGGTACAGAAGGCGGCGCGCAACGAGCCGTCCTACTACCCGGTGCTGGCACAGATGCTATCCTCGGCTATCGAACTGGCGGTCAGACAGCTCAGGCTGTCGCTGGAGCGCTATCAGGCCCCGGCCGTCATCACCACCCGCCAGGTTTTCGACCTGGCCAGGCTCGGCCTCAGTATCCTGCCCCTGCTGGCAGATGATGCCGAAGACGAGAAGGCCCGGCTGCAGCGCAGCATCTGCGCGCATGAACTGCTGCGCCTGCTCGACTTCTACGGCAAATCGTCGATCGACCAACAGCTGATCTGGAAGGAGCTTCAACGCCACATCGGGCTGCTCAAACCACGGCTGTGCCGCAGGGACGAGCCGGCGCCCATGATCGCCGACGGCGCCGTCATGGTCACGAGCCTGGCACGCCCGAACGATGCGGCGAAGATCATGGCCGCCCTGCCTGCCCCATTGATCGCCGACTGCCTGGCCGTACCCATGAATGCCTTCATCGAGGCGCTGGTCGCCGACGTCGCCCGCGCCGAGCAGGCCATGCACGATGCCAGGCACACCGACCTGTACACGGAAGAGGCACTGCACGCGACGCTGATCGGCGGAAACGCCATTCTGAGTGCCGTACGCATCAAGCCACGCGGACCGGACCGCCTCGAGAATGCCGGCACACGCGTGGTGCTGGAATGGAACCCACGCCAGTCCTTCATCGAATCCTTTGCAGCCATGCAGCTCAGCAACTACGAGCATGCCCCTTCCGGACGCGATCTTACCCACGCCTGGATGGTGACCAATATCAGCGACAAGGGCGTGGGCCTGGAACGGACGAGCGGCAAACCGCTGACGCTCGGCGTCGACGCCCTCGTCGGCCTGGGCTGGATGCCGCATCACAGCGAACCGATGCTGGGTTTCATCCGCTGGATCAAGGAGCCGAAACCCGGCGAACAGCGCATGGGTATCGCGTTCTTCGGCCAGGGTTACAAGCTGTTTCGCGGCAGCCTGCTCGGCGGCCGTGCCGAGGATGCCTACCTGGCCGAGCGTCGCTCCTGGCCGGTACTGCTAAAGCCGGGCAAGCATTTCCATACGGCGATCTTTCCGGAAAACAGGATTTTCCGCGCCATGGCCTTCATGCTGAGCCAGAAGGAGAAAATGGGCTATTTCAAGGTTGCCGAGGTCACCAAGACCGGCCCGAACTACTGCATCTGCAAGGTGGTGCCGGCAGCCACCGAGACCGGGCGTTAGGCGTTCAGGCGCGCCAGCATCGCCGCCATCGCGTCCATATGCGAAGCGGCTTCGGCCTTGGCATCATCAGAGTCCGTATCCCGATCCACCCAGCTCAGGTGCTCTTCGTCGATCTCGGCCAGAAACGGCGATGGGCTAAGCGACTCGTCCGTACCAAAGCGCCGGCGCTTGCGGCAGCAGCTCAGCGTCAGCCGGAAGCGAGCCCGCGTCATCGCCACATACATCAGCCGCCGCTCCTCCTCCATGCGGTTCTCCTCCACGGCGTTGCGGTGCGGGAAGGTGCCGTCCTCCATGCCCACGACGTAGACATGCGCGAACTCCAGGCCCTTGGCCGCATGCACGGTCATCAGCCGAACCTGGTTGCCCGGATCCTCGTCGCGGCCCGCCCACAGCTGCAGCCCCTGCAGGAAGGTATCGAGCTTGCCGCCGCCCTCGGCATGCCTGAGCCACCAGCGCTCCAGCTCCGCCACATTGGAAAGCCTGCGTTCAAGCTCCCGCTCGTCCGCCGCCGCCGACTCGATCGCCGCACGCAATCCCGTCGTCGACATCAACGTCGCGAAGGCCTCGTCGGCATTGCCGTGCAGGAAGACGTGCTCCAGATCGACGATCATGCGCCCAAACTCGCGCAGCGTCTCCACGCGCGCCCCCGGCAACTCGTCGTCCAGGCAGGCCTCCAGCAGCGAACAGCGGCGAGAATGCGCGAATTCGCCGAGATCGCCCAGCGCCTTGTCGCCGATGCCGCGTCGTGGCCGGGAGATGGCACGCAGAAAGGCGATATCGTCCCCGAAGTTGGAGACCAGGCGCAGATAGGCCAGCGCATCCTGTATCTCCGCGCGGTCGAAGAACGACAGCCCGCCGCTGACGTGGTAAGGCACCCCGGCCTCGCGCAGGGCAATCTCGATCGGCCTGGCCTGGTAGGAGGCGCGGTACAGCACGCAGAAATCGCCCCATTGCTCGGCTCCGCCCGCATGCTGGGCACGGATGTCGGAGGCCACGCGCTCCGCCTCGTCCTCCGCCCCCTGCGACTCCCAGATGCGTGCCGGCTTTCCCTGGCCGATGTTCGAGCGAAGCACCTTGCCCAGCCGACCGCTGTTGTGGGCGATCAGGCTGTTGGCCGCCCCCAGCACATGACCGGTGGAGCGGTAGTTTTCCTCCAGGCGGATCACCGTCAGCCCCGGGTAATCCTGCTCGAGCATGAAAAGGTTGCGCACCTCGGCTCCGCGCCAGCCGTAGATCGACTGGTCGTCGTCGCCGACCACCGTCAGATTGCCGTCCTCGGGTACCAGCAGGCGCACGAGATCGTACTGCACGCGGCTGCTGTCCTGGTATTCGTCGACGAGAAAGTGACGAGCCCGCTCGCGCCAATACCCCAGCACGTCGTCATGCTCGGAAAGCAGCCGGATCGGCAATACCAGCAGGTCATCGAAGTCCACGGCGTTCATGCGCACCAGTAACGCGTCGAAGCGTTCGCGTACCGTGGCCAGCCCCGCATCCACCGTACCCATGCCGCTCTTGGCTGCCGAGATGCGGCGCAGCATGAGCTTCACCTGCTCCGCATCGGCTGGCAACGCCATGTCCTGCAACACGCTGCGCAGCGCCGCCACCTGCTCGGATTCGGCGAACACGGACAGGTTCGGGCGACGCCCGACATGCTCGGCATGGCGGCGGATCATCTCCAGGCCCAGGGCATGGAAGGTGCAAATGCGCAGCCCCTTGGATCTCTCGCCCAGACGCTTGCCCAGGCGCTCGCGCATCTCGCGCGCCGCCTTGTTGGTGAAGGTCACGGCCGTCACCGCGTCCGGTGGCACGTCGCGCTCGATCAGGGCGGCGATGCGTTCGGTGATGACGCGCGTCTTGCCACTGCCCGCGCCAGCCAGCACCAGAAGCGGGCCTTTGCGGTGGAACACGGCGGCGTACTGGGCCTCGTTCAGGTTGGAGCTACTCATCGGTGCGGGCAGCCTAGCCTGTGGCCGGGGCCAGGCAACAGCCAATCGCATTGAGCAGGCCAGCCCATCTTGCTACATTGGGACCATTCCCAGCCTCACAAGAGAGAACCCCATGACAGCCTTTCCCGCCCATGCCTTTCGTGAATACGACATCCGCGGCATCGCCGGTGACGACATCACCGCCGAGCTCGCCCACAGCCTCGGCATGGCCTATGCGACGATGCTGCCGGATAATGAGGGCCGCCCCGTCGTCGTCGGCCGCGACGTGCGCCTGACCGGGCCGGAACTGCAGCATGCCGTGATCGCCGGTCTGAATGCCGCCGGCATTGATGTCGTCGACATCGGCATGATCCCCACGCCGCTTGCCTACTTCGGCGTATTCCACTTGGATGCGGCCGGTTGCATCATGGTCACGGCCAGCCACAACCCGGGCGAATACAACGGCTTCAAGATGATGCTAGGCCGCGAGAGCATGCACGGCGAGCAGATCCGCAGCCTGTACGAGCGCATGCATACGCACGTCGACCCCGCGATCACCGCCGGCACGCATGTGGAGATGAACCTCATGCCCGTCTACCACGCGCAGCTGGTTCAGGACATCAGGCTCGCCAGGCCGCTGAAGGTCGTCATCGACGCCGGCAACGGCCCGTCCGGCATCGTCGCCGCGCCGTTGTTCCGGGATCTCGGCTGCGAGGTGATCGAGCTGTACTGCGAGCCCGACGGCCGCTTTCCGAATCACCATCCGGACCCGACGGTCGAGGAAAACATGCGGGAGCTTTCGGAAACCGTGATCCAACATGGTGCCGATCTCGGCATGGGCTTCGACGGCGACGGCGACCGCCTCGGCATCGTCGACGAGCAGGGCCACATCATCTGGGGCGACATGTTGCTGCTCCTGCTCTCCCGGCATCTGCTGCTCACCCATCCCGGCGCCACCATCATCTCCGAGGTCAAGTGCTCGCAGCATATGTACGACGACATTGCCGCCCATGGCGGTAACGGCATCATGTGGCGCACCGGGCATTCCCCGATCAAGGCCAAGATGAAGCAGACCGGAGCCCTGCTGGCCGGCGAGATGAGCGGCCATATCTTCTTCGCCGACCGCTATTTCGGATTCGACGACGCCGTCTACGCCGGAGCCCGCATCATGGAGATGCTGGCGGCGCAAGAGGCACCGATGTCCGCGCTTCTGGACGATGTGCCGACGGCGGTCACCACCCCGGAAATCCGCGTCGACTGTGCCGATGCGCGCAAGTTCGCGCTCGTCGAGGAGGCCAAGGCGCATTTCACAGCACTGGGCTACAACATCATCGATGTCGACGGCATGCGCCTGAAGTTTGCCGACGGCTGGGGGCTGCTGCGTGCCTCGAACACCCAGCCCAGCCTGGTCCTGCGCTTCGAGGCGCCGGATGCTGCGCGCCTGGCCGAGATGCGCGAGCTCGTCGAAGGCTGGCTGCGCGAGAACCGCTAGGCCGGTTCGTACGCATTCGGCTGCTCGGGGCTCGCCGCTTCCTCCCAATGATCCGAGGCCGTAGCCCGCAGTACCCAGCCCTTCTTTCAGGTAACGGAGCGCGGTTGATCTCGGCGATCCCCCTGACGGCATCCATCGCCCAACCTCATAGCCTGGCGCAAAATGATGCATTGACGGGCCATGGTATTGGGTCTTTATTAGCCGCAAAGGGGACACAAGGGACATGAGCACCAAGGAAGACGACGCACCGCGCACTAAGACCTACGCCGAGGAGGCCGCCTGCACCATGGTCTATTACGCCGCCGAGCGCACGCTAATGGCCTGGGTGCGCGTGGCGCTGGGCATGATGGCCCTGGGCTTCGTCATCGACCGCTTCGGGCTGGTGTTGCGCCTGATGCCGCAGGCCGCCCATGGGGCCCAACATCCCACCACCTATTCGTTCTGGACAGGCTCCGTGCTTGTGCTCGGCGGCTCGCTCACAGCCATCGTCGCCGCCATCCGCTACACCGGTCTGGAGCAGCGCTTCCGGCGCGAGGGTTGTGGTGCCCCGGGTCACGGCCTACCGCTGGGCGTGTTTTTCACGCTGTTCGTGGCGCTGATCGGTGTGGCGATCAGCATCTTCCTGACCACCGTGCGCTACTGAACCCCGGACGAGATCAACACCACCGCACCGCGGATACGCCCTTCTCTCCCTCGGCTGCATGCAAATCGGTACGGCATACGCTGCGGGCACCGATCTTCAGCAACACATCGTCGGACCCACATCCAAGCAGGCAGGCCGCGGGGCAATTCCCGGGGCCTCCGGCACCATGGTGCGCATCGCATCCCCCCGTTCTTCGAATGGGTACGGATCAGTATTTGATGCCATCTAAACGATGGCTCCTCTAAGCTTCTGAATATCGGTCGGCCCCGGATGCGCGATAAGCGCCCGTGCCGCGTCCATTTGGCCCCATATATTCCACTGCAATACCCCGCGCACGCGCCCCTCTTTCAGATAATACACCACCCCTTTGCGGAACGGATCCTGCCAGTCCTCGACCAGATCCATGCTGGCATCCATCTCTCCGACCGCCTCATATCCCAGATCGAACAGGTCGGAATAGAAGAACGGCAGATGATGATAGGCCTTGGCTTGGCCCGCCATATTCCGGCCGGCCATCTCACCCATGCTGTTGGCATTGTCTTCGTGTTCGACCCGTATCCGTTTGCCAAGAATCGGATTGAAGAAATTGGCTACATCGCCTGCCGCATAGATGGCGGGATCGTTGGTCCGCAGGCGCTCATCGACGATGATTCCATTGTCCACTTCAAGCCCGGCCTCCTGGGCCAGGCTGGTATTGGCCTGGATACCAATGCCGACCACCACGGCGTCCACATGCAGGGCCTTGCCCGCCTGCGTGCGGATTTCGTAGCCATCCCCACGCCGCGCGATGGAAGCGGCGGTATCGCCCGCCATGACCTCGACCCCCTTTTCCCGATAATAGGTGTTGAGGAAATCAGCCAAGGAATGAGGATAGATGCGGGCACCGATGCCCATCTCCGGAAAGATCATACTCACCCTGTTGCCGTTCATGCTCAGCGCGGCTGCAATCTCGGAACCGATGAACCCCCCACCGATCACCGCAACGCTGTGCCTGTGTTCCGCCAGCGCCTTGAGATGCAGGTAATCCTCGAGATTGCGGAAATAGATCAGGCCCTCCACTTCCTGGGGCAGGCGTCGGGCGGTCCCCCCGGTGGCCAGCAGCAGTTGATCGAACCCATAGGTGTTGCCCTTGTCATCCGTAACCTGCCTGTTGTTCCGGTCGATGCGGGTGATATGCGTAGCCACATGCAAATCGACATGTTTCATATCGACCGTCATCCATACATCTTCATAGGGTTTGCCCTTCCATAGTGCCTTGGACAGGTATGGCCGTTTATAGGGTGGATGCGGCTCGTTGGAGATGACACCGATCCGGCCATCGACATCCTCCTGGCGGATGCCCCGGATGGCGGCTGCAGATGTCATACCGCCGCCGATGATCAGGTAAGGGTAACGCACCATTCCTACCCCCTTTCCCCTCCGTCGGCCATGTCGGCCCAAAAGACCCCACACATCCCTCCAGATTCTACATTGTAGACGGGTTTATATGGGGCAATCGCCCGGCTCCTGAAATCTCGATGTAAATGCATGGCCGGATATGGTTATGGACTGGGGCTGAACATCCACTCGGCAGGATCGCATTCAGGCATTGACGACCGGCCGGCCACAGGGCCGATCCGGAGACCTCCAGAACCATGGCGCCTCATTCGTGGACGGGCACGATCAGGAGATATACCTGCTTCAATGCAAAGATGTCCAATGCGGGGTAGCGGCCCGGTCGAACTACAGGGACGCTTGTTTATGCATCCAGGATTTCCCTGACCTTGGCAGCAAAGCCTGCCATGGAGAACGGCTTCTGGATGAAATGGATACCCTCGTCGAGGATACCCTGATGCCCGATGATGTCGGCGGAATATCCGGACATGTACAGGCGCTTCATGCCAGGGCGCTGGGATACCAGACTCTCCGCCAGATCGCGGCCGTTCATGCCGGGCATGATCATGTCGGTAATAAGGATGTGGATTTCCCCTGCATGGGTTTGGGCGATGCGCATCGCCTCCTCGGGCGACTGGGCAGACAGCACCATGTACCCGCAGGTCTCGAGAACAGACTTGGCCACATCCAGGATTGCTGCCTCATCCTCCACCAACAGAACACGCTCCTGGTCCCGGGCGAAGGAAATTCCATGCACCTTGTCCCCTGCCAGCGATGGAATGCCGCCATGCCGGGGTAGGTAGATGGCGAACGACGTACCATGCCCGGGCTCGCTGTATACATGGATGAATCCCTTGTTCTGTTCGACAATGCCATAGACGGTGGACAGGCCGAGGCCGGTGCCCTTCCCCTGCTCTTTGGTGGTAAAGAAGGGTTCGAAGATGCTCTCGAGGTCTTCCCGCGCAATACCACAGCCGTTGTCGCTGACGTTCAGGCGCACATAGTCGCCTGGGATGGCCTTGGGATCATGGATGCAATCGTCCATCTCCAGCGTCTCATTGCGGGTTTCGATAACGATCCTGCCGACGCCCCCAATGGCATCGCGGGCGTTGACGCATAAATTCGCCAGAACCTGGTCCAGTTGCGATGGGTCGATGTAGATCGACCATACCTGATCGCCGGGCAACCAGCTTAATGTGATGTTCTCCCCGATCATGCGCTGCAACAGCTTAAGCGTTCCTTCCACGGCATGATTCGGACCGATGACCTTGGGGACATGGGCCTGCCGGCGGGCAAAGGTCAGCAATTGCCGCGTCAGCTCGGCCGAGCGGTTGGCGGCGTCGTTGATTTCATGCAGATAGCTGGCGAGCTTGCGTTCACCGGGAGTCTGACGCAGTGCCAGATCGGTATAGGCAATGATAACGCCCAGCATATTGTTGAAGTCGTGGGCAATTCCTCCCGCCAGTCGACCGATCGAATCCATCTTCTGGATATGCTGCAACTGTGCCTGCAGTTTATTCCTCTCCTGCTCGCCATGCTTTTGTTCCGTGATGTTCCGAAAGGCGTAAACCTGTTTGATGGGCTGACCATCCGGTGCACGTACGAACGTGGTAGTTGCCTGTTCGATATATTCCTTGCCATCCTTGGCCACGTTTACAAGTTCGCCGGACCATTTCCCCTCGCGCTCCAGACAGCTCTGGATGTCATCAAACACCGCGCCACTGGATTCACCAGGTTGCAAAAGGCGGATGGATCTCCCTATCACCTCTCGATGCTCATAGCCATAACGCCTTGTAAATGCTGGATTCATATACTCGATGGCTTCGTTGAGGTCCGTCATGACGATCACTGCCGGGCTCTGATTCAGGGCCTCCGAAAGCATGTGCAATTGTGCCTGTTCCTCGCCGCGCTCGGCCTCATCGAGAAAATGGCCGAGCGCATAACTGATATCGTCGGCCATCTCGAGCAGCAGACTTTGCATCTGTTCATCAAAGGAATGGGTTTCTTCGGAATACAGGTTCAGGCAGCCGGCGATCATGCCCTTGCAATACAGGGGAAGGCTGGCGACAGAGCCCCAGCCGAACCTTTTGCCCAACGCATGCCACGGCGACAGGCCAGGATGATGTTGGAAGTCATGACACCAGACCGGCTGATGCGTGCGCATCGCCGTACCAGTGGGGCCGTTGCCGTACATGCTGTCGGCATCGGTCGAAATATTGATCCCCTCCAGGTACTCTGTTCCCTTTCCGAAGGCTGCAATCGGCCTCACCATATGACTGGATTCATCCTCTCGGCCGATCCATGCCATCTTCATGCCCCCGAATTCAACCGCGATCCGGCAGATTTTCGCGAACAGATCCGGTTCGGATTGGCTTCGTACGATGGCCTGATTGCATTCGCTGAGCGCGGCGTAGATCTGGCTCATGCGCTTGAGCTTGATCTCGTTATGCTTCCGATCACCGATATCCCTGAAGAAGATGCCCATCCCTTCCTCGGACGGATAGACCCGACTCTCGAACCATCGCCCCAAAGGCGCGTAAATATCTTCAACCGTTGCCGGTGTCCGGGTCTGTAACGCATGCTCAAAGACGTCGGCAAACGGAGAGCCGATGACCTCAGGGAATTCCTCCCAACAATTCTTCCCGATCAATGCTTCGGGCGTTCTACCCAACATCGCCGCACCTATCGCATTGATGTAGGTAAAATTCATTTCCGTATCGAACGTGGCAAACCCTTCGCCCATGGACTCCATCACATGGGTCAGATGCTCGTTGAGTTTGCTCAGCTCATTCCTGGAGCGGACATGCTCAGTGATATCGTGAACCGTTCCCACGAGTTGGGTGCAGGTCCCTTGCGCATCGAACACGGGAACGACCGTCACCTCCCCGGTTTTTTCACCGGCGGGATAGGTGGACACCTCCAGCCAATGGACCGTCTTCCTATCGCTGATGGCCTGCCTGTACTTGCCGATCACCAGTTCATGGGCAGCCTCTGGGATCACATCCTGGATCAATTGACCGACGATTTGGGACTCCCGCAGACCGGTTGTATCCAGGAAACGACGATTGACCGACGCGAACCTGAAGCGCTCATCGGGTTCGACATCGATCACGAAAAAAACATCGCGGATATGGTCAAAGACCAGGTGGAACAGATTCTCGCAGGAGTTCGGCATGATAGTATCGAGCCTCGCATCAACGGCCGAAATATAACCATACCATACCACCCATTTGGGTAGGCGCCACCTTGCAATATCATGATCCGAGCCCTATCGGTACGGAACGGATAATGCTGATGCCGGAACCGGCATCATGTGGCACGGGCAGGCTTACGGCATCACTGCCTCCCATGAGGGATCATGGCCTGGGGTTGAACATCCGCTCGGCTGGGCCGCCGAGGAAGCGCTTGTGCTTGCGCAACTCGCGATTGACGCCGAAGCGCTCGATCATCAGGTCGATATAGCCGAACAGCCACTCCCTGAAGCGAAGCCGGCGCGACCGCTGCAGCCAGTCCTCCAGTGTGATCTCGCGCGCATGGGAGAAGGCATCGTCGAAGAAGCCCTCCGCCTCGGCGCACAGGGCGGCATCGCCGCTCTCCAGGTTGGCCTCCAGATTCCAGCGCATGCCCCAGCGATCCATATTGCACGAGCCGATGGAGCACCAGTCGTCGCACAGGTAGATCTTCGCGTGCAGGAAGGAGGGCTGGTATTCGAAGATGCGGATACCGCTGCGCAGCAAGCTGCGATAGTAGCGGCGGCCGGCATAATAGACGGTCGGGTGGTCGTTGATCGGACCCGGCAACAGCAGGCGCACATCCACGCCACGTCTCTGAGCCGCGCGCAGAGCGCGCAGCATGACGCGCCCCGGCAAAAAGTAGGCAGTACTCAGCCAGGCGCGCCCGGAAGCCTGCCGGATATGCGCGCGCAGCTCCTGACGCACATACTTCCTCATCCCGCGCAGGCTGACGGACAGGCGGCCGCGCTGGCCCCCTGCCGGCGCCGACTTCAAGGCCGGCAGATGGATTTCACCATTCCAGTGGCGCCAGGTGTGCACGAACTTCTTCTGCCAGTCGGCGACGATGGGGCCGCGCATCTCCACGACCACGTCATGCCACGGCGGCCTGCCCGGCCGCTCGGCGTAGTCGTCGGAGACGCCGGCGCCGCCGGTGTAAGCCACTTCCCCATCGACCAGCAGCAGCTTGCAGTGGTTGCGCGCCAGGCCGCGGAAGAAATGGTTCAGGTAGGTGGGGTTGTAGAAGATCAGCCCGATGCCGGCGGAGACGATGCGCTGGCGATCGGCAAAGGACAGGGCATGGGAGCCGAAATGGTCGAGCAGCATGTATACCTTTACCCCGCGCTGCGCGCAGGCGATCAGGGCATCGATAAAGCGGTCCGCAATCTCCCCCGAACCCATCAGATAGTGCTCGAACAGCACATCATGACGGGCCTGGTGGATGGATTTCTCCATGGCGGGCAGGAAGGCATCGGCCCCAGACAGCAGACGAAAGACGTTGCCATCACGTTCGGGATAGGGGTTTCGCGTCGCCATGGCATAAATTTATGCCATCGCATGACCCGGTGCCAGCCGCCAATCGTCAGGCATGCCGAAGAAACCATGCATATGCCGGCCTTGAAACCAGAGGCCGTGGCCATGTTCCATGCCTGTTTCCGAGCATGCAGCCCCCCTGAACGCCACGATCCGGAGATCCTGAAGCAGTTGGACGAACACCGGATCATGACCATCGACCACGTCACGCCGGACATCATGTCCATCACCGGGCCGTCGATAGCAGCACATCTCATTGGCATATAAGATATATGTCTGGACTACGTATATAATGATCTACGGATCGATGATGAAAAGGCGGCGATTTCAAACCCACCTGAACAAAGTCGGCTTTGTTCGAGCACATGATGGCAGAGGAGTCGTTGATGGATCGAAAGCCCAGTCAGGACGATCGAACGGAAGCCCACGGAACCGGCTTGCATCCCTTCGCGCTCGAACACAGCAAAGCAGCGTATGCTGCCGACCTGGCCCTGTACGGTGCCACTGTCGTGGGATTGGCAATCTTCCTGTCCGTAATGGGCCCGCAGGATCAGCGGCTGGCATTGATCGTCTTCACCCTGGCGGGGTTGGGGGGATGGACGCTGATCGAATACGTGCTGCACCGCTTCGTGCTTCATCACATTCCGCCGTTTTGCCACTGGCACGAAGAACACCATCGGCGGCCCACAGCGCTGATTTTCACACCCACGATCCTGAGCGCCTCGATCAATGCCTTACTGGTCTTTCTCCCGGCATTCGTGGTGCTTGGAAATCTGCGGCAGGCCTGTGCCTTGACGCTCGGCATACTTACGGGTTACTTGGCCTTCGGCATCACGCACCATGCGATTCACCATTGGCACCTCGACAACACCTGGTTGAAGCAACGCAAACACTGGCATGCCTTACACCACCACACCGTGCAAGCCGGTTGCTATGGCGTGACCACTGCCTTCTGGGATCATGTCTTCGGAAGCGCCGAGAGACCAAGGGGACGCTGATCGGTTCCAACCTTCCGACGAATGGCCAGTGAAAAGGGATAGCGTCTCCCTTTTCGTAGATCAGTCGACGGATTCGGCCATAGGCCGCCAGAAGGCAGCCATGCTCTCGTCCACCGCATCCTCGCACGCCATGGCCTGACCCCGGCGGATCAGCTCGGCGTCGCGCACGATGTCCAGCACCCTAAAGCCTGCCTCGCCGCTCTGGCGCACGCCGGTGGCGTCACCCGTACCGCGCAGCGCCATGTCCGCCTCGGCCAGTTCCAGGCCGTCGTGCAGCGCCACCATGCGCCCCAGCCGCTCAAGGGCGGAGGTGGAGGCCTCCGTGGAAGGCAGCAGCATGCAGTAGCCCTGCTCGGAAGAGCGCCCCACCCTTCCCCGGAGCTGATGCAACTGCGCCAGGCCGTAGCGATCGGCCTGCTCGATGACGATCAATCTCGCCTCGGGCACGTTGACGCCGACCTCGACCACCGTCGTCGATACCAGCACCCGGCAATCGCCGGCCGCGAAGGCATCGAGCAGGGCATGTTTGTCCGCCGACTTCATGCGCCCGTGCAGGCCCTTCACGCCATCCTTCGGGAAGACGGCAGCAAGCTCCTCGGCGCGCTGCACCACCGAGGCGCCATCCTCGTCCTCGTCGATGCGCGGTACGATCCAGTAGATGCGCGCCCCCGCCTCCAGCAGCCGGCGCATGCCGGCATACAGCTTCTCCTTGGCCTGCACCGAGAGCACGCGCGTCTCCACGGGCTTGCGTCCGGGCGGCATGCCACGCATGACGCTCAGATCCATGTCCCCGTACAGGGCCATAGCCAGCGAACGCGGGATGGGGGTGGCCGTCATCGCCAGCAGATGCACCCCCTCGCCGCGCTCGGCGAGCTCCCAGCGCTGGCGCACCCCGAAGCGGTGCTGCTCGTCGACCATGGCCATGCCGAGCTTGGCGAAGCGCACGTCGGGGGAGATCAGCGCATGCGTACCGACGACGAGGGGCAGCCTGTCCTCGGCCAGTTCCTTCATTACCGCCTTGCGGGCCCTGGCGCCGATACCGGCGGTCAGCAGCCCCACCGCCACATCCACCGGCGCCAGCAATGCGGCCAGGGTCTCGGCATGTTGGCGCGCCAGCACCTCGGTCGGCGCCATCAGCGCCACCTGGTAGCCGTGGCCGATGGCATGCATGGCGGCGATCGCCGCCACCGCCGTTTTTCCCGACCCGACATCGCCCTGCAGCAGCCGGTGCATGCGCCGTCCCGAATCGAGATCGGCGGCGATGTCGGCCACTGCCGAGGACTGGGCCTCGGTCAGCGGCCAGGGCAGCTGCGCCACCAGCGCCTGCACACGGACATTGGGCGCAAGCCTCGGGGCGGATACGCCGGCCTGGCGCTTCTGGCGGCCCATCAGTGCCAGATAGACCTGCAGCTCCTCCAGCCGGATGCGCTCGGCGGCCCGCTGCCATGCATGCGAAACCGGCCCGTCCTCGTCCGGGCGGTGAAGCATGGCAAGTGCTTTCGCGAACGAGGGCAGGACGGGAAAATGTGCATCCAGGGGGCTGGCATCGACCGGCAGGTGGGCGATGGCGGCCTCGACCCACTGGCCGAGACGAGAGCCGGCGTAGCCTGCCACGCTGGCATAGATGGGGCGCCAGCCGGGGGTGAAACGGGATGCCGGCATCCATTCCGGATGCGTCATGCGCCACTGTCCGCCCCAGCGTTCCGGCTTGCCGCGCACGGTGATCTCGGCCCCTTCGGCTAGGCGGGCGTCGCGCAGCATGTACGGGGAATGGAAAAAGTTCAGGCGTAGTGTCTGCAGCCCCGCATCCTCGATGGTGAATAGCGCCTGCGTACGCCGGCCGACGCCGCGTGACTCGCGGCGCACGATGCGTCCGGCCACGCGCACCCCCTCCCCCTCCCTGAGCTCGCGCACCAGGGAGAGCCTGCGATCGTCGACATAATCGCGCGGCAGGTGCAGCAGCAAATCGCCGACATAGGCCATGCCCCGCCCGACCAGGCGCCGGGCGATGGCCTCTCCGATGCCGGGCAGGCGATCGATGGGCTGCATCAGGTAGTCGTACACCGCCTCATCTTGGCCGATGCGCGCACCCACCTCAACCATGCACAGACGCAACTCAAGTGCTCCGGGGCTTGAAATGACAGGCATCTTGGCCTACAGTGCGCGCGCTTTCAGGAGGTTTACCATGGCAAAGCGTTGTGAGATTTGCGGCAAGGGTCCGATCAGCGGCAATAACGTCAGCCACGCGCATAACACCACGCGTCGCCGTTTCCTGCCGAACCTGCAAAGGGTCCGCGCCGTGGTGGCCGGCCAAGCTAAGCAGCTGCGCATCTGCACGCGCTGCCTGCGCTCCGGCAAGGTCCAGAAGGCCGCCTGATTTCCTTCCGACTCGATGAAAGGGGCGCCCATGGCGCCCCTTTTTATTGCCTAGGACTCAGCGCTCCGGCACGGATTTGACCAGCTGGCTGAACGCCGACACCTTGAATGGCTTGAGCACGACCTCCTCGGAGATCTGCAACTGGAGGCGGCCGGCGATTGAGGCCTGGTAGCGGCGCCTCCGCCGGGCCGTCTGCGAAGCACAGGGTCAGCCGACTCATGCCAGCCCGGTTCATCCCTCTCTCCGCTGCGCGCGCAGCCCGGACGTTACGAACGGCAGAGCATGAAGAGAGTCAGCCGGGAATGCGGGCGATCAGATCGATCTCCACCCTCGCCCCCAGCGGCAATGCCGCCACGGCGACGGTGGCGCGCGCCGGCCGGTGGCTACCCAGCCATTCGGCATAGATGGCGTTGATGCGAGGAAAATCGGCCATGTCCACGAGATAGATGTTCGCCTTGATGATGTCGTCGGTACCGGCACCGCCCGCGGCAAGTACCGCCGACAGGTTGTGCATGACCTGTCTGGCCTGATCCTCGACGGACTCGCCGACCAGGGCACCCGTCGCCGCATCCAGGCCGATCTGGCCGGAAAGGTAGAGCACATCGCCATGACGCATGGCCTGGCTGTACGGCCCCACCGCCTTCGGGGCATGCTCGGAATGCACCGGCTTGATCTTGCTCATGAATCCTCCTCGATCCTGGCCTTCTTGCGACGGAACACGATATCACGAAAGGCCTCGCCGAATGAACGGGTCATGTGCGGCTTCTCCAGGCCGACACGGTTCCTGCGTCCGACGCGCACCACGCCGTCCAGGGCCTTGACGGCGCGTAGCACCGAGGCCAGGTGGATACGGTCCTCGACATCGATTAGGAGCAGCAGTTCGGTCACCGAGCCGCCGCGCTGGTGGATCTTCAGGTCCTCGATATTGGCATTGATCTCGGCGATACAGCTGGAGACCTTCGCCAGCATGCCGCGCTCGTTTCGGGTGATGACCTCGATACCGGTGGGATACGACTGACCCTTCTGCGGCGCCCAGCTGACGTCCAGCCAGCCGGCATCGGCATGTTTGACCTCCGGGCACTTGCGATGATGCAGCATCAGCCCCTTGCCGGCGCGGAACTGCCCGAGCACCGGGTCGCCAGGAATCGGGTGGCAGCACTCGGCCGGCACCATCATCGAACGGGACATACCCTTGATGTTCAACGGCCCCGTCTGATCGCGCTCGACCGCCCCCAGGAAGCGGTCCAACGGGATATCGCCGCGGCCCAGTCCCTCCTTCAGCTCGTCCAGGTCCGCACAGTCCAGGCGCTCCAGCACCTCCGGCGGGATCTCCATCTTGCCCATGGCCTCGCGGATGATCTGGTCGCCCATGCGGATACTGGTATTACGCTCCTGGCGGCGGAACCATTGGCGGATGCTCTGGCGCGCGCGCGGCGTCCTCACGTACTGCAGCCATTGCCGGCTGGGCGTCTGGTCGGGGCTGGTCATAACCTCGATCTGGTCGCCGTTATGCAGGCGCGCCTGGAAATCGGCAATCTCGCCGTTGATGCGCACGCCGATGCAATGGTTGCCGACGTCCGTGTGCACGGCATAGGCGAAATCCAGCGGCCTCGCCCCCCGCGGCAGCGCGAAGATGTCGCCGTCGCGGCTGAACACGTAGACCTCCTGCACGAACAGGTCCAGGCGCACGTTTTCCAGGAACTCGCCTGGGTTGTCGACCTCCTGGATCAGCTCGGTCAGCTGCTTCAGCCACTGGAAGCTGCGGTCATCGCCGCCCCCGTTCTGCCCCTCGCCCTTGTAACGCCAGTGCGCGGCGATGCCGTCCTCGGCGAAGCGGTGCATGCCGCCGGTGCGAATCTGCACCTCGATGCGGAAGTTTTCCGGGCCGATCACCGAGGTGTGCAAGGACTGGTAGCCGTTCGGCTTGGGCAGGGCGATGTAATCCTTGAAGCGCCCGGGTACCGGCCGGTACAGGCTGTGGATGATGCCCAGCGTCTGGTAGCAGGCCGGGGCATCCTCGACGATAACGCGGAAGGCCACCAGATCGTAGATCTCGCTGAAGTCGATGTGCTTGCGCTGCATCTTCTCGTGCACGCTGTACAGGTGCTTCATACGCCCCTGCACCTGCGCCTTCACGCCCTTGCGATCCAGCGCCTGTTGGATGATGGTCTCCAGGCGCCGCTGCACCTGTTGCAGGCCCTCGATGTGGTCCTTCATCTGGGCGATCAGGTCATGGAAGGCATCGGGATCGAGCTGCGCGAAGGCCAGGTCCTCCATTTCCTGCTTGATCCAGTGGATGCCCAGCCGATGTGCCAGCGGCGCATACAGTTGCATGGTCTCCTGGGCGATGCCGATGCGCTTGTTCTCGGGCAGGAAGGTCAGCGTGCGCATATTGTGCAGCCGGTCGGCGAGCTTGATCAGCAGCACGCGCAGATCCTGGGCGGTGGCCAGGATCATCTTGCGGAAATTCTCGGCCTGCTTGTGCTCGGAGGAGCGGAAGCGGATCTGGCCGATCTTGGTAACGCCGTCCACGAGACGGGCGATCTCGGCGCCGAAGCGCTGCTCGACGTCGGCCAGCGTTACATGCGTGTCCTCGACGGTATCGTGCAGGATGGCGGTGACGATGCTGGCCTCGTCGAGCTTCAGGCTGGCCAGGATATAGGCGACGGCCAGGGGATGTGTGACATAGGGCTCGCCGGAGCGGCGAACCTGGTCGGCATGAGCGTGAGCCGCGAACACATAGGCACGGTTGATAAGGTCCAGGTCCGCCTTGGGGGCGTAGGACCGGACGCGCTCGGTGATCTCGAAGATGCGGGTCATGTCGTGGCCCTCAGGCGGTGCGGCGGGTCGGTCGTCCCGCAGCAATGCCGAAGCGAATGATCAGATCTCGTCTTCTTCCAGGAGCTGCTGCGCGGCCTCGGCGGCCTGTGCGGCCAGACGGCGCTCGCGCTCGATGCGGTCGGCCTCGAACACGCTCTCCCAGGTCACCCGGCCATCGCCGATCTCCTTCAGCGACTGAACGGCCGGCTTGTGCTGCTCGCCCTCGTCGCTGTGGGCCGGCATGCCGACCAGAAGCTGGCGGGCGCGGCGGGTGGCCAGCACGACCATCTCGAAGCGGTTCGGATAATAACGAATGCAATCTTCTACTGTGACACGGGCCATCCGGCGTCAACCTCCATCGACAATCTATAAAGGGCTGAAGGATCAAGCATAGCGGGGCCATGCCAAAAGGCAATGAGGGCCTGTGCAAGGCCCTAGGCTTCCGCGTATACCGCGATCAGACGCGTCAGGGCCTGATCGAAATCGTCGTTGACGATCTGCACATGCGCCTCGCCCGCATGCGCCATTTCGCCCTCGGCCGCTGCCAGTCGTTCGGCCACCACCGCCGCGCTATCCTGGCCACGCCCGGTCAGGCGCCGGCGCAACTCCTCGATCGACGGAGGCATGATGAAGATGCGGTAGGCCTCGGGCATCGCCGCCGCCACCTGGCGCGCCCCCTGCCAGTCGATCTCCAACAGCACGTCATCGCCCGCCTCCAGCATGCGCTCGACGTCACGGCGGCGCGTACCGTAGCGGTTGCCGTGCACCAGCGCCGATTCCAGAAAGGCGCCGGCGGCGAGTTCATGTTCGAAATCCGCCATGCCCAGGAAATGGTAATCGCGCCCGTCCACCTCACCCGGCCTGGGCGCACGCGTGGTGCAGGAGATGCTCAAATGCAGGCGCGGACAGCGCTCAAGCCAGGCCCGGCACAGGCTGGTCTTGCCGCTGCCCGACGGGCCGGAAACGACGAACAACCGCGCTGGCGCGGCCATCAGGCCTTACCGGTCAGCGCCAGGTACTTCGCCTGCAGCTCGTCACGGCCCTCCACAACCTCCGGGTCGTGCGGGATGCAGTCGACCGGACAGACCAGCTGGCACTGCGACTCCTCGAAATGACCGACGCATTCGGTGCATTTGTTCGGGTCGATCTCGTAGATCTCATCGCCCTCGAAGATGGCTTCGTTCGGGCATTCCGGCTCGCATACGCCGCAGTTGATGCACTCGTCGGTGATCATCAAGGCCATCGTGGACTCCTTGTGGCATCGGGCTCGACAGACCGCGGCATGATGCCGCAATCCTTCGCCCGGGCCAACCGCACCCCGTACGGTGGGATATGTGGCCGCGGATATGGCATGATACGGCAATCATCGCCAGGAGGAACGGCATGCGCTACCAGGGAGATTCCGCATTCGATCACGCTCAGGTCCCGGCGACCGGCGTGCTGCTGCTGAACCTGGGTACGCCCGAGGCGCCGACGACGCCGGCACTCAGGCGCTACCTCAAGCAGTTTCTGTCCGACCCGCGCATCGTCGAGCAGCCACGCTGGCTATGGTGGCTGATCCTGAACGGCGTCATCCTGAACATCCGCCCGCCGCGCTCCGCACGCGCCTACCGCCGCATCTGGACCGAGGACGGATCGCCGCTGCTGATCCACAGCCGCGGCATCGCCGAGGCCCTGGCTACGGATCTGGCCGGGCATTATGGCAGCCCGGTGCACGTGGAACTGGCCATGCGCTACGGCGAGCCGGATGTGGCGGGGGCCATGCTCAGGCTACGCGACAAGGGCTGCCGGCGCCTGGTGGTGCTGCCGCTTTACCCGCAATACTCGGCGACCTCCACCGGTTCGGCGCTCGATGCCGTGTGGCTGGAACTGACACGCTGGCGCTGGATGCCGGAGATCCGCTCGATCAACAGCTATCATGACCATCCCGCCTATATCGCGGCGCTGGCCACCTCCATCGAGGACTATTGGCGCCAGCACGGGCGACCCGAACGACTGCTGTTCTCCTTTCACGGCATTCCGCGCCGCTACTTCCTGAATGGGGACCCCTACCACTGCCTGTGCCACAAGACGGCACGTCTGGTCGCCGAACGCCTCGGACTTGAGGAAGGCCAGTGGAAGCTCGCCTTCCAGTCGCTATTCGGGCGCGAGGAATGGCTGCGGCCGTATACCAGCGACACCCTGAACGAATGGGGCCGTGAAGGTATGAAGAATGTGCACGTGATTTGCCCGGGCTTCGCCGCGGATTGCCTGGAGACGCTGGACGAGATCGCCGTGGAAAACCGGCATGTCTTCACCGCCGCCGGTGGCGGCGATTTCCACTACATCCCGGCCCTGAATCACTCTGCGGCGCATATCACGGCGCTGTCGGAGCTCATCCGCGGCACGATCGGGGACTGGGCCATGGCCAAGGATGCCTGGGACGGCAGCGCGGCGGAGGCCGAGGCGAAGGCCCGCGCCGAGCGCGCCCGGGTCATGCGCGAAGCTACCTAAGACCGAATCCCAGAGAAGCTCAGCGTTCCAGCAGCGGATCGCGGCCCGCATCGAGCTCGTCGGCGAGGATGCGTGCGGCTGCCGTCGGCTGCACCGGCATCAGCATCGTGAAGGGGCGAAGCAGCCTGGGCGCCAGCGGCCGGGAAACCAGCAGCGCGTCCTCGCGGCGCAGCGTCAGGCGGGAGGCGAAGCCCAGCCCAAGGCCCTGGCGCACCGCTTCCAGCACCGCCGCCACCCCACCCAGGGCCAGGCGCCGGTTCGGCGTCAGCCCCGCCTGGCGAAAGGCCTGTTCCACCACCTCGCTGGTGCCCGACCCCGGCTCGCGCCAGATCAAGGGCTCGTCCGCAAGCAGCCGCAGCGGCACTGTATCCAGCGCCGCCAGGCGATGGCCGCGCGGCATCACCAGCACCACCTCGTCCCGGCCCAGCGGCACGGCACGGAAATCGACCGGCACATCGCGCGGCAGCAGACTCTCCATCAGGCCGATATCAAAGGTGTGGAGATTGGCAAAGACCTGGCGGCTGTTGCTGGTATCGACATGCACCTCGATACCAGCATGGCGGCTCTGGAAGGCGGCCAGAAAGGCCGGTAAAAGCGAGCCGGCGATGGTCTGGCTGGCGGCGATGCGCACAAGCCCGGCCTCGCCGCCCTGTAATCCCTCGGCAAAGGCCTCGGCAGCACGCAGGGCCTGCTCCACGGCCAGGGCATGGGCATGGAAGGCCTCCCCTGCGGCGGTCAGCGCCACCCCCCGACCCGACCGCCGGTACAAGGCCTCACCGACAGCCTGCTGCAGCTGGCGCAGCTGGTTGGACGCCGCCGGCTGCGTCAGATGCCGGGCCGTGGCCGCGCCCCCGACGCTGCCGCTACGCACCAGCGCCGCGAAGGTCAGGATGTGTTCAGGTTGCAGTCTCATGGCGCTAACATATCACTATTATGAATATAAGTAATCATTAATCATTATTATTAATGATATGAATACCGCCCTATGCTGCGTCCATCCCGATCAAGGAGGACGCCATGCCGACAAAGCCGCTGACGCATCTGGAACATCCCAAGGAGCTCGTGCGCCAGTTCACGCCGAACTGGTTCACCATGAATATGGGCACGGGCATCTTGAGCCTGCTGATCGCCGTCTTCCCCTACCCCTTTGCGGGCCAGCATGCGCTGGCCGCCACCCTGTGGTGGTTCGACCTGGCGCTGTTCACCATCTTCTCGACACTGTTCATCGCCCGCCTCGTGGCCTTCCCGGCCACTATTGGCCCGCTGCTGGATCATCCGGTGCAATCGATGTTCCTCGGCGCCATCCCCATGGCGCTGGTACCCATCATCAACGGCCTGCCCGCCTTTTCCGGCCTCGCCCACCCGTACAACCTCGCCCATGCCCTGTGGTGGCTGGATGTGGCGCTGGCGGTACTCACAGGGCTGCTCGTACCCTTCCGCATGTTCACGCGCCAGAGCCACCGGCTCGAGGGCATGACGGCCATCTGGCTGCTCCCCATCGTCGCCTCAGAGGTGACGGCAAGCAGTGGCGGCTTCCTGGCCCCGCACCTGGATCCCGCCGCCGCCAGGATCATGCTCGGCGTCAGCGGCGTGCTCTGGTCGCTGTCCGTGCCACTGGCCATGGGTATCCTCGTCATCCTGTTCCTGCGCATGGCCTGCCACAGCCTGCCGCCGCGCCAGATGGCCGTGTCCGCCTGGCTGACGCTGGGGCCGATCGGCACCGGGGCCCTGGCCTTCGTGGTGATGGGCCAGGCTTTACCGGCCGCCTTCGCCGGCACCGCCTTGCAGCCCCTAGCCGCCACCGCCAGGGAGGTGGGCATCGTGCTGGGATTCCTGCTGTGGGCCTACGGTCTGTGGTGGTGGGTCATGGCCTGGCTGATCACGCTGCGCACCGCCCGCCTCGGCCTGCCGTTCAATATGGGCTGGTGGGGTTTCACCTTCCCTGTCGGCGTGTTCGCCATGGCCACGGTGAAGCTGGCCGCCTATACCGGCGCCGGTTCGCTGCGCCTGTTCGCGGCACTGCTGATCGTGCAACTGGCCGGCTTCTGGATGCTGGTGCTGTCGAAAACCCTGGCCGGCATGTGGCGCGGTCATCTGTTCCACGCCCCCTGCCTGGTACCGGCCAAGGCCTAAGGAGCAGGCCTAAATCTAAACCTCCGCCGCCTCCTGCAAGGTCTTGGTCACCACGGCAGCGGAAGCGGCGCGGCTCTGCAGCCAGCGATTGATCAGACGCACGCCGACGAGGATGAAGCCCAGGGCGATGAAAGCGCCGGGCGGCAGGATGAACATCAGGAAATCCGGATAATGCGCCCCGAACAGCGGCCGCCCGAACAGCGTGCCCTGGCCGATAACCTCGCGTACCCCACCCAGCACCAAGAGCGCCAGCGTGAAGCCCAGACCGACGGACAGGCCGTCGACGACGGAGTCGCTGACGGTGTTCTTGCTGGCGAAGGCCTCGGCGCGCCCGAGCACGGAACAATTGACGACGATCAGCGGGATAAACAACCCGAGGATCAGGTACATGCCGTGCATCCACGCATCCATGGCCATATCGACGACGGTGACGAAGGCGGCGATGATGGTGATGTAGGCCGGGATGCGCACGTTCTTCGGGATCACACCGCGCACCACGGAAACCACGAGGTTCGAGCCCATCAGCACGAAGGTCGTCGCCGCTCCCATCCAGAAGCCGTTCTCCGCCGAGGTGGTAACGCCGAGCAGCGGGCACATACCGAGCAATTGCGCGAAGATCGTATTGTTGTTCCAGAATCCCTCGGTGAAGATCTCCTGCTTGTCCATCATGCACCCCCTTCGGTCTGACGGTTTACCGCCGCAATCTGGGCCTCATGCCGCTGGTAGAATTCAAGCGCCTTCTTCACCGCCTTGACGACGGCGCGTGGCGAGATGGTGGCACCGGTAAACTGGTCGAAATCGCCGCCATCCTTCTTGACCGCCCAGCGCGTGCCGGTCAGTCCCTTGCCGGAGAAGCTGTCGACCCATTTATGGTTCTTGACGATGCCGTCGCCCAGTCCCGGCGTCTCGTGATGATTGGTGATGCGGATGGCGTGCACGCGCCCATCCCGGTCGACGCCGACGAGGATGTAGATATTCCCGGAATAGCCGTCGGGCGCCACCGTCTCGAAGGCGGCGCCGACCACATGCCCGGCCCCGTCGCGCGCCAGATACAGCGTCACCTTGCCCGCCTGGGCATCGTCGATATGCAGTATATCGTGGATTGGGTTGTTATCGTGCGCCGGCAGCACCTCGGCCAGGGCGGTGTACAGCGCGTCCTGCTCGGCCTTGGCGATCGGCCCCTCGGTGACGCGGTTCGTCAGCCCCAGCAGCACGGTGCACACCGTGGCCACGACGACGAGGGCGATCACCATCAGCGTCTGCTCGCGCGAGGTCTTCATTCGGACAGTCCCTGGCCATAGACGCGCGGGCGGCAGTAATGGTCGATCAGCGGCACGGCACAGTTCATCAGGATCACCGAGAACATCGCCCCCTCCGGATAACCGCCGAAGCTGCGGATCGACCAGGTCAGGATGCCGCAGCCTGTGCCGAACACCAATCTCCCCACCGGCGTCACCGGCGAGGTGACGGGATCGGTGGCCATGAAGAAGGCACAAAGCACCAGCCCTCCCGCCATCAGGTGGAACAGGGGCGGCGCGAAATGCGCCGGATTGACGGTGCTGAAGATGGCGGCCAAAAGCGCCACCGTGCCCAGGTAGCTAAACGGGATTTGCCAGGTGATCGTGTGCCGGGCCAACAGGTAGATGCCGCCGAGCAGCAACGCCAGCACGCTGGTCTCACCCAGGCTGCCGGCCTCGCGGCCCAGGAAGGCATTTAGATAGTCGTAGCCGTAGGCCTTCAACGCATCGCTGACAGCGATACCGCGCGTCCACTCCGTCTTCACATAGCCGAGAGCACTGGCCATCGACACCGCGTCGATCGGCTGGCCGACGGACTTCAGGCCGAACAGGAAGACCTGCAGGCAGTCCGTCAGGCTGTACAGGTCGATACCAGAGCCGGCCCCGTGCATGGGGATGACCCAGGTCGTCATCGGCAACGGAAACGAGATCAGGAGCACCACGCGCGCCGCCAGCGCCGGGTTGAACAGGTTGAAGCCCAAGCCGCCATAAACCTGTTTGGCCAGCATGATGGCCATGAAGCAGCCGATCAGCACCATCCACCAGGGGGTGGTCGGCGGCAGCGTCAGCGCCAGAAAAAGTCCGGTCAGCGCCGCCGAGCCGTCGCCGACGGCAGCGGTGGAACGACCCATCATGCGCAGGCTGATCCATTCCAGGCCCATGCAGCCGCCGATCGAGGTGCCGATGATCAGTACCGCCAGCCAGCCGAACAGGTAGACGCTGACGAAACTCGCCGGCGCCAGCGCCAGCATCACCGTGATCATGGTGGAACGCACCGAATCGCCACTGTGCAGGTGCGGGGAACTGACCAGCGCGCTCATCCCTCAACCTCCCCGCCATCCGCATCCGGTGCCTTCGCCTGCACCTGGGCCTTGGCGCGCTCACGCTTGGCGGCGCGATCCGCCTTTTCGCGGGCGATGCGATCATCGCGCGCCTGACTGCGCTGGCGCGACAGCTCGGCGAAGGCGCGCTCGCGGTTGATCTTGCCGACCTCGCCCTTGGCGTAGCGGTAATACTGCACCAGCGGAATATTCGACGGACAGACATAACTGCAGCAACCGCATTCGATGCAGTCGAACAGGCCGTAGTCCTGCGCCTTGTCGAACTGGTCCTGCCGGCAATGGTTGGCCAGCTCGTTGGGCACCAGCCGCACCGGGCAGACCTCGCCGCAATGGCCGCAGCGGATGCACGGCTCCGCCGGCCGGTGGGCCTCGGCCATGACATCCGTGGAGAAGGCCAGCATGCCGTTCGTCGACTTGATCACCGGCACGTCGACGCTGGGCAGGCGCTCGCCCATCAGCGGCCCGCCGTGAATCAAATGTATGCCGTCGAAGGCCTCCAGCCCGTGCTGGGCGAACACGAAGCGCATCGGCGTGCCCAGGCGCACGTTCATATTGCCGGGATCGGGTACCGCATCGCCGCTGACCGTGACCACACGCTCCGTCAACGGACGACCCAGCAGCACGGCATCGTGCACCGCCTTCGCCGTACCGACGTTCTGGCACAGGATACCAATTTGCACCGGCAAGCGGCCTGCCGGGATTTCGCGGCCGGTAATGGCCTGGATCAGCTGCTTCTCGCTTCCCTGCGGGTAGCGCGTCGGCAGCACATGTACCGCAACCGCCGTACCCAGCTTTGAGGCGGCCTCCTGCATGCGCTCGGCGGCATCAAGCTTGTTGTCCTCGACGGCGATGATGCCGCGGCGCGCCCCGACCATGTGCATCAGCACATCCAGGCCGCTGACGATGGCATCCGCCTGCTCCAGCATCAGTCGGTGGTCGGGGGTCAAATAGGGCTCGCACTCGATGCCGTTCAAGATCACCGTATCGATCGCATGCTTGGCATCGTGCACCAGCTTAATGAAGGTCGGGAATACGGCACCACCCAGTCCGGCCAGGCCGCAGACGCGCACCCGTTCGCGCAGTTCCCCGACATCGCGCTGCCGGTAATCCGGCCAAGGCGCAAGCGATTCGTCCCAGGCATCCTCGCCGTCCGGCTCGATGAACAAGCTCAAGCGACCCAGCCCGGAAGGATGCGGCACAGGATGTTCCTCGATCTTGACGACGCGTCCGGAGGCCGGGGCATGCACGGGTGCGGACACATAGCCCTGGGCCCGGGCGATCTTCTGACCGCGACGTACCGTGTCGCCGACCTCGACCAGCGGCACGCAGGCCTCGCCGATATGCTGTTTGACCGGCACAATCAGCACCGGCGGCAAGGGGCATTCGCGAATTGGCAGCCCTGCCGTCAGCTTGGACTGGTCCGGATGGATGCCACCGGGGAAATCGCCCGGCGCCAGGCCGATGCGTTCAAGCAGCGTGCGCAGCATGCCCTTGCTCCCCAATACGGATCGGCCGATGCGGCTCTTCCGGCGACGTCCAGGTCCAATCCTCCAGCACCTCGGGCTTCAGAATCATGTCGATGCAATCAACCGGGCAGGGCTCGATACACAGCTTACAGCCGGTGCAATGCTCGGCGATAACCGTGTGGTATTGCTTCGGGGCGCCGAGGATGGCATCGACGGGGCAAGCCTTGATGCACAGCGTGCAGCCGATGCACTCGTCCTCGCGCACGAAGGCCAGCATCGGCAGCTCCGGCTCCTCGGCCAGCGCCTTCGGCTGTACCCCCATCAACTCCGCGACCTGCAGCATCACGCGCTCGCCGCCAGGCACGCACTGGTTGACCTCGGCCTCGCCCTTCGCCACCGCCTCGGCATAGGGCTTGCAGCCCGGATAGCCGCATTTGGCGCATTGGGTCTGCGGCAGGATGCTGTCGATCTTCTCGGACATCGGATCGCCCTCGACGTGGAATACGCGCATGGCCACGGCCAGCAAGATGCCGGCGAACAGCGCGAAACCACCGAGGCTCAGGACCCCATATAACATATCCGTCATCAGCGACTCATCATCCTTATCGTCACATTCCGTGGGTTTCTAACCCAAATAAACAAAATATTCAATGTGAATAACATTAATTAACGGCTTTTTAGGTGTTAATACTTGACGAGCCCGGAAAACCCCATGAAGGCCAGCGACATCAGGCCGGCCGTGATCAGGGTGATCGGCGAGCCCTTGAACAGCGCCGGCACGGGCGCCCCCTCGATGCGCTCGCGCAGGCCGGCGAACAATATCAGCACCATCGAGAAGCCCGCCGCCGCCCCGAAGCCGTACAGCGCAGAGGTCAGGAAGGTCTGCTTCTTCTGCACATTCAGTAGCGCCACCCCAAGCACGGCGCAGTTCGTGGTGATCAGCGGCAGGAAGATACCGAGCGCCTGGTACAGCACCGGGCTCGTCTTGTGGATCATCATCTCGATGAACTGCACCAGGGCGGCGATGATCAGGATGAAGAAGATCGTCTGCAGGTACAGAAGGTGGAACGGCACCAGCAGATACTGCTGCACCAACCAGGACACGGTGGCCGCCAGCGTCATCACGAACATCACCGCGAACGACATGCCGACAGCCGTCTCTACCTTGCCGGAGACACCCAGAAAGGGACAGATGCCGAGGAACTTGGTCAACACAAAGTTATTGACCAGCACGGCGGACAGCAGAACGACAGCGGCTTCACCCATGGGCGGCGATTATAAACACGGTATCTGGCGCGGTATACCGTTATAAACTCGCACTTTTTTCTGTGTGATTGGCATGGCCATGCTATACTTGACAAAATCGGTATGATTTAGACGATGATGCTTGCCCATTATGCCGCGGCCATCGGCCACGACCACCAGCGAGGAGACTGCCATGAACCCAAGGAACGAACCGACGCGCGAGGCCGTCCTCGGCGCGCTGGCCCAGATCATCGACCCGGACTTCGGCAAGGACATCGTCAGTCTCGGCTTCGTCAAGGACATCCGCATCGACGACGGCGCGGTGGCCTGCACCATCGAGTTGACCACGCCCGCCTGCCCGGTCAAGGAGGAGTTCCGCCAAAAGGCCGAATCCCTGATCGGGGCCATTCCCGGCGTCACGTCCACCGACATCAACATGAGCTCGCGCGTCACCTCCCAGGCGCCGCAGGGCAAGCAGGCCATCCCGGGCATCCGCAACATCATCGCCGTGGCCTCCGGCAAGGGTGGCGTGGGCAAGTCGACGACGGCGGTCAACCTCGCCGTGGCCCTGGCCCAGAGCGGCGCCAGGACCGGACTGCTGGATGCCGACATCTACGGCCCCTCCGTGCCCAGCATGATGGGCCTGGGCGGCCAGCGACCAAAGGTCGTGGATGAGGCCATGCTGCCGATCGAGCGCCACGGCGTGGTGACGATGTCCATCGGCTACATGGTCGACGACAACCAGGCTGTGATCTGGCGCGGCCCCATCGTCTCCGGCGCCCTGATGCAGCTGTTGACCGAGGTGCACTGGGGCGAGCTCGATTACCTCGTCATCGACCTGCCGCCCGGCACCGGCGACATCCAGCTGACCATGGCGCAGAAGATCCCGGTCACCGGTGCCGTCGTCGTCACCACCCCCCAGGACATCGCCCTGCTCGACTGCCGCCGCGGCATCGAGATGTTCAAGAAGGTGCAGGTGCCGACGCTGGGCATCGTCGAGAACATGAGCGTGTTCGTCTGCCCGCATTGCGGCGAGAAGAGTCACATCTTCGCCGAGGGCGGGGCCGAATCGCTGGCAGAGGCATACCAGAGCGAGGTGCTGGCCCAGGTGCCGCTGGACATCCGTATCCGCGAGGACGGCGATGCCGGCACCCCGATCGTGGCAGCGCATCCGGATTCCGAGCAGGCGGCGATCTACCGGCGCCTGGCCGGCGAGGTGGCGCGCAAGATCAGCGTGCTGAACCAGCGCAAGATCGACATCCCCGTCGTCATGGCCTGAGGTCGTAAGGATGCGCCACATGCGCCGACCAAGCGTGGAGAACATGCATGGAGGTCATGCCGATGAAACGGATCATGCGCACCCTGATACCGCTGCTGCTGGCCCTGGCCATGGCCCCTATGGCAGCTGACGCCGGCGGCCAGGACCTGCAGACGGCAACCTTCGCCGGCGGCTGCTTCTGGTGCATGCAGCCGCCCTTCGACCGGGCTGCGGGGGTGGTCTCCACCCGCGTCGGCTACACCGGTGGGCATGTACCGAACCCCAGCTATGCCCAGGTCTCCACCGGTACCACCGGGCATCTGGAGGCCGTCGAGATCGTTTTCGACCCCAAGCGCATCAGCTACGCGCAACTGCTGGAAATCTTCTGGCACAATATCGATCCGGTCCAGGACGACGGTCAGTTCGCCGATCGTGGGCCGCAGTACCACACGGCGATCTTCTACCATGATGCGGCGCAGCGGCAGGCGGCGGAGGCCTCGAAGCAGGCACTTGCCGCCACGGGCAAATTCGACCGCCCCATTGCCACGAAAATCCTGCCGGCCGTGCCGTTCTATGCCGCCGAGGGCTATCATCAGCACTTTTCGGAGAAGAATCCCACCCACTACGAGCGCTACAAGGACGGCTCCGGCCGCTCCCGCTACCTGCAGCAGACCTGGGGCCAGGACAGCCACTAGCGCTGCGCCGCACCCCCCCATCGGCTACACTTCGCAAAGCCAGTCGCATAGGGGAATGCCATTGATCGCCGCCAAATTGATGACCCGCGAGATCATCACCACGACAGCCGATGCGAAGGTCGCCGATGCCGTCGCCCTGTTGCGTCGGCACCGTCTGCACGATATCCCCGTCATCGATCATGAGGGCAGGCCGGTGGGCATGCTGACGGCACGCGCCATCCTGCACCACGCCCTGCCGTCCTATGCCTCGGAGGATCTGTTGGCGGCCATGCGGGCCAGCCCCGACCTGTCATCCGTGCACGATCAATTGCAGGCAATGGCTGGGCTACCGGTGGCCAAGGTCATGAGTTCGCAGGTACTGAGCGTCAGGGAACAGGCCCCGACCAATGCCATCGCCGCCATGCTCGTGCTGCTGCGCAACGACTCGGAGAACATCCTCGTCACCGACGAGGCCGGGCGGCTCGTCGGCACCATCTCGGCACTCGACATCCTGTTCCGCGACAAGTCCGGTCCCCGCTGAGGCATGGAGCATCACAGCACCTTCTTCCTGAATCTGATCCTGGTGCTGCTGGGCGCACGTGTGCTCGGCGAAGGCGCAGCGCGTCTGGGCATCCCGGCCATGATCGGCGAGATGGCCGCCGGCGTACTGCTGGGCCCCAGCCTGCTCGGCTGGGTCGAGCCGGGAGCGCTATTGAAGATCATGGCCGAGTTCGGACTGATCCTGCTGTTGTTCGAGGTGGGCCTGGAGACGGACACCAACCGCTTGCTGACCGCCGGCACCAAGGCCGGCATCGTCGCCGTCGGCGGATTCGTTGCCCCCTTCGCGCTGGGCGGGGCCCTGGCCTACTGGGGACTCGGCCTGCCGCTGCTGGTGTCGCTGTTCATCGGCGGCACCCTGACCGCCACCAGCATCGGCGTCACGGTACGGGTGCTGCGCGATCTGAAGCAGCAGCGCTCGCATGCCGCCAATATCGTGCTGGGCGCCGCCGTGTTCGACGACGTGCTCGGCGTCGTGCTGCTCGCCCTGCTGTTCGAATTCGCCACCAGCGGCACCTTCAGCCTGACCCATGCCGGGCAGGTGTTCGTCTTCATCGCCTTCTTCCTGATGCTGGCACCGATCGCCGCCAAGCTGACGGCCGTCGTCGTACGCCGGCTGAACGCCCGCAGCACCATCCCCGGCATGATCCCGACCGTCATCGTATCGCTGGTGCTCGTTTTCGCCCTGCTCGCCCAGCTGCTCGGGGCGCCGGAGCTGATCGGCGGCTTCGCCGCCGGCCTGGCGTTATCACGCCGCTTCTTCCTGCCCTTCGGCGTGGCGCTGCACGAAAGCGACAGCCATTTCGTCGAGCGCATCGATAACGAAATGAAGCCGATCATCCAGCTGTTCACACCGGTATTCTTCGTCATGGTCGGGCTGAGCCTGCACCTGCAGGAGATCGACTGGGGTTCGGCCTCCGTATGGGCGATGGCCGCCGCCTTCATCGTCATCGCCATGATCAGCAAACTCGCCGGTGCTCTGCTGATCAAGGAACCCTGGACCACGCGCTGGATCATCGGCATCGCCATGATCCCGCGCGCGGAGGTCGGCCTGATTTTCGCCGAACTCGGCAAAACGGCCGGGGTATTCTCGCAGCAGATCTATGCGGTGATGCTGTTGACCATCGCCGTGACCACGGTGGTCCCGCCGTTCATGCTGCGCGCCTATTACCGGCGACTGGCCGCGGCGGAAGAGCCCTCCTAATCCAGGCGGTCCAGCCCGACCTCATCGCGAGTAAAGCGTGCCGCATCCCTCGGGCGCAGGCGCACCGTCAATTCCAGCGCATGCTCGTGCTCGTGGCGTGCCAGCACCTGACCGCGCGCATGGCAGAACGCCAGCGCCCTACCGTCGGCGACATCCAGCCTCAGACTCAGCTGCTGCATATCCTGGGACGCCCAGCGCGCCAGCAGGTCCAGCAACGCCTCGACGCCCTGCCCCGTCAGCGCCGAAGCTGCCACGGCACTGCCGTCGATGGCCTCGCCCAGGCGGGAGCGCACGTCGGGCTTCAGATCCATCTTGTTCCAGACCTCGACGATGGGCGGACGATCGGCGCCGTCCAAACCCATCTGCGCCAGCGTGCCGCGCACCACCTCGGCCTGGGCATGGGTCTCCGGGTCGGAGATGTCGCGCACATGCAGCACCAGATCCGCCTCGATGACCTCCTCGAGGGTGGCGCGGAAGGCGTCGACGAGCTCGTGCGGCAGGTCCTGCACGAAGCCGACGGTGTCGGACAGCATGACCCGTGAGCCGCCGGGCAAAGGCAGCAGGCGCATGGTCGGATCGAGGGTGGCGAACAACTGGTCGGCGGCATGCACGGTGGATTCGGTCAGGCGGTTGAACAACGTGGACTTGCCGGCATTGGTGTAGCCGACCAGCGCCACCGTCGGCAGTTCCTTGCGCTGGCGGCCGGCGCGCTGGGTGGCGCGCATGCGCCGGACCTGCGCCAGCTCCTTCTCGATGGCTTTGATGCGGTTGCGGATCATGCGCCGGTCCAACTCGATCTGACGCTCGCCGGGGCCGCCCAGGAAGCCGAAACCGCCGCGCTGGCGCTCCAGATGCGTCCACGAACGCACCAGGCGGCTGACCTGGTAGTTCAGGCTGGCCAGCTCCACCTGCAGCACACCCTCGCGGGTGCGGGCGCGGGAGGCGAAGATTTCCAGGATCAGACCGGTGCGGTCGACGACCTTGGCGCTCCAAGCCTTCTCCAGGTTGCGCTGCTGCACCGGGCTCAACTGGTGATCGACGAAGACCACGGGGCATTCTTGCGCGGCCACCATGGCTGCCACCTCCTCCACCTGGCCAGCGCCGAACAGGCTGGCGGGCGAGGCCCGGCGCACGGTGAACTGCAGCGAACCGACGCAATCGCAGTCCCCGGCCTCCACCAGGCGCTCGAACTCCTCGCGCCTGGAGGCCGAGGCATACTCGCCCCAGTGCTCGGCGGCCAGGCGCGGGTGCACGGCGATGGCCTTGTCGCGCGCCGTATGTGTCGACGTCATCTCATGCGCCATGCTGCAAGGCCTCCGTGATGTGTGGGATCAGGGCTTCGGCATCGCCATGCATGCCGGCCACCTGGCCGCGGAACCAGGTTTCCTGGCGCTTGGCATAGCGACGCGTGGCCGTAATGCCCTCGCGCATACCCTCTTCCAGCGTCATGGCGCCGCGCGCCACCGCCAGCAGCTGGCGGTAGCCGACGGCGCGCATGGCCGGATGCGTGTCGGGCAGGTTCTGGTCGGCCAGCCAACGCACCTCGGCGAGCCAGCCGGCATTGAGCATGGCGACAAAACGTTCGGCGAGCCTCCGGCGCAGGGCCTCGCGCGGCAGCTCCAGCACGAAAACCGGGCAGTCCACGGCCTCCCCCTCGCCCTGACCCTGCTCGGCATGCCAGACCGACAGCGGCCGGCCGGTGCTGCGGTACACGCCTAGGGCGCGCAGGATGCGCTGGGTGTCGGTCGCATGCAGGCGCGATGCCGTGGCGGCATCGACTGCGGCCAGCCGCGCATGCATCGCCGCAACGCCCTCGGCCGCAAGCTCCGCCGCAAGTTCCCGGCGTACGTCCGCATCCTCGGGCGGGATGTCGGCGAGCCCCGAAAGCAGGGACTTCAGGTACAGTCCGGTGCCGCCGCAGATCAGCGGTATGCGGCCGGCCGCGTTCTCACTGCGGATGGCCGCGCGTGCATCCTCCGCCCAGCGGGCGGCGGAATACACCTCGGGAAGCTCGGCGCAATCGATCAGATGGTGCTTTACCCGCGCCCGTTCCCCATCGCTCGGCTTGGCTGTGCCGATGTCCAGACCCCGGTAGACCTGCATCGAATCGCAGGAGACGATGGCCGTACCGCGCGCGCCAGCACTCTCCTCACACAGCGCCAGCGCCAGCGCCGACTTGCCCACACCGGTTGCCCCCATCAGGGCGATGGCCCGCACCCTATTCCTTGCGTCCGAACAGGCGTTCCAGATCCGAAAGCGACAGGCGCACATAGGTCGGCCGCCCATGGTTGCATTGGGCGATGTTCGGCGTCTGCTCCATGGTGCGCAGCAGGGCGGCCTGCTCCTCGGGTTTCAGCAGGCGCCCGGATTTCACCGAGCCCTTGCAGGCGCGGTTGCCCAGCCAGCGATCCAGCACCCTGCCCCGCTCCCCTGTCCTGGCCCCGGCCAGCATGCAAGCGTCGACAAGCTCGGCGACGAGTTCGGCCGGGGATTCGCCGCCAAGCATGGCCGGGACGCCGGCAATCTCCACCGCCTCACCATCGATCTTCAGTTCGACGCCGTAGGAGGTGAGCTCCCCGGTATGGTCGTGCAGCCAGGCAAGCTGCCGCGCATCCGCATGCCAGGGGGCCGGCGTCAGCAGCTTCTGCACCTTGATACAACCCGCTGCGAGCTCAGCCTTCAGCCGCTCGTAGGTGATGCGTTCGTGCGCCGCGTGCTGGTCGACGAGCACGATGCCCTCCGGGGTCTGGGCCAGGATGTAACCACGGTGAATCTGGGCCAGCGGCTGGCCGAGATCGAGCGTGCCGTCCTCCCCAAAGGATGGGGAGGGTTCGGCGGCCCGCGGCATGGCAGCCATGCCGGGCCGCGGATAGGAAGGTGCCGCCGGCCGAAATGGCAGCGGGGTGTTGCCCCCGCCGGCCTGCGGCAGGCTGCGCGCGAAGGATTGCATGGCCTGGGCGGCGGGTACCGAGGACACATGGCCGCCCATCCGGGCAATAGCGGCGCGGGCGCAGGCAGCGACGGCGGCGCGCACGACCTGCGGCTGACGGAAGCGCACCTCGCGCTTGGCCGGATGCACATTGACGTCGACGTCCGCCGCATCGATTTCGATGCGCACCAGCGCCACCGGGAAGCGGTCGTGGAACATCACGTCCTGATAGCCAGCGCGCAGGGCAGCCAGCAAAGCCTTGTCGCGCACCACCCTGCCGTTGACCAGGAACAGCATGCGGCCAGTGTCCCGGTGATGGTAAGTCGGCAGCCCGAAATGGCCGGAGATCTGGATGTTCTCGTGAGTGATAGCCTGCACCAGGCTGTTGGCGGCGAAATCCTCGCCCATCAGCGCGCCAACGCGCGCATCCGAGGATCCGGCCGGCAGGGAAAGGCGACGACGCCCATCCGAGGACAGTTCGAAGGAAACCCGCGGGTGGGCCAGGGCGATGGCCTTGAAGGCATCGACGAGTGCCGCCTCCTCGGTGCGATCCGTGCGCATGAAATGCAGCCGAGCCGGCGTGTTCAGGAACAGGTCCAGCACCTCGATGCGCGTGCCGCGCCGGGACGGTGCGGGCCGGGTTTCCACCGCAGAACCGCCGTCGACGCGCAGCTCCGTGCCCTCGCGTTCCCCGGCCAGGGCCGTCGTCATGCGAAAGCGGGACACCGAGGCGATCGACGGCAGCGCCTCGCCTCGAAAACCGTGGCTGGCGATGCGGCTCAGATCGTCGAGGCTGGTAATCTTGCTAGTGGCATGGCGCTGCATGGCGAGATTCGCATCGACGGCACCCATGCCGAAGCCGTCGTCCTCGACGGCAATGCGCTTCTTGCCGGCCTGCTCGATCTCCACGGCAATACGCGTGGCACCGGCATCGAGGCTGTTCTCGACCAGCTCCTTGACGACGGAGGCCGGACGCTCGACGACCTCGCCGGCGGCGATCTGGTTGGCGACCTGGGATGAGAGCAGGTGGATCACGGCATCAGCCATGCGCGAATCCCACCATATTTCGTCCGGCCCTGAAAGCGATGATCAAACGATGCGGCGCGGCACCGGCAGCGCCAGGCCGGTACTGTTGCGCATCAAGAGATGCTTCACCGGCCCGCTGTTGCCGACTAGGCGCATGCCCAGGCCCCGCAACTGGGGCAGCAGCGGCAGGGGCCGCGTGAACAGCTGGTGCAAGACCTCCATCGCGCCCATCACCGACAGCGTGTCCGGCAGGCGCGCCTTCAGGTAGCGCTCGAGCACCGGCATACCGCCCCAATCCTCGGCAAAGCGCTTCGCATCGACGATCTCCTGCGCCAGCGTCATGGCATCCCTGAGGCCCAGATTGACGCCGAGCCCGGCCAGTGGGTGGATGGTGTGCGCCGCATCCCCGATCAGCACCAGGCGCGGGCGCACCAGGTGCGAGGCCAGCTGCATACGCAGCGGGAAGGCGGCGCGCTCTCCGATCTCCGTGATGCGGCCCAACTGCGGCCCGAAGCTCAGGTACAGCTCCTCGGCGAAGGCGGCGTCCGGCAGCGCCATCAGCCGCTCGGCCTCGGCATCCGTTGCACTCCAGACGATGGAGCACAGGCCGCCGACCATAGGCAACAGCGCCAGGGGGCCGGTGGACAGGAAGCGCTGGAAGGCGATGCCACGATGCGGCAATTCGGGGCGTATGTTGGCGACGATGCCCTGCTGGCCATAGGCCCGGGCCTGCACGCCGATGCCGTGCTGCTCGCGCACCCAGGAGTGTGGGCCGTCGGCGCCCACCACCAGCGGCGCCTCGATCACCTGTCCATCGGCCAACTGCACCTTCGCATGCTCGGTTCCCCAGCGCACGGAGGCGACCTCCACCGGACAACGGATCTCCACGTTCTCGGATGCCGCCAGCACCTGCTGCATCGCCGCCGTGAGCCGCGCGTTTTCGACGAGATGGCCGAGGCTGTCCTCGCCGATCTCGGCAGCCTCGAAGCGGATGGCGCCCGCATGCTGGTCGTCCCATACCTTCATACCACGGATAGCCTCGGCGCCGCCGAGCTCCGACCATATGCCCAGGCCCTCAAGCACCTCGACATTGCCGGCGACGATGGCGCTGACCCGGCAGTCGTGCCCGAGAGAGAGCCGGGGTTCGGCCTGCTGGCGCTCCAGCACCAAAACGCGCAGCCCCCGTCCGTTCAGGGCGCATGCCAGGCCGAGGCCCACCATGCCGCCGCCGATGATGACGATATCGGCCTGTTCGACCCTGGAATCCTGCCGCGATCTAGCCGACATGCGCGTGCTCCTGGATGGGCGCCTGACCGATGCCGGAGGCACGGCGCAGCAGCATATCGCGCAGCGGCGAGGCCGCCTGCAGGCCGCTCAGTCCCCAGCCCCTGGCCCAGCGCATCGGCGGCAAATCGCTGCCGAACATCGCCGCCAGCGATTCGGTAAAGCCGGTGACCTTCGCCATATCCGCCCAGCGGCGCTGGGCATAGGCCTCGAGATGGATGCTTGCCCCCGGATCGCCGCCAGAGCCTAGGATGCCGGCGAGATCGGCGGCATCCCTGAGCCCCAGATTCATGCCCTGGCCGGCCACCGGATGCAGCGTGTGCGCGGCATTGCCGGCGACGATGACGCGGCCGGCGGCCATGCGCCTGGCCAGTGTCAGCTCCAGCGGGAACGCCACCCGACGCCCGGTCTCGGCCAGGGACCCGAGACGGGCCATGACCTCGGGTCCGGCCTCGCGCTCCAGGCGGCCGATAAAGGTGGAAGCCGGCGCCTGCAGCATCAATGCCGCCTCGCGCGGCGCCAATGTCCAGACGATGGAAAGCCGTCCGTCATGAAGCGGCAGGAAGGCCAGGGGCCCAGCCGGACGGAAGCATTCATAGGCGATATCCCGATGCCCGTTCGCACAGGACAGCGAGGCGACCAGGGCGTAGCGGTTGTGATCCCAGCCGAAGGTCGAGATGCCGGCCATGCGGCGCACGGGACTGGCGGTACCGTCCGCGGCGATCAACAGCCTGGCACAAAGCCGACGCTCGCCGCCCTCCCCCTTGATGGCGATACGCACCGCATCGGGCTTGGACTCGACGGCGCACACCTCGGCCGGGCTCATCAGATCCGCCGCCTTGGCCAGGTCCTGGTACATCGGTGCCAGCACATCGGCCATCTCCAGCACATAGCCCAGGGCGGGGACGCCCGGCGCATCGGCGGCATCGAGATCGACGCGGCCGCGGTTGCCCGGCTCGCTGACATGCACATGGCCGATGCGTCCGAAACCTGCAGCAGCGATGGGTTCCCAGAGCCCGAGCCTTTCCAGGTGACGGCGCGAGCCATGCGACAAGGCGATCACGCGTTCGGGGTTTCCGGGCACGAAGTGTGCCGCGCGCGGCTCGATCATGGCCAGGCGGTAGCCGAGGCCGGCCAGCTCCAGGGCCAGAGCCGCGCCAATAGCACCGCCGCCGGCGATGATGATGTCGTAATCCTGTTGCTGCATCCCGGCTTTCGTCCCCCGCTTGCTCTGTGCTTCAGTATCCGAAGCGCCCGGGCGATTGCAAGGCCCTAGCTCGGCCGGACGACGGACACCGCAGCGCCTACACCGACGCCGAGCAGGGCGGCGGCGCTGGCCCGGTTGGAAGCGATCTCCACCAGGCCGTGCGCGTTGGCATACCAGATCAGGCCCCCGGGATGAGCGTCGCTGAAGGTGCGCGCCCGCATGGGCCGGTGCCCGGCGATAGAGATGCCGGCGCCCTTCGGCATAGCTGCGGCGCGGATGCCGGTGAACAGATTGCCGTAATCGTCGACATAGACGACCTTTGCCAGATCACCCGGCCAATCAAGTCCTACCAAGGACGTACGAGGTTCGACATCCGGCATCACCCCACTTGCCAGCATGGCGGCCACTGGGGCGAACAGGTCGCGCCCATGGAAGCTCGCCGTCAGCTGTTCGGGCCGCCAGCGAATCTCCCAGCACTTCGCCTCGGAGGCCTGGCGGGCGGCAATGGCGAGCAGGCCATTGTCCGGCCCCACATACCAGTTGCCCCCCGCCCTCACGATCAACGGCCGGCGATCGGAACCGACACCGGGATCGACGACGCACAGGAATACCGTGCCGGTGGGAAACGGCGCGGTCAGCGCCGCCAACAGATAGGCCGAGGCCCTGGCGTCGAAGGCGGGAGCGTCACACATCAGGCGTACGGCCCGGGCCTCGGGGGCGAGCCGCGCCAGCACGGCCTCCATCTGCCCCATATACGGCCCCAGATGGCCGAAATCCGTGAACATGACGATCATGATCTTATCTTGACACATCGTGGCCGCCGCACAATGCTTCCGGCGCACTTTTAAACCGATGCCGAAGTGGCGGAATTGGTAGACGCGACGGACTCAAAATCCGTTTCCCGCAAGGGAGTGCCGGTTCGACTCCGGCCTTCGGTACCAGCTTTATCCTAAATCATGAAACGATGGGGCTTACGCGCCTGAACGGAACAGCTGCGCCCCGCATGCATTGCAGACGTGGATGCGCTGGCTCGAGGTGATGCCGTTCAGCCCACGGTGATAGATGTCGGTTCCATGGCATGCGTTGCAGGCGGGATCGTCCTTCGTGCCGCATTCCGGATGCTGCGCCAGATACGCGTCGAGAGTCGGATGCATGCGCCATTCGGCAAGCTTTTTTCGATGCGAGCGGCCGGCCGCCACAAAGGCGAGGACCAGGATCATGGGGACGCTGAGCAGCACCAGGGCGCCCACGACCAGGGTCAGGGAAGCGGACAATTCATTCGACATGTGTACCCCCTTTCCAACAGCGTAACATCCATGCCGCGCTTGTGAACCCGGTCGCGGATGCCCGATGGACACATATGCTCGCCCACCGGCCGGGATTCGCGCCGGTGTTCGCGGCCGGACCTATCCCGCATAAGCCGCGATGATTTTACGCCTATTCGTTTTTTTTCACCTGAATTCATCGTTTTTTCAGAAATCGCGTCTATAATACGCCGAAATAAGGCTACACTCAGCCCATGCCTGGCCAGATAGTCGCAAGATCGGATTCACCCGATTCGCCATATGGACATGCACATGTACGTGTTTGACAAGTTTGACCGGGGCTATACATTCACCCGCCTTATTAAAGGAGTATTCAATGGTAGGAAAAGCAACAACTCAGCGTAAGAAGCCGGTTCGCCGCCCTCTGAAGGTGCGCCTGGACGAGGCGAAGAAGAACCTCGACCGCGTTCAGAATTCCCTGAATGTCGCCAAGGAGAAGTACGAGAAGCTGCATTCCAAGTACCTGAAGAGCGAGCAGATGGACAAGGTCAACGCCATCAAGGATAAGTTCAAGAAGGGCGAGGCCCTCAACGCCGAAGAGACGGATATCCTGCGCAAGGTGATGTAAATCGCCGGCACCGGCCATTTGTATAAGGGGGCTTCGGCCCCCTTATGTGTTGATGGGCAGGCCGCCCCCCCTTCCCGGCAGGCGCATCAGCCTTGCGGGAAATATGTCATAAGCGCAGCCTGTGAGTCGGGAGTCATACAGGGGGGGGAGCCATGCCAACCTACCAGGGAAGTTGCCACTGCAGAGCCGTGCGCTTCGAGATCGACACCGATCTGGACAAAGCCATCCAATGTAACTGCTCGATCTGCAGCAAGAAGGGGGCGCTACACCACAGCGTGCCGCCCGAGCGATTCCGCTTGCTGGCCGGGCGTGAGGCATTGACCCTGCACCAGTTCGGCACCCACACCGCCAAGCACTGGTTCTGCCGCCACTGCGGCATCCATCCCTTCAGCAATCCGCGCCTCGACCCGGAGGCCACCAGCGTCAACATCCGCTGCCTGGACGATTACGCGGCGCTGCTGCCGCAGATCGCCATCGTCCACTTCGACGGCCTGCACTGGGAACAGGCCACCGAGGGTTTGATTCCCTGACTAGGCCGGTATCCGGCGCCGCGATCCTGGCCTTGAAGATGACGACGATCACCCCATTGTCCTGACCGGCTACTGCAACACCTCGACGCGGTTCCGGCCGCGATCCTTGGCCTGGTAGAGCGCATCATCCACGCGTTTCAGCAGGCAGTTGATATCCTCATCGGCATGAAACACGGTGACGCCGAAGCTCACGGTCAGCGAACGGATACCGCCGAACCGGTGCTTTGCGATCGCCGCCCGCAGCTTCTCGGCCGCCTTTTTGACCGCATCCATGTCCGATTGCGGCATCAGGATCATGAACTCCTCGCCGCCCCACCGCGCCAGCACGTCCACGGTACGGATGTTCCGTTTGACCAGGTCGGTCATATCCCGCAATACCTTGTCGCCAGCATCGTGGCCGAAGCCGTCATTCACCTGCTTGAAGAAATCGATATCGTACATGACCAGGGCCAGGGCATTGCCGTAGCGCTTGGCCCGCGCGATCTCATTCGCGAGAAGTTCGGAGAAGTGTTGCCGGTTGTTGATGCCCGTCAGCATGTCGGTCGTGGCCAGCATGCGGATCTCCTCCTGGGCCTGCTTGCGCTCGGCCGCATGCTGGATATCGAGCAGCAGGGCATCCATCTGATAGGGCTTGAGCAGATAGGAAAAGGCGCCCTTCTTGGTCGCCTCGATGGCACTGTCCAGCGAGGCATGGCCGGTCAGGATGATCGCCTCGGCCAGCGGGGAGTGCTGCTTGAGCTGTTCCATGACGGCAAGTCCGCTCATATCCGGCAGCTTGAGGTCGATCAGGGCCACACTGATCGATTCCTTTTCGACAGCGGCGATGGCCTCGCCGCCATCGCCGGCGGTGACGACCCGATAGCCCTTGACGCCCAGAATGTCGGCCAGGGATTTCCTCAGGTTCGGATCGTCGTCGACGACCAGGATACAGGCTGCTTTCTTTTCCATGCCCACACCCTTTATTGCGGCTCCAGCAGATGCTTCAGCTTCTGCTGCCGTATGTCCTCGATGATCTTCACCAGGCCTTCGGCCTCGAACGGTTTGTACAGGCAGGCATAGGCACCGATCTCGCTCGCACGTTGGATGGATTCGCTCATTTCCTTGGCATAGCCCGTGATCAGCACCACCGGCTTGGTCGGGTATTTGGCGCGGATCTTCTTCAGCACCTCCACCCCGTTGGTTTCCCCGAGCTTCATATCGAGCAGCACGACCAGCTTGTAGTCTTGCTCCAAACGCTCGATCACCTGCTGCGGCTCTCCCTCCGTTTCGACCCGGTAGCCGCGCAGCGTCAACACGTCCTTCAGGGTGCGGGAGAACGCCGGATCGTCGTCGACGATCAGGATGCTCTCCTCCTTGCGCAGCAGACCCAGGAAGGAAAACACTATCTGCAGATTCAGCGGCTTGCTCAGCACGGCATAGGCCCCGGCCTTCTTGGCCTGCTCGATATTCTCGTCCGTAGCATAGGCGCTGACCAGGATGACCGGCAGTTCGGGGGCGATCTTCTGCATCTGCTGCATGGCCTCCACGCCGCTGATGCCGGGCATCTTGATGTCCATCAGCACGCAATCGGGCGCATCCGTACCGGCCTTCTGCACCCCCTCCTCGCCTGAATAGGCCGTGATGGTTTCATAACCCTTGACCTTCAGGATGTCGCAGGTCGTTCTCACGATACGCCTGTCGTCATCCACCACCAGAATCTTCATGTCTCGCCCCCCGTTGGATCCGTTTGTGTTTCCGGAGCGGCGGCGGGAAGGGTGACGGAGAATGTCGACCCCTTTCCGGGCGCACTCTGCACGACCACCCGCCCGCCGTTCACCTGCACCAGGTTCTTCACCACGACCAGCCCCAGCCCGATGCCGCGGGGCTTGGTCGTGAACAGCGGCTGGAACAGCTTGCCGATGTTCTCGGGCTCAATGCCGGCGCCCTTGTCCCGCACCTCGATGGTGACGGTCTGCGCCGCCGCATCGAAGCCTGCCCGGAACTCCAACTCCCCGCCGTCGGGCATGGCATCGACGGCATTGCTGAGAAGATTGCGCAGCACCTGCTGTATCTGATGAGGATCGACCCAGAGTGGCGGCAGTCCGGGCTCCAGTGCGGCCTTGAAGGCAATCGTCTCCGGCATCGGCAGCCCTGCCCGCACCCGCTCGACGAGTGCCGACACCTCCACACCCTGGCACTGCGGGCTCTTGGTGCGCACGGAATCCAGCAGGTCCGCGACGATGCGCTCGGCGCTGCCGATCTCGTCCCCGATCATGTCCAGGTATTCCCGGGTGGTCGCATCCGCATCTGCCAGCACCGTCTGCAGGTAATAGATGGCATTGCTCATCACCCCGAGGGGGTTGCGCAGCTCGTGCCCGACGCTGCCGGCCACCTGCCCCAGCACAGCCAGCTTCTCGTTGCGCAGCAATTCGTCCTGAGCGGCCAGCAGGGCGGCCGTGCGCTCGCGCACCTTGATCTCCAGCTCCTCGTTCATATGCAGGATGGCCTCCTCCGCCTGCTTCTGGCGGGTGATGTCGTCGTAGATGCCCAGCATGCCGATGACCGCCCCGGTAACGGGATCGTGCAGCGGCACCTTGGAGGTGCGCAGCCATATCGTGTTGCCGTCCGGGGTCGTCTGAGGCTCTTCGTAGCCGATCTTGGGGGTGTCGGAGTCGGTGACGGCCTTGTCGTCGGCACGATACTGCTCGGCCTGCGCCTTCCAGCTCATGTCGACATCTCTCTTGCCGATCAGGGCCTCGGGCGAGTCCCATCCCGCATCTCTCGCAAGCAGGGCGTTGCAGCCGAGATAACGACCGTCCAGATCCTTCCAGAATACACGGATGGGGACATTCTCGATGATCTGCGTCAGCAGGGCCTGCTGCCTGCGATCGGCGTCCGCCTTCTTCTCAGGCATGCATGGCCTCCGCTTCCCGCCTCATGCCGGCGGCCCCTGGCACGGTAGCGTGATCGTGAAGCAGGTTCCCTTGCCGGGCTTGCTCTGCACCGCAACCTTGCCGCCGTTGGATTCGGTGAGGTTCTTGATCACGACCAGCCCCAGCCCGATGCCGCGCGCCTTGGTGGTGAACAGGGGCTGGAACAAATGTCCCATCTGTTCCCGGCTCATGCCGACGCCACTATCTCGCACCTCGATGCCGACGAAACCGCCCGCCACGCCCGGCAGCACGCGCAGGGTCAATGTGCCCCCGTCCGGCATGGCTTCGACGGCATTGCTGATCAGGTTGCGCAACACCTGGTGGATCTGCAGCGGATCGACGACGACCGGCGGCGCATCGTCGGGAATCTCCTGCACGACCTTGACCGTATCGGGCACCTCGCTCTTGCGTATGGCCAGGCCGATCATCTCGGCGATACCGGCCGTTTCCGGCTGCGGCGGCTTGATGCGCACCGAATCCAGCAGGTCGCCGACGATGCGGTCGGAACGGGCGATCTCCTCCTTGATGATATCCAGGTATTCCTTGACCGTATCGTCCGCATCCGCCAGCACCGTCTGCAGGTAATACACGGCGTTGTTCATCACCCCAAGGGGGTTGCGCAACTCGTGCCCGACGCTGCCGGCCACCTGCCCCAGCACGGCCAGCTTCTCCCGGCGCACCAGTGCCTCCTGGGCCTCCGCCAGCTTGGCCGCATGCGCCTCGGCCTCCTTGATCTTCTTCTTCAGCTGCGTATTCAGCCTGCGGATCTTGTCGTTCGCCGCCTTATGCGCCGTGACATCCCGGTCGATGCCGAAATAGCCGCGAAAGTCCCCGTGCCTGTCGATGAGCGGCACGCCGCTGGTTTCCAGCACGACCTTGTGCCCATCCTTGTGCAGAGCGATGTTTTCGAGGAAGGAGAAGGGTTTTTTCGCCTCGATGAATGCCCCGAAGATTGCGCCGACGCGCTTGGCTTCGGCGGGGGACATGAAATCGAAGGGGGTTTTGCCGTAGACCTCTTCCGGCTCGTATCCGAGGAAATCGCGCACCTTCGGACTGGCGTAGACATAGGTACCGTGCGCGTCGATCTGCCATATCCAGTCGCTGGTCACCTGCACGAGATCGTGGAAGCTGCCGCCGTTCTTCTGCAGCGTCGCTTCCAGCCGCTTGATTTCGGATTCGGCGTTTTTCACCGCACGGCCCCGTCCGGGCCTGCCGGGGCGCACTGGGTCGCCTTGATCGCCGAGAGTTGCGTGCGCATCGTTGGCCTCCCCGGTGCCTGCAGCGTCGCCCTCCGCCTTCCCTGACAAATAAGCTGCATAGCTGTTGGTTTAGTTTAGCCCCTGGGGATAGTCAAATGAGGGAAATGGCCGGTTTTCCCGTCCTCCGGGCCGCGAAGTGGCCGAAATAAAGCAGCCCGCATCGCATGCGTTTCCTTGCATGCGCGGATTTCGCCCCTGTCGGCATGAAGGCGCGGTATTTGCAGGATATGCGAAGGGCAGGCTCAGGCGATCGGCCCTCAGTCGATCAGGTGAGATGCCCGACCTTCACGAGGATGATCGTCTCTTCCTCCACGTACGGATAATGCTGGCTCATATGCGGATTGCGCAGCTAGCCCAGGCCCGGGTACTGGCCGTGCCGTGGTCAAATCCCTTGCGGACATCCGCGGCGTTTCCTGTCTTCGACGGCCTGCACTGGGAACAGGCCACCGAGGGTTTGATCCCTTAATCGTCACAACCGCTTGAGACGGAGGCCATGCTCGGCCTTCGTTTGAATCCTATCGGCATGACGCTACGCGTTGGATACTTTGGCACAGCAGAGGGCAGAAGCCTTCGGGCGGCTACGCTACCCCGGATGAGGGTAAACTTCCCCCCAGTTAGATCCTTCCGAGACTGGAAATTTCGGCCAGAATACCTCCGGGTATCAATGAATCGATTCAACTGGAAACGATAGCCATACAAGATTTAAAGGGCAGCCATGTCCAAATCCATGTGTAGGAGAGTATGATGTTGAAAGGCATTGCCTTGGGAGCCTTCTTGATCGTTATCGTTGGTCTGGGCGGCGGATATATACTATTAAAAAGCGGCATGATCCCGGCCAATGCCGATGGTAAACCCAGCGGCCTGGAACTGTGGATGGCGGGAACATCATTGGACGCGACCTTGCAACGGGATGCGCCCAAAGTTCAGAACCCGGTATCGTTGACCGATCAGAACCTTATTCAGGGCATTCATCTTTACGCGAAAAACTGTGCACTTTGTCATGGCGGCGCAAAAGGGACGGCGATGCCATCTCCGATAGCGAAAGGTGAATATCCGAAACCGCCCCAATTGGCGACCGATGGGGTGGAAGACGATCCTGAAGGATATTCATTCTGGAAGATCAAGCATGGTATCCGTCTGACTGGCATGCCTTCATGGAAGCATACTCTCGATGATCAGAAAATCTGGACGCTGGCCCTATTTCTGAAACATATGGACAAGCTGCCACCGGCAGCCCTCAAGGAATGGAAAAAAGTTCAGGCGTGGCCAACAAGCCAGTAGGTGGCCTGTTCCCAGTGCAGGCCGAGCTTAGGGGAAAGGCAGATGCCCGACCTTGACGAGAATGACCGTCTCCTCCTCCACGAAGGGATGGTGCTGGCTCATATGCGGATTGCGCAGCCAGCTCAGGGCCGGGTACTGGCCATGCTCGTCCATGAAGGTGCCGGAGAGCACCAGGATCTCCTCCCCGCCGAAGTGGCGGTGCGGCTGAAAGCGTTCGTGCGCCGGCCATTTCACCAGCGCCGTGTGCTCGCCCTCGAAATCGTGCAGAGGCATCACCATTAGCCCGCCCTGCCCCGGCAGCCATGGCGCAGCCTTCGTGTCGATGCGCACGCTCTCGGTATCCCCTTGCGCGAACTGCCCCAGCTTCACGAACAGGGTGCAGCCCTGCTCGCTGAACGGCGCATGCGAGCTGCCCGCCGGATTGCGAATATAGAAGCCTGCCGGATAGTCGCCGCTCTCGTCAGAGAACACCCCGTCCAGCACATAGATTTCTTCCCCGCCCGGATGCCCATGGCTGGAAAAACGAGAGCCTGCGGCATAGCGCACGATGCTGGTGGCATGCCCCGATTCGGCATTCTCGCGCGCCAGCGGCTTGCGCTCGACCCCCGGCATGGGGCTCGGCTGCCAGGGCATGAATGCGGTCTCGATCATCACCCGCTCGGTAAAATCCATATTCAGCATGACGATACCCCCTTGCGCATAGTGCCCGAGGCGATCGGCCCCGTCCTGCGCCATCTGCGACCCATGGCGCCATTCTCCCCACCATGCGCAGCCGATGCAAAAAAACGCCCCTCGGCCCGAAATGGCGCCGCCGGGCTGCTAGCCTTCATGAGATGTGGGGGAGGCGAAATGGGAAGTCTCGCGCAACAATTGTCTCTGGCACAACAATTCACCCAGCTCGGCACCTGGCTGCGCCATCACTGGCCGGTACGGCACCCGCGCATGTTCATCAACAGCCGCGGGGTGACCCGGGAGGTCGTCCCCGGCAGCGATCAGCGGCATTATGTGCGCTTCCCGGTGCACCTGGCCGTCAGCTATGGTGCCGTCGAATACGAGCCTGCCGGCTACGGCGCCGTCAACGATGACGCAGAAGAGGGCTCGCGCATCTACAACAGCTTCGTGCTGAACGCGAGCCGGGGTGGCCTGTTCATCATCTCGGAGCGGCCGTTTCCGCAGGGAAGCAGGCTGCACATCCATTTCTTCATCCCCCCGGAGGAGAAGCTGATCGGCGTCTTCGTTGGCGAGGTGGTGGGCGTCAATCTGTCCTCCCGGCATCCGCACGGCATGCACATCAAGCTCCTCAGCTACTCGGCCGACATGAAACAGATGATCGCCTATCTGGAGGAACGCCTTCCCCTGCTCGACCATATGGTGTGAATTCCACCCCCTTTGGCCAATCGCATTCGCCCGTCCCGGAGGCTAGGCTCGTTTGCCGAATCCGCAGGGGAGGGCTTTGAATTGAAGAAGTGCGTACCGTTATTGTTCATCTGCATGATACTCGTCGGCTGCTCGCAGGCCCCGGGAAACCAAGGCAGCGGTTATCACGGCATCCCCTGGCATGCGAATGCCCAGACCGTGGCCAAGAGCCTCGGCGTGGCGCCGAAGCTGACCCCTGTCGATACCCTGTTCGCCAGCTACTACCAGGCCACCGCGCCCAAGCTCGGCGCCCTGATGGAAAAGGGCTTCGCCAGGAAAAGCGGTGCCGGCCCAAGCGATCTCGCGGCGCTGAAGGGCATGACCATGCTGAACCAGGGTAAGGACGGATACAGCCTGTTCTTCCACGGCGGCTTCGGCATGAATGTGCAGCCGATCCCGGCATCCGAATACCAGCTCGAACACGATAGGCTGAAAAGGCGCTACGGCCCCATCGACAAGAAGGTCCAATACATCCCCGACGAATACAATTCCGCCTACTTCGCCATGTGGCACGATGCCGACGGCAAGATCCTGCTGGCCAAGGAGGTCTACAGGACCGCCCCGAATCACGAGGTCACGGCGGCCCAGATCATCCACATGGACAAGCGCGTCTTCGCCGCCATTTCCAGCGAGCTATCGGCATCCAAATAGCGATATGCATAACCCGAAACCTGACACTCAACGTCCGGGTCCAGCCGCCGTCTCAAGTGGACAGTCAAGATTTCACTTTTTTGGTACTTATTGGCCATTCTTAACTGTAGGTAAGCTTATAGCTTGATTTAGCCCATGCAATAACATGATTGACAATATGTTTGCAATTCAGGTCGGCATGGTCTCCGCATCGCATTTCACTTCCATCCCAATTGCACCCACTAGAATCGAGCTTATCCAACAGAATCACATCGCTGATTCTACATCCAGGACATTCTTCCAACTTTGAAAGTTCCGTATTGATAATAGATAAAAGGCTATGGCTTGAAATACGTTCATTCATGGCAACTTCCACCCTATTATGTTGCATCCATTGTATCGTGAGATGGCGTATCTACGCGTGGCAAACATATAAAAAACTGCGTTCCCACATTCACCAAACTGGTCAACCAGATCGCACCGCCTAGACGATTAACCACTTGGTTTACTGATGCAAGCCCCAAACCAGTTCCCTTATCAGGTTCCTTGGTGGTAAAGAAAGGAGTAAAAATATTGTCTTGCTTATCTTCTGGAATACCACAGCCATTGTCTTCAACCTTTATTATCACGTTCTTTTCAGTGTTGACTGGGCAACAACTGAAGCGTGGGCAATACCTACGGCAATGCTCAAGGTTTTTATACGATTGAAACACTCCAACCACGATTCTAGGATCCTTCACGTTATCCAAAGCATCTCGCGCGTTGTTGATGAGATTTAATACCACTTGTTCAAGATCGGAACCATCGCCATGGCGGACGATACATTCCCCTTCCTTCGGCATTTGCACGGTCAATTCAATGCTCTCTGGCAGAATTGACTTGGAGGTTTCAGTTGATTGTTTTACAACGTGAATAAGGTCGAATGAAGCGTCAATGTCTCCCGATGGCCGGGAAATATTCATGAGACTTTTCACAAGATGCGCATTCTTTTCTGTCACATGGGAAATCTTAGAAAAGTAAAGCTTCATATTCTCGTCTTTGGCTAATTTTCCACCAAGATACGTCAAGCCTTGGACAGCGGTCATATAATTATTAAAATTATGGGCTATTCCACCAATCATAGTAACCATTAGCTCGCGCTTCTGGGCGTCGATCAGAGCGCGTTGCAGCTCATCCTGTTCGCTGATATCTGAGAAAATACCAACGTAATATGATTTCCCAAAGCTATCCATAAAAATTCGAATGTTTAACCGTTCATGATAAACATCGCCGTTTTTACGCTTGTTCCACAATGTCCCTTTCCATTGCCCAGTACTCTGAATTGTACTCCAAAGCTCCGCATAGAACTCTTTTGATTGATACCCTGATTTGAGAAGCGACATTTTCTGACCTATCGCTTCCTTCGCTGAATATCCAGTGATATCCTCAAAAGACTCATTTATATAAATAATTTTTGCGTCTTGATCAGTGATAACCGCGGCGGTTCCGAGCGAATTTAGAGCCGAAGCATATAGCTCGCTGTTTAGGCATAAACCGGAGTGATTTTCCATGCTACATTCTCCGTTCAAGGATCCGTGGCCACACGGTGACGCAGACCTTCGATCAGCTTCATATATTGAGAGATATCGCGTATGAATGCGCTGAATTCCGGGGAATCTCCGACATCGATCTTGGCGATGGTTATCTCGGCCTGAAATTCCGATCCGTCTTTGCGGCGGCCGCTGATCTCTGCGCGCCTTTCCATCGCACGAGGGCTGGCGCTTGAATCTTTAAAATCATGCACATACGTCGGATGCCCTGCACGAAACCGTTCGGGAATGAGCGCATCCAGAGGTTGACCGACGATTTCCTCAGAGCTGTAGCCAAACATATCGGACGCGGCCTTGTTGAAGCTGATAATCCGCTGGTCAGCATTGATCGTAATGATGCCTTCGAAGGATGAATCGATAATGGCGCTCAGACGAGCTACTTGCAGATTCAAATCCAAACGTTGCTTAGCGGTACTTTCAACATCCTGTTGCATTACCCTTCATACCCCTCCGTTAAGTATGGATAGATGCCTTATGGCGATGGCGCAACCTAGACATATCGGTAGGTGAATCGCCACCAGTTTTCTAGACATATCTGACCGTCTACTTCTGGCCGATTGCAGCCACCCAGACCAAGAACATCCAGCAACCACATTGGTTACTGACATGACCTTGGACTGCCGCCATCTCGGCACCGTTTGCGTGATGGGTTATAGTGTTTCCAATGCCATGCCGAGGACCTTGCCCATGAAACTACGCCACATCCCTGCCCTGTTCACCCTGACCATTGGACTAGTGCTGGCCGGGTGCTCATCCGGCATCCACGATGGGCCGAGCGAAGCGCACATGGCGCAGCAGATCGCCTCGCAGTTCAACAAAGAGTTCGGGAGCAACCTGGTGCAGGTGCTGAACCTGAAGGAGAGCCAGGGGCATATCACCGCCAAGGGCCATTACATCGCGCTGGTGCATTTCGACATGAAGTTCACCAGGAGCCTGGCCGAGGTGAAGAAGCAGAACGAGGATCAGGCCATGGAGCTGCGCGTGCTGTTCGACAAGTTCAGGGCCGGCGACACCAAACCCATCACCGACGAGGTGCTGTTCAAGCGGACGGACATGGGCTGGGTGCTGATCAACAGCAGGCAGCGGAAGTAATCAGGGGCGATCCGCCCCCATCATCCAAAGATCAGTCGAACAATCCGGGATGCTCGCGCGGCTGCGAGCGCCGGTACTGGTTCGGCGCATGCACCGTCGCCCCAAGCTCGGCGGCGGCATGCCAGGGCCAGCGCGGGTCGTACAACATGCCGCGGGCGAGCGCCACCATATCGGCCTGACCCGAGGCGATGGCGGCCTCGGCCTGCTTCGGCTCGGTGATCAGGCCAACGGCCATGGTCGGCATGCCGGTTTCCGCCCGGATGCGTTCGGCGAACGGCAGCTGGTAGCCGGGTGCCACCGGAATCTGCTGCGCCGGCGACAGGCCGCCGCTAGAGACATGGATATAGTCGCAACCCAGCTGCTTCAGCGCATGCGCGAAGGCCACGCTCTGCTCGATGTCCCAGCTACCATCCACCCAGTCCGTGGCCGAGATGCGGATGCCGACGGGCGTGCCTGGCACCGCCTCGCGCACGGCCTCGAACACCTCCAGCGGATAGCGCATGCGGTTTTCCAGAGAGCCGCCATAGGCATCGCCTCTACGGTTCGACAACGGGGACAGGAACTGGTGCAGCAGGTAGCCGTGGGCCGCATGCACCTCGATGGCCTGCAGCCCGATGGCCGCCGCCCGCTTGGCTGAGCTGGCAAAGGCCTGGCAGATGCGCGCCATACCGTCGATATCCAGGGCCTGGGGCATGGCATCGGCCTCGGCGAACGGAACAGCCGAGGGGGCCAGCGCCTGCCACCCACCCTGCCCGACGGGCACCTGGCCGCCGCCCTGCCAGGGTACCTTGGTGGAGGCCTTGCGCCCGGCATGCGCCAGCTGGATCGCCAGTGGCATGTCTGAATGCCGGCGCACCCCGTCCAGCACCGTCGCCAGCGCACGCTCGGTTTCATGCGACCACAGTCCGAGATCGGCGGGCGAGATGCGCCCCTCCGGCGCCACCGCCGCCGCCTCCAGGATCAGCATGCCGGCGCCCGACAGCGCCAGATGCCCGAGGTGAATCAGATGCCAATCCGTGGCCCGGCCCTCGTCGGCCGAGTACTGGCACATCGGCGCCACCACGATGCGGTTGTGAAGCGTCAGTCCGCCCAGCGATATCGGTGAAAACAAGGCGCTGTCCGACACTGTGCCCTCCATACTCAAAATCGATCGCTCATCCTTCCCGGAACACGGGCCGGCGGTCAACGCCGCGCTCAGAAGGGCTATGTCAGGTGTTTGCGTTTGTCGGCGATGCAGTCCATCAGATCCTGCCAGGAATCGGCGAAGGCCTTCGTGCCGGCGATCTGCAATTCGGCCGCCAGCTCAAGCTCGTCGATGCCGCCCTCGGTGAAGGCGCGCAGCATGGCCTCGGCATTGCCGCCGTCGTCCGGCACCACATCATCGATATGGCCATGATCGGCCAGGGCCAGCAGCGTCTTCTCCGGCATGGTGTTGATGGTGTCCGGTGCCGCCAGCGCCTCGATGTACAGCACGTCGTCGGCCTTGGGATCCTTGGTGCCGGTGCTGGCCCAGAGCAGGCGCTGCGGGCGGGCGCCTGCCGCCTCCAGGTGCTGCCAGCGCTCGGAGGCCAAAAGCTCCCGATAGGCACGATAGGTGCGCTTGGCGACGGCGATGCCGAGCCGGTTGCGCAGCGCCTCGGGCAGCTTGTCCTGGACGGCGACGTCCCAGCGGCTGACGAACAACGAGGCCACCGAGCCGACGGCCGGATCCAGGCCCGCCGCGATGCGGCGCTCGATGCCGCGCATATAGGCCTCGGCGGCGGCCAGGTAATGCTCCCGATTAAACAGCAGCGTCACGTTCACCGGCACGCCGGCGAAGATGGCGGCCTCGATGGCCGGGATGCCGGCTTGCGTGCCGGGGATCTTGATGAAGACGTTCGGCCGCCCCGCTCTTTGATGTAGATCCCTGGCCGCGGCGATCGTGCCCTCGGCATCGTCGGCCAAGAGCGGGGACACCTCCAGCGATACCCAGCCGTCCATGCCGCCGGTGGCATCGAAGACCGGACGGAACAGGTCGGCGGCGCGGCCCAGATCCTCGATGGCGAGCCGGAAGAACAGTTCCTCGTTGCTGATCGGGGCCGAGCCCTGCCCGGCGATGGCCTCGTCGTAGAAATCGCTATTGGCGATGGCATGGTCGAAGATCGTCGGGTTCGAGGTCAGGCCCGTCACCGACAGCTCGTCGATATAGCGGGCCAGGGTACCGCTGTTCAGCAGCCCGCGCGTGATATTGTCGAGCCACAGGCTCTGTCCGAGATCGTGCAGCCTTTCTGTCGCTTTCATGACTTTCTCCTTGTTGCGTTTGCCGCATGCATGCCCTGCACCCGGAACACCGCCTGCCCCTCCAGGGCATGGTGGCCGATGACGGCGGCGGCCGCACTCCAGCCCTGGTGGCGGGTGCCTTCCGGCCGATGTTTCAGACCGTGGATATACTCGGCGAAGCCCCAGGGCTCGCCGTCCATGGCCATGGCATTGGCGCGGTGAATGGCCTGCAGGCAGCGCCTGGCCTGCTTCATGTGGCGGCGGCGGGCGAGATCGGCGACATAGAAGCCGGTCAGCATCGGCCACAGGCCGCCGTTGTGGTACTCGTAGGGCTTGTTCTTGAAGCTGTAGGAGAACATCACCTGCAGATGCTCCCAGTCCTCGTCCACCGGCTCGATGACCGGATGGAAGGCGGGCAGCAGCGGCATGTCGTCGGCCAACAGCTCGCCGTCGATATAGGCATCGACGGTGCGGCGCTGCTCGTCGCCCGCGACATCGAACAAGGATGCCAGCACATTGGCGAAGGCATCGAAGCGGTAACCGTAGCCGCCGGGGGAGAAGAACGGCATCCAGTAGCGCCCGGCGCCATGCGCCGCCGCCGTCGCCCTGCCCTTGGCGTAGAGTACCTCGTGATAGGCGTCGTCTGGCATGGGCGCATCCTCGTCCATATCGGCGAACCAGTAATTGTCGCGGATCAGGTGCAACAGGCGGCTGACCCTGGCCTCCAGATCATGGTCGGGCGAGCCGTGCACGGCGGCGTGCATATGCGCCAGGGTACACTGCGCCTGCAGGTAGAGCAGCTGATCGTAGAGCACATAGCCGTGGTGCAGGTATTCGTCGGCCCAGTCGCCGGTCAGCGGCACGTAAATCAGGCCGCGGCTGTTGTATTCCCAGGCCCCGAGCACGAAGCGCACCTTCTCGATGGCCGGCATCAGCTCCTCGAGGAAGTCGTCCTCTCCCGTCGCCAGCCAGTACTCGCCGCAGGCGATGATGAACCACAGATCGCCGTCGATGCGCCCGGCACTGCCGCCGTAGCTGTAGCGCTCGGAGGCGATATCGACATTGGTGGGGATCTCGCCGTGCGGGCCCTGGTGCGCGGCCAGCGTCGTGAGCGTCTGGCGCGCCGTGGCGATCAGCCCCTCGTCACCGGTCAGCAGAGCGGCCAGCGCCAAGATGGAGCCGTCGCGCGACCAGACGCGCCGGTAGTTGTCGTGATGACTGGGGCTGGCCACGAAGCCGTCCGCGCTGGCGCAGGCGTGCAGCAGCGCCAGCGCCCGCGCATAGCCCTCCTGTGCCACGCCATCCATGCTAGCTCCTCTTCTTGGCCGGCTCCGGGTTATGCCAGCCGCCGTGTTCGGCCGTCAGCGCCTCGGCCGCATCCGGCCCCCAGCTGCCGGGCGCATAGGCCTGGGCCGGGGGGTGGTTCCCCAACACCGGATCGACGACAGTCCAGGCCGCCTCGAGCGCGTCCTCGCGCGTGAACAGGGCGCCGTTGCCGGCCATGGCATCGGCCAGCAGCCGCTCGTAGGGGGACTCCTCCCCTGCCTGCGCCTCGAGCAGGAAAAGCTCGCGCTGGTCGCCGACGAACTCCTTGCCTGCGCGCTTGACGCGGGCAGCGAGCGCCACGGCCGAGTCCGGGGAGATGCGGAAAGCGCAGGTAATTGGTACGCCCCTGCACCGGCACGGCGTCGTCGAACAGGCGCTGCGGCGGCGGCTTCAGTTGCACCAGCACCTCCGCCGCGCTGGCCGCCAGGCACTTGCCGGAGCGCAAATACCAGGGCACCCCCTGCCAGCGCCAGGAATCGATGAACAGGCGCATGGCGCAGAAGGTCTCGACATCCGAATCCGCCGCCACCCCGGGCTCGTCCCTGTAGCCGTCGTACTGGCCACGCACCACATCGTCGGGACTGAGCGGCCGCATGGCCTGGAACACCTTGGCCTTCTCCGTGTGCACGGCGCCGTAGCCCTGATAGGCCGGCGGCTCCATGGCCAGCAGCGCCACGATCTGGAACAGGTGATTCTCGATAACGTCGCGCAGGCAGCCGGCGCTCTCGTAGAAGGCGCCGCGCCCCTTGACGCCGAAGTCCTCGGAAAGGGTGATCTGCACGCTGTCGATGCAGTTGCGGTTCCAGATCGGCTCCAGAAAGGAATTGGCGAAGCGGAAATACAGGATGTTCATGATCGCTTCCTTACCGAGGAAGTGATCGATGCGGAAAATGTCGTCCTCGGCGAACACGGACAGGGCGATGCTATTGAGACCCTGCGCCGAGGCCAGATCGTGCCCGAACGGCTTCTCGACGATGACGCGCCCCCCGGCCGCCAGATCCGCCGCATCCAGCCCCTGGATGACGGTGCCGAACAGCGACGGGGGGATGGCCAGATAATGCGCCGGATGCCGGGCATCCCCGAGCGTCCGCTTCAGGGCCGCGAACGTGGCCGGCTCGTTGTAATCGCCGCCGACATAGGAAAGCTGCGACAGCAGGCGCGCCAGGGCGGCCTCGTCGTCCACATCGCCTGCGCCCCGGATGCTCTCCGTCGCATGCTGTCTGAGCTCGTCCACCGTCCAGTCGGGGGCGGCGACGCCGACCACCGGCACGGTCAGCACCCCGCTCCGCACCATGCCGTACAGCGCCGGGAAGATCATCTTGTGCACGAGATCGCCGGTTACGCCAAAGACCACCAGCGCATCCGCCGGTGGCCTTTTCCTGTCATCAATCATAGGTACATCCTTGTTCCATTATGGCCGACACCTCTCCACCCTGCCATGCATCTCAGCGGCTGGGCTTGACGATGACATGCACGATGTAGTCGTACAGCTGCCGGGTTTGCTCGGGCGTCATCTTATCGGCCGGGAAGGCGGGCATGGCGCCTGGCGAACCGTCCGGCATGCCTGGGGCGCGGATGAAGCGCTCGAAGGTCTCGTACTGCTTCAACTGCGGCGCCAGCGCCAGCGGCAGATTCGGGTCGATGACGTTGCCGCCATGGGCGTGGCAGCCGGTGCAATTGTTGTCGAACACCTTCTCGCCGGCGGCATAGATCGCCGGCCCCCCCGGCGCCAGCCCGGCATATACGAGCTGGCCGCCGTAGTAACCAAGCACGACGACGGCGGCGAAACACAGGGCATAGACCGGCATCAGGATATGCAGCGAGGCCTGCCGGTAGCCGAGGATAACGCCGATGACCAGCAGGATCAGCAGCACCATGGCCAGCGCCATTTTGATCTTGATGATGCTCAGCCAGGCCCCGCCCAGATAACGCTGCCAGTCCAGGACGCCGAAGATGACGGTTGGGAACCAGAAAATCAGGGCCAGCACCGTGGCATGATGCGCGGAGCGCCTGAAGGCGCGGAAGCGCGGAAAAAATGCCATGCCGAGGAAGGCTGCCGCCCCCACCACCAGCCCGATCGGCATATGCACCATGGCGGGATGGATCGGATGCATATAACCGACCCGGTCGAGAAAGGCGTAGAACACATCGACGGCATGGTGCATGCAATCCTCCTGCGCATGGGTTGGCCTCGGGGCTCCGCCCGAGCCGGCATTATAGGCATCGAAAATGAGCCCTGCTGAAACCGCGGGCCGGCTGGCGTTGGAGAGCGCCCCCCGGGCTGCTAGTATGTGCGCATTCTCAAGGGCTAACGCCCCTTCACTAGGATGCACGATGACCGACCATGCCGCCCGCACCAAAGCCCTGAAGGATGCGCTTGCCGAACGCATACTGATCCTCGACGGCGCCATGGGCACGATGATCCAGCGCCACAAGCTCGAGGAGACGGACTTCCGCGGCGAGCGCTTCGCCGACTGGCCCAGTGAACTCAAGGGCAATAACGACCTGTTGACCCTGACCCGGCCGGACATCATCCGCACCATCCACGAGGCCTATCTCGAGGTCGGTGCGGACATCATCGAGACGAACACCTTCAACGCCAACGCCGTATCCATGGCCGACTACGGCATGGAGGCGCTGGTCTACGAGCTGAACTTCGAGGGAGCCAGGCTGGCGCGCGCCGCCGCCGATGCCCACGCCACGGATGCCCGCCCGCGCTTCGTCGCCGGCATCCTGGGCCCGACCAGCCGCACCTGCTCGATCTCCCCGGACGTCAACGATCCGGGCTACCGCAACATCGACTTCGATACGCTGGTGGCCACCTACACCGAGGCCATGAAGGGCCTCATCGACGGCGGCACGGACATCATCCTGATCGAGACGGTGTTCGATACCCTGAACGCCAAGGCCGCCGTGTACGCCGTCAAGCAGTACTTCGCCGATACCGGCATCGAGCTGCCCATCGTCATCTCCGGCACCATCACCGATGCCTCCGGGCGCACGCTATCCGGGCAGACCGCCACCGCCTTCTACGACTCCCTGGCCCATGCCGAGCCGCTCTCCTTCGGCCTGAACTGCGCCCTGGGGGCCAAGGAGCTGCGCCAGTACGTCGAGGAATTGTCCGGGACCGTGTCCTGCCATATCAATACCCACCCGAACGCCGGACTGCCCAATGCCTTCGGCGGCTACGACGAGACGCCAGAGGACATGGCCACCGAGATCCGCGGCTGGGCCGAAGCGGGATTCCTGAACATCATCGGCGGCTGCTGCGGCACCAGCCCGGAGCATATCCGCGCCATCGCCGAGGCGGTGGCCGGCCTGCCGCCGCGCCGGGCGCCCGCACTGCCGGTCGAATGCCGGCTTTCGGGTCTGGAGCCGCTACATATCGGCGAGCAATCGCTGTTCGTCAATGTCGGCGAGCGCGCCAATGTCACCGGCTCCGCCGTGTTCAAGCGCCTGGTTATGGCCGGGAGACTACGCCGCAGCGCTGGATGTCTGCCGTCAGCAGGTCGAGAACGGCGCCCAGATCATCGACATCAACATGGACGAGGCCATGCTCGACGGCAAACAGGCCATGGTCACCTTCCTGAAGCTGATCGCCAGCGAACCGGACATCTCCAAGGTGCCGGTGATGCTCGACTCCTCCAAGTGGGAGATCATCGAGGCCGGACTCAAGTGCGTGCAGGGCAAGGGCGTGGTCAACTCGATCTCGCTGAAGGAGGGTAAGGACGCCTTCCTCCACCATGCCCGCCTGCTGAAGCAGTACGGGGCGGCAGTCGTGGTCATGGCCTTCGACGAGCAGGGCCAGGCAGACACGCAGCAGCGCAAGACCGAGATCTGCGAGCGCTCCTACCGCATCCTTGTCGACGAGGTCGGTTTTCCGCCCGAGGACATCATCTTCGACCCCAATATCTTCGCCGTGGCCACCGGCATCGATGAGCACAACAACTACGCCGTCGACTTCATCGAGGCCACCGGCTGGATCAAGCAGAACCTGCCGCACGCCCTGATCTCCGGCGGCGTGTCCAACGTCTCCTTCTCCTTCCGCGGCAACAACCCGGTGCGCGAGGCCATCCATTCGGTCTTCCTCTACCACGCCATCGCCAAGGGCATGGACATGGGCATCGTCAACGCTGGGCAGCTGGCCGTTTACGACGAGCTGCCGGCCGAGCTGAAGGAGCGCGTCGAAGACGTGATCCTGAACCGGCGGGCCGACGCCACCGAGCGCCTGCTGGAGATCGCCGACGATTACCGCGGCGACGGCGTGCGGGCCAAGAAAGAGGATCTCGAGTGGCGCTCATGGCCGGTGGCCAAGCGCCTGGAGCACGCGCTGGTCAAGGGCATCGACGCGCATGTCGAAGCGGATGTCGAGGAGGCGCGTCAGCAGTTCGCGCGCCCGATCCAGGTCATCGAGGGACCGCTGATGGACGGCATGAACGTCGTCGGCGACCTGTTCGGCGCCGGTAAGATGTTCCTGCCGCAGGTGGTCAAGTCCGCGCGCGTCATGAAGAAGGCGGTGGCGGTGCTGCTGCCGTATATCGAGGCGGAGAAGGCCGGCGGCAACTCCTCCAACGGCAAGGTGCTGATGGCCACCGTCAAGGGCGACGTGCACGACATCGGCAAGAACATCGTCGGCGTCGTGCTCGCCTGCAACAACTTCGAGGTCATCGACCTCGGGGTCATGGTGCCGGCCGCCACCATCCTCGAGGCGGCGAAGAAACACGAGGTCGACATCATCGGCCTGTCCGGCCTGATCACCCCCAGCCTCGACGAGATGGTGCACATCGCCCGTGAGATGAAACGGCTCGGCTTCACGCTGCCCATCATGCTCGGCGGCGCCACCACCTCCAAGGCGCACACGGCGGTGAAGATCGAGCCCGAATACGACGAGCCGGTGGTATGGGTCAAGGATGCCTCGCGCGCCGTCGGCGTGGCCCAGAACCTGATCTCCGAGGCCAACCGCACCACCTTCGTCGCCGGCATCAAGGACGAATACGCCAAGCTGCGCTCCCTGCACGAAGGGCGTGGCCGGGCCAAGGATTTCCTCACCATCGAGGCGGCACGCAACAACCGGAGCGACATCGACCCGGCCGCCGTGCCCCCGGCCCCCGACCAGCTCGGGGTGCAGGTATTCGAGCATATCCCGCTGGCCGAGATCCGGCCCTATATCGACTGGTCACCGTTCTTCGGCGCCTGGGAGCTCAACGGCGCCTACCCGCGCATCCTAGACGATCCGCATAAGGGCGAGGAGGCGAGAAAGCTCTATGCCGATGCGCAGCAATGGCTGGATGCGATCATCGAAGGCGAATGGCTGGAGGCCCGCGCCATCGTCGGCCTGTTCCCGGCCCATGCCACCGCGGACGACAGCGTCGTGGTCTGCGACCCGGAAAGCGACATCGAGATCGCACGCTTCCATTTCCTGCGCCAGCAGCAGGACAAGAAGGATACACGCGCCAACCTGTGCATGGCGGATTTCGTGGCGAAGGCGCACGACCATATCGGCGGCTTCGCCGTCGCCATCTTCGGCGCCGAGGCGAAGGCTGCCGAGTTCGAGAAGCAGCACGACGACTACACCGCCATCATGATCAAGGTGCTGGCCGACCGCCTGGCCGAGGCGCTCGCCGAATACATGCACCTGAGGGTGCGCAAGCAGCTCTGGGGCTATGCCCCGGACGAGTATCTCTCCAGCGTGGAGCTGATCCACGAAAAGTACCAGGGCATCCGTCCGGCCTCCGGTTATCCCGCCACCCCCGACCACACGGAGAAGGACGCGCTGTGGAAGCTTCTGGGCGTCGAGGAACGCATCGGCATGGGCCTGACCGAGTCCTATGCCATGACCCCGCCCGCCGCCGTCTCCGGCCTGTACCTGGCGCATCCGGCCGCCCATTACTTCACGGTCGGCCAGATCGACCACGACCAGGTCGAGGACTACGCCAGGCGCAAGGGCTGGAGCGTGGCCAAGGCCGAGAAGTGGCTGGCGCCGCTGCTGGGGTAACAGGATCCGGTCTTGCTCCCCTATACCCTGATCGACAGCTCCACCGAGCACGGCACCACCCTGCGCCTGTACCAGCGCGGCGAGGAGTTCTCGATCCGGGTGGATCAGCAGCAGAGCGAGCTGATGAACAGCCGCCTGCACAATTCGGAGGATGTGCTGGCCGAACTCGCCTGCGCGCAGATTGCGGGACGGAAAACGCCTCAACTGCTGGTCGGCGGGCTCGGCATGGGCTTCACGCTGCGCGCCGCCCTGACGTATGCCCCCGCCTCCGCACGCATCACGGTCGCCGAACTGATGCCCGCGGTCGTGCGCTGGAACCGCGAATACCTGGGGAAACTTGCCGGCTTCCCGCTCGACGATGCGCGCGTCGACGTGCTGGAGCAGGATGTCGGCAAGGTGATGCGCGAACACCGGAACGGCTTCGATGCCATCATGCTGGATGTCGACAATGGCCCGGACGGGTTCACCCGCGAGGACAACGACGCCCTGTACGGCTACCGCGGGCTGGATATCGCCTACGACGCCCTGAAGCCCGGCGGCGTACTGACCGTATGGTCCTGCGCCCGGGACCTGGCATTCACCCAGCGCATGATGAAGGTCGGCTTCGATGTGAGGGAACAAAGCGCGCACGCCCATACCGGCAAGCGCGGCGACAGGCACCATATCTGGATCGGCGTGCGTCAGCCTTAGGCAGTAGCTTCCTTGAAAGGGCCGAAACCCACCATCACGGAATTTCAGCGCGCCGACGCTATACTTCGCGGATCAATGCGCGAACCGCAAACGAGGGGACATGACAAAACATCATCGCCATGGATGGTTCTTTCTCAGGAAATGGCTGAAGGAACCGATGAAAATCGCATCGCCCTGGCCCAGTTCCAAATACCTGGCCGATGCCATGTGCGGACCCATCAACGGCAGCAGTGGCGCCGTGGTGGAGCTGGGCGGGGGCACCGGTGCGGTGACGCACGCCCTGCTTCATCGTTGCGTTGACAAGCAGGGTCTGTATATCATCGAAAAGGACAAGACGCTGGCCAGGATGTTGACCGCCAAATATCCCGAGGCCACGATCATCGAGGGCGATGCCAGCGACATGGACGAACTGCTCAGGGAACGGGGCGTGTCCCGGATTTCCGCCGTCATTTCGAGCCTGCCGATGCTGCTGATCCCCGAACCGGCACAGTTCGCTATCCTCCAGAAGAGTTTCGCCATGCTGGAGGAGGGTGGAACCTTCGTGCAGTACACCTACGGCCTGCGTTCTCCCATCAGCACTAGGGTTCTCGAAAAACTGGGCATCACCGGGAGCGAGGGGAAAGCCGTCTGGCGCAACCTGCCGCCGGCAAGGGTCTGGTCATTCCACCAGGCAAAAACCGATGCGAACGCCAAGGATGCAGCCGCATTCCTTTGAAGGAAACGCGCCCATTTTCTTGGCAATACGCACCGCTCCCGACCGGGCCGAAACATCATGCCGTCCCTGAATCTTCTGCGTCCCGAGTTCACCAGCACACTGGCCGACCGCCTGCTGCATGGAGCCGGCATCAACCTCGTCGGCCCGCACGGCCAGGGTCGCCGGCGCACGCTGGCGGACCTGTACGACTGCCTGCCGGATTCCCTGCAGGTCTTACAGGCAAACCTGCGCGAATACCCACACAGCCTTGCAGCCATGCTTGCCGATCTGCGCGCCCAGGCGGAGCTAGCCGACGCTGGCCGGTTCGACGACCTGCTCGACCGCCTGCAGGCACGGCACGCTCGCACCCTGATCATCCTGCACAACCTGGACGAACTGCAGAAAGGAAGGGATAGCGGCTACGACGACGGCTTCTTCACCTTGCTGAACGGCATGGACGGACACGTCGGCCTGTCGCTTTTGTGCATATCGGAATGCCTGCATGAGGCGTGGCCACTGGATATCGAGGCGGTGATGCTGCCGCCCCTGAGCGAGGCGCAGATTCTGGCGGAACTCAAACGCCGGCAACCGCCCGTGGCGACATCGGCATGGCCCGGCATCGCCGCCTGGATAACGGCACAACCCACCCCCTATACCCTGCTGGAGCAGCCGGAGGCATGGCCCCCGGCATGAGGCGGAGCACCGCTTAGGCGATGCCCTGGCTTCTCAGGTATTCCTCGTACGTGCCGTGGTAATCGACGATGCCATCCGGCGTCAGTTCGATGATGCGGGTGGCCAGCGAGGATACGAACTCGCGATCGTGGCTGACGAAGATCAGCGTGCCCGGATAATTCTCCAGCGCCGTGTTCAGCGATTCGATGAACTCCATATCCATGTGATTGGTCGGCTCGTCCAGCAGCATGACGTTCGGATTCTGGAACATGAACTTGCCGAACAGCATGCGCCCCTGCTCGCCGCCGGACAGCTTCTTCACCGATTTCTTGATGTCGTTCTGCGAGAACAGCATGCGCCCGAGGTTGCCGCGCACTTCCTGCTCGCCGTGCTCCTTCTTCTTCCACTGCGCCATCCAGTCGTACAGGTTCATGTCCTCGGCGAAATCGGCCGAATGGTCCTGCGCGTAATAGCCCAGGTTCACGTTCTCCGACCATTTGATGCTGCCGTGATCCGCCTCCAGATCGCCGGCCAGGCAGCGCAGCAGCGTGGTCTTGCCGATGCCGTTCGGGCCGATCACCGCCACGCGCTCGCCGACCGGCACCATCAGGTTGAACTTCTCGAACAGCGGCTTGCCGCCGAAGCCCTTGCCGAGGCCCTTCAGCTCCAGCGCCACGCGGAACAGCTGCTTATCCTGCGTGAAACGGATGAACGGATTGACGCGGCTGGAAGGCTTGACCTCGTCCAGCTGGATCTTCTCGATCTGCCGGGCGCGCGAGGTCGCCTGCGCGGCCTTGGAGGCATTGGCCGAGAAGCGGCTAACGAAGCTCTGCAGTTCGGCGATCTGGGCCTTCTTCTTGGCGTTCCCGGCCAGCAGGCGCTCCCGCACCTGCGTTGCCGCGATCATGTACTCGTCGTAATTGCCCGGATAGATGCGCAGCTCGCCGTAATCGAGGTCCGCCATATGGGTGCAGACGCTGTTCAGGAAATGCCGGTCGTGCGAGATGATGATCATCGTGCAGTCGCGGGCGTTGATCACATCTTCCAGCCAGCGGATGGCATTGATATCGAGGTTATTGGTCGGCTCGTCCAGCAGGATGACCTGGGGATCGCCGAACAGGGCCTGCGCCAACAGCACGCGCAGCTTCCAACCCGGAGCGATGGCGCTCATCGGGCCTTCGTGCACGGCGATCGGAATATCCATGCTGAGCAGCAGATCGCCGGCATTGGCCTCGGCACTGTAGCCGTCCAGCTCGGCAAACCGGCTTTCCAGGTCGCCGGCGCGCATGCCGTCCTCTTCCGTGAAATCGCTCTTGGCATAGAGGCGATCGCGCTCCTCCTTGATACGCCAGAGCTCCTCATGTCCCATCATCACGGTATCGAGCACCGAGCAATCCTCGAAGGCGAAATGATCCTGCCGCAGCTTTCCGAGGCGGTCGTTCCGATCCAGGCTGACCGTGCCTGCCGTCGGCTCCAGATCGCCGCCAAGGATCTTCATCAGCGTCGACTTGCCGCAGCCGTTGGCACCGATCAGGCCATAGCGATGGCCATCGCCGAACTTGACCGAGATGTTTTCGAACAGGGGCTTGTCCCCGAATTGCATGGTAATGCCGGATGTGGAAATCAATGTATCGTCCCGTGATGCGTGGAAAAGGTGTTTGGTAGCGGCGATCTTAGTGCAGGCCATGAGATATACAAGCAAGCAACATATATGGCACACCATGTCGTTTGGGGGGCATTTGCATTTATCGACCAGCCGACTAGGGTAGCCGGCAATGCTTACCGGGAACAATCAAAACCCCAGGGAAGCAGGCCGTTTGTCCTTTCGTAAACCGCTCGCTGACGATGCCCCGGGGATTTATGCCCTGGTGGAACGCAGTAAGCCGCTGGACCTGAACTCTCGGTACTGCTACCTGATTCTGTGCGCGCACTTCGCCTCGACCTGCATCGTCGTCGAACGGGACGGGGAGGTTGTCGCCTTCGCCACGGCCTACATCCTGCCGGAACACCGCGATACGCTGTTCGTCTGGCAGATCGCCGTCGATGCAAGCATGCGCGGCCAGGGCCTGGCCAAGAAGATGCTGCGCCGGCTGCTCGCCCGTCCGGTGCTGAAGGGTATCCGCTACATCGAGGCCACGGTCAATCCGTCCAACAAGGCCTCGCGCGCCCTGTTCCAGTCGCTGGCGGATGATTGTTCGGTTCCCCTTGGCGAGAGCCCGATGTTTGCCGCCGAACTCTTCGGCGACAGCAATCATGAGCCGGAGCACCTGCTCCGCGTCGGGCCGATCGGCCCGGTCAGCAAAACTATGATCGGAGGCATGCAGGCATGAGGATTTTCGAGGAGATGGAATCGGAGGTGCGCGGTTATATCCGCTCCTTCCCAGCCGTGTTCGACACCGCCGTCGGTTCGGAGATGTTCGATGAGCACGGCAACCGTTATATCGACTTCTTCGCCGGTGCAGGATCGCTGAACTACGGGCATAACAACCCGGCGATCCAGGAGGCGATGATCGAGTACCTGCAGCATAACGGCGTGCTGCACGGCCTGGACAAGGCGACGGTGGCGAAGAAGAACTTCCTGCAGAAGTTCCGCGACACCATCCTTTCCCCGCGCAACCTCGAGTACAAGGTGCAGTTCACCGGCCCGACCGGCACCAACGCCGTGGAGACGGCCCTGAAGCTTGCGCGCATGGTCAAGCAACGCTCCAACATCATCGCCTTCACGAACGCCTACCACGGACTGTCGATGGGATCCCTGGCCGTGACCGGTAACTCCTTCTACCGCGACGAATCTTACGGCGTGCGCGCCAACAGCGCCTTCGTACCCTTCGACGGCTACATCGGCGGTGATTTCGACAGCATGCGCTACCTGCGCCGCCTGCTCTCCGACCAGAGCAGCGGCGTGGATCTGCCGGCCGCCATCATCGTCGAGACGGTGCAGGGCGAGGGCGGCATCCATGTGGCGCGTGATTCCTGGCTGCAGGAACTGGCGGCGATCTGCCGCGAGTACGATATCCTCTTGATCATCGACGACATCCAGATGGGTAACGGCCGTACCGGCACCTTCTTCAGCTTCGAGCGCGCCGGCATCACCCCGGACATGGTGACGGTGTCCAAGTCCATCGGCACCGGCCTTCCCATGGCCCTGCTGCTGATTCGCCCCGAGCTCGACCGCTGGAAGCCGGGGGAACACACCGGCACCTTCCGCGGCAACAATCTCGCCTTCGTCGCCGCCACCAAGGCCCTGGAATACTGGGACTCCCCGGATTTCGCCGAGGGCGTGACCCACAAGGGCGAGCTGTTCGAGAAGGGCCTGAAGGCCATTGTCGAAAAGCACAACGGCGGGACTGCAGGCCAGTTGCGCGGCGTCGGCATGGTCTGGGGCATCGAATTCGCCGACGAGGATTTCGCCGGCTCGGTCTCCGAGGAAGCCTTCAAGCGCGGCCTGATCATCGAGACGGCCGGCGCCAACGGGCAGGTGCTGAAATTCCTGCCGGCACTGACCATCAGCGAGGAGCTGATCGCCGAGGGCCTGGAGATCATCGACGCATCGATCGCCTCGGTACTGGAAATACGCAAGCAATTACGAGCGGGGAACCTCACATGATCGTACGCAGTCTGGAAAACATCATCGGCACGGACCGGGACGTCAAGGGCGAAACCGGCCACTGGGAAAGCCGCCGGCTGATCCTGAACAACGATGCGGTCGGCTTCTCGCTGCACGACACCATCATCCATGCCGGCACGGAATCGCAGTTCTGGTACAAAAACCACATCGAGGCGGTCTACTGCGTCGAGGGCGAGGGCGAGGTGGAAACCCTGGACGACGGCAAGATCTATCCGATCAAGGACGGCACCGTCTATGTGCTCAACGCCCACGATCGCCATAAACTGCGGGCCACCAAAACGATGCGTCTGATCTGCGTGTTCAATCCGCCGGTCACCGGAACCGAAAAGCACGATGCCGACGGCGCCTACCTGCCCGGCGCCGCCATGGGTGATTCGGAGGGCTAGTCCGCCTGCCCGACGTTGACCCGGCGCAGCATGCGACTGCCGTAGACGAGAAGGAAGGCCCCGGCCGACTCCACGACCAGCGCCACCGCGGCCAGCTCCAGCCCGGCGTTCACGAAGTGGTTCATGGTGTGCAGCGACGGATCGCTCGCCGCCCGCCAGTGATCGATCAGGCGGGTGAAGACGACGCTGGCGCCGATACCGCCCAGGGCGCAAACCAGAACCCCGAAGATCTGTAACACGATGGCCGTTGTGCGCATGCCAGCTCCCCCTCCCGATCGGCATCAGGCTAGCATATCGGCGCCGCCCGCCGAAATCCCCCATAAGCTGTCTCTTTTTCTACCGCTGATATGCTGGCATGCTGGACGCATGAAGGCGCATTCAAGATCCAGGATCCTGGCCTCGCTCGCCCTGCTTTCGGCACTGGGCCTTGCTGGCTGCGGGGATACGGCCAAGCCCGTGCCGGTGAAAAACAACCAAACGCCACCCCCTTATGCCGACAAGGGTATCGACGCCGTCGGCGTCGGCCGCGATCCCTCTCACCATTCTCCGTTCGGTTCCCCATCTGAGGCCGAGACGAGCGCCGCCCAGCCGGTAAAAAAACCCTAGATCATCCTCCTAAAATCATGCGGGCGCCAGTGTAATGAATCCGCCTTCCCCGCCATTTTTGCACCCCATATATTGCCGCTCATTCGGTCATTAGACCGATGGAATAAGGAGCAAATACGTATGCGTTCTTTTATGATGGCTCTGATTGCACTGACCACGCTTGCGTTCGCTGCGGCACCGATTGCCATGGCCGACGAGGCCAAGCCTGCTGCGGCCGCTAAGACCGAGCAGCATCACAAGGAAATGAAGCATCACGCGAAGAAACATCACGTGAAGCATCATGCCAAGAAGCATCACCACGTGAAAAAGCACGAGGCCAAGAAGGTTGAAAAGAAGGCAGAAGCGAAGTAAGGATCTGGGCTAGTCCCAAGACCGAAAAAGGCCCCCGCAATCCGCGGGGGCCTTTTTTATCGATGCGCGCTCAGTGGTGCCCGCCGGGACCATGCACATGGCCATGCTCAAGCTCATCGGCCGTGGCATCGCGCACCTCGACGATGGTGACATCGAAGTTCAGCGTTACGCCGGCCAGCGGATGGTTGCCATCCACCGTCACATCGTCGCCGTCGATGGCCATGATGGTGACGATCTGCTGCCCATCATCGCTCTCGGCACGGAACTGCATGCCGGCCTCGAGATCCTCGATACCCTGGAATGCCTCCCTCGGCACCACCTGCTGCATGGAATCGTCGCGCTCCCCGTAACCCTCGGCAGGGCTAACCGACACCTGCACCTGGTCGCCGGTCTGCTTGCCCTCGAGCGCCTTCTCCAGGCCCGGCACGATATTGTCGCAGCCGTGCAGGTAGAACAGGGGCTCAAAGCCCTCGGAGCTGTCGATGACCTCCCCCGCGTCGTCCTTCAGCGTGTAATCGATCGAAACCACCTTGTTCTTGGCAACCTGCATAGCGCACCCCTGAAAATTGGAATGGCCACACCCTACCCCGCAGACCCGCACTGGCAATGAGATTTTTGCCAAATCTCAGATCGGACGACGATTGTGCCGGCGCACCCCGATGCGCAATCAGCCCTCCATATTGGGCGCGGCCAGCAAAAAGATGCGCAAGACCTGCGCCTGGCCTGGCCTGGCCTCAGCTCAACGGCCGCCAGCCGCCCTCGCAGCCAGCCATCAACGCATCCGCACCCGGGATCAATGGGCTACCGGCCGGGTAGTGCGGGATGTTGCGTTCCGATTCCCCCCAGGCGGTCAGAATGGGATCGACGATGCGCCAGGAGGCCTCGACCTCGTCGGCGCGCGAGAACATCTCGGCCTCGCCCAGGATGACGTCGTGCAGCAGCGTTTCGTAGGCCTCGGGCATGTTGCTTCCGGCCATGGCATAGGGAGCATCCATGATCAGGGTCCTCAGGCGTGTGCTCAGCCCCGGTTGCTTGGCGTTCATCGACAGGCTCATGCCCTCGTCCGGTTGCAGCCGGAACACCATATCGTTGATCGCCAGCTCCGGCGTATCGCGGATAAACAGATTCTGCGGCGGCCGGCGGAAACGGATGGCGATCTCCGAAAAGCGGCTTGGCAGCCGCTTGCCGGTGCGCAGCAGAAAGGGCACGCCCTGCCAGCGCCAGTTGTCGATATGGAAACGCACGGCGGCGAAGGTCTCGACATCCGAGCCCTCGGCCACACCGTTCTCCTGTCTGTAGGCCGGCACCAACTCGTCGCCGATGCGCCCGGGCCCGTACTGCGCCCGCACGGTATAGCGCGCGATATCCTCCGGGCTGAACGGGCGGATAGCACGCAGCACCTTCATCTTCTCGTCGCGCACGGCATCGGTGCCGAGTTCCACCGGCGGCTCCATGGCCACCATCGCCATCACCTGCATCAAATGGCTCTGGATCATGTCGCGCAGGGCGCCGGCCTGCTCGTAGTAGCCGGCGCGGTACTCGATGCCGATCGACTCGGCGACGGTGATCTGTACATGGTCGATGAAGTTGCGGTTCCACAGGGGTTCGAGCACGGTGTTGGCGAAGCGGAACACCATCAGGTTCTGCACGCTTTCCTTACCTAGGTAATGATCGATGCGGTAGATCTGCGACTCGTCGAAGCTGGCCTGCACCTCCCGGTTCAGGGTGCGGGCGCTGTCCTCGTTCATGCCGAACGGCTTCTCGATGACGATGCGGCGGAAACCATCTTCCTGCCCGTTCAGGCCGCATGCCGCCAGGCTTCCGGCCACACGCCCGTACCATGCCGGCGGGATGGCGAGATAGAACATGGCATTTCGCGACTGGCCGTTGCGCTCGATATGTTCCCGCAGCACATCATAGGTGGCCGTGTCGCCGAGATCGCCGCTGACCACCTCCAGCATGTCGGCGAAGGCGCGCCACTGGTCCTGGCTGAGGATGGCGTCCGGGGCATAGGTCAGGAGCGCCTGATGCACATAGTTCCGCCAGTGCGAGGTCGACCAGTCCTGACGCACGACGCCGATGATGCGGCTGCCCGGGGCAATCAGGTTCCAGCGATGCATATGCGCCAGCGCCGGCAACAGCTTGCGCTTGCTCAGGTCGCCGCCGGCCCCGAAAATAACGATATTGGCCGACTCCGGCCGGGCGCCGATATAGGAGGCAAAGGCCGTGCTCATCGGCCTTCGCCAGCGTCGGCACAGGAAGGCCGAGGAGCCAGGAGAGCACCACCGAGCCGATCCGAAACACAGCGTTCCACTTTTGCCTGACGCAGGGCCATATTGCCGCCCATGTGCCCCAGACCGATCATTGCCATATCCATGCCACCTTTTTATGGGCGCCACCGGTCGGTGGAGCCGTTGCAAGCAGTATGGCTCAGGGGTCAGTCATTCGCAGCATCGCGCTCGACGCGTTCCTTTTTGGCACGAATGCGAGACTTCTTGTCCTCGCTGGCATAGGGATCCCTTGGCTTGGCCGGCAGGGCGCGGTAGATCTCGACGCGGTCGCCCTCGCGCAGCACCTGGTCGGGCTTGACGAGCTTGGCGAACACCCCGACCTTGTTGACGGCAAGATCGATCTCCGGGTGCTTCTCCAGCACATGGCTCATGCGGACGGCCTGCTCCACCGTGGTGTCCTCCGGCACGTCCAGCGCCTCCAGCGTCTGCTGGTGCGGCAATGCATAGGCAATGACGATATTCATCAGCCCCTCCCCACTTCGATGGCCCGTCGCTCGAAGGCATGCACCATGGAGCGGCAGGCGGTGGCGAACACCGGCGTGGCGAGCATGCGCAGCATCATGTTGTGGAACTCAAACGCGATCGAAAAGTTAGCCCGGCATGAAGCCTCGTCGAGGGCCTCGAAGCTCCACATGCTCTCGAGGAAATTGAACGGACCGTTGAGCAGGCGGATCTCCACCATCTTGTTCTCGACGAAGCGGTCGACGGTCTGGAAGGACTGCTTCATGCCGGCCAGATCCGCCACCAGCTCCGCCGTCAGCTCGCCGTCCTGCCGCGTCAGGATGCGCGAATCGGCGACCCAGGGCAGGAACAGCGGATAGGCGTCGATGTCCATCACCACATCGAACATGGCCTGGGCGCTGCAGGGCAGGATGCGCGTCTCCTCGAAGCGGTGCATCAGGTCTTCCGCCTCGGCTTCGACCTCGTACGCTTCGTCGTCGGATCGGGCGCATACGGATTCTCGCTGGCAGTGAACACGAAACGCACCGGGATGCCCGGCAGGTTGAAACGGCCACGGAAGCTCTGCTCCAGATAGCGCAGATAGCTGTCCTTGATGCTGCCCGGCCGATTGCAGAATACCTTGATGGTCGGCGGATAGCGCTCGGTCTGGAAGGCGTACTTCAGGCGCACCAGGGCGCCGCGGTCCGAGGGGGCTGTCTGCTTGCGCTGCGCCTGTTCCAGCCAACGGTTCAGGCTGCCGGTATTGATCTCGGTACCGTTGTTACGGGCAGCCTTCACCGCCTCGCTCAACAGCCGGCGCACGCCGCTGCCCTTCTTGGCGGCAATGCGGAACACCGGCACGTCCGGCATGGCGCGCATGCGGTAGCTCAGGCGATCGGTGAAATAGGTCCACTGCTCCTTATCCATCAGATCGGCCTTGTTAACCGCCACCAGCAGTGCGCAGCCTTCCTTCTGCGCCAGCGTCATCAGGCGCATGTCCTGCTCGGCCACTCCCTCGCTGCCGTCGAGCACGATGACCGCGGTATGCGCCCGGCGGAAGGCCTGCACGGCCTTGACGCGGGCCACGAACTCGATGATGTCGCTGATGCGCCCGTGCTTGCGCTGGCCGGCCGTATCGAGAAGGCGTACATATCCCTCCTCATCACCGAGGCGGAACGGCATATCGATATCGATGGCGTCCCTGGTGGTGCCGGCGATGGGGCTGACAACCATGCGTTCCCGGCCTAGCCAGGCATTGATCAGCGTCGATTTTCCGACATTGGGACGGCCGATGACGGAGATCTGTGCCAGCGGCTCTTCCTGCTCCTCGCCGTCCACAGCCGTTTCGGTTTGATCGGGGGGAAGCGCCCCCTCCAGCAGGCTGGCGAGTTCGGCCATGCCCTGGCCGTGGGCCGCCGAGACGGCGGCAGGATCGCCCAGGCCGATGCCGTAGAAATCGGTCGCGGCTCCCGGCTGCTCGGCCTTATTGACCACCAGTACCACCGGCAGCCCCTGGCGACGCAGGCGCTCGGCGATATTCCCATCCACCGGCGTGGCGCCGGCCTGACCGTCGACGACGAACAGCACCACATCGGCGACGGCGAGCGCCGCCTCCACCTGCTCGTCGATGGCCGGCTGCATCTCGCCATGCTGCGACTCACCGATGCCGCCCGTATCCACGAGCATGACCCGGCGCGTACCGATATGGCAGTCCGTCTCCAGGCGGTCGACGGTGACGCCGGGACGATCGCCGACGATGGCGCGGCGCCTGCCGACCAGGCGGTTGAATAACGTTGATTTACCCACGTTCGGGCGGCCGACGATGGCCACGACCGGCAGGCTTTGTATCAGGGCTTCCCTCATCGCGACTGGGACCCGTCAGTGCAGCAGATACAGTGCCCCGAGATCGTTACGCAGGATCACACCCTGGGTTCCCACGATCGGGGCACGATCAAAGCTACCCTTCAGACGCAGATGCCCAATCACATGCCCCTGCGTATCGACACGGTACACCGCACCCTTATTGTCGGCGACCCACAGCGCGCCGTGCCACAGCACCGGCCCGACCAGCTCGCCATCGGTCAGCACCACCTTCCACAAGGTACCGCCGCCCACGGCATCCAGCGCCCTTAGGGCACCATGGCTGTCGGCAACGTAGATGACCTTGCCGGCCACCACCGGCGGAGACTTCATCGAGATGTTCAGGCTCTGCAGGCGACTGCCGTCCTGCTTCGACAGAAAATAGCTATTACCCTGGTACAGGGAGACGAGATAGGCACCCGTTCCCTCGTATGCCGGCACATCGACGGCAGTGGCGAGCGGCACCTTCAACTCACTGAGCACCACGGCGTTGTCGTCCAGAAGCAACTGCTGGCGCCAGATGAGGTCGCCGGTGTCGGCCTTGATGGCCGCCACATCGCCGTTGTTGAACAACGCCACGACGGTATTGCCTTCGACCAGCGGCGAAGGCGCCATATACATGCCCAGGCCGCCGGGGATACCGGCATAGCTCCAGCGCTTCTCGCCCTTCGCGGAGAAGCGGTAGATGCGGTTGTCGCCGGTGGCCACGATGATATCGCTGCCGACCATTGCCGGATCGGCCATCGCCAGCGAGGACAGGGTCTGCTTCCAGCTGATCTTGCCACTCAGCACATCGATGCAGTACAGGCGGCCGTCCTCATCGCCGGCGACCACATGCCGGTCGTCGATGGCCACCATGCCGGAATCGGATGCCGACTCCAGCGGGATGCGGCGCAGCTCGGAGCCGCGCATATTGTAGACATGCACATAAGCATCGCGGGCGGCGATGGCGATCAGGTCGTGACCCGGCGCATGCACGACGACCGGCGCGCTGAAGGCCAGGGGTGAGGCCGGAACGCGCTGGTCGACATTGACCTCCCAGGCCTTATCGATGCCGAAATTCGGGCCGGACGAGGCCAGCTGCGGATGCGGCGTCGTGGCGCAGGAAGCCAGAAACAGGGTCAGCAGCGCCGACCACAGGGACAACAAGCTCGGCATGCGCATGGCGTCCATCAGCCGGCGGTCGCCGGATGTTGCTTGGCCTCAAGCGCCTGCAGCTCGCTGTCGATGCGGCGGGCCAGATTCTGATCGAAAGACTTGGCGGCCTGCGCCTTCTTCAGGTGATCGATCTTCTCGGCAGCATCGCTGCTGGCCTTGGCCAGCAGGTACTGGCGAAGCTGTGCATAGGCGGGCCCGACGCTGTGCTGCAACACGGGGGCCGCCTCGCCGGCCTTGCCGTGATCGATGAGGATGCCGGCCAGATCGAGCCTGGCCTGCCAGACCCATTCGGGCATGCTCTTCGGGTTGTCGATCACCGCCTGCAGGTGCTTGGTGGCATGGGCCTCGTCGAGCTGCGCCAGTTGCATCTCGGCCAGGGCCGTATAGGCGGTACCGAAATGCCTGCCGATCAGCGCGTTCAACAGCTGCTGTTTATCGCTGTCCTTGACGACGGCCAGCGCCTGGAAGTACATCGTCGCGGCGGCATTACGCTCGGACTTGTTCTTCTCGATCCAGACTATCGTGCCGGCGATGATCAGCACGAAGACGATGACGCCGGCGATCAGCGCGGTGGTGTTCTTTCTCGCCCAGTCGAGGAGCTGGGCATTGCGCATATCCCGCTTTATCTCTTCCATGTCCATGGATGATGGCGTGGCTGCCCCGGCGGCGGCCTTCGATGTCGGTTGGGTCTGAGAAGACTTGTTGTTCACGTCCGTCGCCTTCCTGTGTTCATGTTCGGGCTGGGAAACCCTGTTCTATAGAGCGTTTGCAGCCTAGGGCTCGATGGGCTTCTGTCAATGTCAGCCATCGGCCTGTACTGCCGCATCCGGCGCCTTGGAGCGCTCGCGGATGATGGTCAGCACGCTGTGGATCAGGGCCGCCATCGGGATGGCGATGAACACCCCGACCACGCCCCACAGGCTGCCGAACACGAGCACGGCGACGATAATGGCGATCGGGTGCAGGTTGACCATCTCGGAGAACAGCCAGGGGATCAACACATTGGCGTCGATGGCCTGGATGACCCCGTAGGCCAGGATGCTGTAGGCGGTCATGTCCGTCCATCCCCACTGGAAGAAGGACAACAGCACGACCGGCACCGTCACCACCGCCGCGCCGATGAACGGTATCCATACCGAGATGCCGGTCAGCACCCCGAGCAGCAGCGCATACTCGTGGCCCATCGTCCAGTAGACGAGGCCCATGCTGCCGCCGATGACCAGCGACTCCCAGAAGCGGCCGCGGATATAGTTGCCGATCTGCACGTTCACCTCGTCCCAGACCCTTCTCAGCAGCACGTGCTCGCGCGGCAGGAAGGGCATGCTCCAGGCCAGAATCTTCCGTTTGTCCTTGAGCAGGAAGAACACCAGCACCGGCACCAGCACCGCATACACGAGCAAGGCGATCAGCCCTGGGATCGAGGACAGCGAGAATTTGAGCAACAAACCGCCCCATTCCTGAATCTTCACGGCCATCGAGGCCAGTGCCTGCTGCACATAGCCCGGGTTCAGCCAGCCGGCATAATGCTCCTGGAAGGCACGCAGCAGATCGCGTAGCGACTGCACATACTCCGGCACCTGCGCAATCAGTCGCCCGACCTGATCGGACAACAACGGCAGCACGGTCAAGAGCGCGAACAGCACCATCAAAAATGCACCGAAGCAGACCAGCAGCACGGCCACGAGATTGGGCACGCGCAAACGCACGAGCAGCGTCACGATGCCATCGAGCACATAGGCGAACGCCAGCGCCACCAGCAAGGGAGCCAGAATGTCGGCGAATACCATCAGCAGGGCGAAGATGACGAGCAGTGAAACGAGCAGCATCACCAGCTGCGTATCGGCGAAGCGCGTCTGAAGCCAGTTCAGGATTTGTCGCATCCCTCACCCCGACGGCCACCGCCCGCGGCTACCAGCCATGCCGCCGCCAGCGTGGTGATCAGGTGCAGCACGGCGCTGACCCCATGCCAGGCGCCGAAGCGGACCCTGAGCGGATCGTTCTTGGCCAGGGTATCGAAGCCATGCCCGATCTGCGCCTTCAGCGCCTCGATGACCGGCGTGATGCCCCATTCGTTGACGACGACGAGCAGCAGCACCAGAGCCAGCAGCAGCCAGGACGAACGCCCGACCCCGCCCTGGCGCCACCAGAAGGCGAAGACGGCGAGCACTAGGATGACGATGGTGCGGTTGGCGACATGGAAGATGAAGCCTGCCAGCATGCCTGCCAGATAGGTGGAACCGGCCTTGGCGAACAGAATCGGCGCCACGACGAAGCCCGGCACCACGAGCAGGGCGAGGATCAGCGCCAGGCACAGGCGCAGGCCGCCGGCGCGCAGGCAGGCGCCGCTCAATGCCATGATCTCTCCCCGACGACAGCGCGCTCAGGAATAGCGCACCTCCTGTACCTCATACTCGCGCTCCCCACTTGGGGCGCGCACGATGGCGGTATCGCCCTCATCCTTGCCGATCAGCGCCCGGGCGATCGGCGAGGTGATCGATACCTTGCCCTGCTTGATGTCCGATTCGTCGACGCCGACGATCTGGTATTCGACCTCGTTGCCGGATTCCAGGTCGATCAGGGTCACGGTGGCACCGAACACGATCTTGTCGGCGCGAATGGTCGAAGGATCGATGACATGGGCGCGCGCCAGCTTGTCCTCGAGATCGGCGATGCGACCCTCGTTCATGCTCTGTTCTTCCTTGGCCGCGTGGTATTCGGCATTCTCCGACAGATCGCCGTGGGCGCGCGCCACCTCGATCGCCTCGACGATGCGCGGACGTTTGACGCTCTTGCGCTCGGCCAGTTCCTGGCGAAGCAACTCGGCTCCGCGGATGGTCATGGGTACTCGTTCCATCTTATACCCCCCCTTGCGCGTGGTATTGCTGGATGCTGCACACTGCCGTCACATCGGCAGTGCTCAGGATGGCCGCCGCTGCGGCGAGCCCGCCCTCGATGGTCGTATAGTAGGCGATCTTGCGCTCCAGCGCCGCCTGGCGGATGGACTTGGAATCGCGCACTGCCTGCGCCCCCTCGGTGGTATTGACGATCAGGTTCACCTCATCGTTCAGAAGCCGGTCGACGATATGCGGGCGCAGCCCTTCGCCGACCTTGGCCGCCGGCGTGCTCGGCACACCCGCAGCGCTCAGCACCTGATGGCAACCGGTGGTCGCCAGCACCTCGAAGCCGGCCGAGACCAGCATCTTGGCCAGGGGAAGCATGCGCTCCTTGTCGACATCGCGCACGGAAACGAAGGCTCGGCCGCCCTTCGGCAGCCGCTGGCCGGCACCGAGCTGCGCCTTGGCGAAGGCCGCGGGGAAATCGGCGGCGATGCCCATGACCTCGCCGGTGGACTTCATTTCCGGGGAGAGCAGCGGATCAACGCCGCGGAACTTCACGAACGGGAACACCGCCTCCTTGACGGAACGGTAGGCTGTCGGCTGTGCCACCACGGTCACGCCCTGCGCCTCCAGATCCTGGCCGGCCATGATGCGCGCCGCCACCTTGGCCAGCGGCACGCCGGTGGCCTTGGACACGAAGGGTACGGTGCGGCTGGCGCGCGGATTGACCTCGAGCACATACAGGCTCTCGCCCTGCAGCGCGAACTGGATGTTCAAGAGCCCCCTGACCTCCAGGCCCAGGCCCAGAAGCTCGGTCTGGCGCGTGATCTCGGCGATGATGTCGGGACCGATCGAATGCGGCGGCAGGCAGCAGGCTGAATCGCCCGAATGCACGCCAGCCTCCTCGATATGCTCCATGATGCCGCCGATGACTACCCGTTTGCCGTCGCACAGGGCATCGACATCGATCTCCACGGCGCGGTTCAGGAAGCGGTCGAGCAGCACCGGGTGTTTGGGGCTGACGGAAACCGCCTCACGCATATAACGCAGCAGCCCATCCTCATCGTAAACGATCTGCATGGCCCGCCCACCCAGCACATAGGACGGGCGCACGACGACCGGGTAGCCGATACGGGTCGCCACGGCCACCGCCTCGTCGACCGAACGCGCCGTGCCGTTGTCCGGCTGCTTCAGCTTCAGCTTGTGCAGCAGCTGCTGGAAGCGCTCACGATCCTCGGCCAGGTCGATGGCATCCGGGCTGGTGCCGATGATGGGCACGCCGGCCGCCTCCAGCTGGCGCGCCAGCTTCAGCGGTGTCTGGCCGCCGAACTGCACGATGACGCCGTCCGGCTGCTCGACATCGACGACGGCCATGACGTCCTCGAAGGTCAGTGGCTCGAAATACAGGCGGTCGGAGGTGTCGTAATCGGTGGACACCGTTTCCGGGTTGCAGTTAACCATGATGGTCTCATAGCCGTCCTCGGAAAGGGCGAAGGAGGCATGCACGCAGCAGTAGTCGAACTCGATACCCTGACCGATGCGGTTCGGCCCGCCGCCCAGCACCATGATCTTCCTGCGGTCGCTGGGCCTGGCCTCGCATTCTTCCTCGAAGGTCGAATACAGGTACGGGGTCTGCGCCTCGAACTCGGCAGCACAGGTGTCCACGCGCTTGAACACGGCGGCCACACCCGCCGCCTTGCGTGCCGCACGCACCGCCTCCTCGTCGCTGTCCATCAACTGCGCCAGACGCTCGTCGGACAGGCCCTCCTGCTTGGCTTCCCGCCACTGCTCTGCCGTCAGGCGCGCCGGCTGCTTCCCGCGCAGGGATTCCTCCATGGCGATGACGGCGGCGATCTCGCGCACGAACCAGGGATCGAAGCGGGTCAGCTCGCACACGCGCGCCTCGCCCCAACCACGATCCGTCCCTAAACGCAGGGCCTCGCCGACCCACCAGATGCGCTCCGCGCCCGGCACCGCCAGCTGCTCATGCAGGAAGGCGTCGGCGTCGGCATCAGCCGGCACGACCTTGTCGAAACCGCAGCTTCCGGTCTCCAGACCGCGCAGGGCCTTGCCCAGGGACTCGGTGAAGGTGCGGCCGATGGCCATGACCTCGCCGACCGACTTCATCTGCGTGGTCAGGCGGGTGTCCGCCCCCGGAAATTTCTCGAAGGCGAAGCGCGGCACCTTCGTCACCACATAATCGATCGAAGGCTCGAAGGCGGCAAATGTCTCGCCGGTAATATCGTTGCGGATTTCATCCAGGGTATATCCCACCGCAAGCTTGGCGGCGATCTTGGCGATCGGGAAGCCGGTGGCCTTGGAAGCGAGGGCGGAGGAGCGCGACACGCGCGGGTTCATCTCGATGACGATCAGCCGCCCATTCTCGGGATTGACCGCGAACTGTACGTTGGAGCCACCCGTCTCCACGCCGATGTCGCGCAGGCAGGCGATCGAGGCATCGCGCATGCGCTGGTATTCCTTGTCGGTCAGCGTCTGCGCCGGAGCGACGGTGATCGAGTCGCCGGTATGCACGCCCATGGCGTCGATATTCTCGATGGAACAGATGATGACGCAGTTATCGTTTTTGTCGCGCATCACCTCCATCTCGTATTCCTTCCAGCCGATGATCGATTCCTCGATCAGGATCTCGTCGGTGGGACTGGCATCCAGGCCGGATTGGGCGATCTGTTCGAACTCCTCCGGGTTGTAGGCGATGCCGCCGCCGGTGCCGCCGAGCGTGAACGAGGGACGGATGATGATGGGGAAACCGATGTCGCGCGCCAGTTCGCGTGCCTCGTCCATGTTGTAGGCGAAGCCGCCGCGCGCGCATTCCAGACCGATGGACTCCATCGCCGCCTTGAAACGCTCGCGATCCTCAGCCTTGTCGATGGCGTCCGGCTGGGCACCGATCAGCTGCACGCCGTATTTCTCGAGCACCCCGTTCGCGTGCAGATCCATGGCCACATTCAGCGCCGTCTGGCCGCCCATGGTCGGCAGGATGGCGTCCGGTCGTTCGGCCTCGATGATGTGCGCCACCACCTCCCAGGTCACCGGCTCGATATAGGTGGCGTCGGCAAACTCGGGATCGGTCATGATGGTGGCGGGGTTGGAGTTGACCAGGATGACCCGGTAGCCCTCTTCCTTCAGAGCCTTGCAGGCCTGTACCCCGGAATAGTCGAACTCGCAGGCCTGGCCGATGACGATGGGGCCGGCACCCAGGATGAGAACGGATTCGATATCGGTGCGCCTTGGCATGCTTTCCTCTTTTCAACCCGGGTCGGCCCGGCTTCATCAGGTGCCTGTCTGGCACACAAGAAAACGGGCAAGCCCGAAGCCTACCCGCACGACGCCCGAATGATAGCCCAGAGCGGGCCCCGGAGAAAGCGCATCGCCATCCGGAGGGGGCGATCAGGCTCCCTCGCCCGGCCAGGGCGCATACGGCAGGCCGAGGGCATCGGCCACGCCGGCATGGCGGATGCGGCCTTCCCAGACATTAACGCCATGCCTCAGGGCCGGATCGCCGCCCAGTGCCTGCGCGATGCCGGACGCAAGCCGCTGCACGTAGGGGAATGTGGCATGGGTCAGGGCCTGCGTGCTCGACAACGGCACCACCGCAGGCAAGTTCGGCAGGCAGCAGTGAATGACACCGGCCTCCACGTAAGCCGGTGCCTCGAAGCTGGTGGGCCGGCTCGTTTCGCTGATGCCCCCCTGATCGATGGAGACGTCGACGAACACCGCCCCCTCGGGCATCGATGCGATCATGGCGCGCTCCAGCAGATGCGGAGCATGTTCCCCCGGAATCAGGGCAGCGCCGATCAACAGGTCGGTGCCAGGCAGGAGCTCGCGCAGGCTGTTGCCATGCAGCGGCCGGGTCTCCAGGCCGGGCAGCATGGACTCGAGCTCGACCAGGCGCTCGGCCCGCACGTCGAGTACCGTCACCCGGGCACCCAGTCCGAGCGCGGCCCGGGCCGCATGCTCGCCGACATTACCGCCGCCGATGATGGCGACATTCGCCCGGGGCACACCGGCAATACCGCCCATCAGCACACCGCGGCCGTGATGCGGAATCCCCGGCACCTCCGCCTGCAGCATCGCCGCCCCCATCTGTACCGCCACGCGCCCGGCCACCTGGCTCATTGGCGCCAGCAGCGGCAGTCGGCCATCCGCCGTCTGTACCGTCTCGTAGGCGATGGCCTGCACGCCGCGCACGCAAAGCTCGTGGGCAAGCCCGGGCGCTGCCGCCAGGTGCAGGTAGGTGAACAGGGTCAGGCCGGGGCGCAGGAAGGGATATTCGACCGGCAAGGGCTCCTTGACCTTGACGACCAGCTCACGATCCCAGGCCTCGGCCGCCGTATCGACGATGACCGCACCGGCCTGCCGGTAGGCCTCGTCGGCGAAGCCCGCACCGGCCCCGGCGCCCCGTTCGATATCCAGGGCGTGGCCGGCGGCAGCCAGCTCCTGCACATGGTCGGGGGTCAGCGCCACCCGCCGTTCCCTATTCTTGATTTCCTTGGGCACGCCGATGCGCATACGGACCTCCCTGGCATCCTGAGTGTATCGCAGCATGCCCGCGATCGGTCCCACTGGCGACCCCTGCGGTATCTATTTGACGCTATACCCCCGCGCATCCAGGCAGGCCTCGATGGCACGGCGGTAATCGGCACGCTTGGATGTCAGCTCGGATCCGCTGAGGCCAGCGGACGCCTGGCTGGGATCGTAGCCCGTCTGCCCCACCGCCCAGTGGTGGCACGCGTAGCGATCCTTGGCCTGCAGCTCGGGGCTCTGTCCCTTCTCCGGATAGACATAGAGCTGATCCGGCCCCGGCGACTGGGTGATCACATTGGACAGCTCCGGCGGCTGCGTGACCACATAGCCCTGGGCCGCCGGCCGCCAGACATAGTAGACGCCGTCGGCATAATAGTACGGCGCCCCGGCGACCCGGACCATCGTATAATACGGCGGCAGCACCGGCACGATGATGCCGAACGGCGGCATGACGACGACAAAGCCCAGGCTGGCGCGGCGATACCAGACACCGTGCCGGTAGAAATAGCGGCTGCCGCCATGGTGCAGGATCAGGTAATCGCGCGGTAGCTCCCGCGCCACATAGCCGCGCGGCGGATAGTAGCGGTTGTGATGGTAGCGCTCATCGAGGACGTAGCCGGGGCGTCGGCCGCGATCGTCCCGGCGCACGTCACGCTCATGCCGTCCCCGATCGCCCCGTTCGAAGCGCTGATCATCGCGATGGTGATCCTGCGCAACCATCCCCCTGAGTTCGCCGCGGCGATGACCGTCGTCCGCCCAAGATGGGGCAGCCGCAGCACCAAGCGCCAATGCCCCCGCCAGGACGGATATCCACATATGCATTGCCTTCATGCCCACACCTCCACCACCGGCCTGTGCGCGGACCACACGGCGGCGGTCTGTGAGGCAGACGGCCATGGCCCGCAGGGAACCCTTCTCAGCAGGATTCACCGCCCATGATAACGGCCGCCCGGTAAAGGCATGCACATCTAGGGTAAAGGAATGTAAAGCCTCAGCCGCCCCTCTTCCGGAACTGATCGAGCAGATCGTCCACCTGCTGCATGGCCTTCAGATGCCGCTGCCTGAGCGCCAGATGGGCATCACGCACCCGGGCATGCTGGTAGCGGTGTTTGCCGTGCATATCGGCCAGGGCCGGCAAGGTTTCCAGGTTCTCCGTCATCCGGCCCTTGTGTCCGCTCAACTGTCCTTGATGGGATTCCAGCACCCGCAGATGGGACTGGATGGCATCATGGTGCTCGGCCAGGCGCTGCCGCTCATAGGGCAGAGCACTGTCCAGCTCGTGGATCAGCACCATCAGGCGCCGCAGTTGCCGATCCCAGACGGTGACATCGTCCAGCCACTCGCCATGCTCGTGTATCCACTGCCCCCATTCCTGCAAATAGGCATCGACGCCTTCGACCGGTTCGAATCGTCTGTGCATAGGCGTAACCTCCTCGCGCATCCTGCGCGCGATCAACGCTCATACAGATTCATACATGTAATCCCGGGTCAGGGGCAAGGCCTGCATGCCCAGATCGTGCGTCACCAAGATCTGGTGCACCGCGACCCAGTTGTGGCGGAACGCATAGGCACTGCCGGCCAGGTAGACGCGCCAGATGCGATACAGCCGCTCGTCCACCATACTGCGGATCTGTGCCTCGGCCGCCTCGAAGCGTTCGGCCCAGCGCGCCAGCGTCATATCATAGTGACGGCGAAGATTCTCGATATCCGTTGCCTCGAGTCCTGCCGCCGCCATCTGCTTCAGCACCACACTGATATGCGGCAGCTCCCCGTTCGGAAACACATAACGGTCGATGAATCCACCGCCCCCCCAGGGTACCTCGGCGGAATCGGGATCCGTGGAGGTGATACCGTGGATCAGGGCAACGCCCTCCGGGGCCAGCAATTGGTGCACCTTGTCGAAGTAGCCGCGCAGGTTGTTCAACCCCACATGCTCGAACATGCCGACACTGACGATGCGATCGAACTGCCCCCCGACATCGCGGTAGTCCTCGATGCGCACCTCGCAGCGATCAGCGAGGCCTCGCTCTCGGATACGCTCATTGGCCAGGTCATACTGGTTCTGCGACAGCGTGACGCCCACGGCCTGGACGCCGTAGCGCTCGGCCGCCCGCATGACCAGCGCCCCCCAACCGCAACCGATATCCAGCAGCTTATTCCCCGGCCGCAGGCGAAGCTTACGCAGGATATGATCCATCTTCTGTTCCTGGGCCGCATCGAGGCTGTCGTCGGCATGGCGGAAATATGCGCAGGAGTAGACCATGTGTTGATCCAGCCACTGCGCATAGAACTCGTTGGACACGTCGTAATGATAGGTGATGGCCTCGGCGTCCTGCTTTCGCGTGTGCCGCGCCGGTCGCAGCATGCGGCGCAGGGGCTCGCCCACCGACTGCCCAAGCGAGGACAGCCGCGCCGCCACATCGATGATATCCATGACATTGCCCTCGACATCCAGCTCGCCCTCGACATAGGCATAGCCGAGGCTATCGAGACTGGGGCTGAACAGATGTCTGAGGCCGGCCAGCGAGGGGGTGGAGATCGTCACCCGCGGCCGTTCCCCCAGATCGAACTCCGACCCGTTCCACAGTCGCAGCCGAACCGGCACATCCTTGGCACGCATCGTCGCCGCGAATTGCTGAAGTTTCTTCTCCCAAAACACGCTGCCCTCCTTCGCCCGTATTAAGTGGCATCCGTGGTAGCATTTGGCCAAATACGCCCATGCCACCGGAAATTTTCAGTATAGACCGTTATGCGATAGCCATGGCGCATGTGCCCGCTTTGCATGGGGATGACCTGGCCTGCCGCTGGATATTCCAGTTGACGGTTGAATGCGCGGGGAAATTGCGCGACCATGGATGCGCTCCTCATGGCGTGGCGATCGGCCATGGAAGCAGAGGGAGGGGTCCGGCCCGACATGCTGCTCGACAACCACACCCTGATCTTTTCGCTGATGCTGGTCTCGGCCATGATGTCCATCGGCTTGTTCGTCGTCGCCACCCAGAACGAGCGCGAAGGGCTTCGCCGCTGGGGCGCGGCCATGGCTGTCATGACCCTCGGCTGGATCCTCGTGGAGGCGCGGGGCCAAATTCCGGACATCGCCTCGATCGCGCTCGCCAACGCCCTGTTTTCCACGGCCATCTCGCTGCAGGTCGCCGCCATCTATGAATTCCGCGGCCTTCCCTGGCCGCGCTGGCCGTGCATCATGCCGGTCGTCGCCATCGTAGTGATATTCGCCGCCCTGCCCCTGCATGATATGCGCGGACACTTTGTCGCCAGTAGCCTCATCTATGGCGCTCAGTATAGCTTCCTGGCCTTCACGCTGTACGAGGATCGGGCTGCCCGCAGCGGCCATGCATGGTGGCTGATCTTTCTCACCACCATCATGGCCCTGCCCATCATGGCCCTGCGCGGGCTGGGAGCGTATTTCAGCCACATCAAATTCGCTGACCTGCAATCCCGGACTGTGCCCAATGACATACAATTGACCATCTTTGTCTGCGTCATGATCATGATCACCCTGGGGTCCCTCGGCTTTATCCTGATGATCAAGGAACGCACCGATCGCGAGATCCGCAAGTTGGCGCTGACCGATCCGCTGACGGGGGTATTGAACCGCCGCGCCTTCATGGACCACGCGGAACAGGAACTGGCATTCGCGCAGCGCAACCACCTGCCGCTATCCGTGATCATGCTGGACGTCGATCATTTCAAGGCTATCAACGATAAGCACGGCCATCTCGTCGGCGACCTGGTCCTGGTCAAGCTGGTGCAACACCTTGCCCGACGCCTGCGCGCACAGGACGTCATCGGTCGCTACGGCGGGGAGGAATTCTGCATCCTGTTACCGGGCACCGGTGACGCCGGCGTACATACGGTTGCCGAATCGCTGCGCCAGGTCGTCGAGACCGCAACGCTCGCCAAGGGCATCGGCATGACGATCAGCCTCGGTATCAGCGTCTACACGCCCTCGCCCGAACATCGGGGCATCGATTTCTCGTCGCTGCTCGAGGATGCGGATAATGCCCTGTATCAGGCCAAACGGGAGGGCCGAAACCGGACGATCCGGAGCCAGGTGAAACTAAGAGCGGCCACGGCCGACCCCGCAGTCCACTATCCCATTCCCGCAAAGGAGCAGACATGAATCCCTTCATCAAGGTCATTCTCATCATCCTCACCGTCACCGCAATCGTCTGGGCCATGGACACGCTGATGACCGAGCATGTCATCGGCAAGTTCACCGGGAACAGAGGGTAGGCAACTGACGTCGCATGTCCTCAACCATCGGAATTCAGACGGGGAACGGCAACGGCGAGCGTGTGGATGCCACCGCCACGATATAGGCGAACACGATGAGCGCCGCTAACCAGGCGGCGCGCCGGATATGCATGGTACGGCCCAGGCGCATGACGACGAAGCCGAGGTAGATGTAGACCGCCACGGCCGCAAGCTTCGCAGTCAGCCACGCGGACTCGAACGGCACCTTGTGCAGCCACCAGGCGAGCGCGACGCCGCTGGCCAGCAGCAGCATATCCACGGTATCCGGCACGATGCGGGACCACAGCCTCGATGCCACGGGTTTCCGGCGCAGCACGCGCCCTCCCCGCCAGACGAACAGCCCGAGCGACAGCGAGGCACAACCGGCATGGAACCCTTTCAGTACCGCAATATCCACGCCCCCCCCAACATCAAGCCCCGATCGCCACACGCAGCGAACAAGGTCAAGCGATTGAACAACGATACGCCAAAGACAGGGGGAGGTGAAACATGCATGGATCGGCAGTGACTCGTGACTAAACAAACAAGGGGCCGCGGCATGACCGCGACCCCTTTTCATTGGTGGCGCTTCAGGGACTCGAACCCCGGACACGCGGATTATGATTCCGCTGCTCTAACCAACTGAGCTAAAGCGCCGTAAGGAGGCGCATTGTATGGCGCGGAAGGCCGCCGTCAACGCCCCGTCAAGCCCAATCGAAGCAATCATGCCGGCTGCGGCGCAGGCGGGCGATTACTGCGCATCAGCCATACCAGCGGCATCGTCACCAGCGCTAGGATCATCATGATCTTGAAATCGTTCAGATAACCGATCAGCTCGGCCTGCCGGCTCACCACCCCGTTCAACGCCGCCAGGCCCTGCGGGCTCGAAGGATCCATAGCCGATGGCAGCCCCTGCCTCCAGAACCAGGGATTGAACGGGTTCACATATTCACCGAGGTTCTGGTGATTGATCTGGGCGAAGCGGTCGAGCTGGGTGAACATGATCGAGATGCCGATGCTGCTGCCGATGTTGCGCATGAGGCTGAACACCGAGGCCGCCTCGTTGCGATGCTCCGGCGCCAGTGTGGCGTAGGCGACCGTGGACAACGGCACGAAGATGCAGCCCAGGCCGATGCCCTGCACGATGCCGGTGCGCACAACATCCATGATGCCGACATCCAGATTGAAGCCGCTCATCTCCCACAGCGATTCGGCGGTCAGGGCGAAACCGACCATCATGATCGGGCGCGCGTCATAGCGCTTAAGCAGACGCCCAACGACGAGCATCGCCAGCATGGTACCGAAGCCGCGCGGCGCCAGTACCAGGCCGGTGGTCAGTACCGGGTATCCGAGCAGGCTCTGCAGGAACGGCGGCATCAACGCCAGGGTCGAGAACAGGATGATGCCGACGATGAAAATGAACACCAGCGAGCTGGCGTAGTTACGATCTTTCAACAGACGCAGATCGAGGAAGGGATGTTTCGTCGTTGCGGCATGCACCAGGAATGCGTACAGGCCGTACGCCGCCAGCGCCGCCTCGATCAGGATCTCGGTCGACGAGAACCAGTCCATGCGCTGACCGCGATCCAGCACCAGCTGCAGCGCCGAGATGGCAAGGCTGAGCAGAAAGAAGCCCAGAAAATCGAAGGGCACATCGCCCCGCCGCTTCGTCTCGGGCACGAAGCCCAGGATCAGGGTCGCCGCCAACAGGCCGACCGGCAGGTTGATGAAGAACACCCAGCGCCAGTTCGCGAATTCGGTCAGGTAACCGCCCAGTGTCGGCCCCAGGATCGGCCCGATCATGATGCCCACCCCCCACAGTGCCATGGCCGAGCCATGTTTCTCCCTGGGATAGGTATCGAGCAGGATGGCCTGGGAAAGCGGCACCAGGGCGGCGCCTGCCAGGCCCTGCAGCATGCGGAAGAACACCATCTCCGTCAGCGATTGCGCCAGTCCGCACATCATCGAGGTGACCGTGAAGATCACCACCGACCACAGGAACACGCGCCTGCGCCCAAGCCGGGCGCTGATCCAGCCCGTCACCGGCGTCATCACCGCCGCCGCCACGATGTAGGAGGTCAGCACCCAGGAGATCTCGTCACGCGTGGCCGAAAGTCCGCCCTGCATGTACGGAAGCGCCACATTGACGATGGTGGTGTCCAACACCTGCATCACCGTCGCCAGCATGATGGCGAAGGTGATCACCCCCTGGCGCAGCTCGATGTCCTCGCTTCGGGGCAGGGCCATGTCAGTGAGCTGGTGGGACTTCGGCCACCGACCAGGCTTCGGGATGCGAGGTATAGATGCGCACCTCGGCGCTCATGCCGCTGCGCAGCGGCGGTGCCCCGGCCGGCTCCTGCAGGTCTAGGCGCACGGTGACGCGCTGCACCACCTTGACCCAGTTGCCCGACGAGTTCTGTGCCGGCAGCAGCGAGAACTCCGATCCGGTGGCGGGGCTGATGCTCGTCACCCTGGCCTTCCATACCTGCCCGGGATAGGTGTCGATCTCGACGCGCGCCGATTGCCCCGGACGCACCTTCTCGAGATCCGTTTCCTTCATATGCGCCTCGACATAGTGATGCACGGACACCAACGGGAACAGCGACCTGCCGGCTTCCACATAATCGCCGGGACGCACCGGCAATGGCCCGACGACGGCATCCATCGGCGCATAGACGCGTGTCTTCTTCAGACGAAGGGCTGCCTCGTCCCGCTCGGCCTGGGCCTGGCGGTAGCTGGAGAACTGCTCCACCGGCTTGTCCGGGTCCACCCCGAGCTTGGCCTTGACCACCGCCAGCTCACGCTGGGCGATCTGCTGCGCCATCTTGGCATCGACCAGGTGCTGGTGTGCATCGTCCAGCTGTGAGGCCGAGGCAAAGCCGGGCTTGGCCAGCCGCCGGCTGCGCTCGTAGGCGCGCTGGTAATAGGCGATGTCGGAAGTGGCGCGCGCCAGCTCCGCAATCTTCTGGTGGTACTGGGCGCGCAGCGATTCCAGGTCGCTCACAACCGAGGCCAGATGCGCCTCGGCGGCGTCGAGTGCCAGCTGGTACGGTTCGGGATCGAGTTGCAGCAGCAGCGTGCCGGCCTTGACGCGCTCGTGTTCGTGCACCGGCAACGACACCAGTCGACCGCCAACCTCGGTGGCCACGTACACCTTGTGCGCCTCGACATAGGCATCCTCGGTGGAGGCATAGAACAGGGTCTGGATGTAGAAATAGCCGCCGATGATCAGGACGAGCGCCGGCACGCCGACGAGCAACAGGCGCCGGCGCTGCACCGGCGACAGCCTTCCGAACAGGGATGCGATCCGTTTCATGCCCCCGTCTCCTTGTTTGTTCCCGCTGTACATTCCAGCGAGATCAGGTTTGTCTTGATGCGCTCCAGCATGTCCAGCAGATGCTCGAACTCGGCGGGCGGGATACCCGCCACCGCCTCGGCGCGGATGCCGCTGGAGATCTCCTGCAGGGAATCGAGCATCGGGTGCACCTTGTCGGTCAGATACAGGCAGCGGGCGCGGCGATCGGACGGGTGCGGCCGTCGCTCCACCCAGCCGTCCGCCTCCAGCCGGTCGATCAGCCGTGCCAGCGTGATAGGCTGGATGTCCATCAACTGGGCGATGCAGGCCTGGGTGGCGCCCTCGTTGCGGTCCAGATGGAACAGCACCGACCACTGGGCCCGCGTCAGGCCCAGTACCTGCGCCCGGCGGTCGAAACGCCGGCGCATCAGGCGGGCGACATCGTGCAGCAAAAAGCCGAGCTTGCGGGCATAGGGGTCGTTGGCCATCGCGAAATAATATGCGCTGGCTTATTATAAGCAAGCTCATCATTTCTGGGGCCGTTGGCTTTCCCTCCCCTGCATGCCATCATCGCCCTCTACCGATACAGTGAGGGGTACCATGTCCGATCAAGAAACCGGCAAACCGATGCGCGTACTCTCCGGCATGCGGTCCACCGGCCGCCTGCACCTGGGGCATCTGAAGGGCGTGCTGGAAAACTGGTTGCAGTTACAGCACCAGCACCGCTGTTTCTTTTTCGCCGCCGACTGGCATGCGCTGACCACCGATTACGCCACGCCGGACATCGTGCGCCGCACGATCTGGGACATGCTGATCGACTGGCTGGCCGTCGGCATCGACCCGGACAAGAGCACCGTGTTCATCCAGTCCGAGGTCCCCGAACATGCGGAGTTGCACCTGCTGTTCTCCTTCATCACGCCTCTGTCGTGGCTGGAGCGCGTGCCGACCTACAAAGACCAGATCGAGCAGCTCCGGGAGAAGGACCTCGGCACCTACGGCTTCCTCGGCTACCCGCTGCTGCAGTCGGCCGACATCCTGATCTACCTAGCCGACGCGGTGCCGGTCGGCGAGGACCAGGTGGCCCACGTAGAGCTGACGCGCGAGGTCGCCCGTCGCTTTAACCATCTGTACCGCAAGCCGGATCAGCCGCTGTTCCCGGAGCCGAAGGCGCTGCTGATGCCGGCCTCGAAGATGCCGGGACTGGACGGGCGCAAGATGAGCAAGTCCTACGGCAATACCATCGACATCGCCGAGGAATGGGGCACAACCGAGAAGAAGGTGAAAACCATGCCCACCGACCCGGCGCGGGTGAAGCGCACCGATCCCGGCACGCCCGAGAAATGCCCCGTCTGGGACTTCCACAAGATCTACGCCACCGAGGAAGAGCGCGCCTGGGTGCGGGAGGGCTGCACCACGGCCGGCATTGGCTGCCTGGAGTGCAAACAGGTGTTCCTGAAGCATCTGGAGGAAGAGCTGCAGCCGATCCGCGATCGCCGTGCCGATATCGCCTCCCGCCCCGACGATCTGCACGACATCGTGCGCGCCGGCAACGAGCGTGCCCGGCACGAGGCGGCCCGCACCATGGACAAGGTACGGCGCGCCCTGAAGATGGACTACCGCGTTTGAGCACCCCCGAGATCGCGAACCCGGTCTCCACCCTGCTGCTGCCGCCGGTGCAGCTGGAAGCCTTCGAGGGACCGCTGGATGTGCTGCTGCATCTGATCCGCAGCCAGAAGATGAACATCTTCGACATCCCCATCGCCCGCCTCACCGCGCAGTATCTGGAGATACTCGAGGCCCAGGCGGAGATGGACCTGGATGTGGCCGGCGATTACCTGGTCATGGCCAGCACCCTGATGCAACTGAAGAGCCGCATGCTGCTGCCACGCCCGGAGCTAGACGAGGAAGGCAACGCCATCGATCCGCGCCAGGAACTGGTGGCGCAATTGATCGCTTACGAGCAGTACCGGCTGCTCGCCGAACAGCTCGACGAGCGCCCGCGCATCGGCCGCGACGTATTCCTGCGCCCGATCTTCCCGGAAGCCAAGGAGGTGGAACGCCCCCTACCCGAGGCCGATCTCGATGCGCTGCTGACGGCCTTCCGCCAGGTGCTGAAGCGCGTCGGCGGCGAGGTGCGCCATCACATCTTCACCGATACCATGAGCGTGCGCGAGCAGATGAGCTTCGTTATGGACCGCCTGCGCCGCGGCGGCGTGCAGCTCGACGAGCTGCTGCGCGAGATGCCGGGACGCGAGGCGCTGGTGACGACGGTGCTGGCCATCCTGGAGCTGTGGCGCCAGCAGGCCGTGTCCGTGGTGCAGAGCGAATGCTACGGATCGATCACCCTGCTGCCGAAATCGGACGCCGAGGAGGAGACATGAGCCTGGCCAACCGCATCGAGGCCCTGATCCTGGCCAGCGACGAGCCGCTGACCATGGTCAGGCTGCGCAACCTGCTGGGCGAAGATACCGCCTCCGCCGACATCCGCGCCGTAATCTCCGAGCTCGAGGCCCATTATGCCGAGCGCGGCATCCGTCTGGTGCAGGTGGGCGGCGGCTGGCAACTGCGTACCGCCCCCGAATATGCCGCCTTCGTGCACCAACTCTGGCAGACCCGGCCGCCGAAGCTGTCTCGCTCCGCTCTGGAGACCCTGGCCATCATCGCCTACCGCCAGCCGACGACGCGCGCCGAGATCGAACAGCTGCGCGGACTGAAGGTATCCTCGAACATCATCGCCGGCCTGCAGGAGCGCAGCTGGATCAAGGTCGTCGGGCGCAAGGAGGTGCCGGGCCGCCCGCACCTGTACGGCACCGGCCGCCAGTTCCTGGTCGACTTCGGCCTGAACTCGCTGCGCGACCTGCCGGAATCCTCCCAATTGCTCGACGATGAAGAATGGAACGCATCGATTGAAAACACCGACACCCCGCCCGACCCGACCGAAAACGAAGCGCCCGCAGAGGCCTGAGGCCGGACGCCGGCCCTCCCGTCCCGCCGATGCCGGCAAGGGGACGGAACGGGAGCGGCTGAACCGGTATCTGGCGCGCTGCGGGCTGTGCTCCCGGCGCGAGGCCGACCGCTGGATTGCGGCCGGACGGGTATCGCTCAACGGCCAGGTCGTGACGGAACTCGGTGTCAGCGCCGGCCCCCGGGATGCGGTCGCCGTCGACGGCAAGCCGGTTGCACCCGTCACCACCCACACCTACCTCGTCTACCACAAGCCGCGCGGTTTCCTTTGCTCGCGCAAGGATGCGCGCGGCCGGCCGCTGATCTACGAGCAGCTGGACGTGGCGCCCAGCGTGCAGTCGATCGGCCGCCTGGACATGGACAGCGAGGGCCTGCTGCTGCTCACCGACGATGGCGCCCTGGCACAGAAGCTGGCACATCCGTCCTCGCAGATCCCCCGCACCTATCGCGTACGCGTCGGCGGCCGGGTAGCGCTGGAAACGCTGGAACTGCTGCGGGGCGGAGGCATCGCGCTCGGCGACGGTGAAATCAGCGATCCCTGGCAGGTTACCGTCGATGCCGAATCCGGCGGCCACACCTGGCTGACCGCGGTGCTGCACCGCGGGCGCTGGCGCGAGGTGCGCCGCACGCTCGAGGCCTGCGGCCATCCGGTGCGCCGGCTGATCCGCACGCATTTCGGGCCGGTGGCGCTGGAAGACCAGCCGAAGGGCGCGGTGCGGAACCTCCGGGCGCGCGAGCTTCGGGCGCTGAAGAATATGCTCGCCCAGGGACGGAAACAGGCAAAGGAATGAACGTCCAGGCCGTCCATGACCGTCTGCTGGATCATTACGGGCCCCAGGCCTGGTGGCCGGCCGATGACGCCTTCGAGATGATGCTCGGCGCCATCCTCACCCAGAACACCAACTGGACGAACGTGGAACACGCCATCGCCAACCTCAGGGACGCCGGCCTGCTCGACGCCCAGGCCATCGCCGACGGCGATGAGGTAAGCCTGGCCAGGGCCATTCGCCCCTCCGGCTACTTCAACCAGAAGGGGAAAAAGCTCAAGGTCCTCGCCGAGTTTTACCTGGCCCATGGCGGGAAGGCCGGCATCGACCGCCTGCCCGATGCGAGACAGGCCCTGCTGGAGTTGCACGGCATCGGCCCGGAGACCGCCGATTCGATCCTGCTCTATGCCCTGCACCGGCCGGTCTTCGTCATCGATGCCTATACACGGCGCATCTTCGCCCGCCTGGGCGCCACCCCGCCCGATGCCTCCTACGACACACTGCAGGATTATTTCCAGTCGCGCCTGCCCCTCTCGGCACCGCTGTTCAACGAATACCATGCGCTGATCGTCATGCACGCCAAGCAGCACTGCCGCCCCCGCCCCGCCTGCTCCGGTTGCCCACTGCAGCAGGAATGCGCCTACCCCAGGCGGGCCGGGCATGGCAGCATGCAGCCAACGCACTTGACGGTATGAGGCGCAATGCCTTTACTGCGCATGGCCGCCACGCTCATGGCAGGCATTCGGGAGGGACAAGCATGAAGAAGACTAGCGTGATCGCCCTGACAGCCCTGCTGCTGGCCGCCTGCAGCCATCATCAGGACGATGCCATGAAGGCACCGCTGAACAAGATTCGCATGATGTCCAAGCAAGCCATCATCGTGGCAGTGTCGGCACCGTGCATGACGACCGCCACATCGCGGGATCAGATGATGCTTGCCTCGGCCATGCTGCTGCGCCGCGCCATGGGCGGGCCGGAAATGGCGAAGGTGCATCAGATGATGGCCAAGATGAAGCAGGGCGGGGTATCCACACCCGATGAACAGCTGCATGTGGCCATCCATACCATGGGCGGCGATGCCTTCGACTTCCTCGACACCTTCTCGTCGAAATCAGCGCCCACCTGCGAAGAGGTGCAGCCGCTGACGTACGCGGCCACGGCAGCGCTGCTGCGCGAGGCCCATACCGGAGAGGCGGACAAGAAGGCCGCACAGATGGACCGCGAGGCCGATGCGCTGGCCAAAAATCACCAGCAGGACCCACACGCCAAGCTGATCGACACCCTGATCCAGGATCTGCATAAGGTTTGACGACCCTATCCGGGATGGGTGTGCCGTCGATAGCCGTACGATAGCATCCGCCCATGTGGGTCGAAGCACCGATTGAACTGAGCACCCTGCCCCAGGAGCCGGGCGTCTACCGCATGCTCGATGCCAAGCGGAAGGTGCTCTATGTCGGCAAGGCGCGCAACCTGCGCAAGCGGGTCTCCAGCTATTTCCAGCGCCGCCCGGACTCCCCGCGCATCCAGGCCATGGTCGTGCAGGTGCAGGACATCGCCTTCACGGTGACGCCATCCGAGGCCGAGGCGCTGGTGCTCGAGCACAACCTGATCAAGCAGCTGAAGCCACGTTACAACGTGCTGTTGAAGGACGCCAAGTCCTACCCCTACATCCTGCTCACCGACGAGGCCTATCCGCGCTTGCGGCTGTACCGGGGAAACCGCGAACTGGCCGGCGAATATTTCGGCCCCTTTCCGGACGCCGGGGCCGTACATCACATCCTGCACATCATGCAGCGCATTTTCCGCATCCGCGATTGCGAGGATGCGGTGTTCCAGAACCGCTCCCGCCCCTGCATGCAGTACCAGATCGGCCGCTGCTCGGCCCCCTGCTGCCACGTCGTCACGGACGCGGAGTACATGGCGCAGGTGGACGAGGCCCGTGCCTTCCTGAAGGGACAGGACCAGAGCCTGATCCGCCAATGGGAGACACAGATGCAACAGGCCGCAACCCGCCACGCCTTTGAGCGCGCGGCCCAGTTGCGCGACCGCATCCGCGCCCTGCGCAGCATCCTGGCCGGTACCGAGGCGGCTGATCTGCCGCCGGATGCCGATGCCCTGGCCATCGCCCGCCATCCCGGCGGCGTCGCCGTCAGCGTCGGCGTACGCCGGGCCGGGCGCAACCTCGGCACCCATACCTTGCGCGTCGACCAGGCCACCGACGCCGAGGCGCTGGAAATCCTGCAATCGCTGTGCATCGAACGCTACCGCAGCGAAACCCCGCCCGCCGAGCTGCTGGTCGGGGCAGAAAGTGCCGACGCCGAGGAGCTCACGCGCCTGCTCAAGCTGCTTCACCCAAAAGCCAGATGCGTGGTGCGCGCCCCGAAACGCGGGGCCAGGGTCGACTGGCTCGGGCAGGTGGCGCATGCCGGCGAGCGCTCATTGGCCAGCCGCGCCCCCACCGGCCAGCAAGCCGCCTTCGAGGCGCTGGCCGAACTGTTCGGGCTGGACGCCACGCCGCAATCGATCGCCGCCGTCGACAATGCGCATCTGGGCGGCAAGCAGATGGTGGCCGCCATCGTCTACGCCAACCATCAAGGGCCGGACAAGGATCATTACCGCCGCTACAAGCTCGATGACGTACCGGCCGGCGACGATTATGCGGCCATGGCCGCCGTGCTCTCCCGCTTCTTCCGGGCCATTAACGAGGAGAAGCTGCCCGAGCCGGACATCATGCTGATCGATGGCGGCAAGGGGCAGCTGGCCGTGGCCGTGCAGGCAGCTGCCGATGCCGGGCTCTCTAGCCTGCATCTCGTCGGTGTGGCCAAGGGGGCTGGCCGCAAGGTGGGCAACGAGACGCTGTGGCCGTCCTGGCACGAGGAATCGCTCAAGCCCGGCATCCATTCCCCAGCCATGCTGCTGATCGCCCGCGTACGCGACGAGGCGCACCGCTTCGCGGGGCAATACATGCGCAAGCGCAAGCAGGCCAGCATGTTCACCTCGGCGCTGGACGCCATTCCCGGTATCGGCCCGGCCAAGCGCGTAGCGCTGCTCAAGCATTTCGGTGGTATCGAGGGGGTTAAGGACGCCTCGCGCGAGCACCTGGCCGAGGTAAGCGGTATCTCGGCCGATCTGGCCAGCCGCATCTTCCAAGGCCTGCACCGCTAGCCCGCATGGGCATGCCGGCTTAAGCCTTGATGTCGAGCATCGACTGGCTCATCTGCTCCTGCACCTTGATTGCCTTGACGTTGTAGGCGAAGGCGTTGGCATCGAGAATCATCGTCACCATATTGCGTGATGGGTCGGTGTTGGACATCTCCAAGGCCCCCATGACAAGCGAACCCGTACCGCCCGCCCCCGGGGCATGCGTTACCGCCGGCCCTGAACCAGCGCTTGCCTGCAACAGGTTGCCACCGATATCCCGCAGCTGCCCGGGAGCCGCGAAACTGGCCAGCTGCAACTGGCCGAGGGCCTGGATATGGCCGCCGACATCCGCCGTCACCGTGCCGTCGCTACCGACGCTGACATTGCGGGCATTGGCGGGGATGGAAATCGGAGGCGTGAAGGGATGGCCGTTTGCGTCGGACAGCAGACCGCCCGGATTGGCCGTCATGACACCGCTACGCGTATAGGCCGAACCCTGGGGCGTGCTGACGGCGAGGTAGCCGGCGCCGTCGACCGCTACATCCAGGGCGTTTCCCTGCACCGCGATACCGCCCTGGGACGGGTTGGCACTGATGGAAGCGCCACTGTCGCTGAAGGTGGTACGGCTTTCCTTAAACCCGGGCGTTGCGACATTGGCCACATTATTGGCCGTTACGGCCTGAGACCGCCCGAGGCGCAACAGGGCGCCGATGGATGCGTTAAAATTCATCACCGAATGGGTCCTTATCTATATTATCGGCAGCAGCGCTCCAGACTTTAGCCACCTTTCGCATGCGGGTTTATGCCCATTGACAGCCATGGGCCGCCGACGCATATTCTACGCGCTGACCGATCGGTCGGTTGGGAACAGGAGACACGAACTGATGGGTGCGGTTTCGATCGAACAGGCGGGCAAGGACCGGCTGCTGGCATCGGCGCAGCGGCTGTTCGCCGAGCGCGGCTACGCCTCCGTGTCCATCCAGCAGATCGCCCTGGCCGCCGGCCTGTGCAAGGCCACCGTATTCCACCACTTCCCCAACAAGGATTCGCTCTACCTTGAGGTCGTGCGCACCGCCTGCCTCGACATCCAGTCGCTGCTGTACGAAGCCAATAAGGGCGGCAAGCCGCTGGATGCGCTACGCACCTTCGCCGCCGCGCACCTGGAACATATCTTCGAACACGCCGAGCTGACGCGCCTGATCAGCCGGGAGCTGATCAACGGCGATCAGGACCATGCGCGCGACATGGCCGAACAGGTTTTCGGCGAACATTTCTCGCGCCTGACGACGCTGATCCGCGCCTGCCAGCAGTCCGGCGATATCCGGCCCGACGTTGCCCCGGCCGAGGCGGCCGTCGCCATCGTCGGCATGAATATGCACCTGTTCCAGAGCTGGCCGGTCATTCGCCACCTTCCCGGCGCCGGCATCACCGATGTGCATGCCACCGGGCGCCACCTGTTCGACATGCTCGTCGAGGGTATGCGCCCCCGTGAGGAAATGCCATGAGGCGCCACCTGATCATCATGCTGACCCTAATCGCCCTGCATCCGGCGATGGCACGGGCCGGCAATATGCTGAACCTGACGGATGCCATCGGCATGGCCATCGACCATGCCCCGTCCTATGCCGCCGCCTCGGCCGGCCGCGATGCCGCGCACGAGCAGCGGGCCATCGGCCGCGCCTGGCTGCTGCCCTACCTGCATGCCACCGGCAACTACTCGCACCACCGACAGCGTTACAGCTACTCCCACCCCACGGCACCGCTGCTGGAGAACTTCCAGACGGATTTCAACCAGGCGACCGGTGAGATTACCCTGTCCCAGCCCCTGTTCGACCTGAGCCGGTGGGCGGATTACAAGGCGGGGAAGCTGGCCAGCCGAGCCGGCGACATCCGGTTCGATGCCGCCTTCCAGCGCCTGCTGCTCGACGTCAGCCAGGCCTATGTCGACGTCGTCGTGGCGCGCAGTGCCGCCGAGGCCGCACACTCCCAGGAACAGTCGATGGTCAAGCTCGACGAGCAGGCCAGGGCCGCCTTCAAGGCCGGCACCAAAAACATCAACGACTCGCTGGAGGCCCAAAGTCGCCTGGATTTGGCGCGCGCGCAGCGCATCCGGGCGGACAACGCCGTGGCTCAGGCGCAGGCCTTGCTGGACTCGCTGATCGGCCAACCGGCTCCCCGGCTGGCTGTATTCGATGCGAGTGCACCGACGCCGCTGCCCAAGCCGGATGATGTGAGCCATTGGCAGCATCTCGCCGAACAGGATTCCCCCTATGTGCGCCTGGCTGCCAACTCGGCCAAACAGGCCGATGAAAAGGTCACCCACGCCATCGGCACCGCCTCGCCGTCGCTGAGCCTGGTCGGAAGCCTCGGCTATAACGATGCCACATACGGCCAGTTCAGGACCGGTTACAACATCCGCAACGAGCAGATCGGCGTGCAGCTGGATGTGCCACTGTATGCCGGTGGCGGCACCTGGGCCACGCTGCGGCAGAACGAGAAGCTGGCAAGCCAGGCCGAGCTTGAACTCGAGGACGCCAAGCGTCAGGCCCGGCTGGATGCGCAGGCGGCCTTCCTGGCCGTCAACGAGAGCCAGGCACAGGTGGCCGCCCTGACCGCGGCTACACAATCCGCCTACAAGGCCCGGCAGGCCGCCGAACTTGGCTACAAGGTCGGGCTGCGCGACATCGTCGAACGCCTGGATGCCGAGGAGCGGCTGTTCTCGGCCCGCCACGAGCTGACCCAGGCGCGCGGGGCCTACCTGATGGCCCGCCTGAGGCTGGACGCCGCCATCGGCAAGCTCGACCGGGCGGCGATCGTCAAGGCCACATCGCGCCTGCTGACCGATACCGCTTCTGCCCATCGCGTGGAGGAAGGACGATGAACCGATCCGTACCGGCCAGGCCAAGCCGTGGAATGAGAACCATGCGCATGGGGATCTGCGGCATCGCCACCGCGGTGCTGTTCTCCGGTTGCGCTGTCGGTCCGGACTTCCATCGCCCGGCCGCCCCCCAGACCAAGGGCTACACGGCCAAGCCCCTGCCCGAGAAGACCGCCTCGGCGGACACACCGCATGGCGCGGCACAGGCCTTCGCCCCGGGCAAGGATATCCCGGCCCAATGGTGGACCCTGTTCCATTCCGAGGGCCTGAACGCGCTGATCAAGAAGGCGATTGCGGCCAACCCGGACCTGCAGGCGGCACGCGCCTCGCTGAAGGAGGCCCAGGAGAACGTGTATGCGGCCGAGGGCGTATTCCTGCCCAGCGTCAACCTGGACGGCTCGGCCAAGCATCAGAAGATCTCGTACGCGCAGTTCGGCCGGCCGGGAACCGGCGGCACGCAGTACACGCTGTACAACGCCTCGGTCAACGTCTCCTACGGCATCGATGTCTTCGGCCTTGATCGGCGCCAGCTCGAGTCCTACGAATCGCAGACGGCCTACCAGCGCTTCCAGATGGAGGCGGCCTACCTGACCCTGACCTCGAACGTGGTAACGACGGCGGTGCAGGAGGCTTCGCTGTCCGCCCAGATCGCGGCGACCCGGGAGATCATCGCCTCCGAGGCGCAACAGCTCGACATCCTGCACCAGCAGTATGCGGTCGGCGCCGCCGCCCAGGCCGACGTACTGGCCCAGCAGACGACCCTGGCCCAGAGCAAGGCGACGCTGCCGCCGCTGCAGAAGCAGTTGGCCGCGACGCGCAACCTGTTGGCCACGCTCGCCGGCAACCTTCCCAGCCAGGGCCATGGGGCATCGTTCGATCTGGCCACGCTGCAACTGCCGGCCAAGCTTCCGGTCAGCCTGCCCTCGAAGCTTGTGGAACAGCGCCCGGACATCCGTGCCGCCGAGGCCCAGTTGCACGAGGCCAGCGCCAAGGTCGGCGTGGCCACCGCCAACATGCTGCCGCAGTTCACGCTGACCGGTGGCTACGGCCGCGTCGGTACCGTTCCCAATCAACTGCTGTTCCCGAGCAATGAGATCTGGAACATCGGGGCTGGGCTGCTTCAGCCCATCTTCCGCGGCGGCACGCTGTTGCATCAGCGCCGCGCCGCCGTCGCCGCATTCAAGAAGGCGGCGGCCCAATACCGCGCCACGGTGCTGACCGCATTCCGCAACGTTGCCGACACCCTACGTGCCCTGGAAGCCGACGCCGACACCCTGGCGGCGCAGGCGGAGGCCGAAAGTTCGGCCGCCGACAGCCTTGCCCTGGCCAAGGACCAGTTCAAGGTGGGGGCGATTAGCTATCTGACGCTGCTCAATGCCGAAAAGACCTATGAGCAGGCACATATCGCCCTCGTACAGGCTCAGGCAATGCGCTACGCCGATACCGCGGCCCTGTTCCAGGCCCTGGGCGGCGGCTGGTGGAACCGCAACGACGTCGCCATGCTCGATGCGACGGCGCAGACCGCGAGCAAGTAGAACCCATGTACCCCCTTTTACGGAGAACGACCCCATGACGAAACGAATGATCATCATGCTTGTACTGGTGGCGCTGGTGTTCGGCGGCATCTTCGGCTTCGAGGCCTTCAAGGGCCATATGATGAAGAAATTCATGAGCAAGATGGGCAAGTCGGCGATGACGGTCTCCACCACCGTTGCCGACTACCAAACCTGGCAGCCGAGGCTCGAGGCTGTAGGCAGCCTCGCCGCCGTGAGCGGAGCCGATTTAAGCTCGGAGGTTGACGGCATCGTGTCCGACATCTACTTCCAGCAAGGCGCCGACGTCAAGGCCGGCGCCGTGCTGCTGCGGCTGAATGCGGATAGCGATATCGCCAAGCTGCAATCGCTGAAGGCCGCCGCCGAGCTGGCCGCCACGACCTATGCGCGCGACAAAAGGCAGTTCGCCGTCAAGGCCATCAGCCAGCAAGCCCTAGACACGGCCAAGGCCGAGCTGAAGCAGGCCGTGGCCAATGTCGACGAACAGCAGGCATTCATCGACAAAAAGGTTATCCGCGCGCCCTTCCCCGGACGCCTGGGCGTGCGCGACGTGGATCTCGGCCAGTACGTCAAGGCCGGTACGGCCATGGTGACGCTTCAGTCGCTGGATCCGATCTATGTGGACTTCTATGTACCGCAGCAGTCGCTGGCCATGGTCAAGGTCGGCCAGCAGGTGACGGTCAGGACCGATGCCTGGCCCGGCAAGCCTTTCACCGGCAAGATTTCGGTCATCGATCCGAAGGTCGATGCGAACACCCGTAACGTCAAGGTGCGCGCCCGACTCGACAATCCTGAGAAGAAGCTGCTGCCAGGCATGTATGCGACCGTCGATGTCGCCACCGGCGAACCCAGGCGACTGATCACGTTGCCGCAGACGGCCGTCAGCTACAACCCGTACGGCAACATCGTCTATGTGGTCGAATCCAAGGGCAAGGACGAGAAGGGCAAGCCCCAACTGGTGGCCAAGCAGGTGCTCGTCACCGCCGGCGACAAGCGCGGCGACCAGGTGGCGATCCTGAAGGGCATCCACAAGGGCGACACCGTCGTCACCGCCGGCCAGATCAAGCTGCACAACGGCGCCTCTGTGGCCATCAACAACAGCATCCAGCCCACCAACAACCCGAATCCGCAGCCCAAAGACGAATAAGGCGGTAAGCACGGCATGAAATTCACCGACATCTTCATCCGCAGGCCAGTGCTGGCCATGGTCGTCAGCCTGCTGCTGCTGGTGCTGGGTCTCCGTTCCTTCGGCGTGCTGCCCGTCCTGCAATTTCCGCGCACGCAGAATGCCGTCATCACCATCACCACGACCTACTATGGTGCCGACCCGGACCTCGTGGCCGGCTTCATCACCACGCCGCTGGAAAACGCCATCGCCCAGGTCAACGGCATCGACTACATGACCTCGACGAGCACGAACAGCAACAGCACGATCACCGTCAACCTGAAACTGAACTACGACTCGGACAAGGCGCTGACCGAGATGAACGCGCAGATCAGTTCGGTGCTGAACCAGCTGCCGCCGCAGACCCAGAAACCGGTGATGAAGATCAGCATCGGCCAGACGCTCGACGCCATGTACATCGGCTTCTACAGCAAGAAGCTGACCTCGAACTACATCACCGATTACCTGCTGCGTGTGGTGCAGCCGAAGCTGCAGGCGGTGGATGGCGTACAGGAGGCGGAGATTCTCGGCGCCAAGAATTTCGCCCTGCGGGCATGGCTGAACCCGAAGAAGCTGGCCGCCTACGGCCTGACCGCCGCCGACGTCAGCTCGGCACTGGCGAACAACGATTTTCTGTCGGGTGTCGGCGCCACCAAGGGGCAGATGATCCAGATCAACCTCACGGCCTCGACGAACCTGCATTCCGTCGACGAGTTCAGGAATTTGATCGTCAAGCAGAGCGGCGGAGCCATCGTGCGCCTGCAGGACGTGGCCAATGTGACCCTGGGCGCCGATGATTACGACTCGCAGGTACGTTTCGACGGCAAGAAGGCCGTGTACATCGGTATCAAGGTGGCACCGACGGCGAACCTGCTGGACGTGGTTGCCGGCGTGCGCAAGGTCTTTCCGGGCATCCAGCGCGACATGCCAGCAGGCATCAACGGCAAGATCGTCTACGATTCCACGAAATTCGTGAACAGTTCCATCCACGAGGTGATCAAGACGCTGATCGAGGCCATGCTCGTCATCACGCTCGTCATCTTTGTCTTCCTCGGCTCGCCTCGCTCGATGATTATCCCCGTCGTCGCTATCCCGTTGTCGCTCGTCGGCACCTTCACGGTCATGCTGATGTTCGGCTTCTCGATCAACCTGCTGACGCTGTTGGCCTTCGTGCTCGCCATCGGCCTCGTCGTCGACGACGCCATCATCGTTGTGGAGAACGTCAACCGCCACCTCGAACAGGGCATGACGGCGAAGGCGGCCGCCATCCTCGCGGCGCGTGAGCTGGGCGGGCCAATCCTCGCCATGACCACGGTGCTGATTGCCGTATACGTGCCGGTCGGCTTTCAGGCAGGACTGACGGGCGCGCTGTTCACGGAATTTGCCTTCACACTCGTTGGTACGGTCACCGTTTCGGCCATCATCGCCCTGACGCTGTCGCCGATGATGTGCTCGCGTCTTCTGAAGCACCACGCCAAGGACGACCCGAGCCTGGAGTCCCGCGTCGTGCACTACATCGATGGCCGCTTCGAATGGGTGCGCCACATCTATGCCAAAGGCCTGCGCGGCTCACTGAACAACCTGCCCGTGACGGCGGTGTTCGCGCTGATCGTGCTGGGCAGCATCTACTTCCTCTACGCCGGTGCCAAGCACGAACTGGCACCGCAGGAAGATGAGGGTGTGATCATTACCTCATCGACGGCGGCACCGGATTCGACGCTGCAGCAGCGCGAGCCGTATGCGCTCGATATCTACAAGATCTTCGACTCCCATCCCGAAACCGACCATGTGTTCCAGATCGACGCCCCGGGCCGCGTCATAGCCGGCATGGTGCTCAAGCCATGGGATGAGCGCAAAAAGACCACAAATCAGCTGCAACCCGTGGTGCAGCAGCAGCTGAACCAGATTGCCGGCATGCGCATCGCAGCCTTCCAGCGACCACCGCTGCCAGGCAGCCGCGGCCTGCCCATCCAGTTCATCATCGGTACCACCCAGCCATTCAGCCAGCTCAACACCGTCGCACAGAGCTTTCTGCAGCAGGCGCAGAAGAGCGGCATGTTCATGTTCCTGGATTCGGACCTGCGCATCGACCTGCCCCAGTCCACAGTGGTGATCGACCGCAACAAGGCGGCCCTGCTCGGGCTGTCGATGAAGGAAATCGGCAATGCCCTGGCCTCGATGCTGGGCGGCGGCTACGTCAACTACTTCAGCCTTGACGGCCGCTCCTACAAGGTCATTCCGCAGGTTCAGCAGCGCTATCGCCTGAACACGAACCAGCTGCTGAACTACTACATCCGTACCGCCAGCGGCAAATCGGTGCCGCTGTCCACCGTCGCGCATATCACGACGGAGACGAAGCCCGAGTCGCTGAACCACTTCCAGCAGCTCAACGCCGCCACCATTCAGGGCGTGGCCCTTCCCGGCGTCACCACGGGTGAGGCACTGAATTACCTACAGGGCCTGGCCAAGCGTACGTTGCCGGCAGGATACTCGATCGATTACGGCGGCCAGTCGCGCCAGTTCATGCTGGAATCCAGCGGCTTCATCGAGACCTTCGTGTTCGCGCTGATCATCATCTTCCTGGCCCTGGCGGCGCAGTTCGAAAGCTTCCGCGATCCGTTGATCATCCTGGTGTCGGTACCGATGTCGATCGCTGGCGCCCTGATCTTCATCAGCCTCGGCGTCGGCGGCGCCAGCATCAACATCTACACCGAGGTGGGCCTGGTGACGCTGATGGGTCTGATCAGCAAGCACGGTATCCTGATCGTGCAGTTCGCCAACGAACTGCAGCGCGAGGGCAAATCCAAGCGCGAGGCCGTTGAAGGGGCCGCTGGCATCCGCTTTCGTCCGATTCTGATGACCACAGCTGCCATGGTGCTCGGCGTCGTGCCGCTGATCACCGCCAGCGGTGCCGGCGCCGCTTCGCGCTTCAATATGGGCCTGGTCATCGCCAGCGGCATCGCCATCGGCACCCTGTTCACGCTGTTCGTGGTGCCGGCGGTGTACATGCTGATCGCTGCCGACCATTCGAAGCGGAAAGAGAACGGCGACGAGGACGCGTTCGAGCTGCCGGAGAGCCCCTCGCACGTGTAATGACGGTGCGTGGCCCGGGTTCCTCCCGGGTCACGCCAACCTCAGCGGCCGAAGTGAACGAACGGACTCAGCGTGGCGTAAAGGATGAATAGCACGAAGGCCACCAGCAACAGGGAGCGCAACGGATGGCGGACGATGTTTCCGGCCCAGGTCGGCGCCCTGCCCTCGCGCTTCAGTGTCTCGTAGGCTGCCCGCGCGTCTTCTGCCCTCTTTTTCTGGTAAGCCTCGATCAGGGCCTCGGCCCGCTCCTGCTGCACATCGTCACGCAGCCAGAACGCCGGCGCCGAGATCCCCCACCCCCCGGCATGTGTCTCGTAGAAATCGATGCTGTTGTCGGTCAGTAACTGGCGGACCTCGTTCGCCTCGTCCTCGGGCACGTTCCTGAGATTGAACAACCTGACCGGCATGTACTCACGATCCTTACAGGGGGTTTAGGGCCCGTTGGCAGCCTGGGTGGATTTTCCACGACCGGACCACCATAGCAACAGCGCGATACCGGCCGATGCGGAAAACACCGATGCCGACAGGATGCCCAGCTTGGCATCGTTGATCAGGGCCGGGCTGAAAGCGAGGCCGGCAATGAACAACGCCATCGTGAAGCCAATACCGGCGAGGATGCTTCCGGCAGCCAGCAACATCCAGTCGAGATCGGGAGGGCGTATTGCTATACCCGTACGCACGGCCAACCAGCTGAAGCTCAGCACACCCAGCGGTTTACCGAGCACGAATCCCAGGAATACGGCAATGGTGACCGAACTTCCAAGCTTGGCGAACGATATCGGCACACCTGCATTGGCAAAGGCAAACAGGGGCATGATCAGGAACCCGACCCATGGGTGCAGCATCATCTCCAGCCGTTCAACCGGCGATAGCGTTTCGCGCGCCGCGGCCTCCGCCATGCGCAAGGCCTTGCGATCCGGGGAGTTGCCGCTCCAATGATCGCCGCGCGGATAGGCCACCACCTGATCAAGAATGGCGTGCAGACGCTCATCGCTCACCCATTTGCCGGTCGGCGTCATCAGGCCGAGGATGACGCCGGTCACCGTGGCATGGATGCCGGATGCATCCACGGCGATCCAGGTCAGCCCACCAACCAGGAAATAGGTCGTGATACTCCGGACACCGAGCAGGGCCATGGCGCGCACGGCGAAGATGCCGACCGCGGCCAGGGCCAGCATCCCCCAACTGACATGCGTGCCGTAGCCGATGGCGACGACAAGGATGGCGCCGATATCGTCCACGATCGCCAGCGACAACATGAACACACGCAGACTTTGGGGAATACGCGATCCTAGCAGCGCCAGGCAACCGATGACGAATGCGGTATCGGTCGCCATCACCGTACCCCAGCCACTCTCGCCGGCATGGCCCGATTGCAGCATCAGATAAAGTGCCGCCGGCATCAACATGCCGCCCAGGGCACCGGCGATGGAGAGCGCGGCCATGCGCGGATTGTTCAGTTCGCCCAGCACCAGTTCCCGCTTCAATTCCAGGGCGACCAGAAAAAAGAACAGCGTCATCAGGCCATCGTTGATCCACGCCCGTAGCGAACGAGCGAATTCCAGCGAACCGAAATGGATGCCCACCGGCATCTCCCAGAAACCCAGAAAGGCATGCGCCCATGGGGAATTGGACAACACCAGTGCTGCGATGGTGAAGAACAGGAGCACGGCGCCGCCAGCCGCCTCGATATGCAGAAATCGTACAAAAGGCCTTGCCAGCCGATCGACGAATTCCTTCGGCAATTGAGGAGGGTCTGCTTTGATTTCCGGCTCGTCACCCATGGAGATGTCTATGAACCCGCCAGGCATCGTTCCAGGCTGGGTTGTCAGGCTTCGGTACGATACTCGGCATGGGTTTCAGGTGGCGATCCCGAACAGGGCCCCGGCGCCGGCCGTCAGGGCCATGGCAAGAGCACCCCAGAAAGTCACCCGCACGGCAGCCGTCATCACCGGAGCCCCGCCGGCATATGCGGCCAGAGATCCCAATAGCGCCAGAAACAGCAGCGAGCTGCCCGAGACGGCCCACATGAGTACTGAGGCCGGCATCAGAAGGACGATAAGCAGCGGCAGGGCCGCACCGGCCGAGAACGTCCCAGCCGACGCGAAGGCAGCCTGCATCGGTCGCGCCGCCGACATCTCGGACATGCCCAACTCATCTCGCGCATGGGCACCGAGGGCATCGTGCGCCATCAACTGGGTCGCGACCTCGGTGGCCAGCTGCGTATCCAGACCGCGTGCCTCGTAAATGGCCGCCATTTCCGCATGTTCGTGCTCGGGATTATCCGCCAGTTCCTGACGCTCCCGTTCCAGATCGGCGCGCTCCGTATCCGATTGCGAACTCACGGAAACATACTCGCCTGCAGCCATCGACATGGCTCCGGCCACAAGGCCGGCAACGCCCGCGACCAGAATGCCCTTTGAACCGGCGCCCGCAGCCGCCACGCCCAGAACGAGGCTGGCCGTCGACACGATGCCGTCGTTGGCGCCAAGCACGGCCGCACGAAGCCAGCCGATGCGGTGGGTTTTGTGCCTTTCGATATGTCTCATAAGCCGAAGATCGGCATCGCCGGAAAGCGGTGCACCGGTGCCGGGCCGCGGGTCTGCATACTTAGAAGAACCTATTCGTGCGACGCTGGAAAACGCCGTGCAGAACCCATCCGATAATCATGCCGATGGCGATCATGAAGAACATCAGCAGTGATCGCGACATGGCGATGGACCAAAACAGGAAGCGCACCTCGACCACGACGACATTCTGGATGATAAAGAGCACGGCCAGACCGGAAAGAACAAGGATGAGGGCCAGTTTGTAACTCATGGAGCGCGCCTCCTGTTCACGCCCTCCGGTAAAGGTTACGGGCTGGCGGACGACTGCCTTACTTATAGCTGCTTTCGCACCGGAATGCTGTGCAATATGGGCTTATCCTGTCAGTCCACCCATGAGGAAGAACGCCCCCTATCCCCTTATGCTTTTTTAATAAGACCAACAACAAATAGCAGCAAGACAGCCCCAGCAGTTGCCATAATGACCGAACCAATCAGCCCGCCAGCAGAAATACCGAGCAAACCAAACACAAAGCCCCCAACGACTGCGCCGATAATGCCGACAACGATATTACCGAGCAGGCCAAAACCCCCGCCTTTCATGATCGTTCCGGCTAACCAGCCGGCTACACCACCGATGGCTAAAAAAATCGCCAACCCTTCTATGGTCATCGTTTACCTCTGTTGCCGTAAAAGGATCGAGCCCGGAGAGGCGTGGCAACTCCGTTACTTATAGCCGCTCTCACTCCCGGACGCTGCGCAGAACGGGGTTGTCATGTGCAGATTTCAAATCATCAGGCATTGCAGTAATCCGGCAGGTGATTGCAATCCAAAACGGTACACTTCTGCACTATGGGGACCGGCGTCAACCCTACATTTTCGTCAGATATTCAGCCCGCAAGTGCGTGCATCCTTTCAGCACCTGTAGCGTGTTGTGGTGGTGAATGGCCCCACTTCTATCGGACCGCCACCTTTCTCGAAGAGTCGTGAAATGTACTCAATGCTGCGGATGATGTGCCGCCCACCACCGGCGCGCCATATCCTGAGCATGGGCAACCTGAGCGGGCGTGGCCTTGCCTTCTATCTGTGACACGATCTGATTGATTCTGCGGGCGCCTTCGGCTTTAGCAATGAGGAGCCATTTCAAGGCCTGCGCATAATCCTGCGTAACGCCTTGGCCAATAGCGCACATGACGCCGAGGCTAGCCTGCGCATCCGCGTCCCCCTGCTCAGCAGCCTCGCGGTACAACTTCACCGCTTGCGCATAATCCTGCGTAACGCCTTGGCCAATCTCGTACATAGAGCCGAGCATTAACTGCGCGTGCGCGTCTCCCTCCTCCGCTACCGACAAAAGCTGGCTCAGCGCCCGGGCATCTCCTTCAACAGCCTGACCTGCTAGCGTATTGATATGGACAGGCGTCACATATTCGGAGGCACCGATGCTGATCGAGAAAGCCAATCCGAATAGCAAAGCCGATATGAAAGTACGCATCCAATCATCGTAGTCCTTCCCTATGCTTTTGTGTGGCGGTAACGGAAACGCCGTTATGCCCCGTGAACCCCATCCCCGTAACAAACCGGAAACCAACCCCGCTACAGAATCGAGTTTCTCAACCGAACAGGCCGTTCTTTGCCAGTCGCCATAGCGCAGAAGTGTGCCGTTTTGGACTGCAATCACCTGCCGATTCCGATTGCATTGGGGTGCCCGGTTCGACTGCAATCTGCAATCATGGAGTCCATCTCCAATCAAACATGAAGCAACGCGCCTATATCTGCGCCAACGTCGCATCACTGACCTGGACTCACAGGATGCGCCAGAACCACTCTCCACTCTCGGCCAAACAGGCTGACCGTATCCCAGCTGGCAGTCTTGATAATTTTATGCCGCTGCCCTCGCTCCCGATAAACGTAATCGCCCTGGCCACGGGGGTTAGCGCTGATCTTTCGCGCCAGTTCCCGCAGGCTTTGATAGCCGGCATAAGCGGGATCGGTCCAGATGTTTGTGCCGATCTCCTCCGGGTCCTGATCGTAGATGATCATGCCATCGGGTTGCATGATCCACAGCTCGTCATCGCCGGGGATCTTCACCTGCTTGGTGAGTGCATGCAGCATCAATTCCGGACGGATCAACAGGCTGAGCGAGCCTTTAAAGCTTCCCTTCCGGTCATACACGGGGTAGGCGATGTCAACGGCGCGAAAACCTTCGACCGCGCTGAATCCCGCGCTGAAAACCGGGGCCCGTTTCTTGATCAAGGCCATGACATGCGCCTGGGTGCTGATATCGGCCCCTTCAAAGTTGACGTAATCACCGGGTTCGATATAGCGAATACGGCCGCTGTGATCGACGAACAGCGCCTCGAAAATCGAGGGGGAGGCCTTGAGCGCGGCATTCAGCGCCCTGCGGATATCGGCCTCGTGATCCCAATTGCTTTTGGTATCAGCCAGAAGCTTTTGTATCCGACTGTTCAGGTCGTTCAGATTGCCCTGCAACCGGGGAACAAAGGTGTTTAACGAGATCCGCAGCTTGCTCGGGACAGTCGCACCGCGGCCCTCTCTCCTGGCCAGAATCATCCACCAGTCCAGATCCGGCAGTTTTCTATACACCGCATCGCGGACATCATCACCGATCTCGTACCGGAAACGACCACTTTCGCTGTGCAGGGCTGTTGTCAGCGCCTTTTTCAGTGAATCCGGGCCCTCGGTCAAGGCATTCATGAAGATGAAATCCTCATCCTTGTCCAGCAGGATCATCCCGTCGCCATTGACGACAAACCAAGTGTAATCCGCCGGCAGGCCGATTTCGGTATTGAGCCGTGTATGCAATGCATCCAGATACACGGAAACACCCAAAGCCCCCACGACCTTGCCATCCACCATAATCGGCGCCGCCATCACAGCCGACTTCTTGCCCGTAGAACGGCTGTAGACCTGATAACCCTTCACCGGCGCGCCTGCAAAGAGGGCCTTGAAATAGCCTCTGTTGCGCAGGTTCAGATGGGTGAGTCCCTTCGTCAGGGTGTAATAGTTGCCATCCGGCAATACATAAAAATAGACCCCGGGAAGACGCTGCCGGACCTCGGAAAGATAGGGTTCAATGCCTGCCCAATCCCCATGTTTCGCCTCCCGGGTATTGGCAATGATCTGCAACGATGCCAGCGCATCCATGGATAGGTTGTCCAGATAACTGGCCGCAATGTTCACCACCGCGGGCTTCAAATCCTCATTCCGGGATGGGCCGGCCCAGGCCGAGCCGCTCAAGACAACGAAAAGCAACAGCATGGCAAGCTTCTTCATGTTCCGCTCCGGCTTCTGCAACCGATTCAGGGCAGGCATGCGGCGTAATCCGATGACATACACCTTTTTCGATGGCCGCATCACCTCATCATAGACACACCCATGCCGCCGTGATGTCCATGCAGGCTCTTGAACCGGGATAAAGCAGTGATATGTGTCCCGCGTCGGCATGGATCCGGCTATCCAGGAAGTGTCAGGGGCAGCTCTTGCCTTTGATCATCTTTCCCCGCGTGACAAGGCGAGGCTTCATAAGATCATGGGGTGCGGATGACACCCATGACGATGCCGAGGATCTGGATCTCCTCGTTTTTGAGATAGATGGGATGGAGCTCCGGGTTGGCCGGCTGCAGGCGCACGCCGTCCTTCTCGATGTAGAACTTCTTCAGGGTAACGGTCTCGCCGTTGATCATGGCCACCACGGACTGGCCGTTCTCGGCCGAGGCGCGTTTCTCCACCACGATGACGTCGCCGTCCAGGATATTGTCGTCGATCATCGAGTTGCCGCGTACGCGCAGTGCATAGCAGTCCTTGCGCACCATCGTCGCCGGCACCACCACGCTCTCGTGGTTCTCGAACAGGTCCATGGGTTGGCCCGCCGCCACCCAGCCGAGCAACGGAATCTCGACCATCTCGGATGGTTCCACCGGCAGCACGTCCGCCGTATTCGGCCATACGGGCCGGTCCTTCTTCGGAATCAGCATATGGATTTCGGACATCGCTCCCCTCCTGCCGTACCTGATCGCCCTATCATTGCCCCGCAGTCCAGAAAAGCCAAGTCCGGCGGGCAATCATGTCTGTTACAGTACGGGGATGCTCAAGATCACCGATCAGGTCGACATTCCCGAGTCCGAGATCGAGATGCACGCAATCCGCGCCCAGGGCGCGGGCGGCCAGAACGTCAACAAGCTGGCCACGGCCGTGCACCTGCGATTCGACATTCGTGCCTCTTCATTGCCCGATGCATACAAGGAGCGGTTGCTGGCCAACCGAGACCGGCGCATCAGCACCGAGGGCGTCGTCATCATCAAGGCGCAGCGCTTCCGCAGCCAGGAGATGAACCGAGAGGACGCGCTATCCCGCCTGCAGGCACTGATCCGGACCGCTACCGCCGTGCCCAAGCGGCGCCGGCCGACACGCCCATCTATGGGCGAGAAAAAGCGCAGGATGGAGCAGAAGGCCAAGCGCGGAACCGTGAAGGCGCTGAGAAAACCAGTCAGCGAATGAGGGTCTAACAAAAAAAGGCCCGCCGTTGCCGGCGGGCCCACCATCACGGCATGCGATGGCTCAGTGGATGTGCTTTCTGGCCTCGGCGAGCTTGGCCGCGGCCTCCGCCTTGCGCCCCTTCGAATAGATCGGCCGGCTGGCCACATTCGGTAGCGCCAGCACCTTCTCGAAGTACGGCACGGCCTTGGCGTACTTCTTCTCCTGCAGCCAGTAGTCGCCCATGAAGTAGTTGGCGTCCATGTCGTCCGGGGCGATGGCCAGCCCCTTCTGCAGGTAGCCCAGCGCCTTGTCGTCGTCGCCGAAGCCGATGAAGCCGCCCGGCACCATGTAATAGAAGCTGCCCAGCGTCGTGTAGACCGCTCCGTGCATGACGGTCGGATCGATTTTCTCGGCCGCCAGCAGCAGGTCTCTGCCCTGCTTCATCTGGGGCATGGCGCTGAACATCGACTGCAGGCCGCCCATGGAGCCGGCGAAGCCGGCGCGAATGATGGCCTCCCATATCTTCGGCTCCGCCAGATCCGGATACTCGGCCGTCAGCTTGGACGCCCTGGCCACCAGGGCCTTGAACGCCGCCTGCTTGCCCGCATCCTTCGTCTGGTAGTTGGCCACCGCCCAGTCGTGCTGCAGCTGGGCCACCTGCTGCAGCATTGCCGCTTGGGCCGCCGCGTCTGTCGCGGCCATGGCCGGAAACGATGCGCCCAGCCCAATGGTGGCGGCCAACGCCAGGGATAACAGTGCTTTCATGGATGCGCTCTCCTAGAAATGATACACGGCGCTGAGGGAATAGCTGTCGACGGTCAGCCCCTTGAAGAGGGTGTTTTTGGTGGCGGCATCGGCGCGGGAGGCGTAGCGCACCCAATCGGCGTTCACCGTGAGCTGGTTAGCCGACCAGTATTCGATGCCGAGACCATAGCTGAAATTGGCCTTCGTCGAGTGCAGGGCCTGGTTGGTCGTCAGCGAGGTGTAATCGGCGCGCATCTCCGTGACACCGAGCAGGCCGTATAGGGTCACGTCCTGCGAGATATCGATCTTCGGCTTGGCAAAGGCACTGGCAAACCAGTTCAGCCGTGAACCGTTGCTCGCCCTGTCTGTGGCGCCGAGGCGAAGCTCTCCACCGAGGTAGGGGAAGAAATCATCGCCGAGCCGCAGGAAGGCACCCGATGTCAGCTTCCTGTCGGCACCCGTATCCAGGTCGAACGCGGCGATACCGACGCCGGCGTATGGCTGCTGCGCATGCGCCGCCGGCACCATGGTCAGGCCGGACATCAGCATGCCGGCGATCAGGAAAAGGCCTTTCTTCATCATAATTGCTCCTTTACGGCTTCTTTTGTTCCGCAGATGACTTGGCAAAGCCCCGGGCGATGCGGTTCTGCGCCGCCAATGCCCTGTCGACGATACGCGGCAGCACGGCATTGACGCGCACGAACAACTTCTCCGGGAATCCCAAGTATACATCCTTGTCGTGGCCGGCGATCGCCCGAGCGATCTTTGCCGCCACCTGCTCAGGCTCGTCCATATTCATGCCCGTAGCCTTGCCCATCTGCATGATGGTATCGGTATTCAGCGGCGTACGCACGGCACGCGGTGCGATGTAGGTGACATCGATATGGCTGTCGACAAGTTCTCGGCGCAGGGCCTCGGAGAAGCCGCGCAGGCCGGCCTTGCTGGTCGAATAGGCAGTGAAATAGGCGAAACCGATCGAGCCGAAGATCGAGCCGACGTTGACGATATGCCCGGATTCCTGGGCCTGCATATGGGGGACGACCAGACGGCTGAGCAGCATCGGCGCGATCAGGTTGACCTGCATCAGCTTCTGCATATGTGCCGGATTCTCATCCTCAATGGCGCGGAAACTCATCAGGCCGGCGAGATTGACCAGCACGTCGATGCCGCCCAGCAGGCGAAGCGCCTCGGCAACGACCGCCTCGCAGCCCTCGGCGCTCGACAGGTCGCCGGGAACGGCATGGGCCTGCTGCCCCAACTCTCCGGCCAAGTCCTGCAGGACCTCGGCATTGGCATCGACCAGGGCCAGCCCGGCGCCCTGCCGGCTGAGCTGGCGCGCCAACAGGCTGCCGATACCACCGGCGGCGCCGGTCAGGATAATACGCTTCGCATTCAAGGACATGGCTCCCTCCTAGGCAATCGCCACCATGGGCAGGCTGCGGAATATATCCCCGTACAGCTTGTAGAACACCCGGGCGGCATGCACGACGGCCTGCTGATCCTCCGGCTGCTCCACCCGATTCATCAGCCCCTCGTAGAAGCCGACATGACCGACGTCGAGCGAGCCGTGGGAGCGCAGGTAACTGAAGGCAGTATTCGGCAGATTCAGCGACGCCTTGATGACATCGGCGGCATGCGTGGCCAGCGCAACACTCGTCCCCTCCAGCACCAGCACCATGCCGAAGAAGCCGACGGGGTTACGCCGCTGGATGGTATCGTAGGCATAGGCCACCATCAGCTCGGTGGCGATGGAGGGCTGGCCGTGGCGCACCGCCTCGGCATCGACACCGCAGGCCTTGATGTCGTTCAGGATCCATTCCTGATGCCCCATCTCCTCCTCGATGTACTCGCCGACCGCCGCGCGCAGCCATTCCAGGCGCTCGGGCAGGCGGCCGCCGCAGGCCATCAAGAGCGGCGTCGTATGCTTGACGTGGTGATAGGCCTGGGTCAGAAAGGCAGTATAGCTTTCCAGCCCCAGGTTCCCCGCCATGCCCTCGCGAAGAAAGGGGATGGACAGAAATGCCTGGCGCTCGGTCTCGGTATCGGCCAACAACCGCTCATAAAATGACATCTGCATCCTCCCGTGCATACAAGGCCCCGATGCGTCCGGCATAGGTCCTCCAGATGGTATCACGCCGCGGCCGGCCGGTGCCCGTCCATTGGCCGTTGGCGAGCGAAAACGGGGCATCGGCCAGCACCCAGCGGCGGATGCGCGCGTAATCGGGCAGGCGCGCATTGGCCTCGGCCACGGCCTGCGCCACGGTCTGAGCGATCCCCCCGGCCTCGGCCGCCATTCTGGGCACCAGCACCGCCACATTGAACGGTTGGGCCTCACCATAGACCACCGCCTGGGCGATCGCCCCCGTCACGGTGAGCTCGCGTTCGACCCATTCCGGGGCGATATTGCGCCCGAAGGCGGTGATGAAGATATGCTTCTTGCGCCCCGTGAGGTGCAGGAAACCCTCGTCATCCAGGTGGCCGATATCGCCCGTCGGCCAGAAACGGCCCGGCTTCGCTTCCCCGTCACCCAGGTAACCCGAAAACAGGCTGCCGCCGACCTCGATCTCCCCATCGGCGGCAAAGCGCAGCCGCACATGAGGCAGCGGCCTGCCCACCGTGCCGGGCTTGCTATCCCCCGGCCTGTTGACGGCCACCACGCTCGCCGCCTCGGACAGACCATAGCCCTCGTACACCGGCAAGCCCAGCTGCCCGGCCTGCGCCAGCAGGTGCGGCGATACGGGCGCCCCACCGACGGCGATGAAGCGCAGCGCCTCCGGCTTCGGCATGCCCCGGCCGACGGCGGAGACCAGGGCCAGCAGCATCTGCGGGATCATGATGCAGGTGCTGGCCCGGTGACGGGACAGTGCCTGCACGAAGTTCGGCACATCCAGCTCCGAGGCACCGCGCAGACCCAGAGACGCGAGGCCGGGCAATACCACAGTGGCGCCGCTCATCAGGCCGGCATACATGCCGCCGACATTCTCCAGCAGCGTGGCATACGGCAGCAGGCTCAGATGACGATCGGCGGCCACGGCGCCCGAAGCCTCGGCCAGCGAGTGCGCCACCTGCTCCATGGCCTGCTGGCTCAGGCACACGCCCTTCGGCTCGCCGGTGGTGCCGGAGGTGAAGGTCACCTTGGCCACCCCGCGCGGGATGTGTGGGCGGGCATGCCCGATGCCGATCTGCTGCAGGACAAGCCCGGCATAGGCCCAGTCATCCAGGCGCACATGCGGCAGCCCAAAGCCGTCGAGCAATGTCGACAGGCGCTCGGCGGCATCGGTCAGCAGCGTGTCCACGCCGGTGGAGGCCAGCAGATGTCGGGTCTGTTCGGCGGAGAAGAAGGGTGGAATGGGCACGCAGGGGACACCGGCGGAGATGCAGGCCAGGTCGGCCACGGCACAGGCCGGGCCGTTGTCGGTGAGGATGGCCACGCCGCGCGCTCCACGCAGCCTCTCGGCCAGGTCGGCCACGGCCGCAGGCAACTGGCCGTAGCTCAGTGCCGCATGCTCTCCCTCCAGGGCGATGCGATTCGGGGATGCGGCGGCATGGTGATCCACCGCATCGATAACACGACTCATGACTAGGCCCGCTTGGCCAGCAACTGCCCCTGATCTAGGGCATCCTGCCAAGTATCGATCAACAGGCGGCGCAGCAGGTCCAGGGAGGCAAAGCCCTGGCGGATATCGCCGCCCATGACGAGCGGCTGGCCGGCATAATAGCTGCCCCAGTTTTCCATTTCCCCGGTTGGCAGGAGCGCCGGGTCAGCATCGGCCAGCTCGACCGGCTCCAGGCCCAGGCGGCCGAAGGCGTTGCGTAGCATGGGCACGCCGGTGAACACCACCCAGCGGTAGCCGGCGCTGTACAGGAAAGCGGTCAGGATGATGATGGCGGCGCGAGCCCCTCCCGGCGCAGCATCGGCCAGGTTCCCCACCTCGACGATATCCTGACGGCGCACCGGCTGGCCGACCTTCGCGGACAGTACCTGCTCGATAGGGGCATCGAGGTAATGCTCCAGATACAGCGGATGGCTTGCCCCATCGCGGTAACCGACGATGGCCACCAGATCGTCCTGGAGGGTTTTGAGGCGAATCAAATGGGGCATGAAGTGCTCGATGCGGGCCCTATAGACATCATGGAAGGTCGCGCGGATAAAATCCTCGGCCTCGGTGCGGTCCACATGGTGAGGTTCAATGATGTCCAGCCGCATATAGCCACTCCCGGTAAAGATCTAGGGAGTGATTATTATGGACTTTATGAAATGAGCCTGAACATGGCCGGCCGGAGAAAAACGGCTCAGTTGTCTCGCATCATCAGCTCGTGTTCACTCAGCGAGCGCTCGAATGCCGGACGCCCGAACAGCCCCTTCATATAGCGTTCGAGATTACGCATACGGGCCGTGTCCGCCCCCACCGAGGGCAGGCGCCACAGGATCGGGGCGATAGTGACATCGGCCAGCGAATAGGTCTCTCCGACGAAATGTTCCTGGCGCGCCAGATAGCTGTCCAGAGTCTCCAGCCAGGAGCGCAGCTTCTTCATCTGCTCGGTCTTGCGCTTGACGCGCTCGATGCTGTCGTACAGCGGGTACAGCTCCTGCTCGATACGCATCACGGCCAGGCGCATCTGCGCCCGCTCGGCCGGGGAGCCTGGCTTCAGCGGCGGATGCGGATAACGATCGTCCAGGTATTCGCAAACCACGGAGGCCTCGAAGAACACGATGTCGCGATCGACCACAGTCGGCAAGCGACCGTACGGATTGAGCTGCAAGAGCTCGGCCGGCAAATGCTCGGGATCGACGTCGATGATCTTGGTCGGCAGTTCCTTCTCGGCCAGAACAATGCGGGTGCGGTGCGAGTCGGGGCTCGCCGGGCTCGAGAACAGCTTGATCATCAAAACCTCCAAAAGACCGCTGCAGGGGGAAGCGGGGCGGCGCATTATAGCGTTTTCCGCTTAAAAATAAAGACTTATGGTGGGTTGATAGTCTAGTGCTCGGTTTCGCCACCATCGCGGCGGATTCCCATCAGCTGAGCATGGATAAAATCGTCGATTTCGCCATCCAGAAAGGCCTGCGTATTGCCCGTTTCCATGCCCGTGCGCAGGTCCTTGATGCGGGACTGATCGAGCACGTAGGAGCGGATCTGATGCCCCCAGCCGATGTCGGTCTTGGTATCCTCGAGGGCCTGCTTCTCGGCGGTGCGCTTCTCCAACTCATGCTCGTACAGGCGTGCCTGCAGCATCTTCCAGGCTGTGGCTCGGTTCTTGTGCTGCGAACGATCGTTCTGACACTGCACGACAATACCGGTCGGCATATGCGTCAGGCGGATGGCCGAATCGGTCTTGTTCACATGCTGGCCGCCGGCGCCGGAGGCGCGGTAGGTGTCGGTGCGCACATCCGCCTCGTTGATGTCGATCTCGATCTCGCGCTCGATATCCGGATAGACGAACACCGAGGCGAACGAGGTGTGGCGGCGGTTGCCGGAATCGAACGGCGACTTGCGCACCAGTCGGTGCACGCCGATCTCCGCCTTCAGATAGCCGTAGGCATACTCGCCCTTCACCGACACTGTGGCCGACTTGATGCCAGCACCATCGCCTTCGGTACATTCCATCAGCTCGGCCTTGAAACCATGCTTCTCGGCCCAACGCAGGTACATGCGCAGCAGCATCTCCGCCCAGTCCTGGGCCTCGGTGCCGCCGGAGCCGGCATTGATGTCGAGAAAGGCCGATTCTGCATCGTTCTCGCCGCCCAGCATGCGCGCCAGTTCCAATTTCTCGATGACCGACTCGACCTCGGTCAGGCCCTGCGCCGCTTCCGCCTGCGAGTCGGTATCCCCCTCGTCGGCGCCCAGCTCGAACAGCGTCGTCTGATCATCGAGCCTGGATTCGGCGTCATTGAAGGTCTTGAGCAGACGCTCCAGGCGCGTGCGCTCCTGCATCAGGCGCTGGGCCTCTTCCGGATGGTTCCAGAGGTTGGGATCCTCGATACGCGCGTTCAGCTCGCGCAGCTCATCCTGCTTGGTCTCGACGTCAAAGGGACCTCCGCAGCGCTTCAGGCGTACCGAGAAGTCCTCGGCGCGCGTGCGGAAACCTGCGATTTGATCTTCGATGCCCATCGTCAACTCCAGTGAACGTCCCGATTTGGGGACCAGCAAGGTACCGATCCCGCCAACCAAATCAAGAGAGCCACACAGGCGAATGATAGCCCGGCCATAAGGGGCCGGCTCACGCGTATCATGGCCAAATCATCTTGGTAGGACATTGTGCACTGGCAACTTCATATAAACTCCAACAGGATAAGCGAGCATTGCATCGCATCCAGGAGCACGCACATGGGAAATATACTCTATACCCCCTTTCGCCTCGGCAATATCGAGCTGCAGAACCATCTGGTCATGTCACCGATGACGCGCAACCGCGCGATCGGCAATATTCCCAACGATCTCATGGTCGAGTACTACGCTCAGCGGTCCTCCGCCGGCTTCATCATCACCGAAGGCACCTCGCCCTCGCCGAACGGCCTGGGGTATCCGCGTATCCCCGGCATCTTCTCTGAGGCGCAGACGAAGGCGTGGGCGCCCATCGCCGATGCCGCACACGCCGGCGGCGCGAAGATTTTCATGCAGCTGATGCACACGGGGCGCATTGGCCACCCACTGAACCTGCCGGCAGGGGCGCACGTGCTGGCGCCGTCGGCGGTCGCCGCTGCGGGCGAGATGTACACGGATGCCGAGGGGCCACAGCCCCACCCGGTGCCCACTGCCATGAGCGCAGAGGATATCGAGGATGCAAAACAGGAATACGTGCAGGCGGCAATGAACGCCATCGCCGCGGGCTTTGACGGCATCGAGTTGCACGGTGCCAATGGTTATCTGCTCGAGCAGTTCATTCGCCCCAATACCAATCTTCGCACCGACGCATACGGCGGCGACATCGAGAACCGGGCCCGGTTCGTCCTGGAGGTCGCCGCCAGCGTCTGTGAGGCCATCGGCAAGGACAAGGTCGGCATTCGTCTGTCGCCCTTTGGCATATTCAACGACATGCCGCCATACGACGAGATGGAAGCGGACTACGCCTTCCTCACGGAAAAACTCGATGCCCTCGGCCTGACGTATCTCCACATCGTCGATCATTCCTCGATGGGTGCGCCCACGGTGCCGGACAGCATGAAGGCGACCATGCGGCGTTTGTTCAAGCGCACGCTGATCCTTTCCGGTGGTTACAATGCCGACCAGGCCGAAAGCGACCTTGCAGCCGGCAAGGGTGACCTGATCGCCGTCGGGCGCCCATTCCTGGCCAATCCGGACCTTCCTGCCCGCTGGAAGGCATCCGTTGCCTTGAATGAACCGGACTTCGATACCTTCTACACCCCCGGAGAGAAGGGCTACACGGACTATCCCCTGCGATGAAACGCGCGCGCTCAGCCCTCGCTTAACGCGTCCTCGACGACGAACTGCACGGCGCCGTTACCGCGCCACTCGTCGAGCTTGAGCTGGCCGACCACCGACACGACCGAGCCCGGCCGCAAGGCCTCGTCCATCGTCCCGATGCCGAACACCACGGCATCGCACAGGCCGCTGTGCGCCGCCGGCTGCTGCAGGCGCAGGCGCACCACGCCACCTTTCATGTCGCGCCGATCAACGATCTGCACCCCTTGGAGCAGCCACTGGCAGGCCGGATTACCCTGCCCCAGCGGCTCGAAGCGGATCAGGCGTTCGGCCAGTCCCGCATGCAGCGCATCCAGGCCCAGCTGGCCATCCACGGCAAGCTCCGGATGCCTAGCCGCATCGCCCCCCTGTGCGGCCACCGCCCGGCCGAAGGCGGCGACGAAATCATCCCAGGCTCCCTCCCGCACGGTGCCGCCGCCGGCGCCGGCATGGCCGCCGAAGCCATCCAGCGCGGCGGCGCAGTCGTTCAGCAGATCCCCGACATGAAAGCCCGGGCGGCCGCGTAGCGACACGCGAATACGTCCGTCGGGGGTGACGAAGCCGACGGCCGCCGGGCGGTTGTGCTTGCGCGCCAGGCGTCCGGCGGCGAGGCCGACAACGCCGGCATGCCAGGCCGCATCAAAGACGGCCAGCACCTCGGAATCGGCGAGCTTCGCCTCCGCCTGCTTGAACACCCCAGCCTCGACCTGGCGGCGCTGTTTGTTGCTCTCGTCCAGCACGGATGCCAGCCGTTCAGCCTCCTGAAGCTCCTGCGTGGACAGCAGCCGCATCGCCTCTTCGCCGTGGCGCATGCGCCCGGCGGCATTGATGCGCGGTGCGATGTGGAAGCCGATGGTTTCGGTGCTGACCGCCGCCTTGATGCGGGCCACAGCCAGCAGTGCGGCCATGCCCGTGGACGGCTGCGCATTCAACTGCGCCAGCCCGTGATACACGAGGATACGGTTGACCCCGGAGAGACGCATGACATCGGCGACCGTCGCGACGGCCACACGGTCGAGCAGCCGGCGCAGATCGAAAGCAGGCGCGTGGCCCGCCTCCTTCAACCGTTTCCACGTGGCCACGAGCAGGAAGAAGGCCACGCCGGTGCCGCAAAGCAGCCGCCCCGCAAAGCCGCAGTCCGCACGCGCAGGATTCAGCAGCGCAAACGCCTCGGGCAGATCGCTTTCGGGCAGATGATGGTCGGTGACGATCAGATCCAGCCCCAGCCTTGTCGCCTCGCGGCAGGCCGTAAAACAAGTGGTGCCGGTATCGACGCTGATGCCGAGCATGGCACCGGCGGCATGCGCCTCGGCCAGCGGCTCCACGCCGATGCCATGACCATCGTCGGCCCGGTGCGGGATGGAGGATGTCACATGCGCACCGGCGGCACGCAGGGCCTCGACGAGGATGGCCGTGCCCGAGACGCCGTCGCAGTCGAAGTCGCCGAAGATATGGATATGCTCGCCGTCGATGATGGCCTGCGCCACACGGTCCGCGGCCTTCGGCATGTCGCGCATCTCGTCCGGATCGGGCAGATCAGCCAGCCTCGGGGAAAAGTAAGGGTCGGACTCATGCAGGCTGCGGTTGGCCAAGAGCCCCTGCCAGGCGATCAGGGGATCGGCGGCAGCCAGTGGGCCATGGCGCCAGACCAGGCGCCGCCCCCTGAGGCTCAATGTCTGGGGAAGCCCATCGTCATTCATCCCCCACCCCCCGAGATACCGGCGACCCCGCGCATGCGCCGCAACAGCGCATCGAATGCCGTCACGTTTCGCGGCCTCCACGGCCTGCGCCCGAAGCGGGGCAGCGCCCGCGTGTCGCCGAGCACCGCATGCCGCTCCCCGGCGAGCAGCCAATGGCGCGGGAAGCGCTGATGCTCCAGATGGGCCTCGACCGCGGCCGCCCCCATGATCGCCACCGGAAGCATTCCCCCGGCATCGTGCGCACTGGCGCGAATCAGCGTATCGACGGCGATGGGCGTGGGGCGGTCCAACTGCGGCGACGGCAGCAGCGACGGAGCCCACATCCATACCCCCATGACATCCGGCAACCCGGCCTTCCGCCGGCGCGGGGAGGGCTGGGAAGCCAGCAGCATCTGCATCTCGGCGCACAGGCGCATCAACCGCCCGCCGTCGGTCCCTGGCGGATGGCGATTGGGCAGCACATGCCCGGCCACGCGCGCGAAGCTTGCGGGGCTGGCATCCCAGGCCGTGTCCGAAATCGCAAGTATGCAGGCATCGCGGATCAGCAGCGTGAAGCCGTCCCCGGCCAGCATCGGTTGCAGCGTCTCGACCAGCCATTCGGCATCGGCGGTATCCCAGGCGAATATGTCCTGGGGCATGATGTGTACGCTGTCCCGGCCCAGACGGCCGGCGAAGGGCGAAAACAGCCAGGCCTGGCGGGCGCTAGCCGGAATGGCATCGCCCATGGCCGCGGCCAGCAATGATGCGGCGCCACCGACGGCACCGATCATCGCCGCATACCATTCGATCGGGGCCAGTACCGGTGCCTCGGCCCAGATCTTGGCAGCGCGGGCAAGCCTTGGGGCGGCGAATCGGAGAGCCGGATGCAGCGCATATTCATGTCCACCGGCATCCCCGGCAGGGATCAACGCGTCCGGGATCAGCAACAGCCTTGTATCTTGGGTCGGAGGTGAATTCCCGCCGGTGCCGGGCATCAGTCGCCGAGCAGTTTGCGGACCGCACCCTCGGTGGCATCGATGGTCACCGGCTGGGTCACGTTTTTCATGGCCGTGTCCGGATCCTTCAGGCCGTTGCCGGTCAGCGTGCAGACGATGCTGGCACCCGGCTTGAAATAGCCCTTGGCATTGAGCTTGATGACGCCGGCCACCGAGGCCGCCGAGGCCGGCTCGCAGAACACGCCCTCCAGGCGCGCCAGCATATCGTAAGCCTGCAGGATTTCGTCGTCGCTCACCGCATCGATCAGGCCGCCGGACTCGTCGCGGGCAGCAATGGCCTGCTGCCAGGATGCGGGCTTGCCGATGCGGATGGCGGTGGCGATGGTCTCCGGATCTTCCACCGGCGCGCCCAGCACCAGCGGTGCAGCACCAGCGGCCTGAAAGCCGAGCATCTTCGGCAGGTTCTGGCTGATGCGGCGCTCGTGATATTCCTTGTAGCCCATCCAGTATGCCGTGATGTTGCCGGCATTGCCGACCGGCAGCGCATGGAAGTCCGGGGCGAAGCCCAGCTCGTCGAGGATCTCGAAGGCCGCCGTCTTCTGCCCCTGCAGGCGATAGGGATTGACGCTGTTGACCAGCGAGATCGAGCCGTCGGCGGCGACATCGCGCACGATCTGCAGCGCCTGATCGAAGTTGCCGCGAATCTGGATCACCCTGGCCCCGTAGCGCATGCCCTGGCTCATCTTACCCAGGGCGATCTTCCCTTCCGGGATCAGCACATAGGCCTCCATGCCGCAGTTGGCGGCATAGGCGGCGGCCGAGGCCGAGGTGTTGCCGGTGGAAGCGCAGATGACCTTGCGGCTGCCTGCGTTGTAGGCCTGGGTCACGGCCATGGTCATGCCGCGATCCTTGAACGAACCGGTCGGGTTCAGGCCCTCGAACTTCAGGTAGATATTCAGTTCCGGGTTGATGGCATTGCGCAGATTCAGCGATTCGTGCAGCGGCGTGTCGCCCTCGTAGAGCGTGATGATCGCATCATCCTTGCCAATCGGCAGGAAGGCGCGGTAGCGGTCGATGATGCCTTCGTAACGCGTCATGTGTTCCCCTATGCCCCGAACTTTTCCTTGCGCAGCAACAATACATACCGCTCATCGACCGCATCCAGCGCCAGGATGCGGGCCAACGCAGCCTGCATATTCCCCTCGGTCGTGCCGTGGGTCAGCATGATCACCGGTACCACGCGCGTGGCGTGGCGCTCCTTCTGCAGCACAGCCTCCAGGCTGATGCGGTGATCGGCCAGGATCGAGGTGACAGCGGCGATCACACCCGGCTCGTCCTTGACCATCAGGCGCAGATAATACTCCGAGTCCACGTCGGCCATCGGCAGCGTCGGGATCTCGCGGCGCGCCTCCTGCACGAAGCCCATCGGCGGTGCCAGATGCCGCACGCCATCGGGGAAGCCGCTGGCGATATCGACGATGTCGGCCACCACCGCCGAGGCGGTCGGACGCTCGCCGGCACCCTGGCCGAAAAACATCGTCTGGCCGACGAAATCGCCGGTGATCTGCACCGCATTGTAGGAGTCGGATACCTGTGCCAGCTGCGAATCCAGCGTCACCAGCGTCGGGTGCACGCGCATCTCGATCATCTGCGCATCGCCGTTTCCATGTGGTTTGGCGATGCCGAGCAGCTTGATGCGATAGCCAAGCTCCCGCGCAGAGTCGATATCTCCCGCGGAGATGCGCGCAATGCCCTCGGTGTAGATGTCGTCGAACTTGATCTTGGAGCCGAAGGCCATAGCGGCGAGGATGGAAAGCTTGTGCGCCGTATCGATGCCCTCGATATCGAAGGTCGGGTCAGCCTCGGCGTAGCCCAGGTCCTGAGCCTGCGCCAGCACCTCATCGAAGGCAGCGCCCTCGGTCTCCATCTTGGTCAGGATGTAGTTGCAGGTACCGTTCAGGATGCCGTAGATCGACTGAATGGCGTTCGCGGCCAGCCCCTCGCGCAAGGCCTTCATACACGGAATGCCACCACCGACGGCCGCCTCGAAGCCGATCTGCAGTCCGTTTTCTGCGGCCAGCGGGAACAGCTCCTCGCCGTGTTTGGCGATCAGCGCCTTGTTCGCGGTGACCACATGTTTGCCATGCTCCAGCGCCGTTCTCACGAAGCTGCGTGCCGGTTCCAGCCCGCCCATCAGCTCGATGACGAGATCGATGTCGGGGGCCTCGATGATGCGGGCGGCGTCGGTGGTCAGCTCCACCGTACTCAGGTCCACGCCGCGGTCGCGCGTGATATCGAGATCGCAGATGCGTACGAGGCGCACGGCCTTGCCCAGCCGCTGCTCGAGCAGGTCGCGGTGGGTCAACAGCAGCTGCGCCACGCCGGTGCCGATGGTACCCAGGCCGAGCAGACCGACGCGCAACTCGATCACGCCTGTGCCCCGCTGTTCAGGAACTGGCGCATGCCGCGCACGGCCTGACGGATGCGATGCTCGTTCTCGATCATAGCGATGCGCACATGCGTGTCGCCATAGCTGCCGAAGCCCACACCCGGGCTGACCGCCACCTTGGCGTAGGACAAGAGGCGCGTGGAGAACTCAAGCGATCCCATGGCCTTGAACTCGTCGGGAATCTCCGCCCAGACGAACATCGAGGCCTTCGGGCTCTCGGCCATCCAGCCCATCTTGTGCAGCCCCGAGATCAGCACGTCGCGCCGGGACTGGTACATGAGCCGCATCTCCTCCACACAGTCCTGCGGCCCGTTCAGGGCGGCGCAGGCGGCGATCTGCAGCGGCTGGAAGGTACCGTAATCGAGGTAGGACTTGATCTTGGCCAGGGCCGCCACGATCTCCGCGTTGCCGACCATGAAGCCGATGCGCCAGCCGGCCATGTTGTAGCTCTTGGACAGCGAGTAGAACTCGACGGCCACGTCCTTGGCGCCCTTGACCTGCATGATCGACGGGCACTTGTAGTCGTCGAAGGTGATCTCGGCATAGGCGATGTCGGAGATCACGATCAGGTTATTCTCGCGCGCGAAGTCGACGACCTTCTCGTAGAAGGCCAGATCGACGACCTGCGCCGTCGGATTGGACGGAAAGTTGACCATCAGGATCTTCGGCCGCGGCCAGGAGTCGCGCACCGCCTTGGTCAACTCCTCGAAATAATCGATGCCCGGCCCCATCGGCACATGCCGGATGTCGGCACCGGCGATGATGAAGCCGTAGGGATGGATCGGATAGGCAGGGTTCGGGGTCAGGATCAGGTCGCCCGGGCTGGTGATCGCCACCGCCAGATGCGCCAGGCCCTCCTTGGAGCCGATGGTGACGATGGCCTCAGTCTCCGGATCGAGATCGACGTCGAACTTGCGCTTGTACCAGGCACAGATGGCCTTGCGCAGGCCGGGGATACCCCGGGATAACGAATAGCGGTGGTTGCGCCCGTCCTGCGCCGCCTCCACCAGCTTGTCGACGATGTGCTGCGGAGTCGGCTGGTCCGGATTGCCCATGCCGAGATCGATGATGTCGTGGCCCTCATGGCGCAGGTCCATCTTCAGCTTGTTGACGACACCGAACACATAGGGTGGCAAGCGTTTGATCCGCTCAAACTCGCGCATGAAGCATCGTTCTCCCTGAATTGTCGTGTGAAGCGCCGCCCGCCATCCGGAAAAAGGCGTCAGACCACCCCGCGAAGGGCCTCAGAGTCTAGGGTTGGGGTGATGCACGGTCAAGGCGGTCGATGCGGAAAAACCCCTATGCATCAATGCTTGACGTCCTTCCACACCTCGCGCTTGAGCAGCCACAGAACCAGGGTCATCAATACCAGGAAGGCGATGACGTAGCGGCCGATCGACCGGCGCTGCAACTGATGCGGCTCGGCGACGAAGGCGAGGAAGGAGGAGACGCTGCGCGCCTGTTCCTCGATCTGCTTCGTGTCCTGCGGGTCGTGCTGGAACCAGGACAGCGGATCGGGCATGGCGATGTTGTTGCCCGGGAAATACAGATTGTAATTCCCGTCGGGGACACGCCCGGAGGGATCGTGCGCGAAACCGGTCAGGATCGAATAAACATATTCCGGGCCCTGGCGCGAGAGCGTGATCACCGACAGATCCGGCGGCACCTTACCATAGGACATCTTCGCATCATCCGGACTCAGGTCGGTGGTCAGCCCCGCGAGCAGCGACTTACTGCCGCGCAGCGCATCGACCTGCTTGCGCGTCAAGCCGATCTCCGGGTAGTGCACCAGATCCCCGTAGGTGACGAACTTGGCGGAATGGCAGCCCATGCAGATGTTGACGAACACCTGCAGCCCTTCCTGCAGTGTCTTCTTGTCCATGGTGATATGGGGATGCTTCAGCGGCAGCGTGCCCTCGGCAGCGGCCGGTTGCGGGGTGCAGGTGAGGATGATGCCGAGGATGGCCCCGGCCGCGATGGCGGTTCTCATATCAGATTTCCTGTGGTAGCGGACGCGTTTTTTCATGCTTGGTGACGATGGGCAAAAACAGGAAGAAGCCGAAATACACGGCCGTGGCGATGCGCACCACCAACCGCAGCGTCTGCGTCAGCTCGACATGCCCGCAATAGCCGAGCACCAGCACCGAGGCGAAGAACAGCAGCACCATCTGGCGATACATCGGCCGATAGCGGGCCGAGCGCACGCGCCCGCGGTCCAGCCAGGGAATGAAGAACAGCAACCCCATCGACGAGGCCATGGCGATCACGCCCATAAGCTTGTCCGGGAAGGCACGCAGGATCGAATACCACGGCGTCAGATACCACAGCGGTGCGATATGCGTCGGCGTCTGGAAGGTGTTGGCCGGCGAAAAGTTGTCCGGCTCGAGGATGTATCCCCAGCCGGTGGGGTTGAAGAACACGAAATAGCAGAAGGCGATCAGGAATACGCCCACCCCGAACAGATCCTTGACCGTGTAGTACGGATGGAAGGGGATCGTATCCCGCTCGCGCGCCTCGATGCCGGTCGGGTTGTTCGAATGCACGACATGCAGCGCATGCAGATGGAATACGACGAAGGCGACGAGGATCATCGGGAACAAGTAATGAAACGAGAAGAAGCGGTTCAGCGTCGGGTCGCCAATGGCGAAGCCGCCACGCAGAAGCTCTAGGAGAAAATGCCCGACATGGGGGATGGCGCCGAACAGGTTGGTGATGACGGTCGCACCCCAGTACGACATCTGCCCCCAGGGCAGGAGGTAGCCGAAGAAGGCGGTGGCCTGCATCGTCAACAGGATGATGATGCCGACAATCCACAACAGCTCCCTGGGCTTCTTGTACGAGCCGTAATACAGGCCGCGCGCAAAATGCATATAGATCAGGAAGAAGAACGCCGAGGCCCCCACCGCATGCATGTAGCGGATCAGCCAGCCGAAGTCGACATCGCGCATGATGCGCTGGATGGAGTCGAAGGCCACCGTGTAGCCCCCCGCCGTGGCCATGGCGCTGGGCTTGTAAAACATGGCCAGGAAAATGCCGGACAGGATTTGCAGCACCAGCACCAGCATGGCCAGGGAGCCGAAATTCCACATGTAATTCAGGTTCTTCGGCGTCGGGTACTCGATGAGGTGCGTGCGCGCCATCTTCACGATGCCGGAGCGCTCGTCCAGCCACTGGGCCAACGGTGAGTTCAGCATTCTCTCAATCATCGTTCACCTCGGTCAGCCGATCAGGATCTTGGTCTCGGACGTGTATTTGTACGGCACGAGGTAGAGATTGTACGGTGCCGGCGAGCCGTCGAAGACGCGGCCGGCCAGGTCGTACAGCGAGCCGTGGCAAGGGCAGTGCCAGCCGCCCGGCCACCACGGGGGCACCGTATCGCCCCATTCCGCCTGGCCGGGAGAGGGCTTGAACAGCGGGATGCAGCCCAGGTGCGTGCAGTGGGCGTTGGTCACGAGGTATTCGGGCTTGATGGCGCGCGTGATGCGCTGCTGATCCGTCTTCATCCACGCTGCCTCCACATTCGGATGATCGGCGCGGGAATCCGGATCCTTCAAACGAGCCTCATGACCGTGCAGGCGCTCCAGCATCTTCCCGGTGCGGTGCACGACGAACACCGGCACACCCTGCCAGGCGATGACCACCAGCTGGCCGGGCACGACGGTCGACACATCGTATTCGGTGGTCGATGCAGCCAGCGTATCGGCCGCCGGCAGCATACTGCTGACGAACGGGATCGCCATGCCGGCCACGCCGGCGGCGCCAAGGCCAGAGGCCAGGCCCCACAGGAAGTTCCTGCGTTTATGGTCAGTCGGTTCCGACATCAATGCCCCCTGAGTGTTTGCGGCCTTACGGCTTGCCCTTCTTGCCCGGACTTCCGGACCCTTGTCCGGAATCTCGCTGGTGATCTTGATGAACGAGATGATCTGGTCCTCGTCGGATCCCATGCGATGCTGCGCCGGCATCAGCGTGCGCGCATCCGGATTACCGGTAAACTTCTTGATCGCCGTCTCGCTGTCGCGATCCCATTCGCGCAGCCGCTCTTCCGTCCACACCCAGGGCTTGCCCTTGATGTACTTGGTAAAGGTGTACTTGTAGCCAGGATAGGTTCCCGCTTTCCGCCCGAGGATACCCTTCAGGCTCGGACCGATGCGGTTCTGGCCGGTCGTGAAATCGTGGCACATCTTGCACGACACATTGGCAAAGGCATTGTCAGGCACAGCATGCCCTGAGCTGGTCATCTTGATATAGGTGATGACATTGTCCTCTTCCAGGCCGGCGAAGGCCTGGCGCGGCATCAGGGTGCGCGCATCCGGGTTGCCGGTGAACTCCTTGACCGCCACCTCGCTGTCGCGATCCCATTCGCGCAGTCGTTCCTCCGTCCACACCCAAGGCTTGCCCTTGATGTACTTGGTGAAGGTGTACTTGTAGCCGGGATAGGTGCCCGCCACCCGCCCGAGGATACCCTTCAGGCTCGGGCCGATACCGTTCTTGCCGGTCGTGAAGTCGTGGCAGATCTGGCAGCGCCGTTCGGCGCCCGCATGCGCCGGCAAGACCCAGGCAGCCACAGAGAGCAACAGCATACCGGTCGCAACCATGCCACGATATCGCATCACGTCTCCTCCTGCGCACCCGTCTTGCCGCCGATTGTTGGGCCATAACCCATAAAGTCAAGGAGGGTAAGTTCCCTGCATGCACACACCGCCCATGGACACACGAACGTAAGAACCCAGGCCGTTCGCCCCTGTCCGCCGTCGATGCACCGGACACTGGCATGGCAGCTTGCCGACCTACCCGTTTATGGATCGTCCACCCGGCGCATTGCACGTGCAATTTTCGCAGCTTGGCACCACCAAAGCCCTTGTGGCAACCTTGGTGCATGCTCGGTATGCCGCATATCCATGCAAGCGATTGCATGAACCATCGATGGGACCCGCAGGGCTCGGTCTGCACACGCTGCCAAGAGGCTTGCCCGGCCGGCGCCATCGCCATGGTCGACGGCAGCCCCCGCATCCATGACGCCTGCACCGGCTGCACGGCCTGCGTCAGCATCTGCCCGACGGCGGCCATCCACCACGAACGCCTCGATATCGCCGCTCTCGTACGCCAGGCACGGGTCGCCGTGATGCAGGGCCGACAGATTCTGCGCGCCGCCTGCGCCTTCGCCGCCGACGCCGATGCGGATATTCAGGTCCCCTGCCATGCGGCCTGGAACCCACTGCTCCTTTCCTGCCTCGCCGGGGAAGGCGTGCATGTGCTGGAGACCGAAGGCATCGCCCAGTGCACCTCCTGCCCGGCGCGCTTCGGCGAACAGGTATTGGCCCAGACCGAAAAGGATTATGCGGCTTTCGGCAAGGGTCTGGAGGTGCGGCTGGTGCTGAGCCGCGAGATCACCCGAAAGGTACCCGCTACAAAAAAGCGGCTGGAGCCGGAACCGGAGCGCCGCGCCTTCTTCCGCAAGCTCGTCCCCAGCCTGGCCCAGGGGGCGGCGATGACGATGGCCCAGTTCAGCGAGGCCATGCGTGACGACGGCAGCCATGCCGAGGCACAGGATATCCCCGCCCAGTCGATCTCCCTGCGCCTGTTCACCAAAGCTCTGGCACGCCTCAGGCCGAACTTCACCCCCGTGCCGCACCTACCCTCGGTGCCGCTGGGCACCGTCCAGGCCGATGCACGCTGCAATGCCTGCGGCCAATGCGTGACCGAGTGCCCGACCAAAGCCTTAACACTCAAGCCCTTCGGGGCCCAGCAGGTGCTGGAGTTCCGGCCCGACGCCTGTATCGGCTGCGGGCATTGCGCCGACATCTGCCCCGAGCACGCCATCACCTCGCTGCCCAGCATATCGCTGCCCGCCATCGCCGCCGGGCGCAGCCGACCGCTTGTGATGATCAGCACGGCGGGCCACAAGCCCGATCAGCCGGCCCCTGTTACGTGATCGCCAAGGCACATCAAGCACAGGAGGGAGACAAACCGATATGCCGCAACAAATGACCCAAACCATTCAACTGAAAAGCCAGGCTGGGGACACCAGCCAAGCCGAAATGACGTTTGTGACATACTCAAACGCAGAAAGGAAGGCCCGCGCCATCAAGGCTTTGCTCGGATTCTGGGCCCTGGCCGTCTTGAGCATCCCCATCATCATCGCCCATTTCGTACTGATCCCCGGCTTCTTCATCGGAGGCATCGTCATGTCTTCCAAACGCTGGAAAACGGAGAAGGAGGCTGAGTCCGTCAGCGGCACCTGCCCGGCCTGCAGCAACGCCATCACCATCAAGCTCGATAAGAAGGGGGACCTGCCGCAATGGCAGTATTGCCCCTCGTGCAACGACTCGCTGGAACTGGACGCGCTGCCGGAAATGGCATCCGCACAGGCCTGACCTGGCCTTCTAGCCTTCCCGTCCGGCTTCGGGCATAATATCATGCGTATCGCATGTATATTCGCATGCATGCGTATCAGGAGGAACCCATGTTCGGCTTAGGATTCGGGGAATTGGTCGTGATTCTGTTGATCGTGATCGTGCTGTTCGGCGCCAAGCGGCTACCGGAACTCGGCGACGGCCTCGGCCGCTTCGTGCGCGGTCTGCGCACCGGCCTGCAGGAAGATTCCACCAAGAACCTGGACAACGAAAAGAAATCCTGACTCCCGTCATCTCACTGTACATCTAATCGGCTATGGAGCTTTTCGGCATCGGATGGACGGAGATGCTCGTCATCGGGATCGTGGCCCTGATCGTCGTCGGCCCCCAGCGCCTGCCTGAGGTCGCGCGCACCATCGGCCGCGCCATCGGCTATTTTTCGCAACAATGGCGAAACATCCAGCAACAGATCCGCGAGCCCATCGAGAATGAGGTCAACCACATCAAGGGTGATATCCAACAGGTCCGCGATCCCATCGAAGGGGAAGTCAGGAACATCAAGGGCAGCATCCAGGACTTCAAGGACGAGATCAGCGGCACCAAGCCGCGCAGCCCCAAGGCCAAGGCTAAGGCATCCGAGCCTGCAGAGCCCGCCGAACCAGAGGAGTCGAAACGCAGTTGATCTCGCATCTGGTTGAACTGCGCAAACGCCTGCTGCGCTACGTCCTCATTCTCCTGCTCGCCTTCGGCCTGTGCTCGTGGCAGTCGGACCTGCTGTTCTCCATCCTCTCCGCGCCGTTACGCCACGCACTCGGCCCGCATCCGATGATGGTGTTCACCGCCCCGCACGAGGCCTTCGTCACCTACCTGCGCGTGGGCATTTTCTTCTCCTTCTTCCTGACCTTCCCTTGGCTGCTGGCGGAGATATGGGCCTTCATCGTGCCGGGCTTGTACGAACACGAGCGGCGCGTATTCACGCCGCTGTTGTTGATCGGCGCCATGCTGTTCTACGGCGGCGGCATGTTCGCCTACTTCGGGGTATTCCCGTTCGCCTTCAAGTTCTTCTTCAGCTTCGCCTCGGGCGAGATCACGGCCATGCCCTCGCTGAAGGAGTCCCTGACGCTGTTCATGCGCATGCTGTTCGCCTTCGGCATCGCCTTCGAACTGCCGATGGTGCTGTTGCTGCTGATGCGCTTCGAGGTGCTGACGCCGGAGAAGCTCAGCGCCAACCGCGGCTATGTGGTGCTGCTGATCTTCATTGCCTCCGCCGTGCTGACGCCGCCGGACGTGATGACCCAGATGATGCTGGCCGGGCCGATGTGGCTGCTGTTCGAGGTGACACTGATCGGCAACCGCCTGCTCGAACGGCGCAAGCGGCGCCTGCAGACTACCGAGACCGAGCCGGAGAGCCCATCCGAATAGGCGAGCCTCAGCGCGGACGCAAGGTGACCAACAATTCCCGCACCTCGTCGGCAAAGCTCAGTGAATTGATGGGCTTGGACATATAGGCATCAAAGCCCTCCGACAGCAGGCGCACCTCATCGCCCTTCATCACCGAGGCCGTCAGTACCACAACCGGAATATGTGCAGTCGTCGGTTCGGCACGCAGGGCACGCAGGGCCTCCAGCCCACTGATGCCGGGCATGCGCATATCCATCAGGATCAGATCCGGCTGCATGCGCTTGGCCCGTTCGAACCCAGCCAGCCCGTTATCCTCAATGGCAGTCTCGAAGCCGCCCAGCTCCAGCACCTCGCGCGTCAGCTCCAGATTCAGCTCGTTGTCATCGACAACCAAGATCTTCGTCATGTCAGCAGATCCCCTACCCTTCCCTGATCCCCGCCGGAACGGTGGGCCTCGGTAATGCGCCAGTCCAGCTCGCTGAGCAGCGTCGCGACATCTTCTCCATCGGCGCCATAGTGCACCGCCCCAAACGAAAGCGTCAGCCTCCCGACCTCCTCGCCAGGCAGCGGGAATCGCTGATGGCGCACGCGCAGGCGGATCTTCTCGGCCACCCGTCCGGCCCCCTCTGCCGAGATGTTCGGAAGGAACAAGGCAAAGCGCGAAACCCCGACATGGGCGCAGACATCGCCGCGCCGGGTCACCGCCTTGACCATCGCCACGATCTCCTTCAACGCCACCAGCCCCCAGCGTTCGCCATAATGCTGGACATAGGCCTCATACCCATCGACCTCCCAGCCGATCAGGGAGAAGCGCTGCGCATAGCGACTGGCATTGGATATCTCCTGTTCGAGCCGGCGCTGCAGGTAGCGCGTGTTGAAGCAATTCAGTGTGGCATCGATCAGGTGCGCCTGCACCGGATACACCATCTCCAGCTTATGCAGCTGACGCAGAATCTCCGCCCTGCCCGTCGCCCCCTTAAGCAGTACGCGCTCGACCTCGCTGCCCAGCTTCAGGGATTCCTCACGGGACAGATCCTTGGCCGTGTAGATCATGACAGGGATATCGGTGGCACTCGGATGCTGGCGCAATCGTGAGACCACCTCATAGCCGGTGATGCCGGGCATCATCAGATCGAGGATGATCAGGTCAGGCTCGCGCTCGATGGCCAAGCGCACGCCATCATCGCCGTTCTTGGCCAGGATCACCCCGTATCCCTCGGTCACCAGGGTTTCCTTCAGGAACTCCCGTACCGTCTCATCATCATCGATGACCAACACCTTCGGTATATAGACCGATGGGCGGTGACCGCTGAAGCGGCCGAAGCGGGATATCGCGTCCAGCAGCTCGTTCTTCTCGATACCGCCACCCACGACGCCCACCGTGCCCATCGAGAACTCGGGCGCCTCGACGGTACCCCCGGCGAGGATGACCGGTAGCTCCCTTGTGGCCGGCGCACTCTTGATCAGCTGCAGTTGCCGATGCAGCTCATCCGTATGTTCCGACAGGCCCAGCATGATCAGGAAGGGACAGTGATGTTCGGCGGCATCCAGCATCTGCGAAAGATCCGCATAGATGCCGCGATAACCCTCTTGGCTAAGGATGGCGATGATGGCCTCGGCCCTTTCCCTGGAGGTATCGACAACCAGAATGCACGGTTCGGGGGCACGGTCCGGCACCACCTCCATGACCTCGGCAGCCGTCGGCGCGGAGGAGGACTCGGACTCGGATTGGGCCAGCGGCGACTCGGCCGCCTCGGCGCCTACCCGCACAGGCAACTCGATCCTGAAGCGGCTGCCCGAACCCGGAAGGCTCTGTTCAAGCAGCAGGTTGCCGCCCAGCAGATCGATCTGCCGGCGCGCCAATGCCAGGCCGAGGCCCGTACCCCCATGCTTGCGATCGAGCCCTCCCTTGGCCTGCACAAAGGGCTCGAAGATCCGTTCCTGATCCTCCACCGCGATGCCGATGCCGGTGTCCCGCACCGAGGCTTCGATCTGGAACCTGCCAGCGGCAGGCGAGCCGAGGCCGATATCGAGCCTGACCTCACCATCATCGGTGAACTTGATGGCATTGCCCACCAGATTGATCAGAACCTGGTGAAGCTTGCCGCAGTCGGCGATCACGGTGCTGTCCGCCCCTTCCCCTTCATGCAACTGCAAGGCGATGCCCTTGGCACCGGCCAGCGGCTTCAACTCGGAGATCACCTGCCGCGCAAGCTGGCTCGGCACGCACCGCGTTTCCTCGATATGCATCATGCCCGCCTCGATCTTGCTGATGTCGAGCAGGTCGTTGATGATGCTCAGCAGGCGCTTGCCACTGGTATGGATATGCTCCACATAGCGCACCTGCTTATCGTTCATCGGCCCGATGCGGGGGTTCCCCAGCAGGTCGGAAAAGCCGATGATGGCATTCAGCGGCGTGCGCAGCTCGTGGCTGGTGTTGGCCAGGAACTGGTTCTTCGCCTCACTGGCCCGGGTGAGGTCCTCGTTCATCAGCTCCAGCTCGACCTCATGGGAGCGCAGTTGCCGATTCAATGTCGACAGTTCGCGGGTCCGCTCCTCCACGCGCTGTTCCAGTTTCACATTGGCCGCGTTCAGCGATTCCATGTGGCGGGCATTGGCCAGGGCCACGGCGCAAGCTGCCGTCAGCACGCGCACTGTGAGCTCATCATCCGCTCCGAACGACTGGTGCCCGTGCTTGTCGGTCAGATACAGCGCGCCCAGCATCATGTCCCCGAAGACGATCGGCGCTCCGAGAAAGCTGGTCATCGCCGGATGCTTTGCGGGGAAGCCGACGCTGGCCGGATGCCCGGCGATATGGTCGATGCGCACGAGCTGACGCTGATCCCACAGCAGACCCAGCAGGCCCTTGCCCACCGGGAAGGATCCCATCTTCGCGATCTCGCCCTCATCGATACCCAAAGGAATGAAATGCTTGTTCTGATCCCTGTCGAGATAGCCCAACATGGCATACTTGGCATCGGTGATCTCCATGGCCAGCTCGCCCAGACGCCTCAGCACCTGTTCGCTGACCGAACTACGCGACAGTTGGATGACCGCCTCGGTCAGCGCCTCCTGCTGCCTTCTAAGCCGGCCTTCCCTGTCGATCTCCTCCACCAGGTGGGACACCAGGGCATTGAAGTTCGTGGCCACCGCCCCGAGCTCATCCTTGCGCCTCTGATCGGCACGATGCGACAGGTCACCGCTGCGGATGCGGTCCGAGACCTCGGCGAGGCTGGACAGCGGCGTGAACACCTGCCGACGCAGGCCAAGCCACGTCCCCCCCATCAACAGGCAGGCGATGGTACCGAAGATGAAGGCGGCATGATCCTGCAAACGGGTCATCTGGCTGTCGGCCTCGGCCGTGGAGATATTGAGCATCAGCACGCCGCGCAGGGGATTGGCCGTATAGCCGTGGCAATGCAGACAGGCCTGCTCCACCCTGATCGGATAGAGGAAGGTCAGATGATCGCCATGCCTGATTTTGACATCCCCGAGTTTCCGCGTCGCAACCTGCGTGAACTGCGCCGCCATGCTGGCGGGGATATGTTCGGGTGGACGCGATGCCGACTTACGGGTGAAGCGTTTGGTTTTAAGGAATGCGTTGACATGATTGATGGTTTTCTGGTCGATGAAGGCCTCGGTGCCGTTCACGCGAAAGACCTTGGCATCCTGCACCTGGGGAAGTGCGTCGATGCGGCGTATCCAGTCATGGGCGATATTGCCGGCCCCGGCAAGCATGATGCTCTTCAGGCTCGCCACCAGTGACTGGGCTGTCAGAACGGCCTTACGATCCTCTTCCTGCCGCATGAGATCGCGATCCTGGGTGACCAGCCAGGAATACCCCAAGGCCAACATCGTGACCAGCAATACGCCCAGGGTCATGGCTATGCGCAGACTCAGGCTGTGACGAAGCGATTTCATCCGGTCCGTACCTCAGGGCTCTTGAAAATGGATGCGAAGATCGCCATCAGATCGGCCAGATCGACGGGCTTGCAGATCACCGGCACGTCGAAGCCTTCCGTATCCGGCTCATGGGCACCACTGAGAATGAATGTGGTAGAAAGCAGCGTGGGCATGTGTATCTTGATCCAACGCAGTAGGTCCAAACCATTATCGTTGCCGCAATTCAGATCGGTGATCACCGCATCCACCGCTTGTGCCTGCAGCAAATCGACGGCTTGGCCGACGCTTCTGGCGACCAGCACCGCGTAATCGACGGATAATGCCTCCCGGAACAATTCCAGAAGCATCTGTTCATCATCGACGATAAGGATGGTCGGACGCATGCCTAACAGCCTCCGACGCCCGGAATGCGTGCAGCGACAGGCTGCAGCAGGGGTAGCGCGACCTGCAGGAAATCCTCGACCCCGGCAGGCTTGAGCAGAATGGCATCGGGCCTGGATTCCTCCACCTTGCGCATCACCAGTCGCCGATCTCCGGCCCCGGTATAGACGAGGATCTTCATGCCGGCGCATAGCTCCGGCCGGGAACGCAGACGGTGCAACAACTCCAAGCCGTTGATCTCCGGCATCATGATATCCAGCACCAGTAACGCAGGGCGCAGGCGGCCGATCTGGATCAGGCCGGTATAGCCGTCATGAGCGCATTCGACCTCGCAGTCGATGGAGGCACAGGCAATGGCGCCGCCAATGAAGTCGCAGGTCTGGGCATCATCATCGACGACCAGAACGCGAGAGACGACTTCCGACCTGGCCGGCCGCATCGAGGCGATGAAACGCAGGAAATCGCGCCGCGGAAGACGCCAATGACCCCCAGGGGTCTGCATGTATGGGAGACGGCCCTGGCGAATCCAGCGCTTAATGGTATTGACCCCAACGCCGCACATGCGCGCCGCCTCTCCCGTCGTCAGGTAATCCACGGTTAAACTCCCCATCCCTCTCGGCCATGGATACTTTGCACCAAATGGATGATTTGTCCACTTTTTATAGGTATAAACACCTATTGTTATACAGGAGAAATACCTATGCCATGGCGATGAGGGCAGGAATGCTCAGGGCATGGCGGCATCCAAAACGGGAAGGGGGTCAGGCCATATAAAGAAAAAGGGGCGACGCATCGCCCCTCGATAGCGATCAGTAGCTCTTGCGGAACTCCGTGGCATGGCATTTCGGGCAGGGCGGGATGCGCCCGGTCTTCTTGAAATGCATCTCGTTGCCGCAGGCCACGCAGGTCAGCGTGCCGGCGCTGGTGATCTCGCCGGAGCGATAGTCCAGCACCTTGCCGGTGCGATGGGCCAGAGCGGACAGCGTCGAGCCCGCGCTCTCCAGCAAAGACGTCAGCGAAGCCAGCGCCCCCGCACCGAGGCGGGACGGGTTGAGACGGCGGCGCGCCTCATCACCGAGATTACGCCAGGCTTCGGCGGTAAAGCCGAGGTCACGCTCCATGAACACCTTCAGCCTTTTGCCCTGTGCATCGGAAAACTCGCCGGCAGCGGTCAGCTGCACGCGCGCCTTTTCCAAGGCCTCGCGGGCGAATTCGGCGCTGCGCTCCGCTCCGCCCTCGAACAGCTCCTTGAAGCGGGCGGCCAGCGCATCGTACTGGTCTTCCTCGCGTTCGGCCGAGGTCTTGGTTTCCTTATCCTCGCTCATGTGATCGATAATAGCATCTCCGAACTGACTCGTGGAAAGCTTGGTCGCCCCTTCCATCAGGCGTTCGAAATCATAGGTCACGGTCTTGGCGGCGATGGCGCCATCGATGCCGCGCAGGATCAGGTCCGCAGCCTCGGTCCAGCCCATATAGCGGAGCATCATCTCACCGGAAAGGATCACCGAGCTCGGATTGACCATGTCCTTGTCAGCGTACTTCGGGGCGGTGCCGTGCGTGGCCTCGAAGATCGCGTGACCGGATACGTAGTTGATATTGGCGCCGGGGGCGATGCCGATACCGCCGACCTGGGCGGCCAGCGCATCGGAGATGTAATCCCCGTTCAGATTCAGGGTGGCAAGAACGTCGAATTCCTGCGGACGGGTCAGCACCTGCTGCAGGGCGATGTCGGCGATGGCGTCCTTGATGACGATGCCGTTAGGCAGCTTGCACCAAGGCCCGCCATCGATCTCCTCGGCGCCGAACTCGCGCTTGGCCAGCTCATAGCCCCAGTTCCGGAAGGCACCCTCCGTGAACTTCATGATATTGCCCTTGTGCACCAGCGTCACGGACTTGCGTCCGTTGTCGATGGCGTACTGGATGGCGGCGCGCACCAGGCGCTCGGTGCCCTCGCGCGATACCGGCTTGATGCCGATACCACTGGTTTCGGGGAAGCGAATCTTATCGACACCCATCTGCTTCTGCAGATAGCCGATCAGTTTCTTGACCTCGGGGGAGCCCTCGGCCCATTCGATGCCGGCGTAGATGTCCTCCGAATTCTCGCGGAAGATCACCATGTCCACATACTCCGGATGCTTGACCGGGCTGGGCACACCATCGAAGTACTTCACCGGGCGCAGGCAGACGTACAGATCGAGCTGCTGGCGCAGGGCCACGTTCAGCGAGCGGATGCCGCCGCCGATCGGCGTGGTCAGCGGCCCCTTCAGACCGATCAGGTATTCGCGGAAGGCATCCAGCGTCTCGGCCGGCAGCCAGGCCTCATCGGTTTGGCCGTACATGTTCCAGGCCTTCTCGCCGGCATAGACCTCCATCCAGGCAATGCTGCGCTTGCCCTGGTAGGCATGCGCCACCGCGGCATCGAGCACGCGCTTGGCGGCGCGCCAGATATCGCGGCCTGTGCCATCACCCTCGATGAAGGTGATGATCGGCTGATCGGGAACGACCAGCTCGCCGTTCTCCCCCATGCGGACCTTTTCGCCAGACTGCGGCGCTTCGATCTTGTCGAATTTCATAACATCTCCCCGGGTCAATGCACGGATTACTTATCGTGAAACTGGGCGGCGTGCTGGGCCTTGTGCTTGGCCTCCAGCGCCTTGCGCCGGGCCAGTTCGTACTGTTCCCGGTCGATGGCCGTCGCGGCCTCCTGCAGCGCCTGCTCGGCGCTCTTCAGTTCCCGCTTAGCCTGCGGCTGGGCGGAGTGAATCTGCTTGGCCGCATCGATGGCCGATCTGGCCTCGGCCATTTCCTGAACCGGGGGCGCGACGGCACACCCTGCCAGGGCCGCCATCAGCAGCAGAGAAAGGACGCCTGCCTTCCATTTTCTCACCATCAGGTAAGATTCAACCCTGCCATCACCCTTGTCAAACCCCGGCGATCTTGCGGCGGCGCAGGCCCAATTCCTTGAGCTGCTCCTCGCCCACCTCGCTGGGCGACTCGCACATCAGATCGGCGGCCTTTTGCGTCTTCGGGAAGGCGATGACATCGCGAATCGACTCCGCTCCGACCATCAGGGCCAGCACCCGATCCAGGCCGAAGGCCAGGCCACCGTGCGGCGGTGCCCCGTAGCGCAGCGCCTTGAGCAGGAAGCCGAACTTGCCCTCGGCCTCCTCGTCCGAAATGCCCAGGGCCGAGAACACCCTCGCCTGTGTGTCAGGATCGTGAATACGGACGGAACCGCCGCCAATCTCGGTGCCGTTCCACACCAGATCATAGGCCTCGGCCCGCATGGACAGCGGCTGGCTGTCGATCAGCGACAGATCTTCGGCCAGCGGCGAGGTGAACGGGTGATGCATCGCCTCCAGGCGCTTCTCATCCTCGTTCCAGCCGAACATCGGGAAATCCACCACCCAGACGAAGCGGTGATCCCCCGGTCGCACCAGACCCAGGTCGTGTCCGATCTTCACGCGCAGATGCCCCAGCGCATCATTGACGACCTTGGCCTCTCCCGCGCCGAAGAACAGGATATCGCCCGTCTCGGCGTCGCAGGTGTCGAGCAAGCGGGCGAGCACATCCTCGGGCAGGAACTTGACGATCGGCGACTGCAGGCCGTTCGGAATATCGGCAATGTCGTTGACCTTGATCCAGGCCAGGCCCTTGGCACCGTAGATGCCGACGAAGTTCGTGTAATCGTCGATCTGCTTGCGGGACAACTCGCCGCCGCCCGGCACGCGCAGCACCTTGACCAGGCCACCGTTGTCGGCCGGCTGGCGGAACACCTTGAACTCCACGGACTGCATCAGCGCCGTGACGTCGACGTGCTCCAGGCCGAAGCGCATGTCCGGACGATCCAGACCGTACCTGGCGATCGCCTCCGCATAGGTAATGCGCGGAAAATTATCGGGCACCGAGATGCCGCCGGCGCGGAACATGGCCGAGATCAGCCCCTCGGCGACCGCCATGACGTCGTCCTGGGTGACGAAGGACATCTCCAGATCGACCTGCGTGAACTCCGGCTGACGGTCCGCCCTGAGATCCTCGTCGCGGAAGCAGCGGGCGATCTGGTAGTAGCGGTCCATGCCCGAAACCATCAACAGCTGCTTGAATATCTGCGGGCTCTGCGGCAGCGCGTAGAACGAACCCGGATAGACGCGGGAAGGCACCAGGTAATCGCGCGCGCCCTCCGGCGTGGACTTGTTGAGGATCGGGGTCTCGATCTCCAGGAATGCCTGTTCATCGAGATAGTTTCGCGCCGCATGCACAACCTTGTGGCGCAGCACCATGTTCGCCTGCATGACCGGCCGACGCAGGTCCAGATAGCGGTATTCCAGGCGTGTCTGCTCACCGACGTCGCTGGCGTCGTCGATCTGGAACGGCGGCGTATCGGATCGGGCGAGCACGCGGATATGCTCCGCCTTCACTTCGATGGCACCGGTCGGAAGCTTCGGATTGACGGTCTCAGGCGATCGGGCGACAACCTCGCCGATAACCTCCACGACATCCTGCGAGCGCAGCGCGTGCGCGATGCCGTGTACCTCGGGCAGATCCGGATGCGCCACCACCTGCACCTTGCCGGAGCGGTCTCGCACATCGAGGAAGATCACCCCGCCGTGATCGCGGCTGGTCTGCACCCAGCCGTTCAGGCGTACGCTTTGTCCGATATGTTCGGCGTGGAAATCCCCGCAATAGGTTCGCTGCGTCATGATTGTTCGATCCTCCATCAGGCGCGCGCAGGCTACCCGCCGGGGCCCGGACTGAAAAGCGCAAGTGCGCCGATTCAGGCGATGTCCGCGGCCAGTGTAAGCGCAGTGCGCAGCGCCCG
>CAVXSB010000003.1:0-17769 GCA_963764315.1 uncultured Zetaproteobacteria bacterium
CAGGATATCACCGGCTCCCGCCTGCTTGTGCAGGCCCAGGGCCAGATACGCGCCCTCAAGCGGGATCTGTCGTTGGGGTTCCGGCATGAGCCTCAACAGCATCGAATGCCTCAGAAACCGGCGGTCGGTTCGGGATCGAACTCGGTCTCCAGCTGCGCCAGCACCGGGGCCACAACCGCCCGCCAGGCATCCGACGCATAGGGTTCGGGCGTACCATGCCCCCACACCGGGGCCGGCCAGGCGGCATCGCCCGTGAAACGCGCCACATGGTGCACATGCAACTGGGGCACGAGGTTGCCGATGGCGGCGATGTTCAGCTTGTCCGGAGCCAAGGCCTCGACCATGGCGCGGGCCAGATGCGAGGACTCGCGCAGCAATTGCGCCTGGTCGGCCTCAGCCAGCTCGAAGATCTCGCGGACACCCTCGCGGCGCGGTATAAGGATATACCAGGGATAGCGGGCATCGTTCATCAACAGCAGTTCGCTGAGAGGAAAGGCACCGAGGCGCAGGCAATCCGCAGCCAGACGCGGGTGCAGCATGAGGCTCAAGTCCTCAAGCCAGCAGGTCGCGCATGCGGGAGCCCAGCTTCGTCGGGTTGTGCTCGATACTGACCCCGGCCTCGGCCAGGGCTGCGAATTTGGCCTCGGCCGTGCCCGTACCGCCGGAGATGATGGCCCCGGCATGGCCCATGCGCCGCCCCTTCGGCGCCGTGGCGCCGGCGATGAAGGCGACGACGGGTTTGGTCACCTGCTCCTGGATGAAGGCGGCGGCCCGCTCCTCGTCGCTGCCTCCGATCTCGCCGATCATGACGATGCCGTCGGTGCCGGAATCGTCCTGGAACAGCCTGAGCGCATCGACAAAATCCATGCCGTGCACCGGATCGCCGCCGATGCCGATGCAGGTGCTCTGGCCCAGCCCGGTCTCGGTGGTCTGCCACACCGCTTCGTAGGTCAGGGTGCCGGAACGCGACACGATGCCGATGCGCCCGGGACGGTGGATATGCCCCGGCATGATGCCGATCTTGCATTGGCCTGGGGTGATAATGCCGGGGCAGTTGGGCCCGATCAGCACCGCCTCGGATTCAGCCAGATGCTTCTTCACGCGCATCATGTCCACCACCGGGATGCCCTCGGTGATGCAGACGATCAGGCGGATGCCGGCATCGGCCGCCTCGGTGATGGCGCTGGCGGCGAAGGGTGCAGGCACGTAGATCACCGAGGCCTCGGCCCCGACCCCCTGCACCGCCGCAGCTACGCTGTCGAACACCGGCCGCTCCAGGTGTGTCTGCCCGCCCTTGCCGGGGGTGACGCCGCCGACGAAGCGTGTGCCATAGGCGATCATCTGCTCGGAATGGAATGTCCCCTGTTTACCGGTGAAGCCCTGGCAGATCACCCGGGTATCGGCATCGACCAGCACGCTCATGCCCGTCCCTCCCTGGCTGCCGCCACCGCGAGCTCGGCCGCCTCGTCCAGATCGCGCGCCCAGCGCACGTCGAGCCCCGCATCCTCGATCAATTTCCGACCCTCGGCTTCTCTCGTGCCGACCAGGCGCAGGATCACCGGCACCTGCACCGCCTGCTGCCGGCTGGCGGCGATCAGGCCGGCGGCGATGACGTCGCAGCGCACGATGCCGCCGAAGATGTTGACCAGGATGGCGCGCAGTTCCGGATTGGAAAACAGGAGGCTGAAGCCCTCGATGACCGCCTCCTCGGTGACGCCGCCGCCGACATCGAGGAAGTTGGCCGGCCGCTCTCCCTTCAGCTGGATCATGTCCATGGTCGCCATCGCCAGCCCGGCGCCGTTGACCATGCAGCCGATGCTGCCGGAAAGCTGGATGTAGTTCAGGCCGAAACGGGCGGCCTCCGTCTCGCGCGGATCCTCCTCGGCCAGATCGCGCAGCGACCCTGCATTCTTGTGCCGGAACAGGGCGTTGTCGTCGAGCGCCAGCTTGGCGTCCAGTGCCAGCAGCTCCCCATCGCCCGTAACGATCAGCGGGTTGATCTCGACCAGGCTGGCGTCCAGCCCGACGAAGGCGCGGTGCAGATTGCCGGCCAGCCGCGCGAAGGCATCACCCTGCGCCCCGGTAAGACCGAGGAACGCAGCCATGGATGCGACATCGGCGTCGGCAGGCCCCTCCTCCACATCCACGGCGATGCTCATGATCCTATCCGGGGAATCGTGCGCCACCTGCTCGATGTCCATGCCGCCGTCCGGGCTGGCGGTCATGGCGAGGCATCCGCGCTCGCGGTCGACAACGAGGCTCAAGTAAAGCTCGCGGTCGATGCTGGATGCCGCCTCGACATAGATCTTGCCGACGCGCTTGCCGGAAGGGCCGGTCTGCGCCGTCACCAGCACGGTACCGAGCAGGGCATCGGCCGCCTTGGTCACTGCATCGATGTCCTCGCACAGACGCACGCCGCCCGCCTTGCCGCGGCCGCCGGCATGGATCTGCGCCTTGACCACCCAGCGCCCGCCACCGAGCTCTTCGGCGGCCAACCGCGCCGCATCCGCGCTCTCGGCCATGCGACCGGCCGGCACCGGAATGCCGAAGTCGGCGAACAGGGCCTTGGCCTGATATTCATGCAGATTCATGGGCTCCCCTTTGGCCGCACCACTCTAGGTATCTGGCATGCATGGGCAAGGACAGGCGGGACTAGAACAAACCCAGGGCGTTCACCTGATTTTTCAGCGCCTTGACCGCGTCGAGGGATGCTGCGAGCTGCTGCTGCTCCTCGTCGGTCAGATCCAGTTCGATGACCGACTCCACACCGTTGCCGCCGAGCTTGCAGGGTACGCCCATGTAACAGCCGTCGACGCCATACTCGCCCGTAAGCCAGGCACAGCAGGGCAGGATACGTTTCTTGTCCATGAGGATGGATTCGGCCATCTCCACCACGGCCGCCGCCGGCGCGTAGAAGGCGGAGCCGGTTTTGAGCAGCGCCACGATCTCGGCACCGCCCTGGGCGGTGCGCTGGCAAATCCTGGCCACCTGCGCCTCATCCATCAACTCGGTGATCGGGATACCGGCCACGGTGGAATAGCGCGGTAGCGGCACCATGGTGTCGCCGTGGCCGCCGAGTACGAATGCCGACACGTCCTCGATGGACACATCGAGTTCCTCGGCGATGAAGGAACGCATACGCGCGGCATCCAACACACCGGCCATGCCGATGACGCGCTGCTTCGGAAAGCCGGAGACCTGCTTGGCGGTGTAGACCATGGCGTCGAGCGGATTGGTCACCACCAGGATGACGCAATTCGGAGAATGTGCCGCGATCTGCCGCGTCACCTCGGCGACGATCTTGACGTTGGTCGAAAGCAGGTCGTCGCGGCTCATGCCGGGCCGCCGCGCCATGCCGGCGGTAATGATCGCCAGGTCCGAACCGGCGGTGTCGGCATAGTCCTGGGTACCGGTGATGTGCGCGTTGTAGCCCTGGATCGGCGAGGCCTCATACATGTCAAGCGCCTTGCCCTGCGGCACACCCTCGACGATGTCGACCAGCACGATGTCGCCGAGCTCGCGCTGTGCGGCCAGGAAGGCGGCCGTTGCCCCGACATTGCCCGATCCCACGACCGTCACCTTCTTGCGGCGGAATCCCGCCTTCACCTCGGATGCCGTGCCGGACCAGCGCATGTCCACCTCCTGTGCCTCATACCCTGGCAGCGAAGATAGACTTGCAAGCAGGGCTTGTCGAACCCGACAATGGGGGGATGGACGCGCCCGCGCTGCCCGAGGTCATTCGTGAAACCTGCCATGCCCTGAGCCTGGCCGGCGGGCGGCCCTATCTGGTCGGCGGCTGCGTGCGCGACCTGCTGCTGGGCGGCCATCCCAAGGACTGGGACATCGAGATCTACGGTCTGGAACTCGATGCCGCCGAGGCGGCGCTGGCCCCGTTCGGGCGGGCACAGCGGGTCGGCAAGGCCTTCGGCGTCATCAAGCTGAAGCGAGAGTGCCATGAGCTGGACATCGCCCTGCCGCGCACCGAGGCCAAGACCGGGCCGGGCCATCGCGGCTTCGTCGTGGCCAGCGATCCGGACCTGTCCCCCGAACGCGCCTCCGCCCGACGGGACTTCACCATCAATACCATCATGCTGGATCCGGAGAGCGGCGACATCCTCGACTTCCACGACGGCCAAGCCGATCTCGCCGCCAGGCGCCTCAGGCATGTGTCGCCGGCCTTCGCCGAGGATCCGCTGCGCGTGCTGCGCGGCATGCAGTTCGCCGCCCGCTTCGACCTGACGATGGATCATGAGACCGCGAGCCTTTGCCGGACCCTGCTGCCGGAAGCCGGCACCCTGGCCGCCGCCCGCATCTGGGGGGAATGGCGCAAATGGCTGCACGCGCCCTTCCCGTCGCGCGGGCTAACGGTGCTGGAGGCCAGCGGCTGGCTGGCGCTGTACCCGGAGCTCGTAGCATTGAAGGGCTGCCCCCAGCACCCGCGCTGGCATCCTGAGGGCGATGTATGGACCCATACCGGCCACGTCGTCGATCAGGCTGCGCGCGTCGCCGCCCGGCACCGCTGGCAGGACCGACAGCGCGAGCAACTGCTGCTGGCCGCCTTATGTCACGATCTCGGCAAGCCGGATTGCACCGTCACCAGCGTCGAGAACGGCATCCGCTCCTCGGGCCATCCGGCGGCCGGGGTACCGCTGACGGCATGCTTCCTCGCACGCATCCATGCCCCGGCGCATCTGGCGGCCTATGTGCTGCCGCTGGTAGCCGAACATCTGAGCCATATGCACGGTCAGCCGACACCCAGAGCCGTGCGCCGGCTCGCCGTGCGCCTGGAACCGGCCGACATCGTGCTGTGGGAGGCCCTGGTCGAGGCCGATGCCTCCGGCCGGCCGCCGATGCCGGCTTCCCGCCCGGCTTTGGCCTGGCTCTCCATGGCCGAGGATCTGGAAGCCAGCCGCGAGCGGCCGAAACCGCTGCTCACCGGCCATATGCTGATCGATTTCGGCCTGGAACCCGGCAAGGCCATGGGCACGCTGCTGCACCAGGCCTACGAGGCACAGCTGGACGGCGTCTTCGACACCCCGGACGGGGCCATGGCATGGGTGCATGCACAGGCAGGCGACACGGGGCGACAGCCGAATTAAGGCGGCATTTATAACCCTTTGCAGTTTGCGGCATCGGCCACTAGGTTGCCGCCTGGGGAGCAAGGAGTACGAGTTGAGAATCCACTACCGACGCTTCCAGGACGCCTCCGTCAGCGAAAGAATTCTGGACAGTATGTTCCTGCTGACCATCGGCGTCGGCATGCTGTTCGCCCTGGTCTACGTCTACGTCACCCATCAGGGCAACGACGGCAAGCCGGGGCTGTCGGTGGCCGATATCCGCATCGCCTACTACGGCAAGCACCAACAGACACGGCTGGGTGCGGCCATCAACGGCCCGATGTCCGACCGCTTCGAGAACCCCGAACAGAAGCAGGTCATCCTGCACTGGATCGACAAGGGTGCGACCGAAAAAGGTTACAAGCGCGATGTGGCGCCCATCGTCAACACGCGGTGCATCATGTGCCATTCCGCCGAGGCCGGCATGGGTCTGCCGCCGCTGACCAGCTATGCTGCCATCAAGAAACTGACGAAGATGGATACCGGCGCTTCACTGGAAAGCCTGGTGCGCGTGTCGCATATCCACCTGTTCGGCATCGCCTTCATCCTGTACTTCCTCGGACGCCTATTCATCATGTGCGAAATGCCGGTGATCCTCAAACGCATCACCGTCGCCATCCCCTTTCTGGCCATGCTGGCCGACATCCTGTCCTGGTTCGCCACCAAGGTGCTGCCGGGATTCGCCTATGTAGTGATGATCGCCGGCGTGCTGCTGTACCTGTCGATCGCCGTGCAGATCGTGGTCAGCCTGTACCAGATGTGGCTCTATAAGCCCCAGGCCCCATCCGAGCCCTAGCCTACCGCGCGGGCTTTGCTAGAATCGACACAGTCCCACAGGAGAGGATCCAACCTATGAACAAGACCATGCTTTCTACCATCATCGCTTCGGCCGTCCTACTGGCGTCCTCCACCGCATTTGCCGCGGACATGCCGGGCGAAGGGGTCTTCAACCACCGGTGCAAGGCGTGCCACGCCATCGACCACAAGAAGGTCGGGCCGGCCGTCAAGGACATGAGTAAGGATGCCGCCGTGCTCAAGCAGTTCATCACCCATGGGAAGGGCATGATGCCGAACTTCAGCGGCAAGCTTTCGCCCGAGCAGGTCGATCAGGTCGTCGCCTATCTGCAGAGCCAGCAGGCCAAATAAGGCCGCCGGCGTCGGCGCCATGAATGACAAGCGGGGAGTCGATGGCATAATCCCCGAACATCGGCCAGCTGGGCCGGAAGGTACGCCAAATGCTTAAATGGATCGGCTTGGTCTTCGCATCGCTGACGCTCGCCACGGGCCAGGCCTCGGCCGCCGACGGCCTGCCGGACGGAAAAGCGCTCTACCAGCAGCACTGCGCCGCCTGCCACGGCATCGACGGCCGCGTCTCGGATCTCGGACGACAGCTCAAGCCCTATCCGGCGCGCAACCTGCGTGCCATCGCCGAGGTGGTCAGTCGCGACGAGCTGCGTCGCATCATCACCTACGGCGTCGACGGCTCGGCCATGCATCCGAAGAAGTACACCCTTGACGATCTGCAGATCGACGCTGTCATCGACTACATCAAGTCCTTCACCTTCACCCCGAACCTTGCACGGGGCAAACGGCGCTACCGCCAGGTCTGCGCCACCTGCCACGGCATGGATGGCCGGGCCAAGACGGGGCTCGGCGCCATGAACCTCGTGTACACCAAGCTCGATCTTGCCGGCATCGTGCATACCATGCGCTACGGCCGTCCCGGTACCATGATGACCCCCAAGCGATATCAGCTGACGAACCCTGATATCAACGACATCGCCCATTACGTCTACGCCCTGCGCTACGATGCCAGCCCCGTACGCGGCAGCAAGCTGTATGAGAAAGACTGCGCCTCCTGCCACGCCACGCCCGCGGACATCCGCCTGACGGGCAACGAGGCCGGCCGGCGGCACCTCATCGATCTGAGCGATCAGCTGCTCTACCTGCGCATCAAGCGCGGCCCCCACCTGGACAAGGCCGGCCATGCCGTTGCCACCCTCAGCGACGACCAGATCCAGGACATCATCGCCTATATCCGCCAGGAACTGAGATAAATGCAGACCCGTCCCGATACCGCCGCCCTGTTCGATCTGGCGCTGATCCAGAAATACGACAAGGCCGGCCCGCGCTACACCTCGTATCCGACCGCCCCGATGTTCCACACCGGCATCGGTGCTGCGGATTACGCCGAGAGCCTCGGGCGCGTCGGCAAAAGCGGGGCGCCGATCTCTCTGTACCTGCACGTTCCCTTCTGCGATACCGTCTGTTACTACTGCGGCTGCAACAAGATCGCCACCAAGCAGCGCCAGCGTGCCGTGCCCTATGTCGAGTACCTGTTGAAGGAGATCGAGCTATTGGGCGAGGCCCTGGGCGACGCACGCCCGGTGACCCAGCTGCACTGGGGCGGCGGTACCCCGACCTTCCTGAACGAGCAGCAGATCCGCGCCATCATGGACCGCCTGCACAGCCGCTTTGACTTCGCGTCGGACGCCGAGGGCGAATACGGCATCGAGATCGATCCGCGCGAGTGCAACGCCGACACCGTGCGCGTGCTGCGCGAGGTCGGCTTCAACCGCATGTCGATGGGCGTACAGGACTTCGAACCAGCAGTGCAAAAAGCGGTTAACCGCATCCAGTCCCAGGAGGAGACGCTGGCGGTGCTGGAGGAGGCGCGCAAACACGGCTTCCAGTCGATCAATATCGACCTGATGTATGGCCTGCCCTTCCAGACGGTGGAGAGCTTCGACCGCACGCTCGCCACCATCATCGATTTCTCGCCGGACCGCATCGCCCTGTTCAACTACGCGCACCTGCCGCATATGTTCATGCCCCAGCGGCGCATCGACGAGGGCGACCTGCCGAGCCCGGCCGAGAAGCTGAAGATCCTGGAGCACAGCATCGACCGCCTGCTCGCCGCCGGTTACGTATTCATCGGCATGGACCACTTTGCCAAACCCGACGACGAGCTCGCCGTGGCCCAGCGCCAGGGCAAGCTGTACCGCAACTTCCAGGGATATTCGACGCACGCCGATGCCGAGCTGATCGGCCTGGGCATCACCTCCATCGGCTACGTCGACGGCGCCTTCTACCAGAACATCAAGGACCTCGACGGCTACTACGCCGCACTCGATGCCGGCCGCTTCCCGGTGTTCCGCGGCTACAGGTTGTCGGATGAGGATCACCTGCGCCGCCACGTGATCATGCGCCTGATGTGCGACTTCGCTCTCGATTACGCCGCGGTCGAAAAACAGTTCGGCATCGATTTTTCGGCGCACTTCGCCGACGGCCTGGCCGATCTTGCCGCCATGGCCGCCGACGGCCTGGTCGAGCTGCGCGGAGACGGGTTGCGCGTACTGCCGGCCGGACGCCTGCTGATCCGCAATATTGCCATGGCCTTCGACGAACACCTACGCAAGAAGTCGGAAGAAGTGAAGTTCTCCAAGGTCATCTAGGGCCTGTGTTCACGCCTTAGGGATGCATGTGCCGTCATCAGCCTATAACCTCGGGGCATAGGAGGCGATGATGCACATCCAGCCCTTTTACGATCCGGACACGGCCACCATCAGCTATGTGGTCAGCGACCCGGCCTCCGGCCAATGCGCCATCATCGATCCGGTGCTCGATTACGACCCGGCATCAGGCACCACTGCCACGGCATCGGCCGATCGCATCATCGACTACGTCAACGCATCCGGCCTGACGGTCGCCTGGCTGCTGGAGACGCATATCCATGCCGACCACCTGACGGCAGCGGCCTATCTGAAGCAACGGCTGGGCGGAAAAACCGGCATCGGCGCCCGCATCGTCGAGGTGCTGGAACACTGGGTCCCAGTGTTCAATACCGCCCACGACACCCCCACGGACGGCTCTCAGTTCGACCACCTGTTCGCAGACGACGAGGCATTCGCCATCGGTTCGCTAACCGCCAGGGTGATACATACGCCCGGGCATACACCAGCCTGCATCAGCTATATCATCGGCGATGCCGCCTTTGTCGGCGACACCATCTTCATGCCCTATATGGGTACATCGCGTACCGATTTCCCCGGCGGCAATGCAGCCACCCTCTACCGCTCGATTCGCAGGATACTGGCGCTACCCGACGCCACGCGGCTCTTCACAGGCCACGACTACCCGCCGGGAGGCAGCCAGCCGGCCTGGCAGAGCACGGTGGCCGTACAGAAGGAAACGAACATCCTGATCCACGAGAACGTCAGCGAGTCGCGCTATATCGAGATGCGCCATGAGCGCGACAAGAGGCTGTCCGTACCGCGCCTGATCCTGCCCTCGATCCAGGTGAACCTGCGTGCCGGCGCCTTGGGTAGCCCCGAGGACAACGGCAGGCAATACATCAAGATTCCGTTGAATCTATTCGGGCAGGCTTAGCTCATGACATGATGTCGGCCAGGTCATGTTCGCTCAGGATGGCGATGCAGGCATCAACCACCGCCGCATCGTACTTGATCCCCCGCTGCTGCCGGATATCTGCCACTGCCGCCTCGATACCCAGCGCCTCTCGGTAGGGCCGATGTGAGGCCATGGCTTCGACGACATCCGCCACGGCCAGAATCCTCGCCTCGATCAGGATGCCATCGCCCTTCAGGCCCTTCGGATAGCCGCTACCGTCCATGCGCTCATGATGCTGCAGCACAATGTCGGCGATAGGCCACGGAAACGCAATATCCTTGAGGATGTCATAGCCGACCTGGGGATGGGTCTTGATCAGTTCGAACTCGATACTGTTCAGGCTACCAGGCCGGGACAGTATCTCGGCGGGGATATGAATCTTCCCGAGATCATGAATGAGCCCGGCCAGGCGCAGGCCCTGGATCTGATCATCGGATAGCCCCATGCGCCGGGCGATCATCCCGCACAGGCGGGCCACGCGCTTCTGGTGTCCCGCCGTATACGGATCGCGTGACTCCACCATGGCCGCGATGGCCTCCACCGAACCTTCCAGGCTCTGGGACAGGCGCTCCCGGCTTTCCGCAAGCGCGATGCGCGTGCGCAGCGTGATGATGCTGTAGGCCAGGTCGCCGGCCAGCTCCTCCAGCAGCTTCACCTCCTCAGCAGTGAAGGCATCGGGCCCGAAGGCATAGATGGTCAGGCTGCCGAAGACTTCGGTGCCCTCCTTCAGCGGCAGGGAGATGCTGGATCGGTAGTCGCGTTTCAGTGCCTGTTCGCGCCACGGCGCCATGCGTGGATTGGTCAGAAAATTCTGGTTGACCTGGGTCAGGCCGGTGCGAATGGCCGTGCCCGTGGGACCCCGCCCACGCTCGGAATCCGCCCAGGTGATGTCGACGCTCTGCAGATAGCCCTGCTCAAAACCGTAGTCCGCCACCGGACGCACCGATTTTTTCTCGTCGTGCTCGGCAAAGCCGACCCAGGCCATGCGATACGCACCCATCTCGACCGCCAGCCGGCAGATCTCCGTCAGCAGCTTCCCCTCGTCCACGGCATGGACCAGGGCGCTGTTGCAGGCACTGATCAGCTTGAGTGCCCGATTCAGGCTCCTCTGCGCTTCCTCGGACCGCTTCAATGCGGTGATCTCCTCATAGATACCAACGATGCCGACCACACTGCCGGTGGCATCGCGCAACGGGTATTTGGAGGCGCGAAGCCAGCCCTCACTGCCGTCCGGTCCCAGGCTCGGTCGCTCATAGCCGATGCTCGCTTTGCCGGATTCCAGAACCCGGTGATCGACGAAGCGATAATCGTCTGCCAGATCTTTCCAGCCCAGCTCGAAATCCGTCTTTCCGATCAGTTGTTCCCGGGCATCGAACCCGGCATCGTGGGCGAATGCGCTATTACAGCCGAGATAGCGCAATTCGCGATCCTTCCAGAACACGCGCACCGGCAGGCAATCGATGATCGCCTGCAGTCGCTCGGCCGATTGCTCGCCAATGGTCTCGTCCATGCACACTCCAGATAGCTTAGGGGAAATTCCGAGGTTCTCCCTTCGCTCCTTCCAATCCAATGTAAAGCATAGCAGCGGTTCGCAAAGTAAGGACCGGGCACAAAAAAAGGCCGGCGTTACCGCCGGCCTTTTCTCAGACGATCACGGGCTCAGGCCGCGGCCGATTCCTCGGCAAGCATATCCGCCTCGGTGCGGAACAGGCCATCCTTGCGCATGCGGCGGGCCCACAGCTTGTAGCCGATGAACACCACCACCGCGGTGATGACGACATCAACCCACGAGGACAGGAACGGGAAATGATACACGTCGTCGGCATGCGGGCTGATGATCCACATGAAGCGCTCCAGGAAGGTACCCATGAGGATGCTGGAGGCCGGGAACAGCAGCAGTGCCGGCGAGTTGCGCATCGCCTTGAAGATCAGCATGAAGAACGGGATGAACGAGTTCAGGAAGAAGAACAACCAGAAGGTGAACCAGTTCGGGCCATTCATCATCTTGTTATAGCGCACGATCTCGTCCGGCAGGTTGCCGTACCACATCACCAGATACTGCACGAAGAAGGCATAGGTCCAGATGATGGTCAGTGCCAGCATGATCTGCGAGATGTAGTTGAACACGTAATCGTGGACCGGAACCTTCATGATCTCGCGCTTGCGTACGATGTACAGGGCGACGATCGAGAAGGCCAGGAACATGCGCATCATGCTCTCGAAATGATACGGGCCGTAGATCGGGCTCCACCAGCGCGGGATCTGGGTCATTTCGAAATCCCAGCCGGTAATGGTGCCGTAGATGCAGTACACGACCGGTACCAGCAGGGCCACATTGCGGAAGCGGCGGCGCACCGTCGCCGGCGCATTCGGGAACTCTTCCTTCTGCAAGCGTACAAAGTAGGCACAGAAGCCCCAAACGGCCAGGTACAGCACGATCTCGCGCAGGTTGAAGAAGGTTTGGTTATGCCATCCATTCAACGGTTCGCCGAAGGTATTGCCATCCATCCACGGGAAGCAACGGCCACCGGCGGCAAGGATGATCAAGAGCAGCACGAAACCGAGGGGGAACAGCGCCGTGGCGGAGGAGAGAATAAAGCGGACCTCATAGCGCCACTTGCCGTTGACCAGGTGCAGCACGGCGCACCAGAAGACGGAGGCCAGCGCGATGTACATCACGAACAAGTAGTTGTCCATGAGGATCGCCCAGTTGGCGTATGAATGCGGCATCATTTGCGTTGGCATCAGTTACTCCCCTTTCTGGCTCTGGATCTTGATCTTGGCCTTGGAGAAGTATTCCTTCATCTCCTTGGCCCGCTCTTCCTTCGTCTTCACGTCCATCGGCTTTTCGAGCACGTTGCGGACATAGTTGACGACGTCCCAGCGCTCCCACGGACGCATGTCATAGCCGTAATGCGGCATGATATAGCTGCCGAAGGTGATGGTGCCGAAGATCCATCCGTCGGAAAGGCCCTTGACGTAATCGGAGGTCAGATCGGCCGGCTGCAGCTCGAAGATCTGGCCGACCAGGCCATCACCCTTGCCGTCCGGGCCGTGGCACGGCAGGCAATAGGTCATGAACAGGGCGTGGCCCATGCGGATCGACTTCTTGGTCGCCGGCATCGGGTTCGGGATGTTCTGGGCGGCATCACGATTGGCCACCTTGGTCCACAGCCCGCCCACCGGCACCGAATCCTTCGGATAGGTGAACAGCGGCGGCTCCTGCGGCTTGATCGACGGCTGGTTCATGAGGTCGCGCGACCACGGCCAGGCCTGTGCCGTCAGCGGCAAAGCAAGAATGCAGATGATCAACAGATACTTCTTCATATTCAAACTTCCCTGATCTCGACTGCGCCGGAACCCTGCAGCGTGTTGCGCACGAGCTCGACGTTCTCCGGTTTGATGTGAACCTCGACACCGATCTGGTCCTCACTGACCTTGCGGCTGTAGAACTTCTTCAGGCGCCGGCGCGGCATGCCCGAATAGATCAGGAAGCCGAGCAGCGTGATCCATACGCCGCACAGAATGGTGAACTCGTAGGTAATGACGAGGTCGGTCGGCAGCGGGATCACCGGCTTGCCTCCCTGCGGCTGCACCGTGAACATCGACTGCGCCGCCGCCGCCACCAGCAGGAAGCCCAGGATGGCGCCCGAGATGGCACCGAAGAAGGTGAAACGCTGGATCGGCTGCGAGATATCGCCCAGCATTTCCTCAACCTCAGGGTGCTCGATCGGGGAGTACAGCTCGATGTCCTCCACCGCCAGCTCCTTCAGATCGAGGATCTTCAGGTTCGTGACCACATCGCGCGCACGATCGAAATCATCGTACAGTGCGAATAGCACCTTCAGATTCTTATCTCTCCTCATGCCATTCCCTCCTGGGCTCGAATCGCATCATCCTTCTCGCGGTTCAAATCCTCCATCTGCCTGCGTGCACTGACACGACGGTTGTGGAACACCAGTTCCTTCACCTCATACATGGACACGCTCGGGAAGACCTTACAGAAGATCAGGAACAGCATGGTGAACCAGCCGAAGCTCGCGGCGGTGATGGTCAGCTGCACCAGGCCAGGCCACACGACGGCCCAGGTCCAGGGCTCGTGATTGCTGGCCAGTGACGGGCTGACAATCTGGAAGCGCTCCAGCCACATGCCGAGCTGGATGACAATCGACAGCACGAACATGGCCCACATGTTCCGGCGGAACTTCTTGAAGGCCATGGCGAACGGCGCCACAGTCGAGCACAGCAGCATGCCCCAAACCACCGGCCAGTACGGACCGGTCAGCTTCTGCCACAGCACCTCATGCTCATACATATCGTTGCTGTACCAGATGGCGGCGTACTCGCTGAAGTTCAGGTAGTTCCAGACCATGGCAATGGCGAAGGTCAGCTTGGCGACCTTGTCCATGATGTCGACGGTCATGTAATCCTCAAACTTGAAGATGTAGCGCAGCATCACGAACAGCGTGATGATGGCCGCACATCCCGAGTACAGGGCGCCGGCCACGAAGTACGGCGGGAAGGACGTGATGTGCCAGTCGGGCACGATGGACATGGCGAAGTCCGAGGCCACGATGGAGTGCACGGACACGGCCAGCGGCACCAGGAAGCAGCCCATCAGTACATAAGTCTTGCGGAAGGCGATCCACTCGCGGGCACGGCCCATCCAGCCCAGCGACATCAGGGTGTACAGCGGCTTGCGCCAGCCCCGGGCGTTGTCACGGCAGATCGCCAGATCCGGGATCATGCCGATGTACAGGAACAACGCCGAGCTGGTGGCATAGGTGAAGATGGCCGAGGCGTCCCACAGTAGCGGGGAACGGAAGTTCGGCCAGATCGTGCGCTCGTTCGGGTACGGCAGCACCCAGTACAGGTTCCAGACGCGGCCCAGATGGATAACGGGGAAGAAGGCGGCGGTCAGGATCGAGAACAGGGTCATGGCCTCTGCAAAACGGTAGATCGGCTTACGCCAGTCCGCCTTGGTCAGTAGCAGCACCGCGGAAAGCAGCGTGCCGGAATGGCTCATGCCGATCCAGAAGATGAAGTTCGAGATGTACAACTGCCAGAAGTGCGGGCGGTCCATCAGGGCTACGCCCAGGCCGTTGTTGTACTGGTATACCTCTGCCGCGACGCCAAGCATCACGAGCACGGAGCAGACGGCCAAGACAATCCAGAAGGTAATTCTGGGGGACTCAAGGCTCCCCAGCACGTCCTTATTGATTCTGGCCCATTCGATATCTTTCATGCTATCCATTTAGTCGATCTCCCCTCAATAACGGCTAATTGGCGCCCTTGCGGAATGCTTAGGCCTCGGTATTGCGAACCCGGTCCATATACATGATGCAGGGCTCGACATTCAGCTCCTCGAACACGCGATAGCCGCGTACGTCCGCAGTCTTATCCTGCTCATGATGATTGAGCTGAACCTGATGGCTGGCCCAGAGCTTGGAAACCTGGCTCTTGGAGTCCCTCAGATTGCCGAACACGATGGCACGGGTCGGGCAGGTCTGCTGGCAGGCGGTCATGAAGGACATATCCTCCACATAGTTCGGATGCCCCGCAGTTTCGGCCTCGTTCTTCGCGTCGCGCTGGCGCTGCACGCAGAAGGTACACTTCTCCATGACGCCCTTGGAACGCACGGACAGGTCTGGATTCAGCTGCATCTCCAGCGGATGCGGCAGATCCTCCCAGAAGTCGAAGAAGTTGAAGTAACGGACCTTGTACGGGCAGTTATTGCCGCAATAGCGCGATCCGATACAGCGGTTATACACCTGCGCGTTCAGGCCGTCTGGCGTGTGGTAGGTGGCCGCCACCGGGCAGACAGGCTCACAGGGCGCGTGGTTGCACTGCTGGCAGAGCATCGGCAGGTAGTGCGCGCCGCGCTCCGGGAACATCACGGTATCCGCGTTATGAATATCGGTATCAGGCGCCATGGGATCGACACCGGGGTGACCATCAAAAGGCGAATCCTCTCTACCTGCAATGTCGATGTCAGCATGACCGTCCGGCTCGTCCCAATAGCGCTCGATGCGCATCCAGTGCATGGCATAACCGCGGGAGTAATGCTCCTTGCCGACCACCGGCAGGTTGTTCTCCGCATAGCAAGCCGTGGCACAGGCGCCGCAACCGATACACTTGTTCAGGTCAATGGCCATGCCCCACATATAGGGCGTGTTATCGTAGTAGTCGTCCTTGCGGAAGTCCGACCAGTTTTCGAGCATACGCTTCAGGCCCATGGTTATGCCTCCTCGGTACGGTTGAACTGCTTGGCGGTGACGGTCTTGACGAGCTCGCGGCCGGCCTGCGAGTTGCTGCCGTTCTCAATCACAAGATCGCCGTGCGCCAGCGTCACGATCGGTCCGCGATCGGCGACCTTGGCTACCTGCACGTCGGTGGCGAAGGTGGCCAGTTCACCGGTCTTGGCGTCGAACTTCGGATCCAGGATGCGGTACGGATTGACGCCGACGCCCTTGGCGTAGCGGCCATATTCCGTATGACCCTGACCCAGCGGGATGGCAACGCAGTCCGGATGGATGCCCGGAAAGACGAACGCCTTGACCTCGATCGAGCCCGAGGAGGACGTTACGCGCACCACGTCACCGGTATTGATACCGCCGAGCTTCTTGGCCGTGCTCGGATGCATCTCAACCCAGGAATCCCAGACCACCTCTGCGATCTGGTCCGGCAACTCCTGCAGCCAGGGCAGATTGGCGTGACGGCCGTCCCACAGGCCCAGGCGCGCGGTCGGCAGCAGGCGGAACGGATAGTTGCTGTTCGCCTTCGGCGCCGCCGGCAGGTTGACTGCCTCGAGCTTCGTCTTGATGGCCGGGGCAGCCTTGGTCTTCAGGCGGATATAGCCGTCGGACTGGATGCCCTGATGGAAGGCCTCTTGTTCGGTCTGGCCGGGCACGGTCGGACGCGGCGGATTCACCATCACGTCCTTCATCGCCCACAGCGCGCCGCGCACATAGTGCTCATAGTCCTTAAAGGTCTTGTACTTCGGGTTCATCTCCTGCACGACGGCGAGCATCAGATCGCCGAACGGGCGGGTGGTACCCTCGCCGAACACCGGATTCATCACCGGCTGCTGCAGGCCCACGAAGCCGTCTTCCGGCGTATAGGCCGGCAGAGCCGTGTTCCACTCCTCCAGATAGGAGTGCAGCGGCAGCACTAGGTCGGAGGCCATGGCGGTCTCATCCGGGAACATGGAGAAGGCGATCCGGTAGCCGGCCTTGGCATAGGCCTTGTCGGCATGCATGAAGTCCGGCGCCTGGTACAGCGGGTTGGTGCCGAACACCACGGTGGTGTCGAAGGCACCCTTATGCAGACCGTCGACGAAGGCCCTCAGCTGCGTCCAACCGCCCATCTTTGGCATCAGGTCGGGGAAGACCGCCTCGCTGCGCGGCAGGATGGTCTTGCCGACGTTGCCGAGGATGACGTTGAGCAGCAGTACCGCGCGCGCCGTCTCGGAGCCGTATTCCACGCCCTCAGCGGAGGAGCCGGAAAGCACCAGGCTCGGCGCGTTGGCGGTCAGCAGGTTGTGGATGTTGTGCATGCGCTCGCTGGACACGCCGGTGATCTTCGACACCTCGTCGGGATTCACTTTCTTGATTTCGGCGACCAGATCGGTCGGCAGGCGCTTGGCGTACACAGGATCCTGGATCAGCATCGCGGCCAGGCCCATGGCCAGATGGCCCTCGGTACCCGGGCGAATGGCGACCCAGCGGTCGGCATTGGCGCCGGTCAGGGTCATCTTCGACTCGACCATAACCATGGTGCCACGCGGCGCCTCGCGGAACTCCGCATACTGGGTGGCGAACTGTACCGGCGACATCCAGGTGCCGAGGAAGTCGGCGCCGAAGGACAGGATGACCTTGGCTTTCTTGAAATCGAGTTTCGGCATGGCATGACCGAACATGGCCTCGTTGGCATCATGACCGACGGCCGGCGGCAGGGTGTCGAACACGAACATGTTCTTCGAGCCCGCCTCGTTCAGATAGGCCTGGATCAGCGCTGCGTGGTGGCCACTGACGGCGCCATTCAGCCACGCGAGCTTGCCGTTCTTCTTGGCCAGCTTGGTCTTTAGCGTGTCCATCGCCTCGTTCCAGCTAACCTCGACCAGCTTACCGCCCTTGCGCATCATCGGCTTGGTAAGACGGTCCGGATTGTAATGCGCGTGCAGACCGGCCTGGCCCATCGGGCAAAGGCGGCCGTGATTGACCGGCGAACCCGGATTGCCCTC
>CAVXSB010000004.1:0-181509 GCA_963764315.1 uncultured Zetaproteobacteria bacterium
ATCAGGAATGGTGTTCCCCCTGAAAACAGTGCCATTGTAAAGTAGAAAAATCCGGTAGTTTGAGCGATGAACTACTGGAGGATTATGCGATGAAACGATCGAAGTTTACCGAGGGGCAGATTGCGTTTGCCCTGAAGCAGCATGAAGACGGAATCACGGTTGAGGAGATCACTCGGCGACTTGGCGTATCGTCAGCCACCTTTTACAAGTGGAAGCAGAAATATGGTGGCTTGATGCCATCGGAGATGCGCCGCCTGCGCCAGGTCGAGGAAGAGAACAAGGCGCTTCGGCGGATGGTAGCGGATCTGAGTCTGGATAAGCAGATGCTGCAGGATGTGCTCTCAAAAAAGCTCTGAAGCCCGCCAAGCGCAGGAACCTGGTCGATCACCTGACGAGGTGCTATCGAATCAGTCTTCGGCGGGCATGCCGTGTTGTTGGGATATCGAGAACAGTCTACGGATACGAATCCAAAAAGGACAACCAGGAGCTGTTGCGCAGTCGGATCAAGGATATTTTGCAGCAACCAGGGTGAGATATGGCTACCAGCGCATCCATACACTGCTCAGGCGCGAGGGATGGATAATCAATCTCAAGCGTGTGTACCGGCTGTATAAGGAAGAAGGGCTCCAGATGAGGAACAAGACCCCACGCAGGCGCGTCAGCGCCAAGCTTAGGGATGATCGGGCACCGGCCACGCAAAAGAACGATTGCTGGTCCATAGACTTTGTCGCCGATCAGTTGTTCGACGGCGTAAGGATCAGAATGCTGACAATCATCGACAACTATACCCGGGAGAGCCCAGCCATCGGTGTTCGATACCGCTTATCGCAGCTATGAAGTGATCGATACGCTCAATGAGGCCGTGGCTCTCCATGGCATGCCCAAGCGCATCCGGGTGGATAACGGCCCCGAGTTTGTATCCCGCGAGATGGATCTCTGGGCTTATGCGAACAAAGTGATCTTGGACTTCTCACGACCGGGCAAGCCGACAGACAATGCCTTCATCGAGTCATTCAACAGTCGGTTCCGGCAGGAATGTCTGAACCAGCACTGGTTCATGAGCCTTGCAGATGCTCGGGATAAGGTGGAAAGTTGGAGAGTCGATTACAATGAATATCGACCCCATGGATCGCTAGGAAAACTCACGCCAAACGAGTTTGCCAGGCGATCACGAGAGCCGGATTTTCTACTAGCCGGTGGCACTAAAAAGGGTTGAACTCCACCTCGGCGGAAATACTAACTACTTTTTGGCTCGGTTTAAGGGGAGCAGGTCAGGTTGAACGAGGATGGGTCAGTAAACTGGCTTGGAAAACTGAGTGTGACAGGTACAAAGGCCGCTAGGAACCAGCATGTGGAAGTCGAGAACGAGGCGGTTAGCCATGTCTCGACAGTGGATGCCCAGCTTCATCACTTGAAGAACGCATTAACCAAAAAGAGCGACAAGAAGTACGGGCTGCAGCATGCATTAGTGGTCGTCGTAGATGATTCCATTTCCTTTCGGTCAGAAGATGAAAGAGCCGTATTGCGAGAATACGCTGCATCCACAATAGCCGGTCTTTCGATGAGTTTTGGAGCCATATATCTTCTTGGTTCTTCCGGGAACTATCTCGAATGCGTATGTGGTAATATTTAGTTAGGCACGCATCCATAATGGGTGGTTCCCAAAAAGAATGCACTTGCGAGTGACCAATTCTGGCCGATGGTCGCCTGTGGTGACCGGCAAAATGCGGCTGCCGTCTCAAGCGGTCGACGCAACACAGGCATTAAATCTCTCTGCCGGTGTTTCGAAGTTCAAGGTCTGCCTTGGTCGTTCGTTGAGGCGCCTAGCGATCATGTCCAGGTGCTCCTGCGAGTGGACCGACAAGTCGGTTCCCTTGGGGAAGTACTGGCGCAGTAGGCCGTTGGTGTTTTCATTGGAGCCACGTTGCCAGGGACTGCTCGGATCGCAGAAGTAGACCTTGATGTCGGTGGCCAGGGTAAAGCGCTTGTGATCCGATAGCTCCGCGCCCCGATCCCAGGCCAGGGATTTGTAGAGCTCATCGGGTAGCCTTCTGGCGTGCTGGATCAGCGCATCAACAACCGTCTTCGTCTTCCGGTCAGCGACCTTGATCAGCATGACGTAACGGCTGTGCCTTTCCACCAGAGTGGCGATATAGCTGTTCTTGGAGCCGGCGATCAGGTCGCCTTCCCAGTGGCCGGGGAGTGCGCGATCCTCGGCAGAAGCAGGCCGTTCCCGGATCGACACCATGTCCGGGATCTGCCCTCGCGTATCGTATTCCTTCCCTGTATGGACCGATCGGCGAATTGCCCGTTTGGAACGCAGATGCTGCTGCAACTCCTTCTTCAGCGCGCCCCTGGCCTGGATGAACAGCGTCTTGTAGATCGTTTCATGCGATACCTGCATGGCTTCATTCCCCGGGTACTCCTGCCTCAACCAGCCGGATATCTGTTGCGGAGACCATTCCAATTTCAGTTTGATGGAAACAGCATCACTCAAGGCGTGGTTCATTGCCAGCTTGCATGGCTTCGGGCGGTGCGCCCGTTCCCAGGCAGCCTTATCGGCCTTTGTCGCACGATAGGATCGCTGACCACCGTTGCGTTGAATCTCTCTGGAGATCGTCGAAGGAGAACGGTTCAGGCGGGCTGCAATCGAGCGTATCGACCGCTTGCAGGCAATGCCTCTGGATATCTCTTCCCGCTCGGCGGGCGTAAGCGATATGCCCGATCTCTTCCTCGGTACCGGACGTATCCCGCCCGTAGGGGCCAACACGGTGAAGATCGAGGACGATCCTCGATCAAACAGCCGACCGATCGCGCTCTGGGATTCACCTCGCTTCCAGCGATCCCATATCTCTGCTCTTTGTGCTTCCGAATAATAAATCCGTCGTCGTTGCTTCATGGCCAACACTCCATCCAGTCAGTCTAGATAAAGTGTTGCGTCGATCAGTTGAGATCACCGCCAGGAGCGGACATTCGTCCATGGATGGATCTCGACCTTATGGCGGAGCCCGGCCTTCAGCGAAGGCCGGGCTCGGTGGTTACTTACCAGCGGTAAACGATCTTCACATCGCCAGTATGCATATGCGTGTGCTTCGAGAACTGACCGTGGTAGACGAGCTGGGCCGACCAGTTGGCATGGCTCATCACGGCGATGCCGGCGTTGGCGGAGGCAGCGGTGGACGGCGCCCCCGTAGCCGGAAGCACATCCGTCTGCGAGCCCAGCGTCACCGTAAGGCCCTTGTTGCGATCGCCCGTGTAGGCAATAGCGCCCAACTCAACCCATGGAGACACAACGACCGAGTCGCTCTCATCAAAGTCTGCGCCGATACGTGCCCCAGTCCTGAAGGTCTCGATGTTATCGTTCGCTGCGGCATAACTGAGATTCAGGGTGCCGGCACCCGTCTCGTTGTAGGCGCTGCGATGGGTGTGCAGGAAACCTGCTCCAACATACGGCGTAACGAATGCCTTGCCCTTGGTGATCCGATAACCAGCCTGGGCGGAAACACCTGCATACGAGCCGGATGCACTGCCGCTGGCAATGTCTCCCGTCGACGTCAGGTTGCGCGAACTGCTTGTATTCATGCCGCCTGCTGTCGCCGTGGCATCGATGAATATGGGTCCGCGGTTATACTGACTGTATAGGTACACTCCGTTGGCATGCGTCTTTACCAGATCGGATGATGTACTCGATGATGAGCTGGTACGCATGCCGGTACTCCCTAGGGCAACGCCGAGGATCAGGCCGGGACGAACCTCATCGCCATAGCCGATCAGTACGCCGTTGTTGTTGATGCCGGCACCATATGCATTGCCGGTACCGATCAGGCCACGCACCCATACCGCAGGGTCAGGCTTGCCATTGACCTCCATGATGCTGCCAGCAGTGCCACCTTGCACGTTCATCACCGCTTGTTCACCGGACAGCAGGCCCAACTCGCTGTTCCAATCGTTGGTCGACGTGCCTTGAGCTGACGTGAAGGCAGCGGAGTTGCCATGCAGTGTCATGTATGCATCGGTGCCCGTGTAGCTGAGCTCTGAGTTGAGGTAGCTGGCAAATGCTGGGTTATAAGTCACTGTGTCGAACTGCCCGGATAACTTTCCTGCGTGCACGATGTCGTACTTCGTGCCCACCTTATATGTGCCTGAGCCGACGTTCACGTTCAGTTTGCCAGCCAATGCTGCTGTGCCGGAGACCAAAAGTTGATCATAGCCCGTACCGGCAACCGCCGACGTCGTCGTACCAATCGATAACGTGCCGGCAGAGCTTTGCGTGTAGTTGCCAGAGATGGTCAGAGTGCCGATCGAGCCGCCGGGATAGACCGTGCCACCATTGGTGACGTCGCCATTGATCGTGCCGTGGCCGCGCAAGGTACCACCGCTACCCACGGTCACGGCACTGGCCAGGCTTGCACTGGTGTGAGAGGCATCGCCGACTTCAAGGGTGCCGGCACTGACTGTGGTGGTGCCGGTATACGTATTGGCCCCATCCAGAGTCAGCGTGCCCGTACCACTCTTGGTCAAGCCACCCGTACCGGAAATCACACCCGACATGGTCGTGCTGGTGTTGTCGCCGCCTGCCGTCAATGCATAGGAACCAAGATTGACCGAGCCCGCGCCGGCAATAGAGCCCACCGTGTCGCTTGCACCAAGTTGATAGGTGGCTCCCGAGGAGACCGATACGGCTGAGCTGTCCGAAAGACTACCACTGACTTTCAGGGTTCCCGCGCTGATCGTCGTAGCACCGGTATAAGTGTTGGCGCCACTCAATGTTGTCGTGCCGGCCCCAGCGAAGCTCATGGCGCCCGTGCCGCTGATGACACCGGACAACGTGTCGTTTTTGCTGCCGTTATCGAAGCTGCCATTGCCTGAAAGGCTCATGTTCTGACTCAGCGTGGCAGCACTCGTCGTCAGCAGCGTGCCGCCGTTGAAGCTGAGCGTATAGTTGCCGAGCTCAGCTCCGGTGCCCGAGGAGATCGACAGCGTGCCGCCGTCCAGGTTCCAGCCATGGCCGCTGGTGTTGCTGCCCGTAATCGTCCAGGTGGCGCTGCCGGTTTCCTTCAGCGCATTGAAGCCTTGGTATTGCTGGCCGGAACCCACATGGTCGATATTGAAGCTGCTGTTGGTGCTACCGCCCAGGGCGAACGTGTCGCCGCCGTTGGTGGTGCCGCTGGTACTGACCACATTGCCGTTGATCGTCGAGCCGGACTCCAGGATCAGCGTGTTGCCGCCGCCGGACAGATCGATGGCATCGGCCTGGGTGCCGGTGCCGCCGTTGGCCTTGCCGCCGGTGATGGTGCCGCTGTTCGTGATCGTCGAATTGCCGGTGGAGACCACGCCCACGCCGCCGCCGCCGACGCTGCCGCTGAGGGTGCTGCCCGAGCCCGGAGCACCGCCCGCACCGCCATTGCCGCCCGTGATAGAGCCCGAGTTGTTCAGTGTGTCACTGCCGGTGAAATAGACGCCGTAACCGCCATCGCCGCCACTACCGCCCTGTGTGGAGGAACCGCCGGTTCCGCCGACCCCGCCGGCCCCGCCGGCCCCGCCGGCCACCGTGCCCGTGTTGGTATAGGTAAGCCCGCTGCCGTCGATCACGACGCCATAACCGCCGGCGCCGCCGCCGCCACCGCCGCTTCTGTCGCCGCCGATGCCACCTTTGCCGCCGTTGCCGCCCGTCGCACCGGTATCGGTCGTAGTTGTCGTCAGGACCTCGCCGTGTGCGCCGCCGCCGCCACCACCACCGGAGATCCATAAGCTCACGCCGTCCAACCCATTCGCGCCACTGGCGCCGGCAGTTGCGCCGCCGGCGCCGCCGCCGGCATCAGCAGTGCCGTTATTGTTGCGGACGCCGCCGGCGCCACCGGTGCTGCCCGCACCGCCACCGCCACCGCCACCAGTAGTACTGCTATACATAGTCCCCGTCCCGCCGCTCCCTCCGGCCCCGGTTGCACTGGTGGTGCCACCGCTGCCGCCAGCGGTTTGGCTGTATTCGCCCTTGCCGCCAGCGCCACCGTTGGCCAGAGCCGGAAGGGGGGCGCTGGCCAACGCGATTATGGCCAGGATGCCGGCGAGAAACCGGCGCGTTCCGCGGCCCGTCACGGTATCGGCCATCGCAGTCCGAATCATTCCATGCGAGGCGTTATAGACCGGTCGGTACAGTTGGCTCATGTTCATCAAGTTCCTTCCCCTTGGATCAACAGGTTTTTCAGAATGCGCACCACCGGCGCATCCTCGATAATCTCGCGCATGGACAGGGGGTATGCCGGCATGAAAATGCGGCTACTGGCTCAGGATCGCGGCCAAAAGCGCAGACGCCGGGCATAGTAGGCCCGAAATGGAAAGACCATGTGATGTCGTCAATCCTCCCCCCCCTACGGCTAGGAGCATACTGATTCGCTCCCGATGCCGAAATACACACGGTCGTGTGCACTTACGACCTTAATGCGCGCAGGTCCAGGGAACAGCCTCTGATCAGAGACAATTTTATTCCGATTGGCTTCCGATCCGCCTCCGTTTGAGGCATATTCGAAACATGGAAGAACATGAGGCGAATGCACGCATCCACGCCCTTTGGGACGAGATCTCCGCATTCGGCGCATCGCGCACCGGTGCCGCCCTCGAACATGTGCTGACGGAACTGATGACGCTGATCGGCGCCCAGCACTCCTACTGGGTCGGCAGCGTCCGCATGCCCCATATCGGCGCCCGCGACCCGGTCGACGGCTGGCGGCCGCGGGTGACGCGGCAGCTGTCCCCGTCCCCGCAGTGGGAGGCCCTGCGCAAGGGGCAGCTGCGCCGCGTCAACGCCGGCAGCATCGATCCCAGCGTCGCGGCCCTGATCGAGCAGCCGGGCTGCTACCGCATCCTCATCCGCAGCGAGTGCGTGGAAGACGACTGGTTCGATTCCGACTACTACAAGGAGATGATCCGGCCATTCGGCATCCGCGACGCCATCTATGTCGCCACCCCTCTCGGACCGGACGTGGAATCCTGGTTGATCTTCGAGCGCACGGGCGAGGACAGCCCCTGCTTCGGCGATGCCGAGCGCGAGCGCCTCGACAGGGCGATGCGGCCGATGCGTTGGTTCCATCACCAGCTGCTGCTGCACCACGGGGCGGTGCTGGCCGACGCGCCACTGACCCCGTCCGAGCGCAAGGTGCTGAGCGAGCTATTGACGGCAAAAACGGAGACAGAGATCGCCGCGGCCCTACACCTGGCCGCCAGCACCGTGCATACCTACTGCACGCGCATCTGCCGCAAATTCAATGTGCGCGGCCGCGCCGGCCTGACCGCGCTGTGGCTGGGGAAGACGCCGGATTAGCGCCTGGCTTAGTGGCCGACCTCGTAATGCAGCGGCGGATTGGCATTTCCGGCGCCGCCGGTACCGGCCGCCGTCGGGCCGACCTTGATCGTCACCTTCGTGGACAGCGTGCCTTCCTCGATATTGATGATGCAGGAGCGGCCCGCCTTCAAAAAGGCGACCATGTACTTATCGCCCTCGCTGAAGGCATTGAGGAACTGCCAGCCGTAGTTCGGCATCTGGGTACGGAAGAACTTGGCGACGCTGGCGCCCTTGTCGTAACCGCTATAGGTGATCACGCCCATGGTGACGCTCGGCGCCTCGTAGACGAAGCTCAGCTTATCGTCGCGCTTCAGGTCCGCCGGCACCGGGATATCGTCGAAACCGGCGACCATCTTCGCCGGCGGCGGGGCAGGAATGGTGCTGCCGGACTGGTCCGAAGTGCTGGAGCTGGCGCTATCGGTGCTGCTGGATGCCGCGGCCTGGCTGTCCATGCCCCCGGCATCGTGCATGGCGCAACCGGCGGCAGAGAACGCAAATGCAGTTATCAACATCCATAGGCTCAATCTACGCATGGCGCCACTCCCCGACGAAATCCTGAATAAGATCAAGGGTAAGCATGCGGCGAGCCAAGTCCAAGTGCAAGATTTCTGCGCCCGCCGGCGGCTTGCCGCCGGTGGATCAGCAGCGACCCGTGCATATAGCGGCCGAGATGACGGAACAGATCCTGCTCGGCCTTGCCCAGCGCCGCCGCCAGGGCCTGGCGCTTGCTCGGTAACTTCTTGCCGGTCAGCAGTAACCAGACCTCGTCGCTGTTGTCGGTAAAAACGACATCGCGCCAGACCAGCTTTCCGTCGCGCACCCGCCACAGGCTGCCCACCAGCGTCACCGGTGCGAAGTATTTGCCCCAGAACCACGAGCCGCCGATCCAGGTCAGGCCCTCGGAGGCGATCTCCTCCGCCCCAACCCCGAGGCCGAGCATCGGGTTGCCCGTAGCATGCGTAGCCAGCACCCCCTGGCTGATGCCCTCGATGACGCCGCTGCCGAACAACAGCCCCACCCAGCGACGCTTGATTTGTCCGTAGCCTGCCACATCGACGGCCAGTAGCAGATCGGCGCCCTGCCGCCTGGCCTGTGCCAGAGTTGCGGCCGGGCGCGCGGCATCGCCGATGAGGCTGACGCCCGGATGCCGGCGCAGCCAGCCGGTCGTATACGCATCGACGCCCTGCCTGACTGTGGCCAGGTCCCGGTCAAGCAGGAGCTTGCCCCTGCCGGTGTCCCCGATGTCGGAGGGCCGGTGCACCGGGGCGCTGAGGGTGGCGGGGGCGACGGCGATAGCGACATGCGCCCTGTCCTGGATACCGAGTGGATAGGGGACGTGTGCGGTGCAGGCACCCAACAGGACGGCGACGATCAGCCAAAGAAGGGCATGCCTGAACATGGCAGGCATCTTAGCGCCTGCGCGCTATGGCTCCAGTGATATGCCGGTTCCCGAAACGGGAGGGTTCAGGCGTAGATATCCAGGCGGCTGGTCGTGGGCTTCTGGGTGGCCTCGCCCTCCTGCACCTGCGTGGCCTGGCTCTCGGCCGCCTCCACGGCCGGGCTCTCGTGGGCCTCGGACTGGCCGGATGCCGCACGCGACTGCGACCTGCCCGTGGACGTCGAGACGGCGTTCGATGAAACCGGTGAGGAAATACCGTTGACCTGCATAGACACGCTCCCATACCCATGCCTCGGCATGGACTTCACCATATCTATCGCGCCCACGGCGGCCGACTTTAATCTTTTTTTGGATCATGCTCTTGATTCCCCGTTAGCAGGCTGCCGAGACCAATATTCGACATCGGAAAAGAGCGGCGGAGCCGCGGCCGATGTCGAACATGCAGGATCGGGGACCCGAAGGGCAGCCTGGTTCCGGGGTGCCCTTCTTTGGTCCTTTCTTGACTCGGGCCTTCCTTGGCCCTCGCTCTTTCAGGGCGGCCTGCGGCCGTCCAAATTGGCGGTCCTGCCGATTTGTGGGCACGCAAGAAAGGACAGGTTCATGCATTCGCCTTACATGACCACGAGAGGGCAACCCGCTCATTGAGCCCGATGCTTTTCCCGCAAAAGGCCTCAGGCCATGCGTTCCCGCACCTCGGACCACAGCGCTGCATAGGCGACAGCGGCGCGACTATGCGGTGCGAAGCAAGGCAGAGGCTCGCGCCGCTCGGCCATCTGCTCGATCTCGCTGGCATAGGGCACGATGGCCGGCAGCATCCACGCGCCCATGCGCGGCTGCGCCTCGACGATCTGGTTGTGCAGCTTCTTGCGCCGGTCGACCATGGTCAGAAAGGCCATCAGCTTCAGATCCAGCTTATTCTCCTTTTTGAAGGCAAGCAGCATCTTCAGCGTACGCAGGGACAGGATCGAGGGCAGCGTCGGAATCACCAGCGCGTCGGCCGCCCGGAACACCGCCTCGGACAGCAGGGTGATGCCCGGCGGGCAGTCGAGGACGATGGTGTCGTAATCGTCGGCCAGGGGCTTCAGCACCCTGTGCAGGCGATCCCTCGGGTGCTTGGCCTCGTGCAGCAGCAGGTCGAAGTTGCGGTAGGAGAAATCCGCCGGCAACAGGTCGAGTTGCGGGTACTCCGTGGCCTTGATCAGCTCGCCGACATCGGACTTGCCGCGCAGCAGCTTGCCGCCCTTGATCTTCGATTTCACGCGCAGGCAGTAGCTGGCTGCGCCCTGGGGGTCGAGATCCCACAGCAGCGTGCGCAGCCCGTCCCGACCGGCGAGATAGGCCAGGTTGACGGCGGCGGAGGTCTTGCCTACGCCGCCCTTGATATTGTACGAGGCCAGCACCTTCATCTACGACTTCCCCTTCATCGCCGCCTCGAGTTGGTGGCAAATCGTCTTCAGCACCTGGATGCGCGCGTAATGCTTGTCGTTGGCCGCCACCAGCGTCCACGGCGCCTGCTCGGTGCTGGTGCGGTCGACCATATCGCAGACGGCATGCGTGTACTGATCCCAGTTCTCGCGGTTGCGCCAGTCGTCGTCGGTGATCTTGTAGTTCTTGAAGCCGACCGCCTCGCGCTGCTTGAAGCGCTCGAACTGCTCCTGTTTGCTGATGGCCAGCCAGAACTTCACCAGCACCGTGCCGTGCACCGCCAACTGCTCCTCGAACTCGTTGATCTCGCCATAGGCGCGCATCCAGTCGGCCTCGGAGCAAAGGCCCTCGACGCGCTCGACGAGCACGCGCCCGTACCAGGTGCGGTCGAAGATCGTCACCCGCCCTGGCCTCGGGATATGGCGCCAGAAACGCCACAGATAGGGCTGGGCCTGCTCCTCCTCGCTCGGCGCCGCCACCGGGATGATCTGGTACTGGCGGGCATCCAGGGCGCCGCTGACGCGCCGGATGGCGCCACCCTTGCCGGCGGCGTCCATCCCCTCGAAGGCCACGATCAGCGACAGCTGGCGAAAGCGCGGATCGCGGGTCAGGCTGTTCAGCCGCCCCTGGTACTTGGCCAGCGCATTCTCGTAGCGCTTCTTGGAAAGGGTGTGGGACATATCGAGTGCGGCCAGCACATTCCTGTCGTCGATCGACACCTGCAGCGGTGCTGCCAAGAGCGGCGCCGGCTGTGCCGGCGCGGCCAGGCGCTTGCGCATGGCTTCCAGCAACACATTGCCGGTGGTCAGGTTGCGATAGCGGAAATCCGTACCCTCGACGACGATCCACGGCGCCTCGGCGGTGCTCGTCGTCTGCAGCACATGCTCGGAGACCTTGCGGAATTGCTTGTAGCGCTTGTGATGCTCCCAATCGGCGGGAGTGACGCGCCAGCGCGTCTTCGCGTCCTTCTCCAGAGCCTTCAGGCGCAGCTTCTGCGTATGCTTGGACAGGTGGAACCAGAACTTGACGATCAGTGCGCCCTCGTCGATGAGCATGCGCTCGAAGCGCTGGATCTCGTCCAGCGGCGCATCCAGCGTGTCCAGATTCGCCTTGCCCATGGCGCAGCGCTTGATCGGATCGGCATACCAGGAATCGAAGAACACACCGATCTTCCCCTTCGGGGGCAGCACGCGCCAGAAGCGCCACATCGGCGGGCGTAACCGCTCGTCCTCGGTCGGCTCGCCCAGCGCATGCACCCGGATATGGCGCGGATCCATCCAGGCGTTCAACAGGTTGACCGTCGCCCCCTTGCCGGCGGCATCGACGCCGCCGACCACCACGATGACCGGGAACTGCCCTTGCTTCAGCACCTCGTACTGCGCATCGAGCAGGGCCTCGCGCAGCCGCGGCTCCTGCGCCTCGTAATCGGCTTTGGTGATCGTATGGCCCAGCTCGGCGGATTCGAACATCGCGGCCTCCTTCCCTACCGGCACCGGCGCGTTATCGGAGGTTAGCGCCTTTCCCCGCCATCGCCCACCGACATCAGCTCCTGGATGATGGCATCGCGTAACTGCGCGATGCCGCGCCCGCCATGGGCGGAGGTCGGCAGCGGCTCCAGCATGCCGCCCATCGCCTCGGTCATTTCCCGTAAGCGTTTGGTCCGTGCATTGCCCGACAGTTTGTCGGCCTTCGTGGCTACCGGCAGCCAGCGAATGCCGTGCACATTGAGCCAGTCGATCAGCTGCAGGTCGGAATCCTTCGGGCCATGGCGGATGTCCAGCAGCACCAGCACCAGCATGGGTGCCTGCTCCCCCTGCAGATAATCCTCGATCAGCTGCGCCCACCTGGCCTTCTCGCTCTTGGCGGCGCGCGCGAAGCCGTAGCCCGGCAGATCGACGACGCGCAGCCGCCCGTCGACATCGAACAGGTTGAGCAGGCGCGTGCAGCCCGGGCTCTTCGAGGTCTTGACCAGGCCCTTGCGCCCGAACAGGGCATTGAGCAGCGAGGATTTGCCGACGTTCGAATGCCCGGCCACGGCCAGGCTCGGCAGATCCGTGGCCGGGAAGGCGCGCACGTCGGCCACCGACTGCGCGAAATTCGTCTGCGGCCAGTGGATCGTAAAGGCATCGGTCATGCCTGCAGGCTGGCTACACAAGGGCCTGCCGGCAAGCGCTTCCGTACAAAACACTGGCGCCCGGCCGGAAACTGCTTAGGATTGCCTAAATGTTAAGCATGCTATCCTCCGCTCGCCTGCTGCCCGGCTTCACGCTGGGCGGGCACCGTATCGATGTGCCGCTGGTGCTGGCGCCGATGGCCGGCATCACCGACCTGCCCTTCCGCCGCGTCTGCCGCCGCTTCGGGGTCGGTCTCGTCGTCACCGAGATGATCGCCTCGCGCGCCGTCGAACAGGGCCGCGGACGCACCGACCGCATGGCCGAGCTCGATGCCGGCGAGAGCCCCGTGTCGGTGCAGATCGCAGGCTCGGATCCCGCCTATATGCAGGAGGCAGCGCGCTGGGCCGTGGATCGCGGCGCCGACTTCGTCGATATCAATATGGGCTGTCCGGTGAAGAAGATCTGCAAGCAGGTCGCCGGCTCCGCCATGCTGCGCGACGAGCGGCTTGTGGCACGCGTGCTGACCGCCGTCGTCGCCGCCGTCGAGGTGCCGGTAACGCTGAAAATCCGTACCGGCTGGGACGAGGCGAGCAAGAATGTGGCGCGCATCGCCCGCATCGCCGAGGAATGCGGCGTGCAGATGCTGACCGTGCACGGGCGCACGCGCAGCCAGATGTTCAACGGCCACGCCAACTGGGAGGACATCGGCATCGCCAAACAGGCGGTATCGATTCCGGTGATCGGCAACGGCGACATTGTCGACGGCGCATCCGCCCGTCGCATGCTCGAAATCTCCGGCTGCGACGGCGTCATGGTCGGCCGCGCCGTACAGGGAAACCCTTGGGTCCTGGACGAGGTGCGCGCCGCCCTGCTGGGCGAACCGGCGCCCGCAAGCCCAACACCGTCCGAACGCTGGCCCATCATTGCCGAGCATATGCGCCACCTGGCCGAACACCATGGCCTGCGCACCGCCTCGCAGCTGGCGCGCAAGCATATCCCCTGGTACACCAAGGGCATGACCGGATCCGGCGAATTCCGCAACCGCTTCCAGCGCCTGTCCGACTGGCAGCAGCAGATGCACGCCGCCGAGGCCTTCTTCGTGGCCTGCGAACACGAGCTTGCCGATGCCGCCTGAGGCGGTTCAACCCGAGCAGGTGCAACTGGGCTCGGTACCGCTTCCCATGCTGTTCATCGATCACAAAGGGCAGATCACGCACGCCAACCTGCTGGCCCAGGAATTCCTCGGCACCTCCGCGCGCGGCCTGTCCGGCAAGCACCTGGACGATCTGTTTGCCCCGGCCGAGGCGGTGCAGCACATGCTCAACCACGTCTTCACGCATCATGCGAACATCTCGGACCACAACCTGAACCAGCGTGCCAACAACCAGCCCTGCTCGCTGCACATGGGCCCGGAAAGCTTCGGCGCCACCGTCATGATCGTGCCGGAGGCGAACCGGCATGAGGTCGAGCAACAGTCGCGCCGCCACGAGGTCGCCGAGGCCATCGCCCGCGTAGCGCTGGAAATGGCGCACGAAATCAAGAACCCGCTGGCCGCGCTCCGCGGTGCGGCGCAATGGCTGGGCGAACACGCCGAACGGGACGCGACGCAAGAGACCGTCGGCCACATCCTGAGCGAGGTGGACCGCATCCGCGAGCGCATCGATGCCTTCCTGCAACTCGGCCCGCGCGCCAACATCCAGATGGAACTGGTCAATGTGCACAGCCTGCTCGACGACGTCTGCCGCCCCCCGGCCGGCGTGCAGTTGCGGCGCGTCTACGACCCCAGCCTGCCGGAAATCATGGCGCACCCGAACCGGCTGCGCCAAGCCATCGAGAACCTGTGGCGCAACGCCCTGGAGGCCGGCGCCACCATCATCGAGCTGCAGAGCCGCATCTCGCCGGCGGCCAAGCTGCCGGGCTATGCCGGGCGCGTCATCGAGATCAGTATCACCAACGACGGTGCCTCCGTGCCCGAACATATCCAGACCCGCCTGTTCGAGCCCTTCGTCACCAGCAAGTCGCGCGGTAGCGGCCTGGGCCTGGCGCTGGTGCAACGGGTAATGCTGGAGCATGGCGGGCGCGTGCAACTGCGCTGCGAGCACGGCCGCACCCGATTTACGCTGCAATTCCCCCTGGAGGTATCCCCGTCATGATGCATGCGCTGGTGGTCGACGATGATCCGGGCATCCGCTGGGTGCTCGGACGGGTGCTGGAAGAGGAGGGCTTTACCGTGCATATGGCCGGCAACCTCGAAGAGGCCATGGCCGAACGCGCTGCACAGAGGCCGGACATCGCCTTCCTCGACGTCTACCTGCCGGACGGCAACGGCATGGAGGCCCTGGAATCCGGCCAGTTCGACATGCCGGTGGTCATCCTGACCGCTGAGACCACCTTCGACCATGCGGCCCAGGCCTACCAGGTCGGCGCCATGGAATATCTGCCCAAGCCCTTCGACCTGGACGAGGTACGCTCGCTGGCCCGGCGCGTGCTGCCGTCCCAGGCCCCGGCCGAGCGGGCGCCCAGCCATGGCCAGGAGATCATCATCGGCCGCAGCCCGGCCATGCAGAAGCTGTTCCGCACCCTCGGGCGCGTCGCCGCCTCGGACCTGACGGTGCTGATCACCGGTGAGTCGGGCACCGGTAAGGAGCTGGTGGCGCGCGCCCTGCACGAGCGCAGCCGCCGCAACAACAACCCCTTCATCGCCATCAACACCGCGGCCATCCCCGCCGATCTGCTGGAGGCGGAGCTGTTCGGCCACGAAAAGGGCGCATTCACCGGGGCCGAGAAAATGCGCGCCGGCCGCTTCGAGCAGGCCGACGGCGGCACCCTGTTTCTCGACGAGATCGGCGACATGCCGGCGCCGCTGCAGGCCAAGCTTCTGCGCGTGCTCGAGGAGGGCAAGGTGCTACGCGTCGGCAGCAACCAGGCGCGCACCGTCAACGTGCGCCTGTTGGCGGCCACACACCAGAACCTGCAGACCAAGATCAACAAGGGCGAGTTCCGGGAGGATCTGTACTACCGTTTGAACGTCATTCCGGTGCACATCCCGCCGCTGCGCGAGCGCCGGGACGACGTCAAGGAGCTGGCCGAGTACCTGCTTCAGCTATCCGCCGACGAACTGGGCATGCCGCCGCCGATCCTGCTGGGCGATGCGCTGGAACTGCTGAAGCGCCACGACTGGCCGGGCAATGTGAGGGAACTGCGCAACGTCATGCGCCGGCTGGCCGTGCTGACCCCGGGCGCCACCATCAACCTGTCCGACGTGGCGCTGGCGCTGGGCAACGATGCGAACACCGACCAGGAGACCGAGAGCCTGCCGAACGCCGTGACGCGCTGCATGCGCGAGTACATCAACCACCTCGGTTACGCCAAGGCCATCGACATGCACCAGCACCTGCTGGAGCAGGTTGAGCCGCCGCTGTTGATGCTGGCACTGGAGCAGTGCCACGGTAACCAGCTGAAGGTTTCGGACATGCTGGGCCTGAACCGCAACACCGTGCGCAAGCTGTTGCGTAAGTACAATATCGACCCGAACTACTTCAAGGGGCCCTAAGACCCCTCCCCGAGAAGGAAATCCAGCATCGGATCGGCGTTGTCCCGGAGCATCGCATAGACGCGGTCGAAGCCGTCGGGCCCGCCGTAGTAGGGATCGGGCACATCCGGAATGGCGCCGGCCCCGGCCTCGAAGCGGCGCATCATGAGCACACGCGCCTCCGGCGCCCCCATGGCCAGCAGGTTGGCATGATTGTCGGCGTCCATGGCCACGAACCACTGCCAGTCGGAAACCCCCACTGCCGTGATCTGGCTGGCCCGGTGGCCGCTCAGGTCATGGCCGTAGCGTTCAGCTGTGTCCGCCGAGCGCGGGTCTGCACCGTTACCGATATGCCAATCGCCGGTGCCGGCCGAGGCAAAGTCGAAATGCGCTCCGAGCCCACGCGCCAGCGCCCGGTCGCGCACCACGACCTCGGCCAGCGGTGAACGGCAGATATTGCCCAGGCAGACGAAGAGCACGCGCGTCGGTTCAGGCACGGGCCGCGTTCCTTTCGGCCTGCGAGCGCTGCAGATAGGCCGGGATAGCGACGCGCGGCAGCACCGAGATATCGGCGACGCTCCGCAGCCGGTGCCGGACCATCGCCGCCAGCGCCTCGCCGCGGTCCATGATAAGCGGCACCCGCTGCCAGTCCTCACTGCCCGGCGGCGGCCGATGCGAGACGTAGCGCGCCGGCGGCCAATCCGCCAGGTCCGCATAGGCATGGCAGGCATCATCCACGACGGCATCCATGCCCTGATAGCAGGCGGCGAACATCTCCCCGGCCCGGGCATCCTCGAGCACCCACACCGGGCCCTGTGCTCCCGCCTGGCAGGCGGTGACGGCCAACGAAGAGATGGAAAGCACCGGCCTGTCGAGCACCGCGTTCAGCCCCGCCACGGTAGCGGCAGCCACCCTGATGCCTGTGAACGAACCGGGGCCGGCGCCCAGCGCCAGCAGGTCGATGGCCTGCCAATCCATGGAGGCGGCTACGAGCAGACGCTCCAGCAACGGCAGCATGGCCTGGGAATGCGGGGTCGGATCGGACAGGGTTTCGCCATGCATCTCATCGCCGCGTAACAGGCACGCCGAGGCCTGCCCGTAGGCAGCGTCGAGCGCCAGTACGTTCACGAAGCGAGTAGCGAAGACAGGGCCTGGCGCAGCGGTTCGCCGTAATCGGCGTGTCGGAGCCCCAGGTTCAGATTGGCCAGCAGGAAGCCGAGCGGTTGTCCGGCATCGAAGCGTTCGCCCTCGATGACGACCCCGTACACCGGCTCGTGGCCGGCGAGTTCGGCCATGGCATCGGTCAACTGGATTTCCCCACCGGTGCCGGCGGAGGCTTCGCGCAGGTAATCGAAAAGGTGGGGGGTGAAGATGTAGCGACCGATCATCGCCAGGTCCGAAGGCGCGTCCTCCGGCTCCGGCTTTTCGACCATGGACGTCAGGCGCAACAGGTCGCCCTCGGGCTCCGCCGCCACCATGCCGTAGCGGCGGGTGTGCTCGTGCGGCACGCGTGCCAGGCCGATAACGGAGCAGCCGGTGCGCTCGTATACGTCGCGCAATTGGCGCATGGCCGGCACCTTGGCCACGATCAGCTCGTCGGCCAGCGACACACCGAAGCTCTCGTCGCTGACCCAGTGCTCGGCGCAGGCCACCGCATGGCCCAGACCCAGCGGCTCGCGCTGACGCACATAGGCGATCTCGGCCATGTGCGATATCTCGGACACCCGCGCGTACAGCTCCGTCTTGCCCTTGTCGCGCAGCGCCCGCTCGAGCTCGTAGGAGACGTCGAAATGGTCCTCGATGCTGCGCTTGCCGCGCCCGGTGACCATGACCACCTCGTCCAGCCCGGCAGCCAGCGCCTCCTCGACGCCGTACTGGATCAGCGGCTTGTCGACGATGGTCAGCATTTCTTTCGGCGTGGCCTTGGTGGCCGGCAGGAAGCGCGTGCCCATGCCGGCCGCCGGAAACACGATCTTGTGCAGTCGGTTCATCGGCTCCTCCCCTCTTCAGAGGGGTCCATTTAACTCAGGCGGCCGTAGGAATGCAAACCGGACAGGTACATGTTGACGCCCAGGAAGCAGAACAGCGTCACCAGGAAGCCGGCCACCGCCCACCAGGCCAGGCCCTTGCCCTGCCAGCCATGCGACACGCGTGCATGCAGGTAGGAGCCATAGGTCAGCCACACGATCAGCGCCCAGGTCTCCTTCGGATCCCAGGACCAGTAGCCGCCCCAGGCCTCGGATGCCCAGGCCGCGCCCAGGATCGTAGCCAGCGTGAAGGCCGGGAAGCCGATGGCCACGGCCTTGTAGGCCAGCTGGTCGAGCTGGTCGAGCGACGGCATCGTCGCCAGGATGCGGGCATTGCTGCCACGCCTCTCCAGACGGTCGCGGAACAGATAGGCCATGCCGGCACCGCAGGCGACGGAGAACGAACCGTAACCGACGAAGTTCATCGGCACGTGGATCTTCATCCAGTAGGACTGCAACGCCGGTACCAGCGGCTTGATGTCTGCCTGGCCGACGGAGGCCAGCCAGATGTCGAAGAACACGGCAGCGGCCACCAGGGTCATGACGAAGGCGCCCATGGCACGTGCCTGGTAACGAACCTCCAGCGCCAGGTAGACGAGGGTGGTGACACAGCACAGCAGGATGAACACCTCGTACAGATTCGACACCGGCGCATGGCCGATATCCGGGTTGATCAGGTAGGACTCGTACCAGCGCAGCAGCAGCGAGGAGCCGCCGGCGAGCACGGCGATGCGTGCCGACAAGGTGGCAATATTGCCGATGAACGAATCAGGCGCGAACAGGTAGGCGATGTAGCAGCAGGCCGAGAAGACGAAGATGATGTCCATGGCCAAGATGTCGCGGCCGGAGAACAGGTTCGACTGGTCGTCGAAGGAAATCTGGGAATGCGCCGGCTCGAACTGCGCCAGGATGAAGGTCACGATCAGCATCAGCAAGGCGCCGTCCAGCCAGGGCACGACGTTGGAGGCGATTTTGGACTCCGTCGCGGACGGACGCAAAACGCTGACCACCGAGGCGGACAGGGCACCGAGGATGGCGCCGGTGCCACACCACATCAGCCCCTGGCTGCCGATCAGCTGGAACAGGTAAGCGTCCTGGTTATATCCGCCCTGGCCGAAGGCCGCCAGGCCTACGGCGCCGAGGATCAGGCCCAGATAGCCGCCGAAGCGGATGAAGCCGGGACGCCCGTGATTCAGGTTGTCCCAGGTAGAATGGTTTGCCATGACTACGCTCATACGTACCTCCTTTAGTACTCTGCAAACGTTGCGTTCAGTCGCGTCACCAAGGTCTGAAATTCCTTTTCAAAGCCCAAGCGGTTGCGGTTGGTCATACCGCCGAGACTGACCTCGTTGCCCTTGCCGGCCGGCCGGATGACCAGCCAGACCTTGCGGTGGGGCATGTAAAGCATCAGACACAGGCCGAAGACCAGGATAGCACTGCCGATCCAGACGATGTTCATGCCCGGATCCTCGGTCAGCTGCAGACCGGTATAGTAGACCTGATCGTAATTATCCAGAATGGGGATGAACGGCCAGGGGATGTTCGGCAGCGAGTTCATCGCCTGCAGCAGGCGGGCGCCGAGCTGCTGGAAGTTTTGCGGCTTCTTGTCGCCGTACACCTTCTGCATGGCCGAACGGAAGTCGTCGAAGCGCTGCTGCTGGGTGGCCGCGCCGTGCTTGCTGGCAATGGTGACGAAGGCATGGAACAGCTGCCATTCCTTCGGGTTACTCAGGTCCAGGCCAAGCTCGAACGGCTGGTAATCCTTGCCGTCGCCGCTCAGCGACACCATCAGCAGCGTGCCCTGGTTCTGGCCGTTGAGCTCGAGCGGGTTCATGAAGCTCTTGATCTTGACCGGCTTGATGCCCGGGCCGCGGATGATGAACTCGAAGGCCGGGCCCAGGTCGTGGAATTTCTTCGGCTGACCCTCACCGGCCATATTCTGGATATTGTACGGGCGGAAGTTGGTGATCTGGATCGAGACCCCGCTCTTCGGGTCCGTATAGGTCTGGTAAACATGGGTTTTGACGGTGTCGATCTTCTGGGAGCCGTCGAGGCGGAACAGATGCAGATCCAACGCCGAGCCGCCGTCGCCGAACGAGGCCTGGAAGATGCGTACGCCCTTATAGGTCATCGGCTCATTGACGATAATGTCCCGGGTCAGCACCGGCTTGCCGTGATCGATGATCGTCAGGTTGCTCTTGAACTCCTTCGGGGCACCGGTCGAGAAGAAGCCGATCTGGAAGCTGTTGCAGCGAACGGTGAACGGCATCTTCAGGGTATGCACCTTGCCGCCGCGCAGGAACTGGATCTCATCGCCGGTCTGGCCCTCCGGCACCTGCATGTCGCCGCGGAAGCCGTAGTGCACGCTGATCCAGCCGCCGGTGAGGATGATCAGCACCGCCGCATGGGCCAGGATGTAACCCCATTTGTGGTAGCGACCCTTGTCGGCGCGCACATAAGCGGCGCCGTCCTTCTCCGCCTCCAGCGTCTCCCATCCCCTCAGGCCCTGCTTTGCCGCCTGCCTGATCTCTTCCTGGCTCGCGCCCTCGCCGAGCTGCCACTGGTGCAGATGGTGGAAGCTCTTCAGCGACTTGTCGGTGATGGTCACCTTGCGCATGCGCATCTCTTTCAGGAAATGCGGCACGTTGCGCCATAGGCAAACGGCCAGGGACACCATCAGGAAGGCGAGCAGGGTCAGGAACCACCAGGTATGGTACATGTCGAACAGGCCGAGGCTGCGGAAGGTCCAGTACCAAAGTTGCCCGAACTGGTTGAGGTAATCGGTCTGCTCCTGGTTCTGGAGCAGCACGGTGCCGATGGCCGAGGCCACGGCAAGCACCACCAGGATGGCCACGGCCAGCGTCATCGAGCCCAGGCGCTGGAACAGCGGCTTCAGTGCTTCGGCCAGTTTATTCATCCGTGAATCCTTGATTGTCTCGCCTGTTCAGAAATGATGCACCTACCCTAAAAATACGTGGCCGAAAACAAGTGACTCCGGCCCAGGATGGCGGACTATGCCATAGCACATTCCAAATATTAAGCCGAAAGCTTGTAAGCCCATCGGGGTAATTTTTGCGTTACGAGGGGAGATGCTCCAGTACCGCGGCGAAAAACCCATCGGTGCCGTGGACATGCGGGTACAGGCGCAGCATCGGTCCGTCCATGGGCAGATCGACACGCTGGCGCGCCAGGACCTCGGACACCGGCAGTAGCCGGAAGGACGGATTTTCGGCCAGGAAGGCTTCCACCACATCCTCGTTCTCGGCGCGCAGCAGGCTGCAGGTGGCGTACACCAGACGCCCGCCGGGGCGCACCAGGGTGGCGGCGCGCGCCAGGATGCGCTTTTGCACGGCGGCGATCTCGGGCAGATCGACGGGGCGCCATTTGATGTCCGGATTGCGGCGCAACGTGCCGGTACCGCTGCAGGGCGCATCGACGAGCACGCGGTGCATCTTGCCGGACAGGCGGGAAAGCAACGGATCCCGCTCGCCGGTCAGTGCCACGACGCGCACATTGTCCAGCCCCGCCCGAATCAAACGCGGTCGAATCTCCGCCAGCCGTCGCGCATGGATGTCGAAGGCGTAGAGCATGCCGGTATTGGCCATCATGGCGCCGAGCATCAGCGTCTTGCCGCCGGCGCCGGCGCAGTAGTCGGCCACCATCTCGCGGCGCCGGGGCTCGACCAGCAGTGCCAGCAGCTGGCTGCCCTCGTCCTGCACCTCGAACCAACCGTCCTGGAAGATCGGGCTGCCGAACAACGGCGCCCGATCGGGCCGCCTCAGGCCCACCGGCGAGTAGGGTGTCGGCGCCATGTCGATGCCTTCGTCCGCCAGGCGGGTCCGCAGCTGATCCCGGCTCGCCTTCAGCGTGTTGGCACGGATATCCAGTGGCGCGGCCCGGTTCAACGCCTCGGCCAGCGCCAGAATCTGCCCCTCATCGAGCTCGCGTCCGAGCTCGGCCGCCAGCCAGTCCGGCATGTCGGTGCGTATGGGCAGCGGCAGGGCCGCCATATCCAGCGTGCGCAACCGCTCGGTAAGCGCGCGCAGCTGTGCGGGCTCGGCCAGCCTCGCCTCCTCGAGCGCCCGGGCGCTGAGTCCCTGGCGCAACAGCTGAACGCAGATCAGAGCCATGACATCGGCATCTATGCCTGCGACATGGCGCAGCAGGCGCAGGCGGCGCAGCGCCCCGTACACCGTCTCGGCCACGAAGCCGCGGTCGCGCACCCCCAGCTTCCGATGCTGACGGAAATACTGTTCCATTTGCCGATCCGCCGGCGGCGGACCCTCCAGCACGCGCGCCAGGAGTGCGGCGGCATGCTTCGCCAGGTGCAGCGGCACGCGCCCGGATTTGTGCATGGATTCGCTCATCGCATGCTCATCGCAGGCGCTCGGTACGCCGGCCGCGCACTCGCCATATCGCCGATGGGGTCCCTTCGCCCGCCTCCCCCGGCAGTAACGCCGCCAAATGGCGATGCCAGCGCCAGCGCCAGTGCCGATCCAGGGCCTGCGTGGCTTGCCCGCGCCGGTTCAGGCTGCTGGACAGGATGAGGCCGCCACAGCGGCGCGCCAGCTGGCGCACGAAGGGACTGGCATCGACGCGCACGGCCAGCCGGCCGCCCTGGTAACAGCAGGCCGGCAGACCGGGGCGGGCGCGAAACACCAGGGTGGTGCGCCCGGGCCAGGATTCGCGCATCAGCCGCCTCAGCCCGGGGGTAAAAAAGGGGGCGAGCCGCATGGCGGTGCGGGGCGCATCGGCGAGGATCAGGAACGGGCCTGGGCGCTGCTTGAAGCGCAAAAGATGCTTCACCCCCGCCGGCTGCCAGGGGGATGCGGCGACACCGGGTACGGTGGCGGTGGCGTGCGCGACCAGGCCCCCGGCGCGAATGATGCGCGCCGCGCCCAGCACCTGCAGACGGGGGCGCAGCTCAGCCCTGCCCGATGGCGACAGCGGCACGGAAGGCCCTCGGCCCGTCGGCCAACATCTAAGCCCGTTCGCGCGCGACGGCTCGGTAACCGATATCGCGCCGATAATAGCCGCCCGGCCAGTCCAGATGACCCAGCGCCCGATAGACGGTGTGCTGCGCCTCGGACACCGTCGTCCCGAGGGCAGTGACGCCGAGTACGCGCCCGCCGGCATTGACGATGATCCCGTCGCGCCTAGCTGTGCCGGCATGGAACACGGTGGTGCCGGCCAGCTCCACGGCGTCCAGACCGAGGATGGGCTGGCCCTTGGTGAAGCTGCCCGGATAGCCGTGGGAAGCGACGACGACGCACAGCGCCACGCGCTCGTCCCAATCGAGTTCGATACCGGCGAGCCTACCCTCGGCCGCCGCCAGCAGCACCTCGCCCAGGTCGGATTTCAGCCTGCTCATCAGGGGCTGGCACTCCGGATCCCCGAAACGCACATTGAATTCCAGCGTCTTCGGTCCTTCGGCGGTCAGCATGACGCCGGCGTACAGGGTGCCGATGAAACCGATGCCACGCTTCTTCAGGGCGGCGATCGTCGGCCGCGCGATGGTCTCCAGGACCTCGTCGGCGATGGCGGGGGTAACGCAGGGGGCCGGCGAATAGGCGCCCATGCCGCCGGTGTTCGGGCCGGCATCGCCATCCAGAAGCGCCTTGTGATCCTGGCTGGAATCCAGCGGCAGGATGGTGTCGCCGGACACGATGAACAGGCAGGAGGCCTCCTCACCGACCAGGCATTCCTCGATGACGACCTCGGATCCCGCCGCCCCGAAGCTGTTGCCGGCCAGCATGTCGCGCGCCGCCGCCACCGCCTCGTCGACGGACCCGGCCACGACCACGCCCTTGCCGGCAGCCAGGCCCGAGGCCTTGACCACGATCGGTGCCCCCCAGCGGCGGATCAAGGCCTCGGCGGCATCGGCATCCGTATGCACCTCGAAGCGCGCCGTCGGCACCCCGGCCTCCGCCATCAATTCCTTGGAGAACGACTTGCTGCCCTCAAGCTGGGCCGCCGCCTGATCGGGCCCGAACACGGCATAACCCTCGTCGCGCAGGCGGTCGGCCAGCCCCGCCACCAGCGGCGCCTCCGGGCCGATGACGACGAGCCGGGGCTTCTCGAAACGGGCCAGTGCCATCAGGCCGTCGATGTCCTCGGCGCCGACCTGTATGCAGCGCGCAACGCGCTCGATGCCCGGATTGCCCGGGGCGCAGACCACCTCGGTCACACTGGGGGAACGCTTGAGCCTCCAGCACAGCGCATGTTCGCGCCCGCCGCCGCCGATCACCATTACCTTCACGGTCAACTCCCTCTTCTTTGGCCTATTCTTCGGCCTCTCCAGATATGGAGCGGCGAACGATAGCGGAGTTCCCCCGCTTGTGCACCGGCGGTACAGCCATAACATGGGAAGCATGAAGAGCAAGCGACCGATGAGCGACGAACAGAAGGCCCACCTGCGCTGGTGGGTGGTCATGGGCATCATGTGCGGCCTGCTCGTGGCCCTGAATTACAAGCACCTGCCCCACATCTTCAGCGAGGTGGCCAAGCCGGCGCTGGTCATCGCCGCCTGGGGCATGTGGACCAAGACCCTCGCCGATCTCTACCACCGCATCGCCTACCGTCGGCCGTTCGGCGAGTGGAACGTCCTCGTGCTCGCCGGCGCCGTCGCCTGCTCGCTGCTACTGTGGGCCATGAACGACAGCTTCAAAGAGGTGCTGGGCATCCTCTATTTCGCCGCCGCCTCCGCCACCGTCATCCTCGTCGTCTTCCGCCCGACCGGGAAGCGCTAGGCGCCGGCGCGACGGAGAGGGTCTTGCTCCGCCTATTGTCGCGACCTTAACTGGATCGAGATCGCCAACCGCTTGCCGGGAAGCATAAAGAAAAGAACCCGCCATAAAGGCGGGCTCTCGCTTGCTCAGGCCCAAGCTCGAATCAGTGGCGGAAGTGGCGGATACCGGTGAACACCATGGCCAGCCCATGCTCGTCGGCGGCGGCGATGACCTCTTCGTCGCGCACCGAGCCGCCCGGCTGGATCACGGCCACGGCACCTGCCTCGGCCAGCGCATCGACGCCGTCGCGGAACGGGAAGAAGGCATCGGAAGCCACGGCCGAGCCCTTGATCGCCTCACCGCCGTGGTGGGCGGCGATGCGCGTGGAGTTCACGCGGTTCATCTGCCCCGCACCCACGCCGAGGGTAACGCCGCCCTTGGCGAACACGATGGCGTTGGATTTCACGTGCTTGGCCACATTCCAGGCGAACAGCATGTCCTGCCATTCCTTTTCGGTGGGCTGGCGCTTCGTCACCACCTTACAGGCGGCCCGATCCAGGATGTGCGCGTCGCGCTCCTGCACCAGCAGCCCGCCGTTGACGCGCTTGAACTCCCAGCCGCCCGACACCGGCTCCGCGGAGGGAGCCAGCAGCAGACGCAGGTTCTTCTTGGTGGCCAGGGCCTCGCGCGCCTCGTCGGAGAAGCCCGGGGCGATGACGACCTCCATGAAGGTCTCGGCGATCAGCTTGGCGGTACCGCCATCCAGCGGGCGATTAAAGGCGGCGATGCCCCCGAAGGCGGAGACGGCGTCGGCGGCACGCGCCCGCTCGTAGGCTTCCGACTGGACCGTACCGGTGGCCACGCCGCAGGGGTTGGCATGCTTGACGATGACGGCGGCATTCTCTTTGAGGTCGCGCACGCAGGCGAAGGCGGCGTCGGCATCGGCGATATTGTTGTAGGACAGGGCCTTGCCCTGCAGCACCTGGCAATCGGCCAGCGATACCCCGACATCCTCCGGATCGGCATAGAAGGCGCCCTGCTGGTGCGGGTTCTCGCCGTAGCGCAGCTCGTCGGCCGTCTTTACGAACTGACGGGTCAGGATGTCCGGGAAGCCGCGCTTCGTGCCGTCGGCGTTCAGGGCGGAGAAATGGTTGGCGATGGCGCCGTCGTAGGCGGCGGTGTGCGCGAAGGCCTTGGTGGCCAGCGCCCGACGCTTGCCCTCGTCGAGCGTGCCGGCATCGATGGCGGTCGAGCACCATGCCGTAGTCGGCCGGGTCGACGACGATGGCCACGTATTTATGGTTCTTGGCGGCGGCGCGCACCATGCAGGGCCCGCCGATGTCGATGTTCTCGATGGCATCGTCGATGGTGCAACCGTCCTTGGCCACCGCCTGACGGAAGGGATACAGATTCACGCACACCAGATCGATGGGCAGGATGCCGTGCTCGCCCATGGATGCGAGATCGCCGGCATTGTCGCGGCGGGCCAGAATGCCGCCGTGCACCTTCGGGTTCAGCGTCTTCACGCGCCCGTCCATCATCTCGGGGAAGCCCGTGTAGTCGGAAACGTCCCGGCAGGCGATGCCCGCCTCGCGCAGCATGCTGGCGGTGCCGCCGGTGGACAATATCTCCACGCCGCGTGCGGCCAGCGCCTGGGCGAAATCCACGACGCCTGTTTTGTCCGATACACTGATCAAAGCGCGTTCCATCGCGGCCATGCGTTCTCCCCCGGTGTTGTTGCAATATGGCAAAGGATGCGGAACGCTACGCATACGCCCGTCCAACGCAAGCTGATGTCACAATCCGGCAAGGGATAAAGAGGAAGGATGTTTTGAAAACCGCTCTGGTCGTCGAGGACTCCGGCAGCAGCCGAGACATCACCAGCCATTTCCTGCGCCAGGGTGGCTTCCAGGTGCTGGAAGCCACCGACGGCGCCGATGCCCTGGCCATCATGCAGCGCCGCCACGTCGATCTGGTGCTGACCGATATCATGATGCCGAACATGGACGGCTGGGCGCTGTACCGGGCGGTGCGCGCCGATCGGCGTTACAACCTGACACCCTTCGTGTTTCTGACCGTGCTCGACGAGCTCGAAAGCCAGGTGCACGGCCTGAGCCTCGGCGTCGACGACTACATCACCAAGCCCGTAACCCCGGCGCAGCTGCTGGCGCGCGTCAACACGGCGCTGCAGCGCAGCGAGCGATTGAGCCGCTACTTCTACCGCGATCCGGTCACCGATCTGGAGACCGCAGCCTACCTGCGCCAGCGCCTGGTCATCGAGACGGAGCGCTGCCGCAGCTGTGAGCGCCCGCTGACGCTGGTAAGCCTCGGCATCGGCAACTACATCTCGCTGGTGCGCGGCCATGCCGAATGGTTCGCGCGCGAGGCGGCGACCGCCGCCGGTACGGCGCTACGCGAGCGCTTGCGCCCCTTCGACCTGATCGCCCATATGGGGATGGGCCGTTTCGCCGTGCTGATGCCTGAGGCCGAGGAGGGCCATGCCCGCACATGGGCCGAAGACATGCAGGCCGGCTGGAAGCTGTCCCTCGCGTGGCCGGAGACCGAGCAGCGCATCGGCATCGACATCGGCTTCACCGTCGACACCCTGGCCCCCGGCGACGCGGATCCCCTGGCATTGCTGGAGCGGCGCCTGGAATCCTTCGCGCGCAAATGGTGAGCAAGACACAAGGCATGGGCAGCTGATGCGCATCACCGCCGGCACACTGCGCGGCCGCCGTCTGCCGTCCCCCACCCAATCGGATGTGCGACCGACGCCGTCGAAGGTGCGCGAGGCGCTGTTCAATATCCTGGGTAACATCGACGGCTGGCGCGTACTCGACCTGTTCGCGGGCTCCGGACTGATGGCGCTGGAGTCCATCTCGCGCGGGGCCTCGGCCGTATCCGTCGAGCAGGCGGCGAAAAGCTGCCGCGCCATGCAGGCGATCCGCGGGGACTGGGGCCTCGGCGAGCGCTGGCAAATCGTCACGGGCAGCCTGCCGACGGCGCTATCGGCGCTGCATGGACAATCGTTCGACCTCGTCTACGCCGACCCGCCCTATGCCCGGGGCATCGCCGAGCAGATCCCCGCCTGGCTGGATCATCAGGGCATCGCCGCGGCGCATCTCGTCATCGAGGAGTCGGCATCGGTGAGCCCGGCCTGGCCGCGGGGCTGGACGCCGGGCACCTCGCGGCGCTACGGTGACACCTGCCTGCATTTTCTCGCCCCGGAGGGACACCCGTGACGCGCTCGGCCATCTATCCCGGCACCTTCGACCCCGTGACCCTGGGGCATGTGGACGTCGTCCACCGCGGCCTGAAGCTGTTCGACCGCATCGTCGTCGGCGTCGCCGACAATCCGCAGAAGGCGCCAATGTTCGATCTGGAAACGCGTCTCGGCCTGGTGCGCGAGACCTTCGCGGGTGAACCGCGCATCGAGGCGGTCGGCTTCTCCGGCCTGCTGGTGGAGCTGGCGCACGAGCAACAGGCGCACGCCATCCTGCGCGGCCTGCGCGCCGCCTCGGACTTCGAATATGAATTCCAGATGGCGACGATGAACCGGCGCCTGGACGAGCGCATCGAGACGGTGTTCGTCATGGCGCGCGAGGACTACACCTTCGTGTCCTCCCGCTTCATCCGCGAAATCGCCTCCATGGGCGGCGACGTTTCCGCACTGGTGCCGCCGCCAGTGATCCCGCACCTCAAAAAGGCCTGAGTCCGCCTCTACCTGACCAGCTCGATGGCGGCCCACTCGTCCTCGGTGTCGATACGGTCCACCGTGAGCCCCTCGGCCTCGTAGGCAGCCTTCACCTCGTCGACCTGGGTGACCAGCAGCCCGGAAAGCACGAGCCGGCGCCCTGTGCAGGCAGCCAGTCCCGGCGCCATGGAAATCAATGGGCCTGCCAGGATGTTCGCGATCACCAGTTCGAACACCGCATCCGGCGGCGTATCGCCGAGCCGGGATTCCAGTTCCACGCCGTTGATGCCGGCATTGACCGCGGCGGCCTCGACCGAGATCGGGTCGTAGTCGATGGCGACGATTTGGCCCACGCCCAGCCTGCCGGCGGCGATGGCCAGCAGCCCCGAGCCCGCACCCATGTCCAAGAGGCTGGCCGGCGGCTGATCGGCGCAGGCGCGCTCGATGGCGCAAAGGCACAGGCAGGTCGTCGCATGCTGACCGGTGCCGAAGGCCATGCCCGGATCGAGCACGATATCGATACGCCCATCCGTCGGCGGCGCGCGGAACGACGGGCGCACCCACAGCCGCTCGCCGATGGCCTTGCCCTGCCAGTCGCGCTGCCAGGCCGTCTCCCAGTCGTCGCCAAGCTCTTTCAGCTGCACCTCGCCGGCACCGAGATCGCGCATCGCCGCCATGATGGGCTCATGCGCTGCCTCGGCCGGAAACCAGGCGATATAGGCCCGTGCGCCCGAGTCGGCATCGGTCTCCTCGGCGGTGCCCAGGGCATGCAGACGCATGGCTGCGGCCGCGAACGCCTCCTCGCCGATATCGTCGATATCGCCGGCGGAGAGGCGCAGCTCCAGACAGTTTTGTACTTGCATAATCGCGTCCCCTTCGGTGCAATGTGCGCCCTCATGGAATAGGAGTCGGCATCTTGCAGGATTTTCCGCCATACCGCATGCGCATCGGTCAAACCGAACGCCTGAGCGACACCGCATGCGAGCATACCGTGGCCCGATTGACACTGGAACCCGAACTCGGACAGACACTGAGGCCCTTCACCACCGGCCAGTTTCTGCGCGTCGGTATCCCCGGTGTGCGCCATCCGGCCGCCGCCTATTTTGCCATCGCCAACGGCCCCGAGGAGGCGACGCACTACGAGCTCGTCGTCAAGCAGGCCGGCGGCATCGGCACCTACCTGTGCGAACAGGGACAGGGCACCGAGCTGGAAATCGAAGGGCCGATGGGTAAGGGCTTCGACTTGGCGCCGTTCGCCGGCAGCGACGTCTACCTGATCGGCGTGGGCACCGGCATCGCCCCCCTGCGCAGCGTCTGGCAGAGCCTGATCCGCCACCGCGCCGAATACGGCAAGGTGACAATCTACGCCGGCTTTATGACCCCGATGCACCGATTGCTGACCGACGAACTGGACTCGCTGGCCAAGCACGACATCGATGTCAGCGTCACCGTCGACACCGCCGACGACAACTGGGACGGCCCGATCGGCTATGTGCAGGACGCACTGACCTCCGACCATCCGGACGGGAGCAATGCCGTGGCCTGCCTGTCGGGCATGAGCGCCATGGTGGACGCCTGCCGCAAGACACTGCAGAATTACGGCTTTGATGAAAGCCGCATCCTGCTCAACTTCTGATCCTGGGCTGCACATGGCCGCAGCCACCGGGCTTTCCTCCGATTTGTTAAACCTTCCCATCCTCGCTCTCGACATTGGGCTGAAGCGCATTGGCGTCGCCGTTTCCGACCGGCTCGGCCTTTCTGCGCATGGCATCGCCTGCCTGCACCGGAACGACCGCGCCTGGCCGCGGCAGGCTCTGAAGCTGGCCGAAGAATATGGCTGCAGGGGAATCGTCGTGGGCCTGGCCCGCAATATGGACGGCAGCGAGGGCGCACAGGCGGCCGACTGTCGCGCCGCCGCCGCCGAGATCGCCGCGCAGACCCAACTGCCGCTGGCCTTCCACGATGAACGCCTGAGCAGCTGGACGGCGAAGGAAAGGCTGCGCGCCCAGGGGCTCAGCGAGAAGAAGATGACCGAACGCGTCGACCAGACCGCTGCCGCCGTCATCCTCGAGGACTACCTGGCGGCACTGGGGATGCGCCGATGACGGAGCAGACCGTCTTCGAGACCGCCGCGGTCGACGCCGCTCTGGCGCGCATGGCCGAGGCCATGGCCGCCCCCGAGATCTGGATGATCGGCATCCGCCGCGGCGGTTCGCAGGTCGCCGACCGGCTGCAGGCGCTGCTCGAGGCCGCAGGCAGCACCGTGCACCGCGGCGATCTGGACATCAGTTTCTACCGCGACGATCTCGACACCATCGGCCCGAACCCCGAGGTGCGCCCCAGCAACCTGCCGTTCGACATGAACGGGCGCATCCTGTGGCTGGTCGACGACGTGCTGTACACCGGACGCACCATCCGTGCCGCCCTGGGCGAGATCTTCGACTACGGCCGCCCGGCGGGCATCCGCCTGGCAGTGCTCGTCGATCGCGGCGGCCGCCAGCTGCCGATCGCCGCCGACGTCACCGGGCTGGCCCATGCCGCCTCCGAGGGCAACTCCGTGAAGCTCGACTACGACGACGGCGACTGGCGCATCGTCGAAAAGCGGGTGATGCAGTGAAGCCGCTGAAGCACCTGTTCGGCATCGCCGAGCTCGACCGCGCCCAGATCGAGGCCCTGGTCAACCTGGGCGATTCCTTCATCGACCTGTCCCGCCGGCCGATCAAGAAGGCGCCGACGCTGCGCGGCAAGACGGTGATCAACCTGTTCTTCGAGAACTCGACGCGCACGCGCACCAGCTTCGAGATTGCCGGCAAACGTCTGTCCGCCGACGTCATCAACATCTCGGCCTCGACCTCCGCCACCAAGAAGGGGGAGACGCTGCTCGACACGGCGCAGACGCTGGCCGCCATGCAGCCGCACGCGCTGGTCATCCGCCACTCGATCGCCGGCACCTGCCATTTTCTCGCCGACTACCTGCACGACACCGCCATCATCAACGCCGGCGACGGGGCCCATGAGCACCCGACGCAGGTGCTGACCGACCTGCTGACGCTGAAGCACGCCATCGGCGGCATGGACGGGCGCGTGATGACCATCGTCGGCGACATCGCGCATTCGCGCGTCGCCCGCTCGCATATGCTGGCCGCACAACGCCTGGGCTACCACGTGCGCCTGGTGGCACCGAAGACGCTGCTGCCGGCGCAAGTTGAGCGCTACGGCTGCGAGGTGTTCCACGATTTCGACGCCGCCATCCCCGGCAGCGACATCCTGTACATGCTGCGCGTGCAGACCGAGCGACTGACCGACAACTGCTATTTCCCGTCGATCCGCGAATACCACGAGGCATATGGCCTGAACGCGCGCCGCCTTGCGGCCGCCGGGGCCGAGGCGCTGGTTCTGCATCCGGGCCCGATCAACCGCGGCGTGGAGATCGCCACCGACGTCGCCGACTCGGCGCGTAGCCGCATCCTGGACCAGGTCGAGCACGGCGTGGCCGTGCGCATGGCGGTGCTGACGGCGTTATGCGGGGGAGGAGAGGAATGAGCACGCTGCGCATCACCGGTGGCCGGGTCATCGACCCGGCGAACGGCATCGACGCCGTGACCGATGTCTGGGTGCGGGACGGGCGTATCGCCGCCATCGGCGCCTCCGACCTCACCGCCGATGAGACCATCGATGCCGCCGGCAAGATCGTCGCTCCCGGCTTCGTCGACATGCACGTGCACCTGCGCGAACCGGGCCAGGAATGGAAGGAAGACATCGCCTCCGGCTCCCGCGCCGCCGTCGCCGGCGGCGTCACGTCCATGGCCTGCATGCCGAACACGCAGCCACGCCTGGATCATGCCGGCGTCGTGCGCCAGATCGTCGAGCGGGGGCGCGAGGTCGGACTGTGCCGCGTGCACCCGATCGCCGCCGTGTCCAAGAATCTGGAGGGCAAGGAGCTGACGGAGATGCGCGAGCTGGTGCGCGCCGGCGCCGTCGCCTTCTCCGACGACGGCCGCCCGATCTGGCATGCCGGCGTCATGCGCAAGGCCCTGGAATACGCCTCGACCTTCGACTTCCTGGTCATCCAGCATGCCGAAGAGCTGGCGCTGACCGAGGGTGGCGCCGTCAACGAGGGCTGGATCTCCACCCAACTCGGCGTCACCGGCATGCCGGCCGAGGGCGAGGACGCCATCATCGCCCGCGACATCATGCTCGCGCGCAAGGCCGATGCCCGCTACCACGTCGCCCATATTTCCACCACGGGAGCCGTCGAGCTCGTACGCCAGGCTAAGGCCCGGGGTCTGAAGGTGACGGCCGAGGCCGCGCCCCACCACTTCGCCCTGACCGAGGACGAGGTGCTGAATTACAACGCCGATGCCAAGATGAGTCCGCCGCTGCGCACCGAGGCTGACCGGCAGGCGGTCATCGCGGGGCTGGGCGACGGCACCATCGACGCCATCGCCACCGACCATGCCCCGCACCACGAGGACGACAAACGCTGCGGCCTGTCCTGTGCCGCCTTCGGTATCGTCGGCCTGGAAACGCTGCTGCCGGTGTCGCTCGATCTGGTGCGTGCCGGCGTGCTGTCGCTGCCGGACATGATCGCCAAGATCACGCATGTGCCGGCTGGCTTGCTGAACCTCGAGGCCGGCACCCTGGGCGTCGGCAGGCCTGCCGACATCACCATCTTCGATGCCCAGGCGCGCTGGACGCTGGATCGGGCGCAGCTGTTCTCCAAGAGCCGCAATACCCCCTGGCACGGGCGGGAAATGACCGGCCGCGTCACACACACACTGCTGGCCGGCCGGTCCGTGTTCGCCGACGGAGCCATCCTTGGCTGAGCCTTACCGCAACACCATTTTCGAGGAAGAGGCCGGCATCGTCGCCAACGCCATGCACCCTGGCGGCCAGTTCATCATGCGTTTGCTTGCGCCGAAGATCGCCGCCGCCGCCCTGCCCGGCCAGTTCGTGCATGTGCGCGTGTCGCCCGAGCGGCCGATGCGCCGCCCGATTTCCATCATGCAGACCGATCCGGACAAGGGGCATGTGGACCTGTTGATCAAGACCGTCGGCGAGGGCACCCGGCTTCTGGCCGAACGCAAGGCAGGCGAATCCATCGCCTGCATGGGCCCGATCGGCCGCCCCTTCGACCTGACGGACACATCCCTGCGCTATGTGCTGATCGGCGGCGGCGTCGGCATCCCGCCGATGATCTTTGCCGCCCAGCGCCTGCGCGGGCAGGCCGAGCTCGCACTCTTCGCCGGTTCCGAGGTGGAGTTCCCGTTCGCCCTGAAGCCCAGCGCCTATATGCTGCCCGGCATCAACGGCAACGCCATCCTCGGCATCACCTCGCTGGAGGCATGGGGCGTGCCCTCGCGGCTCGCCTCGAACGCCGGCCTGTACGGATGCTTCCCCGGGCATGTGCCGGAGCTGGCCCGCCATTATCTCGCGGCGCTGGATGCCGATGAGAGGCAGCGCACGGTGCTGCTGTCCTGCGGCCCGCACCCGATGCTGCACGCAGTGGCACGCCTGGGCCGGGAGTTCGGCATTCCCGCCCAGCTGAGCCTGGAGGAGCACATGGCCTGTGGCCTTGGCGGTTGCGCCGGCTGCGTGGTCAGGACCATCGAGGATGGCAGGGAATACTACCGCCGCGTCTGCGTGGACGGACCGGTGTTCGCCGCCGAGCTGCTGCCCGAATTCGCCTAAGCTGCGCCTGAAGGCCCCCTGCGGCATTATGAATGCAATTTCACAGATGTTTCACGCCCGTTTACATCCTGGCCGCTACATTACGCATACGGGCAAGGAGCCTTGCCGGGAAACACGGGTGCTAGCAGACCACCTTTGTGTTCCGGAGCACAGCAGGCCCCCGCACCCGTAAGTAGTATACCAATTGTTTTCCTCCTCCAAGCAAGCGGCGGCCTTCGGGCCGCCGTTTTTTTTCGCCTTGCCATGGCGAGGCACGGCGGCATGCTTCCCCCATGACGTCCCATAACCCCCTTCTCTCCGCCCTGAATGCCACGCTGCCCCCTTTCGGGGACATCGAGCCTGAGCATGCGCTGCCCGCCCTGGCCGAGGTGCTGGCGGACAACCGCGCCGGCATCGCCAAGCTGACGGCGCAACAGACGCCGAACTGGATCTCGCTGATGCAGCCGCTGGAGGCCATGGACGAGCGGCTGGGCCGGATCTGGGGGCCGGTATCGCACCTGAACAGCGTCTGCGATTCCGAGGCGCTGCGCGCGGTCTACCAGCAGGGCGTGCAGCAGCTGGCCGAATACCAGGCGGAGCTGGCGCAGAACGAGGCCCTGTACGCAGCCATCAAGCGCCTGCGCCAGGGCGATGCCTTCGCCGCCCTCGACGAACAGCGCCGCACCGTCGTCGAGCATACGCTGCGCGACTTCCGGCTCGGCGGCGCGGAGCTCAAAGGGGCGGACCGCGACCGTTTCAAGGCCATCCAGATGCGCCTGTCCGAGCTTTCCACTACCTTCGAGCAGCACCTGCTGGACGCCACCCGTGCCTTTACGCTGCACCTGAGCGACGAGGCCGAGCTTGCCGGCATTCCCGACTCGATCCGCGAGGCCGCCGCGCAGCGGGCGAAGGAATCAGAAAAAGAGGGCTGGCTGTTCACGCTCGACGCCCCGTCCTACATGCCGTTCATGCAGTACGCCGAGGCCAGGGGTCTGCGCGAGCGCATGTACCGCGCCTACGCGACGCGTGCCTCCTCCGGGGATCTGGACAATACCCCGGTGATGGACGAGATCCTGGCCCTGCGTCGCGAGGCGGCAGGGCTGCTCGGCTTCGCCGACTACGGCGAGTATTCGCTGGCGACGAAGATGGCCAAATCGCCGGACGAGGTGAAGGCCTTCCTGCGCGAACTGGCCGCGAAGAGCCGGCCGATGGCGGAAGAAGAGCTGGCCGAATTGCGGGCGTTCGCCGCCGCCGAGCTGGACCTGTCCGACCTGCAGGCCTGGGATATCCCGTTTGCGTCGGAAAAGCTGCGCCGCAAGATTTACGCGATCTCCCAGGAAGAGTTGAAGCCCTACTTCCCCGAACAGAACGTGCTCGACGGCCTGTTCGCACTGGTCCATCGCCTGTACGGCCTGACGGTGCGCGAAAACCGCGATGTACCGCGCTGGCACAAGGATGTGCGCTACTTCGAGCTGTGCGATGGCCAGATCCAGGTCGCCGCCTTCTACCTCGATCCCTATGCCCGGGCCCATAAGCGCGGCGGCGCCTGGATGGACGAGTGCATCAGCCGCTGGCGCCGCCCGGACGGTTCGCTGCAGCTACCGGTGGCGTACCTGACATGCAATTTCGATGCGCCGGTCGGCGACAAGCCGGCACTGTGGACGCACGACGAGGTGAACACGCTATTCCACGAGTTCGGACACGGCCTGCACCATATGCTCACGAAGATCGAGGAGTTGGGCGTCTCCGGCATCCGCGGCGTGCCCTGGGATGCGGTGGAGCTGCCGAGCCAGTTCATGGAGAACTTCTGCTGGGAGCGCGAGGCCGTCGACCTGTTCGCCCGCCACTACCAGACTGGCGAGGCGCTGCCGGACGATCTGTTCGGGCGCATGCTGGCGGCGAAGAACTTCCAGTCGGGCATGCAGATGCTCAGGCAGATCGAGTTCTCGCTGTTCGACATGGAGCTGCACGCAGGCTTCGAGCCGGGTGGCACGGAGAGCGTGCAGGATGTGCTGGACCGCATTCGCCGCGAGGTGGCCGTGTTGACCCCGCCCGCCTTCAACCGCTTCCAGAACGGCTTCTCGCACATCTTCGCCGGCGGCTATGGAGCCGGTTACTACAGCTACAAGTGGGCCGAGGTGCTCTCCGCCGATGCCTTCTCCGCCTTCGAGGAGGCAGGCATCACCGATGCGGCGACGGCCGAGCGCTTCCGCGACGAGGTGCTCTCCGTTGGCGGCAGCCGCGACATCATGGATGCCTACATCGCCTTCAGGGGTCGGGCACCGACCGTCGACGCCCTGCTGCGCCACTCCGGCCTGAACGGCTAGGCTTCGGGCTCCTCCGGCGCGGACACGTCCGGGCCGATGAGCACGGCGATCCAGTGGGTGTCGGGATTCGCCTCCAGCGCCAGCTTGACGATCATGGTCAGCGGCACGGACAAGAGCATGCCGACCGGGCCCAGCACCCAGCCCCAGAACACCAGGGACAGGAAGACGACGAGGGTGGACAGCCCCACCCCCTTGCCCATGAAACGCGGCTCGACGACGTTGCCCATGACGATATTGACGACGAGGTAACCGGCGGCGGCGGCCAGCGCCGGGCCCGGCCCGAGCTGCACCAGCGCCAGCAGCAATGCCGGCACGGCGGCGATGATCGAGCCGATGTTCGGCACGAAATTGAACAAAAAGGCGACCAGGCCCCACAGCACCGGGTAATCGACGCCGAGCACGGCGAGCCAGACGGTGATGACGACGCCGGTGGCAAGGCTGACCCAGCCCTTGATGGCCAGATAGGAATTCACGCTCGCCACGAAGCGGCCGAAGCTTTCGGTCGACGGCGCGTGCCGGCCCATCAGCCGCCATTTGTGCGGTAGCGCCACCCCCTCGATCAGCAGGAAAATCACCGTCAGCACGATCAGGAAGGTATTGGCCAGGGCGTTGCCGAGGCCAGCCACCATCTTGCCGGCCAGGCCCATGGCCACCGCCGGATTGAGGTTGTCGCGCAACAGCTGCGAGTTGAGCGTCAGGCCGTGCCGGCCCAGCCAGTCGAGCAGGGCTCCGGTCTGATGCTGCAGGTTCGCCTGATAGTTCGGCAGGTTACGCGAGAAGTCCGCCACGGAGGTGCCGACGAAGGCACCGATCAGGATGGTGACGAGGATCAGGCCCAGGGTGATCGCGAGGACGGCAAGGCCCGCCGGCACGCGGCGGCCGATCAGCCAATGCATCGGCGGCAGGCAGATGATGGCCACGAAGGCGGCGAGCAGGAACGGGATCAGCAGCGACGAGGCGGCCTGAATGCCGGCGACGACGACGACGAAGGCCGCCGCGGCGAGCATAAATGACGGGCGTTGGCGTTCGCTTGCCATCTTATTCGTACTGAGCCAGGCGCGGGTCGTCGATAGCAAACGCCGTCTCGCCGGTGGCGAAGGCCAGCTTCATATACGGCAGGCAACCGGCGCACTCGCGGCCGGCGCCCGTCTCGGCCACCGCCGCCTCCAGGCTGCCGAGCTCCAGCAATTGCGCGAAGCTGCGCTTGACGCACTCGCAGCGGTTGACGGGGGTGTCGTCACTCATGGCCGGCCTCCGGACGATCGCGCAGGATCGGATAGGGGCCGATGTTAGCGTGAAACGGCAGGGCGAGCATCCAGCCCAGCCGTTGCGTGCCGGCCTGCTGGTATTGCACCAAGCCGATGACCATGCCCGTATGCCCAGCCGCAGGCTGCGCCCGATAGCTGCCGAACAGACGATCCCACAGCGACAGGTTGAAGCCGAAGTTACTGTTGGTCTCATCCCGAACCACCGAATGGTGCACGCGGTGCATGTCCGGCGTCACCAGTAGCCGGCGCAACCACCGGTCCAGGACAAGCGGCAACCGGGCATTGGCATGGTTGAACATGGCCATGGCGTTGAGTGTCACCTCGAAGGCGATGACGGCGGCGACCGGCGCCCCAAGCAGCGCCACAGCGCCCATCTTGATCAGCATCGACAGCAGAATCTCGCCCGGATGGAAGCGCAGGCCGGTGGTGACGTCGATGTCGTGATCGGCATGGTGCACCATGTGCAGCCGCCACAGCATCGGCACGGCGTGGAACAATACATGCTGGGCGTAGATCACGAGATCCAGCAGCAGCATCGACAGCAGCACGGCAGCCCCATACGGCCAGGACAGCTGATGGCACAGGCCGATATCGCGCCCCTGCGCCCAGAGTGCGGCGCCGACAGCACCAGCCGGCAACAGCAGGCGCAGGATCACCGCGTCCAGTGCCACCAGCATCAGGTTGCCGGGCCAGCGTCGGGAACGGGGAGAGGAAAGCGCCCGCCGGGGCCCCGCCATCTCCCAGACGGCCATGGCAGCGAGCACCGAAGCGAAGACGCCAAGCCTAACGATCTGGCTGTCGGCGATCACAGTGGCCTATAACGGCGACGGCAGCCGCATGGCGGCTGCCGTCCATCGCATCGCCCGAAGACTCAGGCCTGCTTCTTGGGGCAGGTGCTGGCACCGAACAGCGCGTAGGCCGGGCAGAAACCGATCAAGGCGGTGAGCAGGGGCACCACGCCGATCCAGCCCCAGGGGGTATGCGGACCGACGAACACCAGACTGATCAGCCCCAGGCCGACGATGACGCGCAGTACACGATCGATGGATCCAACATTTGCTTTCATGGCTCATCTCCTTGCTTCCAACTGTCGTCAGTATAGCCGATCCGGGCATGGGTTCAGTGACAAAGTTACCGTTCATCGGCGCCCAGGGCCTGCAGGCGCGCCCGGTCCAGCAGGCCCACCTCGCCGCGCCCGAGATGCACCAGCCCCCGGGACTCAAAATCCTTGAGCAGGCGGCTGACGACCTCGCGCGCGGTGCCGAGCTCCACGGCGAGATCCTGATGCGTGGCGGCGAGCATGTCCTTGCCATGGGCGCGGCGGAGCAGCAGGCGCGACAAGCGCATGTCCATACGGCCGAAGGCCACGTCCTCGATCAGCAGCATCAAATCGGCGATGCGATGGCTGATGGCGGAGTGCACGAAGCGGCGGAAGGCTGTCGATTCGCCGATGGCGCGGTCGAAGGCGGCGGCGGGCAACATGGCCAGGCGCGTGCGCTCCTCGGCCACCCCCTCCGCCGGATAGGCAGTGCCGCCGAGCAGGCAGGAGGTGGTCAGCATGCAGGTCTGCCCCTGCTCGACGCGGTAGAGCACGATCTCGCGGCCATTGGCATCCATCTTCTGCACGCGCACCGAGCCGTCGAGCACCAGCACATAGCCGGCGCAGGCATCGCCGTCGCGGAACAGCACCGTGCCGGCATCGACGGTGGCGAGCACCGCCAGCGCCGCCGTCCGACGCCATGCCGCATCGTCGATGGCCGCCAGCGCCGGGAATTCATCCATCCATGATGCGTCCATGCTCATCTCCACGTCAGATCGAACCGGCGCACCGCGGCCAGGCTGCGGGCAAAGCGTCGCCAGTCCCACTGCCGGCCGGGATCCCATTTGCGCCCCGGCGCCACATCCTGGTGGCCGACGATGCGATCCGGGGTGATGCCCGGAAAATGCTGCATCAGCATGCGGCAAAGCCTGGCCGTCTCCGTGTACTGGCGGGCGGCGAACGGCTGTTGCTCGTCGCCGATCATCTCGATGCCGATAGCATAATCGTTGCAGTCGCGGCGACCCTGCCAGACGGAAGCGCCGGCATGCCAGGCGCGCCGGCCCACCGGCACGAACTGGGTGATGCCGCCTTGCCGGTCGACGACGAAATGCGCGGACACGCGCAGGCCGGCGAGATCGGCAAAAGCGGGATGCGCTGCCGGATCGAGCCGGCCCATGAAAAGATCCTCGACACGCTGCGGTGCGAATTCCCCGGGCGGCAGGCTGATCGCATGCAGCACGATCAGGTCGACGGCCGTGTCGGCGGGACGTGCGTCATGGTGTGGGGAGGGCGCAAAGCGAAGCGGGCGCAGGGGCTTGGGGCTCACCGGCATGGATTCGACACCACTGATACGCATGCGATCCGATCCAAGGGTTTCCTCCTGCCGCTGCAGTCTGTCCGGCCTCGCGGCCGGGCGCAAATTGCGCCGCCCCCCGCGAGTCTCTACGCTCCAGCCATGCCGCAGTTCGACACCACGCACCCGCTGGCCTGGCTCTGGGGAAGCAGCCTGGGCTTCGCGCTGACCCACAGCCTGTTGGCCAGCCGCCCCTGCAAGCGCTCCGTGCGGCTGTCGCCGCAGCACTATCGCCTGACCTTCACGATCTCGGCCGTCGTGCTGACCGCCGCCTGGCTGGGCTTCGTGCGCATGCTGCCGGATACGCCCGTCTATCGTCTGCACGGCCCGGCGCAGATCGCCTGCTATGCGCTGCAACTCTTCGGGGCATGGATGCTGTGGCGCGCCGCCCAGGCCTTCGACATGCGCATCTTCCTGGGCCTGGCGCCAGTGCCGGCGGCGGGGGAGCCCTTCCTCGAGCGCGGCATCTACCGCTACCTGCGCCACCCGATGTATACCGGCGTGCTGCTGGTGCTGCTGGCCAGCCCCGCGCAGAGCGTCAACAGCCTGAGTCTCGCCGCCGCCGTCGCCCTGTACTTCGTCGCCGGCTCGCGTCTGGAGGAGCGGCGCATGCTGGCCGAGCACCCGGAATATGCCGGCTACCGTCGGCGCGTGCCGGCCTTCTGGCCACACATCGGAAGCCATCGTGGCTAAGAACGGCATCGTGCTGGCGCTCGGCGGCGGCGGTGCCCGCGGACTGGCGCATATCGGCGTCATCGAGGTGCTGGCCGAGCAGGACATCCCGATCCGCGCCGTCGTCGGCAGCAGCATCGGTGCCGAGATCGGTGCCTTCCTGGCCGCCGGCGTGCCCGTAGCGGACATCCGCCGCCTGGCCACCGGCATGGACTGGAAGGCCACGCTGCGGCTGTTCATGCCGGAGTTCGGGCAGCCCGGCATCTTCAGCGACAGCGGCATCCGCGCCTTCCTCGCTCCCTATATGGAGGGCAAGACGATCGAAGATCTGCCGATGCCGTTCGCGGCGGTAGCCGCCGACCTCATCGATGGCGCGCAGGTGCTGCTCAGCGAGGGGCCCCTGCTGGACGCCGTGTGCGCCAGCATCGCCATCCCCGGACTGCTGGCACCGGTGAAGCGGAACGGCCGCCTGCTCGCCGACGGCGGCCTCGTGAACCAGGTGCCGTTCGATATCGCGCGCAGCCATTTCGGCGGCCCGGTGGTGAGCGTGGCCGTACATCCGGGGGTGTTCGGCATGCGGCAGGATCCCTCCGAGGACAATGCCTGGAGCAGCCGGCTCAACGAGCTGCTGCAGCTCGGCTGGACCCGCAAGTTGCCGCAGCTGCACATCTGGCTCACACAATTGAAGAACTCGCTGCAAAGCGACGAGCCGACCTCACCCAGCATGTTCTCCACCTACAACCGCGCCATGGACATCTCGCGCGCCGAGATCACGCGCCTGCGCGAGCAGCTGGCACCGCCGGACGTGATGATCCGTCCCGAGGTCTCCGGCATCGGCATGTTCGAATTCTACCGCGCCAGGGAGGCACTGGCCGCCGGCCGTGAGTCGGCGCTACAGGCCGTTGATGGCATTCGCGCCGCGCTGGAGGCATGACGCCATGTCATTTGGTGCGCACGCCCTGCGACGATAGACTGGCAGGATGAGCACCAGCATCCCCCAGCAAGAGGCTGGCCGCCTGATGCGGCTGGCGACCTATGCCTCCATCACGGTCGCCGTGATCCTGATCCTGACCAAACTCACCGCCTGGCTCAGCACCCAGTCCGTGAGCATGTTGGCGACGTTGATCGACTCCTCGCTCGATGCCCTGGCCTCGCTGATCAACCTGTTGGCCGTGCGCCATGCGCTACAGCCTGCGGACAGCAAACACCGCTTTGGGCACGGCAAGGCCGAGGCGCTGGCCGGCCTCGGCCAGGCCACGTTCATCGCCGGCTCGGCCGGCTTCCTGGTGCTCGAGGCCTTCTCGCGCATCATTCATCCGCAGCCGGTGGGCTTGATCGGCGTCGGCATCGGCGTCATGGTGTTCTCCATCCTCGCCACGCTGGTGCTGCTGGGCTTCCAGCGCCACGTCATCCGCAAGACGGGTTCCACCGCCATCAAGGCCGACGAGATGCACTACCGCACCGACCTGATGGTCAACGGCAGCGTCATCGTGGCCCTGGTGCTGGGCCACTACGGCTGGCCGGGCTTCGACCCGATCTTCGCCCTCGGCATCGCCGTCTACATCCTGTACAGCTCCTGGCACATCGCGCATGAGGCGGTGCAGCACCTGATGGACCAGGAACTGCCGGACGAGGATCGCCAGCGCATCATGGAAACGGTGCTGAAGCACCCAGACGCACGCGGCATGCACGATCTGCGTACCCGCCGCTCCGGCACCACCTGTTTCATCCAGCTGCACCTGGAACTGGACGACAAGCTGCCCCTGATCAAGGCCCACCGCATCTCCGACCAGGTGGAGCGGGAGCTGCAAGCGTTGTTCCCAGACTCCGAGATCATCATCCACGAGGATCCGGCCAGTATCTCCGAGCCCCAGCCGGAATTTTCGGAGGAAGTCACATCGCCATGATGCGCCGGCTTCGCTTCCTTTTTGCCGCCCTGATGCTGGCCACAGCAGGCATCGCCCACGCCGAGACAGCGACCATCGACGTCCATCACATCACTCCGGGCGAGGCGGCGCAGCTGGCGCAAACCCAGCTTTCGTCGACCGGCCATATCGTCGTACTCTCCTCGAGGCGCACCGTCGTCATCGATGACGACGCCAAGCACGTGGCGGCGGCGCGCGCCCTGATCCGACGCCTGGATGTGGCGGCTCCGTCGTTTCAGGTGGAGTTGCAGATCGACACCGTCAGCCACGACGATATCGCCTCTTTGACCGCGCATGGCCAGTCCATGCCGGGCGGCTGGCTGCGCCTGCATGCCGATGCCGCCTCGCTGGACACCTACAGCGAGAAGGATCTCGAGTTGCGCATCAGCGCTAACCACGGCGGGCGCATCGAAACCGGCACCATCCAGCCGATCACCGCCGAGACGCGGCAATGGCTGGCCGCCCACGGCATATCGGAATCCGAGACCGTGGCGCTGGTGCCGATCACCTCCGGCTTCAATATCGAAGCGCGCATGGCCAGGGACGGACAAGCGCATGTGGCGCTGCATCCGTGGATCCGCCGCCAGCAACAGGGCGGCGGCGTGAGCGGACAGATGCAAGTTCTGATCGGGCTGGGTACCACCGGCACCCCGCAAACCCCGCCGTCGACGACAGCGCCGGCGATGCGCATCTACGGCGAGCCGTCCAGCGCCACGGATTTGAACGAGATCCGTATCAGCGAGGCGGATACCGATCTTAACGTGCCGCTGGATCAATGGGTGACGATCGGCGCCGTGCGCGCTTCGGCCAGCAGCTTTGGGCAGGCCATGCTCTCGAGCCAGCCGAACGGTGGGACCATGGATGTATTGATCCGCCTGCGCGTGAAGGCGGTTCGCTAAATCTCCGAAGCGTTAGGGTAAGCGGGAGCGGTTAACGCTTCAGACGATACCACTGCGCCATGCGGTGCAGCCAGAACTGGCGGTATTCGTCGGGCGTGACCTGGCCATCGTGATTGGCGTCCATGGCGTCGAAGCGATCCTTGGCCCGCTGCTGCACCATCGCCATGTACTCATCGAAGGACACGGCATCCGACTTGTCGGTATCCAGTTGCATGAAGCTTTTGACGATCTTGTCCGTGGAGGTCAGCGGACCGCTGGGTTGCGGCGCACTGGTATCCGGCGTGGAGGATGCGGCCTCCTCGTCGTCGGTCGCATCCGTCTGTGCGGCCGCTTGTGCGGGCTGCGCGGGCGTCTTCGCCACGGAGGACGGCTGTGTCGGGGCCTTGCCGGCATCGGTGGCCCAGGCCAGGGGAGTGGTGCCGATCCCGGCCACCAGCAGGGCGGTGGCCACCATGCGCGCGAACATAATGCCTCCTTGTGCGGCGCGCCGGCATTGCAAAGCCGGACCGCGCGTGCAGCATATCCGACGACGGCGCCCGGCGCCAATGGAGGGGGGATTCGCGTGAAGGCCTATCTCGATCTGATGCAGCATGTGCTGGAGCACGGCACCCGCAAGGGGGACCGCACCGGCACCGGCACCCTGTCGGTGTTCGGCCACCAGATGCGCTTCGATTTGGCCGAGGGCTTCCCCATCGTCACCACCAAGAAGCTTCACCTGCGCTCGATCATCCACGAACTGCTGTGGTTTTTGCGCGGCGAGACCAACATCGCCTATCTGCACGAGAACAAGGTGTCGATCTGGAACGAATGGGCCACGAGCGATGGCGACCTCGGCCCCGTCTACGGCTACCAGTGGCGCTCCTGGCCCACCCCCGACGGACGGCACATCGACCAGATCTCCGAACTCGTGGCCCAGATCAAGGCGCGCCCGAACTCGCGCCGACTCATCGTCTCGGCCTGGAACGTTTCCGATCTGCCGGACGAATCGATCCCACCCCAGGCCAACGTCGAACAGGGGCGCATGGCGCTGGCGCCGTGCCACGCCTTCTTCCAGTTCTATGTCGCCGAGGGCCGGCTTTCCTGCCAGCTCTACCAGCGCAGCGCCGACATCCTGCTCGGCGTGCCATTCAATATCGCCAGTTATGCGCTGCTGACCATGATGATGGCACAGGTCACCGGCCTGAAGCCGGGCGAATTCATCCACACCTTCGGCGATGCTCACATCTACCTGAATCACCTGGAGCAGGTGACCACGCAGCTGTCGCGCGAGCCGTATCCCTTGCCGACGATGAAGATCAACCCGGACGTGAAAGATATCTTCGGTTTCAAATTCGAGGACTTCGAGCTGGTCGGCTACGAGAGCCACCCCCCGATCAAGGCGCCGATCGCGATCTGATCCTCAAGAAACGACAGCCCCAGTTCATTCATAATGCGACCACATGCGGATGACCTTGACGGTATGGATGTCGTCCAGGATCTGATACACGAGCCGGTGCTGGATATTGATGCGCCGGGAGCAAGCGCCGGCAAGGTCACCGACCAGCTTCTCGTAGGGAGGCGGGCTCTGGTAAGGATCGGTCGTCAGGACATCCAGTAGCTTTTCGGCCTGAGGCCGCAGGCCTGAGCGCGCGATCTTCCGGGCGTCTTTCTGGGCTTGTTTGGTAAAAACAAGCCTCCATTGCGTCACCAGCCGGGCTCCTCCGTACATTCATCCGCCGGGGTCTTAAGACCTTTCCGGATCGAATCGACCATGCCGGGCACCGATTGAAGGTTCAGCGTTTCCTGGATAGCACGCCAATCATCCTCGGAGATCAACACCGCAGAAGAGCGCTTGCCGGTGATCTGGATGGGACGATGAGACTCAGCCACATCGTCGAGCAGCGCGTAGAGCCGTTTGCGGGCCTCGGTTGCGGTGATATTGGTCATGCCGATCTCCTTTACGTACGGAATACCGTACGCCGAAGGCGGCCGTCGTGTCAACCGACGCGACTGAGCTAAGGCTGATTGCGCATGAAATCGGCGATCTTATAGAAGGCGTCCCGCAGCTCGCCCCGCAGCGCCGCATCGTCCACCGTCTCATCCAGCGCCTGCGTCATGCAGGCCATCCACTGATCCCGCTCGGATTCACCGATGGGAAACTGCATGTGCCGCATGCGCAGCCTCGGATGCCCAAACTTCTCCATATACAGCGACGGTCCGCCCATCCAGCCGGAGAGGAACATGAACAGCCGATCCTGGGCGCGGGCCATGTCCGCATGCAGATCCCGAATGCCCTTGGCCTGGGGCATCGTATCCATGATCTCATAAAAGCGATGCACCAGCCGGCGCACCCCGGTCTCGCCACCAATGCGCTCGTAGAAGGATCTAGGGTCGTTGCTGATCTGCATGCCGGACAATCTATCGACCTAGCGCTATTGCACCAGCGAACTCTTGGCGACGAACGCCAGCTATCACCGGGCCCGCAACTAACGCGTCTAGTCCGGCCAGACCCGACGGGAGGGGAAAGGCACGATGGGAGATTCAGGCTCGGGCTTCTTTCTGGCCCTGGGCCTTGTCGTTTTTGGCGATGGCGCAACGGCATCTGCGCCGGTCGCGTCCTGCTCGTTGACAGCGGACGCCTTGGCCTGGCGAACGCTCTGGGTCAGTTTCGATGCAATAGTCATGGCTTACAGTACCTCCTCGATGATCCGCTCGATTTCATCGATAGCAGGCTGGCCGTGTTTACCGATGCAATAAACGCTTCTGCCCTCGATGGCCACATTGCGGTAAATGGCGCGTCGCCGTAATCCACTGTTGAGTGCCGGTATATTGAATTCCTCCAGCGCATCTTTCATGGCCCGGGACAAGGCGCTGCGCGGTTCCAGTTGATTGATCACGATATGGGCTTTCAGCCGGGGCTTGATCTGCATGATCTGTTCTATGGCGTTGGCCATGCGCACGCTTGCCCAAAGATCCACCGGAGACGGCAAGACCGGGATCAAAACAGTGTCCGCTGCCACCATGGCTTTTGAGGTGTTCTCGGTTTCCAGGGTCGGGGGACAGTCGATGACCACATAGTCGTAATCACGGCTGAAGCGATTGACCTCGTGAGTCAGGTTCCCGCTGACGGAAATCACCGAAACAGGAAAGGGCTGCTCTTCGGAGGCCGAACCGCTCCACTGACTCGCGGAACCCTGAGGGTCGGCGTCGATGACCAGAGTCCGTCCACGCTTCGACAATCCGGCAGCCAGATTCATCGAAAGCGTGGTTTTTCCACTTCCCCCTTTTTGATTGGAAACCGAAAAAATGTGCGAACTCATGGCGACTCCACCATTGGCCACTGGTCGATGGGATGCTGCTCAGGGAGGGTCCATGGCATCAAGCCGTCATCCATAGGCTCATCCCTGCTTACCCGAGCCCCATCATCACCAGATCGTATATGTTAAAGGGCGCCGAAACACATTGATGATTCCTGGTGCAGGCATAGAGAACTCATAGATGACAGGCATGGATTCGGGCGAGATGTCTTTATGGGCCTGGGAGGCATCCGAGCGCTCTGCGCCCGGATGCCATTGACCCTACGGTTGATAATCAGGCCAGATCGAAGCGGTCCAGGTTCATCACCTTGGTCCAGACGGCCACGAAATCGTGGACGAACTTCTCCTGGGCATCCGCGGCGGCATAGACCTCGGCCAGCGCGCGCAGCTCGGAGTTCGAGCCGAAGACCAGGTCGACGCGGGTGCCGGTCCACTTCGGCTTGCCGCTCTTGCGATCTGAGCCCTCGAACACGGCTTCGTCCTTCGAGGTCGGCTTCCACACCGTGCCCATATCGAGCAGGTTGACGAAGAAATCATTCGTCAGCGCCCCCGGCCTATCGGTGAACACGCCGTGCCGGCTATCGCCGACGTTCGCGCCCAGCACGCGCATGCCGCCGACGAGCACCGTCATCTCCGGCGGGGTCAGCGTCAGCAACTGCGCCTTATCCACCAGCATCTCCTCGGCGGACACCGTGTACCTGGCCTTCATATAGTTGCGAAAACCATCCGCCTCCGGCTCGAGCACGGCAAAGGACTCGACGTCGGTCTGATTCTGCAGCGCATCCATACGCCCCGGCGAGAACGGCACCGTGACGCTATGGCCGGCGCTCTTCGCCGCCTGCTCGATGCCGGCGCACCCGGCCAGCACGATCAGATCGGCCAGCGAGACGCGCTTACTGCCGGGCTTGCTCCCCGACTGCGCGCCATTGAACGCGCGCTGGATGCCCTCCAGCACACCGAGCACCTTCGCCAGCCGCTTCGGCTGGTTGACCTCCCAATCCTTCTGCGGGGCCAGGCGGATGCGGGCGCCGTTGGCACCGCCGCGCATGTCGGAGCCGCGGAAAGTGGAGGCCGAGGCCCAGGCGACGGAGACGAGATCGGACACGGACAGGCCGGAGTCCAGGATGTTTTCCTTCAGGCCTGCAACGTCCATGTCGTCGACCAGTTCGTGATCGACTGCCGGGATCGGGTCCTGCCAGATCAGGTCCTCCGCCGGCACCTCGGGGCCGAGATAACGCGACTTGGGTCCCATGTCGCGGTGGGTCAGTTTGAACCACGCACGCGCAAAGGCATCGGCGAACTCATCCGGGTGCTCGTGGAAATGCCGCGCAATCGGTTCGTAGATCGGATCCATGCGCATGGCCATGTCGGCATCGGTCATGATGATCGGCCGCTTCCGGGATGCATCCTCCGCGGCCGGGGCCTGGTTGCCGTCGGTCGCCTGCTTCGGCGTCCACTGATTGGCACCGGCCGGGCTCTTGGTCAGTTCCCACTCGTTGCCGAACAGCATATCCAGATAGCCCATATCCCATTGCGTCGGAGTCGGGTTCCATGCGCCTTCCAGGCCGCTGCCGATCTGGTCGCCGCCCTTGCCGCTGGCGTAACGGCTCTTCCAGCCCAGTCCCTGTTGCTCGATGGGGGCGGCCTCGGGCTCGGGGCCGACCAGCGCCGCATCGCCGGCGCCGTGACATTTGCCGAAGGTGTGGCCGCCGGCGGTGAGCGCGACCGTCTCGTAATCGTTCATGGCCATGCGCGCGAAGGTTTCGCGCACGTCCCGGCCGGAGGCCATTGGATCCGGTTTGCCGTTCGGGCCTTCCGGGTTCACGTAGATCAGGCCCATCTGCACCGCGGCCAGCGGGTTTTCGAGGCCCTCGTGCTCATCGGAACCGTGCTCGCCGGAATGGCGCTGATCGGCAAGCCAGTCCTTCTCGGCTCCCCAGTAGATGTCCTTCTCCGGCTCCCAGATATCCTCGCGTCCGCCGGCGAAACCGAAGGTCTTGAACCCCATCGATTCCAGGCCGACATTACCCGTGAGGATCAACAGATCGGCCCAGGAGATGCTCCGGCCGTACTTCTGCTTGATCGGCCACAGCAGCCGGCGCGCCTTGTCGAGGTTGACGTTGTCGGGCCAGCTGTTGACGGGTGCGAAGCGCTGGTTGCCCGTGCCGGCACCGCCGCGGCCGTCGCCGGTGCGATAGGTGCCCGCAGCGTGCCATGCCATGCGAATGAACATGGGGCCGTAGTGGCCGTAGTCCGCCGGCCACCAGTCCTGCGAATCGCGCATCAGGTCGGTGAGGTCTTTTTTCAGCGCCTTCAGATCGAGGTTCTTGAACGCTTCCGCGTAGTTGAAATCCCCGCCCATCGGATCGGACTTGGCGCCATGCTGGCGCAGGATGTCCAGGTTCAACCGGTTCGGCCACCAGTCCCGGTTCGACGTGCCGCCGCCGGACGGATGATGCATCGGACATTTGCTCTCGGACATGGTGTGCCTCCTTGGGCGCTCAAAACAGGTTTTGAGCCAGATGCATGTATAGCCCTTTCGACGGCGATTTGGCCAACACATCTTTCCGATCACATTGATTTGTTTTATAAAACGAAATCACGGAGATGGTGAGCAGAAGGCCGCGCCATGCTTGCCGTAGCCGGGGAGAAGGGTGACCACACGATCCGCATGGCCGCCGCCCCTGCCCGTCAGGCGAAGCGCGGGGTTGCGCTTATGCCTTCCCCTTCTCCGAAGCTCCGGACTGCACACGCTTCATCTGCACCCCACAGCAGATCTCCGAATGCGGCATATCCGGGGGACAGGGACAGGGCTTTTCGTACACGAGCTGGGCTCCACACTTCTCGCAAACATATCGATCACCGACATTCCGATGCATAGCATCCTCCTTGCCTCCCCTCGCATATGCGACTGTAGGCCAGGGCATCGGAAAACGGCAAACCGGCCACCTCGCGGGTGAGGCGATCCGCCAACAGGAGGCACGCCGGGCTTGCCATCGCGGATGCGGCCCGGAAACATCCGGGCCATGAGTCTTTCCTATTCGCTGATCGTGGCCATGAGCGAGAACCGCGTCATCGGCCGCGACGACACCCTGCCCTGGCGCCTGCCGGCCGACCTGAAGCATTTCAAGGACACCACGATGGGACACCCGATCGTCATGGGGCGCCGGAACCACGAGGACATCGGCCGGCCGCTGCCGGGCCGCCAGAACATCGTGCTGACCCGCCAGGCGGACTATGCGGCGGACGGTTGCGTCGTCATCCACGAGCCGGACGAGCTCGAGGCGGTGGTGCCGGATGGCGCCGAGGTCATGATCATCGGCGGCGCCGAGGTCTACGCCCTGTTCTTCCCCAAGGTGACGCGCATGTATCTGACGCTGGTGCACGCCGAGATCGAGGGCGACGTGTTCTTCCCGGCCTTCGGCGTGGGCAAGTGGAAGGAGACCTCGCGCCAGTTCCACCCGGCCGACGAGGCCAATGCCTACGACTACACCTTCGTCACCATGGAGCGCGCACGTTCGTGAGCGCGGTGCCGGCACGGCATCGCATCATGCTGGCCGCGTTCGCGGCGGTGCTGGCCTGGTCGGCCTGGCATCCGAAGGACTACTTCATCTGGATTCTGGAGGTGTTCCCGGCGCTGGTCGGCATCGCCATCGTCGCCGCCACCTATGCGCGCTTCCGGCTGTCCGATCTCGCCTATCTGGCCATCCTCTTGCACAGCATGGTGCTGATGGTCGGCGGCCACTACACCTACGCCGAGGTGCCGCTGTTCGACTGGCTGCGCCATACCCTCGATCTCGCGCGCAACAACTTCGACCGGCTCGGGCATTTCGCCCAGGGCTTCTTCCCGGCCATCGTCGCCCGCGAGATCCTGCTGCGCCGCTCGCCGCTCGTGCCCGGCAAGTGGCTGTTCTTCATCGTCGTCTGCATCTGTCTGGCGATCAGCGCCTGTTATGAGCTCATCGAATGGTGGACGGCGCTGGCCACCGGCACCGCCGCCGACGCCTTCCTCGCCACCCAGGGCGATCCCTGGGACACGCAGTGGGACATGTTCACGGCCCTGATCGGCGCCGTCGTCAGTCTTTTACTGCTCAGCCGCGTCCACGACCGCTCGATGGCCAGGCTCGGCCTGAAATCTTAGTCCGGGCGCTTCAGGCGCACGATGTCGCTGAGCATCGCATACTCGCTGGCACCCAGGCGGGCGATGGGATCCAGCCGGCCCGCATCGACGCGGATGCGGCCCGCAACCGAGGTATCGACGATGGCATCGTCCAGGTAGATCTGCTTGACCTGCCCGATAATCAGCGACTGTTTCCCCGGCCCGATCTCCTGGATCTCGTAGAGGCTGCAGGCATAGGCCACACGCGCCGCCGCCAGCCTCGGAAGACGCGAACCCGCGAAGGGAACCGTCTGGAGCCCCAGCTGCTCGATTTCCGACACATCGGCCGGCAGCGTGGCAGAGCTCGCATTCATCACCTCCAGCAACTCGCGGTGCGCGATGTGGATGACGAAATCGCCGCGCGCCTCGATGTTGGCGCGGGTGTCCTTCAGCGCCCCGTCCGGCTTGTGGCCGACGGAAATCATCACCAGCGGCGGCTCGGCGCAGACGGCGGTGAAGTAGGAGAACGGCGCCAGGTTCAGGCCGCCGTTCGCATGCTCGGAAAGCACCCAGGCGATGGGGCGCGGCACCAGGGTCTGTATCATCTGGAAATAGGCCTGCGCCGGACTCAGTTCGTCGAGATCGAGGATCATCATCGCCTCCTGGATATGGGGTTGGTGCGGCCATGATGCCGGATTATCGTGCTGGCGCGACCCCCCGTTTGTATGAGGACTGCACATGGACGCGCCACACTTCGCTGTTAGGCTTGCCATCCATGAAAATCATCCGCTCCTGGCAGGCTGCCGAGGCCGCCGAGACCCTGCACGGCGGCGCCGTCACCGTCGGCAACTTCGACGGCGTGCACATGGGCCACCGGCAGGTACTGGCCGAGCTGCGCGGACATGCCGAGGCCGTCGGGGGACCCGCCGTGGCCGTGACCTTCGAGCCGCACCCACGCGCCGTGCTGTATCCCGAGGAGGCGCCGCGCCGGCTCTGTCACCTGCACGAACGCCTGGAACGCCTTGGCGAGGCAGGCATGGACGCGGTGCTGCTGCTGCACTTCAACAAGGAGATCGCCGCCTGGCCGGCCGAGCGCTTCATCGGCAGGCTTTACGATGCCTTCCGTTTCAAGCACATCCACGTCGGCTACGATTTCGCCTTCGGCCACGACCGTGCGGGGCATGCGGACCTGATCCGCGGCCTTGGCCAGGAGCTCGCATTCACGGTCAGCGAGGCCGCCGCCTTCGAGATGCAGGGCGCCGTCGTCTCCTCCACGCGCATCCGCTCGGCCATCGAGGCCGCCGACTTTAAGCTGGCCGGCGAGTTGCTCGGCCGCCCGTACGCCATCTCCGGGCATGTCATCTCCGGCTGGCAGCGCGGGCGCACCATGGGCTTTCCCACCGCCAATCTCGACGTCTCGGAGCTGGCCCATCCGCCGGTCGGCATCTACGCCGTGCGCGTGCGCTGCCCCGATTTCAACGGCGAGGAGAGGCTGTGGGATGCCGCCGCCTACTTCGGCTACCGCCCGACCTTCAACGGCCGCACCCTGATCCTCGAGGCGCACGTGTTCGACGATGCGCCGGACCTGTACCACAAGCGCATCGAGGTCATCTTCGTGCGGCGCATCCGCGAGGACCGCGCCTTCAAGGGCGCCGACGAACTGGCCAGGCAGATCGCCGAGGACTGTATCGAAGCCAGGCGCATCCTCGGCGAGAGCTAGTCCACGCCAGGGCGTGGGTGGGACAATGCGCGCGCTTTTGCTTATGCTACGCCCTCGCCAGACGCTGCAGATAAAGGAATCCGGATAGACCGATGTCAGATCAGCCCAAATTCGACTACAAACCCACCGTCTTCCTGCCGAAGACGGAGATGCCGATGCGCGGCAACCTGCCGACCGCCGAGCCGGAACAGCTGGCGCGCTGGCAGGAAGAGGGCTTGTACGCCCAGCTGCGCGCCAGACGGCGCGGCGCAACGAAGTTCGTGCTGCACGACGGGCCGCCGTACGCCAACGGCCATATCCATACCGGCCATGCCGTCAACAAGGTGCTCAAGGACATCGTCGTGCGCTCGCGCAGCATGATGGGCTTCGACGCCCCCTATGTGCCGGGCTGGGACTGCCACGGCCTGCCCATCGAGCTGAAGGTCGAGGAGCGCTTCGCCAAGCAAAAGCGCGCCAAGGAAGACATCCCGGCCGGCGAGTTCCGCGCCGCCTGCCGCCAGTACGCCGCCGAATGGCTCGACGTGCAACGTGAGGAATTCCGGCGCCTCGGCGTCATGGGCGACTGGGAACGCCCGTATGTGACCATGGACTTCAATTTCGAGGCGGACACGGTGCGCGAGATCGGCCGCTTCCTGGCAAACGGCGGCCTGTACAAGGGCGCCAAGCCGGTGCACTGGTGCGTCAACGACCGTACGGCGCTGGCCGAGGCCGAGGTCGAGTACGAGGAACACACCTCGCACTCGATCTACGTGAAATTCGCCGCCGGCCAGGATCTCACGGACATCGACCCGAAACTCACCGGAAAGATCGCCGTCGTCATCTGGACGACGACCCCGTGGACGATCCCGGCCAACCTGGCGGTGGCTCTGGGCAGCGACCTCGAGTACGCGGCCGTGCGCATTCTTGACGCCGGCGGCAACGAGAACCTGGAGACAGGCGAAATCCTGATCCTGGCCGAAGACCTGCGCGAGAGCGTCATGGAAGCCATCGGCGCCACGGGCGAGGTCGTGGCCCGCTTCAAGGGCGAGCGTCTCGAGAACCGGCGCTTCCGTCATCCCTATCTGGATCAGGACGCGCCGATCCTGCTCGGCGAGCATGTGACGCTGGAGGCCGGCACCGGCTGCGTGCACACCGCGCCCGGCCACGGCCAGGAGGACTTCGAGGTCGGCCGCCGCTACGGCCTGGCCGCCTTCAACCCGGTCGACGACGGCGGCCTGTTCCGTGTCGACACCCCGGTGGTCGGCGGCCAGCACGTGTTCAAGGCCAATGCCCTGGTCATCGACGAACTGCGCGACGACGGCGCCCTGATCGCCGATGCCAAGATCCGCCACTCCTATCCGCACTGCTGGCGCTGCCACAAGCCGCTGATCTTCCGCGCCACGCCGCAGTGGTTCATCTCCATGGAGACCAACGATTTGCGCGCCAAGGCATTGAAGGCCATCGACGAAACGAGCTTCGTGCCCGAATGGGGTGCCAACCGCATCCGCTCCATGGTCGAATCCCGTCCGGACTGGTGCGTGTCGCGCCAGCGCAACTGGGGCGTGCCGATCACCGTCATCCGCTGTGCCCGCTGCGACTCGCACGGGATCACCACCCCCGAGGTCATCGAGGGCGTGGCCAGGGCCGTGGAGCAGGGCGGCGCCGATGTCTGGTTCTCCCGTCCCCTCTCCGACTTCCTGCCCGAGGGGGCGCGCTGCCCGGACTGCGGCGACGACGAGTTCGTCAAGGAGACCGACATCCTCGACGTCTGGTTCGATTCCGGCTCCACCCACGCCTGCGTGCTGGACCGGCGCGACGAGCTGGCCCGCCCGGCCGACCTGTACCTCGAGGGCTCCGACCAGCATCGCGGCTGGTTCCAATCCTCGCTGCTGGAATCCGTCGGCACGCGCGGCACCGCACCCTTCAAGGCCATCCTGACGCACGGCTTCGTGTTCGACAGTTCGGGCAACAAGATGTCCAAGTCGCGCGGCAACGTCATCGCCCCGCAGACGATCATGTCGCAGATGGGCGCGGACATCCTGCGCCTGTGGGTCGCCTCCAGCGACTACTCGGCGGACATCAACATCTCCGACGACATCATGAAGCAGCTGGCCGAAAGCTACCGACGCATCCGCAACACCATCCGCTTCATCCTCGGCGCCGTGCACGGCTTCGACCCGGACGCGGATCAGGTGCCTGTCGACGAACGCAGCGAGCTGGACCGCTGGATCATGCATCGCCTGGCCGAGGTGGTGGGCGCCGTGCACCAGGGCTATGAGAGCTACCGCTTCCATCGCATCCACCAGGAGATCCACAATTTCTGCACCGTCGATCTCGGTGGTTTCTACCTCGACGTCGTCAAGGACCGGCTCTACTGCGACGCCGCGTCCTCGGCACGCCGGCGCTCGGTGCGCGCCACCCTGTACGACCTGGCGCATCAGCTGGTGCGCCTGATCGCGCCCATCCTGCCGTTCACGGCCGAGGCCATTTGGGAACACCTGCCGGGCGCGGCCAGCGAAAGCGTGCACCTGCAGGCCTTCGCACCAGCCGTCGACACCGCCATCCAGGCCGGGGCCTGGGAGGGCTTCTTCGCCCTGCGCGAACAGGTTAATGCCGCCCTGGATGCGGCCAAGAAGGATGGCGTCATCGGCGCCTCCATCGCCGCCCATGTCGAGGTGCCGGGGCTGAACGGCGCCATCGCCGAGTCCCTGGGCGAGCCGCTGGAGCAGCTATTGATCGTCGCCCGCGTGGTTCCCGGAAACGGCGATGGGGTGCGCGTCACCAAGGCTGCGGGAGCCAAGTGTCCGCGCTGCTGGATTGTCGGCGAACCGGCCGCCCCGAACGATGCCATGCATGGCGAGCTGTGCGGCCGCTGCCTTGCGGCCGTCACCGGAGCCCAATGAGCCGCACCGCCCGGCAATTGCTGCTGTTTGCCTCGCTGGTCGGCCTCGACCAGCTGAGCAAATGGTGGATCGAGCGGCCGGATTTCCATCCCTTCGTCGTCATCGACGGCTTCTTCAACATCATCCGCGCCCATAACACCGGCGTCGCCTTCTCGATGTTCGCCAACCTCGCCTACCCCTGGCGCACCTGGCTGCTGCTCGGCATCACCATCGGCATCGCCGGCGGGGTGTTCCTGTGGTGGCTGAAGGAGCGGCATACCGCCGGACTCACCTCCTGGCTGCTGGTGCTGATCCTGGCGGGCGCGGCCGGCAACATCTGGGATCGCCTGCACCAGGGCTATGTCGTCGATTTCATCCAATGGTACGTCAGCATCAATGGGAAGGCCTACACCTGGCCGGCCTTCAATATCGCCGATTCCTGCATCAGCGTCGGCGTCGTGGCGCTGCTCCTGGCCAACCTCAAACGCCGATGAGGCGGGCGGCCGGGTCATGGATCGCCATGGCTCTGCTCGCCGCCGCCCTGTTCGCCGGCATGGGCGCCTGCGTGCGCATGGCCGCCGCCCATCTGCCGGAATCCGAGGTCGTGTTCTTCCGCAACTTCTTCTCGTTGCTGATGCTGCTGCCGCTGCTGATCGGTCGGGGGATTCGGCTGACCACGGCCCGCTTTCCCCTGCACCTGTTCCGCGCCTCGACGGGCCTGGCCGCCATGTATTTATACTTCCATGCCCTGGCCAGGCTGCCGCTGGCCGATGCGCTGTTGCTGAACTACACCTCGCCGCTGTTCGTGACCCTGAGCGCCGTGATCTGGCTGAAGGAAGCTGCAACGATCCCCCGGCTCTGGGCCCTGCTGCTCGGGCTTGCCGGCATCCTGCTGGTGTTTCATCCCTCGTCGCACATCGCCTCGCTGGCGGGACTGGCGGGCCTGGGTTCGGGCGTGCTGGCCGGCATCGCCCTGACCGCCGTCAAACAGCTGTCCGACGACGAGCCCAGCATCCGCATCGTCGTCTGGTTCGCCTTGCTCGCAAGCATCATCTCGGCGGTGCCGATGGCCATGCAATTCGTGCTTCCCGATACCCGGCAATGGCTGTGGCTGCTGGCCACCGGGGCGCTTGGCAGCCTCGGCCAGCTCGGCATGACGCGCGCCTATGCCCTGGCGCCCGCCTCCAAGGTGTCGCCGCTGGGCTACACCAGCCTGATCTTCGCCGGCCTGCTCGGCTATGCCATCTGGGGTGAGCGGCCGGACGCCCTGGGCCTGGCCGGCGCCATCGCCATCATCGGCGCCGGTGTGGTGGTGGTGCGCGAGCGCAGCGTGCCGCTGCCGAACCCACCCTCCGCCGTGCCGCTGACCCCCGAGAACGGAAAGCGCCCGCCTGAGGCGTAAAAACCCCTCTTTGCGCACGGCCACACCCCGCACCCTGGGCTGCTATATTGGAGGTTCAACACCACCCAACACAGGAGAATGAGATGCAAGCCAAGGGATACGCCAACCATTCCGCCACCGGAGATCTTGAGCCCTTCAGTTTCGAGCGCCGCGAGCCGCGCCCCGAGGACGTGGCTATCGACATCCTGTATTGCGGCATCTGCCACTCCGACATCCACTCCGCCCGCGACGAGTGGGGCGGAACGCAGTACCCGTTCGTGCCGGGCCACGAGATCGTCGGGCGCGTTGCGTCCGTGGGCAGCAAGGTCAGCCGCTACAAGGCCGGCGACCTGGTCGGCGTCGGTTGCCTGGTCGACAGCTGCCGACACTGCGCATCCTGTAACGACGGCCTGGAGCAGTATTGCGAGAACGGCTGGACGGGGACCTATGGCAGCGACGACAAGATCGGTGGCACCCCGCACACCCGCACCCTCGGCGGCTATGCCGACAGGATCACCGTCGACGAGCGCTTCGTGCTGCGCATCCCGGACAACCTCGATGCCGCGGCGGCCGCACCCCTGCTGTGCGCCGGCATCACCACCTACTCGCCGCTGAAGCACTGGAAGGTCGGTGTGGGGCAGAAGGTCGGCATCATCGGCCTCGGCGGCCTGGGGCATATGGGGGTGAAGTTAGCCCACGCCATGGGCGCGCATGTGGTGATGATCACGACCTCGCCCGAGAAAGGGGCGGATGCACAGAGGCTCGGCGCGAACGAGGTGCTGCTGTCGAAAGACGACGAGGCGATGGCGGCGGCCGCGAACAGCTTCGACTTCCTGCTCAATACCATCCCGGTCGGCCACGATGTCGATCCCTACATGAACCTGCTCAAGCGCGATGGCGCCATGGTCATCGTGGGTTCGGTCGAGCCGCTGACGCATGTCAACGGCGTTCCGTTCATCTTCAAGCGCCGCTCCCTGGCCGGCTCGCTGATCGGCGGCCTGCCGGAAACGCAGGAGATGCTCGACTTCTGCGGCGAACACGACATCACCTGCGATATCGAGATGATCGATATGAAAGACGTCAACACGGCCTATGACCGCACCGTTGCCGGCGACGTCAAATACCGCTTCGTCATCGACATGGCGACCCTGAACGACGCATAAGGAGAGCCTCCATGCCCGACGCGCCCCGCTATCCCCGTATCGCCATCGTCACCGGCGCCTCCTCCGGCATCGGCGAAGCGACGGCCAGACGCCTGGTGGCCGCCGGCTTCGGCGTCGTCGGCAATGCCCGCCGCGAGGCACGGCTACAGGCCCTGGAACAGGAGCTGGGCGCGGCCTTCTGCTTTGTCGCCGGCGATGCGGCGGATGATGCCGTGCAGGAGAAGCTGTTCGCCACCGCCAGCGAACGTTTCGGCCGGCCAGCCGACATTGTCGTCGCCAATGCCGGGCGCGGGCTGGGCGGCTCCGTCGTCGAGGCGGACCTGTCCCATTTCGAGGACATTCTGAGGCTGAACGTCACCAGCACCCTGGCTCTGCTGCAGCGGGCGGCCCGGTCCATGCTCGAGATGCAGGCCGCCGGCTTCCCGGACAAGGCCGCCGACATCGTCATCATCGGCTCCGTCGTCGGCCGCCACATCTCCCCGTTCAGCGCCGTCTACGGCGCCACCAAGTTCGCCGTGCACGCCCTCGCCGAGGGCCTGCGCCGCGAGATCGGGCCGAAGGGCGTACGTGTATCGCTGGTGGAGCCCGGCGTCGTCCTCAGCGGCTTCCAGGACGAGGCCGGCTACGATGCGGCGCAGGTCGGTCGTTTCGAGCAGGGCTTTGGGCCGCTGCTGCACGGGCCCGACGTGGCGGAGACGATCCACTTCATCGTCAGCCAGCCGCCGCATGTGCATATCAGCGACATCATGGTGCGCCCGACGCGTCAGGATTATCCGTAAACGGGGAGGATGCGATGCAACAGCGTGAACTGGGCCGCTCCGGCCTGACGGTCTCCGCCCTGGGCCTGGGCTGCATGGGCATGTCGGAGTTTTACGGCGGCCGGCGTGAGCCGGATGCCATCGCCACCATCCACCGCGCCCTCGATCTCGGCGTCAACCTGCTGGACACCGCCGACATGTACGGCGTCGGACGCAACGAGGAGCTCGTCGGTCGCGCCATCAAGGGCCGGCGCGATCAGGTCGTGCTCGCCACCAAATTCGGCAATATGCGCGGGAAGGACGGCGCCTTCCTCGGCGTCAACGGCCGCCCCGAATATGTGCGCCAGTGCTGCGAGGCCAGCCTGAAGCGTCTCGGCGTAGAGGTCATCGACCTGTACTACCAGCACCGCGTCGATCCCGAGGTACCGATCGAGGATACCGTCGGCGCCATGGCCCGCCTGGTCGACGAGGGCAAGGTGCGCCACCTCGGCCTGTCCGAGGCGGCGGTGCAGAGCATTCGCCGCGCCCATGCCGTGCACCCGATCGCCGCCCTGCAGACGGAGTACTCGCTGTGGAGCCGGGACCCGGAGGACGGGATCCTCGCCACCGTGCGCGAGCTCGGCATCGGCTTCGTGCCTTACAGCCCGCTCGGCCGTGGCTTCCTCACCGGCCACATCAAATCCATCGACGATCTCGAGGCGGAGGACTTCCGCCGCCATTCCCCACGCTTCCAGGGCGAGAACTTCACCAGAAATCTGGAACTGGTGGACCACATCGAGGCCATGGCGAAGGACAAGGGCTGCACGCCGGCGCAACTGGCGCTGGCCTGGGTGCTGGCGCAGGGCGAGGACATCGTGCCCATCCCCGGCACCAAGCATGTGAAGCTCCTGGAGGAGAACGTCGGCGCCCTGGCGGTTCACCTATCCAAGGACGAGCTCGCGCAGATCGACCGGTTGCTTCCGAAGGGCGCGGCCGCGGGCGAGCGCTACGCCCCACCGCAGATGCAGGCCGTCAATCGCTAATCGCTGGTCCGGACCTTCCTGGGGGCCGGGCGCATGCGGATGCCGAACATCAGCCGCGCCACGTCCTTGAAGTGGCCGGCATAGTGCAGCACCAGCCCCTCGGGCACCGAGGCCGGCAGTTCGCCGACATCCACCGCGTTGGCCTTCGGCAGGATCACCTCGCCGATGCCCAGGCGCTTGGCCGCCAATAGCTTCTCGCGCACACCGCCGATCGGCAGCACCTCCCCGGTCAGCGTCAACTCCCCGGTCATGGCCATGGCCGCCGGTGCCTTGGCGAGCGCCAGCGACAGCAGCGCCGTGGCCATGGTGATGCCGGCCGAGGGGCCGTCCTTGGGCACCGCCCCCTCCGGCACGTGCAGGTGCACGAAAGCCTTGTCGAAAAAGGCGGCATCGGCGCCGAAGCGCGCCAGGTTCGAGGTGATGTAGGAATAGGCGATCTCCGCCGATTCCTGCATGACCTTGCCCAGTTGCCCCGTGATCTTCAGGCCGCGGCGGTCGCGATGCGCCACCGTGGCCTCCAGCGTCAGCGTCGTGCCGCCCATCGCCGTCCATGCCAGGCCCGTGGCCAGGCCCACGTCGAGCTTAACGGCCTGCTCTCGGAAGCGCGGCTTGCCCACATATTCCTCGAGACCGCGCACGCCGATGTGGATCGGCGCCGCCTCGGGGGATTCCGCCAGCTTGCGCGCCACCTTGCGCAGGATCTTCTTCAGCAGCTGCTCCAGCCCGCGCACGCCGGGATCGCGGGCGTAGTCCTCGACCAGATGCGCCAGCGCCGCAGGCGACAGCACCACATCCTTCCGGGTCAGCGCATGCGCTTCCAGCTGCGCCGGCCACAGGTGGCGGCGGGCGATCTCGATCTTCTCCGAGGCCATATAGCCGGGCAGGCGGATGATCTCCGCCCGGTCCAGCAGCGGCGGCGGCACCGTATCGAGCTGGTTGGCGGTGAGCAGGAACAGGATGCGCGACAGGTCGAAGCGCACGTCCAGGTAATGGTCCATGAAATCGCTGTTCTGCTCGGGATCCAGCACCTCCAGCAGCGCCGAGGCCGGATCGCCGCGGAAGTCTGTGCCGATCTTGTCGACCTCGTCGATCATGATCACCGGATTGGCGACTTCGACGCGCTTCAGCGCCTGGATCAGCTTGCCCGGCATGGCGCCGATATAGGTACGCCGGTGGCCCTTGATCTCCGCTTCGTCACGCATGCCGCCGACCGAGAAGCGGTAGAACGGGCGACCGACCGACTCGGCGATGGCCCGGCCCAGCGAGGTCTTGCCCACGCCAGGGGGGCCGACGAACAGCACGATGGAACCACCGACCTGCTGCTTGCGGCCACCGACGGCAATGAACTCGAGGATGCGGTCCTTGACGTCGTCCAGCCCCGAATGGTGCTTGTTCAAGGCCGTGGCCGCAGATTTCAGGCTGAAGCGGTCCTTGGCGTACCTGCCCCAAGGCAAGCTGACCAGCCAGTCGAGGTAGTTGCGCGTGACGCCGTATTCGGGCGAGCTCTGCTCGATGGTGGACAGCTTGGTGAGCTCTTCGTCGAAGGCCTTCTGCGCCTCCTCGGAGAAGACCAGTCCCGCCGCCCGCTTTTTGATGCGTGCCAGTTCCTGCTCGCGCGGATCCTCGTCCATACCCAGCTCGCGGCGGATCTCCTGCAGCTGCTCGTTGAGGAAGTACTTGCGCTGCTGCGCCGAGACCCGTTCGTCGATCTTGTCGCGGATGCGGCTCTGCACCTTGCTGACATTGAGCTCGCGGTTCAGCAACGAGATCACCTTCTTCAAGCGCTCGAAGATCGGGTAGGTGGCCAGGATATCCTGCAGCTCCGTGCGATCCGCCGTCGTCAGGCTGGCGGCGAAATCGGCGAGCCGGTGCGGCTCGTCGACGCCGACACGGGAGGCGAACAGGCGCAGCTCCTCCTCGTACAAGGGGTTGTGCTTCAACAACTCCTTGATGGTGTTGATCACTGCCACCGTGTAGGCGCGAATCTCCAGGTTGTCCTGGTAGGAGGTCTCGTGGTGGTAGTGCACGCGCGCGCGCAGCGGCTCGTCCTCTTGCTCGACGAAGGACTCGATGCGGAAGCGATTCAGGCACTCGACGACGAGGTGCAGGCTGTGCCCCTCGAGCTCCACCGCCTTGACCACCTTGGCCACAACACCGACGTCAAACAGGTTGTCCGACGTGAACGGCTTCGCCTCGTCGCGCAGCAACACCAGCCCCACATGGTGCTCGTGGCGCTCGGCCAGCTGGTGCACGCTCTGCAGCATCTCCTCGCCCTCGTAGACCAGGGGGACCACCAGTCCCGGGAACAGCGGCCGGTTGGATAGCGGCAGCAGCGTCAGGTAGGGTGGCAGCGCCTCGCTGGCCACGGCGACGCTGCTCTCGTTGGACTTGGCCGCATGCGGGTCGATGATCTCGGGATCGTGGGTGGTATCATTCATCCCTGCTATGTAAGGCCAAAGGGGCCCTGGTTTCAAGGCTTGAATTTTCGCCGTGCAACATCCACATTGACGGGCAATAGCACTGCACACCGGAGGACGGTTATGCATGGGTTTAAGGGCATCTTCCTGCTGATCATTGCCAACTTCCTGATCTTCCTGACCCTGTCGATCACCGGCAATATCCTGATCCATGCCGTGCTGCCCGCATTCGGTATCGACCTGCGCGGCTCCATCACCACCACGCAGTTCGCCTGGGCCGCGGTATTCGGCTTCGGCGGCGCCTTCATCTCCCTGCTGATGTCCAAGCCGATGGCCAAGCGCATGTACAAGATGCAGCAGGTGACGAGCCCGGTCACGGCCAAGGAAAAGCTGGTATACAACACCGTGCAGGAGCTGGCGCGGCGCGATGGCGTGCGCATGCCGGAGGTCTGGGTGTACTGGGACGATACCCCCAACGCCTTTGCCACCGGCCCGGGCAGTAACCATTCGATGGTGGCGGTATCCTCGGGACTGGTGAACGCCCTCGGCGACGACGAGGTGCAGGCCGTGCTGGCGCACGAGATGGGTCATGTCAGCAACGGCGATATGGTCGCCACCACCCTGCTTCAGGGGCTGATGAACACCTTCGTCTATTTCCTGGCCGGCTTCATCGCGCGCATCGCCGCCAGCGCCGGCTCACGCGACAACGAGCCGAACATGCTGGTGTATTTCATCGTCGACATCGTGCTGCAGATCCTGTTCTCGATCCTGGCCATGATCGTCGTCATGTGGCATTCCCGCCGCCGCGAGTTTCGCGCCGACGCGCATGCCGCAAAGCACTACGGCGCTGATGCCATGATCCGTGCCCTGCAGAAGATCGAGGCCATCGCCCAGCGCACCGAACCGGCCGAGGAACAACAACAGCGCGGCGGCCTGGCGCCGCAGGACGCCCTGGCCACCCTGAAGATCCACGGCGGCATGGCCGGCCTGTTCGCCAGCCACCCGCCGACCGAGGCGCGCATCGCCGCGCTGCGCCACCTGCGCCCCTAGGATGCGTGCACGATGAAGCATCAGACCGCGGCCATCCTGGTCATCGGCAACGAGGTATTGTCCGGTCGCACACGCGATGCGAACGCCTGGCTGGCCGCCCAGCGCCTGTTCGAGCACGGCTGCCGGCTAGAGGAGATCGCCGTGGTGCCGGACCGCATGGCGGCCATCGTCGATACCCTGAACCGGCTGCGCGGACAATACGATGCGGTGATCACCAGCGGCGGCATCGGCCCGACCCACGACGACATCACCATGGCGGCGGTGGCCGCAGCCTTCGGCGTCGGCCTGGTCGAGGACGAGGCGATCTTGCACATCATGGCCGAACGCTTCGCCCCGGAAGGGCTCAGCGAATCACGCCGTCGCATGGCCCTGATTCCCGAGGGTGCGGCGCTCATCCGCTGCGAAAAGACCATCGCCCCCGGAGCGCATATCGACAATGTGTATGTGCTGGCCGGCGTGCCGGAGATTTTTGACTCGCAGCTGGAAGGCATCCTGCAGGATTTCGGCGGCCAGCCCTACCTGCGGCGCGAGATCGAAGCGCCGGTACGCGAGAGCCTTTTCGCACGCGAACTGGCAGCCATCCAGGACCGGTTCGCGGATGTAGAGATCGGCTCGTATCCCAGCCACAGCACGCCGGCGCCTGCCGGCAAGATCTGCCTCAGCGGCCAGAACGCGGCACGCCTGGACGAGGCGGCATCGGCGGTGCGCTCGCTGCTGGCATCATTGCCGACGCCTTAGAACCTTTTCACCGAAGCGATCAGCCCGGCCGGCTAACCTCGAGGATCGGAATCAGGCGCATCGGCTGGATCGGCGCATCGGAAAGGCGCTTTTCCACCGCCACCTCGTCACAATCGGCGAACTTTTCGCAGTGCACGCACACCGTCCAAACCTTATGCGGCAGCGTCTCCTTCGGCACCTGCGCATAGCCCAGGCGGGTGAAGAAGCCCGGCACATAGGTCAGCGCGAAGATGCGCGCCACGCCAAGCCCGGCCGCCCATTTCTCCGCCGCCTCGATCATCAGCCGTCCGACCTGCTTGTGCTGGTGGTCCGGGCGCACGACCAGCGAACGGATCTCCGCCAGATTCGAGCCGTAGATGTGCAGCGCCGTCGTGCCCACCAGCGCCCCATCGTACTCGGCGACGACGATCTCCTGCAGGTGCTGGTACAGATCGTCGTGGGTGCGCGGCAGGATGATGCCCTTGTCGGCAAAGGGCTGCAGCAGATCGTGGATGGGGCCGACGTCGTCCGTCTCGGCCACGCGTACGGTGATGCGGTGCGGCGCGCTCATGCCGAAAGCTCACGGCCCCGAGCCAGCATCTGGCCGGCATGGGCAAGGCTCTGCGCATCGGCGCCGCCGAGCATGCGCGCCATTTCGGCCAGGCGCTCGTCCTCGTCCAGCACCTCGATGCGGGTGACGGTACGCTCGCCCTCACGCTTGGCGATGCGCACCTGCTGGCCCGCGCAGGCCGCCACCTGCGGCAAATGCGAGACCACCAGCACCTGCCGCTCCCGCCCCATGGCCGCCAACAGCTCGCCGACGCACCAGGCCGTCTCGCCGCCGATGCCGACATCGACCTCGTCGAATACCGCCACCTGCGGCGCCTGGGCCAGCGCCCCGCAACCCTTCAGGGCCAGCACGAAACGCGACATCTCGCCGCCCGAAGCAATCGCTGCCAGCTCGCGAAATGGCTCGCCCGGATTCGAGGCCGCCATGAAGCGCACCGTATCCACGCCGTGCTCGGTCCATGTTGCCGTATCCGCACCGCCCTCGACGTCGATGCGCACCTGCATACCCTTCAGCGACAGCCGGTCGAGGAAGGGGCGCAACCTTTGCACCAGCCCATCCGCCGCCTGCCGTCTGGCTTCGCTCAACGCCCCGGCCGCCTCCGTATAGGCCGCGGCGGCATCGGCAAGCTCGGTACGCAGGCCATCCTCGTCCCAGGCCGCCGTATCCAGAGCGGAAAGCTGCGCCTCCCACTGAGCCATCAACGCCATCAGTCCTTCCTCGTCGGTCTGATGACGGCGTAGCGCATCGTGCAGGTCCATCAACCGCGTCTCCGCCGCACGCAGCGCCTCTTCGTCGAAGGAGGCGTCCATGGCATGGCGCAGCCGGTGCGCCACCTCGCCCAGCAGGGCATCCATTTGCTGCAGCAGCTCCGCCCCCTCGGCGAGCTCCGGGCGGTAATCGGCGACGTCGTCGACGGCATGCCTGGCCCCTGCCAAAAGCGTGCGCGCATCCGGTTCCCCGTCCTCCAGCAGTGCCAGGGCACGTGCCGCCGATTCCTGAATCTGCGCATAATGCCGACCCTGATCGACCTCGACCTGCAGCGATTCGCCGACCCCCGGCTCGATGCCGATGCCGGTCAAACGCTCCAGCTCGTCGCGCATCCACTGCTCCTGGCGGCCGGTGTCCGAACGCTCGGATTGCCATGCGGCCAGCCGCTCATCGGCCCGGCGCCAGCGCCCGTAGGCCGCCGCCACCGCTTCCAGCAGATTCCCATCGAGGCCGGCATCGATCACCCGACGCTGGAATTCCGGGCGCAGCAGCGCCTGATGTTCGTGCTGGCCGTGCAGGTCGAGCACGAGATCGCCGATCTGCTGCAGCAGGCGCATGGGTGCCGGGGTGCCGTTGACATAGGCACTGGACTTGCCGTCGGCCTTGACGACACGACGCAGGATCAGCGCCTCGTCGGCCTCGATGTCCTGCGCCGCCAACAGAGAATCGAGGCGATCGTCGGTAAGGTTCAGGGTGGCAACGACCTCGGCCTGCCTGGCGCCGAAGCGAACCCAGTCCTGGCTGGCGCGGGCCCCGAAGGCCGCGCCCAGCGCGTCGACGAGAATGGACTTGCCGGCGCCGGTCTCGCCGGTGAATACGGTCATGCCCGACCCCAGGTTCAGCCTGGCCTCGTCGATCAGCGCGAACTCGCGCACGAGCAGCTCGCTCAGCATGGAATGATCCTATTCGCCGGCGTGGCCGGCCCACAGCAGCTTGGAGCGCAAGACCTCGAAGTAATGCCGCTCCGGCAGGTAGGCCAGCGACACGGTGCCGGCGCCGTGGACGCGGATGCGATCGCCGACGCATAGCTCGTGGTGCACCTGCCCGTCCAGGTTCAGCGCCGCCGGCGCCGGACTCTCGGTCAGCCTGAGCTCGATCGCATCCGTGGCGGGCAACACCACCGGCCGGTTGGACAGGATATGCGGACAGATTGGCACCACGCTGATCGCCGCCACGTCCGGATGCACGATCGGACCGCCGGCCGACAAGGCATAGGCGGTGGAGCCGGCGGGGGTGGCGAGCACCAGGCCGTCGGCGCGCAGGCGGAACACGAATTGGTCGCGCACGTGCATCTCGAACTCGATCATGCGCGGGTGGTCGTTGCGCTGCAGCACGACGTCGTTGATGGCATAGCCGGATTCGAGTGCCTGACCGTCCCGCCAGGCCTGCGCCTGCAGGCTGAAATGCGTCTTGATCTTGGCGCTTCCGTCGAGCACAAGCGCCACCGCCTCGCGCATGGAGCCGGCAGCGGCCTCGGTCAGGAAGCCGAGCCGGCCGAGATTGATGCCGAGGATCGGCGTGTCGTGACCGATGAAGCGCCGGGCCACGTGCAGCAACGTGCCGTCGCCGCCCAGCACCACCATCAGATCCACATGGCTGGGCATTTCGGACAGCGGCAGATCGGCAAAGCCGGGCACGGTGTCGTCGACGAGCACGCCGTGCCCCTGGCCGCGCAACCAGTCGATCAGCTCCCGTGCCAGGGACTCGGCACGCGCATCATCCGGCTTGGCGCTGACGCCGATGGTGCGCACCTAGTGTTTCCCCTTCCAATCCTTGGGCTGCTTGTGGCACAGGAAGCACTGTTCGCCCTTCACATGCCTCTTCGGTTGCGGGCGCACGCCATTCGGGCCGTGACAGCTCATACACTGGGCGCGGGACGTGGCGTTCTGGTGAATGGCATCGTTCGGAGTCGCCTTGGTCGTCTTTTTGCCGCCGGTAAGCACCAGGGTCAGCACCACCGTCGCCACCAGGGCCAGGAAGATGGCGTCCCTCTTTCCCGGTTTCCATGCCGGTTTCTTTTCCGCCGTCTCCATCCGCCACCCCTCGTCCAAAGCTTGCCCGGCGCCAGACATTCGATCGTGCATGCGCCGGCAGGGCCTAGTAGTATGCCAAACGCTGGCGCGACGCAAGCGGATCGGTTGCTAACCCTATTTCGTTAACGGTTGATCCGAAACGGCGTCGCCCCCAACTTGGAACAAACACGCATCCATTCGACTACAATGCGAACACCACCGAACCAGGAGGAACCCCCCATGTCTTTCGAACTGCCGCCACTGCCCTATGCCCAGGACGCGCTGGAGCCCCACATCTCGGCCGAGACCCTCGAGTACCATTACGGTAAGCACCACAACACCTACGTGACCAACCTGAACAAGCTGACCGAAGGCAGCGACAACGCCGGCAAGTCGCTGGAAGAAATCATCAAGACCGCCAGCGGCGGCCTGTTCAATAACGCTGCGCAGGTCTGGAACCATACCTTCTACTGGAACTGCCTGTCGCCGACCGGCGGCGGTGCCCCGACGGGTGCCCTGGCCGCCGCCATCGATGCCGCCTTCGGCAGCTTCGATGCCTTCAAGGAGAAGTTCTCCACCTCCGCGGCCACGAACTTCGGCTCCGGCTGGACCTGGCTGGTCAAGGATGCCACAGGCTCGCTGGCCATCGTCAACACCTCCAACGCCGGCTGCCCGATCACCGAGGGCGTGACGCCGGTGCTGACCTGCGATGTCTGGGAGCACGCCTACTACATCGACTACCGCAACGCGCGGCCGAAGTACGTCGAGGCCTTCTGGAATCTGGTCAACTGGGATTTCGCCGCCGCCAACTTCGGTTGAGCCATCACACGCCACGGGAGAAGGGGTGGCCTGCCGGCCACCCCTTCCTGCGGGACAGGGAAGGGTAAGATGAAGCTGTTCACCAATCACCGGCTGACCATTCTCGCAGGCTTCGTGCTCGCTGCCATACTGATCGGCGCCGGCATCGCCAAGAGCGGCCACGTGCCGAACGCCTACGATCTGGCCCGCTGGGGTCATTTCCTGGCCGGCATCACCTGGGTCGGCCTGCTTTACTTCTTCAATTTCGTACAGGCCCCGGCACTCGCCGGCGTCTCGGCCGAGACCAAGGCCGAACTGTTCAAGCCATGCGGCATGGTACGCATGGCGCTGTGGTGGTTCCGCTGGGCGGCGATGGCCACGCTGGTCTTCGGCGGCATCCTGTACATGCACCTGGCCGCCACGGGCGCCGAGGGCTGGGACATCCGCATCGGCGCCACCCTGGCCATCATCATGTGGTTCAACGTCTGGTTCATCATCTGGCCGGCGCAGAAAAAGGTGGTCGGCATCGTCGAGGCTGCGGCCGAAGCGAAGGCTGCCGCCGCCCGGCGCGCCCTGATCGCCAGCCGCACCAATGTGCTGCTATCGATCCCAATGCTGTTCTTCATGGCCTCCAGCGCCCATTTCCCTATCTTCAACTGAACACCCAACGACGGATAGAGGGGCGCTTCGGCGCCCCTTTTTGTTTCTGCCGCCCGAGCTTTGCTATGCTGAGCGACAATGCATGCCGGAGGCCGGATGAACGATCCGTTGAGTGACGCCAAGATCATCGAGTCCTGGGAAAGCAATGCCCGGCCGTGGACTGCGGCGGTGCGCGATGGGCGCATCGAAAGCCGGCGGCGAGTCACCGACCGGGCCATCGTCGAGGCCGTGCTCGCCCGATCGCCGCGCTCGGTGCTCGACATGGGCTGCGGCGAGGGATGGCTTGTTCGCGAACTCGCCCGAAACGATATCCATGCGGTCGGCGTAGACGTCATACCGGGGCTCATCGAAGCGGCTAGGCAGGCCGGTGGTGGCGATTTCCGCACGATGTCCTACGAGGACATCGCGGCCGGAAGCCTCAACGTTTCGGTCGATGTTCTTGCCTGCAACTTCTCGCTGCTCGGCAAGGGCTCGGTCGAGGCCGTCTTCCGGGCGGCAAGGACTCTGCTGAACCCGCGCGGAGCCTTCGTCGTACAGACATTGCACCCGGTGATCGCCTGCGGCGGGCTGCCGTACCGGGACGGTTGGCGGGATGGCTCATGGGCCGGTTGCGGTGAGGGCTTCGGTAACCCGGCGCCATGGTATTTCAGGACGGTGGAAAGCTGGATGCGGCTGTTCGAGGACAACGGCTTTCGCATCCAGGAGATGCGTGAGCCCCTGCACCCGGAAACGCAGCAGCCGGCCTCCGTGATCTTCATCGGAGAACCGATCGGCTGACCTGGATTCAGCATCGCCGCATCTGCAACCGAGCGGGCGGGCCGCAGGAAATGCAAGGCACGGCGAACGCTATTTTTTTCGATGCCACAAGCCCAATTTTGCTATGCTGGTACCAAGGGTATAAGGGAAGACAAACCTTCAAGCTGGGAATAACCCTGTCCGCATTTGCAGGAGATTCGCCATGGAAAACAACAATCAGGACACGCGCAAGCTCGCAGAGCAGTACGATAAGCTTGCCGGAAAATTCAATGAACTCTACCTCGCAGGCAAGGCGCGTGGGCGCGATTCCATGTCAGCGGCCTTGGATAAGGCCCATGAGCAGCTGACCGCCCTCGGGGAGTTAAGCACGGAGCATGGGGAAGAATTGAAACGATCCCTTGCCCGCGACCTGGACCATACCATCTCCTTTGCCCAACACCTGGGGGAAGAAGCCAAGGTGCGGTTGAACCCGGCACGATTGGGCGCAGGCGCACTCTCCTCGCTCTCCACGGCGCTGGAATTGACCGGCAATGCCCTGCATTCCCTAAGCCATAAAACCAAAGAACCGCTGATCTATAAGACCGGCGAGATGACATCCGCCGGCACCTTGACCTGCCAGTCCTGCGGACAGCAAGTACATCTCAAGGAAACGGGACATGTCCCGCCATGCCCCAAATGCAAGGGTACCGTGTTTCACAAGGGCTATTGATTCCCGGGCACCGGTCGGGCGCAAGGAAGACGCCCATGGTGATCGCCCATGTTGCACGATCGGCGACCATCATGGGGTTGATCCTTACCCTGATGTTGCCGTGCAAGGCACTGGCGATCCCGGCCTTCTCGCGCCAGATCCACGCCGACTGCCGCACCTGCCATTTCCAGAGCATGGGCGCACTGAACGCCTACGGACGCGCCTTCATGCGTAACGGTTTCCAGGAGACCGAGCGCATGCGCAAACAGCGCCTGCAGCGGGAAAAGGCACAAAAGCAGAAACAGAAGAAGCCGGACAATACGAATCGCTGACGGGCCAAGGCGCTTTCCTTTGCGAAGCTCTGACCGTACCGTTCGCCCATGCAGATGCCGAAAGCCGTATTGCTCGACCGGGACGGCGTGATCAACTTCGATTCGCCCGATTACATCCTGACCCCCGACCAGTGGCTTCCGATCCCCGGCAGCCTGGAGGCCATCGCCGCGTTGACGCGCGCCGGCATCCCCATGGCCATCGTCAGCAACCAGTCGGCGCTGGGGCGCGGCATGTTCGACGCGGCGACGATGCAGGCCATCCATGCGCGCATGATCGCCGCCATCGAGGCGGCCGGCGGGCGCATCGCCCACACCGCCTACTGCCCGCACGCGCCCCAGGACGACTGCGCTTGCCGCAAGCCCAAGCCCGGCCTGATCATCGAGGCGCTGGCCGCCCTCGGGATCGATGCCGGGGATGCACTGATGATCGGGGATTCGGCGCGCGATGTGGAAGCGGCGGTGGCCGTCGGCGTGCGTCCGGTGCTGGTGCAAAGCGGCTACGGCGATGCCGGAGCCATCCTCGCCAAGGCGCGCCGGCTAGTGCCGGACATCGCCGTCTATGACGATCTCGCGGCCGCCGTCGATGCCCTGCTGCAGGAGACGGCATGCTGTTGATCCGCTCCGCGCTGTTCAACCTGACGTTTACGCTGCTGACCATGGTGTTTTCGCTGCTGCTGATCGCCAGCCGGCCATTCGGCTTCCCCGCCGCCTGGTTCTGGGGCCGCGCCTGGAGCGCTTCCGTACAGGCCGCACTGCGCCTGATCTGCGGCGTGCGCATCGAAATCGAGGGGCACGAGCATCTGCCGGACATCCCCTGCGTGGTCATGGCCAAGCATCAGTCGGCGTTCGAGACCATCGCCATGCCGCAGCTGATTCCGCCCTTCGTCTGGGTCCTCAAACGCGAACTGTTCTACATCCCGATCTTCGGCTGGGCGCTGTGGGCGCTGAACGCTATCGCCATCCGACGCAGCCAGCCGCGCGAGGCGTTGAAACAGGTGCTGATGCAGGGCAAGCGGTTTCTGGAAGCCGGGCGTTGGGTGGTGATCTTCCCGGAGGGCACGCGTTCGTCGCCCGGCGAAAGCGGCCAGTACCAGGCCAGCGGCATCATGCTGGCCCAGCAGGCGGGTGCCGGCATCCTGCCGATGGCCCACAACGCCGGCCAGCACTGGCCAAAGCGCGGCTTCGTCAAGCGCCCGGGCACCATCCGCGTCCGCTTCCTGCCCTATATCCCCGCCGAGGACGTGACCACCGGCAAACGAGGCGATCTGCTGGCACGGCTCGAGACCGCGATCGAATCGGCGGCGCGTGAACTGGAAGCGCGCGACTAGCCTCGGACGCTAGAGGATTTCCAGCACCTTCTCCGGCGGCCGGCCGAGGGCGGCCTTCTCGCCATTAACGACGATGGGGCGCTCGATCAGCACCGGATGCGCCACCATCAGCTCGACCAGCTGCCCGCGGCTCAGCCGCTTGCCCTTCACATGGTCCTTGTACGCATCCTCGCCCTTGCGCATCAGCGCCTCCGGCTCCATGTCCAGGGCCCTGAGGATGCGATCGATCTCGATGGCGCCGGGCGGCGCCTTCAGATACTCGACGATCTCCGGCTCCATGCCCTGCTCCCGCAGCAGGGCCAGCGCCTGACGCGATTTGGAACAACGGGGGTTGTGGTAGATGCAAATGGCCATGTCCCCTCCTCAACCTATGATCATATCGGCTCGAGCGCCGCGTACTTGAGCATCAGGCGCTTGATGCCGACGCGCTTGAACTGCACCGTGACGCGCGCCGCATCCCCCGCCCCCTCGAGTCCGAGGATGACACCCTCGCCGAAAGAGGGATGGCGTACGCCGGCACCCAGAGCGACGCCCGGCTCCGCAGGGGCGGCGATGCCGGCCGGCATCATCGTGCCCTCGTCGCGCACCAGCACGTCCTCCGGAATCTCGCGCAGGAAACGGCTCGGAAGCGGATAAGTCATATCGCCGAAGAAGCGGCGCACACGCGCCGAGGTCAGCATCAGATGGTTGCGGGCGCGCGTGATGCCGACGTACAGCAGCCGCCGCTCCTCGGCCACCCCGGCCTCGCCCTCGTCGAGCGCCCGCTGATGCGGCAGCAGCCCCTCCTCGACGCCGGCCAGTACCACCGTATCGAACTCCAGGCCCTTGGCCCGGTGCAGGCTCATCATCGACACACCGTCCTCGTCCGCACCCTGCTCCTCGCCGCCCTGCAGCAGCGCTGCCCGGTCCATGAACTCCACCGGGCTCAAGCCTTCCGCCATCGACAGCTCGATGTACTGGCCCAGGGTGCGCACGTTCTCGCGTCGGGATTCGGCCTCGAGCTCACCGTGCGCCTGCAGCACCTGATCATAGCCCACCGCCTCGAGCACGGCGGACAGGCCGCGGTCCGGCATGGCCTCGATGCCGCCACGCAGCGCCTGCAGCGTGCCCGCCAGCCCTGCCAGCTTCGCCGCCGGCCCGATACCACCGTCGGCCTGCGTATCCAGCCAGTCGGCGGCGCGCAGGCCGGAGGCCGCGAGCATGGATGCAAGCTGCTCCTGGCCCTTGGCGCCGATGCCGCGCTTGGGGGTGTTGCAGATGCGCAGCATATGCATGTGATCGCCGCAGCGGTTGAGGATGGCCCAGTAAGCCAGAACATCCTTGATCTCCATGCGCTCGAAGAAGCCGACGCCACCGATGATGCGATACGGCACGCCGGCTTCGCGCAGCACCTGCTCCAGCGGCAGCGACTGGCGGTTGGATCGGTACAGCACGGCCATGTCGGCCCAGGGCACCCCGCGGCGGCGGCGGGATTCGAGGCAGGCCAGGATTTGCCTGGCCTCGTCATACTCGTCATGGCAGGTGCGCCAGACCGGCTTTTCGCCCGCCTCGCGCGTCGGCTTCAGCTGTTTCTCGTGCCGGTCGGCATTGGCTTTGATCACCGCATTGGCCAGCTTGAGAATGGCGCCGTGCGAACGGTAGTTCTCCTCCAGCCGATGGACCTCGGCCCCCGGCCAGGCCTGCTCGAATTCGAGGATGTGGCGCACGTCCGCCCCGCGCCAGCCGTAGATCGACTGGTCGTCGTCGCCGACCACCGTCAGGTTGCCGTGGCCGCGACACAGCAGCATCAGCCACTGGTGCTGCACCGGATTCGTGTCCTGGTACTCATCGACGAGCACATAATCGAAGCCGGCGGTGATCGCCGCCGCCACGTCGGGGGCCTCCTGCATCAGGCGCACGACGTTCAGAATCAGGTCCGAGAAGTCCATGCGTTCGAGCTTCCGCAGCGCCTCCTGGTATTCGGCGTACAGCTCGCGCAGGTCGATGCCGCTCCACGGCTGCTCGGGCGCCTGCTCGGGGGTCAGCCCCGCATGCTTGCAATGCTCGATCCAGCCCATCAGATAGCGCGGATGCAGGCGCTCACTGTCGATGTTGCGCGCCTTCAGCAGGCGTTTGACCAGCGTCTTCTGATCATCGGCATCGATGACCTGGAAGTCGCGCGGGAAGCCCAGGCGTTCGGCATAGCGGCGCAGGAAGCGCAGCGAGATCGCATGGAAGGTGCCGGAAACGACGCCACCGCCATCGTCGCCGATCAGCAAGCCGAGCCGGTGCTTGAGCTCCGCCGCCGCCTTGTTGGTGAAGGTGACGGCGAGGATGCGGTGCGGGGCGATGCGGCGCGCGCTGATCAAATGGCCGATACGGTGCACGATGGTGCGCGTCTTGCCCGATCCCGCCCCGGCCAGGATCAGCTGCGGGCCCTCGCCCGCATCCACGGCACGCTGCTGCGCCGGGCTAAGCTCAGCCATGGTGTTCCGGTGATTCCTCGCCGTGTTTGACGATCAATGCATGGTAGGTCGAGAACACGGCATTGCGCGACAGGATGCCGAGCACGCGCCGAGGATTGTCGTAAGCCACGACCGGCATCTGCTCGAAGCTCTCGCGATCGAACATATTGATGGCCTGCAGCAGGTTGCCGTCCTCGGAGATCACCGAGATGTTGCGGTTGGCCACCTCGCTGGCCAGCACGATCTGGTCCAGTGTCGGGTCGAGCAACCACTGCTGCAGATCGGCGAAGGTGACGATGCCGATCATCAGGCCGTCGTCGTCGACGACCTGCACGCAGCCCTTGCCGGATGACACATAGACCCGCTTCAGTTCCTCCAGCCGGGCATGCTCGGAAACCTCCGGGGTCGAGCGCCAGGGGATCTTGCGTACCGGTACGGCGCGCATCCAGGAGCGTTCCCGGGTCCAGGCCGTGTCGATGCCCCGGGACTCCAGCACCTCGGTGAACACCGACTCGTTGCCGAAGGCACGCTTGACCAGGGTGGCGACGATGCACGCGGCCATCAGCGGCACCATGATGTGATAATCGCCGGACATCTCAAACACCATCAGGATCGTCGTCATCGGCGCCTGCAGGGCGGCAGCCATCATGGCGCCGGCCGCCACCAGCGCATAGCCGCCGTAGCTCTCGGAGATGAAGGGCATCAGGTTGTGCACCACGCCCCCGTACAGGGCGCCGGCGGTGGCACCGATGAAGATCGACGGGCCGATCTCACCGCCACCGAAGCCGCCGGCGGCACACAGGGCGGTGGCGAATACCTTGACCACGAGCACGATCGCCAGGAAGACCGTGACCGGCAGCGCCCAGTGCAGCAGCGTCGGGTCGAGCCGCTCCCACAGCATGGAGTCGACGGTGCCATAGCCAACCGACATGATCTGGGGAACAACGAGGGCGCATAGCCCCAGCAGCAGCCCGGCCGCCGCCGGCCGATAGATCGGCTTCGGCACGTGCCGCTCCAGGCGCTTGCGGATCGGCGGCATCATCCTGAGCCAGGCTACGGCCAGCAGGCCGCAGAAGATGCCGAGACCGACATAGATCGGGATCTCCCAGCCGGAGACCAGCCGGTATTCGGGGATGGTGAAGGCCGGGAAGTTACCAAGCTGGGCGCGCGTGATCACTGTGGCGATCACCGAGGAGATAACGATAGGGCTGAAGGTGCTGATGGCGTAATCGGCCAGAATCACCTCCAGCGCGAACAACACGCCGGCGATCGGGGCATTGAACGAGGAGGCGATGCCGGAGGCCACGCCGCAACCGATCAGCGTGCGCATCTGCTGCTCGCTGAGCTTCAGACGCTGGCCGATGGTGGAGGCGATGGCCGCCCCCAGGGCCACCGTCGGGCCCTCGCGACCGGCGCTGGCGCCGCTACCGACGCCGATGATGGCGCCGAAGGTATCGCTGGAGGAATGGCGCCCGTCGATGCGACCGCTGCGCTCGGACAGGGACTCGAGCACGCCGGCCACGCCGCGGGTCTGCCCCGCCGGCAGCCAGTGGGTGTTGATCCAGCCGGCGGCCAGGCCACCGATCACGGGTGCTGCGATATAGATGTACCAGGGGAGCGTATGCAGCCCGTTCTCCCAGATGCGATGCCCGGTCCATGCCAGGCTGACCCATTCGATGCCGAAGCGCAGCAGCAGGGCGCCATATCCGGACAGGATGCCGACGAGGATGGCGAGCGCACTGAGATAGAGGGTATCCTGCTCATGCACCCAGTCCGACATGCGTACGCGCAGGCGCCGCATCCACGGCCCTAGACCCGCGACCCGATCCTCCAACCTCCGCATCCGTGACAGCATGCGGGCATTGAAGCGGTCTGCGGCCTTGCTTGCAAGCAATACTGCGCGCAAGGCCCGACACCGCTAACATCCGGCCATGCTTTCCGTCCTGTTCGGCATGGCCGTCATCATCCTGGCTGGAACCACCTGGCGCCTGGTGCTCGGCGGCAAGGTGGCGGAAACCGTGCGCGGCCATCTGGCGCAGGCCGTCTACCAGGTATTCCTGCCGGCACTGGTGCTGCACGTGATGTGGCAGACGCCGATCGGCCTCAATGCGCTGCGCATCCCGGTGGTCGCCGCCGCCTGCGTGCTGCTGGATCTCGTCGCCGCCGCCCTGATCTACGGCAATGGCCGGCTGGTCCGCGCCTTCATGGGCGGCACCCATGCCCGCCCCGCCATCGGCGCCCTGCTGCTCGCCGCCGGCTTCGGCAACTTCACCTACCTGGGACTGCCGGTACTGACCCAGGCCTTCGGCACCTGGTCGCAGTTCATCGCCATCCAGTTCGACCTCTTGGCCAGCACACCGTTGTTGTTCACGGTCGGCATCCTCATTTCCAGGCATTACGGCAACCGGGAAGGCGGGCGCTCCTTCCCGGGGCTGCTGCGCGTGCCAGCACTCTGGGCCGCTGCCGCCGGGCTGATATTCAGCGCCATGCACCTGCCGCAACCGGCCTGGCTCACGCAAACCCTGTCCACCCTGGGTTCGGCGGTGGTGCCTCTGATGCTGCTGTCGGTGGGTATGGCCATGCGCTGGCAGGCCGGCTGGGCCGCCCGTATCCCGGTGCTGTTCCCGTTGCTCGTGATACAGCTGGCGCTGATGCCACTGATCGCCTGGGGCATGTGCCACCTTGTCGGTATGCCGCTCCGGCTGCGCGCCCCGGTGGTCATCGAGGCGGCCATGCCGAGCATGGTGCTGGGCCTGGTGCTCTGCGACCGCTTCAAGCTCGATGCCGCCCTGTATGCGGAGGCGGTGACGCTGTCCACCGCCTGTGCCATGCTGACGCTGCCCCTCTGGCTGGCCGTCATGGGCTGATCGCCGGCCTGATCACAATTGGCGCTGCCAGCCGCGGCGCGCTATAACGTTGCCGACAAAATCGCCACGGAGAACCCATGTCCACGACCGTCCATGACCAGCTGAAAGATTATTACGGCAAGGTGCTCAGCCAGTCGAGCGATCTGCAGACCAATGCCTGCTGCTGTGCCGAGGCCATGCCGGCATCCGTCAAGCGCCATCCTCGACCGCATCCATCCCGAGGTCACAGCGCGCTTCTACGGCTGCGGCTCGCCGATCCCGCCGCTACTGGAAGGCATGACCGTACTCGATCTCGGCTGCGGCGCCGGCCGCGATGCCTATCTGCTGTCCGGGCTCGTGGGCGAGGCCGGCCACGTCATCGGCGTGGACATGACGGACGAGCAACTGGCGGTTGCCCGCAGGCATATCGATTATCACACCGAAGCCTTCGGCCATGCCCGCGCGAACGTGGAATTCCGCCAGGGCTTCATCGAGGATCTCGCCGGCATCGCCGACGCCTCGGTGGATATCGTCGTCTCCAACTGCGTCATCAACCTCTCTCCCGACAAGGAGGCGGTGTTCCGCGAGATTCTGCGCGTACTGAAGCCCGGCGGTGAGCTGTACTTCTCCGACATCTTCGCCGACCGCCGCATCCCGGCGCAGGTACAGGACGATCCGGTGCTCTACGGCGAATGCCTGGGCGGGGCCATGTACATCGAGGACTTCCGGCGCCTGATGACCCGACTGGGCTGTCCGGACTACCGCATCACTGCCGCATCCCCCATCAGTATCGACAACCCGGAACTGGAAGCGCGCATCGGCATGGTCGGCTTTTCCTCACTGACCGTGCGCGCCTTCAGGCTCGATGGGCTGGAAGACCGGGCCGAGGACTACGGGCAGAGCGCCGTCTACGATGGCACCATCCCCGGGCATGCCGAGGCCTTCGCGCTGGACGAACACCACCGCTTCGTCACAGGCCAGCCGCTGCCGGTATGCGGCAATACCGCCGCCATATTGCGCCACAGCCGCTATGCCGCCCATTTCAGCGTCAACGGCGATGGCACCGATCACCGCGGGCTGTTCGCCCACAAGCCGGCGGCACGCCCGGCCACCAGCTGCTGCTAGGAGAAGACATGGACAACAACCGCATCCTCAAAAAGATCATCATTGCCAACAACCTGAAGCATTTCGAGGTGCAGGAGGTGTTCGCGCTCGGCGGCCTGGAATGCAGCAGCAGCCGCATCAAGTCCTATCTCGCCGGCGGCAAGAACAAGAATCACGAACGGCTCACCGACGAACAGCTCGAGCAATTCCTCAACGGCCTGATCATCTATGCACGCGGCCCGCTGGATGAGCCGGACATGCTGCCGCGCGGTGTGGAGAACTACCTGATCGGCCTGGTCGAGTCCGGCAACCTTGCCGCCATCGAGGAGGTCACCGCCCTGATCGCCGAGGCCCCGGCGTCCGGGCCGGAGAGCGGAGACGACGGCGGCTGAACCGCGTCAGGCCGAAAGCCAGGCGAGGAAGGCGTAGCGCCCGAGCTTGCCGGCCGACACCAGCATCAGAAACCACCCCACGGGGCTGCGCAGCAATCCCGCCACCAGGCACAGCGGATCGCCGACGACGGGCAGCCAGGCGAACAGCAATGACGGCTGGCCGTAGCGGCCGAACCAGCGCTCGGCGCGGTTGATCTCCGCCTCGCTCATGCGCAACCACTTACGGTGCGCCGCGCCATTGCCCAAACGCCCCATGCCATAGGTGATCAGGCTGCCCAGCACATTGCCGACGGTCGCCGTCGCCACCAGCGCCGACGGATCGCCACCGGCATGCAGCTTGTACAGCAGCAATGCCTCCGAGCCGCCTGGCAACAGCGTGGAGGAGATCAGCGCCGACAGGAAGAGCGTCCAGTCCATGCCCGAAGCATGCGCAAAGGCCGGCATGCCGGCCAGCGTCAGCGAGGCCCTATGTAGCGCCGGTAGGCGGCGATCCAGTCGAAGCACAGCGATCGTAGTCGCGCACGCAGATCCTCTGTCGGATATCCTGCTGGCACCGCCGGGTCGATGGTGCCCGGGGTCACGACGGGATCAGGCAGGTCGCCGGCAAAGGCCGGTGGGAGGCCCACGCCAGCCGTTTCATGCCGCCGTCTGCAACGGCTGAACGCCCGGCGCGGATCCCAGATAAATGGTGGGCGGAGGAGGATCGAACTCCCGACCTTTGAATTGGGAACGCGATTTTTCTTCAACAATAGCTTCGATAATATCGGCTTATAGCTTGGAATCGCTTACGATTTATAATCTTCCAGTCCCCTAGGATGTTTCATCGTCTCAATGCCCCAGAATTGTCCCATGGCGGTCTCGGTTACTAGACACACTCCCCTAGCCTTGGCAACGACTCTGTGACCGGCAAAGGTCGGCCGATGTGCGCCGGTCACCAATTACCAGTATTTGCCCCAAATGCTCTAGCCACCTGGTTACCGCAATGCTTCCGGCCATAGAACCGGCCATAATTAGCTACATAATTTGAGTATGGATAACAATAGATAAATAATATCAAGGTGTTATTGTACGACTGATCCGGCCATAGAACCGGCCAAACATCCGGCCAGAACTTGGGCCTAGCAACACGACCTTGCTACGATAGACAGATAGAGAGGTCAGGCCATATGGTTTCATCGATTCATGAGTTTGCACCATTTATACCTAGTGACGAATCTCTCGGGAGATCGTCCCTCCCTGACAAAGCGCTCGAACTGAGCCGTCAGTCAGCAATGCTATCTGGCCAACTGTCCCCAGCTAGCCTTGATACGTTGGAACGTTATATGAGCGTGATTAACTCATACTACTCAAACCTCATTGAAGGAAACGCAACGCGTCCACATGAGATTCGGGCGGCTCAGCGAGGCGAATACAGCGAAGATCCTTCCAAGCGTGATCTACAAAAGGAGTCTTTGGGACACATGGCCGTACAGAAGTGGCTTCGTGAAACCAACCCAGATTTGGACACGCTATTTCACCCTGACTTTATCCGCGAGATTCATCAGCGCTTTTATAACGCGATACCCGAAAGCCTCTGGGTGATTCGTGATAAGCAAGGCGAAGCTGTCGACAAGGTAATTCCAGGAGCCTGGAGAACGCGACAGGTTGATGTCGGACAGCACGTACCACCTGAACATGAGCAGCTTCCAAAGATCATGGAACTGTTCTTTGAGACTTACAATGGAAGCCGTTTCAAAGGTGACCGAAGGATTATTGCCATAATGGCAGCGCACCACCGCTTTGCCTGGGCCCACCCATTCATCGATGGTAATGGCCGGGTAGGAAGGTTGCTGACTGATGCCGCATTAAAGGCAGCAGGGCTCGATAGCTATGGCGCATGGTGTTTGAGTCGGGGATTGGCAAGATCATCGCAGCAGTACAAGCTTAATTTGGCCGTAGCAGACGAGCCTCGAATTGGTGCATATGACGGCCGAGGCCCATTGACTGAAAAGGGCCTGATGCAGTTTTGTGAGTACATGCTGAACACAGCTATTGATCAGGTTACCTATGTCAGCGGCCTGCTCGACCTGAGGAGTTTGCGAAAGCGCATCGAGTCCTACGTACAAGCAAGGAATGACAGCAGAGTTACCGGAATGACAGCAGACCTAAAACCTGTTGCTGCGATCATGCTTCATACAGCGTTTATCCAAGGGGAGATTGAACGTTCTCAAGCCATTGAGATGTCGGGCATGCCAGAGAGAAGTGCTCGACGCTTGCTCTCTCAGCTGAAGAGTGACGGCCTGCTCAGTGAGACAAGCAGCAAATCCCCTTTGCGATGGGAAATTCCAGAGCATGCGGAGCCATGGTATTTTCCGGACATGGCCCCACAGAACAACCTGTAGGTACAGAGATCATGAACCAGATAGGCTACTAGCAGTCTACAACAATACTACAAGGCACCGTTTGTGGGTGAACACAACCGTTAAAGTACGACTACAGGCATACTGCATGGCGACTAGCATGATTCTTCTAACCCATCGATTCAATGGTTTGTTTTCGCAAAACTAATGGCTACGGTTTCTTTGTGGACTATCCCTAATTCAGTAAACGCTTGTTTGCACTACACCGCACTTATGTACCGTGATCCCTTTCCATAGCGGCTTAGAAGATCTGCAAACGTTGTTCGCTCCGCTTCGGTATGAGACCGAAATAAACCCCGGCCCCTGCGCAACTCGATATCCCTTTGCCCATGCCTCAGCCTCGGCTTTGGTCTCGAAGGTTCTGGTCTGAGTCGGATATCCCTTCCTACGGATTTTTTGTTTACCACTGATAGTCGCCACGATTGATAATTGATGCCATAAACAGGGCCTCCTGGAGGGGAGCTTTTTAGTGCTCACGGTCTCAAAATTGTCCCATAAAAGGCTATATACGCAACGTGGGCGCCCGCGGGTTTTACGCCGCGGGCGAATTATCAAAATGATATCAAGATGTTGAATTGGTGGAGCGGAGGAGGATCGAACTCCCGACCTTCGCATTGCGAACGCGACGCTCTCCCAGCTGAGCTACCGCCCCATCTACCCGTGCATTGTAATCGCTGTTCCGGGCTTCGCCTAGATGCCGGGCCCGGGAATCTGCTAGGCTGGCATGCATGGCTGCCAGCCCGCATACCACCGTCCACTACCGATCGCCATTCGGCCGCTTGGTGCTGGAGCTTGATGGCGCCATCTGCCGTGGCCTGCACCTGGAGCACCGCCACGTCGCACACGAATGCCCGCCCGACCATCCGGTGGCCCTGTGGCTGCGCGCCTATTTCACCGGCCACGTGCTGCCGCTGCCGGCCATGGCGCCCCCGCACACGCCGTTCCAGGCGCGCCTGCGCCAGTCCCTGCTCGCAATTCCGCGCGGGGAGACGAAAACCTATGGCGAACTGGCGGGCATACTGCGTTCGTCCCCGCGCGCCGTCGGCCAGGCACTGGGTGCCAACCCGCTGCCCATCCTGATCCCCTGCCACCGCGTGGTGGCCGCCAACGGCCTCGGTGGCTTCGGCGGCGGCCTGGCATGGAAGCAGCATCTGCTGAACCTGGAATCGGTCCGACCGTACCGCTAGCTATTTGGCGGGATAATCCCTTTCGGGCAACTGAATCTCACCGCGCACCGTCACCTTCACCAGGCTTTCTCCTGGCGCCAGCGCCGGCGTCGGGGCACCCCTGGCCATGGCCATCATCGGCCTCGGTGCGGGGCCGGTGCTATCCGTGCTCAGGCGCAGGATACGAAAGGATGTGGCATCCAGGGCCTTGGCGGTGGCGGCAGCTTTGGCACGGAAGCGGGCGATGGCCTGCATGCGCAGCTTATCCCGTGCCGCCTGCAGCGCCGCGGCCGAGGCCTGGAAACGCAGCCCGTCCAGATGCGCGCCGGCGCGCTCGATGGTATCCACCCAGCCGGCCACGGCGGCAAGGTCATGGCTTTCGGCCTGACCGCTCTGCACCAGGCGCCAGCCGTTCCTGACCCGCCGGTGCGACACCTTATCGTCACGCCAGAGCGGCTCGAGGCGCCGCCCGGTGGTGGCCAGCACGACGTCCTTCTCGCGTCCCAGGCGATCACTGACGGCCTGGCTGATGCGGTTGACCCGCTGACTGAGCGCATCGGCCTGCGTCCCCTCGGCCTCGATGCGAAAGCGCACGACGGCTTCGTCGTTGGGCAGCATCTGCGAGGCCTGGGCGCTCAACGATACGACGCTGCCCTTCTTTACCTCATCGGCCACGGCGGGCACGGAGATCAGCAGCAGGATGGCGAATAAAGCAGTGCGCATGGCTCATGGTATAGCGCTGCGCTTGCAGCTTCGCAAGCCGGCCGTAATCTGATGCCCATGCAGATTCCCCCCATCACCATCATCGGCGCCGGCCTGGCCGGTTCCGAGGCCGCCTGGCAGCTGGCCCGCCGTGGCCTGCGCGTGCGCCTGCACGAGATGCGCCCGGCCACGCAGACGCCGGCCCACCGCACCGGCAACCTGGCCGAGCTCGTGTGCTCCAACTCCTTCCGCGCCGACAACATCGAGAATGCCGTGGGCCTGCTGCACGCAGAGATGCGGCAACTCGATTCGCTGATCATGCAGGCGGCCGACCATGCCCGGCTGCCTGCCGGCGGGGCACTGGCTGTCGACCGCGAACTGTTCTCGCAGACCGTCAGCGAGGCGATCCGGGGCGAGCCGCTCATCGAGATCGTCCCCGGCGAGGTGCAGCAGATTCCGGATGAAGGCCTCGTGCTCGTCGCCTCCGGCCCACTAACCGCCGATGCCCTGTTCGCATCAATCGCCCGGCTGACCGGCGAGGATCAACTGAGCTTCTTCGATGCCATCGCCCCGGTCGTCGATGCCGAGTCCATCGACATGGACGCCGCCTACTGGAAGTCACGCTACGACAAGAACCTGGCCGAAGGATCAACCGGCGATTACCTGAACTGCCCGATGAATCGCGAACAGTACGAAGCCTTCATCGACGCCCTGCTGGCGGCCGAGAAGGTCGAGTTCAAGGGCTTCGAGGATATCCCGTACTTCGAGGGCTGCATGCCCATCGAAGTGATGGCGGAACGCGGGCGTGACACGCCGCGCTTCGGCCCGATGAAGCCGGTGGGCCTGGCACATCCGGTGACGGGCGCGGTGCCGTATGCCGTGGTACAGCTTCGCCAGGACAACCGCGCCAAATCCCTGATGAATATGGTCGGCTTCCAGACCAAGATGAAATACGGCGAGCAACTGCGCGTGCTGCGCATGATCCCGGGTCTGGAGAAGGCCGAGTTCTTCCGCCTTGGCTCGTTGCACCGCAACACCTTCATCCGCTCGCCCATGCTGCTGGACGGCACACTGCGCCTGAAAAGCGACCCGCGCATCCTGTTCGCCGGCCAGATCACCGGTGTCGAGGGCTATGTGGAGTCGGCCTCCATGGGCCTGATGGCCGGCATCTTCCTTGCCGATATCGCCCACGGGCGCACGCCGCTTCCCCCGCCCGACACCACGGCGCACGGTGCCCTGCTCGGGCACATCTCCGGCACGCGGGCCGAGGACTTCCAGCCGATGAACATCAATTTCGGCCTGCTGCCGCCGGGCCCTTCCAAGGATGGAAACCGCCGACTTGGCAAAAGCGAACGCCGGGGCAAGATTGCGCAAAGGGCATTGGCCGAGCTGGAGAACTGGCGACATGCCCTGGCCGATGCCGGCCAGCATGGGGAGGAATGATGTTCAAGATCAACGAATACTTCCAAGGCAAGGTGAAATCGATTGCCTTCCAGAGCGAGGAGGGAAGGGCGACGGTCGGTGTCATCGCCCCCGGCGAATACGAGTTCGGCACCGTCGATCCCGAAACGATGACCGTCACCAGCGGCATCGTGGAGGCCAGGCTGCCCGGTGGGGACTGGGAAAGCTATACCGCCGGCCAGTCCTTCGACATCGCCGGCAACGCCCGCTTCCAGGTACGGCTGGCGGCCGAGGCCTCTTATTTCTGCCAGTACCGCTGAGCCGCCAAGCCGGGCGCCCAGCCCATCCCATGTGACGCTGCCCGGCATGGCAGCGCCGTATCCGACGCTGCCGGACTTCCTGGCGGCACGCTTCCCGCGCATCGGCCGCGAGATCTGGATGGAGCGACTGCTCGCCGGCAAGGTGCACGACGCCGCCAGCGGCGAGACCCTGACGCCCGAGGCCCCCTACCGGCCGGGCTTGCGCCTGCGCTACTACCGGGAGGTGGCCGAGGAGCCGCGTATCCCATTCGACGAACACATCCTGTACCAGAACGCGCACATGCTCATCGCCTGCAAGCCGCACTTCCTGCCCGTGACGCCGGTCGGCAACGCCGTTAACGAATGCCTGCTGCACCGGCTGAAGCGGCGCACCGGTATCGATGATCTGGTGCCGGTACACCGCCTGGACAGCGGCACCGCCGGGCTCGTGCTGTTCTCCGTCCGGCCCGAGACCCGGGCACACTACTTCGCGCTGTTCCGGCAGGGACGCGTAAGCAAGGGCTACGAGGCGATCGGCCGTCCGCCCGCCCAAGGCGGCGATCGCTGGCATATCGAAAGCCGCATCGAGCGCTCGGAACCCTGGTTCACCTACCGAGAGGTGGCGGGCCCGCCCAATGCCGTCAGCGACATCGCGCTGGCGTCCTGCCGGGACGGACGGGCCCTGTACCACCTGCAACCGTTGACCGGCAAGACCCATCAGCTGCGCCTGCACCTGGCCCGTATCGGCGCCTTCATCGAGAACGACCTGTTATACCCATCCGTCCGCCCGCGAAACGGGACACCGGATTATGCGCGCCCGATGCAGCTCTTGGCCAAAGAGCTGTCCTTCACCGACCCGGTCAGCGGTACACCCCGCCGCTGGTGCTCGCCACGCAGCCTGCATTGGTGAATCGGCGCCCCTGGACGGGGTTCGCCCTGGCCATGCTGCTGCTGGTATGGCCCGCATACGCCCACAGCCAGGGTGATCAGCTGCCGCCGCTTCCGGCATCCGAGCGGGCGGCCATCGCCCAACGCATCTATCGCAACGAATGCGCCGGAAATCCAGCCTACCTCGTCACCTGGAACCGTGGCGAGGATTTCATGTCGCTCGGCATCGGGCATTTCATCTGGTATCCGTTGGGAAAAAAGGGACCGTTCGCCGAGAGTTTCCCGATGCTGATCCGCTTCATGCGGGCTCGGCATGCGCGCCTGCCGGCCTGGCTGGCTGCAGATCCCGTGCCGCCGGCACCCTGGGCGGACCGCTCGGCCTTCATGGCCGCGCAGCGGCATGACGATGCGCGAATCTCGGGGCTGCGCCGCCTTCTGCTGCACACCCAGGCCCTGCAGACCGCCTTCATGGCCTTGCGCATGCGCAAGGCGCTGCCGCGCGTGTTGGCCGCCGCAGCGCCATCACGGCAGGCAACTATCCGCCGCCAGTTCATGCGCTTGGCCAAGGCACCTGGGGGCTATTACCCGCTGATGGATTACGTCAACTTCAAGGGCGAGGGAACCGATCCCTCCGAGCGCTACCAAGGCAAGGGCTGGGGCCTGCTGCAGGTGCTAGCGCATATGGATGATCATGGCCCGGCAAGGGCTGCCTTCGCCGATGCGGCGGCACGCATACTGCGCCGCCGCGTACGACTATCTCCACCGGCACGGCATGAGGCACGCTGGCTGCCCGGCTGGCTGAAACGAGTGCGCAGCTATACGGGCGGATAAGCGCTCAGGATCGTTCGTCGGCCTGCTCCAGCCAGCGGCGCACCCAGGCCGGCGTCAACCGCTTGCCCTGGCGCAGCGAATCCGCCTCCAGGCTGCGCAGCATCTGCGGCAACGCGTCCAGGCGACGAGGCAGGCGCACGAGCAGGGTATCCAGCACCGCATCGGGGATCTCCCACTGCAGGCTGGTGGCGACGGCGCGCATGATGCGGCGCAATTCCGCATCGGCACGCGGCGCCTGCATCTCCACCCGTTCCATGCCCTTCAGCCGACTCTCCAGCTCCGGCGGCATCGACCCGGGATCGCGCCAGGCGATCAACATCGGCCGGCGCATATCGCGGGCCCGTTCCAGCAGGTGAAACAGCGCAAGGGCCTGCGCCTGGCTCAGCGGACCGGCCTCGACGTCCACGGCCCAGAAGGCCTTGGACTCGAGCGGCACCAGCCAGCGGCGCACCCATTGCAGCGCATGCCCCGCTTCGTCGGCACCCACCGAGATCAGACCCAGCGACGCGTGCTCCGCCGCCAGCAGGGACAACAGGTGAGACTTACCGGCCACCTCGTTGGAAGTCAGCCACAGCCGCCCCCCGTGCACCAGCCACAGGGCCAGCCGGTTGGTCGCCGCCTCCACCCCGGCGTGACGCACCCAGGCATCGCTGTCGGACCAAGCGGGGAAACGCCAGTCCAGCCGTTGTTGACGCATCTCTAGTCCCTTTCTTCGGCCCGCACAGCCTTGATCGTCCACAGCAACATGTACTGCACACCGGAAATGCAGGTGAAGGCAAAGGTCAGCCAGATCACGGTCGGCTTGAGCCAGCCCGGCAGGGCAAACAGCGGATCGATCAGTACCACGAGGACCAGCGCGATCTGCAAAAAGGTCGTCGCCTTCGAGGTCAGGGTCGGCCGCATCTCCAGCTTATGCGTGACCACCTCGTAGAGGATAGCGCCGATGACGATGATGACATCCCGGAAGATCACGGCCAGAAACAGGAACAACGGCACCTTGCCGGTGAGAAACAGCGCCACGATGGAGCTGATCAACATCAGCTTGTCGGCTAGGGGGTCGAGAAAGGCGCCGGCGATGGTGCGCTGGTTGAAATGACGGGCGATGGCACCATCGAGCATATCGGAAAGCCCGGCCAGCAACATCGCCGTCAGGGCCAGGGCCAGCTCGTCCTCGATGATGGCGTAGACGATAACCGGGGTCAGCACGATGCGCAGCAGGGTCAGCGCATTGGGCACATTGAGGATGTCCCCGCCCAGCTCCCCCTTATTCGTGCGCAAGCCAGCCCTCGACGGTCGGCGTCGCCTGCATGCCATGGCTTGCGAACCAGGCCGGCAACCAACCCTCGCCGCCCTGGTGCAGGTGCAACAGGTATTGCCGGCTGTCGGCATTGACCCGACTCAGCTGCAGGGAGGCGACATGGGGATCGCTGGCCAGGGCCTGCTCGAACAGCACCTGCTCTGCCAGCGTGATCGGACCGGATACGATCAGCTCCAGCGTCTGCGGTGCCGCCCCCGCCGCCACGGGAGCCGGCGGCGTCACGGGCGGCGTACTCGCGGCAGGGCCGGCTGGAGGCGTGGCATAGGCATCCCGCACCTTGAGCATCACATCATCCATCCAGGCCTGGATCTGCGGCATCGGGTCGCCCGGCGCCAGGGAGCGGATCTCCTGCGTATCCGCGAGCCGTGGGTTGCCCGTCACGTTCAGGGAAACCTGCTGCGGATCCAGCCAACGCCAGGACAGATCCAACGGATCCCCATGGGTATCGATGACATAACCCCAGTGCTCGGCGTTCTGTTTGGCATAGTCCATCAGCAGCGCCTCGGACTGGGGCATAGCCATGCCGGCGGGATTGGTCAGGTGCACTACGAGGTTGAAATGCGGGGCCTCGGCCGGGTAGACGATGCCTTGCGATTGCAGATACTGCGCCACGCGGTCATGGCTGAACACCAGCATCAGGCCACCGTCACCGGTCGGCACCGCCCGCTGCAACAGCGCCATGGCGTCCGTGTCCTGCATGCCAACGCGCCGGACCTGCGGCACCAGCCGGTCCCAGAGCCGGGCGATGGCCAGCTTGGCCATGCCCGGGATGTCGGTCTGCAGGTTCGGGGCCTGATCTGCGGGTACGTCCGCCGTATGCAGCTCGACCATCATGCGGCTGTCCGTCTCCACGGCAAAGGCGGAAACGGTCCACAGCAACAGCAGCGATAGCAGCGAGGCCTGCAGCAGACGCATTACTTGATCACGCGAAGATGGCGGACCTGGCGTCCCGGCGGCTGTTCGGCCGGGGTATCTTCCTCGGTGCTGGCATCAGCCTCGGGTGCCGCTTCGGCAGGAGACTCGCCGCCCTGCTCGGGGCTCAGGCCGCGCACGGCCTGGACGACGGAGCGGATCGTCTCCGGCACATCCTGTTCCCAGATGATGCCCTGCTCCATCTCGCCGCCCGGCAGGTAGGTCGCCCAGATCAAGCTCATGGGGATGCGGCAAAGGTGAACCTGGCCGGAAAACGAGAATTCGGATTCGATCATGCCGTCGCTGATGTAGATCGGCTGGGGCATGCGCACATTGAGCACCAGGCGCAGGGCCGGGTCGCCCTTCAGGTAGTCGGGGACATCCACCTCATCACCGGTGGCATCGACGACGATGTAGATGCGGCCATGCCGGGCGAAGAACTCCCGCAACTGCTTGGCCTTGGCGGCATCGCTAAAGCTCAGGCTCATCGGCGCCTCCTTGTGACTCCGGGATGCTAGCCACAGATGGGGCATGATCCCAGCGGAAATCGATGCGGAGCGGTCCTGTAAGCCGGGTTCTGTTCTTCTTTCGAAGCGGTGACCATTCCTCTGGGCCTGCCATTGCTGGCAGGCTCTAGCAGCCTACCCGGAGACACGCGCGGACCGCGCTTGACGCCTCCCTATGCGGCCTTGCTGCAGGTGGGGTTTACCGTGCCCCCGCCCGTTACCGGGTGGGGCGGTGTGCTCTTACCACACCGTTTCACCCTTACCAGGCCGTGGCCTGGCGGACTGTTCTCTGTGGCACTTTCCCGGAGTCGCCCCCGCCGGACGTTATCCGGCACCTTGTCCTGTGCAGCCCGGACTTTCCTCGACAGAGAACTGCCGCGGTCACCCGGACCGCTCCGCCGCAGCATCTTAGCGCAGATCTCCTCGATGTGCAGCGCCTTTAGGCATCGTTCAGGCCGGCTGCCACACGCCGCGCTCCGAAACGATGGCCGTGATGTTGGCAAAGGGCGTCACATCGAAGGCGGGGTTGTTGGCCGCCACGCCGGCGGCGGCGATGCGCAGATGCTGGATTCGACCGTGCTCGTCGACGCCGTCCATGCCCAGCACCTCGGCCTCGGGGCGGCTTTCAATGGGGATGGCGGCACCATCCGGGCAGTCGGCGTCGAAGGTACTTCCGGGTGCGGCCACATACATTGGCACCCCATGCTGGCGAGCCGCCAGGGACAAGGCATAGGTGCCGATCTTGTTGGCGACATCGCCGTTGCAGGCGATACGGTCGGCGCCGACGACAACGGCATCGACCTCGCCGCTGGCCATCATCCAGGCCGCTGCCGCATCCGCCTGGATGCGGCAGGCAATGCCTTCCTGGGCCAGTTCCCATGCCGTCAGGCGGGCCCCCTGCAGCCTGGGCCGGGTCTCATCCACCCACACGAACGGTGCCTCCCCCGCCCGGGCCAGCTGATAGATACCGGCCGTGGCCGTACCCCAGTCCACGGCCGCCAGCCAGCCGGCGTTGCAATGGGTAAGGATGCGTCGGCGCCCCTTGGCCAGCAGCGGCGCCAGCTGCTCGCCGATCGCCCGGTTATTCGCCACCTCCGCATCCGCATAGGCCTTTGCTCGGGCGATCATGGCCGCGAAGGACGGCCCGTCCGCCGCACAGGCAGCCATGGCATCGCAGGCATGGAAAAGGTTCACTGCCGTCGGCCGCGTGGCCCGCATGCGCGGCAACCAATGACTGTGGAAGCGTGCGGCATCGCGACGCCAGGCCAGGGCCAGGCCGAAGGCCGCGGCGGCACCGATGCTTGGGGCACCGCGCACCTGCATGGTTTCGATGGCCACGGCCAAGTCCTCGGGATCGGCGCTGGCCACCACCGAGAAGCGATGCGGCAGCAGGCGCTGCTCGATCCAGGTGACGACGCCGTCCGCCGCGTTCCAGTCCACGGCCCGGTACGGGCGTCCTCCGACCAGCATCAGCGCCGCAGGCGCTTCAGCACGCCGTCGAGCTCCTCCGGACGGGTGTAGGCGATGCGCAGCTCCCCGGAGCCGTTACGCCGGCAGTTCAGCGTCACCGGCAGGCCGAGCCTGCGCGTCAGCTCGTCCTGCAGCGCCGCCACATCCACATCCACCGCGGCAGCAGCCGGTTTCCCTCCATCGGCCTTGGCCGCCTGCTGGGCAGAGCGCTCCATCTGTCTGGCGCTCCAGCCATGGGCCACGCACTGGGTGGCGATATGCTCGGCCACGGCCGCAGGCAGGTTCACCAAGGGGCGCGCCTGTCCCATCGTAAGCTCTCGTTTTTCAATGAGTTTTTGAATTTTCTCCGAAAGTTGAAGCAAGCGGGTGATGTTCGTGACCTGGGCGCGGGAAACGCCGATACGCTCGGCCACCTGCTGCTGCGTACAGCCGAATTCGTCCATCATGCGCTGATAGGCGCGCGCCGACTCGATGGCCGTCAGATTATCCCGCTGCTCGTTCTCGACGATAGCGAGCTCCAGCGCCTGCAAATCATCGACATCGCGTACGATGGCCGGGATCTCCTGCAGACCGGCCGCCTGGGATGCGCGCCAGCGCCGCTCGCCGGCAATCAGCTCGAAGCCCTCGCCCATCGGGCGCACCAGGATGGGCATCAGCACGCCGTCACGGCGCACGGATTCGGTCAGCGCCGCCAGCACCTCGGCATCGAAGTTCAGGCGGGGCTGGAAGCGGTTCGGCCGGATCTTCGAGATCGGAATCTGCCGCGCCTGCGACAGCAGCGCCATGTCCGCAGGCTTATCGCTCAGCAGGGCGTCCAGGCCCCGCCCCAGGCGTTTCTTAGTCGTTGGCTTCATCCCTACCTCCCCGTTTCTGCCGCTTCGCGCTGAATCAATTCCCGGGCTGCCGCCAGATAGGCCTGGGCCCCCGTGGACCGGATATCGTGGTACATCACCGGCACCCCGAAGCTCGGAGCCTCGGAGAGCCGCACATTCCTCGGGATCACCTGGTCGTAGACCTGCGCCCCGAAGTAGCCGCGCACCTCGTCCTCGACCTGCACGGACAGGTTGTTCCGGCGGTCCACCATGGTCAGCAGGATGCCGCCGACCACCAGATCGGCGTTCAGGCTGCTGCGCACCCGCCGGATGGTATCGATCAGCTGCGTCAAGCCCTCCATGGCGTAAAACTCGGTCTGCAGCGTGATCAGCACCCGGTCTGCCGCCGTCAGGGCGTTCAGCGTCAACAGATTCAGCGCCGGCGGGCAATCGATCAGCACATAATCGAACGGTTCGGCATCGTAGGCATGCATGGCATTGCGCAGCGACTGCTCCCTCGCCTCGGCACCCACGAGCTCCACCTCGGCGCCGGCCAGGTCCATATTGGCCGGCAGCAGGGACAGCCCCTCGCACTGCGTATCGAGAATCGCCTCCCGAAGCGATGCCTCGCCCATCAGCACCTCGTACATGCCGGTCTGTACCTCGCGCTTGTCGTGGCCGAGACCGGAGGTGGTGTTTCCCTGCGGATCCATATCCATCAGCAACACCCGCTTCTCCAATGCCGCCAGGGAGGCGGCGAGGTTGATGCTCGTCGTCGTCTTGCCGACCCCTCCCTTTTGGTTCGCGATGGCAATCACCGGTCCCAGGCGTTTATGTTTCACGTGAAACCTCCGCATATCGGTAGATTTGAACCTTCTGCATCACATCCCCGCCCACCCGGCACTCTTCATCCAGCCGCCATGCCGGCAACAAGGCCGGAGGGCTGTCATCGGCAACAGGCAACACCGCTCTTGCGCCTGGATTGGCGTGGGGGGCGCACATGGACAGCAACGCCTCCGGGCGTGTCACCGCCCTGGCTACGCACACATCGACATGCAGGCATCCGAGCTGCTGCACGTCGCGATCGTACACCTCGGCATCCAATCCCAATAGTCGCACGACATGCCGTAAAAACTCGGCGCGTTTTTTGCGCCGCTCGACCAATACCCCCTGCAGCCCCGTACAGGCGATGAGGATCGGGATGCCGGGAATGCCCATGCCGCTGCCGACATCCAGCAGCCGCCCTTGCTCCGGCATCCACCGGCACAGCGCCATCGACGGCGCCACGAAACGCCGGCGGAACCCCTCCGACTCTTTGATGGAGGTCAGGTTCAGCGCCGCCGAGAAACGCAACACCTCGCGCACATAGGCATCGCAAGCCGAACTGATGCGCGCATCCACGTCAACCATGCATTTGCCGCAGATGCAGCATCAGGCTGGTCAGCGCCGCCGGCGTCACCCCGGTCAGGCGCGCGGCCTGGCCAAGGCTGCGCGGCCGGGCATGGCTCAACCGCTGCCGGCATTCATGACTAAGCCCATGCACATGCGCATAGTCCAGATCCTCCGGGATATGCTCGGCCTCCATCTGGCGGAAGCGACGCACCTCGTTCTCCTGCTTGTCGAGGTAGCCGTCGTAATGGATCAGGGCCTTGAGACTGGCCAGATCGCGCGCATCCAGGCCCTGCGCCGCGGCCAACAGGCCGACGGCACGCTCAATGTCGACATCCTGGCGATGGGCATAGGCGGCGAAGGGCTGGCCCTGCGACGGAAGGGGAAGCTCCGCCTCGCCCAGGCGGGCCGCCCAGGCGGGCCCGGTACCCACCACCAGGCCACCCATCTCCTGTTTGGCGGCCCGCAGGCGCTGCAGGCGCTGGGCCAGGATCTGTTCCCGCTCGGGAGCAAGCATGCCCAGGCGCATGGCCGCAGCTCCCAGGCGATCCTCGGCATTGTCTTCGCGCAGTTGCAGACGGAACTCCGCCCTTGCCGTAAACATGCGGTAAGGCTCGGTGACACCACGCATGACCAGATCATCGACCATGACGCCCATATAGGCCTCGGAGCGGTCGGGCACCCAGGACTCTAGCTCCAGAGCCAAGGCAGCAGCATTGATGCCGGCGATCAGGCCCTGCGCCGCCGCCTCCTCATAACCGGTGGTACCGTTGATCTGGCCGGCATGGAAAAGCCCCGGTACCCGCTTGCATTCGAGGGTGGCCCGCAATTCCGTCGGATCCACATAGTCGTACTCGATGGCATAGCCGGGCCGGATGATGGCAGCCTGCTCCAGCCCCGGGATGGATCGAACCACCGCCCACTGCACATCGATGGGCAGCGAGGTGGAGATGCCGTTCGGATAAACCTCGGCGTGGTCGCGCCCCTCCGGCTCCAGGAAAATCTGGTGGCCATCCTTGTCTGCGAAACGCACAACCTTGTCCTCGATACTGGGGCAATAGCGCGGACCGACCCCCTTGATGGAGCCCGAATACATCGGCGCGCGGTGCAGGTTGGCGCGAATGATCTCGTGCGTACGCGGCGTGGTGCGCGTGATCGCACATGGCAGCTGATCCTCGCACACGCGGTTATTCCGGCCGCTGAACGGCAAGGCTTCGGTATCGCCCGGCTGCGGCTCCAGCTCGTCCCAGCGGATACTGCGCTGATCAAGGCGCGGCGGGGTACCCGTCTTCAGCCGCCCCAGGCGCAATTCCCGGCGGTACAACTCGTCGGTCAATCCATGCACGGCCGGATCTCCGGCGCGCCCCGCCGGCCACTGCGTTTCACCCACATGCACAAGCCCGCCGAGGAAGGTGCCTGTCGTCAGGACCACGGCCCTGGCCGGATGCGCCACACCCAGCTCGTCGACGACACCAACCACCCGTTCGCCCTCGAACAACAGCTCGCGCACCGTGCCCTGGTGCAGGCTAAGGCGTGGCTGTGCGTCGAGCACTTGCCGCATGGCCATGTGATAGATGCGCCGATCGCATTGCGCCCGGGTCGCGCGCACCGCCGGCCCTTTGCGTCGGTTCAGCACGCGGTACTGCAGGGCAGCGTGGTCCGCCACCTCGCCCATGGCGCCGCCCAACACATCGACCTCGCGCACCAGATGCCCCTTGCCGACGCCGCCGACCGCCGGGTTGCAGGACATCTTGGCGATGGTATCGAGGTTCTGGGTGATCAGGCGCACGCAGGCGCCGCGCCGCGCCGCAGCCAGCGCCGCTTCGCAACCAGCGTGGCCAGCGCCGACGACGACGACATCGACCGGCCCATCGGGATGTTTCACGTGAAACCCTTGCGTATTCATAAGCCGCGAAAAGATACGGAGGCGGCCGGCATAAATCCAGAAAACAAAAAGGGAGGCACGAGGCCTCCCTTGTATTTTCGCGTAGCGATGACTCAGCCGCGCCGGCGCTCCATCATGTCATGCACGATCGGCGACAGGATCAGCTCCATGGCGAACATCATCTTTCCGCCCGGCACGACGATGGTGTTGCGCCGGGACATGCAGGAGTCCTTCAGCATGGAAAGCAGCCAGGGGAAGTCGATATTCCACTTCTGCGGCTGGCGGATACGAATGACGACAACGCTCTCGTCCGGGGTCGGCACGTCCCGGGCGATGAACGGGTTGGAGGTATCGACCAGCGGCACGCGCTGGAAGTTGATGTCGGTATAGGTGAACTGCGGCGTGATGAAGTGCACATAGTCGTTCATCCGGTGCAGGATGTTGTCGACAACCGCCTCGGCCGAATAGCCGCGCATCGAGGTATCACGGTGAATCTTCTGGATCCATTCCAGATTTACCACCGGCACGATGCCCATCATCAGGTCTACATGGGGCCGTGCCTGCGAGATGCCGCCATGCAGCCCCTCGTAGAACAGCAGGTCCGAACCCTCGCCGACATCGCGCCAGGGGGTGAAACGACCGGGCTCGACACCGTAGATCTCGGCCTCTTTGTCGTCGTGCACATAGGTACGTGCCTTGCCCTGACCGGTTTCCCCATAGGACTTGAACAGGCCCTCGATCTTGTCGAACAGGTTCGCCTCATCGGAGAAATGGCTCAGGCGCTTGCCCTGGTCCGCATACTCCTTCGACTTCTCGCGGAACTCATAGCGGTCGAAGCGATGGAAACAATCGCCCTCGACGATGGCTGGCGTCACCTTCTCGCGGCGGAAGATATGCTCCAGGGCCACCTTGGCCGTACTGGTGCCGGCGCCGGAGGAACCGGTGATCGAGATAATCGGATGCTTAGCGGACATGAACCCCTCTCCTTACAAAAGCCCGGGAGAACGCGCCCAGGCTTCCCCCGCTGAATATTCAGGGGGCCGAATTATGGGGCCGAGCCACCGGAACATTCAAGAAAAAGATGCCCCCGGGAAATTTCATGCTATTTCCCGATGCAGAAATCGGCGAACACGCGGTCCAGGATATCGTCGACGTCGCCCAGGCCCAGGACCCCCCCCAGCGCCGCCCAGGCGCGCCGCCACTCCAGGGCCACCAGATCCAATTGTTCCTCGTCCCCAAGCATGGCAAGCCCCTGGCGAACCGCTGTCTGGGCCTCGGCGATGGCCGAGCGGTGGCGCTCGCGCGTCACCAACAGCGTCTCCTCCCCCCAGTCCGCATCGCCCAACAGCCGGCCCAGCCGCCGCCGAAGATCATCGATGCCAGCGCCCGAATAGGCAGAGACCGGAAGAAAGCCATCCGGGATATCGGTCGCCGGCACCAGATCCACCTTGTTCATGATGCGGATGTCCGCATCGACCGCCGGCACCCAGGTCTCCGGGCGGGAGATATCGGCCACGTGCACGACGACATCGGCGCGCCCGGCGGCATGGTGCGCCCGGCGAACGCCCTCCTGCTCGATACTATCGACGGACTCTCGCATTCCCGCCGTATCAAGCAGGCGCACCGGGATGCCATCGATCTCGAAATCGACCTCCACCACATCCCGCGTCGTGCCGGCCTGTGCGCTGACGATGGCCCGGTCATAGCCGGCCAGCCGGTTCAGCAGACTGGACTTCCCGACATTCGGAGCCCCGACAATCGCCACATGGGCCCCCTCGAACAGCCTTTCCCCGAAGCGGGCGGTGTCCAACAGTGCCGACATGGGCACAAGCAGACCCTCCTCTGCGCGCTGACGCAGCGTCGGATAAAGCACATCCGGAACCTCATCCTCGGGAAAATCCAGACAGGCCTCGACATGGGCCACCAGGCCGGTCAGTTCGTCCATCAAGACCTCGATGCGGCGACCGAATTCCCCGTCCAGATGCCGCTGTGCCTGGCGCGCCGCCCGCAGCGTCAGCGCCTCAATGCAGGCGACAACCGCCTCGGCCTGGGACAGGTCCATGCGGCCGTTCAGCACCGCTCGGCGTGTGAACTCCCCGGGCTCGGCCGGCGCCGCACCGAGGTCATGAATACGCGCCAGCAATGCCCCCAGCAGTACCGGGCTGCCATGGGCCTGAAGCTCGACGACATCCTCACCGGTATAGGATTGCGGGGCGGGAAAAACCAGCGTAATGCCACGGTCGACGATGCCCCCGTCGGCATCGCGCCAAGCGGTCAGGTGGGCATGCCTGGGCATGAAATCGCCCCTGCCCGTTAACTGACTGGCGATGGTCAGCGCCGACGGGCCCGAGATACGGACGATACCGACACCGCCGCGCCCGGGCGGCGTAGCGATGGCGGCGATCGTCGTGGCGCTCATCAGGCCGGGGTCAACGCTCCTTGCTTGCGCATCACATAGTACTGCTGCGTAATCGACAGTACGTTGTTGACGACCCAGTAGATCACCAGGCCGGATGGGAAGAACAGGAACATCGTCGTAAACAGCAGAGGCAGGAACTGCATCATCTTGGCCATCATCGGATCGGCCTGTGGAGGATTGAGCTTCTGCTGCACGAACATCGAGATACCCATCAGCACCGGCAGCACATAATACGGATCCTGGGCCGAAAGGTCATGGATCCAGAAGATGAACGGGGTGTGACGCATCTCGATGGACATCAGCAGCACCTTGTACAGGGAAAAGAACACCGGAACCTGCACCGCGATCGGCAGACAGCCGCCCATCGGATTGACCTTGTGCCGCTTGTACAGGGCCATCATCTCCTGACCCAGTTTCTGGCGATCATCCGCGTACAACTCGCGCATGCGCTTCATCTCCGGCTGCAGCTTGCGCATACCGGCCATCGACTCGTAGGACTTCTTCGTCGGGTAGAAGAACAGCGCCTTGATCATCAATACCAGCACGATGATGCACCAGCCATAGTTCGGGATATAGCCATGCAACCAGACCAGCAGCGAATGCAAGGGCTTGGCGATGAACGCAAACCACCCGAAGTCCACCGAACGCTCCAGGCCGACATGCAGCTTCTTCAGCACGGAGATCGACTTCGGACCCAAAAACAGGTGGGTGGTGAACACCGTCTCCCCATTCTGAACCTTGCCGTTGTACACCATGCCGGACTGATAGGCATGGCCATCGCTCTTGAAGTAATACTCGTTCTTCTGAGCCTGGTCGCCAATGATGCTGGCGATGAAATAGTGGGTCATCATGCCCGTCCAGCCGCCCTTCGCCTCCAGCCGCTGTGCCCCGTCCTTGTCCAGATCGTCGTACTTGATCTCATGCAGCTTGTTGTCGACCAGAGCGATCGGGCCGACATGCTGGGTGAAGCGGGAAGACTTCTTGTCGGGCGAGCGCTCGACGATCTGCGTATACATCTGCGTGGCCGCCCCACCCTGGACGCGATCCACGACATCGACCTCGTAGGAGTCCTTGTGCAGCGTCAGCGTGCGTTGCCAGGTGCGCCCATCGGACAGCGTCGACTGCAAAATCAGCGTGGATGCATCGCCGGCATTGACCTTCTTTACGAGCTTGAACGGAGATGCCGTAAGACCGAGCACGCCGGTATTGGCGTAGGAGGCCTGATCCTGATGTGGGACAACGTGCAGTACCGTCACCTGCGGGGAGCCGGGCTTCAGGGTTTCGCGGTAGCCGCTCAGCGAGGCATCGATGATCCAGCCGCGGTCATTGAGGATCAGATCGAGCAGGTTGCTGGAGAGGCTGAATGCAGGCTTGTCGATCAGGGCATTGGCACTGCTGGCCTTGGGTGCCGACGCCTGGGCATGCTGCTGGCCCGACTGAGGCGGGGTCGGGGCCTCGGAAGCGGCCGGCGCCGAGGTTGTGGTTGCGGGCGCCTGATGCTTGGCCGGCTTATCCTTGGGAAACATGACGCTCCAGCCAATGAGGATGACCATCGACAGGGCAAACGCCAGCAACATATTCCTCTGTTCCATCACCTGCACTCCTTCATCTTCGATGCGCCCTGTTCATCTACGGTACCGGATCATATCCGCCCTTGCCCCATGGATGGCATCGGAGCAGTCGGCGGCATCCTAGCCACATTCCCCGCAAAACCCCATAGCGTTCGATCGCCTCCCGCATGTACTGCGAGCAGGTCGGCATATAGATGCAGCGAGAAGGGATGAACGGGGAAATGCCATACTGATAGACACGAACCAGGAACAGGGCGATCGCCTTCATGAGCGACTCAGCCTCTGCATCAGCTCGGTGAACAGTTCCTGTGCGGCCGCCGATGGGGTTGCCATACCGGTGGCCGACGCCAACGGCACGATCAATACATCGATGCCGGCATCGCGAATCGGATGCTGGCGAAAGGTATTCCGGATCTGGCGCTTGAAGCGGTTGCGTTGCACCGCCGAACCGTATTTCCGGGATACGGCAAGGCCGAGGCGGGCATGGCCGAGGGCGTTGGGAATAAAGACGCAGCGGATGGAATCGGCCTGGAGCCGCCTTCCCTTCCGCATATGGGAAAAATCCGCCGCATGGCGGATTCTCATCCTTGGAGGAAAGTCGTGGCTCAGGCCGACAGGCGCTTACGGCCCTTGGCACGGCGGCGGTTCAGGATGGCGCGACCGTGGCGGGTGGCCATGCGGGCGCGGAAACCATGGCGTCGTGCACGGCGGATGCGGCTTGGCTTATAGGTAAAGCTCATCGTTTTCTCCTGCAATGAAAAGGGCTGCGCATGATAGATGTGGCATGGTTCAAGTCAAGCGGTATGCGCCCACACGGCTGATCTCTGGATGGCAATCGCAAGACATGTATGATTGCCAGTAATGCAATCTGATAACCACGATCACTGGTCCGCCCTGAGCGATAGGCTGCGACAGGACATCCCGTCGGCGGGTTTCGATGCCTGGATCCGACCGGTCAGGGGAGAATGGGACGGTTCCGCGCTGCACCTGAAAGTGCCCAGCCGATTCTTTCTCGATGGCCTGAAAAGCCTTTACGGCAAAAAGATCGTGGATGCGACCATTGCCCTGTTCGGCGGCGAGCCGACCGTGCACTACGAGGTCGACACCTCCCTGGGTTTTACACAGGCCGAGGCGCCGGCCGAGGCAAAGGGAAGTTCCCAGGTCGACGGCTATATCGACCCGCGTTTCACATTCGAGAACTTCGTCGTCGGCTCGAGCAACGAATTCTGCTATGCAGCCTGCCAGGCGGTGGCACAGCAGCCGGGCGAGTCCTACAACCCGCTGTATATCCACGGCGGTGTTGGCCTGGGCAAGACGCATTTAATCAATGCCGTAGCCAATGCCCTGATCAAGAAGAACCACTACCGCATCGCCTACCGCACCAGCGAGCGCTTCACAAACGAGCTGATCTCGGCGATCAAGAACAATGCCACCCAGCAGTTTCGGGACCTGTACCGCCGCGCGGATATCCTGATCATCGACGATGTGCAGTTCATCGCCGGCAAGTCCAGCACGCAGGAGGAGTTCTTCCACACCTTCAACGCCCTGCACGAGCTGCACAAACAGATCATCCTGACCTCGGACCGCAGTCCGCGTGAGATCAACCATCTGGAGGAGCGGCTGCGTTCCCGCTTCAATTGGGGTCTGGTCGCCGATATCCAGCCCCCCGATCTGGAGACCCGGCTCGCCATCCTTTCGCGTAAGGCGGAACTGGCCGGCGTCACTCTGAGCAAGGATGTCTCCTACCTGCTGGCCTCTCGCATCACCAACAACGTGCGCGAGCTGGAGGGAGCGCTGACGCGCCTGACCGCACATGCCACCCTGACCGGCAAGCGCATCGACATCGATTTCGCTCGGCACGTGTTGCGCGATCTTTTGCATGAGGAGATCCGTACCGTTTCCATCGAGGACATCCAGAAGAAGGTCGCCAGCTACTACAACATCAACCACAGGGATATGCGTTCAAGCAAGCGTACGCGAACCATCGCTTTTCCGCGCCAGGTGGCGATGTTCGCGAGCAAGGAGCTGACAACAATGTCGCTGCCGGAAATCGGCGAGCTATTCGGTGGCCGGGATCATACCACCGTGCTGCACGCCGTACGCAAGATCAACAAAATGCGCCAGGAATCCCCCGAGTTCAACGAAGAGATCGAACGTATCCTGACCATCCTGCGCCCATAAGCCCGGTATAACATCATAGCCGCCTGTGGATGGTTTGAGGGTAACGATGCCGGCGCTGACTCAGAACGACCAGGGTCTTGATTGTGCACAAACCATCCACAGATACACAATTGATCCACACACAGGCGAGCGGGTATTTAAGCATTTGATATTCCGCTGCATTCCGGCATATTCACATTATTCACAAGGCTTACTGTGATGACTAGAATGCATTTGAACTAAAGGGATCCGAAAAGAGGAGAGCCTATGCACATCACCGTATCCAAGCCATCCATCGTGCAGGCGGTCCAACGTTGCCAAAGTGTGGTCGAAAAACGGAATACGGTCCCCGTTCTTTCCAACATCCTGCTAAAGGCCGCTGACGATATGCTGGTGATCACGGCCACCGATCTCGAGGTCGGCATCCGTACCCGTATCCCGGCTACCGTACATATGCCGGGCACCATCACCGTCTCGGCGCGCAAGCTGTTCGATATCGTCAAGGAACTCGATGCCGAAAAGGATGTCGAGATGGAGATCGAAGGCGGCTTTTTGAACATCCGAAGCGGTCGCGCCAAGTTTCGGCTGTCGACCCTGGATGCAGAGGATTTCCCCGACCTGAAGGTAGACGAGGATGGCATTACCATCCAGATCCCCGGCCATGAGCTTTCCGAGATGATCGCCTCCACCAGCTTTGCCATGTCCCAGGACGAGACGCGCCAGTACCTGACCGGTACCTTATTCGAGGTCGACCAGGACAAGATATTGCGTCTGGTCGCTACCGATGGCCATCGTCTGGCCATGAGCGAGGTGAACCTCGGCGAGGCCTCGGGCACCAGCCAGTGCATCGTGCCGCGCAAGGCTGTCATGGAGATTCGGCGCATCGCCGAAGAGAGTGAGGATGCAGTATCTCTGAGTCTGGGCGAGCGGCAGATCAGGCTGGAGGCGGGCGCCCACTACCTGAGCTCCAAGCTCATCGATGCCCGCTTCCCGGTGTACGGCGACGTCATTCCGCAGAACAATCCCGATGCCGTCGTCTGCAGCCGAAGCCAGCTGGACCAGATCCTGCGCCGCAGCATGATTGTGGCCAACGAGTTCACACACGATGTGCGTATCACCTTCGCCCCCGACGGCATCCACGCCTCGGCCCACAACACCGAGCAGGAGCAGGCCGAGGAGTTCATCGAGGCCGAGCATGCCGGGCATGAGGTCTCTATCGGCTTCAATGCTAAATATCTGCGCGATGCCCTTGGCAGCATGAAGGGTGACCAGGTGCGCATCGATATCAAGGATGAGCTTTCGCCGGTGCTGATGCGGGAGGTTGGGATGGAAAGGGCCTACCACGTCATCATGCCGATGCGCATTTGATCCCGGCGGACGCGCCTAGGATTTCTTTGCTCCCATGTTAACGCCGTTGCATCTGGCTGAGGTGCAGGCCGTCGACCTACGTTGCCATACTCAAGTACGCTGGCCATGCACACCGGGCCTCAATCTGCTGGTCGGGGATAATGGTAGCGGCAAGACTACGCTGCTCGAGGCCGTGTACCTGATGTCCCATGGCCGTTCATTTCGCCAGGCCAGAGATCCGCATCTTGCCCGCCGTGGAAGCGAAGGGTTTAGTATCGATGGGCATTGGCGCCGCTATGGCCCGCTGCATGTACGTCTGCAGGGTAGCGGCGGTACCGTGGAAACGCGTTTGCAGGGAAGGCGGATCCGCCAGCGCCGGGACCTGGCCCAGAGCATCCCCGTACTGGTCGAGGCACCGCAGGGCCGCAGGCTCGTCGATGGGGTACCCAATGAGCGACGTCGCTGGCTGAACACGCTGCTAACGGATTGCCGCGAGGGTCTGATCGTCGATTTCCACCGTTACGGCCGCAGCATGATGCAACGCAGTCGCCTGCTCAGGCGCGGCGCCGCCGCATCCGAGATTGAGGCCTGGGAGCAGTTGATCGTCACCCATGGCCTGGCCATCGTAGAGGTGCGCCGGCAGATGCTGGAACTGCTGAATACCGAGTTGGCGACGGAAGAGACACTGACGGAGTCATGCATTGCGGTGACGGTGCGGGAACCGGCCTATGGCCAGGAGATGTGGCAGCAACGGCTGCGCGAGGGGCGGCATGAGGATCGGCGCACGGGCCGGCTCGATTTCGGGCCGCATGCGGATCGTATCCGTATCGTCTACCAGGATCGGGAGATTCGCCATTCCGGTTCGCGCGGGCAGCAAAAGCTGGCTTCCGTGGCCCTGAAGCTGGCAGAATGCGCCATTCGCAGGCATCATCGACAGATGGTGCCGGTTCTGCTGCTGGACGACTGCCTGGAGGCGCTCGACCCGCAGCGGCAGGAACGATTGCTTCGGCGCTTGGGGCAGTTTCCCGGTCAGGTTCTGATGACAGCTCCGGTCGATGTGCACATCCCGGCCGGCCTCGATGTCTGCGTACAGCGCCTGGATGCCGACGGCATCCGGTCGGCCGGACAGCCGGGCGGGATTTCCGAACGGACCTCCAAGTTGAAGGTAGGGGAAGCGGCATGAGTGTGGACGAAAAGGAATACGGCGCCGAAAGCATCAAGGTTCTGCGCGGGCTCGATGCGGTGCGCAAGCGCCCTGGCATGTATATCGGCGATACCGATGACGGCACCGGCCTTCACCACATGGTGTTCGAGGTCGTGGACAACGCCATCGACGAATCCCTGGCCGGTCACTGCGACAAGATCGAGGTCATCCTGCATTCCGACGATTCGGTGACGGTGCGCGACAACGGTCGCGGTATCCCGGTCGACATCCACGCCGAGGAGGGCCGTTCGGCGGCCGAGGTCATCATGACCGTGCTGCATGCCGGCGGTAAGTTCGACCAGAATTCCTACAAGGTCTCCGGCGGTCTGCATGGCGTCGGCGTTTCCGTGGTGAATGCCCTGTCCGAATACCTGGAACTCACCATCCGCCGTAAGGGCAAGGTGTATTTCCAGCGCTATCAGTTGGGCGACCCGCAAGAGCCGCTGAAGGAGATCGGTGAGGCCAAGGGTACCGGCACCGAGGTGCGCTTCCTGCCCAGCCTCGAGACCTTTTCGCATCGCAAGATGTCCTTCGACATCCTGGCTACGCGCCTGCGCGAGTTGTCCTTCCTGAACAGTGGCGTGCGTATCGAGCTTTCCGATGAGCGCAGCGACAAGGTGCAGGTGTTCGAGTACGAGGGCGGTATCAGGGCCTTCGTCGAGCACCTGAACCAGACACGCACGGCCCTGCACGACGAGTGCATCTCCGTTACCGGAGAGAAGGACGGGGTTTCGGTGGAGCTGGCCATGCAGTGGACCGATGCCTACCAGGAAAACGTGTTTTGCTTCACCAACAATATTCCGCAGCGTGACGGCGGCACCCATCTCGCCGGCTTCCGTGCGGCGTTGACCCGCTGCGTCAACGGCTATGCCCAGAACAACGACATGCTGAAGAAGCACAAGATCACGTTGTCCGGCGACGATGCCCGTGAGGGGCTAACCGCCGTGCTGTCCGTGAAGGTGCCCGATCCGAAGTTTTCCGCTCAGACCAAGGACAAGCTGGTATCCAGCGAGGTGCGCCCGGCGGTCGAGACCATCGTTAACGAGAAGCTGTCCGACTGGATGGAGGAACATCCGAAGGAGATCAAGCGCATCGTCGGCAAGGTCGTCGAGGCGGCGCTGGCCCGCGAGGCGGCGCGCAAGGCCCGCGACCTGACCCGCCGCAAGGGGGCCCTGGACGTGGCCAACCTGCCCGGCAAGCTCGCCGACTGCCAGGAGAAGGATCCGGCCGGCAGCGAGATCTTCCTCGTCGAGGGTGATTCCGCCGGCGGCTCGGCCAAGCAGGGTCGCGACCGGCGCTACCAAGCCATCCTGCCGTTGAAGGGCAAGATCCTGAACGTCGAGAAGGCGCGCTTCGACAAGATGCTGTCCAGCCAGGAGATCGGCACCATGATCACGGCGCTGGGCACGGGCATCGGCAAGGAGGACTTTGACGTCTCCAAGCTGCGCTACCACAAGGTCATCATCATGACCGACGCCGATGTCGACGGCTCCCATATCCTGACCCTGCTGCTGACCTTCTTCTACCGGCAGATGCACGAACTGATCGAGCGTGGCTATCTGTACATCGCCCAGCCGCCCCTGTACCGCGTGGCCCGCGGACGCAAGGCGCAGTACATCGCCAACGACGATCAGATGTTCGAGTTTCTGCTCACCAGCGGTGCCGACGGCAAGTCCTACCTGTCGGGCGGTGGTGCCAATGCCGTTACCGGCGAGCGCCTGAACACCATGGTACGCAGCATTCACCGGGTGCAGTTGCTGTGCCGGCGTCTGTCGCAGCGTCTCGACACGCGCGTGCTCAAGCTGCTGATCGAAACCGGAAAGACCGATACATCGATGCTGCGTAACCGCGACAAGCTCGAAGCGCGTTTGATTGAGGTCGAGGCCGCCTTCCGCGCCGAATGCCGAGCGGACGAGGATCTGCGTTGGGATATCCAGGAGGATGCCGACGAAGGCATCTATCGGGTCAAGTTCCAGCGCCGTGACCACGGCCGCACCATGACCAGCTGGCTGGAGAAGAATCTCGTGGCCACCGCCGAGTTCCAGGAGGCGCAGACCCTGGGCGCCAGTCTGAAGGCACAGGTGCAGGATGGGGCGGTGCTCAAGGACGGGGACAAGGTGCAGCCGATCGGCCACTACGAGGAGATCGCCACCGCCATCGAACAGGACGGTCGCAAGGGCCTGACCATCCAGCGCTATAAGGGCCTGGGCGAGATGGATCCGGAGCAGCTGTGGGAGACGACGATGGATCCGGTCAACCGCATCCTGCTGCAGGTGAAGCTCGAGGACGCGGTGCAGGCGGACGAAACCTTCTCGATGCTGATGGGCGATGCCGTCGAGCCGCGTCGCCAGTTTATCCAGGACAACGCGCTGAAGGTGCGCAACCTCGACGTCTAGGGGGCAGGTAGTGAACGCGGGCAAACAGGGCCTGACCTATGCCGAGTGCGGGGTCGATATCGATTCCGGCAACGCCTTCGTCGGCCGTATCAAGCAGGCGGTGGCCAGCACCATGCGTCCGGAGGTGCTGGGCGGTCTGGGCGGCTTCGGCGGCCTGTTCCGCGCCGACTTCTCGGCCATGCAGGAGCCGGTACTGGTCTCCGGAACCGACGGTGTCGGCACCAAGCTTCTGCTGTTGCAGCAGTACGGCCGGCCGGAAGCCGCGGGCCAGGATGCCGTGGCCATGTGCGTCAACGACATCGCCGCCCTGGGTGCGGAACCGCTGTTCTTCCTCGATTACCTGGCCATCGGCAAGCTGGCGGGCGACACCCTGGTGCGCGTCGTCGAAGGCATCTCCGAGGCCTGCCGCATCTGCGAATGCGCGCTGATCGGCGGCGAAACGGCAGAGATGCCCGGCATGTACGCGCCGGGGCATTACGATATCGGCGGCTTCGCCGTCGGCATCGTCGACAAGCCGAAGATCATCGATGGCTCGCGCATCGCCGAGGGTGATGTGCTCCTGGGGCTGGCGTCGAGCGGCCCGCATTCCAATGGCTATTCGATGGTGCGCAAGCTGCTCGAGCTGGGCGGCGCCGACCTGAACCGCGATACCCTTTCCGATGGTCGCCTGGCCGCCGACGGCGTGCTCGCCCCGACCCGGCTGTACGTGCCGGCGGTGAAGGCGCTGATGGCCGGTGGCATCGACGTGCACGGTTTCTCGCATATCACCGGCGGCGGCATGTTCGACAACCTCGAGCGTATTTTGAGCGAGAATCTGGCGATCACCGTCGATATCGCCAGCTGGCCGGTGCCGCCGGCGTTTGCGTACCTGCTCGGCTTCGCCGACGTGGCACGGGACGAGCGCTACCGTACCTTCAATATGGGCATCGGCTTCGTCGTCATCCTGCCCGAGGCCGAGGCCGACAAGGCGGAGGCGCTGCTGAAGGATGCCGGCGAAACCATCCACCGCATCGGCCGTGTGCACAAACGCGACGGCGAGCCCGTCACCCTAGTCGGCTGATTTTTCCATGACTTAAAAAGGGCGCCGTTGGCGCCCTTTTTGTTTGTGGCGTTAGTATCTGGACATGCGATCGGATTTGAACAAGAAAGGTGTTAGGACAAACCGACTGGCAGCGCTGGCGGTCGCCATGCTGCTGGCATTTCTCGCCGCCTATCTCGCACCCGGCTGGTATGTACACAACCTGACCGCCCGGTACGAGAACGCCAACGGGCCTTTATGGACGGCTGAGGCGCAGCGAGCATGGGGAAATGTGCTCGATCCGCTGTGGGAGGCGAACCGCGGCGCCATTCAGCGTCTGGGCGAGACCCTGGGCATGGACAGCGTCGGCGCCCTCGCCCTTCCGATGCGCATCCGCCGTTTCTCTGCATTCCTCACGGGCGAGACCGTCGATACCAACGATGCCGTCGCCGCCTATCCCGATGCCATCCCCTTGGTTTACGGGGCGCCGCCGTCCCTGCTGAATAAAATGCGGGACAAGGACCCCTACCTGCGATCGGATGCCGGCAAGCGACTTCTGGCGGTGATGGCCGGGTTCGGGGACAGAAAGACGCTGGACGACACCTATTACGACACGGCTCCCAGGACCGAGCAGGCGCAGCTGAACAACAACCCGTATGCACGCGATGGCTTCCGTACATATTCATTCTTCGAGCTGGCGCGTTACACCGTCATCCGCTTCGAGGATGGCGAGGCCGCCGCCCGGTCTTGGTATATGCATCGCTTATGTGCGGGCGATTGGGACTATGACGTCGGCCAAGCGCGTGCCGCGCTGAGGGCGGCGGGGCATGCCCCCCTGCCCTGCGCAAACGACAAGCCCATGCCGAGTTTCGCAGACCGGGTGGCGGCGGATCCGCAGCTGCCGGTCCGTCTTTGGGGCTCCGCTTCGAAAAGCTTTGGCGTCTACGTCTTTGCTCTGGTGCTGGTGTTGGGCTACGGCATTGCCAGACTCTTGCTGCATCTGGTGCGCGGCATTGCGCGTGGCGGGCGACGGCCATAGCTTGCCGGCCATGCTGAAACCGGGACATACGGGATGAACGCGAAGGCGATTGCGGTGATGGCCTCCGGCCGTGGCACGAACCTCAAGGTCATCCTCGAGGCGGTGCAGGCTGGCACCTGCCCGCTCGAGGTGCGGCTGGTGATCTCCGACAAGGCCGAGGCGCCAGCGCTGGATATCGCCAGGACGGCCGGAGTGACCGCGGTACACCTGGATCCGAAGGCCTATGCCGACCGGGCGCATTTTGATGCGGCCTGTGCCGATGCAATCGACAGCCACGATTGCCGCTGGATCGTGCTGGCCGGTTATATGCGCATCCTTTCCGGCGAGTTCGTGCGCCGCTTCAAGGGCCGCATCGTCAACATCCATCCCTCCATCCTGCCCGCCTTCCCCGGCGCGCATGCGGTGGAGGAGGCGCTGAGCCACGGTGTCAGGGTCTCCGGCTGCACCGTGCACCTCGTCGACGAGGTGCTGGACGGTGGGCCCATCCTGGCCCAGGCCGCGGTGCCGGTGCTGGACGGCGACACACACGAGGCCCTGCATGCGCGCATCCAGGCCGAGGAACACCGACTATATCCGGCCACCCTGGCGCGCATGGCCACCGAGGGCTTCCGCCTCGACGGCCGGCGCGTCGTCTGGGGCGGTGACTGATCGGTTTCTTTTGAGGCCGACGGAACTGACCTTAGTTTCAGCAGCGGTAGACCAGATAGGCAATATATAGCCGATGTAGATGACCAAGAGGTCGGCGCCCTCCCAGCGGCGCAGCGTGTACCTCGGGCTCTAGGTTCCGGCCTTGGCGCATGTGGTTCGGGCCAATCCACGCAGGATCAGGCCGGTGCCGACGCCCCAGGCGCCATTGACGGCAAAGGCGGTGATCAGCAGCGGCGCATGCCAGCCGCCGCCCGCCGGATGGCCTTTCAGCGGCAGCACCACCAGCAGTGCCACCGCCGAGGGGACGATGGCGCCGAACAGCAGGGCTGCAAGCCAGTAGCCGATCCCTTTCGGGAAGCGCGTGTCGATCAGCGCGTAGGCGATACCCCACACTCCGCCCCAGAAGGCCAGCGACATCACCGCCGGTACCCCGAACGGATGCGTCGGCGCCATCGAGAACGGCGCAAACGGGGCAATGCCGGCCCGCCATAGCAGCCAAAGCGCCAGTTGGTGGAAGACCAGCGTGGCAAGAAAGCCGGCGATGAAACCGAAAAGTGTGCGTGGCATGGGTGCCTCCACCTCCATTAAAGACGCCGTCCGTATCTTGGCAAGCCTAGGGGGGCGGTGGGTCTGGCCCGGCAGTGGCAGAAAAGGTGAACAGTAGCGTGTTCGTATCCCCCGGGGCGCAATTGCCGCGGGCGGAGGACACCGTCGGATGTTCGGCCTGGATATGGCGGCTCCTGGGCAGCAGCACGGAAAAGCGAAAGCCGCCGGTCAGGGTATAACATAAACTTGCGGGCACATGATCGGCATGCACGATGACCCAGCCTTTGTGCACGTCTCGTTGCATATGGCCGACACTCGACTGTCCCATCGCGACCTGCCGTGCCAGCCGGTACAAATGCTCCGCCCGTCCCGCCAGGCGCATGTCGACGAAGACCAACAGGGTGGCGCTGGCGATGATCATGCCGGCGATCAGGGCGCTGCGCGGGCGCATCGATGTAAGCTGGGAGGTGGAGGGGCGGGGCATCCTCTGGCTTTTAGGCCCTTGTTTCTGGAGGGACAAGGGGAGAAAGCGCGCCACGGGGCGCCGGAACCACCCGCATGAAGATCATGACTTGCCCACCCGCCGCCAGGTGCTATGTTGGCGCCATGCTGACCCAGTTCGTGCTGTTGTTCTCGGTGGCGATCTTTTCCGGCTTCTTCGGCTCGCTCGTCGGCATCGGCGGTGGCGTGGTCATCGTGCCGGCACTGACGCTGCTGTTCCACATCCCGATCCACAAGGCCATTGCCGCGAGCATCATCTCCGTCATCGCTACCTCCATCGCCGGCGCCTGGTCCCATGTCGATCAGCGCATCACCAATATCCGGCTGGCGATGTTCCTCGAGGTGTCGACGACGATCGGGGCGCTGGCCGGGGCGCTGGCTGGCGTGCTGCTGCATGCCTGGGTCCTGAGCTTGATCTTCGGAGTGCTCGTCATCTACATGGCGACGATTTCCTTCCTCAGCCGCAAGGCCGAGGATCGCATGCTAGAAACCGGGGGCTTTGCGCAGCCGGCGGAAGGTATGGCGCACCGGCTCGGGCTGCATGGGGAATACTTCGACCAGGCGGCGCGCCGGACTGTCAGCTACAACGTTACCGGTGGCGTGCGCGGCAGCCTTGTGGCCATGCTGGCCGGCGCCGGTTCTGGTCTACTGGGCATCGGCGGCGGTATCTTCAAGGTGGCGGCCATGAATTCGTTCATGGGCGTGCCGATGAAGGCGGCGGCCGCCACCAGCAAGTTCATGATCGGTATCACGGGTGCCACCAGTGCCATCGTCTATTTCCTGGCCGGCGGTATCGATCAGTACATCGTGGCGCCGGTGGTGCTCGGTACCATGCTCGGGGCCACGGGCGGCAGCTATGTGATGAACCGACTGCACAGCCGGGTCATCAAGACGATCTTCTTCCTGCTGCTGTTCTATCTCGGCTATCAGATGTTCGCCAAGGGCGTCTCGATGGGCTTCGGGCTGAATTTTCCGGGGCTGATATGACGGAACCATCCCGGTCCGCGCAGGAAAATGCAGCCGAGCCGATCGACCGGATCGTCTCATGGGTCATGTCGTCGGGCATGGCGGTCTCGTTCATCTGCTATGCAACCGGATTGCTCCTGCTGTTCCTGCGCAAGGAGCCGGTCCCCCATACCGCCCAGCAATACTTCCATTCGCTGTCGGAGTTTCTCCGGGCCATGGCATCGGGTGAGGCCGATCCGTTCCTGTACCTCGGCACCGCTTCGCTGATCCTGACACCGTTCGTCCTCGTGCTGTCTTCCATCCTTGCCTTCATCAGGCAGCAGGAGAGGCGCTTCGCCTTGATCGCTGCGCTGGTGCTGATGGTCATGATCACCAGCGTCATCCTCGGCAGCGTATTCAAGCTCAAGATTTAGATAGCAGCGCTACGCTGTACCCTGTGTGAACAGGCCCCGGTCAGAGCAGCGGGCTGCCGGGGCGCTGCCAAGCCACCTTGTTCTCGGATTCGATGGCCACGCGCATGACCATGCCCATGGCCGCCATCATCGTCACCAGGGCGGAGCCGCCATAGCTGATGAACGGCAGCGGTACACCGACGACTGGCAGAAGGCCCGAAACCATGCCGATATTGACGCTGATATAGATCAGGAAGATCGAGGCGATGCCGAGGCAGACCAGGGAAGCGAAGCGCGTGTGCGCACGCGCGGCGATGACGAGAATGCGGTAGATCATGATGGCATATAGCGTCAGCAGAAGCATGGCCACGATGAGTCCCCCCTCTTCGGCCATGACGCCGAAGATGAAGTCCGTGTGCTGCTCGGGGAGGAAATGCAGCCGTGCCTGCGTCCCCTGCAGATAGCCCTTGCCGAAGATGCCGCCCGAACCGATGGCGATCGTGGACTGGATGACATGGTAGCCGGCGCCCAGCGGATCGGACTGGGGATCGAGGAAGCTGAGAATACGCTTGCGCTGGTAATCGTGCATATTGTGCCAAAGCAGCGGGGCGCTGAGCAGGGCGGCGCCGCTGGCATAGGCGAACCAGCGCCAGGGTAGGCCGCTGGCGAGCAGCATGGCGGTGGTCGCAAACAGCAGCACCAGCGTGGTACCGAGGTCCGGCTGCAGGAAAATCAAACCTGCCGGCACGACGGCGAAGGCCAGGGCGGTGAACAAATACCTGGGGCGGTTCGCCTCACGCGAGGCAAACCAATGGGCCATCAGCAGCATCAGCGCCCATTTCATCATCTCCGACGGTTGCAGGTGGAACAGCCCAAGATCCAGCCAGCGGCGGGCGCCCAGCTGCACCTCGCCGACCATCGGCACCAGGGCAAGAAACAATAATGCGATCAGATAGACGGGCCATGCGGCCAGCGCCGAGAAGCGAAGCGGCAGAAAGCACATCAGTATGAAGGCAGCAAGCCCGAGCAACCAATGCAGGTTCTGCCGGTGCCATAGCGCCATATCACCCTGGTGCACGGCGGCGTACAGCGTGGCCGAGCCGAGGGCGGCGAGTATGGCCAGGCAGATCAGCAGTGGCAGATCCAGGGCGCGCCAGCGAATGTTCATGCGTGTGGCCTTGTCGGGACCGTAGCCTGCAGGGCCGGCGCCTTCGGCGGGGTCTTGGCGGCCAGCGCGCGGATGACGGCCGCAGCTACCGGGGCGGCGGCGTGCCCGCCGTGCCCGCCGTGCTCGACGAACACGGCGATGGCGATCTGCGGGTGTTCATAGGGCGCGAAGCCGACGAACCAGGCATGGTCCTTGTGCTTGTCGTAGACCGGGGAGTCATGTCCCCTGTCGTCCTGGCCCATGGCGATGACCTGGGCTGTGCCGGTTTTACCGGCTACATGCCAGGGCAGCCTGTACAGTTCGGCATGGGCCGTGCCGTGCGGATTGGCGACGACATCGCGCATGGCCTGGCGCACGATGGCGAGGTTCTGCGGGTTGACCTTGATGCGGCGATCCACCACCGGCGGCGTATCGGCGCGGAGCTCCGGCTTGAGCAGCAGGCCGCCGTTGGCGAGCGCGGCGATGAAGCGGGCCATCTGCAGTGGCGTCACATCGGTGGCGCCCTGGCCGATGGCGGTGATCATCGTTTCGCCGCGGTACCACTGCTGCCGCTTGGCCTCCGGGTGGGCACCGGGGATGTTGCCGCTGGCTTCGCCGGCCAGGGCGATGCCGGTGCGCTTGCCCAGGCCCCAGCGCCGGGCCTCCTCGGTCAGGTGATCCATGCCGATCTGGTCGCCGAGCTCATAGAAGAAGATGTCGCAGGATTCGATGATGGCGCGGTGCAAGTCGATGCGCCCATGGCCGGTGCGTTTCCAACAGCGCAGGTTGCGGTCCGCCAGCTTCAGCACGCCCTTGCATACCGTGGTGCCGGTGGCCAGCGGCGCATGGTAGCGCAGCCCGGCAAGGGCGGTGATCAGCTTGAAGGTGGAGGCCGGCGGATAGGCGCCCTGGATGGCGCGGTCGAGCAGTGGCTTGTGCGGGTTGTGCAGCCATGCCCCCCACTCCTGCTCCTCCAGGCCGGTGATGAAGTGATTGGTGTCGTAACCCGGCTTGCTGACTAGGGCGAGCAGCTTGCCGGTATGCACGTTCATGACGACGACAGCGCCGGTGCGCTTGCCCAGGGCCTTCCATGCCGCCTTTTGCACATCCATGTCGATACTGAGCTTCAGGGTCTTTCCCATATGCGGCTCATCGTGGCCGAGCACGGCCACGCGTCGCCCATGCGCGTCGACCTCTTCTTTCTGCGAGCCGAGCTTGCCGTGCAGCACGGATTCGAAGGTGCGTTCCGCACCGGTGCGGCCGACCAGCTCATTGGGCATGAAGCCGCGGTCGACGTCACTCGGTCGCGCCAGCGATAGATAGCCCAGCACGTGCGAGGTGATGGCCCCAAAGGGATACAGCCGCTCGGTGCCGGCCAGGACGTTGATGCCGGAGAAATGATGCAGGCGCGCAGCCAGCGGTGCCACGGTCTTCCAGGGCAGTTTGTCGTCGAGCAGTACCGGCCGGTCGGGACGGGCATGAGCGACGCGTCGCTTAAGGCGTTTGATGGTGGCCTTGTCCCAGTGGAGCATGATGGCCAGAGCCCGGATGGCCTTGGCGGGGTCATCGACGCGCTCGGGAATCATCTGTACCTGGAACAGCACGCGATTGATCGCCAGGCCACGGCCCTCATCATCGACGACCTCGCCGCGCGTCGGCAGGATCGGCACGATATCGATGCGGTTCTGGTCCGCCTGCAGCGCCAGGTCATGGTGCCGAATCCATTGCAGGTCGACCAGACGAGCGGTCAGTAGCAGCATGATCAACAGGCTGCCGAGATGGAAGATGACGATGCGCCGATCGAAGCGCTGGCGGGTTTTAAGCCCAGACATGACGTCTTGCCAGTATGTACCAGATGGACAGGCAGAGCAAAATCGTCAGCAGCCAGGCTGCAAAACCCCAGTTCCAGTACAGCAGCGGCATCGTTGCCATCAGCAATACGAAAATGCGTTGGGGCAGCCCTGGTCCTGCCTGCATATCGGCGAGCGCCATCAGCACCGGTACGGCGGCCATGAAGGGCAGGCACATCCACACCGACCATTGCAGCGCCAGGTCATGAGCCAGCACCCCAGGCAGAGCCCAGACCCAGTTGCCGCGGTGGGCCAGCAGGCTGGCCAGCAGTAGCGCCAGCGACCAGTCCGGCTGCACGAGCAGTCCGGAAAAGCCGAGGTTGCCGGCGATACCGATGATGCACAGCAGCAGGATCAGGGGCGGGATCAAGGCGCTTTGCCTACCGGCATGGCGACGGCCAGCCAGCTGTCCCGCTGCCAGTGAGCCACCGGCTCGGCGGTGACGCGCACGAACATCTGCCCCTGCAGATGCTCTACCGCCAGCACGCGCGCCACCGGGATGCCGGCCGGGAACAGACCACCAGCGCCGCTGGTCTGCATCACGGCGCCGATGGTGGGCGCCTGCTTTTCGGGGATGAAGTCGATGATCAGGTGATCGCCCTCGCCGCGCGCCAGGGCGGCCAGCGTGCTGCCGGCCAGGGTCACGGGTACGGCGATGGAGGCATCCAGGATGGTGCGTACCACGGCGTGGTTATGCGTAGCGCTGTCCACGAGGCCGACGAGGCCGGTGCCGGAGGCGACGATGTCGTCGCTCGTGGCGCCGGTGATGTGCAGGATGATGCGGGAGCTCTGCGCATCCGGGCTGCGGCCGATGACCTTGGCGCCGTGCCATGTGTCGCTGGCGATGGTGCCGAGCGACAGCAGGTGACGCAGCTGCCGGTTCTCCTCACGCAGGATGCGCACTTCCTCGATCAGCGAGGCCTGCTGCTGGTCCAGCGCTTCCGCCTGTGCCAGGCGATGTTGCAGGACCTTACGGTCCTGCATCCAAAGGCTGGTGCGTTGCCACCAGCCGGCGGGGGCATGCAGGGCATCGACGAGCGGGGAAAGGCCCAGGGTCAGGCGTGGGCCGATGGACGATCCGGCGGCAAGGTAGACAAGCAGCGCCAGAGCCAGCGCGATCCAGAGCCAGGATCGCTGGGCGCGCCACTTGGGAAGAGGCAAGGCTTCTTATTCCTCGAACAAAACGCCCCGCATGCGGTCCAGCTCCTCGAGCACCCGTCCGCTGCCGAGCACAACACAGTGGAGCGGGTTTTCGGCCACGGTTACCGGCAGGCCAGTTTCTTCGCGTAAAAGCTGGTCCAGTCCGATCAGCATGGCGCCGCCACCGGTTAACACGATGCCCTTGTCGACGATGTCGGCGGCCAGTTCCGGCGGTGTGCGTTCCAGACAGACCTTGACGCCCTCGACGATGGCGTTGACCGGCTCGGTCAGGGCCTCGAGGATCTCCGAGTCGTCGAGCAACAGCGTCTTCGGCACGCCGTTGATCAGGTCCCGGCCCTTGACCTCCATGTCGCGGCGCGCCTCCTGCGGGTAGGCGCTACCGATCTCGATCTTGATCTTTTCCGCCGTCGGCGAGCCGACGAGCAGGCTGTATTTGCGGCGCAGGTGGTTGATGATGGCGTCGTCCATCTTGTCGCCGCCGACGCGCACCGAGCGCGAATAGACGATGCCGCCGTAGCTGATGACGGCGATTTCGCTGGTGCCGCCGCCGATGTCGACGACCATGGAGCCCGAAGCCTCGGTCACCGGCAGATTGGCGCCGATGGAGGCGGCCATCGGCTCCTCGATCAGGTAGACCTCGCGGGCTCCGGCCGACAGCGCCGACTCGCGGATGGCGCGGCGCTCGACTGGGGTGGAGCCGTAGGGCACGCAGATGACAATGCGCGGGGCGATACCCCAGGTGCGCTTGTGCACCTTGCGGATGAACTGCTTGAGCATCTCCTCGGTGATTTCGAAGTCGGCGATGACGCCGTCCTTCAGCGGTCGGATGGCCTGGATGGCATCCGGCGTGCGTCCGAGCATGCGCTTGGCGTCGGTGCCGACGGCCAGCACCTTGCGGTCGTGGCGACCACCGGTCGTATTGATGGCGACGACCGACGGTTCGTTGAGGACGATGCCTTCGCCGCGCACGTAGATCAGGGTGTTGGCCGTGCCGAGGTCGATGGCAATGTCTTGGGAAAATATGCCGAAAAGCCGTTGCAACATGGATAAATTCCTAGGAAAAGCAATAGATTCGAGGAGGATAAACCCAATGACCCACGGCGTCTAGGCGCTTCCGAGCATGGCCGAGAGCAGCAGGCAGATCAGCCCCAGGATCACGTACAGCCTTGCGGATGGTTGTTTGGCCCTGACAAGGGTCTGGTTCGGATATAAAGGCATGCCACTCTCCCTGCATCGGCGGCCAGCCTCGTCTCGCTACGGAGCGTGGGAAGTGACGGTACTCACGATCCGATCAGATGCAGGCCGATGCGCCGGCGCATCGGATGGTGGCGGTGCTCGTACAGGAAGACGCCCTGCCAGGTGCCCAGCGCCGGTCGGCCATCGGCGATAGGCAGCGTCAGCGACACCTGGGTCAGGGCCATGCGGATATGCGCCGGCATGTCGTCGGGGCCTTCGGCGGCATGCACGAACAGCGGATCGCCATCGGGCACCAAGCGCGCCAGAAAGGCCTCCATGTCGGCCAATACGTCGGCATCGGCGTTCTCCTGGATCATGAGCGAGCAGCTGGTGTGCTGCACAAACAGGTTCAGCAGTCCCTCCCGAATGCCGGTTTCGCGGACCCAGGCGCAGACGTCCCGCGTGATCTCGTAGCAGCCGCGACCGCGCGCCTGCACGACCAGCGTATGCTGGACCTGGCGCATCAGGGGATCTCGACCCATACCGGCGCATGGTCGGACGGACGCTCCTCGCCGCGCCGGGCGGCATCGACGCCGGCCTCGCTCGGGCTCAGGCCGGCGCTGAGCAGCACATGGTCGATGCGCAGCCCCCAGCCGCGGCCGTAGGCATTGAGGCGGTAATCCCACCAGCTATGCATCGGCGCATCGGGGTGCACGGTGCGTACGGCATCGGTCAGCCCCAGCGCCAGCATTTGTTGGAAATGCGCACGTTCCTCACTGGAGCACATGATCTTCTCGCGCCAGCGCTTCGGGTCGTGGATGTCGATGTCGGCGGGGGCGATGTTGAAGTCGCCGAGCAGCACCAGCCGCGGATGCTGCGCCATCTCGCCCGGCAGCCAGGCTGTCAGCGCCTGCAGCCAGCGCATCTTGTAGGCGTATTTCTCCGAGCCGACTTCCTGGCCGTTGGGGATGTAGACATCGACGATGCGCGTGTCCCCTACCGTGACGGCGAGCAGGCGTCGTTGCGGATCGTCCAGCCCCGGCAGTTCCGTGCAGGGATCGCTTGCCGGTTGCCGGCTGAGGATGGCGACGCCGTTGTAGGTCTTCTGGCCGGAGAAGCATACATGATAGCCGGCGGCCTCGATCGCAGCATGCGGGAAGCGCTCGTCCGGCAGCTTGGTTTCCTGCAGTGCCAGCACGTCCGGCTTCGCCTCGGCTAGGTAGGCCAGCACATGAGGCAGGCGGATGTTCAGGGAGTTGACGTTCCAGGTGGTGATGCGCATGCGCCGATGATGGCGATCGGACCGGGTGGGCTCAAGTCCCCGCTCAGCGGCGGCCCTTTCTCTTCAGCACCACCATCCACACCAGCCCCGCCACCAGCATGACGCTGGACAGCAGCATACCCATGGTGATGGGGCCGAACAGGAAGCCGAGCTGCGGATCGGGCTGGCGGAAGTTTTCGCAAAAGATGCGGGCGATGGCATAGATGACCAGGAACAGTGCGACGCGCATGCCGTCCGGCCAGTCGCGGTTGCGTGTGAACCACAGGATGAGGAAGGGCACGATGCCCTCCAGCGTCATCTCGTAGAGCTGGCTGGGGTGGCGGGGCAAGGGTCCGGCGCCGGGGAATACCATGCCCCAGGGCACATCGGTGACCCGCCCCCAAAGCTCGCCGTTGATGAAATTGCCGATGCGGCCGAAGGCCAGGCCGATGGGCGCGACCGTGAACAGCCGGTCGGCCAGGAACAGGAAGGGCAGCTTGTGCTTTTTGCAGTACCACCAGCCGGCGACCAGGGGGCCGATGAGGCCGCCGTGGAAGCTCATGCCCCCGCGCCAGACATAGAAGACCTGCAGCGGGTGCATCAGGTAGAAATCGAGGTTGTAGAACAGGATGTAGGCGATGCGGCCGCCGAGCACGACGCCGAGAATCAGCCAGGTGAACAGGCCCTCGAACTGTTCGGGGGTGATCACCCGGTCCCAGGCACCGCGCTCGACGAGTTGGCGCCGGGTCAGCCACCAGGCCGACAGGAAGCCGAACACATACATCAGCCCGTACCAGTGGATGGCGATCGGCCCCAGCTGGACGGCGACCGGATCGATATGCGGATAGGTCAGCATGGGGCGCTGGCCGCCTGCGGCATGTGGATCGGTAGGCGCATGGAGGCACTCTAGGCTTTAGCGAACGAAAGCCAATGGGCAGCTGGACGGGATGAAGCGCGGGGCGCTATGGTCGGGTACAGATCGTGCACGGAGGTATTCATGGGCAAGCTGTCATCCTGGCTGAGAGCGATCGATATCCTGCGGCGCATCGTCGTCAACGGCCTGTTTCTGTTGATCCTGGCCGTGCTGATTGCCGCCCTCGTGGGCCGGCATGTCTCGGTGCCGAAGGGCGCCGTGCTGGTGCTGGCACCGAAGGGCAGTATCGTCGAGCAGCTGTCCGTGCCCGGTGCGGGCTTGGCGTCGCTGCGCTTCACCGATCGCCACCAGACGCGCCTGCGCGATCTGGTCCGGGCTATCGATACCGCCGCGCATGACGACCATATCCGCATGATGGAGCTGGATCTCGGGGATTTGGGCCCGAGCTCGCTGGACAAGCTCGCGGCCTTGCGCCGGGCCATCGCCGGCTTCCGGGCCGCGGGCAAGCCCGTCGTGGCCTATGCGGACCAATACAGCCAGGGCCAGTACTACCTCGCCACCGCCGCTGATCGCGTGTTCCTGCATCCGATGGGGCTCGTCGCCCTGACCGGGCTCGGCCTGTACCGCGATTATTTCAAGGATGCCATCGACAGGCTCGGCATCAATGTGCAGGTGTTCAGGGCCGGCAAATACAAATCGGCGATGGAGCCGTTCATGCGCAACGATATGTCCGAGGCCGACCGCACGGCGAACCGGGCCTGGCTATCCACGCTTTGGACGGCGTACAAACGGGGTATCGCGGCGTCGCGCGGCATCGATGCCAAGCATTTGCAGGAGGTGCTGGACAACCTGCCGAGCTATCTGCAGCGCTACGGCGGCAGCATGGCGCGGCTGGCGCTGGGTGAGAAATGGGTCGATCAATTGGGCGATGCCCATGCCGCCAAGGCCTGGATGGCCGGCAAGCTCGGGCTTTCCACCGATGCCAAGCTGCCGCATATCGGCTGGCAGGATTACCTGCATGCCCGCCGCTCCCCGTCGCGATTCCGATTCGGGGCCCGCGGTCGGCATCATCACTGCCAGCGGCACTATCCTGGATGGGGAGCAGCCTCCCGGCACCGTGGGCGCCACGACGCTGGTGAGCGAGATTGCGCGTGCGCGCAAGGATAAGCATATCAAGGCCCTGGTGCTGCGCATCGACAGCCCGGGCGGCAGCGCCCTGGCCTCCGAATCGATTCGTCAGGCGTTGCTGCGTTTCCGCGCTGCCGGCAAACCGCTGGTGGTGTCGATGGGCGGCATGGCCGCCTCCGGCGGCTACTGGATCGCCACCGCAGGCGACGAGATCTGGGCGACGCCGACGACGTTGACCGGCTCCATCGGCGTGTTCGGTCTGATCGGCGATGTGCACGATGGCCTGGCGAAGCTCGGCATCCACACCGACGGCCTGGGCACGACCCGTATCGCCGGGGCGCTCAGGCCCGACCTGCCGGCATCGCCGTTGGTGGCCAAGGCCATGCAAATGGGCGTCGACGATGCCTATCAGCGCTTTCTGGCGGTCGTGGCCAAGGGGCGCAAGCTGCCGCTGGCACGCGTCGCCGCCATCGCCCAGGGACGGGTCTGGAGCGGTGCCGATGCGCTGCATATCGGTCTGGTCGACCGGCTCGGCGATCTCGATCAGGCGGTGGCCTCGGCGGCCGCGAAGGCGGGCATCGCCGCGCATTACCGGCGCCGTCGGCTGTCGCCGCCGCAGCCGTTGTGGGACACCCTGCTCGATCATCTGAGGGGCGAGGTGGCATCGCGTCTTACCGAGGTCTCGGTGCCGGCACCGGTGGCCGAGGTGGCCAATGCCTGGCAGGCGCTGGCCCGGTTCAATGATCCGCGCGACGTCTATGCCTATTGCGAACTGGCTGAGGGCATCCGCTAGGCCGCGTTGGCGTAAATGAAAAAAGGGCGGCCCGAAGGCCGCCCTTTTTGTGCATCCAAGGATGGATGGCAGATTACATCATGCCGCCCATACCACCCATGCCGCCCATGTCACCGCCGCCTGCCGGTGCTCCGGCTTCCGGCTTCGGAAGCTCGGCCACCATGGCTTCGGTGGTGATCAACAGGCCCGCCACGGAAGCGGCGTTCTGCAGCGAGGAGCGCGTGACCTTGGTCGGGTCGATGACGCCGGCCTTGACCAGGTCGCCGTACTCTTCGGTGGCGGCGTTGTAGCCGTAGCCGGCATCCTTGCTGGCCGCCACCTGGTTCACCACGACCGAGGCCTCGTCGCCGCAGTTGGCCACGATCTGGCGCAGCGGCTCCTCGACGGCGCGGCGTACGATGCCGATGCCCATGTCCTGGTCGTGGTTGTCGCCCTTCAGGCTATCCAGGACACGGCGGGCACGGATCAGGGCCACGCCGCCGCCCGGCACGATGCCTTCCTCGACGGCGGCACGGGTGGCGTGCAGCGCGTCGTCGACGCGGTCCTTCTTTTCCTTCATGGCCATCTCGGTGGCGGCACCGACCTTGATCACGGCCACGCCGCCGGCCAGCTTGGCCAGGCGCTCCTGCAGCTTCTCGCGGTCGTAATCGGAGGAGGTGTCCTCGATCTGGGCACGGATCTGGGCGATACGCGCCTCGATGTCGGACTTGTTACCGGCACCGTCGACGATGGTGGTGTTATCCTTGGTGATCTTCACGGAAGCCGCGGTACCGAGGTCGTCGATCGTGACGCTCTCCAGCTTCAGGCCGATGTCCTCGGAGATTACCTTGCCGCCGGTCAGGACGGCCATGTCTTCGAGCATGGCCTTGCGGCGATCGCCGAAGCCCGGGGCCTTGACGGCCGCCACGTTCAGCACGCCGCGCATCTTGTTGACGACCAGGGTGGCCAGGGCCTCACCCTCGATGTCCTCGGAGATGATCAGCAGCGGCTTGCCGGAGCGGGCCACGGCCTCGAGTACCGGCAGCAGGTCGCGCATGTTCGCGATCTTCTTCTCGTTGAGCAGGATGTACGGATCCTGCAGCTCGGTCTCCATCTTCTCCGGGTTGGTGACGAAGTACGGCGACAGGTAGCCGCGATCGAACTGCATGCCCTCGACGACGTCGAGCTCCGTCTCCAGGCCCTTGGCCTCCTCGACGGTGATCACGCCCTCCTTGCCGACCTTCTCCATGGCATCGGCGATGATCTTGCCGATCTCGGCATCGCCGTTGGCGGAGATGGTGCCGACCTGGGCGATCTCCTCCTGGTTCTTCACGGACTCGGAAAGCTTGCCGAGCTCGCCCACCAGGGTCTCGACAGCCTTGTCGATGCCGCGCTTCAGGTCCATCGGGTTCATGCCGGCGGCCACAGCCTTGACGCCCTCACGGGCGATGGCCTGTGCCAGCACGGTGGCGGTGGTGGTGCCGTCACCGGCCACGTCGGCGGTCTTGGACGCCACTTCCTTCACCATCTGGGCGCCCATGTTCTCGAACTTGTCTTCGAGTTCGATTTCCTTGGCCACCGAAACGCCGTCCTTGGTGACGGTCGGGGCACCCCAGGACTTCTCGATGACGACGTTGCGGCCCTTCGGGCCCAGCGTCACCTTCACGGCGTCGGCCAGCTTGTTGACGCCGCGCATCATGCGGGCGCGGGCGTCTTCACCGAAATGAATGTCTTTTGCAGCCATGGTTGCTTCTCTCCTTTCTGATCTCTTGGGTTAGGCTTCGACGACGCCGAGGATGTCGTCCTCGCGCATCATCAGGTATTCGTTGCCGTCGAGCTTGATCTCGGTGCCGGCGTACTTCGAGAAAATGACGCGGTCGCCTTTCTTCACATCCAGCGGGCGGATGTCACCGTTCTCGAGGATCTTGCCCTTGCCTGCGGCGATGACCTCGCCCTGGACGGGCTTCTCTTTCGCCGTATCGGGGATGATGATGCCACCGGCGGACTTATCTTCCTCGTCCAGACGGCGGACGATCACGCGGTCGTGCAATGGACGAACCTTCGTTGTCATCGTTCACTCTCCTTAAATACATCTTGGGATGGTGTTATGGGGTTGCCCCTCTCCCCTCGCGCCAAGCTTTGGCACTCGGCCCGCGGGAGTGCCAATGTTGTCGGCGGCGCGGCGGCTGTCAACCATTTTTAGCACTCATCTGCAGTGGGTGCTAAACATGGGGCAGTATGGAGCCTTTTTGTGTCAGGGCTGCGGCATGGCGGCCGTCAGCCGCCGGAGGGCTTGGCCTTGATTCCCTCGCGCTCCAGCAGCGTCAGCAGCTTGTCGCGGTGATCGCCCTGGATCTCGATACAGCCGTCCTTGACGGCACCGCCGGTGCCGAGCTGGCCCTTCAGGCGTTTGAGCAGCGCCTTCAGTGCCTCGCCGGGCAGCTCCAGGCCGTCGATGACGCAGACGGTCTTGCCGCCTCGCCCCTTGCTTTCGCGGCGGATGCGTACGCCCTGCTTGGCCGGGTTTTTGATCGCCGGGGGCTGGTCCTGCGGTTTGCCCTTCCCCTTGCCCTTTTTGTTGGCGGGTATGGCCTGGCCGAGGTCGCCGTGTTCGGTGGAGTAGACCAGCCTGCGATCGTCGCTCATGGGCGCAGTATCGCGCCTTCGTCTTGCCCGGCAAGCTCGGGAAACAGGACGTCGGTGAAGCCCAGGGTAGAAAGATCATACATGCGCATCGGGTACAGCACGCCGTCCAGGTGGTCGCACTCGTGCTGAATGACGCGGGCGTGGAAGCCCTCGACGCTGCGTTCGATCGGCGCCCCTTCGGCATCGAAGCCGCGATAATGCACATGTGCGAAGCGCCGCACCTGCCCGCGCAGTCCCGGCAGGCTCAGGCAGCCCTCCCAGTCCTCTTCGGTTTCGTCCGATAGCGGTGTGATGATGGGGTTGATCAGCAGACTCCGGGGTATCGGAGCGGCATCGGGGTAGCGTGGATTGCGTTCTCCACTGCCGAAGATCACCACGCGCAGGGGAATGCCGATCTGCGGTGCCGCCAGCCCCGCGCCGTTAGCCGCGGCCATGGTGTCGCAGAGGTCCGCGATCAGCGCGTGCAGCTCGGGCGTGCCGAAGTGCTCGACCTCGACGGCCCGCTGCGTGAGGCGCGCATCGCCCATGCGCAGGATCGGCCGGACGGCCATGGCTCAGCCGGGCACGGAAAGCCGGAAGCGATACGGCTCGCCCGGCAGGCCGAAGGCGAGCAGGTGCTCGCCGGGCGCCAGCGGCACGATCGCCGGCGTCTTGCCGTAGGCAACGCGCTCTTCGTCCAGCTCACAGTAGTCGCCGTAATGCATCAGGTGCAGCTGCAGGCCGCCGTCCTCGGCGGCCTCGATGGCCAGATGATGCGGCCGGATCAGTTTCGAGCCCTCGGCCAGCACGACGTCGGGCGGCGCCTCCTCGCGGAACAGGTCGGTGACGCTTTGCGGCGGGGTGTGGGCGCCGAATACCCAGGGGAGACGTGTGATGGTGCAGGAGCGGTTGCACAGGGCCTGGGCCGAGGCCGGGTTCAGGCCTTCCACGGTGGCGAAGGCCTCCGCCTCGTCCAGGGCATCGTCATCCTGGTCGATCAGCAGGGCCTGCAGGCGGGCCAGCAGCGCCGCCAACAGTGGCGTCAAGCGGCTGCCCGGGCCGTTGACGAGGCGGATCAGGGTGCCGCGGTCGATGACCTCAACCTCGCCGTCGGTCAGGGCCGTGACGGTGGCGGTGCGGCGCGGGGTGCGCCCGGCCAGGCCCAGCTCGCCGACGATGTTGCCTGGGCCCAGGCGGACGGCCGACGCGCGTCTTCCTGTCGGTGTCCGGCTCACCTGCAGCCAGCCCTTGTGAATCAGGTAGGCGGCGGTGTCCTGTTCGCCCTCGGCGATCAGCACGTCGCCCTCCTTGAAGGGAAGCATTCGGGCCATCCGCGGTTCTCCTTGTCTACGATAAAGAGACCCTACACCACCGCCGGCCCGGGCCCAAATCTGTGATGCGTATCGCCTTGGGCCCACCTTGCCGGCAACCGCCATGCAAGTAATCCGGTTGCTGCTCAAGGGTGGGTGGGGCATGATTCGCGTTCTCGACTGAAGGTTTTTTGGGGGAGGCTATGTCCGCCAAACAGAAAAAGCAGGCCGATGGCCTGACGCATGAGGGCCGCTTCTATAGCGCCGAAACGCTGCATGCGATGCACGACTCGATGCTGTTCATCCGCCGCTTCGAGGAGAAGGCCGGGCAGCTGTACGGCCTGAAGAAGATCGGTGGCTTCTGCCATCTGTGCAACGGCCAGGAGGCGGTGCCCGTCGGCGTGCACCATGCATCCAAGCCCGAGGACTACATGCTGACCGGCTATCGCGACCACGGCCATATCCTGGCGCGCGGCTCCGATCCGACGGCGGTCATGGCGGAGCTGCTCGGCCGTGCCGGCGGCATCGTCAAGGGCAAGGGCGGCTCCATGCATATGTTCGATGCCGCACGCAACTTTGCCGGCGGCAACGGCATCGTCGGCGAGCAGGTACCGATCGGCCTGGGCTTCGGCTTCTCGTCCTGGTACCGCCAGGACGGACGCGTCACCCTGTGCTTCTTCGGCGACGGCGCCATCAACCAGGGTGCGGTCTACGAATCGTTCAACATGGCGGCGCTGTGGAAGCTGCCGGTCGTGTTCATTGTCGAGAACAACCAGTACGCCATGGGCACGTCGCTCGGCCGCGCCTCGGCAGAGACGCATCTGTTCAAGCGCGGTATCTCCTTCAAGATTCCGGGTATGCAGATCGACGGCATGGACGTGCTGGAGGTCGAGCGCAAGATGGCCGAGGCCGTGGAGCATGCGCGCAGCGGCGAGGGCCCGATCCTGGTGGAGGCCGTAACCTACCGTTACCGCGGCCATTCGATGTCCGACCCCGCCACCTACCGCACGCGCGAAGAGGTCGAGGAATGGCGCACCGGCCGCGATCCGATCGCGCGCCTGCAGGGGCGCATGATCGAGGCAGGTCTCGCAAGCGAGGAGTCCTTCAAGCAGAAGGACAAGGATCTCAAGAAAGAGGTGGCGGGCATCGCTGCGGCGGCCGAGGCCATGCCGGAGCCGGAAGCGTCCGAGCTGTACACCGATATCTACAGGGATCCCATCGAAGGGGCGTATCCGTATCCAGGAAGGGTGGACTGATGTCGAAGATCACGTTCCGCGAGGCCTTGAATCAGGCCATGTGCGAGGAGATGGAGCGCGACGAGCGCGTATTCCTGATGGGCGAGGAGGTCGCCGAGTACAACGGCGCCTACAAGGTCAGTCAGGGCATGCTGGAGAAATTCGGGTCGCAGCGCGTCATTGATACGCCGATCACCGAGCTGGGCTTTGCCGGCCTCGGCGTCGGTGCGGCCATGGCGGGCCTGAGGCCGGTCATCGAGTTCATGACATGGAACTTCTCGATCCTGGCCATGGATCAGATCGTCAATGCCGCTGCCAAGATGCTGTACATGTCCGGCGGTATGTACTCGGTGCCGATCGTGTTCCGCGGTGCTGGCGGTGCGGCGGCGCGCGTGGCCGCACAGCATTCGCAGTGCCTGGAGAACTGGATGGCCAACGTGCCGGGTCTGAAGGTGGTGATGCCGTCGAACCCGGCCGATGCCAAGGGCCTGCTCAAGGCCGCGATCCGGGACAACGATCCGGTGATCTTCATCGAAAACGAGATCTGCTACGGCGATATCGCCGAGGTGCCGGACGGCGAGTACGTGATCCCGCTGGGCAAGGCGGAGATCAAACGCGCCGGCAAGGATGTGACGCTGGTGGCCTATTCGCGCATGGCTGCCTTCGCGCAGACCGCCGCCGAGGAACTGGCCAAGCAGGGTATCGATGCCGAGGTCATCGACCTGCGCACGATCAAGCCGCTGGACGAGGCGACGGTGCTGGCCTCGATCGCCAAGACGAACCGCGCCGTGATGATCGAGGAAGGCTGGCGCTTCGCCGGCATCGGCGCCGAGATTTCCGCCCGCATCATGGAGAAGGGCTTCGATGACCTGGATGCACCGGTGGCGCGCGTCTCCGGCAAGGAGGTGCCGATGCCCTATGCCGCCAACCTGGAGCGCATGGCCCTGCCGAGTGTGGCCGAGATCGTCGAGGCGGCACGCGCCGTCTGCAACCGCGCCTAAGCGTTACCGAAAGGGGAGAGCATGCCGATCGATGTATACATGACCCAGCTGTCGCCGACGATGACCGAAGGAAAGATCGCACGCTGGCTGAAGAAGGAAGGCGATACGCTGTCCTCCGGCGAGGTAATGGCGGAGATCGAGACGGACAAGGCGACGATGGAGATGGAGGTCGTCGACGAGGGGACTCTGCACAAGATCATCGCCCCCGAGGGCGCGGTGGTGACGGTGGGCAACCCGATCGCGGTGATCGCCGAGGACGGTGAGGACGTACCGGCCGATTATATGCCCAAGGCTGGTACCCAGCCGGCAGCGCCTGTTGCCGCCGAGCCCGAGAAGCCCGCTGCGGCGCCTGCGCCGCAAGCCCCCGCAGCCCCTGCCCCGCAGCCTGCGCCGACCGCACCCGTTTCCCAAGCCGCCCCGGTGGCCGGCCGGCGCGTCAAGGCCAGCCCCCTGGCCCGCCGCCTGGCCCGGCAGAAGGGCATCAATCTGGCCGCCATCGCCGGCTCCGGCCCGAACGGTCGTATCACACGCGCCGACATCGATAGCGCCGCCAAGCGCGGTATCAATCTGGGCATGGGCACGACGGCCGCGACCACGCCGCCCCTGCGCCCGCTGCCGGCCGGCCCCATGCCGTACCACGCCGACGAGTTTGATGCGGTCGAGAACAGCATGATGCGCAAGGCCATCGCCCGCCGCCTCGTCGAGTCCAAGCAGCAGGTGCCGCATTTCTACCTGAGCATCGATGTGGCTATGGACCGGCTGATGGATCTGCGCGCCCAGCTCAATGCGGCCGCCGACGGCGCCTTCAAGCTCTCCGTCAACGATTTCATCATCAAGGCCGTGGCCAAGGCCCTGGTCGACGTACCGGCGGCGAACGCCTCCTGGACCGATGCCGCCACGCTGCGCCACAAGCATGCGCATATCTCGGTGGCGGTAGCCATCGAGGGCGGCCTGATCACGCCGGTGATTCGCTTCGCCGAGCAAAAGGGCATTGTCGACATTTCGGGCGAGGTCAAGGAGCTGGCCGGGCGCGCCCGTGCTGGCGGCCTGAAGCCGGAGGAATACACCGGGGGCACCTTCTCGATCTCGAACCTGGGCATGTACGGCATCAAGCAGTTCTCGGCCATCGTCAATCCGCCGGAGGGGGCGATCCTGGCCGTCGGCGCCACCGAGGCGCGTCCCGTCGTCGAGGATGGCGAGATCAAGGTGCGGCAGATGATGAGCCTGACGCTGTCCTGCGATCATCGTGTCGTGGACGGCGCTGTCGGCGCCGAGCTGCTGGCCGCCCTGAAGAAGCATATCGAGGCGCCCGCGAGCGTCCTGATTTAAGGCGGGCGCTCGGCGTCGCGCATGGCGCAGCCCCCCGCCCACGGATGGGCGGCGGCTCACGAAGTGAAGCCGCGAGTGCAGCAAGCCCGCGCGCTTGCGGAACGATCAAGGCCGGGGGCAGGATGCTCCGAGGCCGTATCTAACGATCAGAAGAGGACCCCCCATGCCGATAGACGTATTCATGACCCAGCTGTCACCGACGATGACCGAAGGCAAGATCGCACGCTGGCTGAAGAAGGAAGGCGATACGCTGTCCTCCGGCGAGGTAATGGCGGAGATCGAGACGGACAAGGCGACGATGGAGATGGAGGTCGTCGACGAGGGGACTCTGCACAAGATCATCGCCCCCGAGGGCGCGGTGGTGACGGTGGGCAACCCGATCGCGGTGATCGCCGAGGACGGCGAGGACGTACCGGCTGACTACATGCCGGAGGGTGCCGGCATGGAGCCCGAAGAACCCACCGTCGAGGCTACGCCGCAGCTGGCGACACCCGAGCAGGTGGCCGAGAGCCTGGCCGACGCCACCCTGGCCGAGGCCGATGACGCGCACGAGCTGAATCTAAAGCCGGCCGGCGTGTTCAACGCGGACGGGGAGTACGACATCGTCGTCGTCGGCGCCGGCCCCGGTGGTTACGTGGCGGCGATCCGCGCCGCGCAATTGGGCCTGAAGGTTGCCTGTATCGAGTCCACGCATCTGGGCGGCATCTGCCTGAACTGGGGCTGCATCCCGACCAAGGCGCTGTTGCGCACGGCCGAGATCATCAACGTCATCGAGCATCACGGCGAGGAGCTGGGCCTGGGCGTGTCCAAGACCAAGCCGAACCTGACCGCCGCCATTGCCCGCTCGCGCAAGATCGCCGACCGCCTTTCCGGCGGCATCGGATTCCTGTTCAAGAAGAACAAGGTCACGTCCATCGAGGGCTATGCCAAGTTCGCCGCCGGCAACAAGCTGATGGTCGAGACGAAGGACGGCGAGAAAGAGGTCACGGCGAAGCACGTGATTGTGGCCACTGGCGCTCGCGCCCGTGCCTTCCCCGGCATGGAGGTCGACGGCGAGGTGGTGATCACCTACAAGAAGGCTCTGGCCATGGAGAAGCTGCCCAAGAAGCTGATCGTCATCGGCTCCGGCGCCATCGGCATGGAGTTCGCCTACTTCTACCGCGCCATGGGCAGCGAGGTGACGGTGCTGGAAGCGGCCGAGCAGATCCTGCCGCTGGAGGATCACGAGATCGCCAAGGTCGTGGATCGCAGCTTCAAGAAGAGCGGCATCAAGGTCGTCACCGGCGCTATGGTCAAATCGGCGAAGAAGGTGCGCACCAAGGGCGTGGTCGAATACGAAGCCAAGGGCAAGACCGAGAAGATCGACGGCGATTGCGTGCTGGTGGCCGTGGGCGTCGTCGGCAATACGGATGACATCGGCGCCGAGCACACCTCCATGCAGATCGAGCGGAACACCATCGCCGTCGACGACTGGTACCGTACCGACCATCCCGGTGTCTATGCCATCGGCGACGTCATCGGTGCCCCGGCGCTGGCGCATGTGGCGAGCCACGAGGGTATCGTCTGCATCGAGGCCATTGCCGGCATGAACCCGCACAAGGTGGACTACGGCAATGTGCCGGGCTGCACCTACTGCCAGCCGCAGGTCGGCTCCACCGGCAAGACCGAGAAGCAGTGCCAGGACGAAGGTATCCCGGTGAAGATCGGGCGTATGCCCTACGCTCCGAACGGCAAGGCCATGGGCCTGGCCGAGACCGAGGGCATGGTCAAAACGATCTTCCACGCTGAGACGGGCGAGCTGCTGGGCGCACACATCGTCGGCGCCGAGGCCACGGAGCTCATCGTGCCGCTGGGCCTGGCGCGCACCCTGGAGACCACGGAGGTCGAGCTGGCGCACCACATGTTCCCGCACCCGACGCTGTCCGAGATGATCCACGAATCTGTGCTCGACTCCGAGGGCCGCGCCATCCACATCTAAAACAAAAGGCGCCCTTCCAGCCTTCCTACCTGCTATAAAGCCATGGTTCAGATGATGTGGGAGGAAATGCTTATGAGTAAAGAGTTGGAAGATATTTATGCCAGGATGGTAAGTCTGGAAACCGAGGTTGCCAACCTGCGGAAGGGTTACGTGATCGTTAATGAGCGGTATTCCAAATCGCTTGGCGTGCTGAAAGCGCTGACTGCCGAGGCAGCAACCGCTGCAAAAAAGGCATCCTTGGCTTCGCTGAAGGCACAATCTTCAGCAAATGCAGCGCTAATAGCGGCAAAAACTGCGGTTGCCAAGGAAGTCGTCGACGCTGCACATGCAGCTAGAGAAGCCGCCGCAGATGCGGCAGAGGCTGCAGCGGAAGCGGCTTCTGCTGCGGCAGCCTCTGCTTCTGCGGCAGCTATGGCGGCGGCGCATCAGATGGAAGAGTCTTCTAAGAAACTCGCTGTCGAGGCATCGGAAGCATCCAGGGTGGCGTCAATGGCCGCGGCCGAGAGTGTGAGGCTGGCCAATGAGGCCGCCAAAGTTACCCGCACAAAGAAAAAGTGAGCCGAAAGTAGACGATCCCCGGGTGGTGTATTCAGGAGCCGAAGGTGTCGTAGGCGATGAAGACACCGAGATAGAGCGAGACGAGGGTGGCGGTGATGGCGATGAGTCCCAGCTTCATGGGTCTACCCGGCTCCATGGCCAGCCACGAGGATCGGAAGAGCACCCAGACATAGGCCATCAGGGCCACCGATGAGGACCCGGCAAGCCAGAAGCCGATGATGAGCCTGCGCGGCAGGTGCAGTCCGAAGAAGCCGGTGGCGTAGGCGGTCACGATGAAGGCCGTGTGCAGGATGGCGACGATGGCCATCTTATGGGATGTGCGTACAGCCAATGCGCCCCCTTCCCCGACCCGGTTGATGCTACAGGCCCATGCCGTTCTGGAAGTTGCCGAAGCAATCGCGGCAGATGCCGTGCGATATCTGCGGCAGGCGGCTACTGTCGAACAGCCCCAAGTGGCGCACCGCCTCCTCGACCTCCAGCCATGACCCTTCGGCATCGATGCGCTTGCACCAGCTGCAGGCGATAATGATCTCGTCGCTGCGGTCGCTTGCCGGATCGAGCAACGGCACATGCTCGCGCGCCTCTTCGCGCATGAGTTTTCCCTCGAATTGCACCGCATTCCTGGGCAGCGGGGAGATGTGCAGCACCATGAAGCGCCGCAGGCTGGGGCTATCGCAGCGGAAGGGGATGATGCTGCTGGATTGGGACTGGCGCACTCTGTCGATGATGAGCTTGTACAGATGTTGCGTTTCGGGATCGGCGATGAATGCGAATAGGGGCTGGCCGCAGACGGCCTCGGAGGAAAGGTGGGATGCCTCGTTCCGCCGGGCGAAATCGAGCCATGCGGAGGCGACGAAGCTCAACCGGTTCTCGGCATCGATGCGGTAGACGAAGGAGCCGTCTGACGTCGGCGCCCCATCCCTGAATGCCACCGATGCGATAGAAGACTGCTTCATTTCTCGCTCCTTCCCTTTGGCATCCTGGGATGGATGTATATGCAATACAAGCGCAGGGCAGCTGCGAGCCTTCGGGCGAGGTGGACGGTTGCCACGGATTCTGCGACGTTAGAGCCATGAAGGCGGAATGTTACTGATGGCGGACTACGATGTGCTGATCGTCGGCTCGGGGCCGGCCGGGCAGCAGGCGGCGCTGCAGGCGGCGCGCATGGGCCGGCGGGCAGCCATCGTCGAGCGCAAGCCGAAGATCGGCGGTGCGGGCCTGCAGACCGGAACCATCCCCAGCAAGGCGCTACGCGAGGCGGCTTATTATGCCGCCTTCACCGGCGGGCACGGCATGCGCGAGCCCTTCTCTCGCCGGCGCATGGCCGAGCACGGGCTGCTGGCCGAGGCGGTGCGCCGCAAGGAGATCGTCATCGCCCAGCAGGAGTCGGTGATCCTGAACCGGTTGCTGCGCTCCGGGGTGGCGCTGGTGCCCGGCGAGGCGGCGTTCGCCGACGCGCATACCCTCCAGATCACCGATGGGCATGGCGAGACCCGGCGATTGAGCGCCGATGTCATCGTGCTGGCCACCGGCTCGCGTCCACGCCGGCCGCCCGAGGTACCGTTCGACAAGCAGACGGTGCTCGATTCCACCTCGATCCTGAAGCTGAAGCATCTGCCGAAAAGCCTGCTGGTGGCCGGCGGCGGCGTTATCGCCTGCGAGCTCGTGTCCATCTTCGCTGCCCTCGGCGTCGAGGTCACCATTGTCGATTCGCACGCGCAGCTGCTCGAATACCTGAGCCAGGATGTGGTCGGCGTACTCGAGAAATCCTTCCGCCATATGGGTGTGAGTTTGCGCATGCGCCAACGCGTGGCGAGTGTCGCTCGCGAGGACGGGCATGTGGACGCTGACGCTGGAGAACGGTGAGGAACTGCACGCCGATGCGCTGCTGTATGCGTTGGGCCGGCAGCCGAACTTCGGCAAGCTGCAGGTGGAGCAGGCCGGCATCGCCGTGAAGGACGGCTGGATCGAGGTCAGCGAGCATTTCCAGACCAGCGTGCCGCATATCTATGCCGTCGGCGACCTGATCGGCCGGCCGGCACTTGCCTCCACCGGCATGGAGCAGGGACGCATGGCCGTGCTGCACGCCTTCGGCGAGGCGCCGCCGGCGATGCCGGCCAACCTGCCGATGGCCGTCTATACCATTCCGGAGATCTCCTATGTCGGACGTACCGAGAAGGAGCTGGCGGCGGCCGGCATCGATGCCGTCGTCGGTCGCGGCTATTTCCGCGAGAGCGCGCGCGGCCAGATCATCGGCGATGTCAGTGGCCTGCTGAAGCTGAACGTGGAGCGCGGCAGCAGGCGCCTGGCCGGGGTGCACATCGTCGGCGAGCATGCCAGCGAACTGATCCATATCGGCCAGCTGTTGATGAACGCCGGGGGCACCGTCGACGATCTCGCTTCCAATGTGTTCAACTATCCGACGCTGGCCGAGTGCTACAAGCTGGCGGCGCTGGACTGCCTGCAAAAACTCGCGCGCGACTAGGCCGGCCTAGGTCAGAAGCACGGCGACGATGCCGGTCAGGAAGATGCCGTCGAAGGTGCCGGCACCGCCGATCGAGGCGACCGGCGCTCCGATCTTGGCGATGTCCTTCAGGCGGAACAGGTCGGCCCCGACGAGCACGCCGAGGGTGCCGCAGACGTAGGCTAGCGGTGCGGCCAGTTCCTTGCCACCGATCAGCATGGCGACGATGGCGGCGGCAATAGGTGCCACCAGCATCGGCATGCCGATGCCGATGCGCGGGATCGGGCGGCTGGTGGCATAGCAGATGGCGGCGACGACGGCGATGGCCAGCAGGATGTCGGGCAGCGGCAGCGAGAATCGGCGCAGTAGGCTGGCCGAGAAGACCAGCGGCACCAGGCAGCCGCCGACGTTGACGGCGACCAGGGTACGTCCGGTGAAGGGTACCACCGGCAGGCGCAGCAGGCTCTGCGGCGGCGTCTTCGCCTCGGGCTCTGGCGGGTGCTCCGCTTGCATCGTCGTTAGCGGCAGGTTCAGCAGGCTGCCGAACAGCGAGGCGAACAGCAGCAGCATGCCCTGGTTGACGGAAAGCCCCAGCTTGTCGAAGGCCAGCGAGATCAGCCCCAGCTGCACCAGCGTCAGCAGGAAGACGAGAATCAGCACGAAGATCAGCAGGTGGATGGGGGAGAAACGCATCCTGGCATTGTAGCAAGCGCCAGCGATGATGCCCGGTGCGATGATCACCCCTGAAGCATCCGCCTCAGGAGGCCAGTAGCCGGAATGTCCATGCAACGGCGATAGCCCATCGGTCAGGATACGCCGGGCTCAGCTGCCCTTCTTCTGCTCGACCTCGAGGATATGCTTCGTCGTGGCCAGCACGCTGTCCGGATTCAGCGATAGCGACTCGATGCCCTCCTCCACCAGAAAGGCGGCGATGTCCGGGAAATCCGACGGGGCCTGGCCGCAGATGCCGACGTATTTGTCGCGGCGTAGGCAGGCGGCGATGGCCATGGACAGCATGGCCTTGACCGCTGGGTCGTGCTCATCGAAGACATGGGCGACGAGGCCGGAATCGCGGTCCACGCCGAGGGTCAGCTGCGTCAGGTCGTTCGAGCCGATGGAGAAGCCGTCGAAGCGGTCGAGGAAGGCGTCGGCGGAGATGACATTGGCCGGAATCTCGCACATCACGTAAATCTTCAGCCCGTTCTCGCCACGCACCAGACCATGCTTCTGCATCTCGGCCAGCACCTTGTCGCCCTCCTGCGTGGTGCGCGTGAACGGAATCATCAGCGTCACGTTCGTCAGCCCCTTGTCTTCACGCACCCGCTTCATGGCCCTGCACTCCAGCGCGAAGGCGTCGCGGAAGCCCTCCGAGTAATAGCGCGAAGCGCCGCGGTAGCCGATCATCGGGTTCTCTTCGGAGGGCTCGAAATCCTTGCCGCCCAGCAGGTTGGCGTACTCGTTCGACTTGAAGTCGGACATACGCACGATGACCGGCTTCGGGTAGAAGGCGGCGCCGATCATGGCCACGCCCTCGGCCAGGCGCTCGACGTAGAACTCGATCGGGTCGGCATAGGCGGCGGTGCGCTCGGCGATCTCGGCCTGCAGATCCGCCTCCAGCTTTTCCAGGTTCAGCAGTGCATTGGGATGGATGCCGATGCCGTTGTTGATGATGAACTCCAGGCGCGCCAGGCCGACGCCGTCGTTCGGGATGCGGCTGAAGCCGAAAGCCTGATCGGGGCTGGCTACGTTCATCATGATCTTGGTCTTCGGTCGGGTCAGGTTGTCCAGCGGGATTTTTTCGATGTCGAAATCGAGGTTGCCCTCATAGACATAGCCTGTTTCCCCCTCGGCGCAGGAGATGGTGACCGGCGTGCCGTCCGGGATGCCGGCTGTAGCACTGCCGGTGCCGACGACGGCCGGAAGGCCCAGCTCGCGCGAGATGATGGCGGCATGGCAGGTGCGTCCACCGCGGTTGGTGACGATGGCGGCGGCGATCTTCATGATCGGTTCCCAGTCCGGGTCCGTCATGTCCGTGACCAGCACCTCGCCCGGCTTGAGCTGGCCGATGTCGGCCACATCCTTGATGATGCGCGCCGTGCCCGCGGCGATCTTCTTGCCCACGCTCTTGCCCTGCACCAGCACCGGACCCTTCGCCTTCAGGTGGTAGTTCTCCATGACCTGCGCCTTGTTATGCGAATGCACCGTCTCGGGCCTCGCCTGCACGACGTACAGTTCGCCGGTGATGCCGTCCTTGGCCCATTCGATGTCCATCGGCTGCACGCTGCCGGCGCGTGCCGAGTAATGCTCCTCGATGGCCACCGCGTAGCGCGCCAGCGTCAACAGCTCCGTATCGTTCAGGCAGAAGCGACGACGATCCTCGGCCGGCACGTCGACATTCTTCGTCGGTTGCCGGAGCGAGGGCGAGAACACCATCTTCATGGCTTTCTCGCCCAGGTTGCGGCTGAGCACCGGCGCCTTTGCCTTATCCAGCGTCGGCTTGAACACATAATACTCGTCCGGACTGACCGCACCCTGCACCACGTTCTCGCCCAGGCCGTAGGCGGCGGTGATCAGCACCGCATCCGGGAAGCCGGTCTCGGTGTCGATGGAGAACATGACGCCGGAGCAGGCCAGATCGCTGCGCACCATTTTCTGCACGCAGGCCGACAGCGCCACATCGGTATGGGCGAAGCCCTTGTCGACGCGGTAGGAGATGGCGCGGTTGGTGAACAGCGAGGCGTAGACGAGCTTGATGGTGTCGGAGACATGCCTGGGGCCGCTGATGTTCAGATAGCTCTCCTGCTGACCGGCGAAGGAGGCATCCGGCAGATCCTCGGCGGTGGCGGAGCTGCGTACGGCCACCGCCAGCTCCCCTCCCCCCTGCTGTTTCTGCAGCATGGCATAGGCTTCGGCGATCTCCCGCTCAAGATCAGGCGGCATGTCGGCATGGGCGATGCGACTGCGGATGGTGGCGCCGGCCGCAGCCAGGGCCTTCACGTCGCGCGTGTCCAGCTCTGCGAGGATGGACGTGATCTCCTCACGCAGGCCATTGTGTTCGAGATAATGCCAGTAGGCCTCGGCGGTGGTGGCGTAGCCGCCCGGCACCTTGATGCCGCGACTGGCCAGGCCCTGCACCATCTCGCCCAGCGAGGCGTTTTTGCCCCCGACCAGCGGTACGTCGCCCATATCCAATTCGTCCAGAAAGCGGATATAGCGGAATGCGGTCATCGAAAGCCTCCTTGCCCGGGCGCGTACGTTGAACAGTGTAGAGCATGGCGGCGATTTTGCAGCGGCCATGGAGGGGGCTAACAGTCGCCTGCATTTTCTGCGATACTGCGCCGCCCGGGCCTGCGGGCGCGGAGACGATGCGGAAAGGAAAGGCCAGCCCCATGTCAGCCCGATACCAGACCGACGACTTGCGCATCCGCGGCATCCAAGAGGTGGCGCCGCCGTCGCGCGTGCACGAAGAATTTCCGGTCACCGAACGGGCGGCGGCCACCGCCTGGCAGGCGCGCAGCGCCATCCACGAGATTCTGCACGGCAAGGACGATCGCCTGTTGGTGGTCATCGGCCCCTGCTCCATCCACGATCCGGATGCCGCTATCGCGTATGCGCTCAAACTCAAGGCCATGCGCGAGGAACTGGCCGAGGATCTCCTGATCGTCATGCGCGTCTACTTCGAGAAGCCGCGCACCACCGTCGGCTGGAAGGGCCTGATCAACGACCCGAACCTCGACGGCACCTTCGAGATCAACAAGGGCATCCGTCTGGCGCGCAAGCTTCTGGTCGATATCAACGAGCTAGGGGTGCCGGCCGGCACCGAGTTCCTCGACCTGATCACCCCGCAGTACGTCGCGGATCTGGTCAGCTGGGGCGCCATCGGCGCGCGCACCACCGAGTCGCAAGGCCACCGCGAGCTGGCCTCCGGTCTGTCCTGCCCGGTCGGCTTCAAGAATGGCACCGACGGCGGCTACGGCATTGCCATCGATGCCATCCGAGCCGCCGCCCACCCGCACAACTTCCTGTCGCTGACCAAGCACGGGCATTCGGCGATCTTCTCCACCTCCGGCAACGAGGACTGCCACATCATTCTGCGCGGCGGCAAGGAGCCGAACTACGAGGCGCCGCGCGTGGCCGAGGCGGTTGCCGCACTGGACGCGGCCGGCATCGCCACCGGGGTGATGATCGATTGCAGCCATGCCAACAGCCGCAAGCAGTACCAGCGCCAGATCGAGGTCGGGCGCGACGTCGCCGGCCAGCTGGCCGGCGGCAACCGGCGCATCATCGGTACCATGGTCGAGAGCCATCTGCATGAGGGCCGCCAGGACGTGAAGCCCGGCGTGGCCCTGAAGCACGGCGTCAGCATCACCGATGCCTGTATCGGCTGGGAGGACTCTGCCGACCTGCTGCGCGTGCTCGCCGAGGGCGTGCGCCAGCGCCGGGGAGCGGCATGAGCCGCAAGGTTATCCCGATTGAGGCCCACGCGGCGCCCATGGCGCCGAAGCCGTCCTGGCTGAAGGTGCGCGCGCCGCTGTCGCCGGAGTACCGGCGGCTGGTGAAGCTGATGCGCGAACAGAAGCTGAACACCGTCTGCGAGGAGGCGAGTTGCCCGAACATCGGCGAGTGCTGGCAGCAGGGCTCGGCCACCTTCATGATCCTGGGTCGCGTCTGCACCCGCACCTGTGCCTTCTGTGACGTGGCGACCGGCCGCCCCGATGCGGTCGATGCTGAGGAGCCCCGACACCTGGCCGAGGCCGTGGAGGCCATGGGGCTGAAGCACGTGGTGATCACCTCGGTGGACCGCGACGACCTGGCCGATGGCGGCGCCGGGCATTATGCCGATACCATCTCCCTGCTTCGGGAACGTTGTCCGGAGGTGACCATCGAGGTGCTGACGCCGGATTTCCAGCGCAAGCCCGATAGCTGCCTGGACACCGTCATCGCCGCCCGCCCCGACATCTTCAACCACAATCTGGAGACGGTGCCGCGTCTGTACCGCTCGGTGCGCCCGGCCGCGCGCTACTTCACCAGCCTGCGCCTGCTGCAGCGGGCCAAGGAACTGGACCCATCGGTCGTCACCAAATCCGGCATCATGGTCGGGCTCGGCGAGGAGCGCGACGAGGTGTTGCAGGTGCTCGACGATATGCGCGAGGCCGATGTCGACATCCTCACCGTTGGCCAGTACCTGCGCCCGTCCCCCAGCCATCATCCGGTCGTCCGCTACTGGACGCCCGAGGAGTTCGAGGATCTGAAGTACCTGGCCGAGAAGAAGGGCTTCGGCATGGTCGCCTCGGGCCCGCTTGTGCGCTCCTCCTTCCACGCCGAGGACGTGTTCAAGGCCCTGAGGCTGCGCCGGGACTGATGGCCTTCGCCGGTCAGTCCTCGTCCGAATAGAATCGGAAGGCGTTGCCGCCGCCGTTTTTGGCCAGATACATGGCATGATCCGCCTGCTTGATCAGGTTCTCCGGCTCCTTGCCATCATCCGGATACATGGCAATGCCGATGCTGGAGCCGATCCGGCAGACATGACCTTCAAGGGGGACCGGGGCCGACAGGGCGCGGATGATCTTCTTGGCGACGGTGGCCGCATCCGCCGCCGCATTGATCTTGCCGAGGATGACGACGAACTCGTCGCCACCCATGCGCGCCACGGTATCCTCCTCGCGCGTGTTCTGACGTAGCCGCGCCGCCACTTCGTGCAGCAGCTTGTCTCCGATGTCGTGGCCGAAGGCATCGTTGGCGGCCTTGAATCCATCCAGGTCAAGGAATAGAAGGGCCAGCTTGTTCCGCTGCCGTTTCGCCTGGGCCAGGGCATGGGTCAGGCGGTCGAAGAAGAGCGTCCGGTTCGGAAGTTCCGTGATCGCGTCAAAATGGGCCAGCTTCCGTATCTCTTCCTCGGCCTGCTTCCGCTCCATGATGTTCTGTGTCGTTCCCGTGACGTAGACGGGGTTGGCGTGTTCATCCCGCCTGGTGATCCGGCCATGGCCCAGGACCCAAACCCATGAACCATCCTGCGAACGCAGGCGGTACTCCGCCTCATAGAACGGCATCTTTCCGCGCACATGATCGTTCATGGCCTTCATGACACGCATCTTGTCCTCGGGATGAATGAGCGCCTTCCATTCTTCAACATGCCTGGGGATGGCTTCCTGGTCGTAGCCGAGCAGATCCCCCCATTGGGGACTGAAATACAGCTTGCCGCTGACGACGTCCAGGTCCCAAATCCCTTCCCGGGCCGCGTCCAGGGCCATTTCCAACCGTTCCTCGCTCAGCCTCAGGGCCTCCTCCGCCTGCATTTCCTCGGTGATGTCGCGCAGAATGCCGATGTAGTAATGCCTGTGGCGGAAATGCATCTTGGCGATGGAGATATACAGCGGGAAGGGGCTGCCGTCCTTGCGCAGCGCCATCACTTCCCGATCGAGCCCCGGGTAATCCCGAGGATCCACCCCCGCAGAACGCGCCAGGAAGCTGTCGTGCTGGGAACGCAGCGGTTCCGCCATAAGGATGTTGACGTTCTTGCCGAGCATCTCGCTGGCCGGATAGCCGAACATCCGCTCCGAGGCGGCGTTGAATAGATGGATGATGCCTTGGTCGTCGATCTGCACGATGCCGTCCCGGGCATGATTGACGACGGACTGCATGTAGGCGTGGCTGTCGATCAGTTGCTGATGTGTGTCCTTCAGCCGGGAGATCAGCTGCCAGATGAACTTGGTCACCGATCCGCCGAAGACATGGCCCTCGCCGAGAATCTCGGTGGCCAGGGCGGACAATCGGTGGTCTCCGGTCAGGTTGAAGGCAAGGCAGGGTGCGCAGGCCTGCAGCGCCTTCATGGCATCCGAATATACGGGAATGCTGTGCTTTTTCGCCATGCCGATCGCCTCGGCATTCGGGTTGGCATCGGCGATACCCACCACCTCGGCCACGCCTTCATCGAGGAGCACATTGAGAAATTTGGCGCCGCCGCGTCCGGCTCCCAGGATGAGCACGCGATATTGGTCCATGCCTTGTTCCCCCGCCTTCCCTGCCGAGCATAAGGCAAGATTCAAGGAAAAGACAATCTCGACAAATGGCCTACTGCAGGCGGACTTATGGCCGATTCTCGTTTCATGCCGTCGTCGGAAGGCCCGCCTGTGCCTTCCGCATTGGTAACGGGGATCACCTTTGCCGCCGTCGGCGATGATTATCCTTGCGCCTCATTCCGGTTCACGGGAGGTCGACATGTACAGGGCCATGATTCGGTATTCCATCCTCGCGGCCTGCATCGGCATGCTTCCCTCCTGCCTGCCACTGAATGCCAACGCCCATTCGGCCGCCGCCAAGCGCGAGGCGATCCTTAAGATGCGTAGCGATACCCTGGCGCAGCTTTACAGGGATCACCCGGCCGCACGCGCCGATATCCGCAGGGCGGCCGGCTATGCCGTGTTCAGCGATGTCGGCGTCAACTTGATCCTGCTGTCCGCCGGCGGTGGCACGGGCGTGGCGCACGACAACCGCACGGGCAGGAACATCTACATGAAGATGGTCTCCGGCGGGTTTGGCTTTGGACTGGGCGTTAAGGATTTCCGCGGCGTGTTCGTGTTCCACACCGCCAAGGCCTTCAAGCAGTTCGTCGACAGCGGTTGGGAGGCCAGTGCCCAGGCCGATGTCGCCGCCAAGTCGGGCAACAAGGGCGGTGCGGCGGCCGGTGCCATCACGGTTGCCCCCGACGTCGATCTCTACCAGATCACCGAGAACGGGTTGGCACTACAGGCCACGATCCAAGGCACCAAGTATTACCGGGACGACGCGTTGAACGAAAAATAGGCCCGCCCTGGCGCAGCCGGGGTTCCCCGACCGCTATAATCGGGGCTTATACCCTGCGGTTTCTCTCCAGGCGGGGCGGAGGGTGGTGATGTACGATACTACGACGCCGATAACATGAGTCCCCTTAGCCCCGAGCAGGAAGCCAGAAGGCATATGCTGAAGCTGGCCTCCTATGTCCCGCCGGCGATTCTCGGCGTGATGATCGTGGGCCCAAAGCTGGCGATGGCGGCCGATAAGGGGGCAACAGAACATTGCGGTGGCGGTGCGGTGATCGTGGTGTCCGCCGGTGGCCAGGCCTGCTGTCCCTGTGTGCCCGAATCCAGCCAGTATGATGTCGATACATGCAACCTGAAGCGCTGCGAGTTGGGCAATTGCTCAGCGTGCAGGTTGGTCATTTTCCATAACCAGAACGCATGCAAGAAAGCCACAGTCAATTGCGCCTCTTGCACCTGCATGCCGATCCAAACCGAAGGCGATAAGAAGGCCGCCTTCTGGATGTGCCGCTAAGCATGCTTATCCCCTTCCCTATGTAGGGGATCATACGCATTTCGTCGCCCGTTGCCGCTGCCTAGGCTCGAATCAGGCGGCACCGCTGCTGACCGCCAAGGGATGATGCGATGCAATACAAGCGGCGCTGGCAGGATGGGGTTGGCCTATTGTTCGGGTTGATGATCCTCATGCTTTCGGGCCTGGCGTTCGCCCGGCCCTGGCTGCGCGAGGAGAGGGTCGGAATGCCCATCGATCTTTGGCTGATCGCCGCCCCCGTTGTGCCCGGGTTTTCATCCCGTCACTCGGCAACATTGAGCGATATCGCCATCGAGCTGCTGATCGTCGCCGATGTGCTGATGACGCCAGAGCCGGGCGGTCGTGCCAGGATCTGATCCCCTGTCCGCGCTCTCCATGCCGGGCTTCGGCGCGAGGGATGCCGAGGCCCACTTTCGCATTCTCTTCGAGTATACGCAGGACGGCGTCGTCATCATCGAAACCGAGCGCCAGCGTCGCTTTCTGGCCGAGGCCGGTTGCAGCATTGGCCAGGGATGGCTGTTTGCGCCGGCCATGTCGGCGGCATCGACGACACAATGGCTGGCCCGTTATCAGGGCATGCCCATGTCCTGAGCCGTGGTATCATGGCCCACAAGGGCAGAGCCGCCCGGGAGGGATGCATGATCCGTTATATCGCTGGCCCCGAACTCTGGCCCGAGGACAGGCCAGGCCTGCACGCGCTGCGTCGCCGCGGTCTGTCGTTCGGATGGGTGCAGGCCGATGCGCGCCCGACCATGCCGGATATGGCGGAAATCGCCGAGGCCTGGCACGCCGACGAGGCGGTGATGCTGCCCGGGCTGCTGGACGCCGAGGTGGCGCGGCATGCCGGTGATATCGCCCAGGCCCGGCATCTGATGGAGGCGGCCCTGGATGGACAGGCGGTGGTGGATCTTTTCGAGGCCGAGCCCTACGCCTCGTGGCTGGCCGGCCGCTTTGCCCTGGTGGCCTCGGTGCACGACGAGGGGGACCGGCAGGAGATCGAGAAGCTGTTCTTCGATGCCGAGCAGGACGGTGGGGTCATCGCGGAGGACCTGTGGTGCAAGGCGTCCTGGCTGTCCTACCACCCCGACGATGCCTCGCTGCGTTTCCGCTTCTCCTATGGGCTGGAGGGCTTCGAGGATGTGGCATCCGACGCGCGCCGCCAGGCGTTGGCGGCAACGCTGACGGACGCGATCTTTCCGGAATCGGCGGTGGTGGCCGAGTGCGCGCCGCTGCAGGCGCTGATGGCGCACATCCTGGGCACGGAGCAGGTGCTCTATGGGGAGCGCATCGTCTATTTCAACGCCCCGGACGGCGGTGCCCAGATGCATCACGATGTCGAGCGCGGGCATGCCGGGGTGGTGTTCGCCCAGCTTTCCGGCCGAACCTTCTGGCTGGCGCTGTCCAAGCCCAGGCTGATGGACGAGATCGCCGCCTTCCTGGCGCGTGACGATGCCGATGCCGAGTTGGCACGGGTGTTGCCGAAGGCAGCGGATCGCGACGGATTGCGGCGGTTGGCGGCGGATCGCGCCGAGCTGTCCGCATACATGGAGCGCTTCGACCACGAATGGACCGAGGCGCTGGTCGACCGGCTGCCCGCCTTCACCGCCCACCTTATCGCGCGGGGCTATGCGCATATCCTGCACCCGGGGGATGCGTTGCTGCTGCCGCAGCGCGATCTGGATCGCTGTGTCTGGCATTCGGTATTTTGCCTCGACGATGAGCCCGGCGAGGCGCTGTCCTTTGCGGTTCGCCCGCTGGCCTAGTCGCGCCCTTCTCCGGCGGGCAGGTGGTGCCCTGTCCCCGAAGCCTTAGGGCCCTATATAAGCCAGGCGGTTACGCTGCGGGCTTGCCCGAAGGCCTGCGCCGGCGCTGCTGTGGACGGCGCTTCTTGTCGCCCGCCGGGCGGGCTTCCTGGCGATCCTCGGCGCCGGTGCCCTCGGCATGGCGGTCGGGTCGCGTCGGTTTGCCGATGTCCAGGCGTGCGTGATCCCAAGCCGGCACCGGGATGCTGTGGCCGATATAGGCCTCGATATCCGGCAGGCCGAAGCAGAAGCGCTCGCAGGCGAACGAGATAGCCACGCCGGTGGCGCCGGCGCGCGCCGTGCGCCCGATGCGGTGCACATAGTCCTGCGCATCCTCCGGCAGATCGTAGTTGAACACATGGGTGACGCCGTCGATGTGCAGGCCGCGGCTGGCGACGTCGGTGGCGACAAGCAGGTGCAGCTTGCCCTGGCTGAAATCCTCGAGGATGCGCAGGCGCTTCTTCTGGCGCACGTCACCGGACAGGATGCCGACGTCGAAGCCGTAGCGGGCCAGCCTGTCCGCCAGCCGCTCGCCGGTGCGCTTCTCGTTGATGAAGATCATGCCGCGCGCGACGTTTTGCTCGCGCAGCAGGCTGACCAGCAGCGGGAACTTCTCGTCCATGCCTGTGTGGTACAGTGATTCGGAAATGTTGCTGGCCGTGATGTCGCCCTCTTCGGCACGCAGCTTCACCGGGTTATTCATGTGCTCGTAGGCCAGCTCCAGCACGCGGTGCGACAGTGTGGCCGAGAACATCAGCGACTGACGCTGGTTGTAGGGGGGCAGCCGGCGCATCATGTAGCGCAGGTCCTTGATGAAGCCGAGGTCGAACATGCGGTCGGCCTCGTCCACGACCAGCATCTCGCAGTATTTGAGCGAATAACAGCCCTGCTTGAAGTAATCGATCAACCTTCCCGGGGTGCCGATCAGGATGTCGACGCCGTCATCGAAGGCCGCCTTCTGTTTGTCGTAGTCGACACCGCCGTACACCACGTGCAGTTTCAGCCCCGTATGTGCGGCGAGCTTCTCGGCATCGGCGGCGATCTGCGCCACCAGTTCGCGCGTCGGGGCGATAGCCAGCGCCCGCGGATCGCAGGGGCGCCGCCCTTCGCGCGCGGGGCGGTTCAGCAGGTGCGTGAGGGTGGTGATCAGGAATGTGGCGGTCTTGCCTGTGCCGGTGCGGCCCTGGCCGGCCACGTCCTTGCCGGCCAGCGTCAGGGGCAGCGCCACCTCCTGCACGGCGGTCAGCTCCGTGAAGCCGATGCCGGCAATGGCCTGCATCAGCGGGTCGGGGAGGTTCAGTTCGTCAAAGCGCATATGGGTGATATCCTGTGGTCATCTGGTCCTTGGGCGTGCAATCTAAGAGAGTGCAAGTGGGGACAGCATACGGGAGATTCCATTGCCTGGCAAAAGCGATGCGATTATCGTTCGCTGTCTTTCGGGCCTATAGCTCAATTGGTCAGAGCTACCGGCTCATAACCGGTTGGTTCCAGGTTCGAGTCCTGGTGGGCCCACCAATCCTGCCTGCGGGCAAGATGGAAGATCTCCGTTTACAGAGGGTAGAATGATGGCCACTCCCGACAGGGTTGATCCGGAATTGTTGCGAAATCTCGTGCTGGCGGCGCTGCCGGACGCCGAGGTCGAGGTGCGGCTGTATGCCGGAGACGACCATTTCGAGATGGCCGTTGCCTCGCAGGCGTTTGCCGGCAAGTCCCGGGTGGCGCAGCATCAGATGATCTACGACGCGCTGGGGCCGCATATGCGGGATGCGGTCCATGCCCTGGCCTTGAAGACCCGCGTACTTTGATTAGGTTGAGGTGATTCATGGAAGACGTTCAGAAGCAGATCGACACCCTGGTGCACGAGCATGATATCGTGCTGTTCATGAAGGGCACGCCGCAGTTTCCGCAGTGCGGGTTCTCGCAGCGCGTGACCCAGATACTGGGTGCCTACGGCGTTCAATATGCGGCCGTCAACGTGCTGCTCGATCCGACGGTGCGCGAAGGCATCAAGGCATACGCGAACTGGCCGACCATTCCGCAGCTCTACGTCAAGGGCGATTTCGTCGGCGGCTGCGACATTATCAGCGAAATGCACGAGTCCGGCGAGTTGCACGAAGTGCTCGATCCATTCCGCCAGGCCGAGTGAGGGGCATGGCTTGAGCGCATACCGGCGCTGGACTATAACCATGGCAGATATGGTGCTCACCCGGTTCGATCCGACGGCGCTGCCGTCGCTTGCAATCATGGAAATGGCGGGTCCGACGGACCGCACAGTCGTGTTCTAAGTGCAGACCAAGCTCACCCAGAAGCTCGGTCAGCGGCTGGCGCTGACGCCGCAGCTGACCCAGAGCCTGAAGGTGCTGGCGATGACCGCCATGGACCTGGAGGTCTACCTGGAGGAATGCCTGGAGAGCAATCCCATGCTCGATATGGCGACGCCGGAGCCCGAGGCCCCGGCCGTCGAGCACGGGGCCAACGATGGCGGGAGCGATGGCGATGGCTGGCAGGAGGCCGGCGACAATCGTTGGGAACAAATGTACATGTCCTCCTCCTCCACCGGCCGGGACGATTTCACCAACCGCGAGCAGAACTGGCACGAGGAGCAGAGCCTCAGCGAATCCCTGCATGAGCAGGTCGACCAGCAGCCGATGCGCGAGGGTGAGCGCGCCGTGGCGCATGCGCTGATCGACTCGCTGGATGACGACGGTTATTTCCGCAGTGATCCGGCCGCACTTGCCGCCGAGCTCGGCGTCGCCCCGGAGAGCGTCGTCGATGTGCTCGAACAGGTGGTGCAGGAGCTGGAGCCCGTCGGCATCGGCGCGCGCGACCTGATCGAGTGCCTGCTGCTGCAACTGGACGACGACGAGCCGTCCACCGCCATGGTGCGCCGACTGCTGCTGCACAATGCCGAGGATCTGTTCGAAGACGACGAGGTACTTGCCCGCAAGCTCGGCTGCGACGTCGACGAGATTGCCCGGGCGCGGGCGCGCATGCGCCGCCTCGATCCCTTTCCCGGTCATGGCATGCATGGCGAGCACAACTACTACGTGCGCCCGGAAATCGTGTTCCGGCGTCTGGCCAACGGGGAGATCCAGATCGATATCCCCAACTATGGTTGGCGCGGCATTCGTCTGAACGAGCAGTGGCAGGGCCAACAGTGGTCCGGCACCGACCGCGAGTTTATGGATCATGCGACGCGTGAGGCCAAATGGCTGGTCTATGCCCTGGAGCAGCGCGGCGAGACGCTGATGAAAGTGGCGCAGTGCCTGGCCCGGCGCCAGCGTGCCTTTCTCGATCACGGGGTGCTGGGCTTAAAGCCTTTGACGTTGCAGGATGTGGCCGAGGAGGTGGGGCTGCACGAATCGACGATCTCGCGCGTCACCAACGGCAAGTATGCGGAGACGCCGCTGGGCCTGATCGAGATGCGCCGTTTCTTTTCCTCGGGCCTGCCGACGCGGGGCGGAGGCACGATCTCCGTGTACCGCGTGCAGCAACGCGTCAAGTCGCTGATCGCGTCCGAGCCGGCGGGCCGACCGGTCTCCGATCAGGACATCGCCGACCGCTTGCAGGCCGAGGGCATCGATATCGCCCGCCGAACCGTGGCCAAGTATCGTGAGAATCTTGGGCTGCCACCGAGCAGCCAAAGGCGGCGCGCTGCCAAGGGGCGCCCAACAACATTACACAGGAGGTAGACATGCAAGTCTCGATTACCGGACGAAACATTGAGCTGACGGAGCCATTGAAGGCCTATGTCAGTGACAAGCTGCAGCATCTGAAGCATTCCTTCGACCATGTGGTGGATGTGCACGCTGTGCTGTCCGTGCAGAAATTCCATCATCAGTGCGAGATGACGGCGCAGGCCAACGGCATGGTTGTCCATGCCAAGCACGACTCCGAGGATATGTACGCCTCCATCGATGGCGTCATCGACAAGCTGAACCGGCAGCTGAAGCGCTACCGCGCCAAGATGCATCGCCACCAGACGAACCACGCGCAGCGCAAGGGCCGCGAGATCAAGGTTTCGCACCGCGTGGTCAGCATGCCGTCGCACGACGAGGAGCTGGCGGTGGACCAGCAGCCCGAGACCCTGCACCACGAGGATATGGCGGCCAAGCCGATGTCGGTCGACGAAGCGGTGATGCAGATGGAACTGTCCGAGCAGCGGCCGCTGATCGTGTTTACCAATCAGGAGACCGACAGCCTGAATGTCATCTATCGACGCGAGGACGGCCAGCTGGGCTGGATCGAACCGACGTCGTAAGCCCATGATGTAGCGTATGGAGAGATGGCATGGCCAAGTCTGATCGCTTGATTCCTCCGGACCACATCCTTCTGGATTCCAGGGCCGGCAGCAAACGCGCTCTGATCACGGAGCTGGCCAGCGTGCTGCCCGCCATGGATCCGGATCCGGTGCTGGAGGTGGTGATGGCGCGTGAGCAGCTTGGCAGCACCGGCATCGGCAACGGCGTGGCCATCCCGCACGGCCGCCTGGCCGACCTGTCCGAGCCCATGCTGGCGCTGGCACGGCACAAGGGTGGCATCGATTTCGATGCCATCGACGGCAAGCCGGTGCACATCGCCATCCTGCTGCTGGTGCCCCAGGAGGCGGATCGTCGTCACCTGGAGCTGCTGGCGCACCTGGCCAGGACGTTGCAGCAGGAGCATGTGCGGCGCGAGATCATGGAGGCGGAGACGGCGGACGCGGTGTCGCAGATCTTCTCCACCCTGTCACGGGTCGCCGTGGCATGACGCAGACCCCGCGCATCACCATCCGCGAGCTGCTTGATGAGCGGGGGGAGGCGCTGGGTCTGCGGCTGATCGCCGGCGAGGCGGGGCTGGACCGTTCTATCGACCATCCGCGCATGCAGAAGCCTTCGCTGGCCTTCGCCGGCTACCTCGAGAACCTCAACGACTATCGCCTGCAGATCATCGGCCAGACGGAACTGGGCTATCTGGCCACCCGCCCGCCCGCCGAGCAGAAGCGCGTCGTCGACGCGGTGTTCGACCTGCGCGTGGCCGGTGTCGTCATTACCCGCAGCCTGACGCCGCCGGACATCATCCTGGAGGCGGCCCGGCGCACCGACACGCCGCTGATGATCTGTGACGAAAAATCCTCGACCTTCATGACCAACGCCATGCTCTATCTGTCCCGTCGTCTGGCCCCGACCATCTTCCAGCACGGCGTGTACATGGACATCTACGGCCTGGGCGTGCTGATGATCGGCGCCAGCGGTATCGGCAAGAGTGAGATCGGCCTGGAGCTGATCTCGCGCGGCCATCGCCTGATTGCCGACGATATGGTCGAGTTGGCCCGGCAGGGGGCGGAGATCATCGTTGGCCGTAGTCCGGAGTCCCTGCGCTATCACATGGAAATCCGGGGGCTGGGCATTCTGAACATCCGCGAGCTTTACGGGGCGGCCGCCATCACCGATGCCAAGCGGCTGAGCCTGATCGTCGAGATGATGCCCTGGGATCAGCTGGTGGATGAGGACCGGGTGCTGGGCGAGGAATCGACCACCGCCATCCACGGCATCATGCTGCCGAAGGTGCGGCTGCGCATCCGCCCCGGCCGTTCCATGGCGGTGCTGGTGGAGGTGGCGACGCGCAACCGCCTGCTCAAGCAGCGCGGCATCGATAGCGGTAGGGCCTTCATGGAGGCGCTGGAACAGCGCATCCAGCAAGGGCGCGGATGATCGTTCTCGTCAGTGGCCTGTCCGGTGCGGGCAAGAGCACGGTGTTGCATGCGCTCGAGGATGCCGGCGTGTTCTGCACCGACAATCTGCCGCTGTCGCTGTTCACCGGCTGGGTGCGGGAAATGCAGGCAAGCGAGCGCCTGGCCGCTGCTTGCATCGACCTGCGCAGCACCGCCACGCCCGAGGCATTGCGCCAGACGGTGGCGCAGGCCCGGGACATGGATCCCGATTGCCGGCTGGTCTACCTCGAGGCCTCCGACGAGGCCCTGCTGCGTCGCTATTCGCTGCTGCGCCGTCGCCACCCCTTTGCCCCGGACATGGACCTGCCGCAGGCCATTGCCGCCGAACGTCAGGCCATGGGGCCGTTGCGCGGCGAGGCGGATCTGGTGCTCGACAGCAGCGGCATGACCCCCTACGAGCTGGCAGAGCTGGTGGAGGGCTTCTGGCACAAGCAGCGTGGCAGCGCACCGCAGACCATGGTCTGCTCGCTGATCTCCTTCAGCTACCAGCGCGGCCTGCCGCAGGATGCGGATATGGTCGTCGACGTGCGTTTTTTGCCCAATCCCCACTACGAGCCGGCATTGGCGTCGCTGACCGGCTGCGATGCCGAGGTGGCGGACTTCTTCGCCCGTCACGCCGATGTGGACGAGACGCTGCGGCGCCTGCAGGAGTGGCTATGCTTCGTCTGGCCCCGGCTGCAGCGGGAGCGCAAGCAGTATTTCACCCTGGCCATCGGCTGCAGCGGTGGCCGCCATCGCTCCGTCTACCTCGTCGAGCGCCTCGGCGAATGGATGCATCGGGAGGGGGTTGCCGAGCCGGTCATCCGTCATCGCGAACTCGGCAAGGTTTCCCGCTCCGGGAGGACGCAATGATCGGTATCGTGCTCATCGGCCACGAACACATCGCCAGCGAGATGCTGGCGGCGCTGGAGCATGTGCTGGGGCGGCAATCGCTGATCCAGGCCATCGATGTGGCCCGTGACCATCCCCCGGAGACGTTGCGCCAGCAACTCGGTGATGCCACGCGCAGCTGTAATGCCGGTGCCGGGGTGCTGGTGCTTGCCGATATGTTCGGGGGTACGCCGTGCAATGCGGCCCTGTCCATGCTGCATCCGGGCGAGGTCGAGGTGGTCTCCGGCATGAATATGCCGGCCCTGATCAAGGCGGCGACGCTGCGCCAGCAGGCGATCGACGTGACCGAACTGGCCGCAGGGGTGGCCGAGGCGGGGCGCCGTTACATCTGCGTGGCCGCGACCCTGATGGAGGGCGGTGCGCAGGAGGCTGCACCGCCGGCGGCGGTCGGGCGGTCATGAGCGAGCGCACCCTCTATATCCGCAACAAACTGGGCCTGCATGCGCGCGCCTCTGCCCGTTTCGTGTCGACGGCCAGCCGTTTCGGCGCCACCATCATGCTCGGACGGGGGGATATTGAGGTCAACGGCAAGAGCATCATGGGCATCATGATGCTGGCGGCGGCCAAGGGTACCGAGCTGACCTTGCGCGCCGAGGGCGAGGACGCCGAGGCGGCGTTGAACGCGCTGGAGGACCTGGTCAACGACCGTTTCGGGGAAGAGGAATGACCAACATCCCGGTGCGCTCATCCATGCGCGGGCACGGCATCGATGCCAGCGCCGGCGTTGCCATCGGTCGCGTGCAGAAGCTGCTGGAGGGGCGCACGCCGATCCCCGAATATCATCTGGCGGTGGGCCAGCTCGAGGCCGAGGCCGAGCGCCTCGACCAGGCCGTGGCCCAGGCCCAGGCGGACCTTGTGCGCGAGCGCGATCAGCTGGCCAGGATCGGAGCCCAGGATCCGCTGCTGATCCTCGAGGCGCATCGCATGTTGCTGGTCGATCCGGAGCTGGTCGGCAAGGCGAAGGCGATGATCCGCGAGGAACATATCAACGCCGAATGGGCGATGCGCCGGCGCATGGATGCGGTGTTGTCGGTGTTCGATGCCATCGAAGACGATTACCTGCGTGGCAAGAAGGTCGATGTCGAGCAGGCCGTTAACCGGGTGCTCAGGCATTTGATGGGCGAGCTGCTGGCCGTAAGCGACGGCATCGACGAATTGCCGCAGATTCTCGTCGGGGTGGATTTCTCGCCACCTGATGTCGTGGCGCTGTGGAATGCCGATGTGGCCGGCCTGGTGGCCGAGCAGGGCGGGGTGAACGCCCACAACATCATCGTTGCCCGCGGCATCGGACTGCCCGCCATCGTTGGTGCCGCCGACATCCTGACCCATGCCGAGGATGGCGATCTGCTGATCCTCGACGGGGAGCAGGGGATATGGATCCTGAACCCCACCGAGGAGGAGCAGGAGAAATACCGGCGCTTCGCCGCGGCCATCTCCATCGTCTATGCCGGCCTGCATGCCTTTGCCGAGAAACCGTCCGTCAGTGCCGACGGCCATGCCCTGAAGCTGATGGCCAATATCGAGTTCGCCGATGAGGCCCGGCGCGCCGGCGAGATCGGGGCCGAGGGCATCGGCCTGTTCCGCACCGAATTCATGTTCATGAACGCCGCCCAGCTGCCGGACGAAGAGATGCAGTTGGCCGAGTATGCGCGCGTGATGCAGTTGATGGACGGTCGCCAGGTGACCTTCCGACTACTCGATGTCGGCGGCGACAAGCCTGGGCTGTACCGGAACCTTTCCGGTTATCGCTATGACGGCCAGAACCCGGCCATGGGCATGCGCGGCGTGCGCCTGCTGCTGCACTGGCCGGCCCTGCTGGAGGCACAGCTTCGGGCCATGCTTCGTGCCGCGGAGCTCGGGCCGGTGCAGATCATGATTCCCATGGTGACCTCCTGCCAGGAGGTCGAACAGGTGCGCGATATCCTCGAGCAATGCCGCAGGCAGGTCGCCCCTGATGCCGATGTGCGCCTGGGGGCGATGATCGAGGTGCCGGCGGCGGTGATGGTCGCCGACGAACTGGCCCAGGTTTCGGACTTCTTCTCCATCGGTACCAACGATCTGATCCAGTACATCCTGGCCGTGGATCGCAGCGACGAGCAGGTCGGGCATCTGTACAGCCCCGGGCACCCGGCGGTGCGCCGGCTGCTGGAATTGACGACGCAGGCCGCGCGCAAGGCCGGCATCCCGGTTTCTGTGTGCGGCGAGCTGGCCGCAGACTCGCAGTGGACCGAGACCTTCCTGAACATGGGCATGGATGCGTTGTCGATGAGCCTGAACCAGATCCTGCCGGTCCGCAAACACCTGAGCCGCCTGCGTTACCGCCCGCAGAACTGAGGGGCTTGGAAGCGGAGGGCGGGCGGTTTACCCTTGCCCGCCATGAAGTTGACGAGCAGGAGGTGCGCCCATGCGCCATGATTGGAGTATTGACGAGATCGAGGCGCTGTTCGCGCTGCCGTTCAACGACCTGTTGTTCCGTGCCCAGCAGGTGCATCGGGCGCATTTCGATGCCAATGCGGTGCAGTTGTCCACGCTGCTGTCGATCAAGACCGGCGGCTGCCCGGAGGATTGCAAGTACTGCCCGCAGAGCACCCATTACGCCACCCCGGTGGAATCCGAGCTGCTGATGAAGAAGGAAGAGGTCATGCGCGCCGCCCACGCCGCGCGCGAGTCCGGGGCCAGCCGCTTCTGCATGGGCGCGGCCTGGCGCGAGCCCAAGGGCCGCGCTTTCGAGTTGGTGCTGGACATGGTGCGCGAGGTCAAGGCCATGGGCATGGAGACCTGCGCCACGCTGGGCATGCTGACGGCCGAGCAGGCGGATAAGCTCAGGGATGCGGGCCTGGACTACTACAACCACAACCTCGATTCGGATCCGGAGTTCTATGAGAAGATCATCTCCACCCGCAGCTACGAGGAGCGGCTGGATACCCTGCGCCATGTGCGCGCCGCCGGGCTCAGCGTCTGCTGCGGCGGCATCGTTGGCCTGGGCGAATCGCGCCGGCACCGTGCCGGGCTGGTGGCGCAGTTGGCGCGCATGAGCCCGCATCCCGAGTCGGTGCCGATCAATATGCTGGTCAAGGTGGAGGGCACGCCGCTGTCCGAACAGGAGGATCTCGATCCGTTCGAGTTCGTGCGCACCATCGCCGTGGCGCGCATCACCATGCCCGCTTCCCATGTGCGCCTTTCCGCCGGCAGGGAGACGATGAACGACCAGATGCAGGCGCTGTGCTTCCTGGCCGGCGCCAATTCGATCTTCTACGGCGAGAAGCTGCTCACGACCGGCAATGCCGAGGCGGAACGCGACCAGGCGCTGTTCTCCCGGCTTGGCTTGCATGCCGACCAGGCGTCGGCGCCGTCCTCCCGCCGCCTGGCCAACGCCTGAGACGGCCGAGCCTTCACGACGGGTACGGCAAACGACTATAGTGTGGCGCGACGACGGTTGCCGCACGCGGCCATAACGGGGGCATTATGTTTCATGGGGTGATGACGGCGCTGGTGACGCCCTTCACGGCGGATGGGGCGATCGACGAGGATGCCCTGCGCGAACATATCGACCGCCAGATCGCAGCCGGGGTCGACGCCATCGCCCCCACCGGTACCACCGGCGAGGCGGCAACGCTGGACATGGCTGAGCACAAGCGGGTCATCCGCATCGCCGTGGAACAGTCACGGGGGCGCGTGCCCGTCATCGCCGGCAGTGGCAGCAACAGCACCGAGGAGTCGATCGAGCTGACGCGCGCGGCCATGGATCTCGGCGCCGACGCGGCCCTGCTGATCTCTCCGTATTACGTCAAACCCTCGCAGGAGGGGATCTACCAGCATTACAAGGCGGTGGCCGAGGCGGTGCATATCCCTCAGATCATGTACAACGTGCCGGGGCGCACGCAGTCGAACATGCTGCCCGAGACGGTGGGCCGGCTGTCCCGGGTGCCCAATATCGTCGGCATCAAGGATGCCACCGCGGACCTGGCACAGTTGACGCGCACCATGCTGGCCTGCGAGGAGCGCATCGAGTTCTATTCCGGGGATGACGCCACGGTGCTGCCGCTGATGGCGCTGGGCGGTGTGGGGGTGATCTCCGTGGTGTCGAACATCGTTCCGGCCAGCATGAAGCGACTGGTCGAGGCCATGCGCGCGGGTGATTTGGCGGCGGCGCGCACCGTCCACCGGCAACTGCAGCCGCTGACCGACGCCATGTTCGTCGAGAGCAATCCGGTGCCGGTCAAGGGCGCCTGCGCCATGCTCGGGTGGATGGACGAGGCCATGCGTCTGCCCCTGGTGCCGATGAGTGACGACAGCCGCGCCGTTGTGCGTCAGGCCATGCTGGCCTTCGAGGCGGAAACGCTTGTCATTCAGGCCGGAGACTGAGTCCTCGGCCGTCGCCCGCCGCCTGAAGGGTCTGATCAGGCGGCTGATCCATTCCTTCGCCTATTTTCTGGCCAGCGGCGTAGCCCTGGCCGCCTTCTTCGTGGTGCTGATGCTGGCCGAGGCGGCGCTGTACTCCCTGACCGGGCAGCCGGTCTCCGTCTGGGCGTTGGTGCTGGCCGCGCTGGCGGCGGCGCTGTTTTTCTCCCCGCTGGTGCACGGCATGCAGCGCTGGATCGATCGCATGCTGTTCCCGCGCCACCTGGATACGCTGGCGGCGATCCGGCAGCTGGGTGCCGGCGACCTGGCGGACATGCCGATGGAGAATATCGAGCGCTCGGTGCTGGAGCGCATCTGCCAGGTCAGCCATCGCCTGTTCGCGGCACTCGACGAGCGCGCGGCCGGCGGCGGCCGTATGCATCGATACCCGCATGGGGCTCCGGCCGTGCCCGATTCCCCCGGCCATGAGCTCGGGGCCTATGATGTGCGGCTGCCGCTGCCCAGGCGTGCCGGCCGCGCCTATCTTTATCTGGGGCCGCGCTCCGATGGCTGGCCGACGGATCCCTCCGAGCTTGAAAGCCTGGCCAGCCTCGCCCGCTTTGCGGCCACGAGCCTGGAGCATGCGCGCCTGACCCACCAGCAGGCCGAGGCGGCCCGCCTGGACTCGCTGACGCGCGTGGCCAGGCAGTTGCATTCCCATGATCTGAAGAACCGCCTGCATGACCTGGCCTTTCTGGCGCACAACATCGAGTCCGGGCGCCTGGACAAGGAGGACATCGGCCAACTGGTGGGTGCCATCCGCAAGGTGGTGGGCCGCATGCAGACGTTGATGCAGCGCCTGTCCGATCCTCGCGAGAAGATCGCGCCGGTGCTTTCGCCCATCGATATGCATGCCTGGCTGGGCAAACTGGCGCGGGAGCGCCTGTGGCCGGAGGGCATTGCCGTCAGCGTCGAGCTGCCTCCCCTGCCCATCGTGCGGGGCGATCCGGGCCTGCTGCAGAGCGTGTTCGAAAACATCTTCGACAATGCCGCGCAGGCGATGCAGGGCAGGGGCGAGATCGTTCTTGCGGCCGGGGTGCAACGTGAGCCCGGCATGGATATGATCGAGATTCGCATCCGGGATTCCGGCCCCGGCATGAGCAAGGGCTTCATCCGCCATCGCCTGTTCGAGCTGTTCTCGACCACGAAACCGAATGGATTGGGCATCGGCCTGTATCTGAGTCGGCGCATCGTGGAGGCGCATGGGGGAGAGATTGGGGCCGAAAGCGAGGGAGAGGGGAAAGGTTCCACCTTCTTTATCCGTCTGCCTGTGTGGCAGGCTGGGGATCCGGAGCCTTCCCCCGTGGTACAGGAGAGATGAGCACGATGCTGCGCACCGTACTGGTGGTCGATGATAACGACATCAATCGTCTGAATCTGAAGCTGTTGCTTAAGGACAGTTACCAGGTCATCGAGGCGGGGGATCTCGCTGTGGCCGAGGAGATGCTGAGCCGCCACCGTGTCGATCTGCTGGTGCTGGATCTGGCGCTGCCGCCGGAGCCGGATAATCCGGAAATCGGCATGCATTATCTCGTCAGTATCCGCGAGGAGAATCCCGATCTGCCGGTCGTGGTGATCACCGGCCATGACGAACACCGTCTGGCAGCGCGCGCGCGCGCTGCCGGCGCGCTCGATTTCTTCGGCAAGCCGTTCAATCCCGACGAGGTGCGCGATACCATCGACCGGGCCATGCAGGCGCGTTCCCAGCAGCTGCGCGAGCAGGAGCTGCAGCGCTTGCTCGATGCGCGCATGGGCACGGAAATCCTCGGCGATTCGGCCGCCATGCGACAGCTGCGCGAGATGATCGCGCGCGTGGCCCCGACCCCATCCACGGTGCTGGTCCAGGGGCCGACCGGCAGCGGCAAGGAATTGGTGGCGCGCAGCCTGCATGCGCAGAGCACCCGGCATCAGCATCCGTTCATTGCCATCAACTGCGCCTCCATGGCCGCCGAGCACCTGGAATCGGAGCTGTTCGGGCATGAGAAGGGGGCGTTCGCCGGGGCGGAGAAGCGCAAGCTCGGCTGGTTCGAGCGTGCCGCCGGCGGCACCTTGTACCTGGATGAGGTGGCCGGCTTGCCCCTGTCGGTGCAGGGCAAGCTGCTGCGCGCCCTGGAGCATGGCGAGTTCTCGCGTCTGGGTGGCGAATCCATCCTCAGATCGGACGTGCGTCTGATCTGCTCGACAAAGGAGAATATCGAGAAATTGGTGGAGGCCGGCTCCTTCCGCCAGGATCTCTATTACCGCATCCTTGTCGTCGTCCTCGACGTGCCGCCGCTGTCCGAGCATGCCGAGGACATCCCGGTGCTGGCGGCGCGCATTCTCGAACAGAAGGCGACGGTCTGCGGCAAGCCGATGCAGGGCTTCGCCGAGGGTGTCGTCGAGGCCATGCAGCGCTATGCCTGGCTCGGCAATGTGCGCGAGCTGGAGAACGTCATCGAGCGCGCCGTCGTGCTGGCGGCAGGGCCCTTGATCGAGCACCTGCCTTCCCTGGTCAGTCCGCCGCCGGTCCATGGCGATGGCGACCTGCTCGATCAATGGTTCCAGCAACTGCCCGATACGGGCCTGGATGCCGAGAAGGCGGTCGCGTCCTTCGAGCGACGCCTGTTGATCGAGGCCTTGGAGCGCAACCAGAGCGTCAAGGCCCGGGCCGGGCGCTGGCTCGGTTTCGGAGAGCGGGCCAAGGACAAGATGCGCTATCTGTGCGAGAAGTACGGCATCCAGCTGGACGATGCGTGATGCGGCAACTGGTGGCGATCCTGTTGCTGGCGCTGTGGGTGCCGGTCTGCGCGTACGCTGCGCACGCCGCCGACACGGACGGTGATCAGGACGATTACCTGTATGACCGGGCCCTCGTCATCCCCCCGTTCCAGAGCCTGCGCGAGTTCTTCGATCTGCCCAACCATCCGGGCAGCTACGAGGTTACGCTGGTGTCGGATGCGGTGGGGCCGCTCACCTTCAAGGTCATGCGCGTGCGCGGAGAACGCGAGGTTACGCTGAAACAGTACCGCAGCTACCATATCCACGATCACGAATTCCATCTGAATTTCGACAACACGGACGGCCAGGCGGACCTGATGGTGTCGATCGCCAATTCCAACCCGGCCGCCGGCGCCAAGGTGACGATCATCGTCGTGCAATTGCCCTAGGGCCTGTGCCGATACGGCCATTTTTGTGATCTTGTAAGGCATGGCGAGCGTGGCGTACGTGTTGCACGCAAGCGAGCCGTAACGAAGCAGGACGGAAACGGGCCAATCCCTAAGAGGGCTGCGTTCCAAAATGAGCCACTCCGCGTTGCTCGGGATTCATTTGGAATCACCAAACCCCACCTCTCGCGCCTTGATTGGCCCCATTTCGGACAGCAGCGGCAACACCGAAATGAGCGTGAACAGGACCGAAGCCGCTTGAAACCGCACATCGTGACCCCTATATAAAGACGGACAAGTCATCAAGGAGTCCGATGCATGGATATGAATCGCATGACCCAGAAGGTGCGCGAGGCGCTGGCTTCCGCCCAGACGCTGGCAGCCCGTCTGTCGCACCAGGAGGTGGATGGTGAGCATGTGCTGGCCGAGCTGCTGGCCCAGGAGGATGGCCTGGCGCCGCGCCTGGTCGAACGCATGGGGGTGTCGCTGCCGACGCTGGCGGCCAGGGTGCAGGAATCGCTGCAGAAGCGGCCGCATGTCACCGGCGGTTCCAGCGAGGCCGGGCGTGTCTACATCACCCAGCGTCTGGACCAATTGTTCGCCAAGGCCGAGGCGCAGGCCAAGGCGCTGAACGACGAATACCTGTCGGTGGAGCATCTGCTGCTCGCCTTCATCGACGAGGGCCAGGCCACGGACGCCGGCCGCATGTTCAAGGACATGGGCATGACGCGCGAGGCGCTGCTCAAGGCGCTGGAGGCGCTGCGCGGCAGCCAGCGAGTGACCAGCGACGATCCGGAGTCCACCTACGAGGCGTTGCGCAAATACGGCACGGATCTGGTGGAGATGGCGCGCGCCGGCAAGCTCGACCCGGTCGTCGGCCGCGACGGGGAGATCCGCAGCGTCATCCGTATCCTGTCGCGCAAGACCAAGAACAATCCGGTGTTGATCGGCGAGCCTGGCGTGGGCAAGACGGCGATCGTCGAGGGCCTGGCCCAGCGTATTCTTTCCGGCGACGTGCCGGAGGGTCTGAAGAACCGCACGGTGTTCTCGCTGGACATGACTTCGCTGATGGCAGGCGCCAAGTACCGCGGCGAGTTCGAGGAGCGGCTGAAGGCGGTGCTCAAGGAGATCAAGTCCTCCGAGGGGCGCATCATCCTGTTCATCGACGAGCTGCACACCATCGTCGGCGCCGGCAAGACCGAAGGCTCGACCGATGCCGGCAATATGCTCAAGCCGATGCTGGCCAGAGGGGAGCTGCACTGTGTCGGCGCCACCACCCTGGACGAGTATCGGCAGCATATCGAAAAGGATGCGGCGCTGGAGCGGCGCTTCCAGCCGGTGATGGTCGATGCCCCGAACATCGAGGATACGATCTCCATCCTGCGCGGCCTGCGCGAGCGCTTCGAACTGCACCATGGCGTGCGCATCCAGGATGCGGCATTGGTGGCAGCGGCGACGATGTCCGACCGCTACATCTCCGACCGTTTCCTGCCGGACAAGGCCATCGATCTCGTCGACGAGGCATGCGCCTCGATCCGCACCGCCATCGATTCGATGCCGGCGGAGCTGGACGAGATCACCCGCCGCACCATGCGCCTGGAGATTGAGGAAACGGCGCTGAAGAAGGAGAAGGACGAGGCGAGCAAGGCGCGTCTGGCGGAACTGCGCCGCGAGCTGGCGGATCTGAAGGAAAAGCGCGATGTCATGCGCGCGCAGTGGGACAAGGAAAAGGGGGCACTGGGTGAGGTGCAGCACCTGCGCGAGCGCATCGACCAGGTGCGCCTGGAGATCGACGCCGCCGAGCGCGCCTACGATCTGAACAAGACGGCCGAGCTGCGCCATGGTGTATTGCCGGCCCTGGAGAAGGAGCTGGCGGAGATCGAGGCCAAGGGCCGGGATACCTCGCTGCTGCACGAGGAGGTCACCGAGGAGGAGATCGCGCGCGTGGTGGCGCGCTGGACCGGTATCCCGGTGTCGCGCCTGATGGAGGGCGAGCGCCAGAAGCTGCTGCATCTGGCCGAGGTGCTGCATCAGCGCGTCGTCGGCCAGGACGAGGCGGTCGACGCCGTCGCCGACGCCGTACTGCGTGCCCGTGCCGGCATCAAGGACCCGAAGCGGCCGATCGGCTCCTTTCTGTTCCTCGGGCCCACCGGCGTGGGCAAGACGGAGCTGGCGCGTACGCTGGCCGCCAGCCTGTTCGATTCCGAGGACGCCATGATCCGTATCGACATGAGCGAGTACATGGAGAAGCACAGCGTATCGCGCCTGGTCGGCGCCCCTCCGGGCTATGTCGGTTACGAGGAGGGCGGTCAGCTGACGGAGGCCGTGCGCCGCAAGCCGTATTCGGTGCTGCTGCTCGACGAGGTCGAGAAGGCGCATCCGGATGTGTTCCATATCCTGCTGCAGTTGCTCGACGATGGGCGCCTGACCGACTCGCAGGGGCATACGGTCAACTTCAAGAACACCATCGTCATCATGACCAGCAATATCGGCAGCGATCTGCTGCTCGATGGCATCGATGCCGCAGGGAATATCCGGGAGAAGGCGCGCAATCAGGTCATGGGCAAACTCAGGGAATTCTTCCGCCCGGAATTCCTGAACCGGCTCGACGATGTCGTGCTGTTCAAACCGCTGAGCCAGACGGATATTCGCCATATCGTCGACCTGCTGATCGAGGACGTGCGCCGCCGCATGGCCGAACAGGGATACGGACTGGAACTGACGGATGCCGCCTGCGATCTTATCGCCCGCGAGGGTTACGATTCCGTATATGGTGCCAGGCCGTTGAAGCGCTTCATCCAGCATGAGGTGGAGACGCCGATCGCCCGCGTCATCATCGGCGGCAAGGTGCCGGAGGGCGGGGCGGTTCGCGTCGGCGCCGAGGGTGGCCGGCTGAGCGTGCAAACATAATGCGTGCAATCCCGATCGACTCATATTATTATATCATTAATAGATGATGTAATGATGGTAGATCAGGAGGAAAGATGATGAAGAAATTATTGGTGTTTTCAGCTGTTGCCGCCGCAGGCCTGATGGCGATGTCTACCGCGGCGAATGCCTTCGATACCACGGCGTGCATGGGGTGCCATAACATCGATACCGTGAAGGTCGGGCCTTCCTTCAAGACGGTGGTCAAAAAATATGGCAATGAGAAGAACCTGGCCAAGGCGTTTGCGAGCGGGTTTGCCGTCAAGGATCGCAGGATTGCCAGTACCGATCCGACGTGGAAGGCCAAGGCGGTCGTGATGACGGTGCAATATAAGCTCAAAATCAAGGGCCACGAGAAGGCAGCGGCACATGCGCTGTTTGCGACCGTGAAAAACAAGACCTTCGGTAATTACTGATACGCGTTGGTGCCGAGGTTGGCCGGCTGAGTGGGCAGGCGTGAGGCAGGTGACTACGCTTGCAAACGAATGGCTCCGGACATCGATGATGGCCTGGACAGCGTTTTGGCTCCCGCGTAACGCGGCAAATGAGGCGGTCGGATATTCACGGAAGCGCGTAGGAAAATCGGGGATTCATCAGCACCCTGTTCCGAAAACGCCTTAAGCCATTCGGATCATATGAAAGAGAATGTGCAGAGGCCTTGCAACGTGATATTTCTAATAGGGAATATATGGGTATAATATACTCTATTGAAAGATATGTCCGAGTGTGTATGTTATTGCGATGCGCATCATTGGCAACGTGCGCTTGATATATAGATGGAGGAGGAGAAACGGTGAAAAAATCATTGGTATTTGCAGCAGTTGCTGCTGCTGGATTGATGTCTATGGCGACGACGGCGAATGCTTTCTCGACCACGAAGTGCATGGCTTGCCATGCCATTGATCATGTGAAGGTCGGTCCGGCCTGGAAGCATGTGGTCAAGGCGTATGGCAATGAGGCTACCCTCGCCAAGGTGTTCGAAAGCGGCTTTGCCGTGAAGGATCGCCACATTGCTGGTAAAGAGGCCAAGTGGAAAGGCAAGGCTGGTCTGATGACGATGCAGTTCAAGCATCTGATCAAGGGCCACGAGAAGGAAGCCGCACACGCGCTGTTCGAGACCGTAAAGAACAATAAGTTCGGCAATTACTGATCCCTTTTGGGTTGAAATGAAGGGCGGCCTCAGGGCCGCCCTTTTTTTGTGCTGACGCCGGCAGCGCGGGTCCGTAGCATCGGCTCATGGCCATCATCAACCGGCGCGCGCGCCATGAATACCATATCCTCGAGACCTTCGAGGCGGGCATCATGCTGACCGGCCCCGAGGTCAAGTCGATCCGCCTGGGGCAGGCGAACCTCGCCGAGGCGCATTGCATCATCCGCAACAACCGCGCGCAGCTGATCGGCTGCCATATCAGCCCGTACAAGCCGGCTGCGATGAATAACCCCGATGATCCGACGCGTTCGCGCCAGTTGCTGCTGCACAAGCAGGAGCTCAGCCGCCTGACCGGTACGCTGAAGGAGAAGGGGCTGACCCTGGTGCCGCTGAAGTTGTTCTTCAACGAGCGGGGATTTGCCAAGCTCGAGATCGGACTGGCCCGTGGCAAGAAGCTCTATGATAAGCGCCAGGCCGAGAAGGATCGCGATGTGCGTCGGGATTTGCAGCGCCAATACAAGATGTAGATGCGCTTTGGTGGCCTGGATCACCAAAAACCATAAAAAATAAAAGATTTCTAATGTGCGATTCATGGTCCTCCCATGTCCGTCCCCTAATGTAACGGTCATGACGCGGGCGCCTTCGGCCCGCAAGGATTACCGAAACAAGGGAGATTGATATGAACAACGGTATGAAGGAACTCGGGTACACCGTGATCGCTGCTGTGGTCACCTTCTTCGGCATGACCGGCTTCGCGGGCTTCGTCGAGGCCGTGCAGTAAGGCACGGTCGACAACACATCTAACGATAACGATAAGGGAGGATTCCCATGAAAGAACTTTTCTACACCATCACCGCCGCCGTCGTGACCTTCTTCAGCGCCACGTCCTTCGCGCACTTCGTCGAGGCTGCGCGCAACAGCTAAAGGCGCGGATGGTTCCGACGCGAGAGCCGCCCAAACGGGCGGCTCTTTTTTTGTTCTTGATCAAAAAAAGAGGGGCGCCGAAGCGCCCCTCTGTCATGCACGGGAAGAAAGCCTCAGTTCTTGGACTTGTCCACGATCTTCTTGATCCAAGGCATCATGGCGCGCAGGCGCTCGCCGACCTGCTCGATCGGATGCTCGGCGTTCAGGCGCCGGTAGGCGGTCATCGACGGGTAGTTGGTGGCGCCCTCGACGATGAACTGCTTGGCGTACTCGCCGGTCTGGATGCGGTGCAGCGCCTCGCGCATGGCCTTTCTCGACTCGTCGTTGATGACGCGCGGGCCGGTGACGTATTCGCCGTACTCCGCGTTGTTGGAGATCGAGTAGTTCATATTGGCGATGCCGCCCTCGTACATCAGATCCACGATCAGCTTCAGTTCGTGCAGGCACTCGAAGTAGGCCATCTCTGGTGCATAGCCGGCATCGACCAGCGTCTCGAAGCCGGCCTTGACCAGTTCCACGGCACCGCCGCACAGCACTGCCTGCTCGCCGAACAGGTCGGTCTCCGTCTCATCCTTGAAGGTGGTCTCGATGATGCCGGTGCGCCCGCCGCCGATGGCCGAGGCATAGGAGAGGGCGATGGCCTTGGCATCGCCGGTGGCGTCCTGGTGTACGGCGATCAGGTCCGGGATGCCGCCGCCCTTCTCGAACTCGGAGCGTACCGTATGGCCGGGCGCCTTCGGGGCGATCATGATCACGTTCAGATCGGGGCGAGCCACGACCTGGTTGTAGTGGATGGCAAAACCGTGGGCGAAGGCCAGCGTCGCGCCCTGCTTCAGGTTCGGCGCCAGCTGCTGCGTGTACAGCTGAGACTGGAACTCGTCCGGCGTCAGCACCATGACCACGTCGGCGGCCTTGACCGCCTCCTCGACCGACAGCACCGGCAGGCCGGCGGCCTCTGCCTTGGCGGCAGAAGGGGAGCCTGGGCGCAAGGCCACGCTCACATCCACGCCGGAATCGCGCAGGTTGTTCGCATGCGCATGGCCCTGGGATCCGTAGCCGATGATGGCTACCTTCTTACTGCGGATGATCGAAAGGTCGGCGTCTTTGTCGTAATACACGGTCAGGCCCATGGCGGCTGCTCCTCCGTTGACTGTTCTTCTTGCCGGGGCAAGTGAGGTGGAAAGGGGCGCAGCATAATGGTTTTCCAGTCGGACTGCATCCCCGATCTTCATCGCCTGCAGGCCATCTGCGCCGGCATGGCGTTCATCTACAGTTCAGCATCGAATCCTACGCTGCCGTTCAGCCGGGGGCTTCCCTGGGCGAGAAACGCGTAAGGAGTGGGGTATGTGCAAGCGATGGTTTGGCCTGGCCGGGATCGGTCTGATGCTGTTGATTCCGCCCGCCTTCGCCGCCAAGGCCGGCAGGCCCGCGGTTTTCTCACCCGTCATTCCCGTCGTGGTCAACGACAATGCCGATTCGGTTTACCCGTCGGTGGCCGGAAACTTCCTGGTCTACAGCCAGCGCCGTGATGGCCATTACGCCGTCGTGCGCGCCACGACCCTGTCGCCGGACACGAGCAACCGCACGGTGCGTCCCGGGTTTTCCAACGAGGCCATCCGCTTCGGGGTGGCGCTCGAAGACGGCGGCATCGGCTATGTCAGCAACCGCATGGGGCCGGTCGGCGCCTGGGTGAAGATGCCGCATGGGGACGGGCATGTGGCCATCGCCAACCTCGGCACATACAGCGGTGGGGTGGTGCCGGATCACCTGTCCGCCTCCGTCAACGGACGCATCTGGTGCTTCGATACCTCTTTGGACAATACCCGTCGCGCCCGCATGCTCACGACGTTTGCCGACTCGTCCCTGAACTGGGAATTCCTCGGTCAGAACTGGCGCCTTTTCAGTTCAGGTGCCTCCCGCATCAAGCTGGCATATCGGGCGACCAAGACAGGCAATACCAGCAATAAATTCTCGCCGCCGACATTGTTCGTGTTCAACCGGGACAGCGGGCAGCTGATGATGTTCCCGAACGCCTTCGACGGTGCCGTGTCTCCGGACGGCAGACAGGTGGCCTTCGTGCGCGAGAATGACGGGAACTACGATATCTGGGTGCAGAACGTCGATGGCAGCGGCCTGGCGCAGGTGACCAGCTCGGCCTTTGGGGACTTCGAGCCGGCCTGGAGCCCGGATGGCACCAAGCTGGCCTTCGTCTCGAACCGGGACAGCAAGGGCAGCGTCAGGCACACGTCGGTCTATGTGATCGACCTCAATACCTCGGTGGTGACGCGGGCGACCGATGCCGGCTCGGCCACCGACGGGGGTCCGACATGGCTGGATGGCGACACCATCCTGTTCCATTCGGATCGAAATCCCAAGAAACCCCAAAGCGGGACAATTTCGGGCTGGAACATCTGGAAGGTCCGACTACAGGAGGTGCATTGAATATGCGCAAGATCATGATGTTGACGGGATGCCTGTTACTCGGCATCGGTAATGCCCAGGCGGCGGGGCTGCTGGACTGGCTTTCGGCAGGTAGGACGACGACGGCCAAGCAGGCTGCGCCTGCCGATGCGGCCCAGCTGCTGACCTTGGAGCCGGGAGAGAACGAGATGTATCCGCGGGTGTCTTCTGATGGCAAGCATCTGCTGGTCGCGGCCATCGATGTGCGTGGAAAGCGGGCCTGGATCTCGAACCGGGCCACCGAGAACGGCGATCCGCTGAATGTGGTGACCGATGATGCCCGCGCCCCGGGCTCGGCGCACTGGCATGGTGCCGATGCCGTCAGCTTCCTGTCGGAACGCGCCGGCAGCCTCGGGCTGTGGACGCGTGCCGCCGACGGCAAGGGCCTGGTGCGCCGCGTGGCAGAGTTGGGCCGTGGCCTGACGCAGCCGATGCTGCTGCCGGATGGCGGCCTGCTCGCCATGCGTGTGATCCCGGGCCGTACGAATGAGGCCCGCAAGGCGACGGCCTCTGACGGCTTCGACAACTGGTCGTTCGGTGGTGCGCGCACGGAAATCGTGCGCATCGATGCCAATGGCAGCGAGCATGTACTGACGGCCGGGGCCAATCCGGCCCTGTCGCCGGACGGCCAGTGGATCGCCTTTTCGATGCCGACCGGGCGCAGTATGCATCTGTTCCTGATGCGCGTGGACGGCTCGGCGCTGATGCAGCTGAGCGATGAACGCAGCATCGATGTGCAGCCGGCATGGAGCCCGGACGGCAAATGGATCGTGTTCGCATCCAATCGCGCCGCTGCCGATATGCGCCATCCATCAAAGGGTAACTGGGACATTTGGGCCATCGATCGCCAGGGGCGCGACCTGGTACGCCTGACCCGGGATGCGGCGCGTGATGGTGCCCCGAGCGTGGCGACCGACGGTACCGTTTACTTCCACTCCGACCGCGCCATCGACCGGGAGCAGGCCAAGGCGCGCCAGGTCAAGGGGCAGACCCGCGGCTTCCATATCTGGCGGGTGGCGCTTTCCGCACCGGGCATGGTCGTGCACTGATCCCGGACGGACGCTGGGTACGGGCGCAGGGAAACCTGCGCCCGTTTTGTTTGGGGTCTGTGCACAGGACCTAGGCGTTATCGGTATTCAGCAGCGAATGCAGGCGGCGGGAATAGTTCGGGTCCGGACCGCTCAGCGGCAGGTCGATGCAGAACTGCGCCCCATGCCCGGGCTGGCTCTCGACCCAGATGCGGCCGCCGTGCGCCGCCACGATACGTTTGCAGATGGCCAGGCCCAGGCCGGCGCCGCCGGCCGCGGCGCCTTGCCGGGCGCGGGCGTCGTCGGCGCGGTAGAAGCGGTCGAAGACCAGGGCCTGGTGTTCGGCACCGATGCCCTGCCCCTCGTCGCGCACGCTGATAAGCACATGGTTGTCCTGGGCATGGGCCTCCATATGCACGGTTGAGCCCTCGGGGGCATATTTCCAGGCATTGTTCAGCAGGTTCAGGATGGCCCGTTCCAGATGGCTGGCGTCACCCATGACCTCCAGGCCGTCCTCCAGCTGCATGTCCAGGTCGATGCCCTTCTGCGCGAACAGCACCAGGTGGTGTTGTCCGGCCTCCTGCAGCAGCAGCGACAGGTCGATTCGCTCCTGCGCCAGCTCCAGGGTGCCGGCATCCGCCTTGGCCAGGGTCAACAGATCGTTGACGATGCGCTGCATGCGCTCGATGGTGTCGAGCTGGTGCTTCAAGGTGTCGGCATAGTCCTCGGCGGAGCGCGGCTGGCGCAGCGCCACCTCGATCTCTCCCTTCATGATCGTCAGCGGCAGGCGCAGCTCGTGCGAGGCGTCGGCGGTGAAGCGCTTCTGCGACTGGAAGCTGGCTTCCAGGTCGCCGAACATCTTGTTCAGGGCACGCACGAGCACGCGAATCTCCCGGTCCGGCACCTCGGCGTTCAGCCGGCGTGAGAAATCGCCGGCAGCGACGGCGCGGGCGGCGACGGTGATGCCCTGGATCGGCGCCAGCGCCCGCTTGGCCATGATGAAACCGGCCCAGGCGCTGATCGCCATCGATATCAGCCCCAACATGCCGCCGATCAGGTACAAAAGCTTGAAGAAGCCCTGGATATCGTTGGTGTTGCGCGAAAGAAGCAGGATGGCGACAGGCTGCTGCATGCGGTGGATCGGTAGCGCCAGGATGCGCAGATTGTCCTTGCGCAGCAGCGAACGGGTGGAGATGAACGCCGGGCCGTCGCGGCGCATGGCCATGGCCATGGCCTCGCTGATCTCGTCTCCGCCGCGGGTGATCAGCGTGTCATCCGACTTGAACAGGATCATGCCATGGGCCTCGACGAGTTCGACGGAGCCGCCGAAATGGGCGCTGAAGTTGTCCAGGTAGCGCGACCAGAAATAGAAAGGCGAGCGCTCCAGTTCGCTGACCAAGCCTTGGCCCTGGCTCAGCAGCTCCTCGTCGACGGCGGACGACACCTTATGGGACAGCACCAGGTACAGGACCATGGCGGCGACGATCAGGATCGACAGCTCGACCGAGATGTACAGTACGGCCAGCCTTCCCCGGAAGGTGTTCAGAATCTGGGAGCGGAACCGGATGAAGCGGGCCGCCGCATGCAGGTTGATCAGGGTTAGTCCCTCAGGCCGGCGGCTGCTCGTCGCTGATGATGTAGCCCTGGCCGCGCAGGGTGTGGATCAGCGGTGGGTCGAAGCCCTTGTCGACCTTGGAGCGCAGATGACTGACATAGACGTCGATGACGTTGCTCTCCGGGTCGAAGTTCATGTCCCAGACATGCTCGCCGATCAGCGTGCGCGACAGCACCTTGTTCGGGTTGCGCATCAGGTATTCGAGCAGGGCGTATTCCTTGGTGGTCAGGCGGATCGGGGTGCCGCTGCGGTTGACGCGCCGGCTCATCGGATCGAGCTCCAGATCGGCCATTTTCAGTACCGGGGATTTGCTCTCCGAGCGGCGACGCAGCAGGGCGCGCACGCGTGCCAGCAACTCCTCGAAGGCAAAGGGCTTGGCGAGGTAGTCGTCGGCGCCGGCATCCAGGCCGCGTACCTTGTCCTCGACGCTGTCGCGGGCCGTCAGCATCAGCACCGGCGTGGCCACGCCGCGGCCGCGGATCTCGCGGCAGACGACGATACCGTTCTTCTTCGGCAGCATCAGATCGAGGATGATCAGGTCGTAATCGTTGACCTCAGCCAGGAAGCTGCCGTCCTCGCCGTCGTAGGACAGGTCGACGGCATGGCCTTCCTCCTGCAGCCCCTTCTGGATAAAGTGGGCGATGCGTTCTTCATCTTCGACGACGAGGATCTTCATGGTCTGCAAGTGTAGCAGCCAGTCCGGCCAGGAGAAGAGCGGAGACTCGCGCGGGGGATGCCATGCAGTTCCGGATTCTCGATGCCCACCCGCTCTACCGGGGGTTCTTCCGGCTCGATCGCTACACGGTCGAACACGATGCCTTCGCCGGCGGCACGCTGACTGTGCAGCGCGAGCATCTGGAGCGCGGCGATGCCGTGGCGGTACTGCTGTACGATAAGGGCCGCGACGAGGTGCTGCTGATCGAGCAGTTCCGCATCGGCCCGGCGGTGCATGGTGATGAGGCCTGGCTGGTCGAGGTCGTCGCCGGCATGCTGGACGAGGGCGAGGATGCCGAGGATTGCGCCCGGCGCGAATGCATCGAGGAGGCCGGCTATGCGCCCTCCCGGCTGACGCTTCTGGCCGAGTATTACACCTCGCCCGGGGGATCGAGCGAGCGCCTGACCCTGTATCTGGGGGAGGTGGAGCGGCAGCGGCCGGTGGCGTCCGGCGGGGGGCTCGACCACGAGCATGAGGATATCCGCGTGCTTTGGCTTTCCAGGACGGAGGCGCTGCGCTGGCTCGCTGCCGGCAGGATATGCTCGGGGACGCCGATGCTGGCGCTGTTGCTGGCCTTCGGCCGGCCGACCGAAATGCGCGGAACAGGCCCTAGTCGGCCTTGACGATGGCCTCGATATGCTCGACCAGTTGCTGGTAGCGGAAGGGCTTGTGCAGCACGCGCAGCGTTTCGCTGGTGAAGCGGTCGCGCAGGTCGTCGGAAAAGCCGGTGATGAACAGCACGCGGTCGCGCAGATCGGGGCTGACATGCCGCAGGCTGTTGTAGATCTCATCCCCCGTCAGCTTCGGCAGGCGTACGTCGAGCATGATCATGTCGTAGAGCTCGCCGTTGGCCGTGGCCTCGAACAGGCCCTGTATCGGGTCGGACAGTGCCTTGATGCTGACCGGGAGGCTGCGTTCGCTGGCATAGCGCTCGAGGAAGCCCCCCACGATCTGCTGCACATTCGTCTCGTCATCGACCAGTAGTACGTTCATCCGGCACTCCCTGCTGGTCTCAGTCTAGGCCTTCAAGCCAATCGGCGGCAAAGCCGCGCGCTCCCGGATCCTCCATGACCCCTGGGTGCATATGAGGAAGCATAAGAACGGATGTCCGAGGTGCAAGGTGGACATCCAGCGCCCCGGCGACTTGTTCCATCATGCCCGTATCGGCACCGATATCGTTGATGACGATCCAGCGTGGGGCCCTGTCCATGCGCCGAAGCTCCGCCAGCGTCAGCAGGGCATGGTTGATGGCGCCGAGCCGGGCCGGTACGACGAGCATGGTCTCGACCTCGGGCATGCCGGTCAGCCAGTCGCGCACCAGGAAGGATGGCGTCAGCGGCACCATCAGCCCTCCCACACCCTCGATCAGGCCAACCTTCTTTTCCTCGCATCGTTGCCGGCACCAGGCGATCAGCCGCTGGGGATCGATCTGCTGGCCCTCGGCGGCAGCGGCGAGGCTGGGGGCGGCCGGCATGGCGAAGCGGTACAGGTTGATATCATCCACATCCGACAGCCCGCATGCCGCCAGCAGCGCCGCGATATCTCCGTTGATGCCATTCCCGTCCAGGCCGCTGGCCACCGGCTTCAGGGCGGCTGTTTCGATGCCGGCGGCCCGGAGGCTGTGGGCCAGCAGGGCAGTGACGGCCGTTTTTCCCGCCCCGGTGTCGGTGGCGGTGATGAAAATCGTGCGTTCAGCCATGCTCCATCCGGATCGGGATCACGTGCTCGCCATGGCTGAAGTCGGGCTTGGCATACCAGGCCTGGCCATACAGGGCCTCGAAGGTGGCGCGGATGCGACCGTCGGGCATCGGATGCTGACGCTCGTAGATCTCGGTCAGACGCTTCAGCATGCTGCGCCCGTACAGGCCGCCGGGGCGGTTGCGGATGGCGGCGGCAGAGGCGCCGATGCCCTTGAGCTCGCGCACCAGCGCCATGGTGTCCGGGTAGGTCAGCGTGAACAGGTCGCTGTCGGTGACCGGCAGTTCCACCGGCAGCGCCATCAGGGCATTGCCGAGATCGGTGACGTCCGGGAACGGCAGCACCAGACCGGCGCGCGCATGCTCGATGCCGGCCAGGGACTGGCGCAGCTCCTGCAGGGTACGTCGGCCGAAGGTCGAGAACAGCATCAGCCCCCCCGGCGCCAGCATCCGGCGCATCTCGGCCAGCATGCGCGGCGGTTCCGGCACCCATTGCATGGCCAGGTTCGAGCAGACGAGGTCGAAGCTTCCGTCGGCCAGCGGCAGCTGGCAGCCGTCGCCGCACAGGGCATGGCGCCGTCCCTGCCAGGGCCAGCGTCGCCCGAGGCGCGCCTGTGTCTGGCGCGACATCGACTCGGCGATGTCGATGGCCACGAGCTCGGCGCGCGGGAAGCGCTTGCGCAACAGGTCGGTGAAATAACCGGTGCCGCAGCCGATGTCGAGAATGCGCCTGGGCGCGATCTTCGTGAAGGCCAGGTGGCTGAGCAGGCGATCGCCGATCTCGCGCTGCAGCACGGCGTAATCGTCGTAGCGGTCAGCGGAGGCGGCAAAGGCGCGCCTTACGCGTTGGGGGACGATATGTTCCGGCACCATGCCTCCAGGGTGTGTTCGAATGTTTCGGCCTGCGTCAAAAAGGGCGCATGCCCGGCGTGCGCAAAGCCATGCCATGTGGCATGCAGCAGTCGGTCGGCCAGTTCGCGCCCAGCCGCCGGCGGAATGATGGCATCACGATCGCCGTGCGCCACCCAGGCCGGCTGTGCGATGCCCGGCAGCAGCGACCGGAGGTCGAGTCCGGCCAGCAGTTCCAGGCCGGCGGCAAGGCCAAGGGGGGTGGGCGGATGCTGCCGATCGATGGCCTCGCGGGCCAGGGCGTTGAAGCGGCTGCGCGGCAAGGCATCGCCCTGCAGCATCAGCGCGAAGAAGCGCCCGAGGAGTTTTGTTGGGTTCCCACCCACCCCTTGCGCTTTGGCCCCCTCGCTGAAGGCCTGCAGCGTCTCCTCATCGCATCCCTGCGGCCAGTCCGGAAGACGGGTGAAGCAGGGGGTCGTGGAAACAAGTGCCAGCCCCGCCACCCGCTCGGGTTGGGCATGGGCCAGCTGCAGGGCCAGCATGCCCCCCAGGGACCAGCCGACGAGGATGGCCGGCTCGTCCGGCAGCTGCCCGGACAGGATCTCCGACCATGCCCCGGCCGGGGCATCGTGGGCACCGCCATGGCCGGGGAGGTTGGGGGTGGACACCGGGCAAAGCTGCGAAAAGTGCGCGACCTGCCGATCCCAGATGCGGGCGGACTGGCCCCAGCCGTGCAGGAAAACGATGGGTGGCATGGGGGGGCTCATGCGCCCTGCCTGAGGGCGGCGACGAGGCCTGCGATCTCGGCCTCGCTGTGTGCCGCCGAGATCGTGATGCGCAGCCGGGCCGTGCCTGCCGGCACCGTCGGCGGGCGGATCGCCGGCACGAAGAAGCCGGCACGGCGCAGGCTGTCGGCGCGTGCGAGCGCCGCCGCATCGTCGCCGACCATCAGCGGCTGGATCGGGGATGCGGAATCGAGCAGTGCCAATCCCTGTGCCTGTTGCCGGAAGTGGGCGACAAGGGATTGCAGGCGGTCCACGAGGGCGCCCTCCCGGATCAGCGCCAGGGCGGCGAGCGTCGCCTCGGGCAATAGTGGCGGCAGGGCGGTGGAATAGATCAGCGTGCGCATGCGCTGTACCAGGCCGTCGATGAGCTCGCGCGTGCCGAGGATGAAGGCCCCGTAGCTGCCGAAGGCCTTGCCGAAGGTGCCGACCTGGATCAGGCGCGGGTGTCCCGATGCCCCGGCTGCGGCCACCAGCCCCCTCCCGCCCGGCCCCATGGTGCCGATGCCGTGGGCATCGTCGATGACGACGATGGCGTCGTGGGTCTCGGCCAGCGTCAGCAGGGCATGCACATCGGCGCCGTCACCGTCCATGCTGAAGATGCCGTCGGAAACGAGGATGCGGCGCTGGGCCGGATGCCTGGCCAGCAGGGATGCCAGCTCGTTCATATCGCGGTGGCGGTAGCGGTGGATCTTGCCGCCGCCCAGGCGGGCGCCGTCGACGAGCGAGGCGTGGTTCAGGCGATCGGTGAACAGATGGGTGTGGCGATCGGAAAGTGCCTGCAGCAGGCCGATATTGGCCAGCATGCCGGAGCCGACGACCAGGGCCGCCTCGCATCCCTGCCAGTCCGCCAAGGCATGCTCCAGGTGGTGCAGCGCGTCGTCGTCGCCCGAGATCAGGCGCGAGGCGCCGCTGCCCAGCCCCCGGCTCTCCAGGCCGTGCCTGGCGGCGTCCAGCAGCGCCGGGTGATGCGCCAGTCCCAGGTAGTCGTTGGAGGCGAAATTGACCAGCCGCTGTCCGTCCAGCCGCACATGGGGGCCCTGCCGCGTCAGTCCCGGCAGGCGCCGCCTGCGGGCCGGCGGTACGGCCGGCAGCCAGTTGCGCGTATCGTTCATGGGCGGCATGCTGATGCGAATGGACAGGCTGTCAACCGCATGGCCGTGCTGGGTTGACGGCATGGCGCGGGCGCTGTTTCCTCCTGCCTGCTGCTTCTGCCGCCGGCCGGTGCAAGGACGGGAGCCGGTATGTGCCGATTGCGCCCGCAGCATCCGCGTGTCGGCTCGGCATGCCTGCCGGCACTGCGGCCGGGCCCTGCCCGCTGAGCTCGCCCCCGGCCCCTGTGGTCGCTGCCTGCGCCATCCCCCGCCGCAGATCGAAACGATGAGCCTGTATCGCTACGACGGCGCCGTGCGCGAGGCGATCCTGGCCTGGAAGCTCTCCGGCGACGATGGCGGTGTGCGCTGGCTGCTGCATGCGGCCGAGGGGCCCATCCGCGAGATGCTGCATGCGGACGATGTGCTGGTGCCGGTACCGATGCCTTTGCGCCGCATGCGCCGCAGCGGCCAGCATCATGCCGCCGATTTGTGTAAGATACTGGCCGGTATCGCCGACTGTTCATGGGATTGGCGTCTGCTCAGGCGGGTGGGTGCGCAGCCCCGGCAGTCGGAGCTTTCGGGCCTGGCGCGGCGGCGCAATCTTGCCCGGGCGTTTCGTGTCGATGCCGAGCATGCCAGTCTGCGTACCTGGCCTTCCAGGCTGTGGCTGGTGGACGATATCCTGACCACGGGCACGACCGCGCGCTATGCGGCGCGGGCCCTGGCCGTGCTGGACAGGCCCGTGCATGTGCTGACGCTGGCACGGGCCGGAAAAACCGAATGATGGGGTGTGAGATGGCGAAGATCGAAGTCTATTCGGGGCCGTTCTGTCCCTACTGCGTGCGGGCCAAGGCCCTGCTCGCCCGCCGGAAATTGCCGTTCGTCGAGTACGATGTGCACGCGGATCCCGGGCGGCGGGAGGAGATGCTCAAGCGGGCTGCCGGGGCGCGCACCATCCCGCAGATCTTCATCAACGACCGCCATGTCGGCGGCTGCGACGAGCTGCATGCACTGGATCGCCAGGGAGAACTCGAACGCTGGTTGCAGGGCTGAGGCCTGCCCTTGCGCATCCTGCTCATCGAGGATGATCCGATGGTGGGCCAGAGCCTGAGCCGTGCTCTGGGCGATGACGGCATGGCCGTCGACTGGGTGCGCGACGGCTCGGATGGCCAGGCCGCCATCGCCACCGGAGATTACGGGCTCGTGCTGCTCGATCTGGGCCTGCCGGGGATCGGTGGCCTGGAGTTGCTCAAGGCCCTGCGCCATGGCGGCGATAAGACGCCGCTGATCGTCATCACGGCCAGGGACGGTATCGACGATCGGGTGGCGGGGCTGGATCTGGGGGCCGATGATTTTCTGGTCAAACCCTTCGAGTACAAGGAACTGTCGGCCAGGATCCGCGCCATCCTGCGCCGCCATGCCGGCCACGCCGTATCGACGATCGGCAATGGCGAGATCAGCCTCGATCTCGCCACGCACGAGGCCAGCTATGGCGGCACCACGCTGCTGCTGCCGGCGCGCGAGTTCGCGCTGTTGCATGCCTTGGTCGAGCGCCCCGGCGCCGTGCTCTCCCGAGCCCAGCTCGAGGAGCGCCTGTACGGCTGGAACGAGCCGGTCGGCAGCAATGCCGTCGACGTGCTGATCCATTACCTGCGCAAGAAATTCGGCAACGACATCATTCACAACGTGCGCGGCGTCGGCTGGATGGTGACGCGAGCCTCCTCCCGATGAATTCGCTGAAGCAACGGCTGATCGTCGGCCTGGCCGGGCTTCTGACTGTCGTCGGCCTCGGCGCCGGCGGCGTGTCCTATTGGCTGGCCCGCAACGAGGCGAATGCCCTGCTCGACGAACAGCTGCGCCAGATCGCCCGTCATGTCGGGGCCGTGCGCCCGGCGGCGACGCCCCGGCGCGAAAGCGAGGAGGAGCGGGAGAACGATTTCGTGGTGCAGGTCTGGGATGCCGGCGGCGTCTTGCGCAGCGTGTCCCGTCCGGGCTTTGCGCTGCCGAGGCATGCGGCCACCGGCTTCTCGCAGGGCCTCGTCGGCGACCAGCCATGGCGCGCCTACACCCTGATCGAGTCCGGTGGCCGCACCGTGCAGGTATCGCAATGGATCGAGGTCCGCCGCGAGATCGCGGCCAGCGCCGCCATGCGCGCCATGCTGTCGGTGGTCGTGCTGATCCCGCTGGCCTGGGTGCTGGTCGCGGTCGTCATCGATCGCATCCTGCGCCCGATCGGGGCGGTGACGGCGGCGGCGGCGCGGCGGGGTGCGGCCAGCCTGGAGCCCTTGCCCGTGGCGGGCCTGCCGGCCGAGCTGGTGCCGCTGGTGCGGGCGATGAACGAGCTGTTGGCGCGGCTGCGCGAGGCCCTCGCCGCACAGCGGGAGTTCCTGTCCGATGCGGCGCACGAGCTGCGCACACCGCTGGCGGCGCTGCAACTGCAGCTGGAGAACCTGTCGAGCGGCCGGGGTCAGGACGATCTGGAGGCGCGCACCGAGGAGATGCGGCGGGGCCTGAAGCGGGCCTCGCGCCTGGTCGGGCAGCTGTTGGGCATGGCGCGCTTCGAGGCATCGACGCCGCGTGCGCACGGCGAGGTGGATCTGGGGGTGCTGGTCAAGGAGGCCATCGCCGCCCTGATCCCGCTGGCCGAGGATCGCCATGTCGATCTGGGCATGGTCTGCGACGAGCCGGCGGCCATCCTTGCCGATGCCGCCGATATCCGCGTACTGGTCGACAACCTGATCGACAATGCCGTGCGCTATACGCCGTCCGGCGGCCAGGTCGACGTCGGCGTTTCGCACCGCGACGGTACGGCCATCGTCATCGTCACCGTCGCCGACAGCGGCCCGGGCATCGCGCCGGAACTGCTGCCGCGCGTCTTCGACCGCTTCTTCCGCGTCGCCGGCCAGGATATCGAGGGCAGCGGCATAGGCCTGTCCATCGTCAAGGCCATCGCCGAGCGTGAAGGTGCGGCGGTCGATCTCGCCAACCGCCCCGACGGCGGCCTCGTCGCCACCGTGACCTTCACCCGCCTCGTCTGAGCCGCGGCCTGTCCTAAAGCGTAGCGCAAGGGTAGGCGTCTGATCCGAAGCGATTGTTAGGCATCTTTGTACCGCCCTTGCGTCCACAACTCTCGATTGATTTCCCCACTTCTCTCTAGATCTTGGAAAGCTATGGCTCGACGCAGCTGCTTGCTGAGAAAATTACCATCTACGCCGAGAGGAAGAATTAGCTCCTCATAGAAAGTCATACTTTTGAAGTAGTAATGGCCGTAGGTATTCATAAAGGCCCGAATAGACTCCAGTACCTTCTCTACCATCTCCCGCGAGATGCCAGGCAGAGGATTTGCATCCAATTTAAGCTTTGTCTCTAAATCGCTGTGGGCAATAGCTCGATTTCGACGTTCCCGGAAGGGCTTGGCCAACTCCTGAATCTCCTCCAAAATGACCTGTAGCTTCTTCGATAGTTCGTTGTCCTGCACACCAGCGACCAGCCGCCATAAACTGTGGTTCTCTTTCTTTTTGGTCATCGCAGGGTCAGTCAGGCGACAGATCGCAAGCGTTACTTCATCCAGCAGCAAATGCTGCAGCACGTAGAAGACCATCGACCCAGTTTCATTAAGCAGCGCGATTCGCTGGTCGCTGTGCGCATATAACTGGCGATAAATCTTCCAGTACATATGCAGATGAGAGACATCATTACTGACACTCTTGAAGAAGCTATGGTCAACGGGCTGTTTGGCGTGATCCGTGCTCGTACTCATTTTCGATTCCTAAAATATATGCTGAGGCAAATATGGCGCATATCCTGGTTAGTTCAGGCTGGTAAATTGGACATATCTCATTGATTCCCCTCAGGTGATTTCACTATAGGCGGTATATAGGAGACGGCAAACGTGCCTTCAGCGGCGGCGCAGGATGCGCCACAGCAGGAAGATGACGGTGATGGCGACGGCGGAGCCGGCGGCGATCATGCCGTAGGTGTGCAGCGGACGCATGGTGTGCCACAGGCGCATGAAGGCGTCGGCGGCGAAGTACACGCCGAGGCCCCAGACGCCGCACCACAGCACGGCGCCGATGGCATTGTAGATGAGGAATCGTTTCCAGGGCATGCCCATGGCGCCGGCGACGATGCCGTTGAGCTGGCGGAAGCCCTCGACGAATCGGGCCAACACGATGATCAGGCCGCCGTATTTGACGTAGGCATCCTCGATGCGTGCCCATGCATGCTTTGCCAGCGCCAGGCGCTGCAGCGGTGCCTTGCCCCAGCGCTGCCCGATCCAGAAGCCCACCATGTCGCCGGCGAAGGCGGCAGTGGTCGCGGTGGCGAACACCCAGGCGATGTTCATGTCCCCCTGCCGGGCCAAGAGGGCTGCGGCCATCAGCCCCGTCTGGCCGGGCATGGGGATGCCGAAGCCCTCCAGGAACACGGCGACGAACAGGCCGGGATAGCCATAGGCTGCGAGCCATGGCTGCGCCAGCTGCAGCGCGTGGTTCATTGCTTCCTCGGCAATCCGGAGGTCGGCTTGCCGAGCAGCGTGGACAGCGCCACCTGTTGCTCGAGCAGGCCCTGCTGCAGCGACAGCTGCTTGATGCGCTGCGTCATGTAGGCGTTGCGAATGGTGTTGTAGTTCAGCAATTCCATATTGCCGGACATCAGGGCCTTGAACGCCTTTTGCTGTACGTTGGCCAATTGGGGGATGTCGACCTGCATGCGCTGCCAGAGGCGGTAGGCGATGGCCTGGTCGCGATGGATGCGGGCGATGTCGATGACGGCGCTGGCCATGCGCGCCTTGAACTCGGCGTGCAGCCGCGTGCGCGTGGCTTGGGCCACGGCGACGTTGCCGCGGTTGATGTTCAGCACCGGCAGGCTCATGTTGATCAGGGGGCCGACCGACCAGACACCGCCGGTATCACGCTGGCGGCTGAGGCCGATGCTGATGTTCGGGAATTGCGACAGGATGGCCTGGCGCAGCCGCGCGTCCTGGCTGGCGTAGCCGGCGCGCAGCGCCAGCAGGTCGGGGCGGAAATCGGCCAGTCGGCCCTCCGCATGGTGCAGCACGGTATCGGACACCGGTACATAGTGCTCGTTCATTCCCGCCAGCGGCAAGTGCACATCCGGCGACAGCCCCAGCAGCAGCGCCAGGGCCATGCGCGTCTTGTTCAGCTTGCGTCGGGCATCGGACAGGGCGCTCTCGACGTCGAGCAGGGAGCCCAGGGCGATGCCCAGCTGATCGAGCGTCGTGTTGTGGCGTTGCAGCAGCTGATGCACATGCCTGTACAGCGTCGAGGACTGGGTCTGCTGCTTGCTCAACAGGTCCACCAGCTGTTGCTGGATATGCTGGCGGATGAACAGCAGTCGCGCCTGCTGCACGACCTGCCATTCGGCCCACAGCACGTCCATCGATACCTGGCGTACCGTCGCCTTGCCGGCGGCAACCTTGGCGGGCCGCGTGAACAGGCTTCGGATATCGAAGCCCAGGTTGTAGCTGTAGCCGTTGATGTATTGCCGCGGCTTGATCGTCGGCTTCTGCATCTCGTAGCCGAACTGCGGATCGGGCAGCAGGCCGGCAGCGAACAGCTGGGCCGTGGCCACGTGCAGGCGTTTGCGCGTGGCCTTCAGCTGCGGGTTGTTCAGCACGGCGAGGATGACCACCTCCATCTCGTCCAGGCCGTCGTGGACATCGACGGTATAGCTGCGCTTCGCGCCGAACAGGTGGGCGTAATGCGGGGCATCCATGCGGATGGCCAGGGCGGCGGTGTCCTTGGCCAGGGGTGGGGACAGGGAAAGCGGCTCGGCATGATAGCGGGCACAGCCGCCGAGCAGGATCAGGGCGGCCAGCCAAGGGAGCAAGCGGCGCATCGTCATGGCCGCACCGCCGGGCGCAGTCGCTGCAGCCGGTCATACAGCAGCGGCACGATGATCAGCACCAGCGGCAGTTGCACCACCAGCCCGGAGATGATGGCGATCGCCATCGGCTGCTGCATGGCCGCCCCCTGGCCGATGCCGAGCGCCAGCGGCAGCAGCGCCAGGATGGCGGCGAAGGTGGTCATGGCGATCGGGCGCATGCGGATCTGGCCGGCCCGGACGATGGCATCGAGCGGCGCCATTCCCTCGGCCCGCAGCACGTCGAACTCGGAGAAATAGAAGATCGACACCTCGGTGACGATGCCGATGATCATGGTCATGCCCATCATGGCGGTGATGTTCAGTTCCGTGCCGCTGATCCAAAGGCCGATGAACACCGCGGCGACGGCCAGGAGCGGCGCGCTCATGATCGAAAGCGCCAGCAGCATGTCCTCGTACAGGTAGAGCAGCAGCAGGAAGACCAGGGCGGTAGCCGCCGCGAATACGATGATCATACCCTTGAAGGCGATCTGCTGCTGGTGGTACAGGCCGCCGAGCTCATCGTACATCGATGGCGGCAGCAGCCCGGGTTTTTTCAGTACCCGCTTCACGTCCTTCAGGGTCGAGCCCATGTCCCGGCCGCTGATGCGCGCGGTGACCGCCACCATGCGTTTCATGTCGTCGCGCACGATCTGCGGCTGGCCGGTGAGGACGCGGAATGCGGCGATGCGCCGGAGTGGGAATCGGTGGCCGTCCGGGGCGCGCAGCCACAGGTGATTCAGGCTCGCGATCCTCTGGCGCATGTTTCCGGGCACCCAGACGCGGATGCCGACGAGCTTGATGCCCTGCTGCACCTGGGTGGTCACCAGGCCCGTATAATAGGTCTTGAGCTGGCGCGTTACGCTCTGCGGGTTGACGCCCTCCAGCGCCGCCTTGTCCCGATCGATGCGGATGCTGACCGCGTCCCCGGCGAGCACGATGCCGTTGCGCACGTCGACGATGCCGGGAATCTTGGCGATGGCCTTCGCCACCTTGGGGGCGGTGGCCATCAGGGCGGCGTTGTCGGGGTCGAACAGCTTGATCTCCACGGGCTGCGGCACGGCGGTCAGATCGCCGATCAGATCCTCCATCAGCTGCGCCAGGTCGATGTCCAGGCCGGGCACCTGATGCACGATGCGCCGGCGTACCTCGGCCATCACCGCCTTGATGGGGCGGCGCGGCAACGGCTTCAGGCGCACGAAGTAGTCGCCCTCGTTGGCCTCGGTGATGCCACCGCCGAGCTGGGCGCCGGTGCGCCGGGAATAGGTGTCGACCTCGGGCGTATGCTGCAGGATGGATTCGACCTGGCGCAGCAGGCGGTCGGTTTCGCTGAGCGAGGTGCCGGGCGCGGCGCGGTAGTCGAGGATGAAGCCGCCCTCGTCCATCACCGGCATGAAGCCCGATCCCGTCTGATGCCAGCCGATATAGCCGAGCAGCAGCAGCGGCAAAAGACCTGCCGCCATCAGCCAGGGCTTCTTCTGCAGCCGCCGCACCAGATCGCCATGGCGATGTTGGAACCACCCGGAAAGTCTGCCGCCATCCTCGCGCTCGATATCGCGGATGGACAGCAGGCGGTTGGCCAGCAGTGGCACCACAAGCCAGGCGAACAGATAGGAGATGACCAGGGCGCTGGCCATGGTCAGTGACAGGGCCTTGAAGAAGGCGCCGGTGACGCCGCTGAGAAAGGCCAACGGCACGAAGATGATAATGGTGGCGGAGGAGGAACCGGTCAGTGGGCGGGCGAAATCGCGCACGGCCTTGTGGATGATGTCGCTGCGTTTGCCGTCTCCCTGGCGCAGGCGGCTGATGATGTGCTCGACCATGACAATGGCGTCGTCGATGATCAGGCCGACCGCTGCTGCCATGCCGCCTAGGGTCATGATGTTGAAGCTCATGTGCAGCACGTACAGCAGCAGTACCGTCGTCGCCAATACCGCCGGTACGATCAGGGTGGCGATCAGCGTCAGCTGCAGGCTGCGCAGGAAGGCGAAGATCAGGGCGGCGGCGAGCACGATGCCGACGACGATGGCGTCGCGCATGCTGTGGGCCGAGGCGAGGATCAGCTGGCTCTGGTCGTACCAGTTGTGGATGGCGATGCCGGGCGGGAGCTTGTCTCGGATGGCCTGCAGGTGCCGGCGCACCGCCTCGACGATGGATACGGTGTTGCCGCCCGGTTGCTGGTAGACCTGCAGCAGTACGGCATCGCGGCCGGCGGCGGTGACCCTCAGCCATTGCGGGCGGGTGGCCGCGCGCACGGTGGCGATGTCCTCGAGGCGGACCAGGCCGTTGGCGCCGCTGCGCAGCACCGTATTGCGAATGGCGTCCAGGTTGCGGATGCGGGTGTCGGACAGCATCAGGTAGAGCTTGAAATGATCCTCGATGCGTCCGACCGACTGCAGCACGTTCGTGGCCGACAGCGCCTTCACCACATCGGTCAGCGTCAGGCCGTAGGCGGCCAGTCTGGCCGGGTCGACGTCCACGCGGAATTCGGAGGTGGCGCCGCCGAGCACGCCGACCCGGGCCACGCCGTCGGTTTCCGAGAGCAGCGGTGCCAGCTGGTAGCGGGCCACATCGCGCAGCTTCACCAGGCTGACGGTTTTCGAGGTCAGGCTGTAGGCGGCCACCGGGAACACCGTCGGGTCCATGCGGCGGGCGTCGAAGCGGGTACCTGGCGGCAGCGCGGGCAGGATGCGGTTGACGGCGGATTCGGCCTGCTGCAACGCCATCGGCATATTGGTGCCCCAGTCGAAGTTGAGCGAGATCTCGGCGCTGCCACGGCTGGTCGTCGAGCGGATGTGCCGCGCCCCAGGCACCGAGCGCAGCGCCTGCTCCACCGGGCGGGTGACGGCGATCTCCATCTGCTCGGCCGGCCGGTCGCCGGCGTTCAGCGATACGACGATGCGCGGGAAGTTGACGTGCGGGAACAGCCCCACCGGCAGCTTGAAGGCGCTGATGGCGCCGCCGATGGTCAGTAGTGCCAACAGGAACAGGATGGACAGACGGTGCCGGAATGCCCAGCGCGATACATTCATGGACGCGACTCGCGCACCTGCATGCCGTCGGAAAGTTCGTAGTTGCCGCTGACCACGACGCGGTCGCCGGCATGTAGCCCGCCGCTGATGGCCGTGTCCTTATCCCCGGCCAGCACGATGCCGACATCGACGCGGCGCGCCTTGCCGTCGTGGATCACGAACACGTAGCTACCCTTGGTATCGTGCAGGATGGCGGTGTTCGGTACCGTCAGCGCATCCGGTATGGAATGCAGCGTGATGATGGCTGTCACCTGCATGCCGGGCAGAAAGTCGCGGGTCTGCCGATCCTGCAGAAGCACGACGGCGTCGACGAGCCGGGTCTTGGGATCGATGACCCGGTGCACCGAGGCGATACGGCTGTCGGCGGTGATGGTGGCGTCGAACACGGAGGCGATATGCACGGCCATGCTTTGGTGGATGCGCTT
>CAVXSB010000005.1:0-70496 GCA_963764315.1 uncultured Zetaproteobacteria bacterium
TGATCTCCAACTACTACTACCAGCTCAAGAGCCGGCGGCAGGCTGACGGCATCTGGTTGGCGCCGAAGAAGATGCACAAGATGGTGCACTGGGCCGGCAGCTTCAAGATGCTGCTGGGCCAGGGGCATGCGGACTACCTGGTGACGCTGCGCCATCCGCTGCCGGCGGCCATTTCGGCGGCCGAGAAGAGCGGCGGCTATCCAAAGGACGGTTTGTTCCCGGCGAAGGCGCCGCGCAGCGCCATCGAGCACTGGATCAGGAACGATCTGATGCATCTGGGCTTCGGCTTCGGGGAGCTGGAGAAGATGGCCTACTTCGAGGCGGTGTTCGCGAGCTGGGCGCAGTTCCACACGCGCATGGCCACTTCGGGGCTGTTCCTCGGCGATCGCGGCGAGATTCGCCTCATCCCCTACGGCAAGGAGAGCCTGGAGGGGGTGGTGCGCGAATACCGGCAGCGTTATGGCGATGCCGGGGCCGCACCGGAGGCCTTCCACATCCACGATAAGGCGCAACAGTATGCGGACTGGGTGGAGCGCGGCGATGCGGCGGTGGCCGCCGTGGCCGCGGCCTGGTCGGCGCTCGGGCTCACGTTCCCCGCGCTCGGCCTGGACTGACGGGACGCCCTGCGACCCATCCTGCAACAACAAACAGGGTTTTATCTTGCGGTATGGTCAGATTCGGCTATATTCGCTTCGATTTCCATCAGGCGCCTGATGCCGCGTTCCGTTCCTCTCCAATCGATTTCCCGATTCCAGGTCAGGACTCACACGACAACAACCTGCTGGAGTCCATAGCCGGAAGATTCCGGCGTGTAGCACTAATGATCTAGAGGACTTTGTATAATGAATATTTATGTTGGAAACCTGTCGTTCCGCGCATCTGATGAGGACATGATGAATCTGTTTTCCGAGTTTGGTGAAGTGATCTCCGCCAAGGTGATCATGGATCGCGAATCCGGCCGCAGCCGTGGCTTTGCTTTCGTCGAGATGGCAAATGACGATGATGGCAAGGCTGCCATCGAGGGTCTGGACGGCCAGGAGCATCAGGGCCGTAATCTGCGTGTCAATGAGGCACAGCCCCGCGGCGATCGTCCGCGCGGTGATCGTCCGCGTGGCGATCGCCCGCGTCGCGATTACTGATCGGTTCACCGATCGCATCCGGGGCCCGCTTTGCGGGCCCTTTTTTTTATGCGCACGGGCCGTACCATGAGGCCATGACCGCGCTCGATGTCCTCTGTATCGGCCACGCCTCCTACGACATCACGATGCGCGTATCGCATCACCCCGGAGCCAACGAGAAGATTCATGCCGAAGCCCTGCGCTATGACGGCGGGGGACCGGCGGCCAACGCTGCCGTCGCCGTGCGCCGCCTGGGCGGTACCTCTGCCTACTGCGGCTATCTGGGCTGGGATGTTTATGGCGATGCCAATGCCAAGGCGTTCGTGCATGAGGGCGTGGACCTGCGCTGGACCGTGCGCGGCGAGAAACCGACGCCGCTATCCACCATCCTGGCCAAGCCGGACGGCACGCGCTGCGTCATCAACTACAAGCGCGAGACCCCCTGGCTGCAGCCGGAGGAACTCGCTTCCATGCCTGAGATGGCGGCGGGCGTATTGTTGTTCGACGGACATGAGCCGCTGATCTCGGTGGATATCGTCCATGCCGCGCGCCGCCAGGGCATTCCCACCGTCATCGACGCCGGCTCCGTGCATCGGGGTACCCGGGAGCTGGCACCGCTTGTCGATTATCTCGTCAGCTCCGAGCGTTTCGCGCTGGATTGGGCGCAGACGACCGATGCGCATGCGGCGCTGACCCGGCTGGCCGAGGTCGCGCCGAACGTGGTCGTGACGCGGGGCGGCGAGGGCCTGCTCTGGGCCCGGGAGGGTGAGTCCGGCCAGATGCCGGCCTTTGCGGCGGACATCGTCGATTCCACCGGTGCCGGCGATGCCTTCCATGGCGCCTTTGCCTTCGGGCTGGCCCGCGGCATGGGCTGGCCTGAGCTGCTGCGCTACGCCTCCGCCGTGGGGGCGCTGACCTGCACCCAACTGGGCGCGCGCGCCGGCATCCCCGATGCCGATGCGGTGCGCACCTTCCTCGATAGCCATTGAGTTGCGTCCATGCGTATCTGGGACGTATCGGCCGGCTATCTGGCGCGCCAGCAGCTCTTGGGTGAGCACCGGGAGCTGCACGGGCTTGTCAATATCCTGAGCGAGGGCAAGCGCGGCTATGCCCGACATCCGGAAACCCTGCGCTGGGTCGGCCACCTGCCGGCATTGATCGTACGCCACCGGGAACTGGTGGAAGAAATGGCGCTGCGCGGCTACCAGCATCACAGCCCGCTCGCGCATGCGACGGGGGAACTGCGCTGGCCGGAAGCTTACATCGATGCGCCGCACCGGCAGTTCGAGCTGCTGCGCGGCAAGTATGCGGATGGGCGTAGTGGGCGCATGCCGTTGCCGGCCGACACGCAGGTGCTTTGGGCGCAGCACAAGTATTCGGTGATGGCCAGGGAACCGGCCCTGTATGGCGAGATCGGGCCGGCGGTGGCCCATGGTGCGTTCCGGCACGATATGGAAGGGTTGTCGCTGCTGCTGGTGCAGACGCTGCGTCAACAGCCCGACGCCGGCCGGCTGTACAATGCCCTGCAGCATATGTGGGGGCATGTGGGCAGGGATGCCGAGGCGCCGGCGCCGGCGGATGCCCGCGGTCTGCTCGCGGCCATCCGCCGCGAGGCGATGCGCCAGCACAACACCTACCTGCTGCATGCGACCGCCCTGTCGGAACTGGGCATCTGGCTGTAGCCGTTGGTTTTTTACGCCCCGACGGCCTAGGCTCGGTGCATGCAGAAGATCCTGGTCAGCGCCTGCCTGCTGGGGCAGGCCGTGCGCTACGATGGAAGGGACGCGGCTGTTGCCGACGCCGTGTTCGGGCGCTGGCGGCATGAGGGCAGGCTGGTGCCGCTCTGCCCGGAAATGGCCGGCGGCCTGACGGTGCCGCGCCCGCCGGCGGAGATCGAGGGCGGCGATGCCGAGGCCGTGCTGTTCGGCCGCGCCCCCATCCGCACCGAGGCCGGCCTGGACGTCACCGAGGCCTTCATGGCCGGGGCCGAGATGGCGCTTGCCACCTGCCGCCGCTATGGCCTGCGCCTGGCCCTGCTGAAGGAGGGAAGCCCCTCCTGCGGTGTATACCGCGTCAACGACGGCCATTTCGCCGGCAACAAGGTGCCGGGTCAGGGCCTGACGGCAAGGCTGCTGGCGCGCCACGGCATACGCGTGTTCGGCGAGCATGAGATTGCGGCCGCCTCCACGTATCTCAAATCCCTGGAGGATGGCGATGGCGAATAAAACCCTGAACCTGGACGACGGGCTGTACGCCTACCTGCACCGCGTATCGCTGCGCGAACCGACGGTGCTCAGGCAGCTGCGCGAGGTCACCGAACAGGAGGAGCATTCGAGCATGCGCTCCGCCCCGGAGCAGGGGCAGTTCATGGCCATGTTGCTCGGCCTGATCGATGCGAGAAGGGTCATCGAGGTCGGCACCTTCACCGGTTACGGCACACTGTGGATGGCCCAGGCACTGCCGGAGGACGGCGAGATCATCACCTGCGATGTTTCCGAGCGCTGGACCTTCGTCGCCCGCCGCTTCTGGGAACAGGCAGGCGTGCTGCCGAAGGTGCGCCTCGAGCTGCGCCCGGCGCTGGAGACGCTGGATGCGCTGCTGGCCCAGGGCGAGGCGGGGAGCTTCGACTTCGCCTTCATCGATGCGGACAAGGTCAACTACGACGGCTATTTCGAGCGCTGCCTGCAGCTGGTGCGCCCGGGGGGCATGATCGCCGTCGACAACGTGCTGTGGGGCGGCAGCGTCATCGATGAGGCCAAGCAGGATGAAAGTACCCAAGCCATCCGCGCCTTCAACCTGAAGCTGGCGGACGATGCGCGCATCGAGCTGTCGATGCTGCCGATCGCCGATGGTCTGACGTTGGCGGTGAAACGGGCTGCGCCCGCGGCCGGCTGAGCCGCGTCCTCAGAGTCGATCCAGGAAACGCTCGATCTCGGCAAAATCCATGGGCTTGTTGAAACGCACCGTGTCGTGAATGCCTGCCGCGGCAATCCGGGCATCATCGGCATAGCCGGAGATGACGGCGATGGGGAGGGTGTCGAAGTGTTGCCGGACATGGCGGATCAGGGCGATGCCGTCCATCACCGGCATGGCGATATCTGTGATCAGCAGAAGGGCCGGTTCCTGGAGCTGTTCGAGGATGTCGATGGCATGCCTGCCGTTCTCCGCGGTGCTGACCCGGTAGCCGAGATCGACGAGGAATTCCTCGAGTGTCGCACGTATGGTCGGATCGTCGTCGACCAGCAGGATGCGCTTCGGCTGGCCAGCCTGTTCCGCTTTTTCCATCCCATTTTCCCCATCCCTCGTGCAAAAACATTTCCACCGTAGGCATCGGGTATCGGAATTTCTCCCCCTATATGAGGGGAGCGCTCAGGGATACGTTCGCTAACAATCGGAAAGGAGTGGTCATGTTGCGGTCATGGGTCTGGGGAGAAGGAATGGAAATCCAGGTATTTGCCGAACTGGTCGGCTCTATCTATGCCGTCACCTTGGACGCGGACGGATGGCAACGCCTGTTGACCGGCATGACCGGTTTCTTCGGCTGCTCATCCTCGGCCATGCGTATCATCGACATGGACGATTTCCATGTGACCTTCGAGATGGCCTTGGGCACGACGGATGCGGAGGCCGCTGCCCTTACGGAGCATTTCTCCGGCGTATTGCCGCATCTGGAGATGCTGAAAACGGCCTCGAATCATTATGCCAGCGACGTGTTCGTCGTCGGCGACCATGAGGTCGTGCGGCTTGAGCTCGCCGATGCCCTGGTGCAAAGGCTGGAACAGGGGCATGCCGCCAAGGGCTTTGTGTTCAAGGTCGATAACCGCATCGTGCACATCGCCATGCTGTGCGAGCACGAAGGGCAGGGGGAGCGCTTCTCCGAGGCCCTGCCGCTGCTGGTGCCGCATCTACAGCGCTCCTTCATGATCGCCAAGCGCATGATGGAGCTGAAATACCGCACCGGTAGCATGGAGCAGGCGATGAACCGCTTCAGCTCCGGTGTCATCATGCTCGATGCGCGCGGTGTGCCCGTCTACCTGAACCGGCGGGCCAGGGAGGTCGTGGCCAGGATGCAGGGACTGCACATCGTGTCCGGGCAACTGGTGGGGCCGACGGTGCAGACCACGCACCGCATACGCCAGATGGTGACCGCCGCCATCGAACAGGCGAAGCGTGGCGGTAACGGCATCGGCGCCATGGCGGTGCAGTATTTCAATGAGGAACGGATCAACCTGGCCATCGTCGTGGTGCCGCTGCATGCCGAGATGCAGGCCATGGCTCCGGGCGATGCCGGCATCCACGCCGCCCTCCTGATCGGTTCCCCGGCCTTTGCCTCCGACCTCAGGCCCGAGGTGCTGCAGCTGTTGGCCAACCTGACGGGGGCGGAGGCGAAGCTGGCCCTGGGCCTGGCCGCCGGCCAGACACTGGGCCAGTACTGCAAGGAGACTGGCATTCAGATCAGTACCGCGCGCGGCTATCTGAAGCAGGTGTTTTTGAAGACGGGTACCAACCGACAGTCGGATCTGGTCGGCCTGCTGCGCAGCATCCCCTTCTACCTGTAGGCCAGCTTCTTACCTTGGGCGGCAAAGCCCGGTAGCCTTGCCGCATGGCGAAAATCCTGATTCATTACGGTGAGCTGACGCTGAAGGGCCGCAACCGGCATCTCTTCGAGCGCAGGCTCGCCTCCAACCTGAAGGCCCTGACCGGGGCCAGCCGCATCGAGCGCCAGCACGGGCGCATGCTGGCCGAGCTTCCCGATGCGGATGCGGACACCCTGAAGCGGCTGGCGCTGATGCCGGGGATCAAGAATTTCGCCTTCGTGCGCACCGCCTCGCTCCAGATGGACGAGATGCAGCAGGTGGCCGAGGCGGCGGTGCGCGAAGACTGCGGCGAGGTGGCGGGCCGGCGCTTTCGCGTCACCGCACGTCGCGCCGACAAATCCTTCCCGTTGACCAGCCTGGACATCGGCGTTGCCGTTGGCGATCACCTGCGCCGGGGCCTGGGCATGGTCGTCGACCTCGATCACCCCGAGATCACCGTGCATGTGGAATGCACGCCGGCCGGCGCCTATATCTATACCGACAAGCTCCAGGGCGTCGGTGGCCTGCCGGTGGGTAGCTCGGGGCGTGGCGTGGTGCTGTTCTCCGGCGGCATCGATTCGCCGGTGGCAGCCTTCACGATGATGAAGCGCGGCATGGAGGTGGTTCTCGTCCATTTCTACAACAGCAGCATCAATCGCGATTTCGCCAAGATCCGCGATCTGGCGCGCGTGTTGTCACGTTACCAGGGACGGCTGGAGCTGGTGCTGGTCGATCTCGACGAATTCCAGCGCCATACCATCGCCGCCGTGCCGCCGGAATACCGCATGATCATCTACAAGCGTCAGATGATCCGCGAGGCGGCGGTTATTGCCGACGGGCTCAAGGCGAAGGCCCTGGTCACCGGCGATTCGCTCGGCCAGGTGGCCAGCCAGACACTGGCCAATATCCACGCCATCTACGATGCCAGCACGCTGCCGCTGCTGCCTCCGCTGATCGGCATGGACAAGGAGGAGATCATTCACATCGCCCGTCGCATCGGCACCTACGAGCCGTCGATCGAGGAATATTGCGATATCTGCTCCTTCCTCATCGCCAAGCATCCGGAAACCCATGCCCGACGGGAGAGGGTGGCGCAGTACGAGGCGGCGCTGCCGATCGGGACCCTGGAATCACCGCAGCGCCAGGAGCTCTTCTATGCCGGGGAGGTGAGCCGTGGGCGACAAAATCCGGCGTAGCGACGAGGAATGGCAGCGGTCGTTGACGCCCGAGCAGTACCGCGTCGCCCGCAAGGGCGGCACCGAGCGCGCCTTCACCGGCGCATACTGGGACTGCCACGAGGCGGGAACCTATGTCTGCGCCTGCTGCGGCACGCCGTTGTTCGCCTCGACCGACAAGTACGATTCCGGCAGCGGCTGGCCGAGCTTCGTACGTCCGCTGAGCGACGAGGGCGTGGCCGTGCGGGAGGATGACAGCCTGGGCATGCGCCGTACCGAGGTGCTGTGCGCCGCCTGCGATGCGCATCTCGGCCATGTGTTCGACGACGGTCCGGCGCCGACCGGCCTGCGCTACTGCATGAACTCGGCATCGTTGCAGCTGCACAAGGATGCCGAGTAGGGGCCGATTCCCTTTGCGGGCGCAGCCGATATAGTAGGGCCAGCCGATCTGGCAAGGAGCGAGAGCATGTCCGACAAGCCTTGGGGAGGGCGTTTCGATTCCCCGACAGACAGCTTCGTGGAGGCCTTCAATGCCTCCATCGACGTGGATGCACGCATGTATGCCGAGGACATCGCCGGCTCGAAGGCGCATGCGCGCATGCTGGCCAGCCAGGGCATCCTGTCGGCGCAGGATCTCGAAGCCATCCTCACGGGTCTGGACGCCATCCAGGCGGAGATCGAGCGCGGTGAATTCGAGTTCACGATCGCCCTCGAGGACGTGCACATGAACATCGAGAAGCGCCTGACCGATCGCATCGGCGATGCCGGCAAGCGCCTGCACACCGCCCGTTCCCGCAACGACCAGGTCGCCACCGACACCCGCCTTTACCTGCGCCGGCGTACCGACGGCATGCTGGCACGCATCCGCCGGCTGCAGGCGGTGCTGGTTGCCCTGGCCGAGGCGCATGCGGATACCATCATGCCGGGCTTCACGCATCTGCAGACGGCGCAGCCGGTGACCCTCGGCCACCATCTGCTGGCCTATGTGGAGATGCTGGATCGCGATGCCGGGCGCTTTGTCGACGCGCGCCGGCGACTGAACCAGTCGCCGCTGGGATCGGCGGCGCTGGCCGGCACCACCTTCCCGATCGACCGGCAGATGACCGCCGCCGAGCTCGGCTTCGATGCCCCCTGCGCCAATTCGCTGGATGCCGTGTCCGATCGCGATTTCATCATGGAGCTCCTGGCCGCCGCTGCCATCTCGGCCGTGCACCTGTCGCGCCTGTCCGAGGAGCTGATCCTGTGGATGAGCGCGCAGTTCGGCTTCGTCGATCTGCCGGACGCCTTCTGCACCGGTTCCTCGATCATGCCGCAGAAGAAGAACCCGGACATGCCGGAGCTGGTGCGCGGCAAGACCGGGCGCATCATCGGCGGCCTCGTGGCCATGCTGACCGTCGTCAAATCCCTGCCGCTTGCCTACAACAAGGACATGCAGGAGGACAAGCAGGCGGTGTTCGACGCCTTCGACAACCTCGAGGGCAGCCTGCGCGTGTTCGCCGACATGCTGCCGGGCATGAGCGTGAACGCTGCGACCATGCGCCGTGCCGCGGCTTCGGGCTTCTCGACCGCCACGGATCTGGCCGATGCGCTGGTGCGCGCCGGCGTGCCCTTCCGCGAGGCCCACGAAATCGTGGGCAAGGCCGTGGCCCTGTGCATCCGCGAGGACGTGGCGCTGGATGCCTTGAGCGATGCCCAGTGCGCGAGCGTCGATGCTCGCCTTTCCGGCGACATGGTGCGGACCCTTTCCGTGGAGGCCTGCGTGGCCGCACGCGATCATATCGGCGGTACGGCGCCTGCACAGGTCAGGGCCCAGTGCGCGTCCTGGCGCCGCCGTCTGGAGGAAGAACATGCGTAAATGGCTTATTCCCGTCGCCGTCATCGGCATGGCGCTGACGCTGGCCGGCTGCGGCCGCAAGGAGCCGCCGATGCCGGTCGCCGATACGGCGCCCCCGGTTATCGCATCGATGACCCACCGCATACATCTGAACACACTGGAGATCGACATGGTGCTGAGCGCTGGCGATCCCGGCGGTGTCGGCTACCAGGTCGACCGCGCGCCCATCGATCCGTACTGCAACTGCGTCGGCTTCTGGCGCCGCTACCGCGGGGAGCAGGCGCGCCCGGATCGGGTCGGCGCCAAAACCACGGTGCTGCTTGGCCTTCACGGCACCGAATACGCCTTCCGCATCCGCGCCGTCGATTCCATGGGTCGCCTGGGCCCATGGAGCAAGATCATCCGCGCCCGCTCGCAGCTGAAGCTCGAGGAATAGGCCCGGATGCCCAACGCGCAACCGCGCCTGGACAGGCTCGGCGCCTATCCGTTCGAGCGCCTGTCGGCGCTGCTCGCCGATTGCGCCATCAATGCGGCGCTGGCGCCGATTGATGCCGGTGCCGGCGAGCCCAGGATGCCGCTGCCGGACTTCGTGCGCCCGGCGCTGGAGTCGGGTATCGACGGCTTCTCGCGCTATCCGACGACGCGCGGCTCCGATGCCCTGCGCCAGGCCATCGCCGACTGGCTGATGCGCCGCTACGCCCTGCCGTCGGTGGATGCCAAAACCCAGGTGCTCGCCGCCAACGGCACGCGCGAGGCGCTGTTCGCCGTGGCCCATGCCCTGGTCGATCCGGAGGCCGGCGAGAAGCCGTATGTGCTGATGCCCAACCCGATGTACCAGATCTATCTGGGCGCGGCGGTGACGGCCGGGGCGCTCCCCTGGTTTATGCCCTGCACGTCCGCCTCCGGTTTCGGCCCGGATTTCGACGCCGTGCCCGAAGCGGTATGGGCGCGCACGGCCATGGTCTATGTCTGCTCGCCGTCGAATCCGACCGGCTGGATCGCCGCACGCGAGCATTATGTCCGGCTGCTGGATCTCGCCGAGCGCCATGATTTCGTCATCGTCGCCGACGAATGCTATTCGGAGATCTATCTCGATGCCCCGCCAGTGGGACTGCTGCAGGTGGCGGCCGAGACGGGGCGCAGCGATTACGCGCGTTGCCTGGTGATGAACTCGCTGTCCAAGCGCTCGGCACTGCCGGGCCTGCGCTCCGGCCTGATCGCCGGCGATGCGCGTCTGGTCGCCCGTTTCGCCAAGCTGCGCAGCTATACGGGGCCAGCCACGCCGCTGCCGTTGCAGGCCGTGGCCGCCGCGGCCTGGAACGACGAGGCGCATGTAAAGGCGCACCGGGCCGTCTTCCGCGACAGCCTCGGGGCGTTCTTTGAGGCCTGGGGTGAGGGTAGCCCTCCCGCCGGCTCCTTCTTCGTCTGGTTGCCTGTCGACGACGACGAGGCCTTCGCGCGTGCCGCCTATACGCAGCAGGCAGTGACGGTGCTGCCCGGCTCCTATCTGGGCGCTGTGGATGCCGACGGGTTCAATCCCGGCGCCGGCTATATCCGCGCCGCCCTGATCGACGGCCCGTCCAAGGCGGCGGAGCTGGCACATCGCCTCAGAGCGGTCAGGATTTAGCGATGCAGATTCCCGCACATGTCGAACAGGCGATCCGTGAGCGTGCAGGCGCAGGCGGCACCTTCAACGCCTATCTCTACGATACGCGCATCATGCGCGCGAGGCTGGCGGCGCTCTCCGGCATCATGCCGGCAGGGGTGGAGTTGTTCTATGCCATGAAGGCGAACCCGCATCCGGCCTTTCTGGCGGCGGCAGGCGAGGCCGTGGGCATCGAGATCGCCAGCCTGGGCGAGGCCGAGAAGGCGGTGGCCGCCGGCTTTGCGCCGGATCGCCTGATCTACACCGGGCCGGGCAAGAGCCCGGAGGAATTGCACTGGAGCGTGGCCAACGGCGTGCGCACCGTGCACATCGAATCGCTGGCCGAGGCGCACCGACTGGATGCCATCGCGGCAACGCTCGGGCGCAGGCAGGATGTGCTGCTGCGCATCAATGCCAACTTCGACATCCACGAGGCGCAGACGACCTTCTCCGGCGGCTCGAAGAAGTTCGGCATCGACGAGGAGAAGCTCGAAGCGGCCCTGCCGCAGATCCTGGCGCTGGAGCACCTGAATTTCCGTGGCCTGCACGTCTATGCCGCCTCCGGGGTGCTGAACGTCGCCGACCTGCTGGAGAATTGCCGGCTGGTGTTCGAAATGACCCGGCGCATCGAGTCGGCGTTCGACGGCGTGCATTGCGACATCATCGATTTCGGCGGCGGCTTCGGCGTCGATTACCTGGAAAGCGGGCACGATTTCGACCCGGCCGCCTATGCCGAGGGCCTGGCGGCGATGATCGCCGAATACGGTTTCGAGGGGCGGCATTTCGTGCTGGAGCTCGGGCGCTACCTGGCCGCCGATTCCGGCTGGTTCTGCACCGAGATCCTCGATATCAAGGACAGCCGCGGCAAGACGCAGGTCGTCTGTGCCGGCGGCATCAACCATTTCCGCCGTCCGGCGGCGCTGGCCATCAACCATCCTCTGGTCGTCGTGCCCATGCACCGGCCGCGGATGTTCGGCGGCCAGGAGCATGTCGATCGCGATCGGGTGTACTTCGGCGGGCCGCTGTGCACCGGTGCGGACAAGCTGGCCAACGACGTCTATGTCGAGCATGCCGAGATCGGCGACATCGCCGTGTTCGGCCTGGCCGGCGCCTATGGTCTGACCATGTCGAATATCGAGTTCCTCAGCCATGCCCGCCCCGAGGAGATCGTCCTCGGCTAGCCCGCCAGCTGGCGGGGTTGGGCCCAAGGCAGCCGCGGCACGGACCGGCGCCTATCCTCAATCATTCCTGTAAGGCAAAATCGTTTTCCGTTCTTCTTTGCGCGCCCAAAGAAGAACCAAGAAAGGGCGCCCGCAGGGCCGGCGCGTTTCCCGCCTGGCCGGGCCGCGAACGGGCGCAACATATTGCGCCGATCCGTTCGCCAGCCCCGCCCATGCGGCGCCCCGGCAGGCGGGGTGGAAATCCCTCTTCATGCTCTTGATCCCCCGCTAGCAGGCTGCCGAACCTGTATGCCCAAAAGCGGAAATAGAGCGGCGGAGCCGCGGCCGCTTTTGAAGATGCGGGATCGGGGACCCGTAAGGGCAGGCTGGTTCCGGGGTGCCCTTCTTTGGTCCTTTCTTGGGCAGGCAAGAAAGGACAAAGGGCGGTATTTTGAGACTCGGGGCATCCCTGCCCCTCGCCCTGCGCGCGCCTGTGGCACGCAAACAGGCCGAATCTAGAGGTCGCCGCCGAACAGGTCGCGGGTGTAGACCTTGTCCGCCACGTCGGCGAGGGCGGCGTCCATGCGGTTGGCGATGATGACGTCCGCCTCGGCCTTGAAGGCAGCCAGGTCGTTGACGACGCGCGAGCGGAAGAAGGTATCCGCCTCCAGCACCGGCTCGTAGACGATGACCTCCACACCCTTGGCCTTGATGCGCTTCATCACCCCCTGCACGGACGAGGCGCGGAAATTGTCCGAGCCGGATTTCATCACCAGCCGGTAGACGCCGACGATCTTCGGCTTGCGCTGCAATACGTCCTGGGCGATGAAGTCCTTACGCGTGGTGTTCGCATCGACGATGGCGCGGATCAGGTTCTGCGGTACCTGGTGGTAGTTGGCGAGAAGCTGCTTCGTGTCCTTCGGCAGGCAGTAGCCGCCGTAGCCGAAGGAGGGGTTGTTGTAGTGGCTCCCGATGCGCGGATCCAGGCTCACGCCCTCGATGACCTGGCGCGAATCCAGGCCACGGGTGATGGCATAGGTGTCCAGCTCGTTGAAATAGGCGACGCGCATGGCCAGATAGGTGTTGGCGAACAGCTTGATCGCCTCGGCCTCGGTGGAGCCGGTCAGGCACACCGGCACGTCCTTGTCGATCGCGCCCTCGACCAGCAGTTCGGCGAAGGCCTTGCCGCGCGCCGAGTCCTCGCCGACGACGATGCGCGACGGATGCAGGTTATCGTACAGGGCCTTGCCTTCGCGCAGGAATTCGGGGGAGAAGATCAGGTTGTCGCAGCCGAGCCGTTGGCGCGCCTCGGCGGTGAATCCGACGGGCACGGTCGACTTGATCACCATCAGCGCCTGCGGGTTGATGCCCAGTACATCGCGGATCACCGATTCCACGGATGCGGTGTTGAAGGCATTGGTCTCCGGGTCGTAATTGGTCGGGGTGGCGATGATGACGACATCGGCGCCCGCATAGGCCTGCTGCGCATCCGTCGTCGCCGTCAGGTGCAGCGGCTTATGCTGCAGGTAATCCTCGATCTCGGCATCCGCGATCGGGGATTGCCGGCGACCGAGCATCTCCACCTTTTCGGCGTCGATGTCGATGCACCACGACCTCGTGGTGCTGGGCGAGCAGCACGGCGTTGGACAGGCCGACATAGCCGGCGCCGGCGACGGCGATCTTCTTCATGCGCTCCATGTCCTAAGGGTAGGGGCTGTGTCCGGCCAGGGGAAGGATCGGGCCTTCTCCGGCAGACTCAGGTGCCCGTCTGCAGCGATTTGTCGTACCAGTCGTCCATGCGGTCGAGCATCTCGCCATTCAGCAGGAAATACGGCGCCTTGTAGTAGACCATGACGTCGTGGAAGGGGTCGGTCATGATCTTCGTGAACCAGGCCAGGCCCTGGCGCACGCCCTTGACGAAGAACAGCTGCACGGTGCGGAACAGTAGGGCGGTGACGGCGAGGATCAGCCAGATGATGGACAGGTTGTACAAAAAGCCGCGGGCCTGCTGGGCCTCGTCGAACAGGCCCCAGAACGAGGGCTGCACGTACAGCGCCGCGGCGGCCAGGGCCCAGATCGAGAGCAGCACCACCTTGCGCCGCAGGTTATAGCCCATCTTGACGCTGTTCCTTGTACGCGTGCGTGGTCTGGTTGATCTCATCGAAGGCCTTGGATTCGAAGAAGAAATGGCCGGCCTGACGCAACAGCATCGCCAAGATCCAGCCGATGAGCACGGCGATCTCCGGGTTGTAGAAGATCAGTACATAGCTGGCCAGGAAGCACATGGCGCTAATCAGGTGCAGCGTCTGGTTGATGCGGTTCTGATGGTAGAAGCGGTGGTCGTCCCAGCGTTGCTGGCGGAGCTCCTGAAAGAATGCCATGGCCTACCTCCGGGATGGTTTGGCGCAAGGCTCGGTCGGACGTATGACATGCCCATGGCAGGCGTATGTCACGCTGTGGTCAGTGATCGCGTTTCAACAGCGCCTCGCCCATCTGGATGCGCCCTCCACTTTGCACATGGCTGCACAGCGCGTGGCGGTTCGTGGCGAACAGGATGATGGTCGAGCCATGGCGGAAATAGCCCATCTCCTCGCCCTTGGCGAAGCGGGCCCGGCATGCCAGGCGATTCGGGCCGCGATAACGAAGGTTCAGATCGCGCCCCAGGCAGTGGAAACGCATGCTGGCCACGAGGATGGCGGCGACCGGCACCAGCGTAATCTCTTCCGCGTCCGCTTCGGTGTGCAGCGGCACTACGGCTCGCTCGTTGCGGCAATACAGGCGCTCGATGCGCTTCAGCGCCGGTGGGTTGACGTTCCAGGTGTCGCCGGAGATGTAGTCGATGCTGCGCACCTCGCAGTCGACCGGGGCATGGAAGCGGTGGTACATGCTCGATTTCAGGCGCAGCGTCACATAGACGCCGTCGCGGTAGCGCTCGCGTAGCGCCGCATCGGGGATCAGCTCGGCCAATTCGTAGGGGAAGCCCTTGGCCTGGTAGACGGTCGTGCCCTCGATGGCGCCGCAGGCGCCGACGATAGCATCGCAGGGGCTGACGACGATATCGCTCGCGCTCGTCGATCGGCCGGGCCCCGTCCTTGAGCTGGCGCACGAAACAATCCTGCAGGCTGGCGAACGAGGCGGATTTGGCCTCCGCCAGATCGAGGTCGCGGGCGAACATGCGCCAGACGCGGATGGAGATGCGCGTCAGGCGCGGGCTTTCGATGCCGCTGTACCAGCCCATCCACTGCGTCAGCGCCTTGCGCGGCACGCGGTTGGTGACCAGAAAATTCATGCGCTCGCGCCAGCTCAGGGCGCGCAGCGGCCTGGGCGCCTCGCCGGCGCATGGGCCAGTGCTTCGGCAGGGGTAGGCGCTTCGGCATACGCGGTGGCAGCGCCTTACGCATCGGCCAGCCCCAGGTCGATCAGGAACTGTTGCATGATCGGTTCCGCCTGATAGGCGAGGCTGCGCTGCACGGCCTGCCCCCGCATGGCCTGCCTGCCCTTGGCATCGGCGAAGAAGCCCAGGATGCGATCGCCCATCTGCTTCACGTCCTCGACCAGGTGGCCGCTGATGCCGTCCTCGATGATGTCCTTCGGCCCCTTGCAGTTGTAGGCGATCACCGGCATGCCGTAGGTGAATGCCTCGAGCACGACATTGCCGAAGGTGTCGAAGCGGGACGGGAAGACGAACAGGTCCAGCCCCGCATACAGTTGGCGCATGCGCGCCTTGTCGACCCAGCCGAGGAAGCATGCCTCCGGCAGCCGCTTCTTCAGTTCCTTTTCCGCCGGCCCGGTACCGGCGACGACGAGCCGGACATCCGGCAGGCTTTCCCGTACCCGGGCCAGGATCTCGGGCAGGTCGAAGATGCCCTTCTCCTGGCTCAAACGGCCGGCGGCGAGCAGCACCGGCGTCTCCGGCGTGGCATCCGGGAACAGTTCGCACCTGTCCACCGGCTGCACATCCGTATCGCGCGGCTGCGTGTGGTGGGCGGTCAGGAACACCTTGTCCGCATCCAGCTGCATCTCGTGACCGGTCAGCCAGTCGCGGTGATCGTTGTTCAGCACGAACACGCCCCCGAACAGCTTGTAGAAGAAGCGCAGGGCGCGGCGGATGCGGTCGCGCTCGTGCTGGTTCAGCTCCGTGTTGTCCTTGATGTAGTCCAGCCAGTCGGTGTGCATGAAGAAGTAACTCGGCACGTTGAACATATGCTTGAGCAATAGCGCCATCGCCGCCATCGGACCCTCGGTGGAGCAGACGATGCGATCGTATCCCCCCTCGTAGAAGATCTTGGCGATCTCCATGAAATCGGGAACGCGGAACTCCTGCTCGGCCATCTCCGGGAACGAGAAGCTGGTCAGCGGCCGTACCACGTGCAAATGCGGTTCCGGTGCTGCCTCGGCATGGCAGATCAGGAAATCGATCGGCAGGTCGGAGCGCTGGATCTCGGTCAAGCTTGGCGCCGAGCGAACTGGATACGCCGTTCTTGTCGCGCAGCGTATCCGTCAGGTACAGGGCACGGCGGGGGAAATGGCTGCTCTCGATGTGGTCGGCGAACTCGTTCAGAAAGTGGCGGTTCTGGTACAGAAGCCGCGTGCTGCCCATGGCCGTACCGAGCAGCACGATGCTGACGAGCACCGGGAAGGAGAGGCTGTCCAGCACCATGCTGACGTTCAGGTTACTCAGTCCCGGCTGGCGGCTCTTGCCGCCGAACACCAGATTGGTCAGCTGGCTCGGAATCTCGAAACGGCGCACGATCTCCTCGCTGGACAGCTTGCCGAGCTTCGGCCGGGCGCCGCCCAGCGAGGATTTCTCCAGCCGGGAGATGATCAGCCGACTGAGGCCCGCGAATAGCTCCGGGATGGTGCGGTTGACGGTATCCATGAATGCCTGTGGCGACTCGTTGCGGCTGGCGGCGATCCGCTCGAGGTGATCGATGCAGAAGCGATAGTCCTTCTTGGCCTTCCATTTGACGAGTTTCTTGACCTTTTTGCCGTGCAGGGCGCCGTGGATGGCCTCGTAGAACTTCTGCGTGTTCTTGTGCTTCTGCATCTCAAGCAACAGGTTGCTGATGGTGAAGCAGGCCACCTTGTCCGAGGTCTCGCCGCGGTGGAACAGGATGCGCAGCAGGCCCGGATCCTTGATATGCATTGCCACCTGCGAGAAGTAGTCGAGCAGGGCGATGTTCAGGCGCTGGTTCTCCCCGACGCTGCCGTAGGGGGTGATGCGTCCGGCTCGGATCGCTTCCAGTGCCAGCACCGACGGCTTCTCCCGTTTCAGGCGCTCGTCCAGATTCGGCACGTGCAGCAGCGAGCAGCATTCGCCGGCGAAGATGCCCATATGGTCGTCCGAGCCGCCGGTCATCACCTTGGGGAGCTCCGGATCGACGCCGAAATCGGCGGGATTGAGATCGTGCTTGGCAGCCCAGGCATGGATGCGTTCGGGCGTGAGGCTGCGGATCCAGTTCAGCGTCAGTACGCTCTGCCAGACGTCGCGCTGACCGTTGACGAGTTCGAAGCGCATGAACAGCACGGCCAGCTTCTCGAACAACTCCAGGTCGATGTGGTCGTTGCGCGTATAGAAATACAGCGGATGCGGCAGTACCACCGGGATATTCTCAGTAGCGGCATAGCGCAAAAAACCGTAGATGTTTTCGCGCCGGCGATTGAGCTCTTCTTCCTGTGCCTGCGTGAAGCCGTAGGCCAGCACGTGCACGAACAGCTGGTATTCCGGGAAATGGCAGGTGAACTCGGCACCGACCAGTACGTCGAGCCCCTTGTCCATGAGCTCCCAGCAGGAGCGGGCATTGTTGTGGTTGGTGATGGTGACGACGTCGCAGCCGTTGCGCTGCAGGCACTTGATGAGCTTTCCGGTCTTCAGCCAGGTCTCCGGAAGGCCCAGGATACGGCCCCAGAGCTCGTCGGGCACATCGCTGTTCCGGTCGTGGCAGTGCAGGTCCACCTTGAGGCAGTTCGCCATATCGCTCTGTTGCAGCTGATCATCGAGGTGGCCGCGCAGCTCTTTGTGCAGCGATTGCCGGAATTCGCCCATGCCCTGGCTGTGGATGAAATCGATCATGGTACGTTACCCCCGGTGGATCTGTCCTCTGGTAACGGGTCGCGCCAGAGCCGCGCCAGCCATGGCAGGCGGGCGGTCACCATCTCCTTCAGCAATTGGCGGTGGATGGCCTTGTTCGTCAGTGCCGGGCTCTGCCACCACCAGCCGCCGTCCCGCATGGCTTGTGCCGGCGCGCACGAAGCGCTCGACGAGCTCGTCGAATTCCGCGTCGCTGAAGTTGTGACTCATGATGATGCGCCCGCTGCCCACCCAGCTCAGGGCGATGCCCTCGGCGCGCAGGTAGTACTGGAACAGCCAGTTGTAGCGCGACGGCGCAGTAAAGAGCACGGTCCAGATCGACACCAGGTGGGCAATGCGCACTGGCAAGTTCGGCTTCCTCCAGGCGCCGGTTCAGGCGTGCGACGCGCGCGTTCCACTGCGTCTCGAGCCCGGCGTACTGCTGCTGCATCCCGGGGGCTTCGACGCGCGTGAGGAAGGCGTCCATCGTGGCCATGACGAGCGGATGCGAATTGAAGGTGCCGCGGGCGAAGCTGATGTTCAGCGGCTTCTCCTCGTCGAAGCGCTTCATCAGCGCGTGGCTGCCGCACAGCACGCCGATGGGCAGGCCGCCGCCCAGGGTTTTGCCGTAGGTCACGAGATCGCCCTTTACGCCGAAGTATTCCTGGGCGCCGCCATAGCCCAGCCGGAAGCCGGTGAATACCTCGTCCATGATCAGCACGATGCCGCGGCGCGTGCAGACCTCGCGCACCTGGCCCAGCCAGGCGGCATAGGCCGTACGATCCAGCCCCGCCTTCCGGTCACTGGCCACCAGCGAGCCGTCGCTGGCGGCGCCGGCGTTCGGGTGCAGACGACTGCAGCGGGTTGATCAGCACGCAGGCGATGTCGTGCCGGGTCTCCAGCACCCGCAGCGTCGCCGCATGCATATCGCGCAGCATGTAGACATCAGGAGGTTTTGCGTTCGCCGCCGACGCCGGGTTGTACGCCGTCCCACCAGCCGTGGTAGGCACCGCACAGCATGACCAGATGGGTGCGGCCGGTGTGATAGCGGGCCATGCGCACCGCCTGCATCACCGCCTCGGTGCCGGACATGTGGAAGGACACCTCGTCCAGCCCCGAGATGGCCTTCAGGCGCCGGGCGTTGCCGCGTGATGACCGGGTGATAGGGGCCGAGCACCGGGCCGAGAACGCGTACCCGCTCCCATCCTTCGTCCATGCAGGCCTTGTAGAAATCGTAGCCGAAGACGTTGACGCCGTAGGCGCCGGTCAGATCCATATACCAGTTGCCGTCGATGTCCCGGACGCGTACCCCTTCGGTGGCATCGACGACGGCGCCGAGCTGCAGGTGTCGACGCGCATAGGGGCGGAATGGGAAGGGCACGCGGTAGGCGTTGGTAAAGCGCACGTCCGGGATCGAATCCTCAAGGGAGGCGCTGAAGTCGATGCTCTGCGGTGCCATGCGCGCCAGGCGATCGGCCAGCGCCGAAAAGGATGATCGCCGCGTGTCCTGGATTCCGGCCGGGGCGCCGTCGCAGGCGAAAAAGCGTTGCTCGTCGTAGGCGAAGAACGGCACCAGCCTGGCGATGCGCCTGGACCAGCGGGCATGGCCGCGCAGCGACGGATGCTTGGCGCGCGAAAGGCGCAGGCGAATCCACAGGCGACGGAGCAGCACGATGAGGCATGCGAGGATCAGCAGGCCGGCGAGGGGATTCGTGGAAGCGCCAAGATGCAGCATGCGTCCATGCTAGGCGGGCATTGTGACACAGCGGTTGCATGCCGTGCCGGGGCTGTGCTTGTGGGATCGGCCGCATGGGGCCAAGGTAGGATCATGGATCGGCACGGGCATCAGGCCGAACGCTTCAACAGCATCAGCCATATGGTCGGTGCCGTGGCGGCGATGGCCGGCCTCGTGGTGCTCGTGGTGCTGGCGGCGCACCAGGGCGATCCGTGGAAGATCGTCAGCTTCAGCATTTATGGCGCTACCCTGGTGCTGCTTTATTCCGCCTCGGCGCTTTACCACGGCTTCCCCGCATCCCCGTTGCTGCAGAAGCTCGACCATGATGCGATCTACCTGCTGATTGCCGGCACCTATACGCCGTTCACGCTGGTGACGCTGCACGGGGCCTGGGGATGGTCGATCTTCGGGGCCGTCTGGGGTCTGGCGGTGCTGGGCATCGTCATCGATACCGCCATCAAGGACGGGCGGCGATGGCTGCCCGTCGTCATCTATCTGGTCATGGGCTGGCTGGCCCTGGCGGCGCTGAAGCCGCTGCTGCGGGCCCTGCCGGAGCATGGATTCATCGGGCTGCTGGCCGGTGGGCTGTTCTATACCGTTGGCGTGGTGTTTTATGCGCTGGGCGCAAGGCGGCGCTATTTCCACGAGGTCTGGCATCTGTTCGTGCTGGCGGGCAGCGTTACGCATTACTTCACGATATTATTCTATGTCGACTAGGCGGGGGTGCTGAGATTCGCGCCGAACCCGGCACTACCACTGGCGCATTTTTCCGTTAGGCTTGCGCCAACGAATCCATCGGAAAGGGGTCGGAATGCACCATCTGCAGGAAGTGATCGAACAGGCTTGGGAAACGCGCGGCGACTGGACGATGGCCAATGTGGCCGCCGAGGTCCGCGAGGCCATCGAGCAGGCCATCAACCTGCTGGATACCGGCGGCGTGCGCGTGGCCGAGAAGGACGAGAACGGCCAGTGGGTGACCAACGAGTGGCTGAAAAAGGCCGTGTTGCTGTATTTCAAGCTGCACGACAACGAGCTGGTGCGCGGCAGCGCCACCAACTACTTCGACAAGGTGCCGCTGAAGTTCGCCAACTGGGGCGACGCCGAATTCCGCCATGCCGGCATCCGCGTGGTGCCGCCGGCTACCGTGCGCAAGGGCGCGTTCATCGCCCCGAAGGCCGTGCTGATGCCGTCCTACGTCAATATCGGCGCCTATGTCGACGAGGGCACGATGGTCGATACCTGGGCCACCGTCGGCTCCTGCGCCCAGATCGGCAAGAACTGCCACATCTCCGGCGGCGCCGGCATCGGCGGCGTGCTGGAGCCGATCCAGGCCAGCCCCGTGATCATCGAGGACAACTGCTTCATCGGCGCCCGCGCCGAGGTGGCCGAGGGTGTCATCGTGCGCGAGGGTTCGGTGCTGTCGATGGGCGTTTATCTGGGCCAGTCCACCCGCATCTTCAATCGCGCCACCGGCGAGACGCTGTACGGGGAGGTGCCGCCGTATTCGGTGGTGGTCTCCGGCTCCATGCCCGGCAAGTCCGGCGGCCCGAGCCTGTACTGCGCCGTCATCGTCAAGCAGGTCGACGCGAAGACCCGCAGCAAGACCGGCATCACCGAGCTCTTGCGCGAAGGCCTGAACTAAAACCTAGAAACGCTGTCCCGGGCATTCGCCCGGTTCAGCACTGGGACGACGGCTACCGCCCTGCCTGAGAGCGACGGAGCTCATGGGTCCAGACGCGATAGATCGTCCATCGACTGGATGGTCCTGGCCGGCGAGCGGCTGGTGTCGGTGTGGATGATGACCGCGTGTCCGGATCGGACGGTCTCTTTTGCAAGCGCCGCGATCGCATCGATGATCCCTGGGGAATTCATCGCCTGCGCCCCGGCGATATCGTGAGCATTGATGGCAAGGTTCGCATGTTCTGTCATGCCGTTCTCCTGTTACAACCCATATCTGTTTGGGTTGCAACCTTGCAAATCATGCGTGATTTCACCCTGAACGCGTCATTACAGGTCCATCATCTATCCTCCGCCGCGTCCCAGGCAGTGAGGAATTCGCCGAGATGGGGGCGCTCGTCGGCCTCGGCTTCGAGGTAGTTGCGCATGCCGAGCACGGTGCGCGCATAGGCGCCGTCGGTGAGGACGCCGGAGAAGCGGTGCCAGTGGAGCATGATCAGGGCGGTGGTCAGCACGTCCGTTTCGCAGTAGTTGCGGATGGCCTCGATCTGGCCGGCCTCATAGAGACCCCGCACGTCGGCGCCCGAGGTATCGAGCTTGCCGGGTAGCCCCAGGACGGCGGCCTGCTCGTCCATGGAGCAGCGCGCCGAGGCGCCGTAGTCGGAGAGCACCTCCATCAGATCCATGTGATAGGTCGAGTTGAAGCGGGTGTCGTAGTTGTTCCACTTGTCGCCCTCGGAAAACCAGCGCGGACAGGCAATGCCGTGCACCATGGCGCGATGCTTGAGCACCGGCACGTCGAAGCCGCGGCCGTTGTAGGAGACGAGCTGCGGGGCGCGGGACTGGATCAGGCCGAAGAAGCCGTCGACGAGCTCCCGCTTCGTCGGCCTTGGCATCGCCGCCGCTGCCGACGCGCTTCAATACGAGCTCCGAGCCGCCGTCCTCGCCGGGCTCGCGCGTGAACTGCACGTAGCTGATCGCCACCACCCGGTGGAAGGGCTGGCGCGGGAAATCGTTGCGCCCGTCCGTCTTTTCCAGGAAATAGGCGCTAAGTGCATCGCGGGCCTCGGCATCACTCAGCTCGGGCTGATGCAGCAGGCGGCGGGTGGCATCGGCATCGACCACCGTCTCGATATCGAACACAAATATATCACGGCGCATGGGTATCCTCCTTGGGTGGGTTCGGCTGGCGCAGGCGCAGCCTCGGCCGTTCGCCCAGCAGCCAGGCGCCGGCGAAGAACACGGCCATGCCGCCGCCGACGGACGCGGCCAGCCACAGCGCCTGCAGCCAACGATCGGCGGGCGGGAACGGCCAGGCATACGCCAGTCCTGCCAGCGCTCCAAGCATGATCAGGCTGGCGAGGACCGCGCGGCCGATGCGGGCGAGGCTGGCGGCGTCGAACACGGAGCCGTGCAGGCGGCGCACACGCATCACCAGCAGGCCGACATTGGCGAAGGCGGCGAGTGACGTGGCGAGCGCCAAGCCGACGTAGCCGAACGGGCGCATCAGCACGACGGCGAGCACGATGTTCACGGCCACGCCGACGGCGGCGTAGCGCGTCGGGGATTTGGCATCCTTCTCGGCATAGCAGGCGGCGGAGAGCACGCGCGCCCAGCAGAACGCCATGAGGCCCAGGGCATAGGCCTGCAGCGTATGGGCGGTGGCGATGGCGTCGAGGGTGGAAAAGCGGCCGCGCTCGAACAGCACGGTGATGATGGGCGCCGCCAGCCAGAACACGCCGACGGTGGCCGGCAGGGTGATCCAGGTCATCCAGGCCAGGCCGTGGCGCAGATCGTCGCGCGCCGCCTCGTGCTGGCCGGTCGCCGCATGGTCGGAAAGGGTGGGCAGCAGCGCCGTGCCCATGGCGATGCCGAACAGCGCCAGCGGCAGCTGCACGATGCGGTCGGCATAGTACAGATAGGAAACGGCGCCGGCCGGTAGCAGCGTAGCGAGGATGGTGCCGACGAGGATGTTGATCTGCACCGCCGCCACGCCGAGCACGGCCGGGCCGAACAGGCGCAGCGTGCGGCCGATGGCAGGAAGTCTCGGGTTCCAGGCGAGCCTCGGCGTCCAGCCGATGCGCCTCAGCGCCGGCAACTGGATGCCGAGCTGCAGGGCGCCGCCGAGCAGCACGCCGATGGCCATGGCCAGTGCCGGGTTGCTAAAGCCCGGTGCCAGCACGATGGCGGCGAAGATGATGGCGATATTGAGCAGCGCCGGGCTGGCGGCGGCCAGCGAGAAGCGACGGTAGGCATTGAGCACCGACCAGGCGAGCGCCGTCAGCGACACCATCAACAGGTAGGGGAACATCCAGCGCGACAACAGCAGGGCCTGATTCCAGCGTCCCGGCTCGTCGTGAAAGCCGGGGGCGAAGGCCAGCAGCAGCCAGGGCATCAGCAGCATACCCAGTGCCGTGAAGACCACGAGTGCGGCCAGCAGCAGCGTGGCCAGGGCATCGAGGTAATGGTGCGCCTGGTCCTCGCCCTGTCTGCGCTCTTCGGCCAGCACCGGTACCATGGCCACCGTCAGCGTGCCCTCGGCGAACATGCGCCTAAAGAAGTTCGGCAGCTTGAAGGCGACGAAGAAGGCATCGGCCAGGGGGCCGGCGCCGAGCACGCGCGCCAGCAGCATATCGCGCACGAAGCCGAGCATGCGCGAAACGAGCGTCCAGCCGCCGACTGTGGAGGCGGCGCGCAGCAGGCCGCCGGATGCGGGATTTGACTTGTGCGTCGATGGCATGATAATCCGTCGCCTTTCTCTGTTTCCGGTCAGGCTAGCGTCGCTGGCGCAAACTGGAAGCGATGAAACGAACCGGATTGTCGAGCGATTTACGTACGAAGGGGGTGATGTTCCATGCCAGGTGTAAGATTACACCAGGATGAGCCGTTCGAGTTGGCGCTGAAGCGTTTCCGCCGTCAGGTGGAGAAGGCCGGCGTTATTACCGAATGCCGCCGCCGCGAGGCCTACGAGAAGCCCTCGATCCAGGCCAAACGCAAAGAGGCTGCGGCCCGCAAGCGTTTGAACAAGCGGTTGCGCCGCATCCGTATGCGCGAGCAGAAGAACTACTAAGTTCCCTCGCGACATCGCCACGCAGATGATGCCGGGCGCGTGAGCGTCCGGCATTTCTGTCTCCGGCCGGCCGATCGCCGGCCCTCCAGGAGGATCATATGCTGACACAGCGTATTGCCGACGACATGAAAGAGGCGATGCGGGCCGGCGACAAGGCGCGCCTGTCGACCATCCGCATGCTTCGCTCCGCCATCAAGGATCGCGAGATCGAGCTCGGGCACAGCCTGGTGGACGAGGAGGTGCTGGAGGTCCTCGCCAAGCTGATCAAGCAGCGCCGGGAGTCTGCCACCCAGTACGCCGATGCCGGCCGCGCCGATCTGGAACAGCGGGAGGCGGCGGAGGCCGAGGTGCTGGCCACCTATCTGCCGGCGCCGCTCGGCGACGAGGCGGTCGAGGGCCTGATCGGCGAGGCGATCGGGGAAACCGCGGCCAGTGGCCTGCGCGATATGGGCAAGGTCATGGCCTGGCTGCGTCCGCGCCTGCTGGGTCGTGCCGATATGTCCCAGGTGTCATCGCGGGTGAAGGCGCGCCTGGAAGGCGCTTGAGCTTGCCAAATTCCGCGCCCGGGTCTAACTAATATCATGAGGCGCTTTTCCCCGGTCTTCATCGACGAGGTGGTGTCGCGCAGCGATCTGGTCGAGATCATCGGCCGCCATGTCGACCTGAAGAAGTCCGGCTCCAACCTGATGGGGCTCTGCCCATTCCACCACGAGAAAAGCCCATCGTTCTCGGTGTCTCCGGACAAGCAGCTGTATTACTGCTTCGGCTGCGGCAAGGGCGGCGGCGCCATCCAGTTTCTGACCGAACACGATGGCTATTCCTTCCCCGAGGCGATCGAGTACCTGGCCGAGAAGGCGGGGATGGAGCTGCCGGGCGAGAGCGAGCAGCGCCCGGAAGAGGAGACGAGGCGGCGCCAGGGACTGGAACTGCTGGCGAAGACGGCGGCGATCTATGCCAAGCAGCTGGATACGCCGCAGGGGAAAGGGGCCCGCGATTATCTTGTCCGGCGCGGCCTGCCGGAGGCGATCGTCCGGGATTATCAGCTGGGCTTCGCCCCGCCCGGCTACGGCTTCATGCAGCGCATGCTGGGTGGGGATCACCAGGCCATGGCGCTGCTGGAAACGGCCGGGATGGTGTTCAAGAACGACCACGGTGGCTATGGCGACCGCTTCCGCGACAGGGTCATGTTCCCGATCCGCGACCGGCGCGGCCATATCGTCGGCTTCGGCGGCCGGGTGATGGGTGAGGGCGAGCCGAAGTATTTGAACTCGCCGGAGACGCCGTTCTTTCACAAGTCCGACCTGCTGTACGGCCTGTCCGAACACCGCGACGCCATCCGTCGCCGCAAGCAACTGGTCGTCGTCGAGGGCTATATGGACGTGCTGGCCATGGCCGCCCACGGGCTGCCCATCGGCCTGGCGCCGCTGGGTACCGCCATCGGCGAGCGGCAGGTGCGCGACATCCTGCGCCTGCACCCCGAGCCGGTGTTCTGCTTCGATGGCGACCGCGCCGGCCGCCAGGCCGCCTGGCGGGCGCTGGAGCAGATGCTGCCCGGGCTGAAGGCGGAACATGCGCCACGCTTTCTCTACCTGCCCGAGGGAGAGGATCCGGACTCTCTGCTGGCCAAGGAAGGTCCGGAGGCCTTCGACAGGCGCTTGCGCGAGGAGGCTCGCCCGGTGCTCGATACCTGGCTGCTCGGCCTGAAAACACTGGCCGGGCAAGGGGTGGAGGGGCGAGCGCGCATGGCCAAGAAGGCCGACCAGATGCTGGGCGCCATGCAGGACGATTACCTGAAGCAGGCCTGGCGGCAGGAGGCGGAGAAGGCCTCTGGCCTAAGTCTGGCGAAGGGCGCTAGGCAGCCCCGAAGGACAACGCCTGCGAGTTCCGTGCGGGCGCCGGCCGTGACGCTGGCCGAACAATTCATGGCGGCGTTGTTGCAGCAACCGGAACGACTATCCAAGCTTACAAGCGACGATTTGTGCTTTATACTTGACGACGAACGGTCCCATGAGGTATACACGCGCGCTTTTCGTATTGGTAACGAGCGGCCGCTTTCCGGCAACGAGTTGTTGAGACTTTTGATGCAGGAGCATCCCGATGATCCGCGTCTTCCCCGCTGGGCCAATCAGCCGGCGGTGGATGAGGCGGCGTTCGATGCCCTGCTGGTGGCCATGAGGGCCGAATCCATCCGCAAACGATTGCATGAGCATCGGCACGAGATGGGCCTGGAAGAGACAATGCGCCTGAAGCGACAGCTGCAGGCGCTGAATGAGCAACGTAGGGGTTAGCATGACTTCAAAACAGGATCAGCAGGCACGCATTCGCAAGCTCGGGACGTTGATGGCCAAGGGCAAACAGGCTGGTTTCATCACCTATGATGAGCTGAACAAGCACCTGCCCGAGGGCCTGGTTTCCGCCGACCAGGTGGAAGGCATCATCAACATCTTCACCGAGATGGGTGTCGAGGTCGTGGATCCCGAGCGAGCGCCGACCGGCGCCTACGCCATGCGCAAGGATCGCCTGCGCAAGGAGGATTCCGCCCTGCGCGCCGATACCACGACGCTCGGTACCGTCGTGCGTATCGACGATCCGGTGCGCATGTATTTGCGCGAGATGGGCACGGTGGAGCTGCTGACCCGCGAGGGCGAGATCGAGATCGCCCGCCGTATCGAGGAAGGGCGCATGCAGGTGCACGAGGCCATTTGCCGCTGCCCCAGTACCTTCCGGGAGATCATGCTGCTCGGCGAGCAGGTGCTGCAGATCCGCGACGAGGCGCTGGAGCTCGACGAGGAGCCGAACTTCCGCGACATCCTCGATATCGACGACAAGGTGGTGAATGCGGCGGCGATCGCCGAGTACGAGTCGCGCCTGGAGCGCAGCAGCGAGGACGAGGGCGAGGACGAGGAGGAACAGGCCGCGGAGCAGCCGAAGTTCGATGCGGACCAGCTGTCCGAGGCGATCAAGGCGCGCATGGCCACCCCTGACGGTACGCCGATGCAGGAAACGGTGATCACCAAACAGGAACAGCTCGAGGAGGCCTTGCTGCATTTCGCCAATGCCAAGCGCCTGCACGACGAGTACATGAAGTTCAAGAAGAAGCTCGACAAGAACCCGGACGATGCCGAGGCGCTGGCCTACTCCGAGGCGCAGATGAAGTCCATGCTGATGGAGTTGGTGAACATCCCGTTCTCCACCCGCCAGATCGATCTGCTGGTGCAACGCTTCAAGAACTCCATCGAGCGCGTGCGCAAGTACGAGCGCGATATCCGCGATCTGGCCCTGGCCGCCAAGATGCCGCGCAAGCTGTTCCTCGAGACCTTCCCGACCCAGGAGACCGAGGAGCGCTGGGTCGACGACATCATTCGCCAGCATGCCGGCACCTCCTGGCTGGCCGCCTTCGAAGGCCTGGGCGGCAAGGTGCGCGAGAACCAGCGCCGGCTCAAGCGCGTCGAACAGGAAACCGAAATGAGCGTCGAGGAGCTGAAGGGCGTGGCACGCATGCTGACCATGGGCGAGGCCAAGGCGCGCCAGGCCAAGCGGGAGATGATCGAGGCCAACCTGCGCCTGGTGATCTCCATCGCCAAGAAGTACACCAACCGCGGCCTGGGTTTCCTGGACCTGATTCAGGAGGGCAACATCGGCCTGATGAAGGCGGTGGACAAGTTCGAGTGGCGCCGCGGCTACAAGTTTTCTACCTATGCCACCTGGTGGATTCGCCAGGCCATAACCCGCTCGATCGCCGACCAGGCGCGCACGATCCGCATCCCGGTGCACATGATCGAGACGATCAACAAGATGATGCGCGTCTCCCGCCAGATCGCGCAGGAGATCGGCCGCGAGCCGACGCCGGAGGAGCTGGCGAAGCATCTGGACATGCCGGTGGACAAGGTCGAGCAGATTCTCGAGGTGGCCAAGGAGCCGGTGTCCCTGGAGACGCCGATCGGCGACGAGGAGGATTCCGAACTGGGCGATTTCGTCGAGGACGAGAATGCCGAGGATCCGCTGGACGCGGCCATCGGCGCGGCGCTTCAGGAAGCGACGTTCGAGGTGCTCGAGGGCCTGACCGATCGCGAGCAGAAGGTGCTGCGCATGCGCTTCGGCATCGGCATGAACACCGACCATACGCTGGAGGAGGTCGGCAAGCAGTTCGGCGTCACGCGCGAGCGCATTCGTCAGATCGAGGCCAAGGCGCTGCGCAAGCTGCGCCATCCGTCCCGTTCGACGAAGCTGCGCACCTTCGCCGACTTCATCGACACCTCGTCGCTGGGCTGAGCAAGTCTGGACTTAGGTAAGGCGGCGCCTCCGGGCGCCGCTTTTTTTGTGCATCGCACGGCGATCAGTTCAATGATCAGAGCTGGCAGTAGAACCAAAAGAACCGTGCCTGTTGGCAGTCCGGCTAATTGACAATGGCACCGCTTGTTGGCACCATAGCCCTGTGAAGCGTAAGCATCAAAAAACGCTGGAACTGATCTTCAAACGACCAGCAAGTGGGAACGTCCAGTGGCGAGATGTCGTTGCGCTTTTGACGGCGCTCGGTGCGGAAATAGAGGAGGCTGAAGGCTCCCGTGTCCTGATCATCCTGAATGACAAGGTGATGATTCAACACAGGCCCCACCCCTCGCCGTCAATGGACAAAGGCGCGGTGGCCAGCATGCGCGAATTCCTTGCCATGTGCGGCTATCGATCATAGGAGCATCGGTATGCACTCGATGACATATAAGGGCTACGTGGCGACCATTGAGTTTGATCCGGAGATTCGGTCCTTTCATGGACAGGTGATCAATGCCAATTCGATCATCACCTTCTATGGTTCCTCCGTGGATGAACTGGAAACCGAGTTTGCCAAGTCAATGGATGCCTATTTCGGGCATTGCAAGAAGACGGGCAAGCGCCCGGACAAACCGTATTCCGGTCGCCTTAATTTGCGGGCCTCTCCAGAGTTGCATGCCCGTCTGGCAGTTGCAGCAGCCAACGAGGGAAAAAGTCTCAATGAGTGGGCGATGGAACACCTGGAACACGCCGCGTAAGCGGGTTGGCTTCAACCTAATTTTGCAAATAGCCGAACAAAAGAAGGCTGCCCGCAAGGCCGGCGCGTCTCCCGCCTGGCCGGGCCGCGAACGGGCGCAAAATAGAGCACGGATTTTGCGCTGATCCGTTCGCTTTCCCCGGCCAGGCGGCGCTGCGGCAGGCGGGGTGGAAGCGCCCTTCATCTTCTTCCCTCTTGCATACTCCGCGTCCTCTGTGGTGCAGCAGATACCCGTGCCGATTTGTGGGCACGCAAGAAAGAACAGAAAGGTTCATGGATTCCGGTATTCACGCCGCGCTATTGCGGCGTGTTTGCTATTCGGCGGGCGGGATGTGCAGGCGGCGGATGCGGGTGGCCTTGCGGGTGCCGCTGTCCACCGACACCACGGTGGCATGGATGCTGGCGCCGCGCTCGACGGCCTCGAAGCGCTGGGGCAGGCGCTCGACCATACGTTTCAGCGCACTCTCCACGCGCATGCCGATGATCGACTGGTAGCAACCGGTCATGCCGATATCGCTCTGGTAAGCGGTACCCTTGGGGCGGATGGCCTCGTCGCAGGTCGGCACATGCGTGTGCGTGCCGTAGACGAAGGAGGCCCGCCCGTCGAGATGCCAGCCCATGCCCATTTTCTCGCTGGTGGCCTCGGCGTGCATGTCCACGATGATGGCGCTGACATCCTTGGGCACCTCCGCCATGGCGCGGTCGATGGCGGCGAACGGGCAGTCCCATGTCCCCATGAACACCTGACCGATGACATTGAGTACGGCGATGCGGTGGCCGGCCGCCGTCTCCTGGATGGTCATACCGCGGCCCGGGGCGTGGGCCGAAAAGTTCAGCGGCCGGATGCAGCGCTCCTCCTCTTCGATGTAGGACATGAACTCGCGCTGGTCCCAGCAGTGGTTGCCGTTGGTCAGCACATGCACGCCGAGACGGAACATTTCCTCCGCCGTTTTGGCCGTGGTGCCGAAGCCGGCGGCCAGGTTCTCGCCATTGGCGATGACGAAGTCGATGCTGTGTTCGTCGATCAGGCGCGGCAGGTGGTCGTCCAGCGCCCGGCGCCCGGCTCTGCCGATGATGTCGCCGATGACAAGGATGTTCAGGATGTCGGACATGCGATGACCTCGCGTTCGGTTAGGATCAGTTGGAGCGGTATATCGTGGCTCTCGACCGGCAGGGTCGGCCATTCCTGGCAGGCATAGGCCAGGCCGACGAGGAGATCGACCTGATCGCGGTGCTCGCCAAGCCATCGGTCGAAACAACCCAGGCCCATGCCCAGGCGGTTGCCCAGGCGGTCGAAGCCGGTCATCGGGCAGATGAGCGCCATCGGGCGGTCGTCGGGTGTCCAGGGCTCCCCGGCCTGGGGCTCCATGACGCCGAAGCGGCCGCGCGCCCAGGTGCTGTCCGGGCCGATGCGCAACCATTCCATGTGATCTGCATGCGGCGTGTGCGGGGCGTAGATGGCCCGGGCAGGATCGCCGTCCAGCACCATGCCGGTATCGACTTCATCGTTCATGGCGCGGTAGGTCAGGACATGGCGGATGCCGTATCGGTCGAGTTGGTCGTACAGGCTACGCTGGATGGTGGCGGAAAAGCGTTGGCGATCTTCACTGGAGAGGCTGCGGCGCCGGGCCAGCAATTGTTCGCGAATCTTGGATTTTTCGATGTCGGACACGATTGCCCTTTATAGCCGGAATAGGTCCGGAAGGAAGGGCGCCCCCGCGCTGCCGTTGACGGCACGCTGTTGTCGAACCCTCTTCTCAGAGGTGGGCGCCGCACACCGACGTCAGGTATCCCGGAAGGGACGCGCACGGCCGGTGTAGTAAGGCTCCCATTCGACAGATATCGGCTCAGGCAACGCGGTGCCAGGCGATCAGCGCAGGGGCGCTTTTGCTAAACCTTCTGCCATTGATACTACATGATCCAGTTCGGAGAGCAAGCCGTCGATGCCTGCGATTTGCCCGTGTTCCTTCTGCAGAAGCTCGCCTGCCAGGTTCAATGCCACGAGGGCCAGCAGGCGGTCGGAGGCCACCGCTGCACCCATATGGCGGAGTTCATCAACCCGGGATTGCACGAGCTCGGCAGCGGCCCGCACCTGCTCCGGCTCGTCGTCGGTGCGGATGGTGAAGCTGCGGCCCATCAGGCTGACTTCGACGGTATGACTCATGGCGTATCCTGATCGGCCTGGCTCATCAGCTCGTCGAGCTTCTCCATGGCGTGCTCCACACGAGCCTTGGCCTCCAGTCGGTCGTTCTGCAGCGTATGGATTTCATTCTCCAGGTTCTGCACCTGATCGCGGCGCTTGCGCAGCTCGCCCTCGGCCAGGCGAATGACCTCGCGCATGCGCTGGTTCTCGGCCATCAGCCGCTCCATGGCGCGGCGGATTTCCGACAGCGCCTCGTTCAGTTGGCCAATGCGCTGGGAAAAGGCCTCATGGTTGGAATCCGGCTGCATGCAAGGCATTGAAGCACCGCGCCTCTCGGGGGTCAACAGCCCGCGTTACGGATTGATGGCCGATTCCAGATGGGCCAGGGCGGGGAACCAGCGGATGATCCAGGCGGCGATGATGCTGAAGCTGCCGAAGAAGATCAGCAGGCCGACGGCGAACAGCAGGATGCCCGACAGAATCTCGACCTTGTGCAGGTGCCGGCGGAAGCGTTTGGCCCAGCGCAGGAAGGCGCCGGTGGCAAAGGCGGCGAGCAGGAAGGGGATGGCCAGGCCTGCGGAGTAGGCGGCCAGCAGGGTGACGCCGCGCCCCAGGCCGTTCTGGGCGCTGGCCAGCGCCAGGATGGCCCCCAGGATGGGTCCGACGCAGGGGGTCCAGCCGAAGGCGAAGGCGGCGCCGAGCAGGGCGGCGCCGAAGCCGTGGCCCGGCTTGATCTTGGATGTATCCAGGCGGGCTTCCATCAGCAGGAAGGGGATGCGGATCAGGCCCATGTAATGCAGGCCGAAGACCATGATGACGACGCCGGCGACCTTGGCGAGCATGGCCATGTGGACCAGCAGCCAGGCGCCGAGGAAGGAGGCGGAGGCACCGAGGGCGATGAAGATGGCGCTGAAGCCGAATACGAACCACAGGGACTGCGCCAGCACATGCCTGCGGGTATGTCCCTGTTCCTGCAGCTCATCGTTCTGCAGCGCATCGACGGATACGCCGCTGATGTAGGAAAGGTAGGCGGGAACCAGCGGCAGCACGCAGGGGGAGAGGAAGGAAAGCAATCCGGCCAGCAGGGCTCCGGCAAAGGTGACATCAATCATGATCGAGGCTCCATACGATGGGGGGATGGCTGTCGCTTACGTCCGCGGATCCGGATCCGAGACCTCCCCGGCGACCCACGCGGCATAGGCGTCCGAGGCCGATGCGTCGAGCCGGACGATCTCGGCCAGCGCGTAAGGGTGATGGCGGGCAATCCATTGCATGACCTCTTCGGCCCGGGTGGGGGCGGTCTTGATCTGGATCAGGAACTCGCTGGCTTCCTCCACCTTCCCCTGCCAGCGATAGCACGAACGCATGCCGGGCAGCATCTGCACGCAGGCTGCCAGATGTTGTTCGACAAGAGAACGGGCAAGATGTCGGGCCTTTTGCTCATCGTCGAGCGTGGTCATGATCAGGCAGACGTTTCCGGGCATGTCGCACATCCTACGCCGGATGTGCAGTGTTTACAGCCGGCCCGGATCAACAAACGCTGCGACGGCTGCTAGATTGGGCCAGACTTCATGATGGAGGGAAGACGCCATGCCTGACGAAATCGAGTCCACTCTCGACGAGCACCGCCTGTTCCCGGCGCCCCGGCAGCCGGATGCCCGCTTCCGCTCGCTCGACGAATATCACGCCCTGCGGAGCCGCTTTGCCGAGGACATGGAGGGTACATGGGCGGAACTGGCGCGCGAACATCTGCACTGGCGCAAGGATTTCGTGCAGGTGCTGGATCGTACGCGCGCACCGTTCTTCCGCTGGTTCGACGACGGGGAGCTGAATGTCTCCGAGAATTGCCTGGATCGCCACGTGCAGGCGGGTCTGGGAGAGCGCACCGCCATCATCTGGGAAGGCGAGCCCGGCGAGGTGCGACGCATCAGCTACGACGAACTCCTGGCCGAGGTATGCAGGGCGGCCAATGCCATGCGAGAGCTGGGTATTCGCCCCGGGGACCGCGTGGTCATCTATATGCCGATGATCCCCGAGGCGGCGGTGGCGATGCTGGCCTGCACCCGCATCGGTGCCACGCATTCGGTGGTGTTCGGTGCCTTTTCCGCTCAGTCCCTCCGGGACCGCATCCATGATGCCGGCGCCCGCCTGGTGATCACCGCCGACGGCGGCTATCGCCGCGGCGATGTGCATGCGCTCAAGCCCCGCGTCGACGAGGCACTTTCGCTCGACTGCGAAACGGTGCGGCATGTGCTGGTGGTGCGCCGGGGCGACAACGCCGTCGACTGGCAGCCCGGGCGCGACCTGGAGTGGCGTGAGGTCCTGGATGCGCAGCCGGCGCATTGCGAACCCGAGCCGGTGAGCTCGGAACATCCGCTATTCATCCTCTATACCTCCGGCTCCACCGGCAAGCCCAAGGGCATCGTGCATACCAGCGCCGGCTACCTGCTGTGGACCCGGCTGACCATGCAGTGGGTGTTCGACTTCCATCCCGAGCGGGATGTGTTCTGGTGCACGGCCGATATCGGCTGGGTGACCGGGCATTCGTACTCTGTCTACGGGCCGCTGGCCTGCGGCGGCACCACGCTGATGTACGAGGGGGTGCCGACCTACCCCGATCCGGGAAGGCTGTGGAAGATATGTGCCGACCACGGCGTGACGCTGTTCTATACAGCGCCGACGGCGATCCGCGCCCTGATCAAGGCCGGCGACGAATGGCCGGCCAAGCACGATCTGAGTCGTTTGCGCGTGCTCGGCACGGTCGGCGAGCCGATCAATCCCGAGGCCTGGATGTGGTATCACCGGGTCATCGGCGGCGGCCGTTGCCCCATCGTCGACACCTGGTGGCAGACCGAGACCGGCGGTCACATGATCGCGCCGCTACCGTTTGCAGTGCCCACCAAGCCCGGCTCGGCCACGCTGCCGTTGCCCGGCGTCTTCGCCGAGGTGGTCGATGGCGAGGGGGTGCCGATGATGTCCGATGTCGGCGGCCTGTTGGTATTGACCGAGCCCTGGCCGTCGATGCTCAGAGGGATCTGGGGCGACGATGCGCGCTATGTCGAGACCTACTGGCGCCGCTTCGGCGGCCGTTATTATTTCGCCGGCGACGGTGCCCGGCGCGACGAGGACGGCTATTTCTGGATCATGGGGCGCGTCGACGATGTGCTCAATGTCTCCGGGCACCGTCTTGGTACCATGGAGATCGAATCGGCGCTGGTTTCGCACGAGACGGTGGCCGAGTCGGCTGTGGTCGGGCGACCGGACGAGGTCAAGGGCGAGGCGATCTGTGCCTTCGTGGTGCTCAAGCACAAGCCCGACGATGTCGAGGCCCTGAAGCAGGCCCTGCGCCAGCATGTGGCGGACGAGATCGGGCCGATCGCCCGGCCGGACGATATCCGTTTCGCCGACGGCCTGCCGAAGACCCGCTCCGGCAAGATCATGCGCCGGCTTCTGCGCGACATCGCCGCCGGCCGCGACATCACCCAGGATATCAGCACGCTGGAGGACCAGGCTGTCATCCATCAGCTGCAGCAGTCCTGAGCGGCGGGTAGTCGCTTAGCGGCGATGGCATACAAACACCTGTTTCGGCATCCGGTCGGGTATTTCCCGGCCCGGGCACGCTGGTACCTGGCCGGGGCCAGTATGATGGCGATGCTGTTGGTGACGGCGCACCTGGCCGTACAGGTGCATACCCAGGATGTGGCCCAGGCCACCGTCAACCAATGGCTCAGGCAATCGGGGGGTAGTGTGGAGCAGGTACGATTCCACCTGCTGCGTAATGCCCTGACCCTGGACGGGGTGCATCTCGAAGCTGGGGGTATCGCCGTCGATATCCCCGAGGTGCTGCTCTATGCGCGGGTCGACACGCTGCTCGGCGGCCATCCCGTGCTGTCCCGCGTCAGCATGAGCTCCCCCCGGCTGACCCTGTCCGCCGCCGCAGCGCTGCCGTTGCTCGCCTCACAGCCCGGAGCCGGGAATACGATGTTCCATCAGGTCTGGCTGCTGGCCCGGCATCTGGATATACACGGGGGAACCCTGGTACTGACCGCAGGCGGGCCGGGCGGGCGGGCGCCCACCTTCGACGATCTGGATCTGCACATCCGTCGGCAGTCGGGGGGCAGGATGATGCAGGGCACATGCCGCTATCGCGGTTCGCTGCTGACGCTGCAGAGCCGCACGTACCGGAAGCACGGCGGCACGGATGGAGAGGTCGACCTGAGCTGGGATCGCCTGGACGGGCACTACGCGGCGCCGGAGATGCTGGGGCTGGCCCCGCTGGACGGTGAAATCAGCGGTCAGACGCAGTGGCTCTGGCAGCGACCTGCATCCGGGCAGAATCGCGCCCAGTTCAAGGGCGATATGCGCGTCGTCAGCGGTGCGCGCGTCGTGGGCGATGCCGTCGTCGTGCCATCCCTCAGCTGGCACGCCGATCGCAAGGCGGATGGCTGGCATGCCCGGCTCACGGCCGAGGCCTGGCCCCTGGCGCCGATGCAGGGGGTGGCGCCGGGCTGGGACGGCCGGACACTGGTACGCGGTGCATTTACCGGCGCTGCCGAGGCCGACTGGATCGGCCCTGGACGGACGGGGGTGCGGCTGCGGGTCTCGCACGGCAACATCCGCGATCTGGATTATGCCCCCAGGTCCTGGGCCGGGGATGCCGGGTCGCGGCCAGACTGGCGTGTCGATCGCGTCGAGATGACGGAAGCGCGCCTGGATACGCCCACCCATGCCCTGACGTTCGGCAGCCTCGGCCTGGCCGGCGGGGAGATTCGGTTGCTGCCTGGCCACGCGCTGGCTGCGCAGGCCCAGAACCCATGGCGTGTCGAGGCCAAGGCGGTCCATGTCGATCAGCTGGCCCTGGCCCTGGTCTTTGCCGATGACCGGTCGATGCTGCGTACGCTGCCGCTTTCAGGTCACGCTGCGTTGCTTGCCGGCGCATTGCAGTGCGACCTGTCGGCCAGCGATGCCCCGGTTTCCTGGAGGATCATCGGCCATGGCCGATCGCCTGTCGATGGCGGCACGAGCCTGGATGTGAAGGCATCGGGACTGCCGCTGATCCAGCTGCGTCCCGTGCTGCCCTTCGCCCAGCCCGTGCGCGCGGGCACGGCGGTACAACTCGACGGCAGCGCCGGCTTCACACTGGCCGTCGATGCCAATCCGCATACATGGACGGCATCCGGCAAGGTGGATGCCGCAAACGTGTCGGTGGCCTGGCAGGGGGCCAGCTGGCGGGCGGCCCACGTGTCGGTGGGCCTGGCGCGGGTGGGCACGGGGGTGCCCATACAGTCTTTGAGTGGCCTGCAGGTGACGGGTTGGCAGTATCAGGGGGCGCTGCAATCCTTGACCGCGACGGCCAATCCGGCCGCCGGCGAGGGCCGTGCGGCACTACCCTGGAGAAGCGATATCGACTGGCGCATCGATGCCATGGACTGGCAGGGAGGCACGGTCAGCTTCGGACGGGCGGATGCGGTATGGGCGCGCGATGTCGAATTGCAGCTGCAGGGCTGGCGCGAGGGGCAACTCGCGACGGTGACGCTGGCTGGCAACGTCGATGGCGGGCAGTTGCAGGCAGCGGGGCACATCGGCCGCATCGACGGTGTGCTTCACACCGACATCAAGGGCAGGGTGTCCAGCGCCCGCCCGTTCTTCCTCAATGCCTGGCTGCAGATCTCCGGCGCCCCGCGCGTGATCCGCGGGCGCTGGGCGTCGCGATTCTCATGGCAGACCGATGCGCATGGCCTGGGCCATGGCCGCCTGCGCCTGTGGCTGCACCGCTGGCAGCTGGAGACGGGGGCGTTCCCGCACGATCCCTTTTTGGGGCGTACCGGCTTTGCGGCCCATGACCTGCTGCATCGGCTTCAGGGCGAGCGCTTGGCCGTGATCAACGTCGATGATGTACAGACCCGGCCAGGCTTTTCCTGGGCAAATCTCGGCGATGCCGTGCTGTCCAGGCTCGAGAGGCAGGCGAATGCCGCCGCCGCTGAAGCGAAGCCCTCCACCCCGCCCCGCCTGCGGGCGGAAACGCGCATCCGCCTGCACGGCAAGGCCGGCCTCAGTCATAATGAGCGGGTGCGCCTGCGCAAGCTCTGGCGTCGACTGATCTCCGATCGCCATCTCGTCATCGATATGGTCCCGCAGATGGAGAGGCAGGATCTCGATGCGGATCTGGTCGCGACCATCCGGCATACGCAGGACATGATCGCGCGCTTCATGACCGAGCGCGGCATTCCTCCTCGCCGCCTGTTCCCGGTGTGGCCGACGCGGGCCGACCGCGGACGCGGATCCTTGGGTGTCCGCGTCGAGGTGCGTCAGCCATGATCGCTGCCGGTTCCGTTTCACCGTCCGGCTCATTAGGGTTCGTCGCCCCAGCCCGGGACCAGGAGCATCCATGACCATCCGCACCCGATTCGCCCCATCGCCGACCGGTATGCTGCACATCGGCGGTGCCCGTACGGCGCTGTTCTCCTGGCTGTATGCCCGGCACTGCCAGGGGCAGTTCGTGCTGCGCATCGAGGACACCGATCGCGAGCGCTCCACCGACGAGGCCACGCAGGTGATCCTGGACGGCCTCGGCTGGCTGGGCCTGGACTGGGATGGCGAGGTCGTGTTCCAGAGCCGGCGCGAGCCCCAGCATGTGGCCGCCGTCAATCGCCTGCTGGACGAGGGCAAGGCCTACCGCTGTTACTGCTCCAGGGAGGAGCTCGATACCCTGCGCGAGGCGCAGCGCGCCGCCGGCGTCAAGCCACGCTATGACGGGCGTTGCCGACACCGAGCCGATCACCCAGCCGACGTGCCGCACGTCATTCGCTTCATGTCTCCGGACATCGGCGAGACGGTGGTGCACGATCTGGTGCTCGGCGACGTGACCTTCGCCAACCAGGAGCTGGATGATCTGATCCTGATGCGTTCGGACGGCACGCCGACCTACAACCTCGCGGTCGTCGTCGACGATGCCGATATGGGCATCACGCATGTGATCCGCGGCTCGGATCATCTGAACAACACCCCCCGCCAGATGCAGTTGTACGAGGCATTGGGCCTGCCGGTGCCGCAGTTCGGGCATATCCCGCTGATCCACGGTCCGGACGGCGCCAAGATGTCCAAGCGCCACGGGGCGGTGGCGATCACCGAATACCGCGAGGCCGGCTACCTGCCCGAGGCCGTGATCAATTACCTGGCCCGGCTGGGCTGGTCGCACGGCGATGACGAGGTGTTCAGCCGCGAGGAACTGGTGCGCCTGTTCGATATTGAGGGTGTCGGCGCTGCCGCGGCCCGTTTCGACCAACAAAAGCTGGATTGGCTGAATGGCCATTACATCCGCTCCGCAGAGCCCGAGGACTTGGTGCGCGAGGTGTCCGCGCGCCTCGGTGCCGAGGGCCTGGATCCGGAGCGCGGACCGTTGCTGGCATCCGTCATCGCCACCCTGCAGGAGCGATCGAAGGGCCTGAACGACCTGGCAGCGGCGGCGCGCATGTTCTACCGCGCCCCGGATGCCTATGACGAGAAGGCCGTGGCCAAGCATTTCGGCGATGCGGCATTCGCGCTGCTGCAGGCATTTGTCGACGAGGCCGAGCAGCTGGACAACTGGCATGCCGAGCATATCCACCCGATCCTGCACCGGGTCTGCGAGCAGGCAGAGGCCAAGCTCGGGACACTGGCGCAGCCGATACGCATCCTGATCGCCGGCGTGCCGGTGTCGCCACCGATCGACCAGACGCTGGCACTCCTGGGCAAGGCAGAATCGCTGGCGCGCATCCGTGCCGGTATGACACGGTTACGCCCTGCCTGATCTTGCATAAAAAAATCGGGCGTACTTAAATAGTCGGCTCCTGCTATGTCGATGACCATCGGTTTTGTGTTGCGCTACGATCAGGCACCTGCAGCGCCAGTGCCGCCATCCGTGGTCTCTCCCTCGGTGATCCATGGTCATGGGTACAGCCCTGCCAAGGTGGCGGCGCCGATACAGCGCGCGGGGTCTTCCCTCCCCCGGCAGCCCTCCGCCGATGGCTTCCCCGCCTATGCCTCGACGACCTACGGCTCCCACGGCGAACCCAATCGTCCCTGGGTGCCCTCCCAGACGCGTCTCGATCTGTACGCCTGATCCCGCCGGACGCCTGCCGACGCCCTCTTGTATTCGGGGCAATCCCCAGTAACATGCGCCGCTCAAGCCGGCATAGCTCAGTTGGTAGAGCAGCTGATTTGTAATCAGCAGGCCACGGGTTCGAATCCTGTTGCCGGCTCCAGCTGCCGATGCTGCAGGCTTGAGGTTGACAGCGCGTGGCAAAGATGCACAATCGCGCGCCCTTTCCTATGTGCTTCGGTGCTTTGGGAGGGGGGACGAGGAGAGGTTCCCGAGCGGTCAAAGGGGGCAGACTGTAAATCTGCTGGCGCAGCCTTCGTTGGTTCGAATCCAGCCCTCTCCACCAGCTTGAGCGTTGGGCCTCTTGGGCATTGGCGGGTGTAGTTCAACGGTAGAACCCCAGCCTTCCAAGCTGGTGGTACGGGTTCGATTCCCGTCACCCGCTCCAGGTGCTGGAGTGTGGGAGAGCGCCCAGGTAGCTCAGGGGTAGAGCACATCCTTGGTAAGGATGAGGTCGCGGGTTCAATTCCCGCTCTGGGCTCCAGATTGCAAGATGCGCCGCAAGGCGTGTCGCTGACACTGAAGAAACGGAGTAGGACATGTCTAAGGCAAAATTTGAGCGCACGAAGCCGCACGTAAACATTGGCACGATTGGTCACGTTGACCATGGCAAGACGACGTTGACGGCAGCGATCACGAAGGTGTTGTCGAAGAGCGGCGGCGCCGAGTTCCGTGCGTACGACCAGATTGACGGTGCCCCCGAGGAGCGCGAGCGTGGTATCACGATTGCGACGGCACACGTGGAGTATGAGACGGAGGCGCGTCACTACGCCCACGTCGACTGCCCGGGACATGCCGACTACGTGAAGAACATGATCACGGGTGCGGCGCAGATGGACGGCGCCATCCTGGTGGTATCGGCAGCCGACGGCCCGATGCCGCAGACGCGCGAGCACGTTCTTCTGGCCAAGCAGGTGAACGTACCGCACATCGTTGTGTTCCTGAACAAGGCAGACATGGTTGACGACGAGGAGCTTCTGGAACTGGTTGAGATGGAAGTTCGCGAGCTTCTGTCCTCCTATGGTTTCCCGGGCGACGACGTTCCGATCATCAAGGGTTCGGCGCTGAAGGCTCTTGAGGGCGACACCAGCCCGATCGGCGAGCCGGCGATTCTTGAGCTGATGAAGGCTGTGGATGATTTCATTCCGACGCCGGAGCGTCCGATCGACAAGACGTTCCTGATGCCGATCGAGGACGTGTTCTCGATCTCTGGCCGCGGCACGGTTGTGACCGGTCGTGTTGAGCAGGGCATCGTGAAGGTTGGCGAGGAAGTTGAGATCGTGGGCATCAAGGACACCGTGAAGACGACGGTGACCGGCGTTGAGATGTTCCGCAAGCTTCTGGACCAGGGTCAGGCTGGCGACAACGTGGGTGTGCTGCTTCGCGGTACGAAGCGCGAGGACGTTGAGCGCGGCCAGGTTCTGGCCAAGCCGGGTTCGATCACGCCGCATACGCATTTCAAGGCCGAGGCCTACATTCTGACGAAGGAAGAGGGCGGTCGTCATACGCCGTTCTTCAACGGCTACCGTCCGCAGTTTTACTTCCGCACGACGGACGTGACGGGTTCGGTGACGCTTCCTTCGGGCACGGAGATGGTGATGCCTGGCGATAACGTATCGATGGAGATCCAGTTGATCACGCCGATCGCGATGGACAAGGAGCTTCGCTTCGCCATTCGCGAGGGAGGCCGCACCGTCGGCGCCGGCGTCGTCACCGAGATCATCAAGTAAGTAAACGGCCCGGAAGGCGGCGGCAGTCCTCTGCCGCCGCCTTTGCGCCGCTGGAGAACGGATATGCGCGATTTATTGGCTCTGGCTTGCGGCGAATGCAAGCGCCGTAACTATACGACGGACAAGAACAAGCGGACGACGACTGAGAAGCTCGTTTTGCGCAAATATTGCCGTTTTTGCAAGAAGCATACCGAGCACAAGGAAACGAAGGTTTAAGCAATAGGCCAGTAGCTCAATTGGTAGAGCACCGGTCTCCAAAACCGGGGGTTGGGGGTTCGAGTCCCTCCTGGCCTGCCACTCGACAGGAGACCGATCAGGCGCCCTTGGGGCGAGAGGAATGAAGCAATGAGCCGGTTGGCAGATATCCAGAGGTTTATGCGGGAAGTGCAGGTCGAGACCAAGAAGGTGGTCTGGCCGGAGCGCCGGGAGACCGTGCAGGCGACCATCATGGTCGTTGTCATGGTGTTGCTGATCGCATTGTTCCTGTGGATCGTCGATTCGGGGCTCGGCCTGATCGTGCAGAAGGTGATCTGATGGCAAAGCATTGGTATGTAGTGCAGGTGTTCTCCGGCAGCGAGGACAAGGTCAAGGCGATGATCCACGAGAACGCCGAGCGCGCCGGCCTGGCCGAGCAGTTTGGCGAGATCCTGGTGCCGCGTGAAGAGGTCGTGGAGCTGAAGGGTGGCCAGAAGGTCACCAGCCAGCGCAAGTTCTTTCCCGGCTACATCCTTGTGGAGATGGAAGTGAACGACCGCACCTGGCATGTCGTCAAGGACACGCGTCAGGTCAGCGGTTTCCTCGGTGCCAGCGGCAAGCCGCAGCCGATGCCGGCCCGCGAGGTCGAGGCATTGCGTCGCCAGATCGAGGAGGGCATCGAGCGTCCGAAGCCCAAGATCATGTTCGAGATCGGCGATGCCGTGCGCGTTGTCGATGGACCGTTTGCATCCTTCAACGGCGTCGTTGAGGAAGTGCATGCAGAAAAGGCCAAGCTGAAGGTCAGCGTCAGCATCTTCGGCAGGCCGACACCCGTGGAACTCGACTATGTCCAGGTCGAGAAGGGTTAAAGGAAGGACACATGGCTAAGAAAGTAAGCAAATACGTTAAGCTGCAGGTACCGGCCGGTAAGGCCAACCCTGCCCCCCCGGTGGGACCGGCGCTCGGCCAGGCCGGCGTCAACATCATGGAGTTCTGCAAGGCGTTCAACGCCCGTACGCAGGAGATCGAGGCCGGCATGCCGTTGCCGGTGGTCATCACCGTCTACGCCGACAAGTCGTTCGACTTCGTCATCAAGACCCCGCCTGCCTCGGCGCTGTTGATGAAGGCCGCCAAGGTGCAGAAGGGCAGCCCCACGCCGAACAAGAGTAAGGTCGGCCAGGTGAGTCAGGCGCAGGTGCGCGAGATCGCCGAGACCAAGTTGCGCGACCTGAACTGCTACGATGTCGAGGCTGCCATGCGTATCGTCGAGGGCACGGCGCGTTCCATGGGCCTCGATGTGGTCGAAGGCTAAGGGGGAATACGATGGCTAAGCTTTCCAAACGCATGAAAGAGGCTCGCGCCGCGCTGCCGCAGAATCCGGTGACTGTCGAGGTCGCAGTGGGGGCCGTGCAGGGTCAGCCGAAGGCGAAGTTCGACGAGTCCGTCGATATCGCCGTCAAGCTCGGCGTCGATCCGCGTCACGCCGACCAGATGGTACGTGGCTCCATTTCCCTGCCGCATGGCACCGGCAAGACGGTGCGCGTGGCCGTGTTCGCCAAGGGGCCGAAGGCCGAAGAGGCGACCGCCGCCGGTGCCGACATCGTCGGTGCCGAGGATCTGGTGGAGAAGGTCATGGGCGGGTTCATGGACTTCGACCGCGTCGTCGCCACCCCGGACATGATGGGCCAGATCGGCAAGCTCGGGCGTGTGCTTGGCCCGCGTGGCCTGATGCCGAACCCGAAGCTCGGCACCGTGACCATGGACGTCAGCAAGGCCGTCACCGCCATCAAGGCCGGCATGATCGAGGTGCGCGTGGACAAGGGTGGCGTCGTGCACGCCCCGGTCGGCAAGCGCTCGTTCGACGAGGCCAAGCTGGTGGAGAATGTGCAGGCGTTGATCGCCGAACTGAACCGTATGAAGCCTGCGGCGGCCAAGGGCCGCTATATGCAGCAGATGACCATCTCCTCGACCATGGGCGCCGGCGTCCGGGTCGACGTGGCATCGCTGTCGTAAGGCTGTGAAGGATAGCGGTCCGGCTGGCGACAGCGGGACCGCTAAATAACGATCCGTCCAAGACTGCAGGAGTCGGCATGCCGGCTTAATCGATCTCGGTCGTCCTGCATAGATGGGGTAGCTCTGCTTGCGCGGGTCGGATTTTGCAAGGGGGTAGAAGTGAAACGGGAAGACAAGCAACGCGTTGTCGATGACCTCCACACTGCCTGGCTCGAAGCCAGTGCGGGCGTGGTCACGCAATATCGCGGGTTGACCGTCGCCGAAATGGGCGATCTTCGCCGTCGCCTTCGCCAGCATAATGTGTCGCTTCAGGTTGTGAAGAACACGCTGGCGCGCCGTGCCGCTGAGGGCACGGGGTTCAAGGCTGCGGAAGAGATGTTCAGCGGCCCGGTCGCCATTGCTTACGGCAACGACCCTGTGGGTATGGCCAAGGCCATCTCCGAATTCGCCAAGGACCATGAAAAGTTCGAGGTGAAGGGTGGTTTGCTCGAAGGCAAATTCATCGATCCGCAAGGTATCAAAGCGCTTGCCAGTCTGCCGCCGCGCGAGGTTCTGTTGGCCCAGGTTCTGGGCACCATGCAGGCCCCGCTCAGCGCATTCGTCCGCACCATGGCCGAGGTTCCTGCCTCGTTCGTGCGCACGGTGGCTGCAATCCGCGATCAAAAACAGGCCGCCTGAGACGGCCGTACCAAACAAGCAATAGGAGCATAGACAATGGCTAAGAATCTGACCAAAGACGAGCTGATCGAGGCGATCGGCAACATGACCGTGCTGGAGCTCTCCGAGCTCGTGTCCGCCATGGAAGAGAAGTTCGGCGTTTCCGCCGCCGCTCCGGTGGCCGCGGCCGCCGCTCCGGCTGCCGGCGGTGCCGCCGCTGCCGAGGAAGAGAAGACCGAATTCGACGTCGTGCTGGAAGCGGCCGGCGGCGAGAAGATCAAGGTCATCAAGGCGGTCCGCGAGATCACCGGCCTGGGTCTGAAGGAAGCCAAGGACCTGGTCGAGGGCGCGCCCAAGCCGGTCAAGGAAGGCATTTCCAAGGACGAGGCCGAAGAGCTGAAGAAGAAACTGGAAGAGGTCGGCGCACAGGTCGCTCTGAAGTAATTGGGCGTAAGCCAAGTATTGTTGCATTCGCAATGATCAGCAGGGGTCAACCCCCGGCGGCCTAGGCCGCCGGGGTTTGGCCTTTTCGCATCTCTGAATTCATAGGTCCGGGGTCAATCACATGGGTAAGCAAGCAACAGTCAAACGCATCCGCAAGAATTTCGGCAGCATCCATTCGGCCATCTCCATGCCGAACCTGCTGCAGCTGCAGACGGACTCCTATCTGGATTTCGTCGGCGTGGGTAGCGGCAAGCGGGACATCAACGGGTCCTACCTGGCGGATGTGTTCCGCGGCGTCTTCCCCATCCGGGACTACAGCGGTAATGCCGAGCTCGGCTTCGAGTCGCTGGAGTACAGCCCCCCCCGTTACGACCTGGACGAGTGCCGTAAGCGCGGTCTGACCTACGCGCTGCCGGTCAAGGTCAAGCTGCGCCTGGCCATCTTCGATAACGAAGGCGACAAATCCGCTAAGCGCAAGGTGCGCGAGGTGCGCGATCAGTCCGTGTACATGGGAGAGATCCCACTGATGACCGAGCACGGCTCCTTCATCATCACCGGCACCGAGCGCGCCATCGTGTCGCAGATGCATCGCTCCCCGGGCGTGTTCTTCGACCACGACAGCGGCAAGTCGCATGCCTCGGGCAAGTATCTCTTCAATGCCCGCATGATCCCGTACCGTGGCTCGTGGCTGGATTTCGAATTCGACATCAAGGACAAGATCAATTTCCGCATCGACCTGCGCCGCAAGATGCCGGCGGGTATCCTGCTCAAGGCCCTGGGCCTGAACGTGCAGGGCATCCTGGACCGCTTCTACGAGCGCCGTACCTACCGCTTCGGCAAGGACGGCCTGCAGGTCAAGTTCGTGCCCGAGCAGTTCCTGGGCAGCCGTGCCGCCACCACGATCAAGGTCGATGGCAAACGCATCGTCGCCGAGGGCAAGAAGTTCACGCCGGTGGCCATCAAGCGCATGACCGAGGCGAAGGTGGAGTGGATCGACGTGCCGGAAGAGACGGTGATCGGTGAGGTTGCGGCCGAGCCGATCGTCGTGGCTGGCGGGGAGATCCTCGTCGATCACAATGTCGAGATCACCGCCGAGACGCTGGAGGCCATGCGTGGTGCCGGCATCAAGCAGTTCGACTGCCTGTTCATCGATCCGTTCCGCCGTGGCCCGTGGCTGGCGGACACGCTGCGTCTGGACACCGTGCAGAGCAAGGAAGAGGCGCAGGTCGAAATCTACCGCATGATGCGCCCGGGCGAGCCGCCGACGGTGGAGACCGCCAAGGCGCTGTTCGAGTCGCTGTTCTTCGATGCCACGCGCTACGACCTGTCCCGCGTCGGCCGTATGAAGCTGAACAGCCGTCTCGGCATCAGCAACGACGAGGTGCCGCTGGAGCAGGGCACGCTGCGCGTCGAGGACATCCTGCTGGCGCTGGACATGCTGATCCAGATGCGCGACGGCCTCGGCGAGGTCGACGATATCGATCATCTGGGTAACCGCCGCGTGCGTTCGGTCGGCGAGCTGCTCGAGAACCAGATCCGCCTGGGCCTGGTGCGTATGGAGCGCGCCATCCGCGAGCGCCTGAGCTCGGGAGAACTCTCGGAGATGATGCCGTCGGATCTGGTCAACGCCAAGCCGCTGATCGCCGCCGTCAAGGAGTTCTTCGGCTCCTCCCAGCTGTCCCAGTTCATGGACCAGACGAACCCGCTTTCAGAGGTCACGCACAAGCGTCGTCTGTCGGCCCTGGGCCCGGGCGGCCTGTCGCGCGAGCGCGCCGGCTTCGAGGTGCGCGACGTGCACCCGACGCATTACGGCCGCCTGTGCCCGATCGAGACGCCGGAAGGCCCGAACATCGGCCTGATCAACTCGCTGTCCTGCTATGCCAAGGTCAACGAGTTCGGCTTCATCGAGACCCCGTACCGCAGGGTCACCGATGGCCATGTCACCGACGAGATCGTCTACCTTTCCGCCATCGACGAGGCCGGCCTCGTCATCGCCCAGGCCAATGCCCTGGTGGACGACAAGAATCGCTTCACTGCCGATCTGATCCAGTGCCGCCAGAGCGGCGAGTTCGTCATGGCCGTTCCGGGCGACATCAACTTCATGGACGTGTCCCCGTCGCAGCTGGTGTCCGTGTCCGCCGGCCTGATCCCGTTCCTGGAGCATGACGACGCCAACCGCGCCCTGATGGGTTCGAACATGCAGCGCCAGGCCGTGCCGCTGATCCGCTCTGAGAAGCCGCTGGTCGGCACCGGCATGGAGGGCGGCGTGGCCCGCGATTCCGGCGTGACCATGGTGGCCCGCCGCAGTGGTCATGTGGAGCGCGTGGATGGCAGCCGCATCGTCGTGCGCGTCAACGAGGACGAGCAGATCGAGGGCGAGCCGGGTGTGGACATCTACCGCCTGTTCAAGTATCGCCGCTCTAACCAGAATACCTGCTTCAACCAGCGTCCGCTGGTCAAGGTCGGCGAGGTCGTGCACAGCGGCGACATCATCGCTGACGGCCCGTCCACCGACATGGGTGAGCTGGCGCTCGGCCGCAACGTCCTGGTGGCCCTGATGCCGTGGCGCGGCTACAACTTCGAGGATGCCATCGTCATCTCCGAGAAGCTGGTGCGCGAGGACGTCTACACCTCGATCCACATCGAGGAGTTCGAGTGCGTGGCGCGCCAGACCAAGCTCGGTGACGAGGAGATCACGCGCGATATCCCGAACGTCGGCGAGGAGGCCATGCGCCATCTCGACGACTCCGGCATCGCCCGCATCGGCGCCGAGGTCAATCCCGGCGACATCCTGGTCGGCAAGATCACGCCGAAGGGCGAGACCCAGCTGTCTCCGGAGGAAAAACTGCTGCGTGCCATCTTCGGCGAGAAGGCCAGCGACGTGCGCGACACCTCGATGCGCGTCAAGCCGGGCGAAGAGGGTGTCGTCGTCGACGTGCAGATCTTTACCCGCCGCGGCGACGAGAAGGATGCCCGTGCCAAGATGATCGAAGAGCAGGAGATCGAGCAGCTCTACGCCGATAAGGAAGAGGAGCGCCGCATCCTCGAGGCCAACGTCGTGGCCCGCCTGCACGGCCTCTTGACCGGCCAGAAGGCTGCCAAGTGCAAGGGCCTGAAGAAGGGCGACGTCATCGAGGCGGCGAATCTGTCCGAGCTGACGCTGCGCGATCTGACCTCGGTGTCCGCACAGGACGACGAGATCAATACCCGCGTCGCCGCCATTCTCGAGGGCATGGACAAGGAGCGCGCGCGCCTCGAGTCCCGCTTCGAGGAGAAGGTGGCCAAGGTGCGTGAGGGCGCCGAGCTGAAGCCTGGCATGCTCAAGGTCGTCAAGGTGTTCGTGGCGGTGAAGCGCAAGCTACAGCCGGGCGACAAGATGGCCGGCCGCCACGGTAACAAGGGCGTGATTTCGGTCATCGTGCCGGAGGAGGACATGCCGTTCACCGCCGATGGTACGCCGGTCGATATCTGTCTGAATCCGCTGGGCGTGCCATCGCGTATGAATATCGGCCAGATCTTCGAGGTGCATATGGGCTGGGCCGCCAGCGAACTGGGCCGCAAGATCGACGGCATGCTCAAGGCCAAGTCCAAGTCCGCCGAGGTCAGGAAGTTCCTGCTCGAGGCCTATTCCGAAGACAAGCAGGCCAGCGAAACCATCAAGGGCCTGAAGGATGAGGGTGTGCTGGAACTGGCGGGCAACCTGACGGCCGGCGTGCCGATTGCCACCCCGGTGTTCGATGGCGCCAATGAGGGACATATCCACCGCATGTTCTCGCTGGCCGACTTGCCGGAGACCGGGCAGACGACGCTGTTCGACGGCCGCACCGGCGAGGCATTCGACCGCCCGGTGACCATCGGCATGATGTACATCATGAAGCTGCATCACCTGGTCGACGAGAAGATCCATGCCCGTTCGACCGGCCCGTACTCGCTGGTTACGCAGCAGCCCTTGGGCGGTAAGGCCCAGTTCGGCGGCCAGCGCTTCGGTGAGATGGAGGTGTGGGCGCTCGAGGCCTACGGTGCCGCCTACACGCTGCAGGAAATGCTGACCGTGAAGAGCGACGACGTGCAGGGCCGTACCAAGATGTACGAGTCCATCGTGCGCGGGGATATGCAATTCAATGCAGGTATCCCTGAGTCGTTCAACGTGATGGTGAAGGAATTGAATGCGCTGGTGATTGATATCGACATGATCAAGAAACCGGCCGGGAACTGAGGAGACAGCCATGCAAGAACTTCTAAAGATGTTCCAGAAGCCCAGCAGCATCGAAGACTTCGATGGCCTGCGCATCGGTCTGGCCAGCCCGGAGAAGATCCGCTCCTGGTCCTACGGCGAGGTCAAGAAGCCGGAGACGATCAACTACCGGACCTTCAAGCCGGAGCGGGATGGCCTGTTCTGCGCCAAGATCTTCGGCCCGATCAAGGACTACGAGTGCCTGTGCGGAAAGTACAAGCGCCTGAAGCACCGCGGCGTGGTCTGCGAGAAGTGCAACGTCGAGGTCATCCAGTCCAAGGTGCGCCGCGAGCGCATGGGCCATATCGAGTTGGCCGCCCCGGTGGCGCATATCTGGTTCCTGAAGAGCCTGCCCAGCCGCATCGGCCTGTTGGTCGACAAGTCGCTGAAGGATCTGGAGCGCATCCTGTACTTCGAGTCCTACGTGGTGCTCGATCCCGGCCTAACCAGCCTGGAGCAGCACCAGATCATGAGCGAGGAAGAGTACATCGAGGCCTTCGAGGAGTACGGCGAAGAGTTCCGCTGCGGCATGGGTGCCGAGGCGCTGCGCGAGATGCTGCGCGGCATCGACCTGGATGAGGAGCGCCGCAGCCTGCGCGCGCAGATCGCCGCCACCAACGCCGTCACCAAGCTGACGAAGCTGACGAAGCGCCTGTCCACCGTCGAGGACATGATCGGCTCGGGCAATCGCCCCGAGTGGATGGTGCTCGAGGTCGTGCCGGTGCTGCCGCCGGAACTGCGTCCGCTGGTGCCGCTGGATGGCGGCCGTTTCGCCACCTCGGATCTGAACGATCTGTACCGCCGGGTGATCAACCGCAACAATCGCCTGCGCCGTTTGCTCGAGCTGAACGCACCGGAGATCATCACGCGTAACGAGAAGCGCATGCTGCAGGAGTCGGTCGATGCGCTGTTCGACAACGAGCGCCGCAGCAAGCCGATCACCGGCAACAACCGCCGCCCGCTGAAGTCGCTGTCCGATATCATCAAGGGCAAGCAAGGCCGCTTCCGCCAGAACCTGCTGGGCAAGCGCGTCGACTACTCCGGCCGTTCGGTCATCGTCGTCGGTCCGGAGCTGAAGCTGCATCAGTGCGGCCTGCCGAAGACCATGGCGCTGGAGCTGTTCAAGCCCTTCATCTACCACAAGCTGGAGCTCAGGGGCCTTGCCACCACCATCAAGGGTGCCAAGAAGCTCGTCGAGCAGGGCATCCCCGAGGTCTGGGATATCCTGGCCGAGGTCATCCACGAGCATCCGGTGATGCTGAACCGTGCCCCGACCCTGCACCGACTGGGCATCCAGGCCTTCGAGCCGGTACTGATCGAGGGCAAGGCCATCCAGCTGCACCCGCTCGTCTGTACCGCGTTCAATGCCGACTTCGACGGCGACCAGATGGCTGTGCACGTGCCGCTGTCGGTGGAGGCGCAGACCGAGGTCCGCGCCCTGATGCTGGCCACGAACAACGTGCTGTCCCCGGCCACCGGGCGGCCGATCATCGTGCCGACCCAGGATATGATTCTGGGCCTGTACTACCTGACCCGCGAGAAGCCGTTCGAGCCCGGCGAGGGCATGGTGCTCTCTTCCCCGGACGAGGTCGTGCGTGCTCTGGACGCCGGCGCCCTGGGCCTGCATTCGCGCATCCAGTGCCGTATCCGCGGCGAGCGTGTGGCCACCACCGCCGGCCGCGCCCTGCTGTCCACGGTGCTGCCGGAGGCGCTGCCGTTCGACACCATCAACCGCGAGCTGACGAAGAAGGATCTCGGAGCCCTGATCGAGCGCTGCTACCGCGAGGCCGGCAACAAGGCCACGGTATTGTTCGCCGATCGCATCAAGGTGCTCGGCTACACCTATGCCACGCAGTCCGGCTCCTCCTTCGCGTTGGCCGACGTCGTGGTGCCTGCCGAGAAGGAACCCCTGGTGCACAAGGCCGAGGAAGAGGTCAAGGAGGTGCAGCGTCAGTACGCCGAAGGCCTGATCACCGCCGGCGAGCGCTACAATAAGGTCGTCGACCTGTGGACCAACACCACCGAGCGTGTGGCCCGCGCCATGATGACCAACCTGGCTACCGAGGAGCTGACCTCTGCCACTGGTGACAAGGAAACAACGAAGACCTTCAACCCGGTGTACATGATGGCCGATTCCGGCGCCCGTGGCTCCGCACAGCAGATTCGCCAGCTGGCCGGCATGCGCGGTCTGATGGCCAAGCCGGACGGCTCGATCATCGAGACGCCGATTACCGCCAACTTCCGCGAGGGACTGACGGTGTTGCAGTACTTCATCTCCACGCACGGCGCCCGTAAGGGTCTGGCCGACACGGCGCTGAAGACCGCGAACTCCGGTTACCTGACCCGCCGTCTGGTCGACGTGGCCCAGGATGCCGTTGTGCGCATCCAGGACTGCGGCACCGAGAACGGCATCACGGTGACGGCACTGGTCGACAGCGGCGAGATCATCGAGTCGCTGGCCGAGCGCGCGCTGGGCCGCGTGCTGCAGGATCCGGCCGAGGACCCGCTCTCCGGCGACGAGATTGCACCGTCCGGGGCCATGATCAACGAGGAGCTGGCCGACAAGATCGAGGAGTCGGGCATCGAGAGCCTGCGCATCCGTTCCGTGCTGACCTGCGAGGCCGAGGAGGGCATCTGCGCCACCTGTTACGGCCGCGACCTGGCCCATGGCTCCCCGGTTTCCATCGGTGAGGCGGTCGGCGTCATCGCCGCCCAGTCCATCGGCGAGCCGGGCACGCAGCTGACGATGCGGACCTTCCACGTCGGCGGCACGGCTTCGCGTTCGGCGGAGCAGGCCCATGTCGAGTCCAAGTTCACCGGCACGGCCAAGGTCATTCAGGCGGTGCTGGTGCGCGACAGCAACGGTGCGGACATCGTCATCAACCGCCACACCGAGGTCGTCATCGCCGACAAGGCGGGCAAGGAGCTTGAGCGTCACCGCGTGCCGTACGGCGCTCGTCTGATGGTCAAGGACGACGAGAAGGTCAAATCCGGCCAGAAGCTGGCCGAGTGGGATCCGTATACGATGCCGCTGATCGCCGAGGTCGACGGTCTGATCCGTTATGTCGACCTGGAGGAAGCCAGCACCATGCGCGAGGAGACCGACGACGTCACCGGCTTGTCCAACCGCGTCGTTACCCAGCAGGCCGATACGCGTCGCGCACCGCTGCGCCCGCAGATCCAGCTGGTGGACCCGAAGGATCCACAGAGCGATCCGATCACCCTGCCGCGTACGCAGGCGCCGGCCCGTTACTTCCTTTCGCCGGGTGCGATCCTGAACATCGAGAACGGCGATACGGTCCAGGCCGGCGATGTGCTGGCGCGTATCCCGCGCGAGGCCGGCAAGACCAAGGACATCACCGGCGGCCTGCCGCGCGTGGTGGAGTTGTTCGAGGCGCGCAAGCCCAAGAACCTGGCCTTCATCTCGCCCAAGGAGGGCACGATCAGCTTCGGCAAGGACATCCGCGGCAAGCGGCGTGTGATCGTCGATCCGGACGATGGTTCGGATGGCATCGAGTTCCAGATTCCGAAGGGCAGCCACATCACGGTCCAGGAAGGCGACCGCGTGCGCAAGGGCGATCGCCTGATGGAGGGCTCACCGGCCCCGCACGACATTCTGTCTGTGCTGGGTGTGGAGGCGCTGGCCAAGTACCTGACCGACGAGGTGCAGGAGGTCTACCGTCTGCAGGGCGTGAAGATCAACGACAAGCACATCGAGGTCATCGTGCGCCAGATGATGCGTCGGGTGCAGATCATCGAGCCGGGCTCGTCGATGTATGTGGCCGGAGAGCAGGTGGAGCGCCGGCAGGTGCTGACGGTCAACCGGGCACTGGAGGCCGAAGGCAAGGTGCCGGCAAGCTTCGAGCCGGTGCTGCTCGGCATCACCAAGTCGTCGCTGAACACCGAGTCTTTCATCTCGGCGGCCTCGTTCCAGGAGACGACACGCGTGATCACCGAGGCGGCCCTGGCCGGCAAGGTGGACTGGCTGAACGGCCTGAAGGAGAACGTCATCCTTGGCCGCCTGCTCCCTGCCGGTACGGGCCTTGCAGCCCGCTTGGCACCGAGGCCGGAGGCCGAGCATGCCGAAGCCATGGAGATCGAGGAGGCGAACACCATGCGTAGCCTCGAGCTCGAGGCGGAGCTCGGGCACTACGTCGATGACGGGGTACAGGAACTGCCGGAGGATCCGACCCCCGGCGAGGATAGCGGCGAGGAAGCGGCGTAAGCCGCCGACGGAACCGGCAAGGGGCGCCTGCGGGCGCCCCTTTTTTTGTCTATGTTCAGGAAAGCAGGAGGTGAAGCATGTTTAAAAGCACCATGTATGCGGCGGTGGCCATCGCCGCTTCGCTGGCATTGACGGCATGCCAGCAGCAATCAAATCCAGCTCCAGAGGCACCCGCTGCCATGCAGTCGGCACCCGAAGCCCAGCCGGCGGCGCCCGCAGCGATGACCGCCAAGCCCGAGGCTCCGGCGCCCGCGCCGGAAGCGGCAGCACCGGCTGCCCCGGCCATGACGGCCAAACCGGCGGCTACGGCATCTGAGCCGGCACCGAAGCCGATGACTGCGAAGCCGGCGGCACCGGTTCCCGCGCCCAAGCCCGCAACCGCCGCAGCCATGACCGCGAAGCCGGCAGCGACGTCTCCGGCGATGAGTCTCTTCTCCACCACGAAATGCATGGCCTGCCATGCAATCGATCATGACAAGGTGGGGCCCGCCTGGAAGACGGTGGTCGAGAAATATGGCGATGAGGCTACGCTGGCCAAGGATTTCGAGGCCGGCTTCAAGGAGCGCAGGGTGGCCAACTCCATCGCCAAGTGGAAATCCAAGGAAGGCCTGATGACTCCGCAGTTCAACCATCTGATCAAGGGCCACGAGAAGGAAGCCGCGCATGCCCTGTTCATGACGGTGAAGCACGGTAAGTTCGGCAACTACTAAGCCTGCCTGGGTAGAAGCGATGAAGGGCGGCCCAGGGCCGCCCTTCATGCTTGGCCTTGCCGTTTCCACCGCCTATTTTTTCAGTGGTTGCATGCATGGGGCACGGGTCTACATTCGCGGTGTGCACGGATATGTTCGGGCGGGGGGATGCATGCGGATTTCCATGGCGATGCTGGCCGGCCTGATGCTGGCCGCTTGTTCGGCGCCGGCGCCGAAGAACCTCGGCCTGCACGCGGGACGCCTGCTGCCCTGCCCTTCCTCGCCGAACTGCGTCTGCTCCCAGGATAGCGGCAAGGTGCATGGCATCGCGCCCTTCGCCTATCAAGGCAACCGTGCGCAGGTGATGGCCAGGCTGGCGCAGGCGATCACCGGTATGTACGGCGCCAGGATCGTGACGCAGACAGCCGATTACCTGCATGCCGAGTACACGACACGCTGGCTGCGCTTCGTCGACGATGTCGAGTTCTACGCCCCGGCGGGAGCGCAGTTGATCCAGGTGCGTTCCGCCTCGCGCGTCGGCTATTCGGATTTCGGCGTCAATCGCAAGCGCGTTGAGGCCATACGCCGCCGTTTTCAGGCGGCAAAGGAGGAATGACGATGCGCATTCTGCACACGATGATCCGGGTCGGGGACCTGGAGCGTTCTATCAGCTTCTACACCGAGGTGCTCGGCATGCAGCTGCTCAGGCGCAAGGACTATCCGGAGGGGCGGTTCACGCTGGCCTTCGTCGGCTACGGGCCGGAGTCCGAGGAGGCGGTGATCGAGCTGACCCACAACTGGGACACGGCATCCTACGCGCTCGGCGACGGCTTCGGGCATGTCGCCATCGCCGTCGACGACATCCACGGGGCCTGCGATCGCATCCGCACGCAGGGTGGCGTGATCACTCGCGAGCCCGGGCCGATGAAGCACGGCAGCACCGTCATCGCCTTCGTGCGAGACCCGGACGGCTACGCCATCGAGTTGATCGAAACCCGGTCCTGACGCCGCCGCGTCAGCGACCGCCCAGGTTCGCGGCCGAGTCGAACAGGAATTGCCGGAATGCCGCCGCAGCCGGGCTCAGGCGCCTGCTTGTGGGATGGGCGATACACCATTTCCGACGCAGCGGAAGGCCCTGCACGTCGAGGCGCACCAGCGCGCCGGCGGCCAGCTCCGCCTGCACGGACATCTCCGACAGCAGGGTGACGCCCAGGCCGCTGGCCACGCTCTGCTTGACCGCCTCGTTGCTGCCCAGCTCCATGCGCGTGCGTGGCATGATGCCGCGCTCGTCGAAGAAGGACTCGGCCGCAAGCCGGGTGCCGGATCCCTGCTCGCGCAGGATGAAGGGCAGGCCGTCGAGCCGTACGGGCGCGATATCGGCCTCGCCCGCCAGCGGGTGATCCGGGGAGGTCACCATGATCAGGCGGTTCTCCGCGAACGGTTCGGCGGCTGCGCGCGAGCGCTCCGGCGGCCGCCCCAGGATGTACAGATCGTCGCGGTTGGCGGCCAGGCGCTCGAGCAGCTGTTCGCGATTACCCACGAACAACGAGATCTCGATGTTCGGGTGCTCGCGGCTGAAGGCACCGAGCAGGCGCGGGCCGAAATATTTGGCGGTGGTGACGATGGCCAGACGCAGGCTGCCTTGCGGGCCGTGCAAGGCGTCGAGTTCCAGCACCGTCTGCTCCAGACGATCGAGCACATCGCGGCAGGTCCGGCTCAGCACCTTGCCAACGGCCGTCAGCTGCAGCTCCTTGCCGACCATCTCGTAAAGCGGATGGCCGAGCGAGTTCGCCAGCTTCCGGCACTGGATCGATACCGCGGAAGGGCTCAGCTCGAGGTCGGCCGCAGCGCGGGTGACGCTGCGGTGGCGGGCCAGGGCATCGAAGACGCGCAGCTGGTGCAGCGTGGCATGGCGGAGAGGCATAAACGATCCTTTAACCATTCGTTTCAATGCTTAAGCCCGAATTAAACCCATGTCGTTTGCATCCTGCAACGCCAACGATGCGCCCTGCCGGCGGTCGTCGTCAGGCACCGAGCATCTGCGTGTTGGCGGCCCCCGGCGGCACCATCGGGTACACCCGCGCAGCCCGGTCAATGCCGGCATGGATCAGGCAGGGTCCCGGTGCGCTCAGCAGTCGGCTCAGCGTCTTGCGCGGATCTTCGACTGCATCCAGATCCACCGCCTGCAGGCCGAAGCCGCGGGCGATGGCCGTGAAGTCGGGCGACGCCGTATACCGCGAGGCATAGACGCGTTCACCGTAGAACAGCTCCTGCTGTTGCTGCACCAGCCCCAGCGAGGCGTTGTCCATGAGCACGATCTTCACGTTGGCGCCGGTCTCCGCCAGCGTCGCCAGCTCCTGCATATTCATCAGGATGCTGCCGTCACCGGTGAAGCAGACCACGGTGCTGCCGGGCTCGGCCATGGCGGCGCCGATGGCCGCCGGGATGCCGAAGCCCATCGTGCCCAGTCCGCCGGAGGTCAGCCAGCGTCGCGGCTTGGCGAAGGGGTAGGCCTGGGCCACCCACATCTGGTGCTGGCCGACATCGGTGGCGATGATGGCATCCCCGTGCAGGCAGTCCGCGACCGCCCGCACCAGGCCGTAATGGCTGCGGGCATCGTCGATGCCCGGCAACTGGGGTGGATGGCGGCGGCGCAGCGCCTCGACCCGATCACGCCAGTCCCGGCGCCCGTTCGGTGACACCTGCGGCAGCAGGGCCGCCAGCACCCTGGCCGCATCGCCGCGGATGGCGACATGCGGGGTCCTCAGCTTGCCCAGCTCGGCGGCGTCGATATCAATGTGGATGACCGCAGCCCCAGGGCAGAACGACTCCAGCCTGCCCGTCGCCCGATCGTCGAAGCGGGCACCGACGGCGATCAGCAGGTCGCAGGCATCCAGCACCATATTGGTATGGCGGGCGCCGTGCATGCCTAGCATGCCGAGGCTCAGCGGGTGGCCTTCCGGCATGGTGCCCAGCGCCATCAGCGTCATCGTCGTCGGCAATCCCGCCTTCTCGGCCAGGGCCCTGGCCAGGCGATCGGCACCGGCATGATTGATGCCGCCACCCAGGTAGAGCACCGGTGCTTTCGACGTGTCGATCATGGCCGCAGCCCTGGCGATCGCGTCCGCATCGGATGCCGCTGGCGGTTCGGGGAGCCCTGGCTCCGGCCAGTGCGTCACCGCCAGTATCTCGGACTGCACATCCTTCGGGATGTCGATCAGCACCGGCCCCGGCCTTCCCGAGGCGGCGATGCGGAAGGCGGCAGGGATGATCTCCAGCAGCTCGCACGCCCTACGTGCCTGGAAGCTGTGCTTCGTAATGGTGTGCGACAGGCCGAGGGTATCGACCTCCTGGAAGGCGTCGGTGCCGATCAGATCCTGCGGCACCTGGCCGGTGATGGCGACCAGCGGCACCGAGTCGAGCTTGGCGTCGGCGATCGCCGTCAGCAGATTCGTCGCCCCGGGTCCGGACGAGGCCAGGCAGACTGCCGGCCGACCGCTGGTGCGCGCCATGCCCTGGGCGATGAAGCCGGCGCCCTGTTCGTGGCGGGCCAGCAGATGCCGGATGCTGCCGGACTGCGCCAGCGCATCGTACAGGGGCAGAATAGCGCCGCCGGGGATGCCGGCGACCGTATCGATGCCCTGGCGCTCCAGCAGGCGAACGACGATTCCGGCCCCGGACAGGATTTCCGTGTGCGTATCCGGCGGGGCATGGGCCGGCGGGGCGGTTTCTTCGATGGTGGACATGGTTCTCTCCTCGTGGATTCCGCGGGCTTGCAGATCGACGGGAGAGCCATAAAAAAACCCCCGCCGGGCTGGCGCGCCGGCGGGGGTTTGCAATCGGTGTTCGTGACTAACTAGCGATTGATTCCGGCCCGCGGCGCGTGATGTACGACGACGAGTACGGATACGAGCATGCGGCCCTCGGTGCTCGACGGGGCCTGCATCATCGCTGCGGCGGGCATGTGCTTCATGCCCGCACTATAGCCAGGCCGAATGCGGGAAATCAACAAGGTATATCGGGGTCCGCCGGGATCAGGCCGTGGCCCGATGATGGATGACGGTGCGGTTGCGTCCGGATTGCTTGGCCTCATACAGCGCTTCGTCGGCACATTTGATCAGTTGCGCGCCCGATGACATTTCCGCTGAAAGCTCGGCCACGCCGACGCTGACGGTGATGCGCAGGGTCTGTTGATCCTGTCCTGCCGTGGCCAGCCTCAGCTCATGCGATTCGATGCGATCGCGTATGCGTTCGGCCAGTTTCCCGGCGGCGGGAATCCCGGTATTGGGGGAAATGACGACGAACTCCTCGCCACCGTAACGTGCGGCGACATCCGCTTCGCGGATGCTGTCCAGGATCAGGCCACTGATGAACTGCAGCGCCAGGTCTCCGGCCTGGTGGCCGTATGTATCGTTAAGGCGTTTGAAATGATCGATATCGAGCATCAATACGGACAAGGGGTGGTGGTAGCGGCGGGCGCTGGCATATTCGGCGGAGATTCTCTGGTCCAGGTAGCGGCGGTTGTACAGGCCGGTCAGGGCATCGGTGACATTCTCGTGTTCCAGCAGTGCCACACGGCGCAGGTCCAGAACGGTCTGAAGGGCCAGGGATGAAACCGCCAATACGAACAGGGAACCGAAGAAGAGAATGGCGATAATGATCAGATCGTGCCAGTGCTCGTGACGGTTCCAGAACACGGCGGCGTAGGCCAGATAGGCGGCGATGAAAAAAACGATATAGATGTTCAGCATGCGCCAGCGGAAGGAAACGGCGCTGCTGTCCAGCTCCCGGCCGAGGCTCCGGATACGGATGAAGGCGGTCAGCAGCAAGAGCGGACCGATTAACGCCAGGGCGTCGCCGATGATCTTAATCAACATGGATGGCATGTCGCCATGGGTTCAAGCGGTGTCTCCCGGGCCGAACGCGGGGCCATAGGCAGCATAGCACAAGCGGCCGCCGGAGCCCGGAAGCATCAGTAGTGCGGCGGCGGGGTCTCCTCGTCCGGGCGCCGGATCTGGCCGCCATCGGCCTGCTGTTGGCGCAGGCCGTGCAGGCCTGCCTCGAGGCGATCGATCTGGCGCTGTTGCGTCGTCACCACCTCGTTCAGCTGCTCGATGGTGTGGTCCTGGTAGGAAAGGCGCGTCTCCAGCTCGGTGATGCGTTGTTCCAGCGTCTCGATATTCATGGGCTCCACTCCAATGAGGGTTCATTCAGCAGGGCGGCCTGCTCCTTCAGCGCCAGGATGTGCTCCTGCCAGTAATGCTGCGTGTTGAACCAGGGGAAGGCGCGGCGGAAGGCCGGGTCGTCCCAGCGCCGGCCCAGCCAGGCGGCGTAGTGCATGATGCGCAGCGTGCGCAGGGGCTCGATCAGTGCCAGCTCGCGCGTGTCGAAATCATAGAATCGCGTGTAGCCGGTCAATAACTCGCCCAGGTGCTGCTCCATCTGTAAGCGCTCGCCGGTGACGAACATCCACACATCCTGCACCGCCGGGCCCATGCGTGCGTCGTCGAAATCGACGATGTGAGGTCCGTCATCGGTCCACAGGATATTGCCCGGATGGCAGTCGCCATGCAGGCGCAATATCTCCACATCCCCGGCCTCATCCATGCGATCCTCGACGGCATCGAGGACATCCTCGGCCAGCCGTTCGTAGTTGGAGGCGAGTTCCGGCGGCAGGAAATCGTGGTCGAGCAGGTAGGTGTAGGAATCGTCGCCGAATTGCTCGACGGAGAGCGTCGGCCGGTGCGCGAAGTCGCGCTGGGCGCCGCAGGCGTGGATGCGTCCGAGGAAGCGGCCGAACTGTTCCAGTTGGGCTGCATCCTCCAAATCCGGGGCACGCCCCCCCTTCAAGGGGTACAGGGCGAAGCGGAATGGGCCGGCACGGTGCAAGGTCGCGCCGGCATCGCGCAGCGGCGGCACCACCGGGATATCCAGCTCCGCGAGTTCCAGCGTGAAGTCGTGCTCCTCGAGGATGGCCTCGTCCGACCAGCGTTCCGGGCGGTAGAACTTGGCGACGACGGGTGCGGCATCCTCGAGCCCGATGCGGTAGACGCGGTTCTCGTAGCTGTTCAGTTCCAGCACGGCGCCGGTGCAGCGCCGGCCGGTGGATTCCACGGCATCGAGCATGGCCGCCGGATCCAGGGCATGGAAGGCATGCGTGGCCGACGAAGGATCAGCAGATATGTCGTTCATGCGGCAGGCTAGCGGGAGACTACAGGGATTGGGTTTTCCTGCTTCGCGGATGTTGGCGGCCAGATCTTATTGTTCATCTTCAAACTCATGCCGATATGCTGCGCCTGCGGGGCAGATCAGGCAATGCGCCCGAGGGAAACATGGTGCTGTTGGCGTGCTGAAAACTACACGGACGTGGTTTTTCGGAGCTTCCCTTAAAGCCCGGTCACCCATACGCCCACGTCGAGGCTTACACCTGGAGGCCCGACAAACGAGCCGGATATCGGCGGTACCAGTTCGGGCAATCTTGCCACGGCCACGGCAATATGGTTGGTGCCTGCCATTTCCCCGGAAGTGGGGTCAAATCCCTTCCAGCCTGCGCCCGGCAGATAGACCTCGGCCCAGGCATGGGTTGCGCCGAAATCGGCCGATGAGGGCGGTGCGTGGAGATAACCGCTGACAAAGCGCGCCGCCAGCCCCAGGTGCCGCGCCGCTGCCATGAAAAGATTCGCAAAGTCACGGCAGGATCCGGTGCCGCATGCAAGGGTTTCTTCTGCGCTTTGCACGCCGGGCTCCTCGCGTACCCGGTACGACAGCGTCTGATGGATGCGGATGCCCAGGCGCTGCAACAGGGCGTAGGTCTGAATCCTCTCGCCCGGCTGCCATAGTTTTTCCACCCACTCGGTCAGCAGGCCGCTGTCCGTGGGATCGGGTCGATGCATGTAGGCAAACAGCACCACGCTGTCCTCGGCTGTATAGGCGAACGGGTAGTGCATGGCGTAATCGGCCATCAGAAAGTCGAGCGGGGCCTCGTTGAATTGCTGGATGATGACTTCGCTCTCAACCAGAAGCTGGCTGGCGGGCGAATTGAAGGTCGCTATCGCCACTGAGTTGCCCTCCACGTCGGTGTGCCAACGCAAGGCAGCCGGAGGCGTAATCTTCAGGGTTGAGGCTTCGATGCGCAGCTCGTGACCCTCGCGCGGACGCAGGCGCAAGGTATGGGGCTCAAGCCAGACTGCGGCGGAGAAGTTGTAGTAGGTGCGATGAAGGATGCTATAGCGCCGCATGCATGAGCCTTCCCGTTTCAGAAGTGTGCATCCGCGAGGGTGCCGACCGGCAGTGTTGGGTCATGGGATATTCATGGTATGGGAACCCGACAGTTTAACAAGCCATGTGCTTCCCGGTGGGAGCGGTGCCGGATGCCGGCAAGGCGATGAAATCAAGAACGCCGTTTCAGACCGAGCAGGTATTCGATATTGCCCTTCGGGCCGTGAATCGGCGATTCGGTGACGCCGATGAACTCGGCACCGGGCAGTTCCTTGGCCATGGCCACGATGCGCTCGACCGCCTCACGCCGCGCATCCTCGTCGCGCACCACGCCCTTGGACAGCAGCTTCGGGCCGACCTCGAACTGCGGTTTGATCAGCGCCACGCACCAGCCTCCCGGCTTTAGCAGGGCCCAGGCCGGCGGCAGCACGCGCGTCAGCGAGATGAAGGAGGTGTCGATGACGACGGCATCGACCGGCTCGGGAATGATGGTCGGGGACAGGTCCTTGGCATGGGTGCGCTCGAGATTGATGACGCGTTCGTCGTGCTGCAGCCGGTAATGCAGCTGGCCGTGGCCGACGTCGACGGCGTACACCTTCGCCGCCCCGCGCTGCAGCAGCACGTCGGTGAAGCCGCCGGTGGAGGCGCCGACGTCCAGGCAGACGGCGCCACTGGCCTCCAGCGGATACGCGTCCATCGCCTTCTCCAGCTTCAGGCCGCCGCGCGACACGTAGCGCAGCGTCTCGCGCAGTTCCACCTCGGCGGCGGCGGATACGCGCGTGCCGGGCTTGTCGGACTTCTGGCCGTCGACATAGACGAGGCCGGCCATGATCAGCCGCTGCGCCTGGCTGGTCGATTCGGCCAGGCCGAGCTCGGTCAGCCGGTGATCCAGGCGTGGTTTGCCGGCCTTGGCGGGGCGGGTGGGTTTTGGGGACACAGGGCCTGGAAGGCCTAGAGGCGGGACAGGGCCGAGGCGATGCCGGCGGCGTCCAGGCCCAGCTCGCCGAGCACCTCGGACTGCGTACCCTGGTCGGGGAAGGCGTCGGGGATGCCCAGGTGCACGAAGGGGCCATGCCAGCCGCTTTGGTGTGCGGCTACGGCGATGGCCTCGCCGATGCCACCCAGACGGCTGCCCTCTTCGACGACGACGAGCGGTTTGCCCTTCGGCAGGTGCTTGACGATGGTGGCGGTGTCCAGCGGCTTGACGAAGCGCAGGTTCACGAGCGCGAAGTGTTGCCCCTTCTCGGCCATGGTGGCGACAGCGGAAGCTGCCTCCTGTACGCGCGTGCCGACGGCGACGACGAGCCCGTCCTTGCCCTTGGCCAGCATCTCGGCCTCGCCCACGGGCAGGACGGCCACCGACTCCGCGGCCACGCCCAGGCCCGTGCCGCGCGGGTAGCGGATGGCGGATGGGCCGGGTAGCGATAGCGCCGTGGCCAGCATATGCCGAAGCTCGTTCTCGTCCTTCGGCGCCATCAGCGTCATGTTCGGCAGGCAGCGTAAAAAGGCGATGTCGAAGCTGCCGGCGTGGGTGGCGCCGTCGGCGCCGACGATGCCGGCGCGGTCCATGCAGAACACCACCGGCAGATTCTGGATGCAAATGTCGTGGATGATCTGGTCGTAGCCGCGCTGGATAAAGGTCGAATAGATGGCAACGAAGGGGCGCATCCCCTCGGCGGCCAGGCCGCCGGCGAAGGTGACGGCGTGTTGCTCGGCGATGCCGACGTCGAAGCAGCGGCTGGGGTGCCGGCGCGCGAAGCGGGAAAGGCCGGTGCCGCCGGGCATGGCGGCGGTGATGGCGACGATGCGCGCATCGGTATCGGCGAGGTCGCCCAGGGTGTCGGCGAACACCTGCGTGTAGCTCGGCGGTCCCTCCTTGGCCGGCAGCGGGCAGCCGCTCTCGGCATCGTAGGGGCCAAGGCCATGCCAGGTCTCCGGATCCTCTTCGGCCGGGGAGAAGCCGAGACCCTTGCGCGTGATCACGTGCAGCAGCACGGGGCCTTCCAGGTGCTTGCAGTTGGCCAGAGTCGGCAGCAGGTGTTCGAAATCGTGCCCGTCGATGGGGCCGATGTAGCGGAAGCCCAGCTCCTCGAACAGCGTGCCCGGGGTGATCATCCCCTTGACGTGCTCCTCCAGGCGGCGGGCGGCGTCCAGCGCTCCCGGCAGGTGGCTGAGCACGCGCTTGGCGGTGTCCTTGACCCCGGTATAGGTGCGGCCGGTGATGATGCGCGCCAGGTAGGCCGAGACGGCGCCGACATTCGGGGCGATCGACATCTCGTTGTCGTTGAGGATGACCAGCAGCCGGCGCTTGTCGGCGCCGGCATGGTTCAGGGCCTCGAAGGCCATGCCGCCGGTCAGGGCGCCGTCGCCGATGACGGCGATGGCATGGTGGCTGCCGCCCTGTAGATCGCGGCCGACGGCCATGCCGTAGGCGGCCGAGATCGAGGTCGAGGCATGGCCGGCGCCGAAGGGGTCGTGCTCGGATTCCGATCGCTTGGTGAAGCCGGACAGGCCGCCGTGCTGGCGGATGGTCGGCATGCGATCGAAGCGGCCGGTCAGCATCTTGTGCGGATAGGCCTGGTGGCCGACATCCCAGACGATCTTGTCTCTGGGGGAGTCGAACAGGTAATGCAGGGCGATGGTCAGCTCCACCACCCCGAGGCCGGCGCCGAGATGGCCGCCGATCGGCGCCAGGGTCTGGATCAGGTAGCGACGCATTTCCTCGGCCAGTGCCGGCAGTCGCTCGGGGGCGAGGCGCTTGACGTCGGCAGGGGAATGGATGGCCGTCAGCATCGGGAACTCCGCCGTGCCCATCAGTGGCCCCGACCGTGGATGTAGCCCGCCAGCTGGTTGAGTGGCTCGCCCTTGTCACCGAGCGGGGCCAGCGCCTGCACGGCGATTTCGTGGATCTCGGCGGCCAGCTCGCGCGCCCGTGCCAAGCCCAGTACCGACACATAGGTGGCCTTAGATTGCGCCGCATCCTTGCCCGCGCTCTTGCCCAGCGCCTCGCTGCTGGCGGTGGCGTCAAGGATGTCGTCGGCGATCTGGAACAGCAGACCGACGGCGCGCCCATAACGGGTGCAGGCCTCGACTCTTTCGGCATCGCCGCCGGCAAGCATGGCGCCGGCCTCGCAGCAGTAGCCGAGCAGGGCGCCGGTCTTGTGCAGGTGGATGCGCTCGACCTCGAGCATGTCGTGCACGGCATCCGCCTCGGCCAGCATGTCCAGCATCTGGCCGCCGACCATGCCCTGGGCGCCGGCCGCCTTCGCCAGCCTTTGTGCCAGCACCACGGTCGTTTCCGCCGGTGCCGGGGTCTCGGTCAGCAGCTCGAAGGCCAGCGTCTGCAGTGCATCGGCGGCCAGCACGGCGGTGGCCTCGTCGAACTGGCGATGGCAGGTCGGACGGCCGCGGCGCAGGTCGTCATCGTCCATGCAGGGCAGGTCGTCGTGGATCAGGGAGTAGGTATGCATGCATTCGATGCTCATCGCCGCCGGCAGCGCCATGGCCAGATCCGGGCCGTCGCAGGCAATCAGGCATTCGAGCAAGAGTGCCGGGCGGATGCGCTTGCCGCCGGCCATCAGCGAGTAGCGCATGGCCTCCCACAGGCGTTCGGGCACGACATGGCGGCGCTCACCAAGCATGCCGTCGAGCGCATCATGGAGCAGCAGGGCATGCTGCTGCAGGAAGCGGGGGGGCTGCACCTATTCGGCCGCGGCGTCGTTGAGGATCTGCAGGCGTTGCTCGGCGGTATCCAGCAGGGCCTCGCAACGCCGCGACAGGCGGACGCCGGTCTCGAAGGCGGTGACACTGTCCTCCAGCGACAGCTGTCCGGACTCCAGCTTTTCGACCAGCTGCGTCAGTTGCGCCAGGGCCTGCTCGAAGCTCAGGGCGTTGATGGCGTCGTCGGTGGTTTCGGCGGCTTGTTTGGACTCGGTCATCGCGCCCTCCTGGGTGGCTCCATTGTAGGTCGAAGGTTTCGAGAATCAATGCGGTGCTTGCCGTCGCCGCCATCGCTTCCTAGCGTATATACATGCGTATCATCCGCCATGCACGACAGGATTACCCGGCCTCGCTGGCCGAGCAGGAGGGGCTGGTTGCCGAGGTGCTGGCGGGGGCTTCGGCGCCGGCGCTGATCCTGACCGAGCATCCGCCCGTTTATACCATCGGCACCTCGGGCAGCGAGGCCGACGTGCTCTGCCGCATCATCGACGGCGAGTCCATCGCCGTGTTCCCCAGCGGCCGCGGCGGCGAGGTCACCTACCATGGTCCCGGGCAGCTCGTGTGCTATGTCATCGCCGATATAAGCGAGGAGCGGGATCTGCACAAGCATGTCCGGCGGCTGGAGGAGATGGTGATCCGCGTGCTGGCTGATTTCGATATCAAGGCCTGCCGGGATGCGCGCGGCATCGGCGTCTGGGTGGACGGGCGCAAGATCGCTGCCGTCGGCGTGCGTTGCCGGCGCTGGGTCACCTTCCACGGCATCGCCGTCAACATCGACCCCAACCTGGGGCACTTCTCCGGCATCGTGCCCTGCGGCATGCAGGATGCACCGGTGACCTCGATGCGGGCGCTGGGTATCGAGACGGGTCGCGAGGAGGTGGAGCGGGCCGTGATAGCGCATGCCGAGGCGTGTTTCCTCCCCGTCCGCACCAGGAGCTAGCGGTTTCTTGCCTCGGCGCGTGCCTGTATCCACTGCTCGAAGCCGCCGTAGGCGTTCATGAAGGACTGGAACACGTGACGCGGGATGGCGCAGACCAGGCAGCGGCCGGCCGCCGTCAGCGTCGTCCCTTCGGCAAGCTGCAAATCCCCAACGATGTCGCCGAACATGGCGCCGGTGGCCAGGTGCCGATCGCCGTCGGGGCCATGGGCGTCGATGGCCCCGTGCACGATGACGCAGGCGTGATCGGCCAGGGCCTTCTGCAAGGACACCGGCTCGCCGTCCCGGAATTCGGCGAGGGCCGATTCCTCGGCCAGCCACTGGCGGTCGGCCTCCGGCAGCTCGGAGAAGGCCGGGTGGCTGTGGGTCATGGCGTGGATCAGACGCCACTGCACGGCCTGCATCAGGCTCTCGCCGGCGATCGGTGAGCGCTGCATCAGCTCGCCGATCGAGGCATCGGAGAACTCGAGCAGCAGCGCATCGCCGACGGCGGTGACGTTGGCCGTGCGCGGCAGGCGGTAGACGCAGGCGAATTCGCCGAAGAAGTGACCGGGAACCAGGGTGTTCAGCGCGATGCTGCGCCCGGACTCGGCATGCATGTGCACGCGCATCTGTCCCTCGAGGATCAGGTAGAAGTTGCGGCTGACCTCGCCCTGGCGCACGACGTCGGTGCCGGCGGCAACGGGTAGCAGCTGCGCCTGGCGGATGAAGTCCATGGCCTCGTGGTCGGAAAGCTGGTCGATCAGCGCGAAGCTTTGCCCCCCGCCCTCGATATCGGCCGGGCCGTCGGTGGTCAGGCGCGCCATACTGGTCAGGGCCTCGATCTCGTCTCGGTCCGGATGCTCGAGGTTGCGGCACATCTCCAGAAAGCCGATGGCATTGCCGGAGCGGCCGCGCGCGAGCATGCGCCGGGCCATGCCGAGCGCCAGGCCGCGCGCCTCGTCGAGCTTGCCGGCGTCCTTGAAGATATGGATCAGGGGGCGAGCGATATGCAGATCCTCCGGGAAGGCCCGGTGCAGGTCCACATAGGCGGTGGTCAGGGTCTGATCGTTCAGCGCCATCGCATTACTCTATCCAAACAACGGCGATTGACCATCTTGGACCGCTTGGGCTTCGCCGTCGGGCAAGATAGGATGGGGCCATGGAAAAAAACCAAGCCATGACCGGCCGCGCCCGCGGCCGGCTGCCATTCGCCCGACAGGGCTGGCCATTCATCCTCGGCGCTGCCGCCCTGACCCTCGTCGCCGCGCTGCTGTGCTGGTGGATTGCCGCCTTCGTCATGACGGTGCTTCTGCTCTTCGTGCTGAACTTCTTCCGTGATCCGGATCGCGCCACGCCGAGCGCTGGGGATGCCTACATCTGCCCGGCCGACGGCAAGGTGGTGCGTGCCGAGGCCACGGAGACCGGCCTGCGCGTCGATATCTTCATGAACGTGTTCGACGTGCACGTGAACCGGGCGCCGATGGCCGGGCGCATCACGCATATGGAATACACGCCCGGTCGCTTCCTCAATGCCGCCGCCGAGACGGCCAGCATTGAGAACGAGCGCAACCGCTTCGAGATGCAGACCGACGACGGCCAGCGCATCGCCTTCACGCAGATCGCCGGACTGGTGGCGCGGCGCATCGTCTCCTACGTCGCCGTCGGCGACCACGTGGCTGCCGGCCAGCGCATCGGCATGATCCGCTTCGGCTCGCGCGTCGACTGCGAGATCCCGACCGGCTACGCGCTGCGCGTCAAACTCGGCGATCGGGTGACGGCAGGGCTGACGGTGCTGGCGGAGCGCGCATGAGCAAGCCCATCAACGGCGAAGTGCGCCGCCGCGGCATCTATGTGCTGCCGAGCCTGTTCACGACCATGGGCCTGTTCGCCGGCTTCTACGCCCTGATCGCCGCCATCCAGGGGCGCTACGAGCTGGCGGCCTGGGCCATCATCGTCGCCGCCATCTTCGACATGCTGGACGGGCGCGTGGCGCGCCTGCTGCATGCAGAAACGAGCTTCGGCGCCGAATACGATTCGTTGTCGGACATGCTGTCCTTCGGCATCGCCCCGGCGGTGCTGGTCTATCTGTGGGCGCTGACCCCGCTGCACAAGCCCGGCTGGCTGGCGGCCTTTTTGATCGCTGCCTGTGCGGCGCTGCGCCTGGCGCGCTTCAACACCCAGGTCGGCAAGATGGACAAGCGCTATTTCCAGGGACTGCCGACGCCGGCCACGGCGCTGTTGATCGCCACCGCCGTGCTGTTCCACGAAGATGGTGGCTTGCAGCCGCTCAGCTGGCTGTGGTTCGGCATTTCTGTGGTCCTGGCCTGGCTCATGGTCAGCCGCGTGCGCTTCGTCTCCGGCAAGGAGATCGACCTGAAGCAGCGCCGGCCCTTCGTGGTGCTGCTGGCCTTTCTGGCCATCATTTTCTTCGTCATGATCAACCCGTACAAGGTGCTGTTCATGCTGCTGCTGGCCTATGTGCTGCACGGCGTCATGCTCAGCCTGTGGCAGAAGCGTCGCGCCTTCCAGATGCGTGCGCGACTGCGCCAGCGCCGCCATGGGCGTGAAATCCAGGAGGCGGCACAGCCGGAAACGGCCCCGCAGCAGCCCGGCCAGGAGCCCGTGCAGCCGGACGAGCCGGAAACGCCGGGTCATTGACCGATGCCCCGGCTTCGGCTTTAATGCGCCGATGATGCGCGTGGACTTTTCCCTCTTTTCGGCCTGGCAGCTTCTGCTGCTACTGCCCGGTTGCGGCCTGTGACCGACTGAGGGGAATCAGTCGTGCGTGATGGGCCGTAGGAATCTTCCTGCGGCTTTTTTGTTTTTATACCACCGTTTTGGACCACCAAGGAGCGAGCAATGGACCGGCTGTACATCTTCGATACCACCCTGCGCGACGGCGAACAATCCCCGGGATGTTCGATGAATCTCGACGAGAAGCTGCGCGTGGCGCATGCGCTGGCCGTGCTCGGCGTGGATATCATCGAGGCGGGCTTCCCGGTCGCCTCCCCGGGCGACTTCGAGGCGGTGCACCGTATCGCCTCCGAGGTGAAGGGACCGAGGATCGCCGGCCTGGCGCGCGCCGCCACCAAGGACATCGAGCGTGCCGGCGAGGCCGTACGCCCGGCGGGGGATCGTGCCCGCATCCACACCTTCATCGCCACCAGCCCCATCCACATGCAGGCCAAGCTGCGCATGGAGCCGGACGAGGTTTTGCGCCGGGCGGTGGATGCCGTGAAGCTGGCGCGCTCCCTGGCCCCGGAGGTCGAATTCTCGGCCGAGGACGCCGGACGCTCGGACATGGACTTCCTGTGTCGCATCGTCGAGGCGACGATCGATGCGGGTGCCAGCGTCATCAATATCCCGGACACGGTCGGTTACATGACCCCCGAGGAATTCGGCGGGCGTATGCGCGAGCTGATCGCGCGCGTACCGAATGCGGACAAGGCCATCTTCTCCGTGCACTGCCACAACGATCTGGGCCTGGCCGTGGCCAATTCGCTGGCGGCGGTCGAGAACGGGGCGAGGCAGGTCGAGTGCACGATCAACGGCCTGGGCGAGCGCGCCGGCAACGCCTCGCTGGAGGAGATCGTCATGATCCTGCGCACGCGTCCGGACCGTTACAGCATCGACACCGGCATCGACACCACGAAGATCGTGCCGACCTCGAAGCTGGTCAGCCAGATCACCGGCATGCCGGTGCAGCCGAACAAGGCCATCGTCGGCGCCAACGCCTTCGCGCACGAGTCGGGTATCCATCAGGACGGCGTGCTGAAGCACCAGAAGACCTACGAGATCATGACCCCGGAATCGGTGGGCTGGTCGACGAATCGCATGGTGCTGGGCAAGCATTCGGGCCGGGCGGCGCTGAAGTCCCGCTTCGCGGCGCTGGGCCAGGAGGTCGACGAGGCCGGGCTGAACGCCGTGTTCGAGCGCTTCAAGCTGCTGGCCGACAAGAAGAAGGACATCTTCGACGAGGATCTGATGGCCCTGCTGTCCGGCGACAAGGAGGTGCAGGCCGAGCGCGTGAAGCTGGTCGGGCTGCACGCGGCTTCCGGCACCAAGGACGCGCCGGTGGCGGCGGTGGAACTGGAGATCGAGGGGCAGGTGCACAAGGCCACGGCCCAGGGCGACGGCCCGGTCGATGCCGCCTTCAAGGCCATCAACTCGCTGGTCGACCCGAACGGCACGCTGCTGCTGTACTCGGTCAACGCCATCACCTCGGGCACCGATGCCCAGGGCGAGGTGACGGTGCGCCTGCAGGACGGCAACCGCATCGTCAACGGCCAGGGTTCGGATACCGACATCGTCGTGGCCTCGGCCAAGGCCCTGATCGCGGCCCTGAACAAGCTGCCGGGCATGCATGCCAAGGAGGTGCACGCCCAGTACTCGGGCGTGTGACGAAAAGAGGGAAGGGTTTCGGCCTTTCCCGCTCTTCATCAGCCAGGGATCTCTAGCCGTTTATCCGTGAAACAAGACCTGATTCCGGCGTTCCTTCCGGAGGCGGCGCGGAAGCGTCGACGTAGCGAGTCCGACTCGACGCGCTTGTTGAACAATGCGGTTACCAGAGACCAAGCTTCTGAAGCTCGGCCTTCAATGCCTCCTGCTCCGCTTGCACTAAGGGTGTCCACTTTTCCATCGCGGCTCCCTGTGAGGCAATCCCCTTCGCCGTTTCGAGGGGATCGGCGTTGAGTTCCATGTTAGTAAGATCAATTCCCGCTATGCTGCTTCCAACGCCCTCTTGCCAATCAGCAAGCGATATGTAACCAACCTTAAGTTGTTCTCGCATCTGTGGGTCTTTGGTCAGCCGAAGCGCGAAGACGAATGCCTGTTTTATCTGTTCCTTCGGATGTGGAAGACTGTGGATGTCAGCGACACAGCCCGGTGCAGGAGCCGAAGAGCCCAGGGCTGCACCGTAGTCTTGAACAATCTTCTCGGCGGCATCTGGCGTCATCTCAGTCGATATGTGCTTTCGTTCCCCTTTTGCCTGCCCGAAGATTCTATCTAGCAAGCCCATCCCTTCCTCCTAAAGTTTTTGCGAGGTCCAACAGTGTTGATATGAGGAATTAATTCCGCTTATTT
>CAVXSB010000006.1:0-313778 GCA_963764315.1 uncultured Zetaproteobacteria bacterium
GCTCTCCAGGGCGGCGATGATGGTGTCGCGCTCCGCCGGGTCCAGGCGCCCGTCCCGGCGCATGACCTCGACCATCAGTACGGCCAGGTCCAGTGCCAGCTCATGCTGGCTATCCTCATGCTGTTTCGGTGCCAGCCAGAGTCGTTTCAACCTCTCGATCATCGCTGCCTCCCTACCTTATCGGTGATTGCCACCGCACCCTCGCCGCGCGGATCGGGGATGCCGGTCAGCGCTCCCGTGCCGCGATCCCAGAGGATGGCCTGCATATTGCCGTAAGCCCCGACCTCTTTCAGGTGGTGCCCGCGTCTTGTGAGCTCGGCCACCACCTTGGGGCTGAACGCCCCCTTCTCGTACTGCACCTCGTCCGGCAGGTACTGGTCGTGGAAACGGGGGGCGGCCACCCAGGTAGCGGGCGGCGTCTGATCCAGCATGAAGTCCAGCGAGGCCAGCATCACCATGGAGATGATACGCGAGCCGCCGGGGGTGCCGACGATGAAGCTGCGCCTCGGTCCGACGACGATACTCGGCGTCATCGAGGACAGCATGCGCTTTCCGGGAGCCACGGCATTCGCCTTGCCCTGCACCAGGCCGTACACATTGGGCTTACCGGGGCGGGTGGCGAAGTCGTCCATCTCGTCGTTCATCAGGATGCCGGTAGACGGCGACACATAGCCGGAGCCGAAACCGTAATTGATCGACAGGGTGGCCGACACCATGTTGCCGTCACGGTCGATGACGCTGAAGTGCGTGGTGTTGTTGCCGTCCATATAGGCGGGGGCGGGGCCGAGTTCGGAGAGCGGGGTGGCGCGATCCATGCGGATGGAGGCGCGCAGCCGCGCCAGGCGTGCCGGGTTCAGGAGATCGGGGATATGCACATAGGCCGGATCGCCGAGATCGGCGTTACGGTCGCGATAGGCGCGCTTCATGGCCTCGATCAGCAGGTGATCGCGATCCACCGTGGTCATCGCTTTCAGATCATCGTGGCCCAGCATGCCGAAGATCTCGGCCAGTACCTCGCCGCCGGAGGAGGGCAGGCTGGCGGCGACGATGTGGTAGCCCTGCCAGGTAAACTGCATGGGCTTGCGTTCGACGGCGCGGTAGGCGGCGAGATCAGCGAGGCGGATCAGGCCGCCGCTCCGGCGCATGTCACCGGCCAACAGGCGCGCTGTTTTTCCCCGGTAGAAATCGTGGGACCCGAGGCGGGCGAAGCGTTGCAGGGTCTTGGCCAGGGCCGGCTGGCGGATCAGGTGGCCTGCCGCCGGCACCCGGCCGTGGTCGAGGTAGATGTCGCGGGCCTTCGAGGCGAGCAGGGCCTGGCGCCGCCATTTGGCCAGGCGGCGGTAGCGGGCGGTGGCGGGAAAGCCGTCCTTGGCGAGATGAATGGCGGCGGCCGCATCACGGCTCCGCGCGAGACGGCCGTAGCGGCCGATCAGGCGGTCCACGCCGGCGATCAGGCCGGGGACACCTGCGGCCTGCGGTCCGTTGATGCTCGAATGCGTGCGGTAAATCTCACCATGCCCGACCAGCCTCGGCGATATCTCTCTCGCATCGATCATGACGTAGCGCTTCTGTTTGGCGAGATAGAGGAGGAAGAAGCCACCGCCGCCGATGCCGGAGGATTGCGGCTCGACGACGCCGATAGCCAGCGCCGTGGCGGCGGCGGCATCGAAGGCATTGCCGCCGGCCTCAAGCACCGCCCGGCCGGCATCCGCGGCCTGCGGCTCGGCGGCCACGACCATGCCGTGGGTGGGGGTGGCGGCCTGCGCCGGCCATGCGGCCAGGCACAGCAGCATTGCCGCAGCGGCGAGGCGCATGGGGCGCATCATGCGGGCATGCCCTGCTTGGCCAGGAAGCGGCGGATACCGGTCGGCAGTGCCGCTTCGTCGAGACGGGGAAACCAGCGGCCGTCGCCGGCCGGTTCCGTATCGACGGGGGCGGCATACAGGTGCAGGCGGCGATGGGTCAGTGCATGCACATGCGCCGGAGCCTGGTCGGGTACGGTGGCCAGCTCCTGGATAGGCGGTGCCCACAGCCCGGCCCAGATGCCGGGGCTGGGCCGTTGTGTCAGCCACAGGCCGCGTTCGGGGCAGCTGTAGAGCTCGACCCGCCAATGCACGTCGCGCACGGGCGTGGCCTTGCCGGGGCCGGTGCGGGCGCGGAAAGCCGAGGCGCAGCCGGCGGAAACGGGACAGACGGCGCATTCGGCTTTCCTTGGGCCGCAGTGGGTGGCGCCGAGCTCCATCATGGCCTGATTCCAGGTGGCGGGGTCGGGGGCGGTATCGATGGCCTGCTGGGCCAGGGTCCAGAGTTCACCGTCCGGAGCCTCGGTATCATGCCAGCGGCGGATGACGCGCTTGACGTTGCCGTCCAGTACCGGCGTGCGTGTGCCCTGGCAGAACGAGGCGATGGCACCAGCGGTGGAGCGGCCGATGCCGGGCAGGGCCAGGATGTCGGCGAAGTCGGTGGGGAAGGCGCCAGCATAATCGCGCACGATGATGCGTGCAGCCTCGTGCAGCATGCGGGCACGGCGGTAGTAGCCCAGCCCCTCCCAGGCCTTCATGACCGCGTCGCTTTCCACCCGCGCCAGCGTGGTGGCATCGGGGAAACGCGCCAGCCAGGCTGTGTAGCGCGGTACCACCGTGCGTACCTGCGTCTGCTGCAGCATGATTTCCGAGATCCAGATGGCGTAGGCGTCTTGCGTGTGTCGCCAGGGTAGGTCACGGGCATGCCGGGCATACCAGGCGAGCAGCGCCGGGGTCCGCTCAGTAAGCGGCATGGAAGACGAAGCGGTCATCGACGACTTCGAAGGTCAGGTAGAAGCTGACGCGATCCAGACCCCAGGAGCTCGGCAGCGGCCGGAATGGGGCGGCGGCATGTACGGCGGCGACGGCGCTGTCGTTCAGCTGCTGGATCGGGCTCGGGCGCAGGATTTCCAGCCCGTCGAGATCGCCGTTGCCGTTGATGGTGACGCGCATCAGCACCCGCCGGTCATCGGCGGTGTAGTTCCCGTAATTCGCCTGGCCCGGGCGCCACTGGTTCTCCAGCGCCTGCACCAACGATCGCGCATACGGCGCGTACCTGGCCTTGCGCGTGTTGATCGGGATATCCGCCGTCTTGTTCAGCATTTGCTTCAGGCGGCGTTCGCGCTCGAAGTCCCGGGACAGTTCGGCCAGGGCCGTATTCGACGGCATCAGGTTGGCCAGCGGCACCTTCGGCAGCGGCTGATGCCGCGGTGCCGCCTTTCTCGGCCGCTGCTGGGGAGGAGCGTTGTTGTCCTCGCTCATGTCCCGCCGGGCGAGGGTGCGCGTGCGCTGCTGCGGGGCCGGTTCCGGCATCGGCGGTGGCGTGCGGGGGCCGGTCGGCGGTGTCGGCTTGCGGCGCGGCGGCTGGTTGCCGGCCATCGGGCTGCGCGCGGCGCGCGTCAGGTTGTCCTTGGCGTTTTGGCTGGAGCCGGTGGCATTGCGGTTGGAGATCGTGTGCGCGTCTTTCGGCGGGGCGGTCAGATCCTTCGTGTGCGGGTTCAGCATCACCACGTCCATCGATTGTGGCGTTTGCTGCTTGGGCAGCGGGTGATCGCGATGGGCCACGGCGATGAGCAGCACCAGCAGCGCGTGTATGGCGATGCTGGCAATCAGGGCGGAGCCGAGGCGGCGGCGTTCCAGGGCGGCGTCTTCGTCGATCACGGCCGCACTCTAGCGCAAAGATAGCTGGCAAGCGCGCCATTGACCCAGCCGGTGGCGGCGGACAGCAGCAGCATCGGCGGCAGCAGGTGGTACAGCGCCGGCTGCTGGATATAGAAGTGCTCGACCACGGCGAACTGGGCCACCATGTGCGCCAGTGCCGCCAGTAAGCTGATGCCGACCAGGCTGACGCCCGGCAGCCAGCGCCAAGCGGCCAGCATGACGGCGGTGGCGGCGATGGTGCCGCCGAGGCTGAGGAAGAAGGTTGGCGTCAGCAACGTACCGATGAACATGCTGCCCAACAGCACGCGCCCCAGTGCCAGGGCGATGGCCGCCCGTGGCCCGAGCATGACCAGGGTCATCAGCGTGACGATATTGGCCAGGCCTGGCTTGAACCAGGGGCCGAGGTTCGGCAGGGCGGACTCGAACACGTGCAGGCCGATGGCCACCAGCAGCAGGGAGAGCCAGCGGGCCTGCGCGCGCAGGTCATCGAGGCGGGGGCGAACGAGCACGAGAGCGGGCATCGACTACTCCACCGTGCCGTCGTAGCTGCCGGTATTCGCGCCCTGGATGCTGACCATGATGCGGTTCGGCACGCAGGCGATGATGTCGCCCGCATGATCGCGGGTGCCGGCCAGCACGCACTGCTTGCCGGTGCAGGGGCTGTGCGTGAAATGTACGCCATGGGTGTTGATGACGATGTCAGAGACGCCGATATCACCCTTCGCATGCACATGGATCGGTGCGCCTTCGCTCGGGATCGGGTATTCGGCCAGGAGCTGCTTGCCGTGGTAGATCATCACCATCGGCGGACCGGCGGCTGCACCCTGCTGCATCCATAGCCAGAGGGCGACGATACCGGCGAGGCCGAGGGCCAGCAGTAGGCGGTCGACCCGGTTGCCGGTCAGCAGACGGCGCAGGTCTTGGCGCGCGAAAGCCGGGTTGGCTAGGCTTGGCATTGACGCAGTGTAACAGCAGACGGCGTGTCGATGCCATGCCGGCAAGGGGGGAATATATGAACGTGTTGATCACCGGCGCCAACCGCGGCCTCGGCCTCGGCTTTGTGCGCCACTATCTGGATCAGGGCTGCGAGGTCTGGGCCGGATACCGCAGTGACGCCGGCGCGCTGGCGGATCTGGCCAGTGCGCGCCTGCATCCGGTGCGCCTGGATATCATGGCGGATCTGCCTTTGAGCGAGTTGCCGGAGCGCATCGACCTGCTGATCAACAATGCCGGCATCTACGGGTCGCCAGCGCAATCATTGGAAGCGGTGGCACCTGAGGACATGCTGCAGGTATTCGCGGTCGACTGCGTGGGGCCGCTACGCGTCGTGCAGGCGCTGCGGGACAGGGTTGCCGCCGCCGGGGGCGTGATCGCCAACATCAGCTCCAAGATGGGCTCCAGCACCGACAACAGCAGCGGCGGCAGCTATGCGTACCGGGCCGCCAAGGCGGCGCTGGTCATCGTCTCGAAGTCGATGGCCATCGATCTCGCTCCGGCCGGGGTACGCGTCATCACCCTGCATCCGGGCTGGGTGCGCACGGACATGACCGATCACGCCGGCCTTGTCGACGTGCCCGAATCGGTGGATGGCATGGCCTCGGTCATCGCCCGTATCGGCGATTACGAGCCCGGGGCACTCGTCGCCTTCGACGGGAAGGTGATCCCCTACTGAACGGAAACCTGATCGACCATGGCGGCCGGCGGCAACGCCTGCACGGATACCGGTTCCGGCCATAGGCGGGCGATGATCGGCTGCAGCTGTGCCGTATCGCCGCTGGTCCAGAATGCGGTCTGGCCCTGCTGGGCATGGGGGGCCAGCAGCCCCTGCTGATCGAGGCGGTGCCTCAGGTGACGGGCGACGGCGGCGCCGGTGTCGATCAGGGCGATGTCCGGGCCGACGATCTCGGTGATCAGCGGCCTCAGGAAGGGATAATGGGTGCAGCCCAGGATGATGGTGTCGACGCCGGCATGCAGTAATGGCGCCAGGTAGCGCTTGAGCAGCATGTGGGCGGCTGCACTGTCTTCCTGGCCGCGCTCGACCAGCTCGACCAGGCCGTGGCAGGGCTGGGTCTGCACCGTCAGGCCGTCGGCGAAGCGGCTTAGCAGGGCGGCGAAGCGAGCGCTTTTCAGTGTGCCCTCGGTGGCCAGTACCCCGATATGGCCGTTGCGGCTGGCGGCGGCGGCCGGCTTCACGGCCGGTTCCATGCCGATCACTGGCAGTGTAATGCGCCCGCGCAGCAGCTCGGCGGCAGCGGCGGTGGCGGTGTTGCAGGCCACGACGATGGCCTTGGCCTGCTGCTGGCACAGGAATTCGGTGAGCCGCAGGGCGCGAGCCTGGATGAAGGGCTGGGCCTTGCTGCCGTAGGGCATATGCCTGGAGTCGGCGATATAGATCAGGTGTTCGTGCGGCAGCAGGGCGCGGATCTCGTGCAGCACGGACAGGCCGCCGATGCCGGAATCGAATACGCCGATGGGAGCGTTTGCGGGCATGCGCCGGAATCTAGGGCCTGCCCGTGCAAAAGGCGAACGGGATCAGGATACTGAGGTTAGCCGATGCGCACAACCGGGTTGCTGTCGACATCGGACAGCAGCGTATCGCGCAGCTCGGCGAGCGCCGTATGCAAGGCGGCGGCATCGCTCAGCGGCGGCTGGCAGGTGGTGCCGGCGCATAGCGAGGCACCATCCGGCCCGGCATCCGGGAATCCCAGGTGCAGTAGCGGGTAGAGCCCGGACCAGTAGATGCGCGCCAACTCCGGCGCCGCATCGCCGCGGATCTGCACATGCGGACTGCCGGTGGCCAGGGCCAGACGGGCCAGGGTCAGCATGGGCACCGAGCCCGGGGCATGGGCCAGATGCGAGGCCAGGGCGCGGCAGATGCCCTCGGCCCGCTGGTTCCAGCGCTCCTCCGAGCTCAGGCCATACAGGGCAGCGCACAGGCGTGCGGCCATGCCGTTGGCGGAGGGCGCGACGTTGTCGAACACCGGTACCGGGCGCTGCAGCAGGGGCTCACCATCATTGGGGGTCATGGTGATGGCGCCACCCTCCAGCGCGAAATCGGCGAACAGGCGGTCGGCGATGCGCACCGCCTCACGAAGCCATTGCGCCTCGCCGGTCGTTTCGTGCAGGACCAGCAGGGCCCAGGCCAGGGCGGTGGCATCGTCCGCGAAGCGTTCGGGCTCCTTGTGCCCCCGATGCTGGCAGTGCAGCACCCGGCCCTCGGCATCGACCATGCCGGTGAGCAGGGTGCGGGCGTTGTCGCTGGCCATGGTCAGCAGCTCGGGCATGTCCAGGCGGCGACCGGCCTCGGCCAGGCCGGCGATGGTCAGGGCGTTCCAGTCGGTCAGCAGCTTGGTGTCGGTTTCCGGGCGGATGCGCTCGAGGCGCGCCGTGTTCAGAGCCTTGCGGATGTCGGCCAGGCGTGCCTCGTCGGGGCCTGCTTCATCGGCGATCTCGCGGTGCGGGATATTGCGCCCCTCGAAGTTTCCTTCGGCCGTGATGCCGTAGTGGCGGACGAACAGCTCCAGATCCTCCGGGGACAAAGCCTGCTCCAGCTCCGCCAGCGTCCAGGTATGGAACAGACCCTCCCGGTGCTCCGTATCGGCGTCCTGCGCCGCATAGAACAGGCCGGTCTCGGCATCGCGCATCTCCCCGGTCAGCCAGGACACGGTATCGCGGATGACCCGCAGGTAGGCGGGGTTCGGGCGGGCGACCTGGGCTCTGGCATACAGGCCCAGCATCTGGGCGTTGTCGTACAGCATTTTCTCGAAATGCGGCACCAGCCAGCGATCGTCGACGCTGTAGCGATGGAAGCCGCCGCCGATGTGATCGAAGATGCCGCCGGCGGCCATGGCGGCGAGCGTGTGATGCACGGCGTCGGCGGCGGAGGCGCGGCGGGTCAGCAAGGACAGGTCGAGCATCATCGTCAGTACCGGGGGCTGCGGGAAGCGCGGCACCGGCCCGAAGCCGCCGTGCTCGGCATCGTATTCGTGCATCCACATGGCCAGCGAGCCGACGGGTTCGGGCGGCGGCATGTCGCTGGCCGGATCCGCCGTGTGCCGGGAGCGGATAGCATCCGTCAGCTGCTCGGCGTTGTGGTCGATCTCGCTCTGGCGCGCCGACCAGGCATGCGCCAGAGCGCCCAGCAGGCGCGGGAAGGCCGGCAGCTCATGACGGTCGGTGGGCGGGAAATAGGTGCCGGCATAGAACGGTTGCCTGTCCGGGGTCAGGAACACGGTCAGCGGCCAGCCGCCATGGCCGGCCAGAGCCTGCACCGCCCCCTGGTAGATGGCGTCGAGATCCGGCCGCTGCTCGCGGTCGACCTTGATGCAGACGAAATCGGCATTCATCTGTGCGGCGATGCGCGGATCTTCGAAGCACTCGCGGGCCATCACGTGGCACCAGTGACAGGTGGCGTAACCGATGGACAGCAGGATCGGCCGGTTCAGCTCCTTGGCCGCGGCCAGCGCCGCATCGTCCCACGGCTGCCAGTGCACCGGATTGTCCTTGTGCTGAAGCAGGTAGGGGCTGGAAGACTGTGCCAGCCGGTTCTGGTCGATGGGCATGTTCATAACGGGCCGCCAAGCTAGCATCGGCCCGGCACATCGTCAGCCTACAAGAAATCAGGCCATTAGGAGTGATTGGCCGCGGTGTCGGCCGGTCTCCTTGGCCAGGGCATGGGGCCTTGGGGCCGCGAAGCGCAGGATCCGGTTCTGGCTGAACATGGCGGGGTGGCCGCCGGCATTCGGGTCGTAGATATAGACCCATGCGGGTAGGAAGCGGGTCATGTCCCGGTACAGTCGGGCCATATCGAGCCCGGCATCGGCAAGGCGTACCCCGCCGTTGTCCAGGGTGTCGGGCCGGCGATGGTCGGCATCGCGGATGGCGCCGATGCCGGCGGAGCCCTTGAAGAACCAGGCCGGGCCGCCGCCGACGAAATCGGGGGCCTGGGCCAGACTCACCCCGCCGTCCCAGCGGGAGCGGGTGAGGATGTTCATCGGCATATAGCTGAAGGAGGCATCGCCGGTGCAGCGGGTGCCATTCTCGCCGCAATGTCCGCCTTCGATGGTGAATGCGGCGTCGGTCTCGGGGTCGCCGGCACGCGTGCGGAATCCCTGGAGGGCCAGCGCCTTGGCCATGGCCCGGGTGACCATGCCCTGCAGCCGGGCGGCGGCGGCATAGCCGTTGCCGGCCTCTCGCTTGGGCATGAAGGCATAGATGTGCGGCGTGGACTGCTGGTCCGTCAGCGGCGCATCCCCGAGCAGGCCGGTTTCCACGTCGACGGCGGCATCTTTGCCGCTGGCAGCCAGCCCCGCCGCCGTGCGGCCATAGTCGATTTGTTCGTCCCCGTCGGCCAGGTCGCGCGGATCGCCATGGCCGTCGCGCAGCGAGCCGGGCTTGCCATCGGTGAGGCCGGTAGCCAGGGCCACGTTCATCGCCGTGCTCTTCGCCGGATCCTGCCGATAGTGCCACATGGCCAGGCCCTTGGGGCTGTCCAGGGCGCATCCCGCCAATGTGCATAGAACCGAAATCAGGATCGCGTTTCTCATGTGTGCCTCGCATGGCGCCGTTGTCGGGGGCCGATGCGCCGGAAACTGTCCGGGCGACATTAAGCGTACATGAATTCAGGGGGGCTTCAGTGTGACAAAAAAAGGTGGCCACCCGTCGGTGGCCACCAGCGGCTCAAGAGAACCGCTAATACCTATGGTCTAGTCGGGTTTCGCGCCGCTGTCCAGGGCCTGCTGGTAGCAGTGTGTCGCCTGCTGCCAGTCGCCCTGGGTGGCGTGCCAGTCGCCCATCGCCTGCCAGGCCACGGGGCCGGGGTGCAGGTCGAGCAGCGCCTGCAGGTGGTCGCGTGCCAGCCCCGGCAGATTGGCGGCCTGGGCCAGCTGGGCACGCAGCCATTGGTGCGTGGCATTCATGCCGGCCGCATCCTTGCCCTCCATGCGGCGGTACTGCTTCATGGCATCCTCGCGGTACAGGGACAACAGCTCCCGGGCGATGCCCATATCGCCGTGAGCTTCGACATGTTGCAGCCACAGCTTCTGCGCCGAGGCCAGGTCACCGGCGCGCAGCATGGCGTGCCCCATCGCCGCCACCACCCCGGCGTCGTCGGGGGCCAGCCGCAAGGCCTTGCGCAGGAGGTGCATTTCCTGCGTGGGATCCTGTGCTGCCTGTGCCACATAGGTGCGCGCCAAGCGCTGCTTGATGCCCGATCCGGCGCGATGCCCCCGCTTCCACTGCTCCTCGAGCATGCGGTTGGCCTCGGCCCAGTCGCCTTCCTCCTCGGCCAGGTCGGCCAGGCGCTGCAAGGCCAGAGGGGCGCCGGGGTGGGCGCCCAGCCAGGCTTCCAGGTGTGCCTTGCGGCGCGCCGGGTCCGGCCTGGAGGAGGCGCCGGGGTCGGTGGCAATGCGGGCGGCCAGCGCCACGTGCAGCGGATCGGCGTGCTGGCCCGGCAGTTCCTGGTCCTTGGCCGGGATCGCCAGGATGCGCAGCATGCCCAGGGCCCAATCCGGAATGACACCGCTGGCCTTGCGCATGGCCTTGGCTCCATGGTCGTCGCGCAGGTCAAGCCAGGCGGCGAGGCCCTCGCGCAGATGGGCCTCCCGGCGTCGCCGGCTGCCGGCGCGAAGCCCCTGCCAGACCTGTCCGGGGCCGGAAACCAGGGCGGAAATCAGGCCACGCACCAGCCAGAAGATGGCGAGCAGCACCAGCAGAGCGACGATGAAGGCCCCCTGGTGCGCCTCGAACACCCAGCCGAAAGCCTGGATGCGGATCATCTGGTCGGCCACGTCCGGCATCAGCGTCAAGAGGATGGTGGCGGCCAGCGCCAGCAGCAGGATCAGCGCGAACCTCATGGTGCGGTCTCCAGCCATTGGCGGGCCATCGCATGCAGATTGGCGACGGCCTGGCGCATGGTCTTGAAATCGTCGGGAAGCCCGAGGGCGGCCGGTGCCTTGGCCTCGGGTTTCTGGGCGGCGGAGGCGAGCAGTACCAGCTCGGCGTGTACCGGCTGCCAGTCATGGGCGGACGGCCAGGACTCGATGGCCATGCCGTTGCGAATGCGCACCAGGTGCGCGTGCAGGATGACGCTGCCCTTGTCCGTATTGCCGGTGGCCGGGCGCAGGTGGAACTGGCCCGCGAGCCAGGCCAGCCACGGGTGGCTGAAGTGGGGGATCAGGTCCGGGCCGGATTCGGGCTGGCCGGTCTCGGCAATGAACCGATCCAGGTGTTGCAGCCACAATGCGTTTTGGGTCAGCGCCTGGTTGGCAGCGGCAGCCATGGAAACGGCTTGCTCGCGCTGACTGTCCGACAGTACCGGCGACAGCGATACGTCCTGCCAGAGCAGGGAAAGCTGCTTCAGGCCCGTAGCGGGGTCGGCGATCAGCCGCAGCCGACTGTTCAGATCCATGCGCTGCTGCTGGGCCAGCGCCTTGCGCATCTGGGTGTTATCGGCCTCGACCTGCTGCAGCTGTTCCTGCAGCCGATGCATGGCGGCCATCAGATCCTGTGCCGATGCTGCATCGGCGCCCGTCGGGGCCGGGCCGGTGGCCGGTGCGGTTTGGACAACTTGGGGTGCAGGTGCCGCCGGGACGGGGGCGGGCTCTGCGGGGGCGGACACCGGTGCCGTGGCGGGCGTGCTCGGCGCCGGATGATGGGTGAAACGATGGATCAGGGCCTGTAGCCGCTCGGGGTGCTGAACGGCATACAGATAGCCCAATCCGCCGATGCCGGCCAATACGATGAGCACCAGCAGCCATGCGAAGATGCGGGAGGCCCCGCCCTTCTTCTTTGGTGCGGGGGCCGACTTCGGCGGGCTGGTTTCCGCCTCGATGGGCTTGGCTTCGTCCTCGCTCATGAATACGGATTGTCGTTGAGCCAGCGCGCCACGTCCAGTGCGTGGTAGGTCAGGATCATGTCCGCGCCGGCACGCTTGAAGCCCATCATGGTCTCGAGCACGACGCGCTTCTCGTCGATCCATCCTTTCTCCGCGGCGGCCTTGATCATGGCGTATTCGCCGGAGACGTTGTAGACGGCCAGCGGCAGGTCGGTGGCGTCCCTGACCTCGCGGATGATATCCATATAGGCCAGGGCCGGCTTGACCATCAGCATGTCCGCCCCCTCGTCGACGTCGAGCATGGCCTCGCGCATGGCCTCGCGGCGGTTGCCCGGATCCATCTGGTAGCTGGCGCGGTCGCCGAAGGAGGGCGTTGAGTCGGCGGCGTCGCGGAACGGGCCGAAATAGGCCGAGGCATACTTGACCGCATAGGACATCACGGGAACCTGATCGAAGCCGGCCTCATCCAGTCCCTCGCGGATGGCGGCGACCATGCCGTCCATCATGCCGGACGGGGCGATGATATCGATGCCGGCCTCGGCGTAGGAGACGGCTTCCCGCTGCAGGTTCTCCAGCGTGGCGTCGTTGTCGACGTCGTGACCGTGCAGCACGCCGCAATGGCCGTGCTCGGTGTATTCGCAGAAACAGCTGTCGGCGATGACGCACAGCTCGGGCACCGCCTGCTTGGCCTCGCGGATCGCCCGCTGCACGATGCCTTCCGGATTCCAGGCCTCGCTGCCGATGGCGTCCTTGTGCGCCGGGATGCCGAACAGGATGATGCCGGGGATGCCCAGCGCGTACGCCTCCCTGGCGGCCTCGGCCACCTCGCTGACGGGCAGGCGCCAGACCCCGGGCATGCTGCCCACCGGCCGGCGCTCATTCAGGGTCTCGTCGACAAACAGCGGATAGATCAGGTCGGCCGGCGAAAGCTGGGTCTCGCGCACCATGCGCCTGAGCGTGGGGTTTCGGCGCAGCCGGCGCGGTCGGTAGATCAGATCGGGCAGGGACATGGGCTACTCCGTCGGGGTCAGGTAATGCCGGGCGAGTGCATCCAGCATGGAGGGGAAGCTAGCGGTTGGCGCCACAACTTTCACCCCCAAGCCGAGGGCTTCGGCGGCCTTCGCTACCTCGGGGCTGATGGCGATGAGCACCGGCCGGGAGGCCAGTTCGGCATCGCCGATGCGTTGTAGATAGTGCGCGGCCGTTTTGGCGCTGCCGAGCAGTACGGCGTCGATGGCATCCGCACGCAGGGCGGCGATGACGGGCGAGGCATCGTCCTCGGGGCAGACCGTGCGGTAGGCATGGACGATGCTGACCTCGACACCTTCGGCTTCAAGCCAGTCGGGCAGGGTGTCGCGTCCCTGTTCGGCGCGGAACAGCAGCATGCCTTGCGGCAGGCCTGCGTTGCGGTAGGCGGCGATCAGCCCGTCCTGCGAGGCCGTGGCGGCGACGATGGTCGCCTGCCAGCCACGCTCGGCCATGGCGGCGGCGGTGCGTTTGCCGACGGCAGCCAGCCGGTGGTGGCCGAGCTGCTCCCGCTCGGAGGCAGATAGCGCCTGGGCAACGCAGCGCACGCCGTTGGCGCTGGTAAAGGCGATGTCGACGGTGTCGTCGGCGAGCATGCCGGCCGCGTTCCGGATCGCCTGCGGCCGGCACTCGAGGGCCAGGCAGGGGAACAGCATGGGCTCGCCGCCCCGTCCCCGGATCAGGACTGCGGCCTGCTCCGCCTGTTCGGCGGCACGGGTGACGAGGATGCGCCGACCATGGAGCGCGGAGTCGGGCAGTATATCCATGCATGCATCATGCAATGGCGCGGCGATTGTGCAACAAGACGGCATCTGTTCTACCAAGATGCATGCCAATGCTTGCCGCGGGGCGGATAATATGGTGACATATATTGAATATGGGGACGGTTCCAACCACACAAGATGCGAAACGGCTGCTGAAGGATATCTTCGGCTACGACGAATTTCGGCCGATGCAGCAGGAGATCATCGATACCCTGCTGGCCAGCCGGGATGCCTTCGTACTGATGCCCACCGGCGGCGGCAAGTCGCTGTGCTACCAGATTCCGGCGATCATGCGGGAGGGCACCGGCATTATCGTTTCACCGCTGATCTCGCTGATGAAGGACCAGGTGGATACGCTGACGCGCTGCGGTGTGAGCGCCGCCTTCTACAACTCCTCGCTGAAGGCGGCGGAGTCCAAGGAGGTGCTGGCGAAGTTCGAGGCCGGCAAGCTGGATCTGTTGTACGTGGCGCCCGAGAGGCTGCTGTCCAAGGCCTTCCTCGCCCGCCTGGAGCAGGTGAAACTGTCGATGTTCGCCATCGATGAGGCGCACTGTGTGTCGCAATGGGGTCACGATTTCCGCCCCGAGTACGTCAAGCTCGGCGTGCTGCGCGAGTATTTCCCGGATGTGCCGATGCTGGCGCTGACGGCCACCGCGGACGAGCACACGCGCGAGGATGTGGTGCAAAGACTGCAGCTGCGCGAGCCGCAGTGGTTCACCTCCAGCTTCGATCGCCCGAATATCCGCTACCTGGTGGCTGAGAAGCGCCAGCCGCTGACGCAGATCCTGCAGTTCCTCGAGGACTGGAAGGACACCTCCGGCGTTATCTATTGTCTGTCGCGCAAACGCGTGGAGGAGCTGGCCGTAAATCTGCAGCGCCAGGGATACCGTGCCGCCGCCTACCATGCGGGCCTGCCGGCCAAGCAGCGCGAGCGGGTGCAGGACGACTTCCTGCGCGACCGCACGAAGATTATCGTGGCTACGATCGCCTTCGGCATGGGCGTGGACAAACCGAATGTGCGCTATGTGGTGCATCACGACCTGCCGAAGAGCATCGAGAGCTATTACCAGGAGACGGGGCGTGCCGGGCGCGATGGCATGGAGTCCGAGGCGCTGTTGCTCTACGGCTCGGGCGACGTGAATCTGGTGCGCCGCCTGATCGAGAACGTGGAGAACGCCGACCAGCGTCGGGTCGAGGTACACAAGCTCAACAGCATGGTGGGTCTGGCCGAGGCGCTGACCTGCCGGCGCAAGGTTTTGCTCGGCTACTTTGGCGAGGATCTTCCGGAGCCCTGCGGCAACTGCGACATCTGTCTGGACCCACCGGAAACCTATGATGGCACGGCGTTGGCGGAGCTGGCGCTGGGTTGCGTGCGCGAACTGGATGGCGATTTCGGCATGGGCTATGTCATCGACGTGCTGCGCGGCGTCAAGGGAGCGCGCGTACGCGACAACGGCCATCACGAATGCACGAGCTTCGGCAAGGGGGCGAGCCAGAACGCCGACGAATGGACCTCGGTATTGCGCCAGCTGGTGCACCATGGCTATCTGGTGCAGAACGTCAGCCGCAAGGCGGCGATGATGCCGTCGGAGAAGTCGGCGAACCTGGCGGCGGGGCAATCGGTGATGTTGGCCAAGTACAAGCCAGGCATCAAACGCCAGCTCAGGCGCCTGAGCAGCAACCGGGACGAGGCCCTGTTCGAGTGCCTCGTGGGGCTGCGCCAGAAGCTCGCGGATGCGGAGAGCATGGCGCCGCATGTGCTGTTCAGCGATGCCACACTCAGCGAGATAAGCCAGCGCAAGCCGGACGATCTGGATACGCTGTCCCGGATCAGCGGCGTCGGCAAACACAAGCTTGATACCTATGGCCAGGCCCTGATCGATGCCGTATGCGAGCATGCCGCCCAGCAGCCCGACAAGGCCGATGTCGGTGACAACGGCCGGCCCAAGCTGATGGCCAAGGGATCGGCGGCCAACGATACCCAGATGCATACCCTGTCGCTGTACAAGCGGCTCGGCGGGTCCGTGGAGCAGATCGCGGCGCAGCAGGGCATCAGTGAGAAGACCGTGCTGAGCCATTTCATCGCCCTGGTCCGCGCCGGACATTTTATCGATGTGCCGGCCCTGTTCGGGGAGGCGTTCGAGCCCATCATGCACGACCTGGACGAAGCCGATCCGTATGCCTCGCTGACAGAGGTGAAGCGGGACCTGTCCATGGACATCTCCAATGAAGAATTCCGGCTGTTCCTGGCCTGGCGCGAGGCCATCGGCGTCGCATAGGGCCCTGGCTCGTGCCACGGCCCTGTCCCCTGGCTGTCACGGGGATGTCATCGGCGCCTGGCGATCATGTCGACCCAAATGGGATCTGTTCGCATTTGATGTGAACAGGCCCCAATAGGGGTAGGACATGAATACCGAAGACAAGATGGAAATGCTGCGATGGCTGAGCCAGCGTAATGCCCATATGGCGCCATCCGAGCTGGCCTTTCTGCTCGATATACCCATGACGGAATCGGACGAGAACGATGCGCGCGAACGGCGCGTGCCGGTGCAATAGAACCATGGCGCCGCCCGGTGTTGTCGGCGCGGCGAAGGCTCCCTAGCCTGCGACGACCGGCTCGCCGGTCGAGGAGGATGGCGATGGGGGAATGGATCACGCTGACGGCAGCCGACGGCCATGTGTTTTCGGCCTGGCAGGTGAGGCCCGCCTCAACGCCCAAGGCCGGGCTGGTGCTCGTGCAGGAGGCCTTCGGCGTCAACGCCCATATCCGCGACGTGGCGGGTCGCTTTGCCGCACTCGGCTATCTTGTCGTGGCGCCGGCCATGTACGATCGCTACGAGCGTGGATTCGAGGTTGGTTATGGCGAGGCGGAGATCGCCCGCGGTATCGCCATGCTGCCGGGCCTGGATTGGGACAAGGCGCTGCTCGATGTGGATGCCGCCCGCGCCGCGGTTCGTGCCATGACCGCGAAGGTCGGCATTGTCGGTTACTGCTTCGGTGGCAGCATGGCCTGGCTGTCGGCCTGCCGCCTGCCCTTCGATGCCGCCGTGTGCTATTACGGTAGCCGTATTCCGGCCTATGCGGACGAGACGCCACATTGCCCGCTGATCGCCCATTTCGGGCGCCTGGACAAGAGCATACCGCTGGAACGGGTCGAGCAGGTGGTGGCGGCGCATCCGGATATTCCCATTTACCTGTATGAGGCCGGCCACGGTTTTTCCTGCGACCGGCGGCCGGCAGCGTTCGATCGTGCCGCGCATGATCTGGCATGGCGACGCACGCGCGAGTTCTTCGATGCTAGTCTTGCATGACCGTGCCGATGCGAGGACGAGGTCGGTTTGCGGGAAATCAGTATGCCCTACGGCAGTTCTGGGGGCAGGGATGAGATGCTCAGGGTAATCACGTTATCGGTGGCGCTGGCGATTGGCCTGTGCACGCATGCGCCCATGGCCGCAGCCGCCATGAGTTCGGCCGAGGCCAAGCATTTGGCCGCCGAGGCCGGGCATGGCAATGCCCGCGCCCTGGCGCGGCTGCAAACGCGGGCGGGTGCCGGCGACGCCGTGGCCCAGAAGGCCATGGGCGATCTGTACAGGCATGGCCATGGTGTGCGCCGTGATGATGCCGAGGCGGTATCCTGGTACCGCAAGGCGGCCGGACAGGGGCTGGCCGCCGCCCAGGCCGAATTGGGGTTTTTGTATTACACGGGCCATGGTGTGCACCTCGATTATGCCGAGGCCGCGGCCTGGTGGCGCAAGGCCGCCAGGCAGGGGGACGCCTCGGCCCAGGCCAACCTCGGCGTGCTGTACTACAAGGGGCAGGGCGTAGCCCAGGACTATGCCAGGGCCGCCAAGCTGTGGTTGGGCGCAGCCGAGCAGGGCGATGCGTCGTCCCAGTACAATATCGGCTTCGCATACTACAAGGGGCAGGGTGTGCCGCGGGACGATGTCGAAGCCTACAAATGGCTGAGCCTCGCCACTGCCCACCGCAGCAGCGGCGGGCTGCACGATGCGGCCGCCGCCACGCGCGATGCCGTGGCCCAGCAGATGACGCCGGAGCAGCTCGCCAGTGCCCGCCAGCTTCTGAAGGCTTGGCACCCGAAGCAGTAGGGCCGAAGCGGCGGAAATTTGTGATCTGGATCACATCAGCAGGTGGGGGTGATCCTATATTGGGCCGCGCATGGCCCTTCGTGGCAAAGGAGTGTGCCTGAAGGTGAAACAGATTGCGTACATCGGCCTGCTGGTCGTCGCCCTCGCCGCCATGACGGCGAGCGCCGTCGCCGCGCCTGCCATCATGGTTCCCGTGGTCACGGACCCGGATAGCGGGGAGATCGTCGGCGCGGATGCTCAGCTGCCCGAGGTACAGTCACCGGAGGTGCGCGATCCCGATATGCCGGAGGTCAGCGCCCCCGAGGTGCAGACACCGGAGATTCACGTGCCTGAGGTGGAGACCCCGGAGGTGCATGTGCCCGAGGTTCACGTGCCCGAGATTCAGACCCCGGAGGTGCATGTGCCTGAGGTGGAGACCCCGGACTCCTGAGCCATTGGCCGATACGGCAGATATCTGCCATCATCGGGCAGGCATGATGCGCACCGCGCCATCATGGCCATGATGGATGGGTTATCATGCACGATTTCCAAGCGCTGCCGCCACTGCTGATCCACTTCCTGCTGGCGGTGCTGTTCAGCTTCGTCATCGGCCTGGAGTTCCACGCCTATCAGCGCATCAACCGGCACAGCGCCGGCTTCGGTACCACCCGCACCTTCACCATGATCGGCATCTTCGGGTTCACCCTGTATGCGCTGGATGTGCACGGGATGCTTTATGCCGTCGGCCTGGCTGTGCTTTCCGTCTTCCTGGTATTCTATTACCGGCAGCGCATCCAGGAGGCCAATCCGTCGCTGATTGCGCCGCTGCTGGCGCTTCTGACCTATCTGCTGGGTGCCGCCGCCATCGTGCTTCCGGCCTGGTTCCTGATCCTGTTCGTCGTGGCCGTGCTGCTGCTGCTCAGCGAGAAACAAGGCATCCGCCAACTCTCCGAGACCTTCCATGGCGACGAGATGGTGACCCTGGCCAAGTTCCTGATCATGGCCGGCGTCGTGTTGCCGCTGCTGCCGGACCGGCAGATCGCGCCGTTCATCACCGTTACCTACTATCAGGTGTGGCTGGCCATCCTCGTCGTTTCCACGATCTCCTATCTCAGCTACCTGGCCCAGACCTATTTCTTCAAGCAGCGCGGCTTCCTGCTGACCGGCCTGCTCGGCGGCCTGTATTCCAGCACCGCCGCCACTATCGTCATCGCCAGGCGTGCGGGGCAGGGGGCGGAATCCAGTGCCGTATCCCCGGCACTTATCCTGGCCACCGCCATGATGTACCTGCGGCTGCTGGTGCTGATCCTGATGCTCGGCGGGCGGGCGGATTTCATGCGCCTGCTGGGCCCCTTCGCCCTGTTCACCGTAGCCTCCATCGCCGTCGCCCTGGTGCTGCAGCGCCGGCAGGGCGGGCCCGAGGGCGGTGGCGAGCCCTCGCCGGTCAAGCATCCGCTGGAGTTCGGGACGGCCTTCGTGTTCGCCGTGCTGTTCGTCGCCTTCACCGCCATCACCCACTATGTGGTCGGCGATTTCGGCAGTAGCGGCCTGCATGTGCTCGCCTTTGCCGTCGGTCTGACGGATATCGATCCCTTTATCCTCTCCTTGCTCGCCGGCAAGTTCCACGTCACCGTCGCCGCCATCATCGCTGCCATCGTCATCGCCTCCGGCAGCAACAACCTGTTGAAGGCGGGCTATGCCGTGGCCCTGGGGCGCAACCGCGCGGTGGTTCCGGCGGCCATCTGGCTGGCGCTGCTGTTCCTCGCGTCCTTGGCCTATGCCTGGTGGCTGTGACGGGCCTTATTTGCTGGTGATGGCGTATTTGCTTCCCGATCGGTCCCGGCAGGTGCCGACCACTGTCGATCCCTGATAGTTGTAGCGACAGTCCAGCATATCGCCGTCCTTGGCGATCAGCATGGCCCGGCCGCGATTGCCGGGGTTGTAGGTCTGGACGGTACCGAAGCCGGGGTACATGAACGGCCCGTACCCGTACATGAAGGGGCCGTATCCATACATATACGGGCCGAAGCTGGTGACGAAGCCGCTGGAGGACGAGGCGTTGTCGACGTAATGGCCGCGGTAGGCCTTGCCGGCGATCGTCACCTGCATCAATGCGTGGTCGGAATCGATGTGTACGGGCCATTGCCGGCCGCCGGGGTCGGTGATGACAAGGTGCTCGGTGGCGCAGGCGCTGAGCACCGCGGCGGCAAGGATCATCAACGCAAGCCGTTTCATCGCCTTCCTCCTTGATCGTACGGCGCCCCTATTCTACCCATGACAGGCGAGGGTGCGGCGGTATTGAGCGCGCGAAGCGGGCGCATTCTGCACGTTGCATTTCGAGGGGGCAGGGCCTAATTGGTCTTGTGGTGCGATAGGTGTGCAAGGTGGACTATAGTGAACGCTGGGATGGCCTGTTGCGATGCGTCCGTTGCATGCCCCATCACTGATGTATCCGGGGAGGTTGCCATGAGCAAGGCCTTGATCCGTTTTTCCATTCCATTCCTCGCCATTGGCATGCTGCTCTCCGGTCTGCCCGCCCAGGCGCATGCGGAGTCAGCGGCGGCCAAGCGCAAGGAAATCCTGCACATGCGCAGCCAGACGCTAGCGAAGCTGTACAAGATCCATCCCGCAGCCCGGGCCGAGATCCGCCGGGCGGCGGGTTATGCCGTGTTCAGCAATGTCGGCGTCAACCTGATCCTGCTGTCCGCCGGCGGCGGCACGGGCGTGGCGCACGACAACCGCACGGGCAGGAATATTTACATGAAGATGGTGTCCGGCGGCTTCGGACTGGGGCTGGGCGTCAAGGATTTCCGAGGCGTGTTCGTGTTCCATACCCGCAAGGCGTTCATGAATTTTATCGACAGCGGCTGGGAGGCCAGCGCCCAGGCGGATGCCGCCGCCAAGTCGGGCAACAAGGGCGGTGCGGCGGCTGGTGCCATTACGGTTGCCCCGAACGTCGATCTCTACCAGATCACCGAGAACGGCCTGGCACTGCAGGCCACGATTCAGGGCACCAAGTACTACAAGGATGATGCGCTGAACGGGAAATAGATCGCTAGTCCGGTGCTCGGGCCGGAAACGGAAAAGGGCCTACTCGCGTAGGCCCTTGGTGTTTGTGGAGCCGATGAGCGGACTCGAACCGCTGACCTGCTCATTACGAGTGAGCTGCTCTACCAGCTGAGCTACATCGGCCTGCATGCGCAGGGGCGGCATCATACCAGCGCCATATCGAAATGGAACACTCAGCCCCACAGGGCTTGCAGCGCCGCGCTCAGGGCAGGGGCGGCGGTCTCGGTGCGCAGGATACGGCTGCCGAACTGCAGGGGGGAAAAGCCGAGCGCGGTGAGGGTTTCCAGATCGCGCGTACTCCATCCGCCCTCGGGCCCGACGGCGAGGCTGACCTCGGTGGCCGTGGCGAGCCCGGCGCGTACGGCCGGCCAGTGGGTCCGGCCCTGCGGATGCAGGGCATAGGCGGTGCCGCGGGCGGCGATCTCGGGCAGGGCGTCGACCCAGCGTACATCCGGCACCATGGTGCGCCCGCTCTGCTCGGCGGCCTCGACGATGATGCGCTGCCAGCGCGTGAGGCGGGCGTCGCGCTTGCTGGCATCGAGCCGGAAGGCGGCGCGCTCGCTGGCACAGATCTGGAAGCTGGCGGCGCCGAGCTCGGTGCATTTCTGCAGCACCGTTTCGATTTTCTCGCTGCGGTTGGCGGCCTGCACGATATGGATGCGGCAGGGCAGTTCCCGGTCGACGGCATCGAAGGCTTCGGGCTCGCAGCATGCGCGGCGGCGTTCCAGCGCCGTGACGCGCGCCGGATATTCGCCGCCTCGCCCATTGAACAGGATGACGGCGTCGTCGCATTTGAGGCGCATGACCTGGCGCAGGTAATGCGCCTGCTCTTCCGGCAGTTCCACCGCCCTTCCCGGCGCCAGGTCCGCATCGATGTACAGGCGGCTGATCGGCATGGGGCGATTGGGCCGTAAATCGGCGCCGCAGGCAAGCGCGGATGCGCCTTGACCCGGGACGGGCAATGCCCAAGATGCGGCCATGGTCGTTCTGCCGCAGTCCCCCGATGTCTACGAATGGGTCCCGGCGCGCCAGTGGCGCGGCGAGGGCCTGGGGACCGAGATGCCGATGGTGTTGACGGTGACCAGCTCGCTGACTCGCTTTATCGAGCGTCGCTACGGCCTGCGCCTGGAGTTGAAGCTGCACGACCAGTTCGTCGACCGCTTGAACCCCTACGAGGCCAAGCTTCTCGGGGCTGGCCCCGGCGACACCTGCCTCAGGCGCACGGTGTCGCTGCTCAATCGCAAGTCGGTGATGTTCGATGCCGAATCGGTGTTGCCGCTGGCCGGCCTGCCGGCGGATCTGATGGCCGAGCTCGAGGCCGGTCGTCAGCCCCTGGCCAACCTGTTGCTCGAGCGCGGGCTGTCGCTGGCGCGCTCGGACCTATGCGTCGGCAAGCATGCCTCGGAGCGCGGTGAAGTGCTTTGGGCCAGACGCTCGGTACTACGCTCCGACTCCGGCACCCGGGCGCTGGTCAGCGAATACTTCCACCCGGAGATTTGGACGCGTATCGGGCGCCGCTACTGACCATTCTTTTCCCCTCATGGGCGGTGCCCTGGGGCATCCGAAACGCTCTCGGTAGGTGGCTTCTTCATGGTGCTGCCATGCCTTCGCGCCGGTACGTGCGGCGCTCCGAAATGGTGATGCCGCCCATGGATTCGGGTTGCGCCCCTTCAGGGATGACATATATCCGTGTTGGAAATACGGTTTCGGTATGAAGGCACGACGCTTAAAGGCTTCGTTGGGGGACAAGGGCCTGCTTGTCATTCTTTTCGCCGGTGTTGCAGCGCTGGCCGCGATGTCCTGGATCTATTACGGCACCCAACACAATACCCCGCTTTCCGGGGTGTTCGCATTTCTGGCATCGATGCTTGCATGCATGTTGTTTATTCAGTGGTGGGTGTCCCGGATTGGATGCCGCCGGAATACATCCGATCGTCTGTTTGAAACGTTCCAGGATGTGTATTTTCGTACAGACAGCGAGGGCGCAGTAGCGGAGATCAGCCCTTCCGTCACAGGTCTTTTCGGCTACCGGCCCGACGAGGTGATTGGGAATCTCGTCTCAACTTTCTGGTCCGCGGATCATTACGACGAGGTGAAAAAGGTATTCGACACCATCATGCAAGGCGGGCTGATCAGAAACGAGGAAATTGTTCTTATGCACAAGGATGGGTATCCGATCTTTGTCTCTCTAAGTGCCCAGAGTATGTCCGATGGCGGTTCCGAAGGGCTGATGCGCGACATGACCGAACGCAAGCGGGTCGATATGCCGTTGGCCGAAGCGAACGACGAGCTGCAGTCGCTCTTCGACAATATGCGCGATGTCGTCTACCGGGCTGATGCCGAGGACTACATACGGTTCGTCACCCCTTCCGTGGAGACGATGTTTGGCTATCGGCCGGATGAGGTGCTGGGCAAGCCCGGACAAGGATTCTGGCATCCCCAGTGGGATAACGGGGATCGGGTCGTGCAGCATTTGGTCGAGCAGGGTTACGTGGAGGACGAGGAAGGGGTCATGCTGCACCGCGATGGCCATGAGATTTACTGCTCCGTGAGCGCAAGGCGATTGCCGGATGGCAGTATCGAGGGGGTATTCCGGGATATCGGTGCACGCAAACGGGCTGAGGCATCAATGCTTCGGGCCAAGGAAGAGGCGGAGGCGGCCAATGCGGACAAATCGCGGTTCCTGGCTGCGGCCAGCCACGACCTTCGCCAGCCTTTGCATGCGCTGAACCTGTATCTGGATGCCGCGCTCTGTGAAACGGATGAGGCGGTGCGCAAGGGCCTGCTGGAACGTGTGCGTGTGGCCAGCCATGACCTGGGTGAACTGCTCGGTGTCTTGCTCGACATCTCCCGTCTGGATGCGCAAACGATGCCGCCCGAATGCACCGCGATGGCCTTGGGGCCGCTGATGAACGGGCTGGTGGCGGAATTCCGGCCGCAGGCGGAGGCGAAAGGCATCGCACTGCGCACACGGGGTTGCGACCGCGCGGCGGTGCGGTCCGATCCGGTTCTGCTCGGGCGCATACTGCGCAACCTTCTCAGCAATGCCGTGCGCTACACCGAACGGGGAGGTGTGTTGCTCGCCTGCCGTCGGGTCGGGGGGATATTGCGCATCGGCGTATGGGATACGGGCCTGGGCATTGCCGAGGATGAGCAGGATCGCGTGTTCATGGAATTCTATCAGTTGCACAACCCCGAACGGGATCGCGAGAAGGGCCTGGGTTTGGGCCTGAGTATCGTGCAACGTCTTTCCGCCCTGTTGGGGCATCCTGTGCGGGTGCGCTCCCGTCCGGGGCGGGGTTCCTGTTTCTCCATCGATCTCCCCTTATGCGGCGAGATCGAGGAGGATCACGATGAGGGGACGCCGCAAGGGGTCACAACCAAGCTGTCGGGCCGGTTTGTGCTGGTGGTGGATGACGATGTCGCCATCCTGGATGCGATGCGACTATGGCTTCGGCGGTGGGGTTGCGAAGGGCTGCTGGTGGAGAGCGGCGCGGCCCTGCTGGGGGAGTTGTCCCGTTATGCGTATCCGGTACCGGATGCCATCATCGTGGATTATCGCTTGCGGGATCACTGTACGGGGCTGGATGTGGTGCGGGATGCGCGGGCGCATTTCGGCACGGAGATCCCGGCCATTGTCATCAGCGGCGATACCGGTATCGCCGGGGTGATTGCACAGGCCGGCTGCCGGTATCTGGCCAAGCCGGCGCAGGAACGTGATATCCTGGCCATGCTGGCGGAGTCTGTATTCGTTGCCCCTAAACCTTCCCCAGGCCAAGCATCGCGCGTGCCTTGATGCCGGCCTGGGCGCGATTATCCACATCGAGATCGCGCAGAATTTCGCTCACGTATTGCCGGACCGTTCCCTCGGTCAGATGCAGGCGTTCGGCGATCGTTCTGTTGGAGAGGCCTTCGGCCAGCAGGGACAGCAGCTCGGTCTTCTTGCGGCTGAAGTCCGGCAAGGGGCTGGCCTGGATCGCTTCCACGGGGATAAAGCTGCCTCCCGCCAGCACTTGGCGGATGGCGCTCAGGATCACCTCGCCGCTGGTGGATTTCGGCACGTAGCCTGCCGCGCCGGCATTGAGGCATGTACGCATGGCCATGCCGTTTTCCTCGGCGGAGACGATGACGATGGGCGTGCCGGGGATCTGTGCGCCTATCCGGCGGATGCTATCCGCGCCTTGCATGCCCGGCATGTCGAGATCGAGCAGGATCAGATCGTATCCCCTCCTTTCCACTGCCTCCAGGACCTCCTCCACCGAGCCGGCCGTCCGGATCGAAACATCGTCCCCCAGTTTTCTTAGCCATACGCCCATGCCGTCCCGGAAGAGGCTGTGATCATCCGCCAGCAGAATATGGATATCGATGAGCCCCCTCCCGCGCACTCGCCCGCGCCGAACGAGGCTACACCTCGCGCGCGCATTCGTACTACTCGCATTTGTGAGTCTGGATTGATCGCAAATGTGAATTCTTTGTCGCTTCCCACTTAAGTATGTTCCAAATCGATTCCGTCGGCGTTTTGCACAGCGGGTCGGGCTGGGGGGAGCATGAAGGACTGCGCCGCACATAATCGCATCTACCGCGTGGTCTGGAACCGCGCGCGCCATGTCTGGATGGTGGTCGGCGAGCTGGCGACGGGCCTGGGCAAGGGCACCGGGCGGCGCAAACATTCGCTCCGGGGCCTGTTGCTGCTGATCCCGCTGGCGCTCTTCTCCCCGGCGGCCATGGCCGCACCGACCGGCGGGCAGGTCACCTCAGGCGCAGGCTCCATCTCCCAATCCGGCGCTACCACCACCATCCACCAGTCCAGCCAGAACCTGTCCTTGAGTTGGAAGAGCTTCAATGTCGCCTCTTCCGAGACGGTGAACTTCGCCCAGCCGAACAGTTCGGCGGTGGCGGTAAACCGCATCTACGACACCAACGGCAGCCGGATCATGGGTCATCTGAACGCCAACGGTCAGATCTACCTGATCAACCCGAACGGCATCCTGTTCGGTGCCTCGGCGCAGGTGAACGTCGGGGGCTTGGTGGCCTCCACCCTGGATACGGCGAACGGCACGACCTTCGCGGGCTCCGGCACGGGTTCCATCGTCAATGAGGGCACGATCAACGCCTCCCACTACGTGGCCCTGCTCGGCAACTCGGTGACGAACAGCGGCGTCATCATCGCAAGGCTCGGGACCGTCGCCATGGGTGCGGGCAATAATGTGAGCCTGAGCTTCTCCGGCAACAGCCTCGTCAAGTTGCAGGTGAGCCAGAGCGTGGTGGATTCGCTGGTGGCCAACCACGGCCTGATCAAGGCGGACGGTGGCATGGTGATTATGAACGCCGGCGCTCGGGACACGCTGCTGGCCAGCGTGGTCAACAACGACGGCGTCGTGCAGGCGCAGACCGTCAGCAACACAGGGCGGCACCATCACCCTGCTCGGCGGCATGAATGCGGGCACGGTCAACGTCGGCGGCATCCTGGATGCCAGTGCTCCTGAACGGTGGCAACGGCGGCTTCATCGAGACCAGCGCGCGCACGTGCACATCGCCAGCAACGCGAAGATCACCACCAAGGCCGCGAGCGGGCCGAACGGCATCTGGCTGATCGATCCGGTGGATTTCACCATCGCGGCCTCCGGCGGCGACATCACCGGTGCGCAACTTGCCACGGATCTGACGGCTGCCAGTGTCACCATCCAGACCGCGACCGGCACCTCGACCGCCACCAATCTGTACGGCAGTGCGGGCACGGCGGGCGACATCAACGTCAACGACACGGTGTCGTGGGGCGCAAACACGCTGACGCTGAAGGCCTCGAACAACATCAACATCAACGCGCCGATGAACGCTACCGGCACGGCGGGGTTGGCGCTGAAGTTCGGCCAGGCCTCGACGAACGGGGGCAGCAGCACCTATAACGTCAACGCGCCGGTGAATCTTGCCTCGGGCACCAGCTTCAGCACGCAGCTCGGCAGCACCGGCACCACGATCACCTGGACCGTCATCACCACGCTCGGCGCGCAGGGCGATGCGACGGTGGCGCCGACCACAATGTCGCTGCAGGGGGTGAACACGGGCCTAACCGGCCATTACGTGCTGGGCGCCGACATCAATGCCTCGGGCACGAGCAGTTGGAACGCCGGCGCGGGCTTCACGCCGATCGGAAGCTCTACGAACACCGCGTTCGCGGGCGTGTTCGACGGCCTGGGTCACACCATCACGGGCCTCTACATCAACCGGCCCAGCACGAGCAACGTCGGCCTGTTCGGCGTTGTGAATGGCGGCACGGTGCGCAACGTCGGGCTGGTGGGCGGCAGTGTCACGGGCTCCATGCGCGTCGGCGGGCTGGCGGGGGTCAACTCCAACAGCAGCACAATCAGCAACGCCTACGCCAGCAGCAGCGTCACGGGCTACTTCGTCGCCGGCGGGCTGGTGGGGTACAACACCGGCATGATCAGCAACAGCTACGCCACCGGCAGCGTCACCAGCGCCGTCACGGGTACCAACACCGAGGTCGGCGGGCTGGTGGGGTACAACAACACCGGCGGCAGCATCAGCGACAGCTACGCCAGCGGCCGCGTCACGGGTATCGGCGCCGGCGGGCTGGTGGGACAAAATTTCGGAACCGGCATCAGCAACAGCTACTGGGATATCACGACGTCCGGTACGACGAGCGGTATTGGGGAAAGCACCAATGCCGGCGGCTCTCATGCAGGCATCGACGTCGGCCTTACCACCGCACAGATGAAGAGCGCCGCCAGTTTCGGCGGCTGGAATATGGCAAGCAGCGGCGGCAGTTCCGCCACATGGCGTATCTACGAGGGCCAAAGCGCCCCGCTGCTGAGGCGTTTCCTGACGCCGATCACCGTCACCGCCAACAATGCCAGCAAGACCTATGACGGGATGGCCTACAACGGCAGCGCGGGCGTGAGCTACTCCGCGACGTCCAACGCCACCCTGCTTGGCACGGTAAGCTATAGCGCGGGGACCAACGCGGGCAGCTACACCATCACCCCCTCCGGGCTCTACTCCACCTCCAGCCAGGGCTTTGATGTCAGCTACGCCACCGGCGCGCTGACGGTGAACAAGGCCCACCTGACGGTGACGGCCAATAACGCCAGCCGCCTCTACGGCGCCGCCAACCCGGCGCTCACCACCACGGTGAGCGGCTTCGTCAACGGCGAATCCGCGACGACCGCGGCGGGCTATACGGGAAGCGGCAGCGCCACGACCACGGCGAACGCCGCCACCAACGTCGGCGCCGCCGTGATCACCGCCGGTGCCGGAACGCTGGCCGCGAACAACTACGACTTCACCCAGCTGGTGAACGGCACGCTGACCGTGAACCCGGCGACGCTGACCTATACGGCGACGGCGGCAAGCCGGACGTATGGCGCGGGCAACCCTGCCTTCTCCGGTAGCGTGAGCGGCTTCGTCAACGGCGAGACACTGGCGACGGCGACAACGGGCAGCGCATCCTTCACCAGCGCCGCGACCACCGGTAGCGGTGTGGGCAGCTATGCCATCGATGGCTCGGGCCTGACGGCGAACAACGGCAACTACATTTTCGCACAGGCCGCGGGCAACGCCACGGCGCTGACGGTGAACAAGGCAGCGCTGACGGTGACGGCGAGTAATGCCAGCAAGAGCTACGGCCAGGCGCCGACGCTGACGCTGTTTACGAGCAGCGGCCTGCAGAACGGCGAGACCATCGGCAGCGTCACGGAGACGAGCGCCGGCACAGCAACGACGGCAAGTGTGGCCGGCGGTCCGTACACGATCACGCCGAGCGCGGCCACGGGCGGCACCTTTAACCTGGGCAACTACAACATCACCTACGCCACGGGCCTGCTGACGGTGAACAAGGCCCACCTGACGGTAACGGCCGGTAACGCCAGCCGCCTCTACGGCGCCGCCAACCCGACATTCACCACCACGGTGAGCGGCTTCGTCAACGGCGAATCCGCGACGACCGCGGCGGGCTATACGGGAAGCGGCAGCGCCACGACCACGGCGAACGCCGCCACCAACGTCGGCGCCGCCGTGATCACCGCCGGTGCCGGAACGCTGGCCGCGAACAACTACGACTTCACCCAGCTGGTGAACGGCACGCTGACCGTGAACCCGGCGACGCTGACCTATACGGCGACGGCGGCAAGCCGGACGTATGGCGCGGGCAACCCTGCCTTCTCCGGTAGCGTGAGCGGCTTCGTCAACGGCGAGACACTGGCGACGGCGACAACGGGCAGCGCATCCTTCACCAGCGCCGCGACCACCGGTAGCGGTGTGGGCAGCTATGCCATCGATGGCTCGGGCCTGACGGCGAACAACGGCAACTACATTTTCGCACAGGCCGCGGGCAACGCCACGGCGCTGACGGTGAACAAGGCAGCGCTGACGGTGACGGCGAGTAATGCCAGCAAGAGCTACGGCCAGGCGCCGACGCTGACGCTGTTTACGAGCAACGGCCTGCAGAACGGTGAGACCGTCGGCAGCGTCACGGAAACGAGCGCCGGCACAACAACGACGGCAAGTGTGGCCGGCGGTCCGTACACGATCACGCCGAGCGCGGCCACGGGCGGCACCTTTAACCTGGGCAACTACAACATCACCTACGCCACGGGCTTGCTGACGGTGAATCCGGCGCCACTGACGGTGACGGCGAGCAGTGCCAGCAAGAGCTACGGCCAGACGCCGACGCTGACAGCGTTCACGCACAGCGCGCTTCAGAACGGCGAGACCATCGGCAGCGTCACGGAGACGAGCCCCGGCACGTCGGCGACGGCGAGTGTGGCCGGCGGTCCATACACGATCACGCCGAGCGCGGCCACGGGCGGCACCTTTAATCCGAGCAACTACACCATCAGCTATGCCACAGGGCAGCTGACGGTGAATCCGGCTTCGCTGACGGTGACGGCGAAGGCTGCTGGCAAGACGTATGACGGGTTGAGCTACAGTGGCGGCAATGGCGTCGGCTACAGCGGCTTCGTCAACAGTGAAACCTCGTCTGCGTTGGGCGGCACACTGGCCTACAGCGGCAGCTCGCAGGGCGCGAAGAACGCGGGCAGCTACGTCATCACGCCGAGCGGCCTCACCTCCGGCAATTACACCATCAGCTTCGTGGACGGTACGCTGACCATCCATGCCTTGGTATCCAGTTCTTCGGGCGGCGGTTCCTCGGGCGGTGGCGTTACGGGTAGCGATGCCTATGTCCTGTCCTTGTTGCAGCCCATGCCGCAGCCGGGCCAGCCACTACCGGGCAATACCCCTTCGCAGGGGAAGGGCAAGCCGTCGGGCAATGCGAAGCCTAGTGGCCGGCATATGTTCGTACCGGTCACCACGGTACAGCTCGGGAGCTCGGCCTCGCTGAATATCGTGCGTGGAGGCGTCCGCCTGCCGTCCGATTCGATATAAGGACGGGATCATGATGCGTAAGACGTATGGAGCTATCATCAAGGGGATAGGTCTGCTCGCCGTGCCGGGGATGCTGGCGCTGGCGCCGATGGCTGCGCAGGCCGCGACGCCGGGTGCGGGCAATCTGCTGCAGCAGACGCAGCCTAAGCCGGCGCCGCAACCGTCGAAATCGAACACGGGCCTGCGCATCGCGCCCCCGAAGGCCGGAGTCTCGGCCTCGAAGCTGAAGTTTGCGGTGAAGCGCATCGAGATCACGGGCAACACGCTGTTCGCCACGGGCGTGTTGCACGGCCTGGTGTCTTCCGGTGAGGGCAAGCAGCTGACGCTGGGCGAGCTGGAGCGGCTGGCGGCGAAGATCACGGACTACTACCACGCGCACGGCTACGCGCTCTCCCGGGCGGTGATCCCGGCGCAGACGGTGAAGAACGGGGTGATCCGTTTCGAGGTCATCGAGGCGCATTACGGCAAGATCAACCTGAACAACCACAGTCCGGTGCACGACAGGCTGCTGAGCTCGACGCTGGCGCCGCTGCACAGCGGCCAGGTGATCGGCGATGCGGGCCTGAACCGGGCGCTGCTGCTGCTCTCCGATATCCCGGGCGTGATTCCGGATGCCTCGCTGAGCCCGGGCTCTCAGGTGGGCACGGCCGATCTGAACGTGGAAGCGAAGGCTGCCCCACGGGTGACGGGTAACATCAGCGCGGACAACTACGGCAACCAGTACACGGGCCGCGGCCGCATCGGGGCCGGGGTAACCATCAACGATCCGCTGCACCTGGGCGATGCGCTGGATCTGAACATCATGACGGCCGGGCACGGCCTGGATTACGGGCGCGCGGCCTACGACGTGGTGGTGAACGGTTCGGGCACGCAGCTGGGGGCATCCTACTCGGCACTGCGCTACATCCTGGGCGGCTCGCTCTCCAATCTTCGCGGCTACGGCACGGCGAACGTGGCCAGCGCCTGGGTACGTCAGCCGCTGATCCGCAGCCTGAAGCTGAACCTGTACGTGAAGGCGCAGTACAACCACAAGCGCCTGCGCGACCATATCGATGCCTCGAATCTCCGCACCGACCGTCACCTGAACGACGGGCGGTTCAGTGTCTCGGGCGACGTGCGCGATCATCTCCTGGGTACGAACGCGGTGAGCACGTGGAACGTGAGCTGGAGTACGGGGAGTCTCGCCTTCGACGATCCCACGGCACTGGCCTCCGATGCGGCGACGGCGAAGACGGCCGGCCACTTCTCGAAGGGGGACTGGGCGCTGGTGCGCCTGCAATCGATCGATGCGCGCGACTCGCTGTATCTTTCGGCCTCGGGGCAGTGGGCGAACGGGAACCTGGACTCGGTGGAGAAGCTGGTGGTCGGCGGCCCTTACGGCCTGCGCGGCTACGACATGGGCGTGCTCTCGGCGGATACGGGTTACCTGACGACGGCGGAGCTGAGGCACCGCTTCACCGAGCGGGTGCAGGGCAGGCTGTTCGGGGATGCGGAGCACGCGAGCGTGAACGCCAGGCCGTGGTCGACGGGCCGGAACGTGTATTCGCTGGGCGACGTCGGCATCGGGCTGGACGTGAACGCGCCGCACCGCTGGCATCTCACGGCCTATCTGGCGAGGCCCGTGGGCACGGTGCCGGTATCCTTAGCCAACCGCACCACCACGCGTGGCTGGGTGCAGCTCAGCAAGGCATTCTGAGCCGGCTTCGGCTAGCGTAGGGCGCCATGAACTACGACATCCAGCTGCGTTTTGCCCCCTCCGAGGCCTTCCCTGCCGTGAGTGGATTGTAGGTGGCGCACCGGCCCGGCAACGGGGATATCCATCTGCTCTGGGATGAGCTGAGCGATTTCGGAGCGCCTGCTGGCGAGGCTGCAAGCAAGCATTGTATGCAGCGAATCTGCGATTGGATCAGCGCCGAGAATGCATTTTGGATCGGCGCGGTTCGTATGGTAAAAGGCACGGGGGCGTGCAGGGATCCGTCATATGGTTGGCGAATCGCGGTAGCGGAACAGTTGAATCCAAGCATGGAAACCCTTCGTCGTTCCCGTGTAAGTGTGATGGATATGCGATCGAGCGGGCCCAGTATGACCACGCGCGCGATATGCTCCCAGGCGGGAGTTTTCCGGGTCCACAACCTGTACAGCATGCATGAGAGCGGCCTGATGGACCTCGATGCCTTCATGAAGACCCCGCATTACGATTATTTCTACAGAAATCCGGACGTATCCGACCGCATCTGGGTGGCTTTTCCCATCAACGAGGATACGGAGTCCTATTTCTGTTTCGATTCGTATCGTTCATCGCACCGCTTCAGTGCCGAAGACCTGAAGTTGGTGGCCGAGGTGCTGCGTGGCATCAAATGGTTCCATCGCCAGCTTTTGCTGAGCCACGGCCTTTTCGCCAGCAGTGTGAAGCTGACCAAGAGTGAACGGATGGTGTTGCAAGGGCTGCTCAGCGGAGCCTCGGAAAAGGAGCTTGCCGTCAGGCTGCATCGTACGCCGGGTACCATTAACCAATACGCCGTAAGGCTGTACCGGAAATTTGGCGTGAACAGTAGACCGGCATTGATGGCACTCTGGCTGTCCGGTCTCCCCGCGCCTTTGGAAGACGATCCAATCACTAGTAATTACTAACTATTTTCTTCTTCCTTCATCTGCATGCTTATCACATCCAATCAGAATTGATTGTCTGGTTCATTTCCGTTTCGCTGGCGATTCTTGAGGGATTGAGTCCTCATGGACGGGATGTCTTTGGGGAGGCTTAAGTGAAAGACTGCGCTGCATTGAGTCGTAACTACCGCGTGATCTGGAACCGCGCGCGCGGCGTGTGGATGGTGGTCTCCGAGCTGGCGAAGGGTCTGGGCAAGAGCAACGGCCGGCGCAAACACTCGCTGAGCGGCCTGCTGCTTCTGATCCCGCTCTCGTTATGCTCCTCATTGGCCATGGCCGCACCCACGGGTGGGCAGGTCACCGCAGGTTCCGGCACGATCTCCCAGTCGGGCACGACCACGACGATCAACCAGTCTAGCCAGAACCTCTCTCTCTCCTGGAAGAGCTTCAATGTCGGTTCTTCCGAGACGGTGAACTTCGCCCAGCCGAACAGTTCGGCGCTGGCGGTGAACCGCATCTACGATACCAACGGCAGCCAGATCATGGGGCACCTGAATGCCAACGGTCAGGTCTACCTGATCAACCCGAACGGTATCCTGTTCGGCAGCAGCGCGCAGGTGAACGTGGGCGGCCTCGTCGCTTCCACCCTGGATACCACCGACAACAGCACCTTCGCGGGCTCCGGTACGGGCAGCATCGTCAACGAGGGCACGATCAACGCGGCCAAATATGTGGCTCTCTTGGGCAAGTCGGTGACGAACAGCGGCGTCATCACCGCAAAGCTCGGTACCGTCGCCCTGGGTTCCGGCAATCAGGTGAGCCTGACGTTCTCCGGCAGCAGCCTCGTCAAACTGCAAATCGATCAGAGCGTGCTCAACAGCCTAGTGGCGAACCACGGCCTTATTAAAACCAATGGCGGCATGGTGATCCTGGGCGCGGGAGCGAAAGACAGCTTGTTGGCGAGCGTGGTGAACAACACGGGCGTGATCGAAGCGGGTGGCATCCGCACCGACGGCGGCACCGTGCGCCTGGTGGCGGCAGGTGGTAATACCACCAACAGCGGCTCGATCGATGTAAGCGGCGAGCATGGCGGGAATATCCAGCTGCTCTCCGACAAGGATGTGAAGGTGACCGGTGGCACGCTCGACGCGTCAGGCACGATGGCCGGCGGCGCGATTCGTGTCGGTGGTGGCGTGCAGGGCGGGGAAGGTCTCACCATCGCCAAGCGCGCCTATGTGGCTGACGGCGCGGTGCTGAATGCCGATGCTAGCGGCAATGGGCAGGGCGGTAGCATCGCCGTGTATTCGCAGAACAACACTGTCGTGGCCGGCACGCTGCAGGCTCGCGGTGGCCTGCTGGGCGGCGACGGTGGATTCATTGAAACGTCCAGTCATGGTGGCTTGAACATCGTCGATGCGCCGCAAGTGGATGCGCGTGCCGCTGGCGGCCTGGGCGGCGAATGGCTGATCGATCCGAACAACATCACCATCGTCAGCGGTAGTAGCAGTACCAACATCAACGCCGCCAACCCGTTTCAGTCTTCCAACGACAGCGCGAGTCTTGGCGTAAACCTGATCACGAGTGCGCTGAGCGGTGGCGCCAACGTCACGGTTACCACAGAGACTGGCGGCACCAACGCCCAGGCCGGCGATATCACGCTTGCCACCAACCTCGACTTCAACAACACCGGCACCAATACGCTGACATTCGATGCCGCGCACGACATCATCATCAACAATCAGGTCTACGATTCGATACCGGGTGTCGACGTACTCAACCTCAAGCTGACTGCCGGCAACAACATTAGCCTGGGGGGCAATCTGAGCCTTGGTACCGGCACGGCTAATCTGGTGGCGGGCGGCGCCATCAGCCAGACCGCGGGCGTGATCACGGCAGCCACGCTCACCGGCTCCTCGGCGGGAAGTACGGCGCTGGGTGGTGCCAACCTGATCGGTACGCTGAGCAACTTCAGCGCCGCAGGATTGAGCCTGACCAACGCGCAGGCGTTGACCGTGGCCGGCATCGTCAACGGTGGTGCCAATGCCTCGCTCACCACCACGGCGGGTAACCTGACCCTCAATGGCGCGCTGTCAGGTACTGCGACCTCGCTGACCTCGGCTGGAGCCATCAGTCAGGGTGGTGCCGGGGTGGTGAATGCCACGACGCTCACCGGGTCCTCGGCGGGAAGTACGGCGCTGGGTGGTGCCAACCTGATCGGTACGCTGGGCACCTTCAGCGCCGCAGGATTGAGCCTGACCAATGCGCAGGCGCTGACCGTGGCCGGCATCGTCAACGGTGGTGCCAATGCCTCGCTCACCACCACGGCGGGTAACCTGACCCTCAATGGCGCGCTGTCAGGTACTGCGACCTCGCTGACCTCGGCTGGAGCCATCAGTCAGGGTGGTGCCGGGGTGGTGAATGCCACGACGCTCACCGGGTCCTCGGCGGGAAGTACGGCGCTGGGTGGCGCCAACCTGATCGGTACGCTGAGCACCTTCAGCGCCGCAGGATTGAGCCTGACCAATGCGCAGGCGCTGACCGTGGCCGGCATCGTCAACGGTGGTGCCAATGCCTCGCTCACCACCACGGCGGGTAACCTGACCATCAATGGCGCGCTGTCAGGTACTGCGACCTCGCTGACCTCGGCTGGAGCCATCAGTCAGGGTGGTGCCGGGGTGGTGAATGCCACGACGCTCACCGGCTCCTCGGTGGGAAATACCGCGCTGGGTGGTGCCAACCTGATCGGCACGCTGGGCGCTTTCCAGGCGGCAAACTTCACTCTGGTCGATGCGCAGGCGCTGACGGTGAACGGCCCGGTGACGACCACGAGCGGCTCCGGGGAACATCGGCTTGACCGTTAACACCGGTGCGCTCACGTTAGGCACGGATCTCACTGGCGGTGTGATTGCACTGAACGCTGCCTCCGCACTGGACCTGACCAACAATGTGACGGCCACCAGCTTGCAGCTCACCTCTGGCAGTGACATCGGCCAGAGCGGTGGTGTGCTTCAGGTGTCCGGCACCACGGCGATCAGCTCGGGGGGGGCGGTCACGCTGACCAACGGCAGCAACAGTTTCGGCGGTGCCGTGAGCCTGGGAGGCGCCGGTGCCACCAACGCAACGCTTGCCAGCGGTGCCCATCCGATCACCCTGGGCAGCGTCGATATCGGGGGCGCTCTCGATGTGACCTCCAGCGGTGGCATCACGCTCGGCTCGACCGTCACTACGGTAGGTGCGCAGAGCTACCACAACGCGGTCACTCTGGGAGCGGACAGTGCCCTGACGAGCTCGGGGGGCGCCACTATCGGGTTCGACTCGACGGTCGACGGTAGCCATGGCCTCACCGTCAACACGGCGGGCACCACGACCTTTGGTGCGGCCGTGGGCGGCACGCAGTCCTTGACCAGTCTCGCCACCGATGCCGGTGGCAGCACCTCCTTGAGCGGCAACGTGACCACTTCAGGCGCGCAGACCTACGGTGACGGACTGATCCTGGGTTCGGATGTCACGCTGACGAGCACCGGCGGTGGGGCGATTGGCCTATTGTCGACGGTCGACGGCGCGCATGCGCTGGCGGTCAATACCGCCGGTGCAACCACCTTTGGTGGTGCGGTAGGTGGCAGCACGGCGCTGGCTTCGCTGACCACCGATGCCAGCGGATTCACGACGCTCGGCAGTGATGTCAGTACCAGTGGCGCGCAGACTTACAACGACGCCGTCACCCTCGCTGGCAACAGTACGCTGACCAGCTCGGGCAACGGCGCGATCAGCCTGGTTTCGACGCTCGACGGCGCGCACAGGCTGGTCGTCAGCACGGGTGGTGCGTTGGCGCTGACCGGTGTTGTGGGAGGCACGAACCCACTGACTGGCCTGACCACCACCAGCAGTACCTTCTCGAACGGTGGCACGGTCAACATCAGCGGCCCGCTGTCGGTGACGACCAGCGGCGGTGGCATTGCCCAAGGCGGTGTATTCACGGTCGCCGGTACGTCGAGCTTCAATGCCGGCGCCAATGCGATCACGCTGACCAATGCTGGCAATGACTTCAGCGGCGCGGTAAGCCTGATCGGTGGCATCACGCAGATCACCGATGCGAACGCGTTGACTCTGGGCACCCTGAGCAGCGGGGCGCTGACCGCGATCAGCACCGGTGCATTGAACCTGGGCAGCGGCACGGTGACGGGCAACCTGGTAGCGACCAGCAACGGCGGGGCGGTCAGCCAGGCGGGGCATTGAACGTGGCCGGGATCGGCAACATCAATGCGGGCAGTGGAACGATCACGCTGACCAATGCCGGCAACGACTTCGGCGGCGCAGTGAGCCTGACTGGTGGCACCACGCAGATCACGGACATGAACGCGCTGACCCTTGGAACATTGAATACCGGGTCGCTGATCGTAACCAGTGCAGGCAACATGAGTCTCGCTGGCAATGTGGCCGCTGCGGGCAATGCGACGCTTAACTCCGGCGGTGTCCTTTCGCTGGGCGCATGGAGCGTCACTGGTGTGGGCGTTACCATGAATGGCGTCGGCATAACGCAGTCCACCGGTTCCACTGTCGACGGCGGCTCAGGCGACATCATGCTGAACGGCGGGGGCGGCGCGATCAATCTGGACGGCAGCCTCGTTACGACCAGCAATTCGGTAACGGCGACAACGGTGCATCACGCCACTACCGTGGCCCTCGGCAACATCACCACCGGCGCGTCGGGCACTACGATCCTCGGCATTGCAGGCGATATCACCGGGGTTGTGACGCAGAATCCCGGCACCTTCATTCATACCGGCACCCTGACGGGCACCAGCCAGATCAACAAACAGCCGACGGGTGGCGCGACTGGTACGGCGCTTGTCGGCTCTCTGCCCGCGCACGTCCTCACGGTGAGCGCGGCGGACCAATCCATCCTGGCTGCGCATATGTCTAACCCGCCCGATCTGACAGTTCCGGCTTTCGGTACGCCCGGAATATATCTGGCCGACAAGGCAACTCCGCTGCTGGCAAGAGTCGTTGATGGCGGACTCAATGGCGATGCGATCAACGGAAACCGGAAAACAAAACCATGAGTATCGACCGCAAGCAATGCCTTATTCCATTTCTGGCGGCACTGCTCACCCTGCCATTGGCCGCCCATGGTGCCGAGCCAACACCCCCTGGAGCGGGGTCGATATTGCAGCAGATCAAGCCTTCAATTCCCCAGGCTCCTTCCTCCTCCGGGACTGGGCTCTCTATCGAGCATGAAGGCGTGGCGAAGCTGCCGTCCTCCAGTCCTTTCCTGTTGAAGCAAATCAAGATTGCCGGAAACAAGAAGATCGACACTGAAACCCTGCACGCCTTGGTTGCAGACTCAGAAGGAAAAGAAATCACACTATCCCAGCTCGAAGGGCTGGCATCCAGAATCACAGATTACTATCACCAGCACGGCTATCCTCTGGCACGGGCGATTGTCCCAGTCCAGACGATTCATGACGGAGTGGTCGAAATCGAAGCGATCGAGGCGCATTACGGCAAGATCAACCTGAACAACCACAGTCCGGTGCACGACAGGCTGCTGAGCTCGACGCTGGCGCCGCTGCACAGCGGCCAGGTGATCGGCGATGCGGGCCTGAACCGGGCGCTGCTGCTGCTCTCCGACATCCCGGGCGTGATTCCGGATGCCTCGCTGAGCCCGGGCTCTCAGGTGGGCACGGCCGATCTGAACGTGGAAGCGAAGGCTGCCCCACGGGTGACAGGCAACATCAGCGCGGACAACTACGGCAACCAGTACACGGGCCGCGGCCGCATCGGGGCGGGGGTAACCATCAACGATCCGCTGCACCTGGGCGATGCGCTGAATCTGAACTTCATGACGGCCGGGCACGGCCTGGATTACGGGCGCGCGGCCTACGACGTGGTGGTGAACGGTTCGGGCACGCAGCTGGGGGCATCCTACTCGGCACTGCGCTACATCCTGGGCGGCTCGCTGTCCAACCTTCGCGGCTACGGCACGGCGAACGTGGCCAGCGCCTGGGTACGTCAGCCGCTGATCCGCAGCCTGAAGCTGAACCTGTACGTGAAGGCGCAGTACAATCACAAGCGCCTGCGCGACCATATCGATGCCTCGAATCTCCGCACGGACCGTCATTTGAACGACGGGCGGTTCAGTGTCTCGGGCGACGTGCGCGATCATCTCCTGGGTACGAACGCGGTGAGCACGTGGAACGTGAGCTGGAGTACGGGGAGTCTCGCCTTCGACGATCCCACGGCACTGGCCTCCGATGCGGCGACGGCGAAGACGGCCGGCCACTTCTCGAAGGGGGACTGGGCGCTGGTGCGCCTGCAATCGATCGATGCGCGCGACTCGCTGTATCTTTCGGCCTCGGGGCAGTGGGCGAACGGGAACCTGGACTCGGTGGAGAAGCTGGTGGTGGGCGGCCCTTACGGCCTGCGCGGCTACGACATGGGCGTGCTCTCGGCGGATACGGGTTACCTGACGACGGCGGAGCTGAGGCACCGCTTCACCGAGCGGGTGCAGGGCAGGCTGTTCGGGGATGCGGAGCACGCGAGCGTGAACGCCAAGCCGTGGTCGACGGGCCGGAACGTGTATTCGCTGGGCGACGTCGGCATCGGGCTGGACGTGAACGCGCCGCACCGCTGGCATCTCACGGCCTATCTGGCGAGGCCCGTGGGCACGGTGCCGGTATCCATAGCCAACCGCACCACCACCCGCGGATGGGTGCAGCTCAGCAGGATGTTCTAACGTGTTCTGAGCGGTATTCCTTGTTTCGTCGGGGGTTCGGCCCTGCGCGGGCGCATTCGGTCGCCGCTACTGATCTGCTTCCACCGGGGCCTTCACCGCTTGCCGCTCCGGGGCTCCGGCCGGCTCCGGCACGACGGCGTAGATCGCCAGCCCTGCCACGATGGCCGGCATGACCTCATAGGCGATATGCGATAGCCCCAGCGCGCGCCACAGCAGGAAGACGGTGACCCCCGTCCCCATCATGGCCAGCGCCGTGCGCTCCGATGGCTGTCGGCCCAGGGCATAGACGGCCATCAGTGGCACGAAGGCGGAGGCGAGCATGCCCCAGGCGATCAGCACCAACGCGAACACGCTCTTGTCGCCCGACAGCGACAGCGCCAGCGCCACCAGCACCACGGCGCCGGTGGCCAGCTTCGTTCCCGCATAGCCGGATTTGCGCGCGGGCATCAGGTCCCGGGTCAGCGAGGCCGAGCAGGACAGCACCAGCGAGTCGGCGGTCGACATCGTGGCGGCGAACAGGCCGGCCAGCATCAGGCCGACGAGCACGCCGGGCAGCAGTTGTTGGGAGATCAGCGGCAGCGCCAACTCCGGGTCGAAGGAGCCTGCATGGGGGATCAACAGGCGGGCCAACAGGCCGACGACGATGGTTGCCGAATAGAAGGCGATGAACCAGGCGTAGTAATAGGCCCGAAAGCGATTGATGTTGTCGACATCGTCCAGGACCATGTAGCGGATGACGATATGCGGTTGCCCGGCCACCCCGAAGCCGGCGAAGATCCAGCCGCCGACGAACAGTGCCGCCCCCAGCCAGGTGTGGGCCGGGAACCACTGCATGTAATGGGGCGACACCTCGGCTAGCGCATGCACGATGTGCGTCGGCGTGCCGAGACTGGCGGCGGCGGCCCACACCAGCATGATCATCGAGGCGAGCATGACGAAGGACTGGGCGGCATCGGTCCAGATCGAGGCGCGGATGCCGCCGCTGTAGCTGTACAGCAGCACCAGGCCGGCGCCGATGATGGCGCCGGTCGAGAGGTGCCAGCCGAACAGCACGTGCAGGGCCTTGCTGCCGGCCGTGAACTGGGCGGCGGCATAGGTGCCGAGGAAGATGATGGTCAGGATGCCGGAAACGCGACGCAGCATGTTGAATTCGGTGTCGTGCCATTGCGCCAGCAGGCCGCCGAAGGAATGGATGTTCTGCGCCTCGGCCACCAGGCGCACCTTCTTCATGATCAGCAGCGAGGCGGCGAAATCGCCGAGGATCCAGCCGATCATCAGCCACACCGACGACAGCCCCGTGGTGTAGGTCAGGCCGATCATGCCGATGAACATATAGCCGCTGTTGTTGGTGGCGACCGCCGATAGCCCGGCCAGCCACGGGGGCACGTTGCGCCCGGCGACGAGGTAGTCGTCCGTCGTCTGTTGCCGACGCATCGACGACAGGCCGCCGATGACGGCGAAGATGAGCAGGAAGAAGATAAAGCTGGCGGCGGTCATGGCCGGGCGGCGCGGTGGTGCAGCGGCATGGGGATCAGGGGACCTTCGGACAAGGAAAGCGGACCCTGCTTCAGGGTGGTCGAAAGCATTGCCGCCTACCCTAGCGGGCTGACCCTGGATTTCAAATCGCCCAGGGCCTATAGCTGCTGGTGCAGGCCCTGCATGATCATCTGCACGCCGATGCTGCCGGTCAGCAGGGCGGCGGCGCGGCCGGTGATGTCGATGTAACGTTCCAGCAGTCCGGCATGGCGGGCCTTGACGGCGTCGAAGGCGCTTTTGAGCGCCAGCAGCAGCATCGTCGTCAGCACCAGCGACAGCACGATGACGGTGGCCGCCTGCGCCATGTTCAACGTCTTGCCGGCCATGACGCTGGCGCTGATGGTGCCCGGACCGATCATGAACGGCATGGCCACGGATCCCGACAGATGCGCAGGATCGCCGCCGCGCATATTCCGGATGGCATTGCTGCCGACGAACATCATCTGTAGCGCGATCAGCAGGATGACGATGCCGCCGAAGACCAAAAAGGCCGAGAAGCTGATCTGCAGCAGGTTGGTGAAGATGGCCTCGCCGCCCCAGGCGAACAGCAGGAATACCGCGCCGCTGATCGCCGAGGCGCGGGCGAGCACCTGTACGAAGGTGCGCCGATCCAGGTCCTGGATCAGGTCGAGTAGATAGATACTCATCAAAAATGGGTTGAACAGCACGAGGAACAGCGCCAGCGATTTCATGAATGGATCCATGTGGCCCTGCTAGGGAAGGTTGTCCACGCTGTCAAATCCCCGATTACAGGGCCGCTTGCAGGACCATGCCCCGGCGCGTTACACTGAGGCATTCACGGGGGCGAACGGTATCGACGGAGATACTGAACCCTTTGGTGCATGCCGGGCAGATACCGCCCGTTACCCAGGGTCACCGGCTTAATTGCCAACGACGAAAACCTGGTCGCAGTAGCTGCGTAACCACCCTCCCTGACTGCTCGCCCCTTGGCGGTTGGATGAGGGCCACTTTAGAGGGGCTGGGCCTGGGAAGCCGTAGTGCGTGGCGTGCCCTTGCCGAGATCAATACGGACAATCGATCGCTGGCCGCGCCCGCTGGGCAGGCGATCGATAAATTCAGCGGGAAAAGCATGTGTAGATCCATTGGCTGATGATTTCCGGACGCGGGTTCGAATCCCGCCGCCTCCACCAGTTGCAGTCGCCGGTCCCGGCCGGCGCAGGCACAGCAATAGCCACAACTGCAGTTGCCTTGACAGCCCCATGGGAGGGCTGTAGCAAGCTCTCCCCCTTTGGGGCCGCTTGGGATGGCGCGTCTGCGTTGTCGGCGGGGGGAGGGGAATTGAGCATGCAAGGGGGTGGTATGGGTGCCGCATATCTGGCTAATGAATATGCGCCGATCTTTATCTTCATCCTGATCGCCCTGGCGATGGGGGTGCTGCCGCTGGTGCTGACGACCTTCGTAGCGCCCCAGCGACCGAATGCCGAAAAGCTTTCCCCCTACGAATGCGGTTTCGAGGCCTTCGAGGATGCGCGCATGCAGTTCGACGTGCGCTTCTACCTGTTGGCCATTCTGTTCGTGGTATTCGATCTGGAGACGGCGTTCCTGTTCCCGTGGGCGGTGGTGCTGAAGGACATCGGCATCTTCGGCTTCGTCGAGATGATGCTCTTCCTCGTGGTGCTGCTCGTCGGCTACGTCTACGCCTGGAAGAAGGGGGCGCTGCAATGGGAATAGAAGGGGTTCTTGAAAAGGGCTTCGTGACCACGACGGCCGACAAGCTGATCAACTGGGCGCGCACCGGCTCCCTGTGGCCGATGACCTTCGGTCTGGCCTGTTGTGCCGTGGAGATGATGCATGCCGGCGCTGCCCGTTACGACCTGGACCGTTTCGGCATCGTCTTCCGCCCCAGTCCCCGCCAGTCCGACGTCATGGTGGTGGCCGGCACCCTGGTCAACAAGATGGCCCCGGCGCTGCGCAAGGTGTACGACCAGATGTCCGAGCCGCGCTGGGTGATCTCCATGGGCTCCTGCGCCAACGGCGGCGGCTATTACCATTATTCGTATGCGGTGACGCGCGGCTGCGATCGCGTGGTGCCGGTCGATATCTATGTACCTGGCTGTCCGCCGACGGCCGAGGCGCTCCTGTACGGCTTCATCCAGCTGCAGGAGAAGATCAAGCGCACCAATACGATCGCACGGTGACGGCATGAGCGAGCACACCATCATCCACAACGAGGCCCTGGCCCCGGCGCTTGTCGGGCTGCAGGCACAGTTCGGCGAGCGGGTATTGCAGGCCTATGCAGGCCTGGACTGCCCGGTGGCGGTGCTGGACCGACGTAGCATCGTCGAGGCCTGCCATTACCTGAAGCGGGAGCACGGCTTCGAGCAGCTGATCGACCTGTGCGGCGTCGACCTGTCGGCGCATCCGGATAAGGCCGAGGGCGCACCTCGCTTCGAGGTCGTCTACCACCTGCTTTCCGTAGAGCGTAACGCGCGCATCCGCATCAAGGTCGGCGTCGACGAGCGCGAACTCGTCGATTCCGTCGTCGAGGTCTGGCCGACCGCCAACTGGTTCGAGCGCGAGGCCTTCGACATGTACGGCATCATCTTCAACCATCATCCGGACCTGCGCCGCATCCTTACCGATTACGGCTTCGAAGGGCATCCGCTGCGCAAGGATTTCCCGCTCGTCGGGCGGGTGGAACTGTTCTTCGACGAGGCCCAGTGGCGCTGCGTGTACCGGCCGAACAAGCTGGAGAACCGGGTGTTGATCCCGCGTGCCTGGCCGGGGGTGGACCGTGGCTGAGATCAAGAACTACACCATCAACTTCGGACCGCAGCACCCCTCCGCGCACGGCGTGCTGCGCCTGGTGCTGGAGCTCGACGGCGAGGTCGTCGAGCGTGCCGAGCCGCATATCGGCCTGCTGCACCGCGGCACCGAGAAGTTGTTCGAGTACAAGACCTATCTGCAGAACGTGCCGTATTTCGACCGCTTCGACTATGTGTCGATGATGGCCAACGAGCATGCCTATGCGCTGGCGGTAGAGAAGCTGCTCGGCATCACGCCGCCGGAGCGGGCGCAGTACATCCGTGTGATGTTTGCGGAGCTGACGCGTATCCTGAACCATTGTCTGTGGCTGGGCGCGCATGCGCTGGATATCGGTGCCATGACGGTGTTCCTGTACTGTTTCCGTGAGCGCGAGGACATCTTCGACTACTACGAGGCGGTGAGTGGCGCGCGCATGCACGCGGCCTATTTCCGTGCCGGCGGCGTCAACAAGGATATGCCGGAGGGGCTGCTGGAGAAGATCGCCGCCTTCACCGAGCGTTTCCCGGGTCATGTGGACGAATACGAAACGCTGTTGACCGAGAACCGTATCTGGAAGCAGCGCACCGTCGATGTCGGCATCGTCGACAAGGAAGCGGCGCTCGCCTGGGGCTTCACCGGGCCGATGATCCGCGGCTCCGGCATCGCCTGGGATCTGCGCAAGACCCAGCCGTACGACGTCTACGATCGCATGGACTTCGAGATACCGGTCGGCGTCACCGGCGACACCTATGACCGCTATCTGGTGCGTATCGAGGAGATGCGCCAGTCCAACGTCATCATCAAGCAGTGCGTCGACTGGCTGGCCAAGAACCCGGGGCCTGTGAAGATCGACGATTACAAGCTGACGAATCCGAGCCGGAGCCTGATGAAGTCCGACATGGAAGCGCTGATCCATCACTTCAAGTATTTCTCCGAGGGCTTCCACGTGCCGGCAAACGAGGTTTATGCAGCCGTCGAGCACCCGAAGGGCGAGTTCGGCGTCTACATCGTGTCCGACGGTTCGAACAAGCCCTACCGCATGAAGGTGCGGGCGCCGGGCTTCGCGCATCTGGAGGCGCTGGACTACATGTGCCGCGGCCACATGATCGCGGATGTGGTGACGATCCTCGGCACCCAGGACATCGTGTTTGGCGAGGTGGACCGATGAGCGCACAGCCCCAGGCACAGCCCCGTTTCTCGGATGCGCGGCTGGAGGAGATCAAGGCCTTGGTCGCGAAGTATCCGCAGCCCCGCTCGGCATTGCTGCCGGTGCTGCATCTGGCCCAGCAGGATTTCGGCTACCTGTCGCTGGAAACGCAGCAGATGGTGGCCAGGCTGCTCGACGTGCGCCTGATGCATGTGCGCGAGGTCGTGACCTTCTACACCATGTTCCGCGAGCAGCCCTGCGGCCGACATCTGCTGGAGGTGTGCACCAACGCCTCATGCATGCTCAACGGCTCCGGTGAGCTGGTGCGCCACCTGTGCGACAGCCTGGGCATCAAGCTTGGCGAGACGACACCGGACGGCATGTTCACGGTCACCGAGGTCGAATGCCTGGGTGCCTGTGGCGGCGCTCCGGTGGTGCAGGTCGACGGCCTGTATCACGAGAAGGTCGATACCACGCATCTCGATGCGCTCATCCGCCAGGGCCGGGAAGGGGGTGCGGCATGATTCCGTCCGATCCCAAACAGGTAAAGGCGATCTGCTTCGATCGCATCCATGTGCCCGGCATGAACCGGCTGGAGGTGGCGCGAAGCCATGGCGCCTACGAGCATCTGCCCACGGTGCTGAACGAATTCGAGCCGGAGAAGATCATCGGCGAGGTCAAGGCCTCGGGCCTGCGTGGCCGCGGTGGTGCCGGCTTCCCGACCGGGCTGAAATGGTCCTTCGTGCCGCGCAATACCGGCAAGCCGACCTATCTGCTGTGCAATGCCGACGAGGGGGAGCCCGGTACCTTCAAGGATCGCGACATCATGCGCTTCGATCCGCACCTGTTGATCGAGGGCATGATCGTCGCCGGCTTCGCGCTCGGCGTGCGCCACGCCTATATCTACATCCGCGGCGAGTTCGTGCACGAGGCCCGGGTGCTGGACGAGGCGATCAATGAAGCCTATGCCGCCGGCCTGCTCGGCGAGCAAATTGCGGGCTCCAAGTACAGCATGGATCTGGTTGTGCACCGCGGTGCCGGCGCCTATATCTGCGGCGAGGAGACGGCGCTGATCGAGTCGCTGGAGGGCAAGCCCGGACGCCCGCGCTTCAAGCCGCCGTTCCCGGCTGTCGAGGGCTTCTATCGCTGTCCGACGGTGGTCAACAATGTGGAGACGCTGGCGACCATCCCGTCCATCGTGAAGCTTGGCGGGGCCTGGCATGCCACCCTCGGCAAGCCGAACAACACCGGCATGAAGATCTTCTCGGTGTCCGGGCAGGTTAACCGCCCGGGCAACTACGAGGTGCCGCTCGGCACGCCGCTGAAATCGCTGATCGAGAATTACTGTGGCGGCCTGCAACATGGCAGCAGTCCGAAGGCCATCATCCCCGGCGGTTCTTCGGCGCCGTGGCTGATGGCGGAGCACTACGACATCCCGCTGACCTTCGACGACCTGGCCAAGGCCGGTTCCATGCTCGGCTCCGGTGCCATCATCATCATGGACGAGACGGCGGACGTGCTTGCCGTGTCCCGTCGGTTGGCAAAGTTCTATGCCCACGAGTCCTGTGGCCAATGCACGCCCTGCCGCGAGGGTACGGGCTGGCTGTACCGCGTGCTGACGCGCGTCGAGCGTGGCGAGGGCCGTCCGGGCGATCTTGAGGTGTTGCAGGATGCGGCCGTGCACATGGCCGGACGCACCATCTGCGCCCTGGCCGACGGTGCCGCCGCCCCGGTGCTTTCGGTGATCAAGAACTTCCCTGAGGTGGTGCGCGCCGGCATCCAGGAGAAGGCGGCATGATGCTCGCACGCATGGCCCCAGTAGGTGGAGGACGAACGGCATGACCACGCTGTATATCAACGACAAGGAAGTCACGGTCCCGGCCGGCACGAGTATCCTTGAGGCCTGCCGCGGGCATGAAGTCAATGTGCCGTACTTCTGCTACCACCCGGAGCTTTCGGTGGCGGCGAACTGCCGCATGTGCCTGGTCGAGATCGAGGGCTGGAACAAGCCCGCTGCGTCCTGCTGCACACCGGTGGCCGAGGGTATGCGCGTGAACACGCATACCGAGGGGCTGAAGAAGGACCGGCAGATGGTGATGGAGTATCTGCTGATCCATCACCCGCTGGACTGCCCGGTCTGCGACCAGGGCGGCAGTTGCAAGCTGCAGGACTACGCCATGGATCACGGCACCTCGCGTGGGCGCTACGTGGAGCCCAAGCGCGCGGTCGTCAATTACGAGTTGGGGCCGTTCGTCAGCACCTGCATGACGCGCTGCATTCATTGCACGCGCTGCGTGCGCTTCGCCGACGAGATCGCCGGCACCGGGGAGATGGGTGTACTCAACCGCGGCGATCACATGACCATCGCCGGCATCGTCGAGGACACGTTGAGCTCCGAGCTTTCGGGCAATCTCGCGGACGTCTGCCCGGTCGGCGCCCTGCTGGATAAGCCCTCGAACGACGTGGCTCGACCCTGGGAGGTGGCGCGTCACAAGAGCACGTGCACCCAGTGCCCGAACGGCTGCGACATCAGCATCGAGTCGCGCGGCAACGAGGTGGTGCGCATCCGGCCGGAGACCGGTGGCGTGGAGCCCTGGATCTGCGACCGCGGGCGCTATGTCTACGATGCCTTCCGCTCCGACCACCGCATCCTGGCGCCCCAGATGCGCGTCGACGGCAGCCTCAGCCAGGTGGACTGGGACGAGGCTATCGACCGCGCCGTGGCGGTGTTGAAGGGCAAACGCATCGGCATCATCTGTTCGCCGGGCTGGAGCGTGGAGGGCCTGACCTCGATCCGTCTGTTGCACGATGCGGCCTTCCCCGAGGCGAAGGTCGCCTGCGACCTGTACCGCCGCGACTTCCGTCCCTTCGCTTTCGAGGAAGGCTTCGCCATGACCGTGGAGCAGATCGAGGATTGCGACCAGGTCGTCATCCTCGGCTCCGACCTGCGTCAGCGCCTGCCGATCCTGATGCAGCGCCTCAGAAAGCGCATGCATCAGGGCGAGCCTGTCATCCGCATCGGTGCCATGAACTACCGCACCAACACCGACAGGCTGGCCGCCGATGCGCTGATCCGCCCGCGCGACTGGCCGGCGGTCATCGCCCGTGCCATGGAGCAGGTCAAAGAGTTCGGCAAGACGGCGGCCGGCATGGATGTGTGGATGTCCTCGGTGGCCGAGCGTCACGAGGCGGGCAAGATCCTTGCCGATGCGCTGCTGGCCGATTCCTGCGCCCTCTTGGTTGGCGAGGAGATCCGTTCGCACCGCGATGCGGCAGCCCTGATCCATGGCCTGGACCTCTTGATGCGCGCCTGCGGCCATGCCGAAATGGGTCGTGACGGACGCAACCTGATTCCCGAGGGCATGAACGCCCAGGTGCTCGGCGCCATCTTCGGCGATGTGCGTGTCGGTGCCGGCGAGATCTTCGACGCGGCGGTGGCCGGCGAGCTCGATGCCCTGCTGCTGGTCGGCAGCGATCCGGTCGGCGACGGTCTGTTCCCGGTGGAGGCCAAGGCGGCGCTGGCCAAGGTGCCGCTGGTGCAGGTCGGCGCCATCTCCGGCGCTATCAGTGAGCATGCCGAGGTGTTGTTGCCGGCGGCGGCCTATTCCGAGATCGAGGGTCATTTCGTCAATATGGAGGGGCGCGTGCGCGAGGCACGTTCGCCGCTGGTTTCCATGGGCCAGGAGCGGCCGCTGTGGAAGGTGATGATGCGTCTGACCCAGGTTGCCGGCTGCGAGGTGCCTGCCATCGACCTGGACGAGATGCGCACGCATGTGATCCGGCTGATGCCGGAGCTCGAGAAGGCGGTGGATGCGGAAATCATCGACGCCTACCTGGCGCTGGCGCGCCGCAACCCCAAGGCCGAATGGCTGCCGTCCTTCAAGCCGAGCCATGAGCTCGACGTGGTCAGCCGCTTCTCCATGTATCGCGAAGGCATGTGGGCGCGTGCCTCCACGCTGTTGACGGAGGCGGCCGACCTGCATCCGATCGGCGCTGTCGTCGTCAATCCCGAGACGCTGGCCGCCCTGAAGCTCGAGGAGGGGACGTTGACGGTGGTCACCGAGCGCGGCGAGTTCCCGTGCGAGGTGCAGGGCCGTGACGACGTGTCCCCGGGCGTGCTGTTCGTGGCCAAGGGCGGCGAATGCGGCGATCTGTGCAGCGCCGATTCGGCCTCGCTGAAGGGAGGGGTGTGATGAGCGCAGTGAACACCGCCATCCAGGCGGGCATCTGGGCCCTGGAGATCCTCGCCGTCACGGTGCCGGTGGCGCTGGGCGTCGCCTATATCACCTACTTCGAGCGCCGTGTCATCGGTTGGGCGCAGGCACGCAAGGGCTGCAACCGCGTCGGTTGGGCCGGGCTGCTGCAGCCGATCGCCGACGGCATCAAGCTGTTCTTCAAGGAAACCATCATTCCGACACGCGCGAACAAGTTTCTGTTTGTCGCCGCCCCGGTGATCTCGCTGGTGCCGGCACTGATCGCCTTCGCCGTGATCCCGTTCGGCCAGACCACGCTGTTTGGCCTCTGGAGCACGCCGCACGTGATGGCCATCGCCAACCTGAACATCGGCGTGCTCTACGTCATGGCCATCTCCAGCCTCAGCATCTACGGCATCCTGATGGCTGGCTGGTCGTCGAACTCCAAGTACGCCTTTCTGGGTGCTCTGCGCTCCAGCGGCCAGATGATCTCCTACGAGGTGTCGATGGGCTTCGCGCTGGTCACCGTGCTGATGCTGGCCGGCAGCATGAACCTGGCCGACATCGTGCGCGCCCAGGCCGGCGGCTTCTGGCACTGGTATATGATCCCGCTATTCCCGATGTTCATCGTCTACTTCATCTCCGGCTGCGCCGAGACCAACCGCGTACCGTTCGACCTGCCGGAGGGTGAGGCGGAGATCGTCGCCGGCTATTTCGTCGAATATTCGGGCATGTGGTTCGCCGTGTTCTCGTTGGCGGAATATGGCGCCATGATCCTGATCAGCCTGATGGCCAGTATCCTGTTCCTCGGCGGCTGGAATGCGCCGATCCCGGCGCTGGATATCGTGCCGGGTATCGTCTGGCTGCTGTTGAAAGCGGCGTTCCTGGTGTTCGTGTTCATCTGGTTCCGCGCCTCATTCCCGCGCTACCGCTACGACCAGCTGATGCGCCTGGGCTGGAAGGTGTTCCTGCCGTGGACGATGGGCTGGATTGCCGTGATAGGCATCGCCATGTATACCCCCGGCCTGTCCGAGATCATTGGCTTCTGGCGGCCGTAGGAGGGAACGATGAGTCTGATCAAGCGCGCCGTCCGTACCTGGCTGCTCACCGAGCTGCTGCGTGGCCTGATGCTGACGGGCAAGTACATGTTCAAGAAGAAGATCACCGTGGAGTATCCGGAGGAGCGCACGCCGCTTTCGCCGCGTTTCCGCGGCCTGCACGCGCTGCGTCGCTACGAGAGCGGCGAGGAGCGCTGCATCGCCTGCAAGCTGTGCGAGGTCGTGTGCCCGGCGCTGGCCATCCTCATCGAGTCCGAGGAGCGAGAGGACGGAACGCGCCGTACCACCCGTTACGACATCGACATGACCAAGTGCATCTACTGCGGCCTGTGCCAGGAGGCCTGCCCGGTAGACGCCATCGTCGAGACGCAGGAATTTGAGTATGCCAGCGAGACGCGCAAGGCCCTGTATTACACCAAGGACATGCTCCTGGACAACGGGGACCGCTACGAGAGCCAGATCGCGGCGAACATCGCCGCAGACGCGCGCTATAGCTGACGGCCGAGCCGAGCGAGGGGAGGGTTGATGCTGGAGACCGGCTTTTTCTATTTGTTTGCGACCATGGCCGTGATCGGTGGCCTGGGCGTCGTGCTGGCGCGCAACACCGTGCACTCGGCGATGTTCCTGATCTTCTGCTTCTTCAACGCCGCCGGCCTGTTTTTCATGCTCAATGCCGAATTCCTGGGCATCGTGCTCATCCTCGTGTACGTCGGGGCGGTGATGGTGCTGTTCATGTTCGTGGTGATGATGCTGGAGGTGAACGCCGTCAAGATGAAGGAGGGCTTTTTGCTCTACCTGCCCGTCGGCGGCGTCGTCGCCCTGGTGCTGTTCATCGAGCTCGTCTCCGCCGCCTCCAGCGGCGTGTTCGCGGTCAAGCCCGCGGCCGGCGACATGGCCCAGCATGTCAACAATACGGTGGAGATCGGCAAGGTGCTGTACACCAAGTACCTGATGGGCTTCGAGGTGGCGGCCATCATCCTGTTGGTGGCACTGGTCGGCGCCGTGGTGCTGACCATCCGTAGCCGCAAGGATGCCAAATACCAGAACATTTCGGCGCAGGTCAACGTCCGCAAGGAAGACCGTATACGCAAGGTGAGGATATAAGATGGTTGGGTTGTCGTCGTACCTGGCGGTCGGGGCCTGCCTGTTCACGCTTGGCGTGATCGGCCTGTTCCTGAACCGCAAGAATGTCATCGTGCTGTTGATGTGCATCGAGCTGATGCTGCTCGCGGTCAACATCAACCTCGTGGCCTTCTCGCATTACCTGAACGACCTGGCCGGCCAGATCTTCGTGTTCTTCGTGCTGACGGTAGCGGCCAGCGAGGTGGCCGTCGGCCTGGCGATCCTGGTGTCCTTCTATCGTCTGCGCCGCTCGATCGATGTCGAAGACATCAATACCTTGCAGGGCTGAGGGGAGGCTGGGGTGCAGGAAACCGTACACATGACGCTCAACATCGGCGAGTTGCTGGCCATCCCGGCGCTGCCGCTGGCCGCCTCGCTGGTCACCGGCCTGTTCGGCTGGGCCATGAAGGACAAGCTCGCACACTGGATCTGTTCGCTGGGCGTCATCGGCGCTGCCGTGCTCTCCGTGCACGTGTTCCTGCAGGTGCTGGCCGGCGCCTCCTTCTACGGCGATCTGTGGACCTGGATCGTCTCCGGCCGCCTGCACGTGCCGGTCGGCATGATGATCGACCGCCTGACCGTCATCATGATGGTCACCGTCACCATCGTCTCGTCCTGCGTGCATGTGTACACGATCGGCTATATGCACGGCGATCCGGGCTATTCGCGCTTTTTCTCCTACATCTCCGGCTTCACCTTCGCCATGCTGGTGCTGGTCATGGGCAACAGCTTCTTCACCCTGTTCTTCGGCTGGGAGGGGGTGGGCCTGTTCTCCTACCTGCTGATCGGCTTCTGGTTCAAGAAGGAGAGCGCCAATGTGGCCTCGATGAAGGCCTTCATCGTCAACCGCGTCGGCGACTTCGGCTTCGCCATCGGCATCCTCGCCATCTGGTATTACTTCGGCACCGTCGAGTACCGCCAGGTATTCGATGCCTTGCCGGGCTTCGTGGCCGCCCACCCGATGCTGGACATGTCGTCGCTCGGCCTGCACATGTCGGCGATCACCTTCATGTGCGTGATGCTGTTTATCGGCGCCATGGGCAAGAGCGCGCAGGTGCCGCTGCATGTGTGGCTGCCCGATTCGATGGAGGGCCCCACCCCCATCTCGGCCCTGATCCATGCCGCCACCATGGTGACAGCCGGCGTGTTCATGGTTGCCCGCCTGTCGCCGATGTTCGAGCACTCGGAGACGGCGCTGGAGTTGGTGACGGTGGTCGGCGCCATCACCGCCTGGATGTGTGCCACCATCGGCATGGTGCAGACCGACATCAAGCGCGTCATCGCCTACTCGACCTGCTCGCAGCTCGGCTACATGTTCGTGGCCTGCGGCATCTCCGCCTATTCGGCCGGCATCTTCCATCTGGTCACGCATGCCTATTTCAAGGCCCTGCTGTTCCTGGCCGCCGGCTCCGTCATCCACGGCATGATGGCCGAGCAGGACATCCGCAAGATGGGGCAGCTGCGCAAGTATATGCCGATCACCTACTGGACGATGCTGATCGGCTCTCTGGCGCTGTCCGGCGTTTATCCCTTCGCCGGTTTCTGGTCCAAGGACGTGATCATCGAGGCGGCAGCGGTGCGCGGCATGGGCTGGGCCAGCGATTTCGCCTACTTCTCGGTGCTGACCGCCGTGTTCATGACCGCCTTCTACACCTTCCGCATGTTCCTGCTGACCTTCCACAACTCGGACCGGGTGCCGGCCGAGACCAAGGCACATGTACACGAATCGCCATGGGTGATCACGGTGCCGCTGATGGTGCTGTCCGTGGGAGCCCTGTTCGCCGGCTGGTTCGGAGCCGATGTTCTGCATTTCAACGTGCTCGGTCCCGACGGCTACTTCGGCCACAGCATCTTCGTGCTGCACGCGCACGATCCGATCGCCAAGCTCGAGGCCATGGAGCATATGGAGGCGGCGGGGCATGGGTTTGCCGGTCACGAGTTCGAGCTGGACTGGATTGAGTTCGGACCGACGCTGCTGGCCCTGCTCGGCATCGGCACCGCCTTCGCCATGTATTTCAGGGAGCGCGCCTTCCCGAAGAAGCTCGCAGAGGCCTTCCCGCCGCTGCATGCCTTCCTGCTCAACAAGTGGTACTGGGACGAGCTTTACCAGTGGCTGTTCGTGCGCTCCGCGCGCCGGCTGGGCACGCTCTTGTGGCGCAAGGCCGATCTCGGCGTGATCGACGGAGCCATCATCCACGGCGGCATCGTCAACAGCATCCGCGGCACGGCGACCCGCCTGCGCGAGATGCAGACGGGCATGATCTACCACTACGCCTTTGCCATGGTTCTCGGGGTGTTCGCGGTGCTCACCTACCTGATCCTGAAGCCTTGAGGGAGAACAGATGGACCCTTTGAACAACGCCCTCGGATTCCCGATCCTGTCGCTGAGCATCTTCCTGCCCCTGGCGGGGGCCATTGCCATCTGGCTGTTCGTGCGCGGCGATATGGCGGTGCGCTGGAGTGCGCTGGCCGTGTCCGTGGCCACCTTCCTCGTAACCTTGCCGCTGGCCTTCGATTTCGACACTGGCACGCACCACATGCAGTTCGAGGAGCTGCACTCGTGGATCGCCAGCTTCAACATCAACTACCACCTGGGTGTCGATGGCATCTCCATGCCGTTCATCCTGCTGACCAGCCTGTTGACCATCATCTGCATCGTGTCGGCCTGGCGCTGCATCGAGACGCGCGTCAAGGAGTACATGATTGCCTTCCTGGTGCTCGAAACGACGCTGCTCGGCGTGTTCTCGGCGCTGGATACCATCCTGTTCTACTTCTTCTGGGAGGCCATGCTGCTGCCGATGTATCTGATCATCGGCATCTGGGGCGGCAAGAACCGCGTGTACGCCACCATCAAGTTCTTCCTGTATACGCTGGGCGGTTCGGTGCTGATGCTGATCGCGCTTCTGGCCATGTACTTCAAGGCGGGCCATACCTTCGACATGCAGAAGCTGATGGCCTATCCCTTCGACCTGCACTGGCAGATCTGGCTGTGGCTGGCCTTCTTCGTCGCCTTCGCCGTCAAGGTGCCGATGTGGCCGGTGCACACCTGGCTGCCGGATGCGCATACCGAGGCGCCGACGGCCGGCTCCGTGATCCTGGCCGGCATCCTGCTGAAGATGGGGGCCTACGGTTTCCTGCGCTTCTCGCTGCCGATCTGTCCCGATGCCTCCCAATACTTCGTGCCGCTGGTGGTGGCGCTGTCGCTGGTGGCCATCATCTACATCTCGCTGGTAGCGATGATGCAGGAGGATATGAAGCGTCTGATCGCCTACTCATCGATCGCGCATATGGGATTCGTGACGCTGGGTACCTTCATGCTCACGCAGCAGTCGGTGGAGGGGGCGATCATCGGCATGATCAGCCACGGCTTCGTAGCCGCCGCCCTGTTCCTGTGCGTCGGCGTTATGTACGACCGGCTGCACACGCGTCTGATTGCCGACTACGGCGGCGTGGTCAATGTCATGCCGGTCTTCGCGGCGGTGTTCCTGGTCTTCTCCATGGCCAATGTGGCGCTGCCCGGCGCCTCGGCCTTCATCGGCGAGATCATGGTGCTGCTCGGCACCTTCTCGTCGGCCGCCGCGGCCCAGGCGCATCTGGCCATCTCCACCAAATGGGTGGCTATCGGTGCGGCGACCAGCGTCGTGCTTTCGGCCTGCTACACGCTGTGGATGTACAAGCGCGTGGTGTTCGGCGACCTGGTCAAGGATACGGTGAAGTCGATGCCCGACATGAACGTGCGCGAGTTCGCTTACTTCGTGCCGCTGATCGCCCTGGTGGCATGGATGGGGCTGTACCCGGAACCGGTGCTCAACATCATGCATGCCTCGGTGCAGCACCTGGTGGCTCAGGCAACGGGCAGCAAGCTGCCGGCTGCGGCAGCGCTGGCGCAGGCCGCCCATATTCATGAAATCGCGGCGCTGAGGTAAACGATGGCCAATGTGACCTTCCCATTCCCGTTCCCGGAGCATCTGGCGACGTTGGTGCCGGAGATGTTCGTGGCCGTGGCGGCCATGTTCATCCTGATCTGGGATCTGTTCCTGCCCGAGAAGCACAAGGTCTGGAGCGGCTATCTGACCATCGTCGTTTGCATCGTTGCCGCCTTCCTGGTCACCCAGGTGGCGAGCGACAAGTCGCTGGTGGCCTTCTACGGCTTCTTCGTGCTCGACCCGTTCGCCGCCTTCGCCAAGGTGCTGATTCTTACGGCCACGGCGGTGGCCGCCATCCTGTCCATCGACTACATGCGGGGCGAGGCGCATACCGGCGAGTTCTATGTGCTGATGCTGTTCGCGGCGCTTGGCATGATGCTGATGGCCTCGTCGAACACCTTCATCATGCTGTATCTCGGCCTGGAGTTGATGGCGCTGTGCGTCTACGTGCTCGTCGGCTATCAGCGCGAGGTGCTGCGTTCGGCCGAGGCGGCGCTGAAGTATTTCGTGCTGGGATCCCTGGCCTCGTGCCTGCTGCTGTACGGCATCTCCTTCCTGTACGGGGTCACGGGCTCCTTCGATTTCGCCGCCGTCGGCCAGGCCATTGCCGGCAGTGGCGGCGATGCACATACGGCGGTGACGCTGGGCATGGTGTTTCTGCTCGCCGGCCTGCTGTTCAAGCTCTCCGTGGCGCCCTTCCACATGTGGACCCCGGATGCGTACGAGGGCGCGCCGACGCCGGTGACCGCCTTCATGTCGGTGGCTCCGAAGGTCGCCGGCTTCGTACTGCTGATCCGCGTGCTCACCCAGGCGCTGCCGTCGCTACAGCATGAGTACGTGGGCGTGCTCTCGGTGCTGGCGGTGCTGACCATGGCGGTCGGCAATATCGCCGCCATCGCCCAGCGCAATATCAAACGCATGCTGGCCTACTCGACGATCGGCCATGTCGGTTTCGTCATGCTGGGACTGATTGCCGGCACCGCCGCCGGCTATGCGGGCATTATGACCTATCTGACGATTTACCTGTTCATGAGCCTCGGGGCGTTCGCCATCATCTCGCTGATGCGCCGCGAGGGCATCCAGGGCGAATTGCTCGACGATTTCGCAGGGCTGGCGAAGGCCCGGCCCGGCTACGGCCTGGCCATGGGGCTGATGCTGTTCTCGCTGGCCGGCATCCCGTTTCTGGGCGGCTTCTGGGCCAAATACGCGGTGTTCCTCGCCGCCATCGAGGCGGGGCATCTTTATCTGGCCCTGATCGGCGTGCTGTTCTCGGTGGTCGGCGCCTACTATTACATCCGCGTGGTCAAATACATCTATTTCGATGAGGAGCGCGTGGCCTTTCATTTCACCGAGAGCCGGCTGATGCAGGTGACGGTGGCCGTGGCGTCCATTGCCGTGGTCGCTATCGGCATCTTCCCGGGCCCGCTGATGGCGTTGTGCAAGCGCGTGGTGGTCGGGCTGGTGTAAAGATACGCAACGGGTGCTTGAAACCTGGAGCACTTGGCGGTATAAATCGCGCCCTTTCGAAAAGACGGAGTAGAAACGTGAAAGCTGGTATCCATCCCGATTATAAGGCCGCCAAGGTCGTCTGCTCTTGCGGCAATAGCTTCGAGACGCATTCCACCCGTGGCGATTTCCATGTGGAAATCTGCTCGGCCTGCCACCCGTTCTATACGGGCAAGCAGAAGATCATGGACACCGAGGGCCGCGTGGAGCGCTTCTACAAGAAATACGGCAAGGCCCCCAAGGCCTGAGCCCATCGAGGTTGATGAGCATGTATGCAGTGATTCAAACCGGCGGCAAGCAGTACCGCGTGCAGGAAGGCGATGTTCTGCGCGTCGAAAAGCTGGAAGCCGAGGTCGGCAACAAGGTCAACTTCGACCGTGTGCTGATGATCGGCGATAACGGCGACGTCAAGGCCGGCAAGGATGCCGAGAAGTTCAAGGTCTCGGGTGTGATCACCGAGCAGGGCAAGGACAAGAAGATCGTGATCTTCAAGCGCCGCCGCCGCAAGAATTTCCGCCGTACCAAGGGCCACCGCCAGATGTTCACCGCCGTGCGCATCGAGAAGATTTCCAAGCCGCGTGCCGCCGCCAAGGCAGCAGAGCCCGCGGCCGACAAGGAGTAAGCCATGGCACACAAAAAGGCAGGCGGTTCTTCCAAGAACGGACGCGATTCCAACGCCAAGCGCCTCGGCGTCAAGCGCTACGGCGGCCAGGAGGTGCTGGCCGGCAATATCCTGGTTCGCCAGCGCGGTACCAAGATTCGCGCCGGTGAGAACGTCGGCGTGGGCCGCGACCACACGCTGTTCGCGAAGGCCAGTGGCAGGGTTGAGTTCTTCAGCCGCGCCGGCCGCACGCTGGTGCGCGTCGTCAGCTGACCGGAAGCTGCGAATCTATGCAAGGGCGTGCATGTCACGCCCTTTTCGCTTTTCAGAACAACTGTACATTCCGCCGACAGGCGATGAAGATCTAATCCATGGTTCGTTTTGTTGATGAAGTGAAACTCGAGGTGCGCGCCGGTCACGGCGGCGCAGGCTCCGCATCGTTCCGGCGCGAGAAGTTCGTGCCCAAGGGTGGCCCGGACGGCGGCGACGGCGGCCGCGGCGGCCACGTCATCCTGGAGGCGAGCCGGGATCGCAACACGCTGCAGGAGCTGTACCTGCGCAAGCGCCTGATTGCCGAAAGCGGCCGTAACGGAGCCGGGCGCAACCGGCACGGCCGCGACGGTGCGGACATCGTCGTCACGGTGCCCGTCGGTACCATCGTCAAGGACGAGGAAGGGCAGGTGCTGGCCGATCTGGATGCCGACGGCAGGCAATGGATCATGGCCAAGGGCGGACGCGGCGGCCTGGGCAACAGCCATTTCGCCACCAGCGTCAACCGCGCCCCCCGCTACGCCCAGCCCGGCGAGTCGGGCGAGGAGGGCATCCGGTATCTCGAGCTCAAGTCGATGGCCGATGTCGGCCTGGTGGGCTTACCCAATGCCGGCAAGTCCACGCTCTTGGCGCGCATCTCCAATGCCCGGCCCAAGATCGCCGATTATCCCTTTACGACGCTTGCGCCGATGCTCGGCCAGGTGTTCATGGACGATGGCGACGGCTTCGTCGTCGCCGACATCCCCGGTCTGATCGAGGGGGCGCACGAGGGCCGCGGGCTCGGCCACCGCTTCCTGCGCCATATCGAGCGCACGCAGGTGCTGCTGCACCTCGTCGATGCCGCGCCCACGGACGGGCGGGGCATCGGTGAGCAGGTGCGCGAGGTCGAGGCGGAACTCAAGGGCTATGGCGACACGGTGTGGGCGAAGCCCAGACTCCTGGTCATCAACAAGATCGATGCCTTGTCGGCGGATGCGCTGGCCGAGCTGCAGGCCGAGGCCGGGCAGCTGGGGCTGCCCGTGTATGCAATCTCTGCCGTCAGCGGCGCGGGCGTCACTCAGCTGCTGCGCGAGCTGTATGCGCAGGTGCTGGAGCAGCGACGGCTGCATGTGCCGCTGTCCGTCGACGACGAGGAGGGCGAGTGATCCGCTCGCGTCAGGATCTGGCGCAGGTCCGGCGCCTGGTCGTGAAGATCGGCAGCTCGCTGCTTGCCGATGAAAAGACCGGTCTGAAACGCGATGCCATCGGTCGACTTGTCGACGAGGTGGCGGCGCTGATCGCGCGCGGCCTGGACGTGGCGATTGTCACCTCCGGTGCCGTGGCGCTGGGACGCGTGCATATGGGTTGGGTGGGCCGCGCCTTGTCGGTGCACGAGAAACAGGCCGCGGCGGCCATCGGCCAACCGCTGTTGATGCAGGCCTATGGCGAGGCCTTCGCCCGTCACGACCGGGCGGTGGCGCAGATGCTGCTCACCAAGGACGATCTTCGGAACCGCCGCCGCTACCTGAATGCCAGCAATACCAGCCAGACGCTGTTCTCGGCCGGCGTGGTGCCCATCATCAACGAGAACGACACCGTGGTGGTGGCGGAGATCAAGTTCGGCGACAACGATACGCTGGGGGCGTTGAGCAGCCTCGTCGTGGATGCCGAATTGATGGTCATGCTCACCGATGTCGACGGCCTGTATGAGGGCGATCCCTCTCAACATGCCGCTGCCCGGCGCATCGGCGAGGTGGCGACGCTGACGCCGGAGATCCTGGCCATGGCCGGTGACGCCGGCTCCCATTTCGGTACCGGCGGCATGGCGAGCAAGCTGAAAGCCGCGCGCATGGCCACGCGCGGAGGTGTGGCGGCGGCCATCGTGGGCGGCGACCGGGCTGGCGCCTTGGCGCGCCTCTTGGAAGGCGACGACGAGGGCACGCTGTTCCTGTGCGGCACCGATCGCCAGGCCAGGCGCAAGCACTGGATCGCCGAGCTATTGGCCCCGGCCGGCGTGTTGCGCGTGGATGCCGGGGCCGAGCACGCCCTGCTGAGCCAGGGCAGCAGCTTGTTGCCGATCGGCCTTACCGGTGTCGCGGGCATGTTCGACAAGGGCGAGTGCGTGGAGGTGATCGGTCCTTCCGGGCGCGTCGCGCGCGGGCTCGCCAATTACAACGCCGAGGAGATGCGCCGCCTGGTCGGTGTGGCCAGCCAGGACATCGAGGGCGTACTCGGTTACAGCGACTTTTCCTCGGTGATCCATCGGGATAACCTCGTGTTGTGCGGGTTTGATGCGGAAAAAGGAGCCACGGATGAGTGATGCGAAGACGACCATGCATCAGCTGGGCGCCCAGGCCAAGGCGGCGTCCAAGGCCATGCGCATGGTGTCGACCGGCGCCAAGAACAAGGCGCTGGCGGAGGCGGCAACGGTGTTCCGGCGCGAGATGGCGGAGATCATCGCCGCCAACGAGCTGGACATGAAGGCGGCTGATGCGGCAGGTCTCGATGCGGCGATGCAGGACCGATTGCGCCTCGATGCCAACCGCGTCGAGGCCATGGCCGAGGGTCTGGAGCAGGTGGCGCGCCTGTCCGACCCCGTCGGCGCCATCGAGCATATGGCCTATCGTCCGTCCGGCATTCAGGTCGGGCATATGCGCGTGCCGCTCGGCGTCATCGGCATGATCTACGAATCGCGGCCGAACGTCACCGCCGATGCCGCCGCACTTTGTCTGAAATCCGGCAATGCGGTGATCCTGCGCGGCGGTTCCGAGGCCATCCATTCCAACCGCGCCATCGCCGCCTGCCTGCGCCGGGCCCTGGTCGATGCCGGCCTGCCCCAGGATGCGGTACAACTGGTCGACAGTACGGACCGCGCCCTGGTCGGCGAGATGCTTGCGGCCAAGGCGCATATCGACGTCATCATTCCGCGCGGTGGACGCTCGCTGATCGAGCGCGTGGCCGAGGAGTCGCGCATCCCGGTCATCAAGCACCTGGACGGCGTCTGTCATGTCTACATCGACGCCTCGGCGGATGCCGATATGGCCGTGCGTATCGCCATCAATGCCAAGACGCACCGCTATGGCGTTTGCAATGCCATGGAGACGCTGCTGGTGCATGCCGGGGCGGCGCCCCGCCTGCTGCCGGCGATCCTGCGCGCCATGCACGACAAGGGCGTGGAGATTCGGGGTTGTGAGCGCACGGCGGCCCTGGCCGGCGGCGTGCCGGTGAAGAAGGCGGAGGTGGGGGACTGGTATACCGAGTTCCTGGCGCCGATCCTGGCAGTGCGCGTCGTCGATTCGCTCGAGGCGGGGATGGACCATATCGCTGAGCATGGCTCCGGCCATACCGATGCCATCGTCACGGCCGATTACGACCATGGACAGCGCTTCCTGCGCGAGGTGGATTCGGCCTCGGTGATGTGGAATGCCAGCACCCGCTTTGCCGACGGCTTCGAGTACGGGCTGGGGGCGGAGATCGGTATCTCCACCGATCGGCTGCATGTGCGCGGCCCCGTCGGTCTTGAGGGCCTGACGACGCAGAAATGGGTCGTGCTCGGACATGGCGAGATCCGGGAGTAAGGGCTGAAACTGCGGACGGTCGGAATCTTCGGCGGCAGCTTCGATCCCCCGCATGCCGGGCATGTGGCCCTGGTCGAAGCGGCGTTTGCCCAGCTGCAGATTCCCGAGGTGTGGGTGATCCCCGCCGGTGTGCCAGTGCATCGCCAGCTGTCCGGGCAGGCCGGCCCTGCCCGGCGACTGGCCTGGATGCAGCGCATCTTCGCATCCGATTCCCGCGTGACGGTGATCGACTGGGAGGTGCGCCAAAATGGCCCGGTGTCGTCGCTAGAGACGCTGCAGTGGCTGCGTGCCAGCCATCCCGGGGTGCTGCCGCTCTGGCTGATGGGGGCCGATGCCTTCGCGGGGCTGTCGTCCTGGAAGGGGTATCCGGAGCACCGCCACTATTGCAATGTGGCGGTGTTCGCCCGTGCCGGCCAGGCCATGCCGGGGACCCAGGGCTGGCGGGAATGCGAGCCTGAGGTGGTGGCCGGACTGCAGGCTCCGGGTCATGTGGCGCGGGTCGACACCGTGCTTCCCGATATCTCCGCTACGCGCCTGCGCCAGGCGCTGGCATCCGCACAGGTTCCGCAGGACTGGCTGCCTGCACCGATCGCCGCCGAGGTGGCGGCGGCATACAGAAACGATCGACATGAGGAGAAGGCATGAGTAACGAGGAACAGGACGACTACCTGGAGGCGCTGACGGCGGCGGTGGTGACGGCCGTTGAGGACAAGAAGGCGCTGGACGTGTCCGTCGTCGATGTGCGCGGGCGCTGTGCCTTTGCCGACCGCTTCGTCATTGCCACCGGGCGCACCGACCGGCAGCTGAAGGCGCTCGCCGATGCGGGGGCGGAGGTGGCGCACCGTTTCGGCCTGCCGGCCCACATCGAGGGCCTGGATGCCATGGAATGGCTGCTGATCGACCTCGGCGACGTGGTGCTTCACCTGATGCTGCCCGAGGTGCGCGAGACGGTGCAGATCGAGCACCTGTGGGGCCATGCCCCGGCCGGGCGTGGGGCCGCGGAAGACGCGACCGGCTGAGCGATGCGCTTGCGTCTGGTCGTCGTCGGGCGCGGGGCGCCGGAACTGGCCGCCTTCGAGGCGCGCCTGACCAAGCGCCTGCACGGCATGACCGACTTCCAGCTCGTCGAGTTGGCGGAGGGAAAGGCCAAGCAGCCAACACAACGCAAACAGCAGGAGCAGCGGCATATCATGCAGCAGGTGAACGATGCGCCGTATGTGCTGTTCGACGAGCGGGGCGCGGAAATGGCCAGCACCGACTGGGCGGCGTGCTTCGCCCGTCAGCATGGAGCGGCATCGATGTGTTTCGTCATCGGCGGCGCCGACGGCGTCGATGCGTCGGTCAGGCAGGGCGCTGCCGAAACCTGGAGCCTGTCCCGGCTGACCCTGCCGCACCAGATGGCGCGCCTCTTGGCCATCGAACAATTCTACCGGGCTCTGAGTATCAATCAGGGCCACCCCTATCACCGCCCATGAGACGCGGGCTGATCCTGTTGCTCGCCGGCGCGGCCCTGCTGGCGCCCATATCTGTGCCGGCGGCCACGGATGCCGCGGCGACACGGGCGAAGCTGGTACAGATTCAGCAGGAGCGGCAGCGCCTGGAGGCGGCACGCCGGCAGATGCAGTCGCAACTGGGCAGCCTCGGTCGGCAGATGCATACGCTGGATGTAGCCCTGTCCGCGGCACAGCAGGCACGCCTGCAGGCGGCCGCCCGGGTGGCTGAGGCCGACAAGAAGCTGCAGGCGCTGGCCGCCAAGCAACAGGGGCTGGAACGGCATATCGCCAGCCTGCGTCAGGCCATGATCAGCGAGGCCATTGGCGCCTGGCAGCGCGCCGGCCGTCAGCCCGGGTGGCTGGATGTGCTGGGCGGTGTGCCGATGGGGGAGATTCCCAACCGTCGCTACATGATGCGGCGGGTCATCGCCTCGCAGCAGGATGATCGGCGTGAGCTGCAGCAGAGTGAGGCGAAACTCGATGCCGTTATGGCCGATGTGCGCCAGGAGCGAGATCGGCGCGAGGCGCTGCGCAAACAGCGCCAGCTGGCCGAGGATGCCCTGCGTCACCAGCTGGCCGATAAGCGTCAACTGGTGAGTCACGTCAGGCACAGCGTCCGCTTGCAGCGGCAGCGCGATCACGAGCTGGCGGGGCAGGCCAAGGCCCTGAGACGGCTGCTGCAGACCTTTGGTGGCGATCTGTTGGCCGCCGATCGCGTCGGCGGTGGGCCCTCGATCCGTGCCGAGAGGGGGCGGCTGCACTGGCCGCTGTCCGGCGCCCGCATCGTTGCTCGCTACGGCGCACACATCCCGCAGCAAGGTGAACGACTGCGCGGAGTGCTGCTTGCGCCCGAAGGGCAACGCCGTCAGGTTAAGTCTATTTCGTCCGGCAGGGTCCGCTATGCCGATTGGTTCGGGGGCTACGGCCTGATGCTGATCGTGGATCACGGCGATGGTGTTATGAGCATCTATGCCCATAATGACGTGCTGTACAAGCATCTGGGCGATTGGGTAGAGCCGGGGGATGTGCTGGCCGAGGCCGGGAGCACCGGCTGGACCGACAAGGTCCGCCTGTATTTCGAGCTGCGCGACCACGGGCGGCCGGTGAACCCGGTGCGCTGGTGTCGCGCCGGCAGATGATGCTGCGAATGCGTAAAGGAGTGAATCCATGAAGTCAGGTATGCGCCGGTTTGTAATAGCCGCTGGATCGATGGTCGCGTTGGCGGCGGGCGTGATGGCCTGGTCGGCGGGCGCCAACGGCGAGCAGGCCACGTCAAGCACCGATTACCAGCAGTTGCAGAAGTTTGCGAAGGTCATGGACATCATCAAACATTCCTATGTGAAGCCGGTGACCGACCAGGAGCTGATCGACGGGGCGCTGACCGGCATGCTGGAAAGCCTGGATCCGCATTCGGCCTACATGAACAAGCAGATGTACAGTCAGATGGAGGTCGACACCTCCGGCAAGTTCGGCGGTCTGGGCATCGAAATTTCCGGCGATCAGGGCGGCGTGCGCGTGGTGGCTCCGATCGAGGATACCCCCGCCGACAAGGCCGGCGTCAAGGCCGGCGACCTGATCATCAAGATCGACGACCATCTGGCCAAGGACATGACGCTGCAGGAGGCGGTCAACCATATGCGCGGCAAGCCGGGCTCCAGCGTCAAGCTGACGGTCTTCCGCAAAGGCGCACCCAGGCCGCTGGAGTTCACCATCGTGCGCGCCATCATCCACGTGCAGTCGGTGAAGAGCGATGTCCTGGCGCCGGGCTATGTGTACCTGCGCATTACCCAGTTTTCGGATGACGTGGCCGGTCTTTTGGCCAAGCAGTACCGCGCGCTGGCCAAGAAGCAGGGCGGCAAGATCTATGGTGCCGTTCTCGACCTGCGCAATAATCCCGGCGGCCTGCTGGACCAGGGCGTCAAGACCGCGGATCTGTTCCTGAACAAGGGTAATATCGTCAGCACCAAGTCCAGGGTCGGCAAGGACCTGTCCTTCGATGCCACCCCGGGCGATATTCTGCACGGGGTGCCGCTGGTGGTGCTGATCAACGGCGGCACGGCCTCGGCCGCGGAGATCGTCAGCGGCGCGTTGAAGGACGACGACCGGGCGGTGCTGATGGGCACCCGTAGCTTCGGCAAGGGCTCGGTGCAGTCGGTGATTCCGCTGTCGGATGGCACGGCCTTCAAGCTGACCACGGCGCTGTATTACACCCCGAGCGGCATCTCGATTCAGGCCACCGGCATCAAGCCGGACATCAAGGTGGTCGAGGAGATTACCAACCCGAAGGACGAGAAGGTGGCGCCGGACGGCTTTGGGGTCTTCGAGAGGGATCTGAAGGGCCATCTGCAGAACGGCAATGCCAAGAAGCCCGCCAAGAAGGCGGCGCCGGCCATGCAGCCGGATGGCGCCGGCCCGCAGATGCAGAAACGCCTGAAGCTGGATGTGCAGCTGCAGCGTGCGCTCGACCTGCTCGAGGGTCTGCATGTCATTCAGGGGACGAAGAAGGGGTGACGCGCTAGCGCCCCCCTATGGCCAAGTCCCCGCCTCCCCGCCGCCCCTCATGGTTGCCGGCCACGCTGCTGCTGGTCCTGGTGGTACTCGTCGTTGCCCTCGGCCTGTCGAGTCGGCATCGACAGGTCGCATCACGCCCGGCCGCCGTAGCCGTCCGTCCGGCACCGGTAGCGCCGGCCCCGGTGACCAAGGCCCCGGCCCAGGCTCCGGTGTTTGAGGATTATTCACACCTGTCCGAGGCGACCCAGGCCCCTTCCCGCGTGCCGGCCCATGTCCATGGCCTGGTCCTGATCCTCGATGATGTCGGTTATGACCTGACCGAACTGCGCCGGGCGCTGGCGCTTCCGTACACGATGGCCATCTCCGTGCTGCCGGATACGCCGCATGCGAGGCAGGCGGCCGAGATGGCCCATGCCGCCGGGCATGTCGTCATGTTGCACATGCCGATGGAGCCGGATTCGCTGTCGCTGCAGAAGCGTATGGACGGCTCCTTCCTGCGCGTCGGCATGCCGGATGCCCGCATCCGCACCCTGATGCTGCAGGCACTGAGCGAGGTGCCATACGTGCAGGGCGTCAACAATCACATGGGTTCGCTGTTGACGAGCAAGGCCAGGCCGATGGCCGCGGTCATGCAGGTCTGTCGGGAGAAACACCTGTTCTACGTCGACTCGCGCACCTCGGCGGCCAGCGTGGCCGCGACAGAGGCGGCGCGCGCAGGCATCCCCTGGGCCTCGCGCCAGGTCTTCCTCGACAACCAGACCGACGAGGCCTCGCTGCAGCGCATGTGGGACAAGGCGCTGGCCTGCGAACAACGCTACGGCTCCTGCGTGGTCATCGCCCATCCCCATCCGAAGACGATCGATTTCCTGGCGCAGCAGGCCGGCAAGGACAGGCGCGTTCCCATGTTGGCGGTGACGGAGGTGCTGCATTCCGGCGCCCTGGCCAGCCGCGGCCACTGAGCATGCTCAAGCGCTACCTGATGGCCGGCCTGGTGGCGACCGTACCGCTGGTCATCACCATGATGCTGGTTTCCTGGCTGGTCGATTTCGCCCACCGGGCGCTGAACTGGTTGCCCCCCCACCTGCGTCCGGATGCCTGGGCCGGTGTGCATATCCCCGGCCTGGATGTGATCGTGGCGCTGTTGTGCGTGCTGGCGGCGGTGATGCTGATCGGCGCACTGACCACGAATTTCATCGGTGGGCATGTCATGCGCTGGGTCGACGCACTGATGGACCGCATTCCGATCATCCGCTCCATCCATTCGGCGGTACGCCAGCTGCTGGAGGCCATGCTGATGGGCAGTGGCAAGGCCTTCCGGGAGGTGGTCCTGGTGCCGTTCCCGATGCAGGGCAACTGGTCCATCGGTTTCGTGACCGCCGATGCAAGGCTCCCGGCTGCCGGCTTTGCCGACAAGCCGATGGTCTCGGTGTTCGTGCCCACGACTCCGATCCCCACTTCGGGTTGGCTGCTCTATGTGGCCCGGGCCGATATCCGGCCGTTGGACATGAGCGTGGAAGAGGCGATGAAGCTGGTGTTGTCGGGGGGCGTGATTGCGCCACCGGCCGATGCCGGGACCGCATAAGTAGGTGGACGAGGGCGACGGTGCGGATAAAATGTCTCCGATGATGCGAGAATCGACGATTCCGACTGTAGGGCGTGGCTGGTGCCCGTCGGCGCCCGCCGCTGCGATGCGATGGATCGCCAGGGCTGTCCTGGCGTGCGCGCTGTTCATGGCGCTGGCTCCTGCCGCCATTGCCTCCGATGCCCTTCCCCAGCATCTGCGGCTGAAGGTGCAACAGGCCTTGGAGGCCGACAAGGATCCGGTCGTGCGTTCCCTGGCACCGAAGGAGCGTTCGATCCTGCTCGCCACCCTGGCCCTGGATTCCAACGAGCCGGATCAGGCGCTGGGCACGCTCGACCAGCCGCAATATGACGATGATCCGTTGGTGGCCCTGCTGTTGGCCGAGGCTCATCGCCGCAAGGCAGTCAGCGATGTGGAGCGGGCCGGCAACTACGCCCGATCGGTGAGCGATGCATCCAAGAAGCTGGCCGAGGCAAGCCTGACGCCGGGGCTGGGCGAGGCCGAGGCACGGCTGCGCGCCTTTGCCGACAAGCTCGACGGCGCCACCATCGGCAGGCCGCAGGGCGTGCTGGAACTCGGATCCAATGTGGAAACGCTGTTCGTCGTCGACAAGGCCCTGTCGCGCCTGTTCATCTATAAGCGCAAGGCGGACGGCAGCCTGGAGCGGGTCGACGATGAGTACGTGGCGACCGGCTCTCACGCCGGCGACAAACAATCGGAAGGCGATGGGCGCACCCCCGACGGCATCTACCGCTTCGTTGCCCGCCTCAAGGGCAGGGCCCTGCAGGTGGAATACGGCCCGGTGGCCTTCCCCACCGATTATCCCAATGCCTTCGATCGGCTGCACGGCAAGGACGGGCACGGCATCTGGATGCACGGCTATGCGGAAGGCGTGGATCGCCGCCCGCCGCGCGATACCAAGGGCTGCTTCTCCCTGCCGAACTCGCGCCTGCTGGACGTACAGAAATACGTACATCTGGGCAAGAGCTGGGTGATTATCGGCGAGAACATCCCCTTCACCGACGATAAGGGTCCTTCCCCGCAGCTGGCCTCGATCCGCGGTACGGTCGATGCCTGGGTCAAGGACTGGGAGTCGCTGAACGCGGATGCCTATCTGAGCCACTATGATCGGGATTTCCGGTCCGGCCGCTACAACCTGGCCTCATGGTCCCGTTACAAGCGCCGGGTCAATGGCCACAAGTCCTTCATCAAGGTGAAGATGGACGACTACACCATCATCCGCGACCCGAATCACTGGCCGGAGGGTGAGGTGGCTGTCGTCGAATTCATGCAGCACTACCGTTCGAGCAACTTCAAGGATTCCGGCCGCAAGCGCCTCTACCTCGTCCGGCACAATCCCAAGGGTCCCTGGAAGATCCTCATCGAAGAGGAAGTGCATTGAGCGAGGCGAAAAAGCCTGAGGGGCGCACCACTGTCGAGGACATGTCGGTGCGCCGCATGCACCAGCTGACCGAGGAAAACCGGGAACTGCGCCAGTATGTGGCCGAGGTGATGAAGCGCCTGCGCGAGAACGAGCGCCTGTTCTCACGCCTGTTCGAGCTTGAGTCGCAGGTGCTGGCGGCAACCGATCCGGAGGATCTGTGCTTCGTGTTGCTGCGCGGCCTGCGTTCGGGCTTCGAACTGGATATGGTGCGCTTCTGGTTCGACCGCTCCAGCTTCGTCGGCGGGCGCAAGTTCGAGGCGCTGTCCGAACGCGATCTGATCTGGCTGGAGAACGGCGAGATCGCTACCGCCGGGCTGGACAGGGAGCGCGTACGCCTGATGCATCCGACCCCAAAGCGATCCTTCGCCTGGCTGGAGGAGCGGGACAATACCATCGGTTCGCTGGCGCTGCTGACGCTGGGCGATCTGGAGCGGCCGTTCGGGGTGCTGGGCATGGGCTCCGTCAACAACGACCGCTTCCGTCCCGACCAGGCCACGGACTTCCTGCAGCATCTGGCGCAGGTCGTCGGCCTCAGCCTGGAGAATGCGGTGGCCCGCGAGCGCCTGGCGCGCATGGCCGTGACCGATTCGCTGACTGGCAGTCACAATCGGCGCTTCCTGCAGCCGCACAGCCACCAGCCGCTATCGCAATGGTTCGGGGAGGGCGCGTCCGTGGCCTGCCTGTACATGGACATCGACGACTTCAAGATCTTCAACGACCAGCATGGGCATGCGAAGGGGGATGAGCTGCTCGAGCAGGTCTGCCATACGGCCCGTAGCTTCGTGCGCACCCAGGATCCGCTGATCCGCATGGGCGGCGACGAGTTCGTGCTGCTGCTGCCCGGCTGCGACCGGGCCAAGGCCATCGAGATCGCCGGACGCATCGTCGAATCCTGCAGTCGCATCGCCGTGGGCGAGGAGGCGGCCGGCGTCAGCTTGGGCGTGGCGATCTCCACCCCGGAACGGGATCTGCAGGTGCGCGAGCTGATCGAGTTGGCCGACCAGGCCATGTACGTGGCCAAGGCGCTCGGCGGCTCCCGTTTCGAGGCCGCGGAACAGGATGCCGACTGAGGCCTGGCGGCTTGGCGAGGCCATCGACCACTATCTGCAACAACTGGCCGATGTGCGGCTGGCTTCACCCCACACCATCAGCAACTACCGCCGCGATCTTCGGCATTTCCTCGCCTTCGCCGGTGATCGCCCCCTAAGCGGTATCGACCGCTCCCTCGTGCAGGACTGGTTGGTCGGCATGCGTGCCGAGGGCCTTGCCGCGGCTACCCTAGCCCGGCGATTGTCGGCCCTGTCCGGCCTGCTCGGCCATGCCGTCGAATGTGCCCTGCTTGCCGACAACGTGGCGGCTGGTGTACGCCCGCCGAAGCGCCCGAAACGGCTTCCCCGCAACCTGCCTCCGGAGCAGACGGGGCTGTTGATGCATGAGGCCGGGGCGGGCGCGGAGGCGCGGGACATGGCCCTGGTGGCCATCATGTACGGCTGCGGTCTGCGCGTATCCGAGGTCACGGGCCTCGACCTGGCCGATATCGATCTGCATGCCGGCGAGCTGCGCGTGCTTGGCAAGGGACGCAAGGAGCGCATCGTGCCGATCCCGGTCCAGGTGGTGTCGCTGATCCGCGAATATCTGGCCGAGCGACCGGCGACCGCGGCACTGCAGGCCGTATTCCTGAATGTGCGCGGGGGTCGCCTGACGGCGCGCAGCGTGCAACGCATGCTCAAGGAACGGGCCCTGGCCACCGGTGCCGATATGTCGGTGACGCCCCATCGCCTGCGTCATTCCTATGCCACGCACCTGTTGGCCGGCGGCGTCGATCTGCGGGCGATCCAGGAGCTGCTCGGCCATAGCTCTCTATCCACAACCGAGCGCTATACGCACCTGGACATCGCCCACCTGACCGAGGTGTACGACAAGGCCCACCCGCGCGCACGCAAGCGCTCCTGACCGGGCGATTGCCCACGGGGCCTTGTGTCAAAATGACGCGTATGCTGCGTAGTCGGCCATTCCGTGCCTCCGGAGGGACTGGGGGCACCTAAACTCCACATTGTTATCCCCTCCATGGATGGAACGGCGGGTGGCGTAAGGAGGCTTCCATGAAGAAGACATTTCGTGCTTCATTGCTTGTCATGGCCTTGGCCCTGATCTCACCCGGTCTGGCCTCCGCAGACGATATGGGCGGATCCGGTTTCAATACCTATATGGGCATCGGACTTGGGGCCTACAATCTCAAGTATTCGCAGCCTGCCTACAGCCAGCGGAACAATGTGTTCGGCGGTTACCTGCAGCTGGGCTCGGATTTCAACGATTACCTCGGCGCGGAGCTGCGCCTCGGCACCACGGCCAAGGGCAGCAATGCCTACGCGGGCGGTACCGTGGATCAGTCGGCGGACTACCTGTTCTCCTATCTGCTGAAGCTGCAGTATCCCACAACCCCCGATCTGCGCCTGTACGGCCTGATCGGCGGCACGACCGGCAAGGTCAAGATCTCGCCGGCACCGGCCGGCATCCTGTCGGCAGGCACCAAGACCGCTACGGGACTCAGCTACGGCATTGGCCTGGATTACCGACTGGCCGACCAATTGCGCGGCGGCCTCGAATGGGTGCGCTACTGGGACAATATCGGGGTCAACGCCAGTGGCGTCACGTCGAGCAAGATGACCATCGACGGCTATACGGCGACGCTGAAGTATATGTACTAAGCACGACCGCCATCGGCGGCCCCGCTTGCGGGGCCGCCGCCTTTTTCCATGCTGGGCCTTTTGCTTGGCGAAGTACGATCCGGTAGCGTCGGCGCATGCAGCGCTTGTTCGTTTCGGCCATCATCCTGGCTGGTTTTTGCTTCCCTGTTCCCGCCCATGCCATCGTCAGCATCGGACAGGCCATGATCGGGCCGGTCAAGAATGGCCTGCACACCAATGTCGAGCTGGCCATCAATGGTGTCAGTGGCACCACCACCTCCAACAATACCCTGGGCGGGCTGTTCAGCGAGTGGAAGCACGGGAAATATACCGATTTTCTGCTGCTGCAATACGCCTACGGCCAGAGTAACGGCCAGATCAATAATAACCGCGCCTTTGCGCATATCCGCCATCGCATGCAGGTCTCCGATCGCTGGGGGATCGAGGGCTTTGCCCAGGCCATGCGCGATCCCGTTACGCGCATGGTTGCACGCAACCTGCTCGGGGGAGGGGTGCGTTACACCGTGTTGGAACGAAGCGACAAGGCCGCGGCATATCTGGGGTTTGGCGCCTTCTATGAGTACGAGCGCCTGAGCCCGAAGGCGGGCACGACCGATTCGCTGAATACCCGGCTGTGGCGAAACAATACCTACCTGATGCTGAAGCGAAAGCTGAACGAGCATCTGAGCGTCTACAGCGTTACCTATTATCAGCCGGCTCTCAGCGATATGGGCGATTACCGCGTGCTCGAGAATGCGGCGGGAAGTGTGAAGCTATACCAGAATCTGGACCTGAAGCTGAGCGCGAGCGTGTATTATGATTCGCGCCCGCCCCAGGGCGTGAAGCGCACCTATGTACTTTACAGCACCGGCATCACCGTCGACTTCTAGCGGCCTCCTGCAACAGCGGCAGCATTTGCCGATTGGCCTCGGGCATCGGGTAATCCTCCAGCCTTTCCAGCGGCACCCAGGCACATGGCGACTCGGGGATGAAACCCGAAAGATCGGGGCAGTCACAGGCAAACAACGCAAATGCTAGGTGTCGGTCCGGATAGCGATGGCTAGCCTCGCCAAGCTGGCGCCAGCCCTGGCCGGCGATGCCGGTCTCCTCCCTCAATTCGCGCATTGCCGCTTCCAGCGGCGACTCATTCGCATCGACCTTGCCGCCGGGCAGCGACCACAGGCCACCGCAGTGGGCGTCGTCCGCACGCTTCAGCAGCAGCATCTCGCCCCGGCCGTTGAGCGCCGCCACCAGGGCAATGCGCTGCTCGTCCATCAGCTCGGAATCGTCCCGCCATGAATGGCGGGCGAATCCGCAAAGATTCGTGAGCCCGCAGAAAACCGCGCTTTTCTGCGGGCGTGAACGAGCAAAAGGCAGGACGCCTTTTGCGGGTCAAACAAGGTCATGTGCGGTATTCGGCATTGATGGTGATGTATTCGTGCGTCAGGTCGCCCGTCCATACGCGCGCGGAGGCGGCGCCCAGGCCGAGGTCGATGCGCAACGTGAATTCCTGGCGGGCGAACACGGCCATGCCGTCGGCATCGCGGTAGCCGGGATGCATGCCGCCCCGGTCGCAGATGTGTACATCGTCGGCCCACAGCGCGATGCGGTCGGACTCGATAGGGACGCCGGCATTGCCGAGGGCCATCAGGATGCGGCCCCAGTTGGCGTCGTTGCCGGCAAAGGCCGTCTTCACCAGCGGGGAGACGGCGATGGCGCGGCCGATGGTGCGCGCCTCGGCCTCACTGCGGGCGCCGTTGACGTCGATGGTGACGAATTTCGACACCCCTTCGCCGTCGCGCACGATCAGCGTTGCCAGCTCCGTGCACAGCTCCGTCAGCGCCTGCTCGAAGAGCGCCGTGTCGGCAAGCCTCGCATGGCCGAGGCCGAGGCCGGAAGCGAGCAGAACCAGCGTATCGTTCGTCGAGGTGTCGCCGTCCACCGAGATGCAGTTGAACGTGCGGTCGGCCACGCGCCGGAGCATCGGCTGCAGATCCTCCGCGGCGATGGGGGCATCGGTGGCCACGAAGGCCAGCATCGTCGCCATGTTCGGATGGATCATGCCGCTGCCCTTAGCTGATGCCGGTCAGGGTGTAGCGGGTCCCGTCGATGTCGACGGTCCTGGACGAGTACTTGGCGAAGGTGTCGGTGGTACGGATGGCGTTGGCGGCGTCCTGCCAGCGATCCGGCGCCAGCGAGTCTATCGCCTCGTGCATGCCGGCCTCGATGCGCTCGATCGGGAAGGGGGTGCCGATGACGCCGGTGGAGGCGGACAGCGTCTGCGCCGGGGGCACTCCGGCCGCGGCGGCGCCGGCCTCGATCAGTCCCTTCGACCAGACGCGCTCCATCTCCCCGGTACCGGCATTGGCGTTGCCGGCGTTGGCGACGATGGCACGGATGTGCTCGGCATCGTCGGTCAGGGCCGCCTCCGACATCTGCACGCAGGCGGCGCGGAAGCGGTTCTGCGTGAATACGCCGGCGGCATGGCAGGGCACATCGGCGACGATCAGCGTCAGGTCCTGGCGCTTGCCCTTCAGCTCCGGGGCTTTGACGCCGCAGGAGGCGGTGCCGACCCGGAAGCCGGGTACGGGAAGGGGGGGAGTGAGGGTGGGCGGGTTGACGGCCATGGCGATAAATCCTCGTGATATGGGGTGTCGATGGGGCAAGACTGAGGCCGCGATGCACCGCCTGCAAGCCGCCCATGCGGCGGTGGCGCTTGACCGGCCAAGCGGCGCCATCGAGATTGGTCGAGGGAGGGCGAATGGCCATCGATTTCTATTTCGATTTCATCAGCCCCTACAGCTACCTGGCGGTCAGGCGCCTGCCCGGTTTTCCCACCCTGGCCGATATGCGCTGGATTCCGGTCAACCTGCCGCACCTGATCAAGGCCTCGGGCAATACGCCGCCGACCACCTGCCGCCCCAAGGCGCTGTATATGATGCAGGATCTGAAGCGCTGGGCGGCCGTGCTCGACGCGCCCTTCCGCCTGATCCTCCCCGGTAGCTTCGATGCGAGGCCGGCATTGTCGCTGGCCTGCATGCTGGAGAAAGAGGATCGCACCCACTTCTGCACCGCCGCATTCGACGCCATCTGGTCCGGCGCTGTCGATCCGGTGCATGAGGCCGACTGGCTTGCCCGCATCATCGCCATGCAGCAACTTCCGGACGCTTGGTTGAGCCTGGATGTCGACGAGGGCAAGGCGCGGCTGGAGGCGAACACCGAGGCGGCGCTGAAGACCGGTTGCTTCGGCGTGCCTACCTTCATCCTCAGGGGTAAGGGACGCCCGCAGTTGTTCTGGGGCGTGGACCGAATGGATTTTCTGGCTGCCACCTGACCTGACTGCCGGCATGGCATGGGATCTTCTGACGCATGACCGTAAAAAGATTGGTTTGTTGCCTGTGATCGGGCCGATTAGCGTGCCTTGCCCATCGTATTGCTGAACGGAGGCGCGCATGAAGACGAGCACGGTGTATGTCCTGGTCATGTTCTCGGCCCTGTTCTGGGGAAGCAATTTCGTCCTGGCGGGCATGGTGATGTCTGATGTTCAGCCGCTATGGGCGGCCGTCTTCCGCTTTGTTATCGGCGCGGCCATCATGATCGCACTGGTCGGTTGGCGCCGTGAGGATCTGATCGGTCCTGTACGCCGGCATGCCGGCGCTTATGCCCTGCTGGGAGCGGTCGGTATCGGCGCGTTCAATCTGCTGTTCTTCTTCGCCCTGCAACACACTTCGCCGGCCAACGCGTCCTTGATCATGGCCACCAATCCGTTGCTGACGACGGCGCTGGCCGCCGTTGTCTTGGGCGAGCGGGCGGAACCGCGCCAGCTTGCAGCGCTACCCCTGGCCCTGATTGGCGTCATCATCGTCATCTCCGGCGGCCACGTCCTGCGCCTGGCCTCCATGCGCGTGGCAAGCGGCGACATCATCATGTTGGGCGCGAACCTCGCCTGGGCGCTCTACAACGTGCTCGGGCGGCGCTACATGCCCGCCAGTTCCGCATTGGTCAATACCACATTGATGATGATCGCGGGTGCGCTGTTGCTGTTGCTCGTTGCTTCAGGAAGCGGCGAACCGCTGACGGCTCCCGGCATGAAGGCGGGGCTGGCGCTGTTGGCCATGGCATTGGGTGGTACCGTACTGGCTTATCTGTTCTGGACTATCGGTATTGCCCGGCTGGGTGCGGGCAGGACGTCGCTTTTCCTGAACCTGGTGCCGGTGTTCGCCATGTTGATCGATGCGGCCTTTGGCATGGCGCCGACCATGCCGCAGCTGATCGGCGGGCTGCTGGTGATCGGGGCCGTCGGCGTTTCTACCATGCCTCGCAGGCGCTTGGCGGTCGCATGAAATGCGCTCGGGGCGTTTGCGCGTCCCGGGCGTACCGGATCAGCCCGATTTCCTGACGAACTTCGTGAGGATGACGATCTGCTGGCCGTCGACGCGGCCCTCGATCTGCTCGGGGTTGTCGTGTACCAGCCGGATGTTGCGCACGGCGGTGCCGCGCTTGGCGGTGATGCTGCTGCCCTTGACGTCCAGATCCTTGGTGAGCGTCACGGTGTCGCCGGCCGCCAGTTCCGCGCCGTTGCTGTCGACATGCTTCACGGCCGCCTCCGTGGCCGCTTCGGATTCGGCCCAGGCGCGCACCTCATCGTCGAGGTAGAGCATATCCAGCATATCCTGCGGCCAGCCCTCGCCGCGCAGGCGGTTCAGCAGGCGCCAGGCCATCACCTGCACCGCCGACACCTGGCTCCACATGCTTTCGTTCAGGCAGCGCCAGTGGTTTGCGTCCATCGTTTCCGGGTGCTCGATCTGTGCGCGGCAGGTGCCGCAGGTCAGGATGCTGCGTTCGGCACTGCCGTCCGACGGCTCCACCGCATAGGCGCCCAGGTCGTGCGTGGCGCCGCACAGCTCGCAGGCATTGCTGCTGCGCGCACGGAGCTGCTGTTCGGTGTCTGCAGCCATCAGCGGGTGCCGTGGCACTGCTTGTATTTCTTGCCGGAGCCGCAGGGGCAGGGATCGTTGCGTCCGACCTTGGGCTGGTCGCGCCGCATCGGTTGCAGCGGCTCATCCTCGTCGATGATCTCGTTGCCGTGCTGGAAGCTCATCTGCTGGGGCTGTCGCGGCGCCTCCACCGTTGGCGCCTGCTCGACCTGCACCCGGTGAAGCATGACCATCGTCTCCTCGCGCACGCGGTCGATCATGGACCGGAACAGCTCGAAGGACTCCTGCTTGTACTCCTGCAGCGGCTGTTTCTGGGCATAGCCTCTGAGGCCGACGCTCTGGCGCAGGTGATCCATGGCCAGCAGATGCTCCTTCCAGTGGTGATCGAGGATCTGCAGCAGCAGGTATTTCTCGAAGTTGCGCAAGCTTTCTTCGCCGACCTGTTCCTGCTTCCCGTCCATCATGGCGGCCAGGGCCTGCACCAGATGCTCCTTCATGGCATCGCTGCTCTCGATCTGGTTGCCCTCGACCAGGGCCTTGGCATCCACGTCCAGGCCGGTCTGCTCGGCCAGGCTCTGGCGCAGACCGTCCAGATCCCAGTCCTCGGCATGCACGTTCGCCGGCATATGCGTGTCGACGAGCCGGGCCACGAAATCGGTGCGCATGTCCTCGATGACGTCGTGCACATCGTCGGCCTCGAGGAGTTCACGGCGCTGCGAGTAGATGACGTCGCGCTGCTGGTTCATGACGTCGTCGTATTCCAGTACCTGCTTGCGGATGTCGAAGTTGCGGCCCTCGACCTTCTTCTGCGAGTTCTCGATGGCCTTGGTCACCCACGGATGCTCGATCGCCTCGCCCTTCTTGAAGCCGAGCTTGTCGAGCATGCCCTGCATGCGCTCGCCGCCGAAGATGCGCATCAGGTCGTCTTCCATCGACAGGTAGAAGCGGGTCGAGCCCGGATCGCCCTGACGGCCGGCGCGGCCGCGGAGCTGGTTGTCGATACGACGGGACTCGTGCCGCTCGGTGCCGATGATGTGCAACCCACCCAGGTCCACGACCTCGTTGTGCTCCGCCTTGCATATGGCGCGGATCTCGTCCGCCTTCTTTTCCTGTTCGGCCTCGGGCAGTTGGTCGATCAGCATGTCCGGATTGCCGCCGAGCATGATGTCGGTGCCGCGGCCGGCCATGTTCGTGGCGATGGTGACGGCGTTCTTGCGTCCGGCCTGGGCCACGATTTCCGCCTCGCGCTCGTGGTGCTTGGCGTTGAGCACCTCGTGGGCGATGCCCTTCTTGCCCAGCATGTCCGACAGGAGTTCGGACTTCTCGATCGATACGGTACCGACGAGGATCGGCTGGCCGCGCTCGTGTGTGGCGATGATGTCCTCGAGGATGGCCTGGTACTTGTCCTCGATATCGCGGTAGACCAGGTCGCTCATGTCGTCACGGACCATCGCCCTGTTCGGCGGCACGATGACCACCTCCAGCTCGTAGATCTTCTGGAACTCTTCGGCCTCGGTGTCGGCGGTGCCGGTCATGCCGGACAGCTTGTCGTACATGCGGAAATAGTTCTGGAAGGTGATCGAGGCCAGCGTCTGGTTCTCCGGCTGCACCTCGACCCCTTCCTTGGCTTCCAGCGCCTGATGCAGGCCGTCAGAATAGCGGCGCCCGGGCATCATGCGGCCGGTGAACTCGTCGATGATCAGTACTTCGCCGCCGCGCACGATGTAATCCGTTTCGCGCGTGAACAGCGCATTGGCGCGCAGCGCCTGCGTGGCCGCATGCATCAGGTTGACGTTCTCCGGATCGTACAGGTTGCCGCTCTTCATCAGTCCGGCCTGCTGGAACATCTGCTCGATGCGCTCCATGCCGGCCTCGGTGTAGGAGACGGCCTTTTCCTTCTCGTCCTTCTCGTAATCCTCTTCACCCAGCTGTTTGACCAGCTTGTCCGCCGCCTCGTACAGGCCGGTAGCCTGTTCGGCCGGCCCCGAGATGATCAGCGGCGTGCGCGCCTCGTCGATCAGGATCGAGTCCACCTCGTCGACGATGGCGAAATGGGTTTCCCGCTGTACCAGCTCTTCCTTGCCGAAGGCCATGTTGTCGCGCAGGTAGTCGAAGCCGAACTCGTTGTTCGTGCCGTAGGTGATGTCGGCGGCATAGGCCGCGCAGCGCTCCTCGTTGGTGATGCCGTGCACGATGATGCCGGTGCTCATGCCGAGGAAGGTGTACAGCCGGCCCATCCATTCGGCATCGCGGCTGGCCAGGTAATCGTTGACGGTGACGACATGCACGCCGCGGCCGGTCAGGGCATTCAGGTAGACCGGCAGCGTGGCCATCAGCGTCTTGCCCTCGCCGGTTTTCATCTCGGCGATCTTGCCGTCATTCAGGATCATGCCGCCGATCATCTGCACATCGTAATGGCGCATGCCGAACACGCGCTTGCTGGCCTCGCGCACGGTGGCGAAGGCTTCGGGCAACAGCGCATCCAGCGTCTTCCCCGTTCTCCAGGCGTTGCCGGAACTCGGCCGTCTTGGCCTGCAAGGCATCGTCGGACAGGGCCTGCATCGCCGGCTCCTGGGCGTTGATACGGTCGACGATCGGGGTGTAGTTCTTGAGGAGCCGCTCGTTGCGGCTGCCGAAGATGCGGGTCAGAAAGCTCATCATGGGGGAGTGGTCTCCGTCACTGGCGCGTTTTTACAAGGGCGGGAGGCTAACACGGGCACAGGTTGGCACCAAGGCAAAGCGCATTGCCCGTATTCATTGGCGTTTCTTGAGAAATCGGGCCATGCGTCGGATGCCTTCGCGGATCTGATCGATGCCCGTGGCATAGGATAGCCGCACATGGCGATCGGCCCGGTAACGGCCGAAATCCTCGCCCGGAGTAATGGCCACGCCGGCCTGTTCGAGCATCTCCCAGCAGAGGCTCTTGGCATCGTGCGTCAGGGCCTCGACATTGGCGTAGATGTAGAAGGCGCCCTGCGGCTCGACGACGACCTCGAAGCCGAGGCCGGGCAGTGCGGCAAGCAGGCATTGCCGGCGCTCGTCATAGGTGACGCGCATCGCCTCTGTGCCATCGGTGGCATCCAGCGCCGCGATGGCGGCATGCTGCGACAGCGTCGGTGCCGAGATGAAGATGTTCTGCATTACCCGCCGGCAGGGATCGATCAGCGATGGCGGCACGATGACCCAGCCGATGCGCCAGCCGGTCATGGCCCAACGCTTGGAAAAGCCGTTGACGACGATGGCCCCATCGTCGAAGGCCAGGGCGCAGTCCGCCCGCCGGCCGTAGGTCAGGCCGTGATAGATCTCGTCCGAAATCAGCCGGCCGCCGCGTTCGCGGCAGGCCTCGGCGATGCCGGCCAGCTGTCCCGGATCGATCAGGGTGCCGGTCGGGTTGCCGGGCGAGATCACCACCGCGGCGCGCGTGTCGGCCCGCCAGCCGTCCTCGACGCTGCGGCGATCCAGGTGATAGCCGGTTTCCGGCCCGACCGGCACCGACAGCGGCTTGCCTCCGGCCAGGCGGATGAAGTTGCGCTGGCAGGGGTAGCCGGGATCGGGGAGCAGCACGGACTCGCCGGCATCGAGCAGGGCGGCGTAGATCAGGCTGAAGGCGCCGGAGGTGCCGGGCGTGATCAGGAAACGCTCCGGCGCGACGGCCAGGCCGTATTCGCGTCGGTACCAGCGGCACAGGGCCTGCTGCAGTTCCGGGGCGCCGGTCGACGGCGTGTAGGTGGCGTTATGGGTGGCCAGCCAGGCGCACGCGGCCTCGGTGACAGCGGGTGGTGTGGGCAGATCCGGCTCGCCGATCTCCATGTGCACGATGTCCCTTCCCTGGGCCTCCAGCTCCCTGGCCCGTTCCAGAAGCTGCATGACCCGGAACGGCTCGATTCGATCGATTCTGCGCATGGCGCCACATCATAGTCGCCGGCCGGCGCAAGATCACGGTCCGATCCCGGTCCATGGGCGGCGCATCGCGGACGCTTGCAGACGAGCATTCAGCTAGGATTCATTTGCGCCTCCGATGATGCGCGCGCGCTTTCGGGTGCGACATCTGGCTACGGGAGTGGATCATGAAGAAATGGTGGATACTGGTCTTGATGCTGCTGCCGGCGACGGCCTGGGCCGGAGAGCTGCAGCTCGATAATGCCTCATCGCTGATCAGCTTCGTGTCGGTCAAGAAGGGCAGCGTCGGCGAGGTGCATCGCTTCGACCGCATCAGCGGCAAGGCCGGAACGGACCGGGCGAACGTCCGCATTGATCTTGCCTCGGTGGATACCGGCATCGGTATCCGGAACCAGCGCATGCGTTCCATGCTGTTCGACGTCACGCGCTTTCCGTCGGCCACGATCCGGACCGACATCGCGGCCCTGGACGTGCCGGGGCTGAAGGCCGGCGAGCATGTGACCGGGGCCTTGACTCTGGATCTCGATCTGCACGGGATCCACAAGTCGCTGCCCGCCGTCGTTACGGTGGTGCGTCTGCGCGACGGTGGCCTGCTGGTCAGCAGCCGCGCCCCGGTCATCGTCGATGCGGCTGATTTCGGGCTAGGGCAGGGCATCGAGGCGCTGCGTCAGGCGGCCAAGCTGCCGTCGATCGCCACGGCCGTTCCGGTGAGTTTCGAGCTTCACTTCGTGCCCTGACCGTCGGGGATTGACCGGTCGGCGCCGGGTATGGAGACAGCCCGGCGCTTTGGCGTATACTGGCCGCATGGCCGAGGATCGCGAAGTGCTGGATCTGTTCGAGGCTGCGGCGAAACGCGGCCACCGCTGCCGTATCGTCTACCGCGACCGGCTCGGCGAGCATCATGCCGTCATGGCCGTGCCACGCGAGTGGCGGGTGGTGGATGGCAAGGAATGGGGCTTCTTCCTTTCCGAGGCCGGCGAGGAGCTGGAGGTGCGGCTGGATGATATGGTGACCATCGAGCCGCAGGCATAGGAGGTTCGGTGATCGACTGGTTTTCGCTTCCCTGGCTCAAGGCCTTCCATATCATCGCCATGGTGTCCTGGTTCGCCGGGCTGTTCTACCTGCCGCGCATCTTCGTCTACCACAGTCGTCATGCCACAGGCCCCGTGCACGAGCAATTCTGCGTCATGGAGCGCAAGCTCTACCGCTACATCATGCGTCCGGCGATGATCGTGACGGTCGCACTCGGCCTCTTGATGGCCGACATCGAATGGAGCATCGTGGGTCACGAGCCGTGGTTCTGGATCAAGATGGTGCTGGTCGCCGCCCTGTTGGGCTTTCATTGGCACAACGGCCGCATGGTTCGCCAGTTTGCCGAGGGCAGCAACCTGCGCAGCGAACGCTTCTTCCGTATCTATAACGAAGTGCCGACGCTGGTGTTGATCGGCGCCGTGGTGATGGTTGTGGTCCGTCCCTTTTGATTTGGCACGACTATTGCGTCTGCTAGGTCTTCTATGAAGAGCATACTCCTTCGCCGCGCCCTGCCGGCAGCCCTGCTGCTGGGCCTCTCCCTGGCATTGATCCGCTGCGCCGATCTGCCGCCTCCGCCGCTGAGTATCGGCACCAACGTCTGGCCCGGTTACGAGCCGATGTACCTGGCGCGCGATATGGGTTGGATGTCCCCGCATGACGGCCGCATGGTCGAGTTCGAGGACTCGCCGGAGGTCATGCGTGCGCTGCGTTTCGGGGCCATCGATGCGGCGGCGCTGACGCTGGATGAGGCCCTGAGGCTAAAGTCGGAGGGGGTGCCGTTACGCCTCGTGCTGGTGATGGACCAGTCCAACGGCGCCGATGTGCTGCTCGCCCGCCCGGGGATCAAGACGCTGGCCGATTTGAAGGGCAAGCGCATCGGTGTGGAGATCGATGCCGTCGGCTCCTATATGCTGCGCCGGGCCCTGGACAAGGCCGGGCTTTCCGAACAGTCGGTGCACATCGTGCCCATCGACGTCAATGCGCATGAGGCCGCCTATCGTAGCGGCAGGGTCGACGCCGTGGTGACCTTCGAGCCGGAACGCACCCGCCTGATCGCGGCCGGGGCCCATGTACTGTTCGATAGCTCCGAGATTCCCGGAGAGATCGTGGATGTGCTGGTGGTTCGACCGGAGGCGGCGTCGCGCCGATACCGCGGACAATGGACACGCATCATGGGCGCCTGGTTCCATGCCTTGGCCTATCTGCACCAGCATCCCCAGGATGCGGCCAGGCATATGGCTTTGCGGCTGAAGTTGACGCCACAGCAGGTGCTCGCCGCGTGCGGTCGCCTGAAGTTTCCCGATATGCACGAGAACCTGCAGCTCATGCAGGGCTCCCCGGCGCCTCTGATCACGGTGGCCAGCCGCATGTCGGCCCTGATGCTGGACCAGAAACTGATCGCGCATCAGCCGGATCTGGACGGCCTGGTGGATCCCCGCGTGCTATCGTCGATATCCCGATGAGGTGGAATCAATGGCCGCCGGCGCGCATCGGCATTCCGATCGTGTTGTTGGTATTTTCGTTCGCCATCTCCGCCATCGTCTGGTGGGTGGATGCGCGCACCGTCGTTTCCCAGCTGCAGGACGACTTCCAGCACCGCATCCGGGTGCGCATCCACGACCTCGGGGCGAATATCGAATACGCCATGGGCCATGACGACCCGGCCTATGCGCGGGACATGGTGAGCCGGCTCGGCACCGATCCCTTCGTGGACTATGCCCTGTTGATCGGCAGGGACGGTCATGTGGTGGCGGCTACGCGCCAGGCCATGATGTCGGGCAAGAGCATGCCGGCCGAGGCGCTGCGCATGCGCGAGCTGACCCTGCGCGAGAACACACTGGATGTTCGTCTCGGCGATCAAGGACGGATTATCTGGGCGCATGTGCCACTGCGCTGGGGAACCCAGGGCCGGATGCGGGATACCCGGGTGGGGGGAGTGCTCGTCGTGCGCTACGACCTGAGGGTCCCGGAGGCTATGGCGATGGCCGCCGTCAAGCGCGATGTGGCGTGGTTCTCCGTGGCCATGGGGCTGTTCGTCATCGTGCTGACCGTGCTGATGCATATTGCCTGGGGCAGCCGCATGCAGCGCATTATCCAGGCCACCAAGCGGGTGGCCCAGGGGAACCTGCATGCCCGGGCGGGAATCACCAGCGACGATGAGGTCGGGGAGATCGGCAAGGCCTTCGATTCCATGGCCGATACGCTGGAGCGGCAGGCCGGGCGCCTGCTCCTGATGTCCCATGTCATCGACCAGCTGGCGGAGTCGGTGATCATCTCGGATGCCGAGGGTGTGATCCAGTACGTGAACCCGTATTTCACCACCGAAACCGGTTATGTGGCGGAGGAAGCGGTCGGGAAGACGCCGGCGATTCTGAAGAGCGGGGTGCATTCGGCCGAGTTCTACGGCGCGTTCTGGGAGCATATCTCTGCCGGCAAGGTCTGGCGCGGCAATATGACGGACCGGCGCAAGGACGGCACGCTGTATACGACGCGCATGACGGTGTCGCCGGTGTTCGATGCCAGCGAGCGGATCACGCACTATGTCGGCATCCAGTCGGACATCACGCGGCAGATCGAACTGGAGGAAGAGATCCGGCATATGCAGAAGATGGAGTCGCTGGGCACCCTGGTCGGCGGTATCGCCCACGAGTTCAACAATATGCTGGCCGGCATCAAGGGCAACCTGTACCTGGCCGGGAAACGCGCCAAGGTCATGCCGGAGATTCAGAGCCGGCTGGAGGCGGCCGATCGGCTGAGCTCGCGTGCCGCCGACATGATCCAGCAGATGCTGACCTTTGCCCGCAAGGACATGGTGCAGAAACATCCGCTGAGCCTCAAAACCTTGGTCGGCGATGCCATACAGATGCTCAGGATCAGTGTGCCCGAGGATGTCGAGCTATGGGTGGATCTCGGGGAGGAGGACCTGATTATTCACGGTGATCCGACGCAGCTGCAGCAGATCCTGCTGAATCTGTTGGCCAATGCCCGCGATGCCATGGAGGGCATGGATCGCCGCGGCCAGGTGCGCATCGGCCTGGCCCGCTGCATTCCGGCTTCCGAGCTTCTGCTGAAGCAGGGGCTGGATTCCAGGGTGGAATGCGCGGTGCTGTCGATTTCGGACAACGGTTGCGGCATTTCGGCGGATATCCGCGACAAGATCTTCGAGCCCTTCTATACCACCAAGGACGTCGGCAAGGGTACCGGCCTGGGCCTGGCCATGGTTTTCGGTGCCGTGCATGGCCATAACGGCGCCATCGAGCTGGAGAGTACCCAGGGTCGGGGCACGACGTTCCGCATCTGGTTGCCGCTGGATCAGATGGACGAGAAATCCGGGCTGATGACGCGGCCCGAGGTGCTGCGCGGGCGGGGGGAGACGATCCTGGTGGCGGATGACGAGCAGGCGGTGCTGGAGTCGCTGGGCGAGGTGCTCGATGCGATCGGTTACCAGACGGTCACGGCCAGGGATGGGGAGGAGGCGGTGGCCCTGTTCGCCCAGGCATCCGGTCACATCGCCGCGGTGGTGCTGGACGTGGTGATGCCGCGTATGAACGGGGCCGAGGCCGCCCGGCAGATGCGTGCCATCCGCGCCGACCTGCCGATCATCTTTACCACCGGCTACGACCGGAATTCCGTGCTGCACCATTGCGAGGGCTTTGGGCAAAGCCATCTACTGATCAAGCCGGTGGCGCCGGCCGAGCTCAGTCACCTCATGCGCGAGTTGCTCGATGAGGTGGAGGCCTGATTTTCTAGGATGCTGGCCCTACGCGCGCGGCCAGGTGAGCACCGGCTTGCGCGCCGCCATCGTCTCGTCCAGGCGGGCGCGGAAGGCGAGGCTGGGGGCCTGTTGCAGCGGCACGATATCGCCGGCCTCGACCTGGTCGGCGATTTCCAGCATGGCGTCGCAGAAATGGTCGAGCGTGGCCTTGGACTCGGTCTCGGTCGGCTCGATCAGCATGGCTCCGTGCACGATCAACGGGAAGTAGACCGTCATCGGATGGAAACCGAGGTCGATCAGCCCCTTGGCGATATCCAGCGTCTTGATGCCGTGCCGGTTCTGGATCTCGTCGGTCAGCAGGCACTCGTGCTTGCACAGGCCGGGGAACGGCACGTGATAGGCATCCTTCAGGCGCGCCAGCATATAGTTGGCATTCAGCACCGCATCTTCGGCGATCTTGTGCAGGTGGTCGCGGCCGAAGGCGGCGATATAGGCGGAGGCGCGCAGCAGCACGCCGGTATGGCCGATGGAGCCCAGCAGGGCGCCGATGCTCGTCCCTGATTCGTGGACCAGGCGGTAGGTATCGCCCTGGCGCTCGATGCGCGGTACCGGCAGGAACGGCGCCAGCGCCTCGTTTACCGCCACAGGCCCGCCGCCCGGCCCGCCGCCGCCGTGCGGTGTGGAGAAGGTCTTGTGCACATTGATGTGCAGGCAGTCGATGCCCATGTCGCCGGGGCGGGCGATGCCGACCAGGGCGTTCAGGTTGGCGCCGTCGCCGTAGACCATGCCGCCCGCGGCGTGCACCAGGTCGCAGATCTCGGCGATATCGGATTCGAACATGCCGGTGGTGTTGGGGTTGGTCAGCATCAACGCCGCCACCTCGTCGTTCAGCTGTGCTTTCAGCACCTCCAGGTCCATGCGCCCGTCCGGCCCAGATTTCAGTTCCACGGTGCGCATGCCGCACAGGGCGGCGGTAGCCGGGTTGGTGCCGTGCGCCGAGTCCGGCACCAGCACGGTGCGGCGCCTCAAATCGCCGCGCGCCTCGTGGTAGGCGCGGATCATCATCATGCCGGCCAGCTCGCCATGGGCGCCGGCTGCCGGTTGCAGCGTCACATGCGGCAATCCGCTGATCTCGCCCAGCCATTGCTGCAACTCGAACAACAGCGCCAGCGCCCCCTGCACCGTATGCTCCGGCTGGTCCGGGTGCAGGTGTGCAAGCCCCGGCAGGCGCAACAGAGTCTCGTTGACGCGCGGGTTGTATTTCATGGTGCAGGAGCCGAGCGGATAGAAGCCGGTCTCGATGCTGTGGTTCCATTGCGACAGGCGTACGAAATGACGCACCGCCTCGGGCTCCGACAATCCGGGGATGCCGGCCGGCTCGCGGCGCAGGAAGGGCTGCAACGCATCGCCGACGGGGCCGGCCACGCCGGGAATGCTGATGGCGGTAGCATCGGGGTGTGCCCGCTCGAATACCAGGGCCTCCTCGTGCGTCAGGCCCGTGGTGCCGGAATAATTTGATACGCTCATCGCGAGGCCTCCAGCGCATGCAGGTAGTCGCGGATGTCGTCTTCCTCGATCATCTCGGTGGTGGCCACCAGCAGGTGCCTGGGCTCGAAGGTATCCCCGAGCTGTTCCAGCGGGATGCCGGCGAAGATGCCGCGTGCCTCGGCCGTTTCCAGGAAACGCGTACGCCGGGCGCCGTCCGCGAAGCTCAGCACCGTCTCATTGTAATGGGGGCCGTCCGCGGCCTGCACGTCCGCCGGCAGGCCAGCCACGAGCATGGAAAGGGCGGCGGCGGAGCGCTCGGCTACGCTGCGCAGACCGGCATCGCCGAGCAGGCTCATATAGGTGGCGGCGGCGGTGCACATCAGGCCCTGGTTGGAGCAGATGTTGCTGGTCGCCTTCTCGCGCCGGATATGCTGTTCGCGCGTGGACAGGGTCAGCACGAAGCCGCGCCTGCCCTTGGCGTCCTGGGTCAGGCCCGCCACGCGGCCGGGCATCTGGCGCAGGTGGGCCTGCTTGCAGGTGAGGATGCCGAGATGCGGGCCGCCGAAGCCCATCGGGATGCCCAGTGCCTGGCCGGAGCCGACGACGATGTCGGCCCCATATGCGCCCGGCGGCGCGATCAGGGCGAAGGCGGTGGCATCCGAGAAGGCGACGACCATCAGCGCCCCGTGCGCGTCGCACAGGGCGCGCACCTCTGCCAGATCATAGACGGAGCCGAAGTAGTCGGGGTATTGCACGATGACGCAGGCAGTGTCGCCGTCGCAGGCTTCGGCGAGCTGCCCCATGTCGGTGCAGAAGTCGGGGCAGGCGGTCTCGACGAGGCTGCCCTCCTGCCGGGACAGGTAATTCCTGGCCACGGCGCGGTAGCGCGGATTGACGGAGCCGGCGATGACGACCTTTTGCCGGCGGCTGATGCGGCGGGCCATCAACGCGGCCTCGGCCACGGCGGTGGCGGCGTCGTACATCGAGGCGTTGGAAATCTCCATGCCTGTCAGGCGCGCCACCATCGTCTGGTACTCGAACAGCGCCTGCAGCGTGCCCTGGGCGATCTCCGGCTGGTAGGGGGTGTAGGCGGTCAGGAACTCGCCGCGGCCGATCACGTAATCGACGACGGCCGGTATGAAATGATGGTAGGTGCCGCCGCCGAGGAAGCAGCGGCTGTTTCCCGCATGCCTGTTGCGCTCGGCCGCAAGCCGTGAACTTGCGCACGATGCCGGCCTCGCTCAGGGCCGCCGGCAATTGCAGGCTGCCGGGCTCGATGTGGAAGCGGCGCGGGATATCGGCGAACAGCGCGCGCATGTCGGAGGCTCCGATGGTCTCGAGCATGGCTTGGCGATCGGCATCGGTATGGGGCAGAAAACGCATGGAACGGTCCTTTGCGCCGGATTCCTCCGGCCAGATTTACTCGGCGAGCAAGGCCTCGTAGGCGGCGGCATCCATCAGGTGCGAGGTATCGGCGTCGGCCAGCTTCACCCTGGCGATCCAGCCCGCGCCATGCGGGTCGGAATTGATCTTCTCCGGCGCCGATTCCAGCTCCCCATTCACCTCGGTGATCTCGCCGGCCATCGGTGCGTAGACATCGGAAACGGCCTTGACCGATTCGACCACGGCGAAGCCCTCTCCCTGGTGATGCTGCGCCCGACATCGGGCAGATCGACGAAGACGATGTCGCCCAACGCCTCCTGCGCATGATCGGTGACGCCGAAGGTGGCCGTATCGCCATCGATGCGTACCCACTCGTGGTCCTTGGTGTATTTCAGATCGCCCGGAACGCTCATATCGGTACTCCTGTTTGTCCTTATCTTCTGACGCGGCTGCGCACGAATGGCGGCTTCATGCGTTCGGCCGGCACATGCTTGCCGCGGATATCGACGGCCAATTCGCCCTCGCTGGCCAGCCCCGGCTCCACATAGGCCAGTGCCACGCCGGCACCGGCCAGTGGCGAGAACAGGCCGCTGGTGACCTCGCCGACCACGCGCCCATCCGAGACGACGGGGTAATGCTCGCGCGGGATGCCGCGCGCCGTCAGGCGCAGGCCGACCAGGGCCTGGTGCTTCCCTTCGCTCTTCCGCGCCAAAACCGCATCGCGGCCGATGAATTCGCCCTTGTCGAGATGCGTGATCCACATCAGCCCGGCCTCGACCGGGGTTACCGTATCGCTGATCTCGTGGCCGTACAGGGCGTAGCCCATCTCGGTGCGCAGCATATCCCGCGCGGCCAGGCCGATCGGTGCCGCGCCACGGGCGAGCAGGGCGCGCCAGATGTCGACGGCGGTGGCATGCGGCAGGTACAGCTCGAAGCCGTCTTCGCCGGTATAGCCGGTGCGCGAGATCATGCCTTTCATGCCGCCCAGGGACGCCTCGGCGAAACGGTAATAGCCGATGGTCTCGAGATCGGTGTCGGTCAATGCCTGTAGCATGGCCTGGGCGCCTTCGCCCTGCAGGGCCAGCAGCACCGTGGCATCGGATTCGTCGGTGATGCGCACATCGAAGCCATCGGCCTGTGCGAGGAGGTGCGCCACGTCCTTGTGCCGGTTGGCGGCGTTGATGCACAGGTAGTAGTGATCATCATGCAGGCGGTAGGTGGTGATATCGTCGATGAAGCTGCCGGCCTCGTTCAGAAGCGCCGAGTACTGCACCTGCCCGTCGCTGAGCCTGGATACGTCGTTCGTCGTCACGCGCTGCAAATAGGCCATGGCCCCGGGGCCCTCGACGCGCACTTGGCCCATGTGCGAGATGTCGAACAGCCCGGCGGCACCTTCGCGCACGGCGTGGTATTCCTTCAGCGCCCCATCCTTGTATTGCACCGGCATCTCGAAGCCGGCGAACGGCACCATGCGGCCGCCCAGGGCGAGGTGTTCGGCGTAGAGTGGTGTGCGATCGAGTGTGCTCATCTATGCATCTCCGGTGTGGGCGCGAAATGCCTGGATGGTGTTGGCCAGCAGCATGGTGATGGTCATCGGGCCGACCCCTCCCGGCACCGGCGTGATCCAGCCGGCGCGCTCGGCGGCTGCCTCGAAGTCGACGTCGCCGCATAGCTTGCCGTCGGCGCCGCGGTTCATGCCGACATCGATAACCACGGCACCTTCCTTGATCCACTCACCCTCGACCAGGCCCGGCTTGCCGGCGGCGGCGACGACGATGTCGGCGCGGCGCACATGCGACTCGAGATGGCGCGTGAAGCGGTGGGTGGTGGTAACGGTACAGCCGGCGAGCAGCAGCTCCAGCGCCATCGGTCGGCCGACGATGTTCGAGGCGCCGACGACGACCGCCTCAAGTCCGTACAGATCCAGCCCGGTCTCTTCCAGTAGCTTCATGCAGCCGTACGGGGTGCAGGGCCTGAGGCTGGGGATGCGTGCCGCCAGGCGGCCGATGTTGTAGGGATGGAAGCCGTCGACGTCCTTGTCCGGGCTGATGGCTTCGATCACCGATTCCGGATCGATATGGGCGGGCAACGGCAGCTGCACCAGGATGCCGTCGACCAGCGGGTTACGGTTCAGCTCGCCGATCAGGCCGAGAAGATGCTGCTGGGAGATGGTGGCCGGCTCCTCGTGGGAGAGGGATTCGATGCCCACTGCCTTGCAGGCGTTCTTCTTGTTGCGCACGTAGATCTCGGAGGCCGGGTCGTTGCCGACGAGGATGACCGCGAGCCCCGGCCGGCGGCCATGCCTGGCGATCAGGGATTCGGTATCCTGTCGGAGTTCGGCGCGCATGCGCTCGGAGATTGACTTGCCGTCGAGAAGGGTTGCGCTCATGGGGCGGATTGTGGCGGCCGAGCCGCTTGTCGTAAACTGCCGCATGCGCCGGGCTTGCCCGCAGGCCGGCCTGCGGGGCAGCATCGGCGCATGCGTCTGCACCATGTCGGCCTGATCGTGTCGGATCTTCAAGTCGCCGCCGCCTTCTACGAGGGTGTGTTGGGGCTGTGCCGCGATGCGAGGCCGGAGCTCGGCTTTCCCGGCATCTTCTACGCCCTGGAGGGCGGGGCCCAGATCCACCTGATGCAGATCGACAATCCCTATGCTGGTAGTGTTCTGCCGGCGCATGGCGGTCGGGACCGGCACCTGGCATTGGCCGTGGCGGATGTGGCGGCGATTCGGGCGCGCCTCGATGCCGCCGGCCTGGCCTACACCCCGAGCCGTTCCGGCCGGCAAGCACTGTTCTGCCGCGATCCGGACGGTAATGCCATCGAGCTCTTCCAACCATAAACGAAGGCGGACCCAACGGGTCGAGGGGCATGGAGCCCCCGAGTCACCTGCGCCGCTGCAGTGCCCGAACAAAGGGCAGGAGCCCTCACCCCATCCGCACAAGGATGTGCGGCGGCGCCACTGGCGCCGTGAGCGATAGACGGACAAAACCGCAGGACTGCTGTTTTGGACAGCCAAAGGCTGACCCAACGGGGCGAGGGGCATGGAGGCCCAGAGTCACCTGTGCCGCCGCAGCGGTTTAAGCGAAAGGCAGGAGCCTTTCGCGTTTCAATCAGATGTGCATAGCATCGGCAAAGATGCGGCTGATGTCGCCCTGCCAATGCCGGTGGTACAGATCCAGCCATTCCTCGGCCTGCGTGCGCCCGCGTTCGACCGCCCGGATCAATGGTGTCAGGAAGATCGTTTCGTCTTCGCCGCGCGCGTTCAGGCAGCGCTGGCGGGCCAGCCCCTGCCGGGCGATGTCGACCATGCGTGCGCACAGGGCTCCCGCCGTGGTGTCCCGGAACGGGGTGGATAGCGCCGTCTTCGGCACCCGGCCCCGCATCTCGAGTATCTCGGCATGCGTCCAGTCGCCAATCATCGCCTCGACCTCGTACAGTGCCTGCTCGTCGTACAGCAGGCCCTTCCACAGCGCCGGCAGGGCACAGATCCACGGCCAGGGCCCGGCGTCGGCGCCGCGCATTTCCAGATAGCCCTTCAGGCGCACGTCCGGGAACAGCGTCGACAGGTGCAGGGCCCAGTCCGCCTGGGTCGGCTGCTCGCCGGGGCGCTGCGGCAGGCGGCCGTCGAGAAACGCCCGGAAGCTGGCGCCGCTGCAGTCGATGTAGGCGCCGTCGCGGATGATGAAGTACATCGGCGCATCCAGTGCCCATTCGACATAGGCCTCGAAGCCGAAGCCGTCCTCGAACACGCAGGCGGGGATGCCGGCCCGCTTGGGATCGGTGTCCAGCCAGCAGTATGAGCGGTAGGAGAGATAGCCGGACGGCTTGCCGTCGACGAAGGGCGAGGCGGCGAACAGGGCGGTGACAAGCGGCTGCAGCGCCATGCCCGCGCGCATTTTTCTCACCATGTCCGCCTCGGAGGAGAAATCGAGGTTGGCCTGGGTGGTGGCGGTGCGCAGCATCATGTCCAGGCCGTGTCCGCCGACCCGGGGCATGTATTCGCGCATGATGGCGTAGCGCTGCTTGGGCATCCACGGGATCTCGCCCTGTGCCCAGCGCGGCTGGAAGCCCAGGCCCAGGAAGCCGATGCCGAGTTTCTGGCCGGCGGCGCGCACTTGCTTCAGGTGATCGGTGGCCTCCATGCAGGTGTCGTGGATGGTGGGCAGCGGTGCACCGGATAGCTCCAGCTGGCCGCCGGGCTCCAGCGTGATCGAGGCGTGTGCGTGCTGCAATGCGATCAGCTGCCCGTTCTCCAGCACCGGCTCCCAGTCGTGGGCGGCGAGCTGTTCGAGCAGACGGCGGATGCTGCGCTCGCCGGCATAGGGGATGGGGCGCAGGCTGTCGACGCAGAAGCCGATCTTCTCGTGCTCGGTGCCGACGCGCCAGTCCTGACGCGGCTTGCAGCCGTCGCGGAAGTTGTCGGCCAGCTGTTCGCGGCGGATGGGGGCATGGGAGGTGCTGGCGGATGATGACATGGCCGGAGCATAGTGGTCGGGCCAGGGTGGATAAAGCATTTGCCGCTGTGAGGGTGCCCTGTAGCCAATGTGGCACATTGACACACACGTGGTGTGCCGAGGTTGACCATGTCATGCTCGTGCAACATATTGCCCATGTCTGCTGGAGGGGTCTGCTTGTCCTTCTGCCAGTCGGTACCAGGGGATTCCCGGGCCGGCGGCAGGTCGAAGAGGGGTGCGGATTTCCGAAGGGAGATCGTTTTAACAGGCTCACTGAGCCAAAAAATCTTGGAGGATAGTAATCATATGAAGAAGCTTCTTCTGTCTGCTGCTGCCTTTGCAATGGTCGGCGTTTCTGCTCTCGCAGTCGCCCCGAACACTGCTCAGGCTATCCCGGCGTTTGCACGCCAGACTGGCATGGCTTGCTACAGCTGCCACTTCCAGTCCTTCCCGGCCCTGACCGACTACGGTCGTTCTTTCAAGCGCGATGCTTTCACCGACGTGGGCTCTGAGGCCCTGGTCGAGGACGACAACCTGTCTATCCCGGCCGTGCTGAACGCCACCCTGGTGATTCACGCCAACTACACCAACACCAAGGACAATGCCAATCCCGCTTCCGGCGCTGGCCCGGGCTTCTCGAACGGCGTCTGGAATCTGCCGCTCGAGGCTCCGCTGCTGATCGCCGGCCGCATGGGCAAGAACATGGGTGCCTTCGGCGAGTTCGCCGGTGGCGCTGGTGCTGCCAATGGTCAGACCACCAACAACTGGCAGGTCATGTCCTCGTTCGACATGGGCAACTTCCGCATGGGTCTGAACGTGTTCAACACCTCGTTCGGCTGGACCGCCGGTATCGAGACCTTCAACGTGTACGGCCAGCATGCTGGCGTGCTGAACGGTAACGACGTGTCCGCCGTGTCCTCTGTGGGTAACGGTAACGACGCCAACATCGTCGGTGGTGTGCAGACCCAGGGCGTGACCGCTTGGGCCGGCAACGACCTGTGGTTCATCGGCCTGACCGGCTGGGCTCCGGATCTCACCGGTGTCATACCGCTGGTAACGCTGCGTGCCCAGTAACGTCGGCGGCAACCTGATCCCGGGCGTTTATGGTGCCATCACCCCGAACGTCGCGGGTTGGGACACCATGGTCGGCTTCGGCTGGACCAACGGTACCGCTGGTTCCACCAACAGCAGCTGCTACTGCTGGTACGCTTTGGCGTGCTGGCTAACGGCAAGGTCGCCGGTGCGGACCTGTGGTGGATCGACGCCCAGGCCCAGGGCCAGGTCGGCAACACCTCCATCGGTGTGTATGCTGACTATGCGCACACCAAGGCCAAGTCCAACGTGCTTTACAATGTCTTCGGTGCCAATCCGATGGCTGCGAATGGTGGCGGTACTGCCGCTACCGCTGGCGACAAGACCAATGGTTGGTCGCTGCGTGCCACCATCAAGCCGATCCCGCAGTGGGTCTTCGAGGCTGGCTATGGCGAGACCAAGGAGACCTGGCTGCCAGGTCTACTCTGAACACCAAGAACAAGATCTGGCAGATCGGTGGCCAGTACGAGCTGTACCAGAACGTCAATCTGAAGCTGATGTATGAAGATCAGAAGATTGGCGCTGGCTATGGCCTGTACAGCAATGGTGGCAGCGTCGCTGCCAACCAGACCCAGAACATCAAGACCACGACGCTGGAGCTCGACGCTCTGATGTAAGGTCTACGTCCTTTGGGATGTTCTTTGGAGGGAGGCCGCAAGGCCTCCCTCTTTTTTTGATCCCTGGCGCCATTCTTTAGTTGACCGGAGAGGGGCTTGGCGCTTGAATGCATCTCCATGAATCGTACCCGCATCCCCCTTTCCCTGTTGCTTTCGACCCTGATCCTCGCCTCCTGTGCGCATATGCCCCAGCTGTTCTGGAAGGAGAATGCAGGCGCCAACCAGCAGACCCAGGCAGCCGATGCCTCGGCGCCCTCGCGGCCGCCGCTGGTGGTGCCTCCGGATCTTCGCGGCCAGGTGTCGGTGCCGATGCCGGATAAGGTGGCTTCAAGCGAGACGCCGCAGATGAAACAGGCCCAGGCCAAAGAGAAGGCCGAGGTGGCCGGTACGGCCGTGGCCCTGGATACGCGCGTGTACGATCAGAGCACTGCCACGGTGTTCTCCGCGGTCGTCGATGCCATGACGGCGCTGAATATGCCGGTGCAGAGCGTGGATTCGCCGAGCGGTACCATCACCACCGACTGGGTGCGCAAGGATGCGAGCAGTCCGAATGTATTCTCGCCCATCATGAATATGTTCGGAGGCGGCGGGCCGACCTTCGTGCGCTACCGCTTCGTGGTGCGCGTGCTGCGCCTGAGCACGCCCAAGGGCATCAAGACCCAGCTCGAGATCCGGACGCTGGGCCAGTCTTTCGAGAACAGCCACTGGGTGAACAAGCCGGTGAAGGAGAAGGTCTCCAGCGACCTGTTCTCCGCCGTCGGAGACCAGCTGGCGCGCAGCGCGCAAGCGCCGGCAGCTGCGGCATCGAAGGCCCCGGCCCCCGCTTCACCCGCTCAATAATCGTCGCTGCCTGAGAAGGCCGGGGGCCGTGCTTGCCGCTCGGCCCCCCGATAGCCAAAATCGGTTGACTCCGGGCTCTCTATATAGTCAAGTTACATAGTTTGACACGCATGCTCCGGCACCCTGTGGGGACAGGTTGCCGAAACCGGGCATACGTGGCATTGAGGGGGAGATGGGCTGGCCGATGGCCGGCATTCATGGAGGGGAGATGACGCTCAGGCGAATCCTTTTTTCGGCCGCGGCATACGCGCTGGCGGCCGTGGTGTTGATTGCGGCACTGCCGGATGAATCCCAGGCCATTCCCGCATTCTCGCGCCAGACCGGCGAGGTCTGCGGCAAATGCCATTTCCTGACCTTCCCGGCACTCAACGATTACGGCCGCGAGTTCAAGCGCCGCGCCTATACCTTCGTGCGCGAGGAGGCTCTGGTCGAGCGCAACGGTACGCTGTCGATCCCGGTGGTGCTGAACGCCAGCCTGGTGATCAATGCCAAGTACACGAACTCCACCACCACGGGGGTGGCGCCGGCAGGCCCCGGCTTCACCAACGGCACCTGGAACCTGCCACTCGAGGCGCCGCTGCTCGTTGCCGGGCGCCTGGGCCGGAATGTCGGCTTTTTCGGCGCGCTCGGTAGGCTCGAGGGTACCTCGGCCAATGGCCAGTTCGCGAAGAACTGGAAGGTGGCTTCCTCCTTCGCCGTGGATGGGGGCGACTTCAGGATCGGGCTGAACCTGTTCAATACCTATTACGGCTGGACGGCCGGGATGGAAACGACGAATGTGTTCGGGCAGCACGGTGGTGTGCTGAATGGCTCGGATGTGACGGCGTTGACCAATATCGGCATGACAAAGCTCAATATGCAGGGTGTCACCCTGTGGGCGGGCAATCACCTGTGGACGATCGGCGTGTCGGGGGTGGTGCCGGACGTGAACAAGGTCGGCAAGGCCGATTTCGGCGGCCAGGTGATTCCTGGCCTGCGCATTGCATTCACGCCGACGATCAAGGGCTGGGATGTCGATATCGGCGGCGGCATGCTTAACGGCACCGCAGGCGTTACAGATCCTGCCACAGGCCAGAAGTTTGCCGGGGCACACATGGATTTCCTCGATGCCCAGGTCCAGGGCGAGATCGGCGAGGTCGGTATCGGCATCTATGCCGATTACGCCTATACGATCGCCAAGTCCGGCGTCAAATACAATCTGTTCGGTGCCGAGCCGCTGGAGATGGATGCGGCGGGCACACTCATTGGTGGCAACGCCCCGGCCGGGGACCGCACGGGTGGCTGGTCCATCCGGACCATGGTGAAGCCGGTGGAGGGCTGGATCTTCGGTGGCGGCTATGGCATGACCCGGAACAAGGCGACGACTGGTGAGACCTCGGCCAACAGCAGCTGGAATATCGGCATCATCCGCGAGATCTATGCCAATGCCGAGCTGAAACTGCTGTACGGTCAGCAAAGGCTCGGCGCGCTGTATCCGACCAACACCTCCGGCGTTACCCAGACTACGAAGTCGACGACGCTGCAGTTCGAGGCCCTGATGTAGACGAAGGTCGCTGGCCTGCTGACCAAGGGGGGAGGCAATGCCTCCCCCCCCCCTTGTTGTTTACGGAGATGGGCTTACGCGGATTGCCCGAGCAGGGATGCCAGCGCCAAGCCGGGATCCGGGGCACGTATCAGCGATTCCCCGACCAGGAAGCCGTGCACGCTGGCGCGGTTCATGCGGATCACGTCGTCCGCGCCGTGGATGCCGGACTCGGTGATTACGCCGTGTCCCGCCGGGATGTGCGGAAGCAGCCCGATCGTCGTCTCCAGATCGGTCTCGAAGGTGTGCAGGTTGCGGTTATTGATGCCGATCAGCCTTGTATCGAGCATCAGGGCTCGATCCAGCTCCGCGTGGTTATGCACCTCGGGCAGGATGGACAGGCCTTGCTCCCGCGCGGCCGCACAGAGCTCTGAAGCCAGGGCATCGTCGACCATGGCCAGGATGACGAGGATGCAGTCCGCACCCATGGCACGCGCCTCCAGCACCTGGTAGGGATCGAGCATGAAATCCTTGCGCAGGATCGGCAGCTCTACCTCGCGGCGGATGTCGGCGAGATACCGATCCGAGCCCTGAAAGAAGCGCTGGTCGGTCAGTACCGACAGGCAGGTGGCGCCGTGCGCCGCATAGGTGCCGGCGATGGCGACCGGATCGAAATCCTCGCGGATCACACCCTTGGACGGCGAGGCCTTCTTGACCTCGGCGATGACGGCATTCTCCCGGCGGTCGATCCGCTCCATCATGGCGGCGGCGAAGGGGCGTGGCGCATAGGCCTGTGCCTTGCCCAGCAGCGCCTGCTCGGAGACCTGTGCCTTGCATGCCTGCACCCATTGGCGCTTGTAGTCGACGATGGTGTCGAGGATGGTGCTCATGCGGCGGCCTCGGTGAAGGCAGCGAGGCGCGCCAGCGTGTCCTCGGCCTTGCCCGAGTCGATGGCCTCGGCGGCCATGGCGATACCCTCCGGGATGCCGCCGGCGTGGCCGGTGACCCACAGCGCGGCACCGGTGTTCAGCAGTACGATGTCGCGGCCGGCGCCATCCTGACCTGCGAGGATATGCCTGAGGATGGCGGCATTCTGCATCGCATCGCCACCAGCCAGGGCCTCGGGCGCGGCATACGGGATGCCGAAGGCGGCGGGGTCGATCTCGAAGCGACGCGGGGACTCGCCGCCTTCGACCAGCACGGCATCGGTGATCGCGGTGGTGGTGATTTCGTCCATGCCGTCGCGACCGTGCACGATCAGCGCCCGGCCGCTGCCCAGGCGGGCAAGGGCACCTGCGACCAGCTCGAGCTTGCCGGCGTCATAGACGCCGAGGATCTGGAATTCGGCGCCGGCGGGATTCGTCAGCGGCCCGAGCAGGTTGAAGATGGAGCGCACGCCCAGCTCGCGGCGCGGGGCGGAGGAATGCTTCATGGCCGGATGGTGGCCGGGGGCGAACAGGAAGCCGATGCCCACCGTATCGATGCATGCCGCCACCTGTTCCGGCGTGATGTCCAGGCGCACCCCCAGTGCCTCCAGCACGTCGGCGCTGCCGGAGCGGGAGGAAACGGCGCGATTGCCATGCTTGGCGACCGGCTGGCCGCAGGCGGCGACGACGATGGCCACCGCCGTGGAGATGTTGAAGGTGTGCACGCCGGAGCCACTGGTGCCGCCGGTGCCGCAAGTGTCGAGCAGGTGGCGGGCACGCGGGTGGATCGCGGTGGCCGCGGCACGCATGGCGCGGGCAGCGCCGGCCACGACATCCGGGGTTTCGCCACGGATGGACAGGCCCATCAACAGGGCGCCGATCTGTGCCGGCGTCGCCTCACCGGCCATGATGGCCGTGAACACCTGCTCCGCCTCGTGCTCGGTCAGGGCGGTGCCTGCCTGCACCATGCGCAGGGCCTGTTGCACGATGCTCATGCGCGGAACTGCAGGAAGTTGGCCAGCATCTTGTGGCCGTGCTCGGTGAGGATGGATTCGGGATGGAACTGTACGCCGAAGGTCGGGTGCTCAACGTGGCGCATGCCCATCAGCTCGCCCTCCTCCGTCCAGGCCGTGCGCACCAGTGCGGGCGGTAGCGGCTCCTCGACGATCAGCGAATGGTAGCGGGTGGCGGTGAACGGCGAGGGCAGGCCAGTGAAGATGCCGGAACCGTCGTGATGGATCGGGCTGGTCTTGCCGTGCATCAGGCGCGGGGCGCGCAGCACCCGGCCGCCGAAGGCCACGCCCATCGACTGGTGGCCGAGGCAGACGCCAAGAATGGGGATCTCGCCCGAGAAACGGCGGATCAGCTCTACAGAGATGCCGGCCTCGGCCGGCGTGCACGGGCCTGGCGAGATAACGATATGCGCCGGGCGCATGGATGCGATCTCATCCAGCGTGATGCGGTCGTTGCGGTGAACCTGGGGCACCTCACCCAGCTCGCCCAGGTATTGCACCAGGTTGAAGGTGAAGGAATCGTAGTTGTCGATGACCAGCGTCGTCATGCCTTCTGCCCCTCGGCCAGCGCGATGGAGCGGAACATTGCCATGGCCTTGTTGACGCACTCCCTGTGCTCGGAGGCAGGATCGGAATCGGCGACGATGCCGGCGCCGGCCTGCACGTTGATGCGGCCGTCCCGGATCACGGCGGTGCGGATGGTGATCGCCGTGTCCATATGCGTGCCCCCGAAGGAGATATAGCCGACGCAGCCGGCGTACGGCCCGCGGGCCTCGGACTCCAGCTCCTCGATGATCTGCATCGCCCGCACCTTGGGGGCGCCGGAGACGGTGCCGGCCGGGAAGGTGGCGGCGAGCAGGTCGATGGCATCGATGTCCGGGCGTAACTGGCCCTCGACCTGCGACACGATATGCATGACGTGCGAATAGCGCTCGATGCCCATCGATTCGTGCACGGCAACCGAACCGTACTCGCAGACCCTGCCCAGGTCGTTGCGCCCGAGATCGACGAGCATCACGTGTTCGGCAAGCTCCTTGTCGTCGGCCAGCAGCTCTGTTTCCAGTTGCTGGTCCTCCTCGTCGGTCTTGCCGCGCGGACGGGTACCGGCGATCGGGCGCACGATGGCGCGTTCCCCGGACTTGCGCACCAGGATCTCCGGGGAGGAGCCGACCAGCACCGTCTCGTCCATCTGCAGGTAGAACAGATAGGGGGAGGGGTTGATATGGCGTACGGCCCTATAGACCAGCAGCGGATCGCAGGAGAGATCCGCCGAGAAGCGCTGCGACAGCACGACCTGGAAGATGTCGCCGGCAAGAATGTACTGTTTGGCCTTTTCCACCATGGCCTCGAACTGATCCGGGCGTATATGCGCCTTCGGGTGCAGGTCGGCGTGGCCGCCCGCATCCGGACGCAGCGGCGCCGGGTGGGCGGCGTTGTTCAGGGCGTGTTCGATGGTGTCGAGATGCTGGGCGGCTTCATCCGCATCGGCACTCAGCACGCACAGGTGCATGATGCCGCGCAGGTTGTCGAAGACCACGAAGCGGTCGACGATCATGAAGCCGGCAACCGGCTCGTCGGCCGCCTCGACGGTGCGGCCGGTCGGTTCGAAGCGGTGCACGATATCGTAGGCGAAATAGCCGACGGCGCCGCCGGAGAAGGGCAGGCCCTCGGCCTCGATGGCGGGCTGGGCGATAACGCTCTCACGCAGCCAGGCGAGGATGTCGCCGCCGGCGACGGTTTCGCGTCTGCCGTCCCGGTAGGCCAGGTGCAGGGCCTCGTTGCGCTCGTAGGCCACGACGGCGGGATCGAAACCGATGATGCTGTAGCGCCCCCAATGCTCCCCGCCCTCGGCGCTTTCGAACAGGAAGCAGTTGCCCTGGCCACGCAGTGCCGCGAACGCCGATACGGGCGTTTCGCAGTCCGCGGAGCGCAGGCGCGTATGCAGGCGGCGGGATGTTTCAGGGCGGGTCATCGGCATCTCTCCGAGTGTTGACAGCGGTCGGTGCTCATGGCTGAATGCGCGCCCTCACGACAGCACCTGCTGTTGACCGTATGGGGCCATAGCTCAGCTGGGAGAGCGCTTGCATGGCATGCAAGAGGTCGGCGGTTCGATCCCGCCTGGCTCCACCAAACCCCAAACCGGACATGGATACATGTCCGGTTTTTTTGTGCCCACAACCGGGCGTCGTGCCGGCGGCGCCTGCCATCAGAAGCGATCCAGGGCCTTGGCGTTCACCTCGATCTTGTGCTCGGCGCGCACCGAGGCCATCCAGCGGGCGAAGCGCACCGCGCCCTTGCTCTGGGCCAATTCGCGGGCGACGGCATCGCGCTGCTTGGCGAATTCGCTTGCGGCCGGGGCGATGACATCCTCGACCCGGATCAGGGCAAGCCCCTGCGGCACCTCGACCACATGATCCACCCAATGTCCCTTGGGGGTGGAGAAGGCGTCGCTACGCACGGTGGCGGTCAGCCAGTCGGCAATGTCGCCGTCGCCGTTGCTGAGCACGGGCTTGGACAGGAATTTCGGCTGTCCCGAGGACTGGGCGATCTGGTCGACCGATTTGCCCTGGGTCTCGCCCATCAGCTTGTCGGCCAGCGCCTTGGCCATCTTGTTGGCGGCGGCGCGCTCGGCATCGGCATAGACGCGGCCCTTGACCTCGCTGTAGGGCATGACGGCAGGCTCCAGGCGCTTCGTCACCTCTACGGCGGCGTAATGGCCGTTGGCGAGGTCGACGACGTCGACCGGATCGCCGGGATTCAGGGTAAAGGCCTTGCGCCGGAAATCCGCATCGCTGCCCAGCAGCGGATCGTCCGGGGCCTGCTCGGCACTGATCGGGCCGATGCTACGCACGGGCAGGTTCAGCGAGGCAGCGGCATCCTTCAGCTCCGGGTTCTTGCCCAGGGCATCGTCCAGGTCCTGCGAGAGCTGATAGGCCTCATCCTTGGCTTTGGCCTGGACGAGCCCGGACTGCAGTTGATCCTTGATCTCGGCGAACGGCTTCGGAGCCGGCGGTTTGACGGCGGTGAGCTTGACCAGGTCATAGCCATACGGCGTCTCGATAACGTCACTGGTCTGGCCGGGCTTCATGGCGAACACCGCCTTGTCGATGGCGGGAGCCATCGTGCCCCTGGTGAAGTAACCGAGGTCGCCACCCTTGGCGGCTGTCGATTTGTCCTGCGAGTATTTCTTGGCCAGGGCGGCAAAGTCCGCACCGGCCTTCAGCTTGGCCTGGATGGCCTCGATCTTCTTGCGTGCGGCGGCATGCACAGCCTTGCTCGCAGCTGGCTTGACGTCGATCAGGATGTGGCTGGCGCGCCGCTCCTCTGGCGTCGTGTATTCGGACTTGTGCGCCTCATAGGCCTTGTGCAACGCGGCGTCGTCGATGCTGATGCCCTTGGCGATGTGATCGGGAGAAATGTCCACGGCATCCATGACCAGACGCAGCGGCGAGCGGTAGTCGTCCTTGTGGGCGGCATAATAGGCGCGGGCCTCGGCATCGGTGACGTGCACCTGCTTGTCGAAGGTGTCGGGATCGATGACGATGGCGGCGATCACCCGCTTCTCGAACCGGCGGTTGAAGGCGGTGCGGATGTCGGCGTCGCTGATCGGTGCCGAATCCGTGATGCTCTTCTCCAGCGACGTTGCCAGCAGGTCCACCTTCAGCTGGGCCTCGTATGCCTCGGGAGAGGTAAAGCCCATGCTGCGGGTGATGTAACGGTAGCGCGCCGGGTCGAAGGAGTTGCCGTTGCTGAAGGCGGGGTTGTGCTCAACCTCACTGAGCACGGCGCTGTCGGGTGTTACCAATCCGAGCTTATGGGCCTCGATCAGGATCAGACGGCGGTTGATGATCGTCTGCAGCGTGTTTTCCCGCACATGCAGGCGTTTCATCAGATCCTTGGAGAACTGCTTGCCGAACATGGCGCGGTATTGGTTCGTCGTGCGCTCGTAGGCCTGGGCGAACTCCGGGTCGTGGATCGGCTCGCCATCCACCGTAGCCACGGACTGGACGCGGCTGCCGAGGAAGTAGTCGCCGATGCCCCATAGCGAGAAGGACAGAACGATGCCCCATAGGAGTACCTTGGCGATCCAGGATTGGGCGTGCGTACGCATGGATTCAAGCATGAGTTTCCCCGGTTTCCGATGGCTTGCCGAAAATGGCGCGAATAGAACGGTGGACGCTACTCAAGGGCGTGTGGAGGCGCAAGCAAACAGCGGCCATGCGGCCCCAGTTTTCAATGCGTTTCGTCTATTGCGTTTGCCTGCTCAGGGCCTATAAAGGTGACGATGCAGCAGCGAGAGGCAGACGCCGGCCGGGGCTGGCTTGATACCTGGAATGGGCATGCCGACCGGCTCGGGGGGCAGGCTATGCGCCTGGCCCTGGGCGTGCGGGACTTTCTGGCATTCATGGCCTCGACGCTGGCCGCGGGCCTCAGGATGCGCTGGTTGCAGCGTCCGGCCGTGGTGGCGGTGGTGGTTCGCCAGATCTATTTCACCGGCGTGCAGAGCCTCTTGTGGGTGCTTCTGATCTCGCTCGGCGTCGGGGTGCTGGCCGTGTACAACATCGTCACCTTCGCCAAGGGCGTCGGCGACCTGACGCTGATCGGCCGCCTGGTCAACGGCGTGCTGGTGCAGGAGATGGCGCCGCTGATGATCGCGGTGTTCCTGCTCGCCCGTTCCGGGGTGGCCGTGGTCACCGAGGTCGGCACGATGCATATCCGCGGCGAGGATGTCCTGCTGCACAGCCTCGGCATCGGCCGCAGGGAATATCTGTACTGGCCGCGCATGATGGCCTTCGCGCTGTGCGGCCTGATTCTGACCTTCATGTTTGCGGCCATTGCCCTGTGGGTCGGCGGCCTCGTGGTGTCCTGGACCTATACCCTGAACCTCGGCGAATACATGGTGAATGTGCGCCAGGGCACAACCCTGGTGGAGCTTTTGGTGATGATGGGCAAGGGCCTGCTGTATCCGCTGCTCAGCTGCGCCATGCTGCTGGACCAGGCACGCCGGGTTGGGGATAACCCCAACCAGATACCGAAACGCGCCACCTATGGTGTGCTGGGGTCGCTGATGGTCATCGTATTTCTCGACGGTTGCATCGTGTTGGCCGCCGGCCTGGTGGGCTGAGCGCGTGCGCGAGGCGCTATGGTGGCAGGGCTTGCGCCTGCTGGACATGCAGTTGCCGGGTGCCTCGGTCGGCGTCGGCGAGCATGTGAGGCTGATCATGGATGCGCCCTACCAGCATGCCATGATGGACCGGATCATTCATCGTTCCCAGGCAGGAGGTGCGGATGCTTGGCAGGTGTGGTTGGAGGCGGAACAGGGACGGTTTCCGGTGGATGCCCCGGCGTTCCATGCCCGCGTCGGCATCATGATCCGGCACCGGGGCCTGTTGGCCAACCTGAGCCTGCGTGAAAACCTGCTTCTTCCCTTCCTGTATTACGGAGACCATGAACGCATCGCGAAAGCCGAGCATGCGGTGGACGACGTGGCCGAGCGCCTCGGGCTGGCGCGTATGCTGCATGAGCAGGCGGGCGAACGCTCGGGCTATACGCATGCGCTGGTCAGCCTGGGGCGCTGCCTGCTGCTGCAACCGGCCATTATCGTGGCACAGGAGATCCATGTTGGCATGTCGCCGGAGCACCTGGAGCACTTCCGGGAACTGGCCATCGCCGCCCTCGCGGAACTCGGATCCGGCCTGTTGTACCTGACCTCGACCGAACACGAGGGCTCGGGGGTGTATTTCGATCGCACGCTGGTGCCGGGCCAGCTCTCCCTGGCCGCATAGCGTGGGTGCAGGCTGATGGCAGGGCATGAATACGCCGGTGGCATGCGCCGCCAGGTCGGCTGGTTCGTCATGCTCGGCATCGGCGCCCTGGTGCTCTTGCTGCTCGTCGTCAGTCTGCAGACCGACGTGTTCTCGAAGAAGTTCACGCTGATCGTCAGCCCTCCCTCCGCCCGTTCGTTCTTCACCGGCCAGGCCGTACAGTTCCAGGGCTTCACCATCGGCCGGGTCAGCGATATCGAGCTGCGCCGGCAAGGGCAGGTGCGGGTGTCCCTGCAGCTTCTGGATCGCTACCGGGACATGCTGCACGAGGGCGCTGCGGCCAGGCTGGTCAAGGCGGGTCTGATCGGCGAATCCACCGTGGAATTGACGGCCGGAGATATCCACAAGCGCCCAGTGCACAACGGGGAGGACATCGGTTACCAGACGGAGGCATCGGTGGAGCAGCTGCTGCGCGATCTGAAACCGGCGGTGAAGAACGCCAATGTGCTGCTCAGCCAGATGGCCAGCCTGGCGACATGGGCCAACGATCCGAACGGGGATTTGCGCGTAGCCCTGGCCGGCATGCGCCAGCTGGGCAAGATCGATGGCGGGCAGATCGAGCAGGCCGTGGAGCGTTTCTCTTCCATGATGGCCCGCTTGCAGTCGATGACCGCCACTATCAAGGATCACAAGGTCGTCGAGAACCTGTCGCATGCGCTGATTGCGAGCACCCGCATCCTGGACAATCTGGAGCCCTTGTCGAAGGCCGTGGGCGAGCAGGGCGCACACACGATGCAGCAGATGAACGTGCTCTTTACGCATGTCGATGCGCTGACCCGTTCGCTGGATGAGGTGGCTGCGGATCTTTCGGAGTTGAGCCCGCAGCTGCCGGGGCTTGCCCGGGAGTCCCGGCAGACCATCGAACAGATGCAGGGCCTTCTGAAGCAGATGCGCGGTTCGTGGTTGCTCAGTGGCGGCTCTCCCGCTCACGCCGGCGGCTCATCACAGACCGTCGCCCTGCCGGTGGGGGCGCGCCCATGAGGGTTGGGGCATCGATGCTGGCGGCATGCCTGGCCCTCTCGCTGTCCGCCTGTGGCAGCGCCCGGCACGCGCCGGTGGTGGAGAATCCCTATGCCCAGTCCGCCGCTTCGTATGCATCCGAGGGTGTGGCGGCCATGCATCGCGGTCGCTGGGACGTGGCCGAGCGCAGCTTTGCGCGCCAACTGGCGGCATCCCAGATGGCGGATGATGTCCATGGCATCATCCTGGCGCATTACAACATCGGCATGGCACGTCTCGCCGACGGCCGGCGGGAAGCGGGCGATGCGGCCCTGCGGCGGGCATTGGCGATGGCCCGACACCATGGTGAGCCCGTCATGGTGGCGCGGGCCCAGCTGGCGATGGCGCTCGATCGGGCCCGGCACGGCAGGGTTCCCGATACGCCCATCGCCGTCGAGTCGGCGTGGCCTCTGGACGTGCAGCTGAGTGCCGGCAGGCTGGCGTTGTACCGTCATGACCCCGGGGCCGCGCGCCTGGCCTATGCGCGCGTATTGCACCGGGCCGGCGCCGATCGTCAGGGGCTGGTGCTGCAGGCCGAGGCGCATCTGGGTCTGGCCATGACGGCCCGCGCCGAGCATGATAATGCCGCGGCCGCCACCGAGCTGCGGCAGGCCTTGATACTGTGCCGCCGGGCCGGGGCGCCGCGCGTGGCCGCCGATGCCCTGGTGATGGGTGGCGGACAAGAAGATCTGGAGCGGGCATTGGCGATCTATCGGCAACTGCAGGATCGTAGTGGTGAGCAGCGGGCACTGGCGGCGCTCGTGGCCGCAAGCGCGGGCGCGACCCGGGCGCGCTGGCAGCAACAGCTCCATACCCTGGATGCGCATTGAGCGCGCCGGATTGCGAAACGCGGATTTTCTGCAGCGTCGATACCGGCAGCGATTGCGTGCATGTGCTGCAGGCCATCGCCGAGCTCATGGCCGTGCGCGCCGGTATGCCGGCGCTGCGCGCCAACCGCGTGGCCTTGGCGGTGGATGAATTGTTCGCCAATATCATGTGCCACGGTTATGCCGGCGGGCCGGGGCGCGTGGAGATGGAGGCGACGCTGGGGCCGGGTGCCGACGGACGGCGCTGCCTGTGCTTCGCCTTCCGCGACTACGCACCGCGTATCGAGGATGCCGGCAGCCTGATGGTCAGGGCCGCCGGCGACGATGTGCGGCCGGGCGGGCTCGGGCTCTGTCTGATTCACGCAGTGATGGATCAGGTGCATCATCAGGTTGCGGAGGATGGGAACCATTGGCGCCTCACGGCGCATGTGTAGAAAGGGGAAGGCATGAATCTGGAGATCGATATCGACGAGCAGCATCCGTCTGCGGACGCGGCGCTGCTGAGGATCAGCGGCAGGGTCAACATCCATACCTCGCCGATGCTGCGCAGCCGGCTCAAACCGTTGCTTTCGGACGGCATGCGGCGCGTGCATGTGGCGCTGGACGGCGTCGACTTTATGGATTCCTCCGGCATCGCCACGCTGGTCGAGGGTCTGCAATGGAGCCGTGCTACCGGCGGCGAGTTCGTGTTGACGGGGCTTAGCGAGACCGTGCGCGATGTGTTCGCGCTGTCCAAGCTCGATACGGTGTTCGATATCCGCGAGGCCGGTACCGAGGCATGAGCTTTCCGGATCTGCGCGCTTTCCTCGATGATCTGGAGCGACGCGGCGAGCTTGTGCGCATCCAGAGGCGTGTGAGCCCGGAGCTCGAGGTCACGGAGATATCCCGGCGCGTGCTCGAGGCCGGCGGGCCGGCCCTGCTGTTCGAGGACGTCGAGGGCAGTAGCCTGCCGCTTCTGGCCAACCTGTTCGGCACCCCGGAGCGCATTGCCCGCGGCATGGGCAAGGAGTCTGTGGCGGATCTCAGACAGATCGGCGAGCTGCTCGCCTACCTGAAGGAGCCGGAGCCTCCGAAGGGCCTGCGCGATGCCTGGGACAAGTGGCCGGTGCTGAAGAATGTGTTGAACATGAACCCCAAGGTGGTCAAGAAGGCGCCATGGCAGGATGTTGTCTTGAAGGGCGACGACGTGGATCTGGGCCTGCTGCCGGTGCAGACCTGCTGGCCGGATGATGCCGGCCCGTTGATCACCTGGGGCCTGGTGGCTACGCGCGGACCCCATAAGGACAGGCAGAACCTGGGCATCTACCGCCAGCAGGTCATCGGCAAAAACAAGCTGATCATGCGCTGGCTGAAGCATCGCGGCGGCGCTTTGGACCATCAGGAGGCGACGAAAGCGGGGGCCGAGCGCTTCCCCTGCGCCGTGATTATCGGCGCCGACCCGGCGACCATCCTCGCCGCCGTCACCCCCATCCCCGATACGCTGTCCGAATACCAGTTCGCCGGCCTTCTGCGCGGCGAGAAGACGGTGTTGACCGATTGCCTGTCGGTGCCGCTGCAGGTGCCGGCCTCCAGCGAGATCGTGCTCGAGGGCTATGTATCGCTGGACGAGTATGCCGAGGAAGGGCCGTTCGGCGACCATACCGGCTATTACAACGAGGTGGAGCGCTTCCCGGTGTTCACGGTGGAGACGATGAGCATGCGCAAGGATGCCATCTACCATTCGACCTTCACCGGCAAGCCGCCGGACGAGCCGGCGGTGCTGGGGCTGGCCTTCAACGAGATCTTCGTACCGATCCTGAAGAAGCAGTTTCCGGAGATCGTCGATTTCTATCTGCCGATGGAAGGCTGCTCCTACCGCGTGGCCGTGGTATCGATAAGGAAGGGCTATGCGGGGCATGCCAAGCGCGTGATGTTCGGCATCTGGTCCTACCTGCGCCAGTTCATGTATACCAAGTTCATCATTGTCGTCGACGAGGATATCGACTGCCGTTCGTGGGCCGAGGTCATCTGGGCGGTATCGACCCGCTGCGACCCGGTGCGCGATTTCACCATGGCCGAGCATACCCCCATCGATTACCTCGATTTTGCCTCCCCGGTAGCCGGGCTAGGCTCGAAGGTCGGCATCGACGCCACCAACAAATGGGCGGGGGAAACGAGTCGCGAATGGGGTCAGCCGATCGCCATGAGCGACGAGGTCAAGCGGCGCGTCGACGATATCTGGGCCGACCTCGGCCTGTAGCCATCCGAACCCATCCATAATTTTTCGTCTCGACATCCGGCGCGCGCGCTCTAGATTGGCGGCGATGCTTCGGGTGCCCTGACCGCCAATCGGCGGCAGGGTGAAACGGGAAGCCGGTGCGGTCCATGACCCATTCCGGCGCTGCCCCCGCAACTGTAAGCCTGACAAATCCATCCGCACGCCACTGGGTAACCGGGAAGGCATGGATGGAGGCGGACGAAGGCGAGCCAGGAGACCGGCCCGATGCATGGCGTGATTCACGCACACGGGCAAGCCTCGGTGGGAGGTGGTTCCTGGTCTGTCATTCATGACACCCGGTTTCCATTCGCTCCGAGCTGCCCGCATATCAACCATGCGCGGCGGGCGCGAGAGGAGCAATCGAGTGTACAAAACCATCATCAAATATACGGTCCGGGGGCTGTTTGCCCTGGGCTGGAGCCTGGTGGCCGTGCCGTCTCCGGCCCATGCCGGGGCTGGCAACCTTGGCACCATCGACGTCACGGCCGAGCGCCAGTCTTCGCCGACGGCGGCCTCACCGGTGCCGGTCACCGTTATCGACCGCAAGGCCATCGCTGCCAGCCATGCCAATAATATGGCCGAGCTGCTACAGGGACAGGCGGACATCGTCGTGCGCGATACCTCCGGCATCGGCGTCAAGCCGACGGTGGATCTGGGCGGCTTCGGTGAGTCGGCCGCGGCCAACAGCATCATCCTGGTCGACGGACGGCGGGTGAATTCCCCCGACCTTTCCGGTGTCGACTGGAACCAGATCCCGCTGAATCAGATCGAGCGCATCGAAATCCTGCACGGCGGCGGCGCCAGCCTGTATGGCGCTGGTGCGGTCGGCGGCGTCATCAATATCATCACCCGCATCCCCGAGGCCGGCGGGCATGTGTCCGCCAAGATCGGTTCCTTCGGCAGCAAGGGCACGCAGGCCAGCCTGGGCATGGATAACGGCCGCACGCGGGTCGAGGCCCATGCCTCCAGCTTCGCCACTCAGGGCTATCGCGATAACGGCGGCTATAATCGCTTCGACGGCGGCCTTAGGGCGGAAAGCGATCTGTCGCCCAACCTGAATCTGCGCCTGAGTGGCAATTACCATCACGAGCGCATGGGCCTGCCCGGCGCCCTGACCGCGGCCCAGATGGCGGCGAACCGCACCCAGACCCTGCATCCGGATGATTACGGCCGCACCAACGACGGTTATGCCGATGCGGGCATCGGCTGGCACCATGGGGGGTTCGGCCTGGATCTGGATGGGGGCTTTCGCCGCCGCCAGTACCATGGGGTCAGTCTGTACGGCACCACCACATACATCACCGATAACGTGATCGATACGCAGTCACTGCGCCCGAAGCTCAGCTACGAGACCGAGTGGGGGGCGGTACGTGCCCGCTGGCTTGCCGGCGCCGACCTGCAGGTGAGCCGCGGCGACTTGTCGTCTTTCACGTTCAGGCAGGATCGGGAGGGTATCTACGGCCACGCCAGCATCGGGGATACGGGCGGTCGCTGGAACCTGTCCGGCGGTATCCGCAGTGCCCAGCTGCAGGCCAGCTTCATGCACGGCGCCACCACCAGTGCGTCCAACAACCAGAAGCCGGCCTGGGACGTCGGCGCTTCGTACGCGCTGACCGAGCACCTGCGGGCACGCCTGAACCTGGAGCAGTCCGTGCGCTTTCCCCTGCTGGATGAGCGCTACAATTATACGACTCATACCGTCAATGTTTCGGTGAAGCCGCAAACAGGTCGCCATGTAGGGGCGAGCCTGCGCTATTCACGTGGCCCTGCCTGGGTGGAGGCCTCGTTCCGGCGCGCCGACCTGACGAATGAGATCTATTACGACCCCACCGCTTATGCCAATCAGAATTATACGGGAGGGACCCGGCACGATGTCTGGATGGTGGCCGGACATTGGCGGGCATCCCGGCGGATGCAGTGGTCAGCGAGCTATACTTACGCCGCAGCCAAATTTCGCGACGGCACCTATGCCGGTCATTGGATTCCGGCCGTACCGCAGCACCGCGCCGATCTCGGCTGGGGTGCCGACTGGACGAGCCGTCTCGGTACGACGCTGGATCTGCGCTATATCGGGAATTCGTACCTGATCAGCGATCAGGCCAATGCGCATGCCCAGTTGCCTGGCTATGCGCTGATCGGTGCCGTGATGCATTATCGCTGGCAGGGTGTGCAGATGTTTGCCCGCGCGGATAATCTGATGAACCGGAAATACAGCACGTACGGTGTCGTATCCTCGTCCGGCACGGGCAGCTATTACCCTGCCGCCGGCATTGCGGTGAGCGCCGGGGCCGATTATCACTTCTGATGCCAGACCCTTGGCCCGCCGCTGGGCAGCGTGGACGACGGGCAGTCTCGTCGTCCACGCTGCCGTGCTGGCCCTCATTTTCCTTTCCTTATCATCCGAGCCGGTCTCGCACGCCGGGCAGGCGGTGATGCCGGTTCGGCTGGTGTCTGCTTCCCCTCATCATGCGCATTCGCAGGTATCGGCACGCGCGCAGCCAGCCGCAAGGCCGGCCAGGGTGCGGGCGACAGCCAGGCCGCGCCGGGAGCACAGAGGCCCAATTCCCGTCCCGACGCCCAAGATGGTCCGGGCCAAACCGCAGTCGGCGCCGGTGCATGTTCAGAAGCAGGTGGCCAAGGCCAAGGCAGTGAGCACGCCGCCGCTGGCCGTGCGCACCGCGGTACCACAACCCTCCGATATGGCCCAGGCCTCCGCGCATGAACTCGATCTGGTGCGCCGGCATCTGGAGCGCTTCAAGTTCTATCCCGAGGATGCCCGCCGTCGTGGCATTGGTGGCGATGTCGATGTCGGTTTCCGGCTCACCCACGGCGGGCATGTGGCGCAGGTGAGAATCGCCTCCTCCTCCGGCTATGCCCTGCTCGATCATGCGGCCGAGGCCATCGTGGCGCGGGCGGTACCCTTCCCGGTGGATACCGGCCATTACCGCGTGCGCCTGCGTTTCTGGCCCTAGCAAATGCGCCTGCTTCTGGTGTTGTTGTGCCTGCTGGCATGGGTGCCCGGTGCCTGGGCCGATGCGCGCATCCTTGCCCTGACCCCGGCCGCCTGCGAGATGCTGTTCGCCATCGGTGCCGGCCCGGATGTGGTGGGTGTCTCGGCGTATAGCGATGATCCGCATGCGGCCCGCAAACTGCCGCGCATCGCCGATGACCAGCGCCTGTATGTGGAGCCGGCGTTGCGTTTGAAGCCGACGCTGGCCGTAGCCGGCCAGGCGGATCTCGCAGGCCTCCCGGCCCTGCGCAGGGCCGGCGTGCGCGTGATGCTGGTGCATCCCGCATCGGTGGCGGCGGTGCTGGCGGATATGCAGGCACTCGGCCGGGCCAGCGGCCATACCGCCGGGGCCGCGCGGGTGGTCGGGGATCTCCGCCGTCGCCTCTCGCGGCTTGCCGCCAGGGCCCCCAGGCCGCCGTTGTCGGTGTTCTACGAGATATGGCCCGAGCCGCTGCTGACCGAGGGCGGCCCCAGCTTCATTACCGATGCCCTGGCGCGCATCGGTGCGCGCAACGTGTTCGGGGAAATGCCGATGGAAACCCTGCGCACCAGCGTGGAGGCGGTGATTCGGGCCCGGCCGCGGGCCATCATCGTGCCTGCACCGACGACCAAACGCCTGGCAGCCCGGCGTGCCTTCTGGCACCGCTGGCTGCCGGGGGTGCCGGTGCTGGCCGCCGATCCCGATCTGTTGCAACGGCCCGGGCCCCGGCTGATCGACGGCATGGCCAGGCTGCAGCAGCGCCTGCTGGCCGTATCCGGACATGGGCATGCGCATCGCTAGGCCGGGCCTCATGCTGGCGGTGCTGCTGGTCGCCACGGCGGTCGTGCTGATCATTGCCGCCAGCATTGGGCCTGGCTGGATCGATCCCTTTCACCCGATTGGGGCCATGAATGCCACCATCTACTGGCAGCTGCGCCTGCCGCGCGTGCTTACCGGCTTTGCCGTCGGTGGCCTGCTGGCGGTGGCCGGGGCCTGGTTCCAGGTTGTGCTTCAGAACCCGTTGGCCGAGCCCTATGTGCTGGGTGTGGCCGGCAGTGCCGCCGTCGGTGCCGTGGCGGCGGTTTCGCTGTTCCCGGATGCCGCCTGGGCCATGTCCGCCGGCGCCTTCGCCGGGGCCGTCCTCGGCATCGGTCTCGTCAGCCTGTTCGTCTCCCTGGGCCCGGCGCGCCTGCTGCTGGCCGGCGTGGTGCTGGCAGCCTTCTGGGCGGCCGTGCTGGCCCTGTTGCTGACGCTGTTGCCCCCTCGGGCGCTCGGGCGGGCCTTCGGATGGATGTTGGGGGACCTGACCGCTTCCCCGCTGCCTGCGGGCCTGCTGCTGGCAGCCCTGGCGGTGTCGGTGCTGGCCGGGGCGGTGCTCTCCGCCATGATGGATCGGCTGCTGCTGGGCGAGCGCCAGGCCAGGGCGCTGGGGGTACCGGTGCAGCGCCTGCACCTGGGGCTGCTGTTGGGGGCCTCGGCGATGACGGCGGTGGCGGTGGCGGCAGCCGGTACCATCGGCTTCATCGGCCTGGTGGTGCCGCACCTGGTGCGCATGCTTTTCGGCCCGCTGCACCGCAGCTTGTTGCCGGCCTCGGCTCTCGTTGGCGGTGCCCTCCTGGTGGTGGCCGACACCGCGGCGCGCACCGTGGTAGCCCCGGCGGAGCTGCCGGTGGGTGTGTTGACGGCGATGCTCGGGGTACCGGTCTTCCTGTTCCTGCTGGTGCGCCGCCGGTGAGCGCCTTGCGCATCGAGGGCCTGGTCGTGGCGCGTGGCGGCAGGCAGCTGGTCGAGGCCCTGGATTGCGAGGCCGCTCCCGGTTCGGTGACGGTGATTCTCGGGCCGAACGGCGCCGGCAAGTCCACGCTGCTGCAGATGCTGGCGGGGGTGCTGCCTGGGACCGGAGGCGCAGCCAATTGGCAGGATCGTCTGCTGGATGCATACCCGCGCGCGGAACTGGCGGATGTGTTTTCCTGGCAGGGATCGGCCGAATACGCCGATTTCGGGCTGCGCGTGGAGGAGCGGTTGCGCCTTTCCGCCGGATATTGGGCGGGGCAGCGGGCCGAGGTGATACTGGCACAGCTGGATGTGTCGGGCTTGATGGCGCGGCCACTGGCCGAGCTGTCCAGTGGCGAGCGCCAGCGCGTCGAGGTGGCGGCGGCGATGCTGCGTGATACCCCGGTATTGCTGCTGGACGAGCCGACGGCGCATCTCGATCTGAAACACCAGGATGCCTGCCTGCGCCTGATGCGCCATCAGGCCGGACAGGGCCGTATCGTGCTGGCGGTGCTGCACGACGTGGCCCAGGCGGCGGCGGTGGCCGATCAACTGGTGCTGTTGTACGGTGATGGCAGAAGTGAGGCCGGCCCCGCCGCGGAGATGCTGGCGCCCGCGCGGCTGGCGGCGCTGTACGGCATGCCGATGCGGGCGGTCGACGGCGGGGTGGTTCCCGATTTTGGGAGGATGGCATGAAGCGACGCGACAAACGGCAGGGCTTGATCCTCGTCAACACTGGGGAGGGCAAGGGCAAGTCCTCCAGTGCCTTCGGCATGGTGTTCCGGGCCGCGGCCTGGGGCATGCGGGTGTGCGTGATCCAGTTCATCAAGGGCCAGTGGAAGACCGGCGAGCAGAAGGCCGCCGAGCGTTTCGACACCATCGAATGGCATGCGCTGGGCGATGGCTTCACCTGGGATACCGAGAATCCGGAACAGGATCGGCAGACGACGCGCGAGATCTGGGAGCTGTGCAAGGCCAAGGTGCGCTCGGAGGACTACGATCTCGTGGTCTGGGATGAGATCAACTACTGCTGCGGTTACGGCTGGCTGCAGGGCGAGGAAGTCGCCGCCTTCCTCAGCGAGGAACGGCCGAAATGGATGCATGTGATTCTCACCGGGCGCGATGCCGCCCCCGAGGTGATCGCCGTGGCGCATACGGTGACCGAGATGCGCAAGATCAAGCATGCCTTCGACCAGGGCATGCCGGCAGCGCAGGGCATCGAGTTCTAGATATGAGCATCCGGCCTGCGCCATCCTGGCTTCGGCCTTCGAACGCTTCGCAGAAGCGCGGTTCTGCTTCGCGCACGGCGAGGCTGCGCCTGCCCGCCGCACATCCTGTACGGAAAGGGCTGCAGTACTGCAGGATATGCGCATGAATATTCTGCTGGCGCATGGTTCGCCGGACCCGAGGCATCGTACCCAGGCCGAGGCGCTGGCCGCGCGCGTGTCGGAGGAACTGGGCGATGCGGTGCAGGCGGCCTTTCTCGACGATGCGGACATCCCTCGTGCTGCCCGGGTGCTACCGCTGTTTCTCGGCGAGGGCAGGCATGCCATGGACGATGCCGCGCACTTCGCCGACCGCTTCGATGCCAGCCTGCTGCCGCCGCTGGCATCGGTGTCCGGACGGCTGGCCGATCTGGGGGTGTCCATGGCCGAGTCGCTTTCGGCGCCGCGCGAGCCGGTGATCTTCGCTTATTACCGCTTCCGGCACTTCGAACGACTGGTCGCCGGGGTGTACGCGCGGCGCAAGCGCCTGCCCAAGATGAGCATGGCGGCGTTGCATGGGTCGCCAGATTGCACGGATGTGTTGCACTTCTGGATGGGGCAGGGCGTGAAGCGGGTGGCGGTGCAGCCAATGCTGCTGTTCGCCGGCCGTTCGCTGCAGGGTCTCGTCGATGCGGCTGGGGCCGAGGAACTGCCGGTGACACTGGGCCGGCCGCTGGCCGAACATGCCGGGATGCCGGCCCTTGTCGCCGACTGCCTGCGGGGGGCGGCCTGATGTTTTCCACACCGCTGACGCCCGGTGAGGTGGCATTGGTCGGGGCCGGCCCCGGCGCGCCGGAGCTTTTGACACTGGCGGCCGCGCGCCTGATCGCCGACTGCGACGTCATCGTCCATGATGCGCTCGTTTCGCCGGCGGTCTTGGCCATGGCCGGTGCCGGGGTACGGCTGATTCCTGCCGGCAAGCGGGGCGGGCGCCCCTCGGCCGAGCAGCAGGACATCAGTAACACTCTGATCCGCCTGGCGCGGCAGGGCCTGCGCGTGGTGCGCCTGAAGGGGGGGGATCCCTTTGTGTTCGGGCGCGGCGGCGAGGAGATGCGGGCGCTGGCGGCGGTCGGTATCCGCTGCCGGGTGGTGCCCGGTGTCACCGCCGGCGTGGCGGCACCGGCCATGGCAGGCATTCCGGTGACCGACCGCACCGTCAACAGCTCGCTCGCCTTCCTGACCGGGCACGAGATCGGCGAGGATAGCCGCATCGATTGGGCGGCGCTGGTGGCCGCCTTTCCGGTCCTCGTGTTCTACATGGGCGCGCGCTCTCTGCCGCGCATCGCCGAAAGATTGATCGGGGCGGGATTGCCCGACGAAACCCCCGTCGGCGCCATCGGCTCGGCGACGCTGCCGGATGAAAGCATTGCCACGGGCACGCTGCGGGACGCCGCGCGAGGCGTCCTGCCGGTGCGTTCGCCGGCGATCATCGTCATCGGAGAGGTCGTGGCCTCCCGCGTCGACTGGCGGTCAATGGTCGGCGGTGGTCTCCAGGGCTGAGATGAAATCGTTGACCAGCTCCGGGGTCAGGATACCGGGCATGGCCTCATGCAGCAGCGGCGGGATGCCCTCGATGTGTGCACCGTTCGGGATATGCTCGTTGCTGAGTTGGCAGGCGGTGCGGACGATGCGGGCCAGCATGTCCGTGCTGTCGGCCTGGTGATGCTCGGCGACGGCCAGGATCAGCTTGGGCGGGAAATGCCATAGCGTCAGCGTGTGTCTGCCGGCTTCCGCATGGTCCAGGCCGTAGTGTTCGCGCTCGGCGGCTACCAGTTCCTCGCCATGCAGGTGAACCAGCGGCGATTCGAAATAGGCCAGATCTATGCGCAGGCCCATCATGGCGCGCCCGATATCGTGCAATAGTCCCGCCATGAAGGCCTCCCGGCCGTCCTCGTAGCCGACGCGCTGCGCAAGCTTCTCGGCGATGATGGCGGTGCTGAAGGCATGGATCCAGAAGGCGCGCACATGGGGCATGCCCATCGGCAGGGCGAAGCCGAACATCAGCGACATGGTCAGGGCGATATGGCCGACCTCCCGGCTGCCAAGGCGGGAGACGGCCAGGCGCAGGGTCGAGGTCGGTTTCCCGGAAGGGTTGTAGGCGGTGGAGTTGGCGACCTTCAGGATCATGGCGCAGGTGGCCTGGTCGGTATGGATGACCTCCGTCAGGTCATCGATGCCGGAGTTGGGATCGTCGATGATGCGCTGGATGCGGACGAAGCGGTCCGGCAGCGTCGGAATGTCGTTACTGAGCCCGATCAGCTCCAGCGTTGATTCGCGGTCGAAGTCCGAGATGGCCATGGGCAAAGTATACGCAAGAAAGAGGCCATGCATATCACGGGCCGGTATCTTGCCCTGGGGCGGATGCGTATGCTTGCCCAATGGTCTCCGTGCGATCCCTGCATCATATCCGGCTGTTCTATGCGGCGTATTTTGCGGCCATGGGGCTGGTGCTGCCGTATTTTCCGGTCTACCTGGCCCATCGCGGCCTGGATGTCGGCATGGTCGGCGTGTTCACGGGCCTGTTGGCGCTGTCCAGGATGATCTCCCCGCCGATCGTCGGCGGCATGCTGGATCGCCGCCGTGCCGGCGATACGCGCGCCTTCATCGCCATCGCCTCCGCCATCGCGGCCCTGCTGGCCCTGGGCTTTCCATGGGCAGTGAGCCGTGAATGGCTGGCCCTGCTGACGCTGGGTTTCGGCTTCCTGTGGGCGGCGGCCCTGCCACTGACCGACGGCATCTCGGTGACCGTGGCCGAATCAGCCCTGGCTGCCTATGGGCATCTGCGGCTGTGGGGGTCGGTCGGCTTCGTGCTGGCCTCGCTGGCCGGCGGTATCTGGCTGGTCGATGCCCGCATCGATGCCTTTCCATGGCTGCTGGCGTTGATGCTGGCGATCGCCGCGGCCTCGGCCAGCGGATTTCCGCGCGGGACGGAGCGGCTGCATGCCGCCAGTACCGGCCGGCAGAGGGTGGCGCCCGCCTTTGGATTGCTGCTCGGTATCGGCTTTGCGATGCAGCTGTCCCATGGCGCGTACTACGGCTTGTACAGCCTGTATCTGTTGCATGCGGGCTATACGGGGGCACAGGTCGGCGCCCTGTGGGTGCTGGGCGTGCTGGCGGAGATCGCACTGATGTGGCGCTACTCCGGGGCCATCGAGCGCATGGCGCCGGTGCCGGTGATCATCATCTGCCTGCTGCTGGCGGCCTTGCGCTGGCTGGGCATCGGCCTGACCACGGCCTGGCCGGCGTTGGCGCTGCTGCAACTGTTGCATGCGGCCAGCTTCGCCGCCTTCCACATGTCGGCGGTGACCTGGGTGCGCCGACTGGTTCCGGCCGGGCGCTACGCCTCGGCCCAGGGCTGGTACTCGGCGACGGGCTTTGGCCTGGGCTCGACCATCGGCATCATGGGCTCTGCCTGGATCGCCGGGCAATGGGGCTATCCCGCCGCCTTCATGGCTTGTGCCAGCGTGGCCCTGGGCGGTGCGGTGCTGATGTGGAGGGTGCCGTGGCGGATGTGATGCCGTTCGTGATCCACGATCTGCAGGACTCGCAGATGTTCGCCCTGGCGCAGGCTGCAGGCCGCGCCGGCTTTCCCGTCGTCGGCAGCAGCTGGCCGGTGGAGCCGTGGACCCGACGCAGCCGCTACATCCGCCAGGTGGTGTCCATGCCCTGCCTGGGCGAGAATCTATCCGGCGTCTATGCCCTGCGGTGGCGGGATGCGGGGCTGTCGGGGGTCTGGTTGCCGGCCGTCGACGATACGGCGGCGTTCACCGCCCGCTATGCGCCGATGCTGAACAAACTCGGCATGCGCTTCCTGGTGGCCGGGACCGAGGCGCAGCAGCAGGCCAATGTCGTGCACACCCTGCCTGCCGACTGCGGCCTGGCCATCCCCTGGATGCGGAAGCTGTCGGGGGAGGAGCTGATGCATGCGGCCGATACCCTGGCCTATCCGGTGATCGCCAAATCCAGACGCAACGCCTATCAGCGGCTCGACGATGCGGAGCAGGTCCGGCGCCATGCCGGGCAGATGGCCGCCGAGGTCGGGCCGGAGTATGTGCATCGCATCCAGCAGTACATCGAAGGTCCGATCGAACGCATGGCCTCGGCCATGCTGCTGTTCGATGCCAATGGGCGACCTGTGCGCGGCTTTACCGGCCGCCGGCTGCGCGTCAGCGATACCCGCTTCGGGCCGTTCGGCGAAACGACGGCGGCGCGCGCCGAATGGATCCCGGATCTGTATGCGGGAGCGAGAAATCTACTGCAAGGCATCGGCTGGCAGGGATTCGCCGAGGTCGAGTGCAAGCAGGGAGAGGACGGGCGCTGGTACGTGATGGAGATCAACCCCCGCACCTCGGGCTGGCTCTGCCTGGCCGAGGCCGACGGTGCCGGCTTTCTGCAGGCCTACCACCGGCTATGCACCGACGATCTCGTGCTGGAGGAGGCCTGTCTGCAGCGCTCGCGTACCGCCTACCGGCGCCTGATCGCCACCTGTTATCACGAGCCGGACTGGGCCGGCTGCACCTCACCCAGGCAGGGGCGCTGGCGTACACTGGGCCGCACCCTGGCGGCGATTCGCGCCGGCCGCAGGCAGCCGATGCAATTTGGGGCCTGGGACAGCCGGGATCTGCGGGCGAGCCTGGCGTTGCTCCGGCGCAGCATCCAGCGCACGCGGCAGGCCTCACGCATCCGCCGTCAGCAGGGTCTTTAGCGCCTGCCAGGCGGCGCGGGCATCGGAGAAGGACAGACGGCAGAAGCGCGTGGTGGCCGGCAGGCGGGCATTGAGCTCGCGCAGCATGGCCGCCGGGCTCAGCTGGTGATGCAGGTGACGCGGTAGCTCCATCAGGGCCTCGCCGCGGCGTATCGGCACGATCTCAGCGTCCGGGGCATCGCGGCGGTAATGCGGCAGTGCCACGATGGCGACATCGGCGGGCGTGTGGCGGACATGGGCCGGCAGCCACAGCAGGTTCCGGATGGTTTTTCCGTGCCGGTCGGGGAAGCGGAACATGGCCTTGGCGAGCCTGCCTGTTGCCAGCATCTCGGCATGGCGGAAGGCTGGGTGGCGCAGCTTTCCCCATTGCAGCGGGCGCGGGAACGGCAGCACGTATCCGTCGGTGGAAAGCAGGGCGAATTCGTCGGAAAGGTAGGCGGCGCTGTCGAGCACGGCGGCGGTGACAAGGCTGCTCTTGCCGGAGCCGGAGTCGGCGGGGAGCAGGCACGCCTTCGACCCGACGGCGACGCTGCCTGCATGCAGCGAGAGCACCCCGGGGGCCATGGCTGCCAAGAGCTGCCGGTACAGATGTACCTCGAAGCCGGCGACGATTTCGCCGGCATCCACGCCCTGCCACAGGATTTCGTCATGAAAGCCGAGGCGGATTTTCCCGTCGTGCGGACGGATCCAGAAGTGCAGCACTGGGACCTCTGTGCAGTCGCCATACAGCCGGCACAGGGGTTCGAGCATGGCGCTGCAGGCGGGGAGTGCGGAATCGACGGCGACGACCACCCCGCCCACCCGGAAGACCCGGCGCCACATGCTCAGCCCCCGATCAGACCGTAGGCGGCGAACTCCTCCAGGATGGCCTGCGTGTCGGCCTGCACCCGCTCGGCGTCGACCTCCATGTTGTCGAGGATAATGGCGGCGATATCGGCGCTGGTGCGCGTGCCGTCACACAGCTCCAGGATGGTGGCGGCGACGATGTTCAGGGAATAGTTGGAACCGTTCCCGGCATCGACGTAGATGACCTCGTTCATGCCCTCCAGCTCCTCGCCGGTCAGCTCCGGCTTCTTGCGCGGCCGTTCCGGCACTTCGACATCAAGCAGGTTCTTCAAGGCATTCGGCCCCCAGCGCGTAGACGTGCATCTGACAGTCCAGGCAGCTTAGGCTGCTGCGGCAAAACGTCCAGCGCTCCGCCGACGGTATGGCCGGCCGGCGTTCCTCCAGTCCTCTGACGATGGCGTCCAGTGTGTGGGCGCGGATGTCGCCGAGCGGGGTCTGTCGGGCGAAGATGCAGGGGTAGACGTGGCCATCGGCGGCGACGCACAGCTTGCCCTGGGCATCCGCCCCTGCCGGCATATGCCCGCCGGCATATTGCTGTTGCAGGCGCGGGCTTTCCCTGCCACGCCCGGCCTGTTTGACCGTATCGAAGCGGATGCTTTCCCCGGTGAGTCCCAGCTCCCGCTGCAGGAAGTCCGGCATGCGGCCGGCTACGTCGAGGTTCTCGTCCATCAGGGCGACGCCGGCGCGGATCTCCAGGCCCGCATCCCGGGCGCGGTGCATGGCGGCCAGGGTCTTGTGCCAGCTACCTCGTACGCGGGTGATGGTATCGTGAATCCCGGGCGTGTCGGCGTAGATCGAGAAGCACAGCCGCGGCGAGAAGGGCAGCAGCCTGGCGATCAGGGCATCATTCAGCAGCAGGCCGTTGGTGTAGATCTCGATGCCTGCGACATCATGGGTACGGGCATGCGCCACCACCTCGACGAGCTGGGGATGGATCAGCGGATCGCCGCCGGTGAACTGCACGAACGGGCGGCCGAGCGCCATGGCCGCGTCGAGCACCGCGCAGACCTCATCGCGCGTCAGTGCCTCGGTGCGATCCGGGCTGGATTCGGCATAGCAATGGATGCAGCGCTCGTTGCAGCGCGCCGTCAGTTCGATGAACAGCATGCCCAGCGGCAACACGCTGGAGGCGAGGCCCCCATGCGCTTGCGCGCTGCACCGGTGCAGTCCGTGCAGCCAGGGGTGGGAGGATTCGAGCGCCTGCAGGCGCTGCAGATCGGCGGAACCGACATGCCCGCCCAGCAGGGCGTCGATGCTGTCGGCGAAGGCGCCCGTAACCCGGGCCAGGCCGCCCTGTCCCTGCAGCGTCATGCCGCCGGACTCGGGGATCACGAGAGTATGCGGCCTGCCGTCCCGGTAGAGCAGGCGCGGGGCTGCTACTGGCACATCCAGAACTTTTCGTGCCCATGTCCGATTTCGGTGCAGGTGCAGGATCCGCAATTCGCCGTGTCCTTCTTGCACTGGCCATAGTTGCTGAATACCAGCTGGCGGCAGGCGCTGCAGTTGCCGAGCTGGCATTTCTTCTGGTTGCAGACGGTGGGGTTGTACTGGGGCGAGGAGGGCACGCAGGGGCAACAGGCCGAGCCGCCGGCGGAGACGACGATATGGCCGCCGCCGCAATCTTTCGTGCTGCCCTTGCCGCTCTTGCCGTCTTCGCCATCGTCGGCCAGGGCGATGCGCTGGCCGAGGATCATGGCTCCGAGGATGGCCGGAGGCACGTAGCTGGCCAGCTTCAGCAGATGCCTGCGCGCCTGCTGTTCGGGGGAATGCTCCTGTTGTGGCTCCATGAACGCACCTCTTTGCTGGTGTCAAAACCAGCCCATAGCAAGGCTATCTTAAACCTTAAGGCACGCCAGCGACAAGCGCATGGGTCGGCATCTACTTGGCAGGGGAATGAAATGGCGGATACACTGGTTCCCATGTCCTCGAGTCCTGCCGAATCCCGCCGCATGCTGTGCGCCATCCTCACCGGGTCGCAGGATTTCCCGTCCATACCTCCGGAGTGGATCGACGCTGCCCATGCCGAAGGGGTGCACGGGCTATTGTGGTCGCAGCTCGCCTCGCGACCCGATGTCGTGCTGCCGGAGGCGCTGATGCACGAGCATCGGGGCTGGATTCTGCGCATGCGCCATGCCACGGCCCAGATTCTCGGCGTCCTGGGCCGGGCCGGCATTCCCGCCATCTGCCTGCGGGGCCAGGCGCTGGCCGGACTGTATGGCGAGCGTGCGGGGCTCAGGCCTCAGAGCGACATCGATCTCTTGGTGGCCGAGGATCGCTTGCTTGCGGCCAAACAGGTGGTGTGGGATCTCGGCTTCCGCGCCGATGAGCTATACCGCCATCACTTCGTGCGCGGGGACGTGCAGATCGACTTCCATTTCGAGCCGCTGGGCATCGAGCGCATCGAAGCCTGGGCGCACCTGACGCCGCTCAGGACGGCCGACTTCTTCGATGCGGCAAGTCCGGGCGAGGTGGCCGGTGTCCCCGCCCTCGTCGTGGATGCGCGCGTGCTGCTGCCGTATCTCGCCTTCCATGCCATGAAGCATTCCTTCGAGCGCCTGATCTGGTTGTGCGATATCGCCGAGCTGGCCAGGCAGGTCGAGCAGCAGGGGCTATGGGCGGATGTTCAGCAGGGTATTCTCGACTACGGCCTGCAGCGGCCCTGCTACTTCGCCCTGGCCTATGTGCGGGCGCATCTCGCAGCGCCGGTTCCCGAGGCGGTGCTCACGGCCATCCGGCCGGCCATGGGCTGGGCGGAGCAGCGGCTGTTCGCGCGCCACATGCAGCACGAGGTGGTTCCTTTTCTGGCCGAACGCATGTTCGCGCGCATGATGCCGGATCTGCGCCATCGCCTGGCCTTCTGGAGCGAAACGATCTATCCGCGCTACGAGGTACGCCGGCAGATCGCCGAGACCGGATGCGTGAAGTGCAACTTCACCCGCAAGCGCCTGCGCCTGCTGCTTCGCGCCTTGCGCGGCATGTTCAGCGAGTCGTGGCGGATGCTGACGGTATCGCGCTGAGCAGGGCCTCCAGCTCATCCAGAATCAGAGGCAGGTGCCCGTTTAACCGGTGGTCGCCCCCTTTGACCAGGCGCAGGGTGCTGCCGAGGATACGCCGGTGCAGGTCCTCCGACTCGGCATGCGGCACGCTGGCGTCGGCGGTGCCGTGCACGAGACGGACCGGTAGCGGCAGGGCGATGGGCCCGGGCGCCGGTTCAGAGGCCAGCGCATCGTCGATCATGGCCTGCCCAATCCGATAGGGCTGCTGCAGGTCAGAATCGAAGAGCTCGACGAAGCCTCGTTGTTGCAGCTGCAGTTGGGCCGATGCGTCTTGCGCCAGGGGATTGCGGGAGATGAAGTGGCATGCCGGGGCGATGAGCAACATGCCTTGTACCGGCAACATTCCGGACTGGGCGATGCGCAGCGCCACCAGGGCGCCGAGGCTGGAACCGATGAGGATGACACTGCCCGGGCCGATGCTGGCGATGACATCGCCGAGGTCCCGCGCCGCCTCGGAGACTCGAAACTCCTCGAAATCTCCTTCCGAGTGGCCATGCCCCAGGTGGTCCAGGCGCAGGCAGCCGAGTCCGCGCTTTGCCGCGAAGCGGGCGATGGCCTCGGCCTTGGACCCCTGATGCTGGGAGCGGAAGCCATGGACGAACACCAGCAGCGGGTCGCCCCCGTCAAGCCGGCGCCCGCGCAGGCATAATCCGTCGGCGCGCACATGCGTATATTCGCTCCCGGTCAGCGGATCAGGCCTCTGCGGCATGAGCGGTTTCATCGATCAGGGATTCCAGACGGGCCAGCGCCAGCATGACCTCGGTACGCGATGGCGGTTCGGTGTCCGCCTCATGCCACTGTCCGGCCTGCATCAGCTCAGCCCAGTTGTGGTGGCTAGACCACAGCCGTCGACCGGCTTCCAGCAGGTTGCGCTTGCCCTGATCCAGCAACTGGCGGGTGGCCTTGGCCTTCAGATGGGTCAGTCGGTGCAGCCATTCGCGGCGCAGCGCATGGGCCTCGTCGTCGCTCCACCGGGAGGAGCGCAGCTGCATCTCCAGCGCCGTGATGGGCAGCAGGTTCAGGCAGGTCTGTGTGGCCTGCAGACAGGTACGCAAGGGGTGGCGCGATCGCATGCTCAGATGGATGGCGGTGGCCGACTCGGCGAGCACGGGCAGGGCTGCCAGCTGTGCCGCCGTATCGGTGGGTAACCCGGCCTGTATGTCTCCGGCATCCGGGGTGGCGATGGTGCGGCCGAAGCGACGCATCTGGCGCAGTTTTTCCTCGATCCAGGGTAGGTCCAGAGCCGCGACATTGCATAGCCGCGCCAACTCCTCGGCGAAATGCAGCACATGGCCGGCCAGCGTATGCTGGATACGGATGGTGGTGGCGGCGTCTCGCACCCCGGTCCACACCGCCTGGCGCAGCGCCTGGGCATCGAGTAGACGATCTGCGATCAGCAGGGCCTCGACGATCTGTGCGATCGGGGCATCGAGCAGGCTCTGCAGGTGATGCACGGCGGTGATGCCGATGTGGTTGACCACATGGTTGGCCGCCTGGGTGTGCACGATGTCGTCGGCCAGCGGATGGGTCGGAATCCATTGGCGGTGCCGGCGGCGCACCGCATCGGGAAAATAGCTATCGAGCTCGATGGCGCGCAGCGCCGACCAATGGGCGAAATCGTCGCGGGCCAGTGCCTCGTGGATGCGGTTCTTTTCATGCCCGAGCAGCACGGACAACTGCGGCCTGAGCACCAGCGAGGCATCGTCGAGCCCGGGGTCGCGCTGAGTGTCCAGCCGCCCATCCGTCAGCATGGCGTCGCACAGCCGGCGCAGGCGCGACAGGTGGATCGTGGCGTTGTATTCGGCCAGCGACAGGGCATGGGATTGTAGGTGGTTGTCGTTCAGGCACTGCGCGGTGATGGCGTCCGTCAGCCCTTCCAGGATGCGGTTGCGCCGACGCACGTCGATCGGCGGGTGCATGGCGCCGAACATGATTTTCAGGTTCACTTCGTGATCGGACATGTCGACACCGGCCGAATTGTCGACGGCATCGGTGTTGATGCGGCCGCCTGCGCGCGCGAATTCCAGCCGCGCCCGTTGTGTGAAGCCGAGGTTGCCGCCCTCGCCGACGACCCTGGCCCGCAGCTGGGCGCCGTCGATGCGCACGGCGTTGTTGGCCGGGTCCCGCACCTCGGCGTGGCTCTCGTCGCTACCTTTGACATAGGTGCCGATGCCGCCGTTGTACAACAGATCCACCGGAGCGGCGAGCATGGCCTGGATCAGGGCCTGGCCGGACAGCGAGCCCGGCTTGATACCGAGTACGGCCGCCGCCTCATCGCCGATGGCGATGCGCTTGGCGCTGCGCTCGAATACGCCGCCACCGGCGCTGATCAGCGAGACGTCGTAGGTGTTCCATCCGCCTCCCTGTGCAAACAGGCGCTGGCGCTCGGCGTAAGCGCGCTCCGTATCCGGGTCGGGATCGAGGAAGATATGCCGGTGGTTGAAGGCGCCGATGAGGCGAAGGTTCGGGTTCAGCAGCATGCCGTTGCCGAGCACGTCCCCACCCATATCGCCGATGCCGATGGCGCTCAGCCCATCGTGCCAGGCATCGATGCCGAGATGGGCGAAATGGTGGGCGATGCAGACCCAGGCGCCGCGGGCGGTGATGCCGATCTGTTTGTGGTCGTAGCCGTGGGAACCGCCGCTGGCGAAGGCATCGTCGAGCCAGTATCCGGCCAGTCGCGCCTCCGCGTTGGCCAGGTCCGAGTAGCGTGCCGTTCCCTTGTCGGCGGCCACCACCAGGTAGGGATCGTCGACGTCATCGGCATCGATGCGGATGCCGGCCGGCGGCACGGATGTCTGATGCTCGCGGTTATCGGTCAGCGTCAGCAGGGCCCGGATGAAGGCCTGGTACTGCGCGCGCACGAAATCGGGGGCATCGCCGCCGCGTACGACGAAGCCGCCCTTGGCCCCCGTCGGCACGATTTGCCCGTTCTTGACCACCTGCGTCGTCATCAGCTCCAGCACCTCGGTGCGGAAATCGGCCGGACGGTCGGAGTAGCGGATGCCGCCGCGGGCGATGGGGCCGGCGCGCAGGTGTACCCCCTCGACATGCACCCCGTGCACGAAAATCTCCCGATACGGTGCGGGGGCCGGCATAATGGCGATGCGGCCCGGCATGATCTTGATGGCCACCGGTTCGTCGGGTTCGCGGGTATAGGCGTTGGTGCGTACGCTGGCTCCGACCAACTCCCCCATGGCGCGGAACCAGCGGTCGTCGGTCAGGTTCGTGATCGCATCCAGGGCCTTGTCGAACTCCAGCCTCGCCTGGGCCTCGTAGCTGGCGGGCATGGCCGGGCGGTGGCGTGCCTCGAACAGGCGGTACAGATGGGCGGCGGCATGGGGATGCCGGCGTAGCATGTCGTTCATCGGCGTCGGGGCGGCATCGGGCAGGACCTGGATCAGATGGTTGCGCAGGGTGATGATGACGGCGATCTGGTCGATGGTCAGCCCGCCGCTGACCAGCAGGGCATTGGCCGGATCATCGTCGGCGGTGTCGGACAACACGCGCTCCAGTCCGGCCTGCAGGCGCCCAAGATCGTCCAGGATAAGCTGCTGAGGCAGCTGGCAGCTGATGCTGGAGATATACACCCGACGGGGTTCGTCGCCGAATTCGACCACCGCCTCGCGGATGGCGGTCAGGCCAAGGTACTGGATGGACGTGACCAACTGGCCGAGCAGCACCGGTTCGCGGGTGACGATGTGGAACTCGATCTCACCGTCCCTGAGCCGCGCCGTGACCTGTGGCTGGCCCGTGGCCAGCACCTGATCGCGCGCCTGCAGATCATGCGTGAACTGTTCGGGCGGGAAGATCTCCGCATAGACGGGTGTCAGGCTGTCCAGCGTCTGTAGCGCCTCGGGCACCTGGATGCTGCGGAAAAGCTGCAGGGTGGCGGCCTTGGCCAGATCCTTCCAGAACAGGATGCAGGTGCCGAGAGCCTGCTCGAGTGCGGGCATGCGGGAGGCCACCGTCTTCCCATCCCCGGCGTCGCAGCTGAACAATACGATGCGGTGCTGGCCGGTGCCGAAGCCCTCGTGGTCGTACACCGTCATACCTTGGTCCTGGCAATGTCGGCGCAGGCAGGCCAGCACATTCGGGCTGTAGCGATTGGCCGGCAAGGCGATGGCCAGCCAGCCGATGCCGCCGAAGCGCGGCGGGATGTAACGGGCGATGAGGCCGGTGTCCCCGGTCATGTCCGCCATGGCCTTCAGCGGCTCCAGCCAGTCGGCCGGCTCGGTGGACAGCAGGGCTGGCTTGGGCATGCGGTCGAACAGGGTGCGCAGCTCGCGGCGGTAGAAGGTGGACTGGCGCAACAGCGGCCGGCTCTCGATGGCCTGCCAGTGCTGCTCCAGCATCGGCGTCTGACTGGCATTGATGTAGCGGGCGCTACGCGAGAAATGGCCGAGCAGCACCATGCTGTCCAGGCCGTTCGCCACCGGCCAGCTGATGCGCACGACTTCCAGCGTTGCCGGGCTGTACAGGTGCTGATGTGCGGTGGGCAGCGGCAGCCACTCTAGCCCCGGGGTCTTGGCTTCGGGCAGTCGCTCCAGTTCGGCCAGGATGGTGCCGGCGACGCGGTCCACGCTGCGCCGGTCGCGCAGCACGCCCAGGCGGGTGCTGCCATGCCTGAGCCCGAACATCAGGTATTTGTCGTCCAGCATCCAGTTCAGCAGCGCCGCATCCTCGGGGTGGGTCAGCGAAAGCCCTGTTGCAGCCATCCTGAGCTTGTCGTGCATGGCCGGGAAGTCGCGCACGGAGATATCGACGGCATGGAGTACGGCGCGCAGGTCGGAGACCAGTGCGTTCAGGTCCGGCACCAGCGTGGCGGAGACGTGCAGGGCGATGAACATGATGTTCTGGCTGTGGTCCATGCCCGGCCGGTACAGGCCGATGGTGCATTGGTCCCCATCGCATTCCTGGTGGGCGATCAGGGTCTGCAGGGCCAGCGGAGCGACGCCGCGCTGTTGCAGGTAGCCCTTGACGGCATCCAGGTAGAAGGCCTGGTCGGGACAGCGGATGCACAGCATATGACGGTGCAGCCAGCCATGGCTCAGCGTGCGGGCACGTATCTCCACACGGCTGGAGCGCCCGCGCCTCGGGGGTGTGGCCGCCAGCTGCAGGAAATCGTGCACCAGGGTGGCGCCGATGCGGGGGTGAGGCAGGGTGTACTGCTGCTGTGCGGCAGCCTCGGTGAGCAATTCGATCAGCTGGGATCGCAAGCGTCGCATGGGGGCGAGCATAGCCGCTCTTGCGCGGAAATTCTCCACCTGATCCGCCATGCCCATTTGACGCCATCTCCCCCATCGGCTTACATACCCTGAGGCTTCCGACGGCGCGGAGGCGAACATGGTCGGCGACAAGGGTCATCGTGAGCGCCTGCGGCAACGCTTTGCTGCCAACGGTTTCGACGACTTCCACGATTACGAGGTCGTGGAGCTATTGCTTACCTATGCCATCCCGCGTGCCGACGTGAAGTCGGTCGCCAAGCGTCTGCTCCATGTCTTCGGTACCCTGGCCGGGGTGTTCGATGCCCCGGTTACCGAGCTGGTGCAGATCGAAGGGGTCGGCGAGAAGGCGGCGGTGTTTTTGAGCCTGGTGCGCAATGTGGAGATGCGCTACCTGGCCAGCGATCTGCCGGGCAAGTCGGTGTTCGACCGGCCGGATAAGGTGAAGGCGCATCTGCGCCTGCTGGTGCAGGGCAGGGGCATGGAGTGTTTCGGGGCCGTCTTCACCGACCAGCAGCATCGGCATCTGGCCACGCAGGTCATGTTCGAGGGGACGGTCGACCGTACGGCGGTGTATCCGCGCAACCTGATCAAGCGGGCGTTGGAGCTTGATGCCAAGGGGCTGATCCTGTTCCATAATCATCCGGGCGGTACGCCGCGGCCGAGTCGGGAGGATGTGCAGCTGACGCGCCAGATCGAGCAGGCCGGCGAGTCGCTGGATATCCGGGTGCTCGACCACTTCCTGATCGCCGGCAGGGAGGTGCTCTCATTCAAGGAGCAGGGTTGGGTCTAGAGCGGGGACGGAGGCAGCGATGCATGAGATCTCGCTGTGCGAGAGTGTGGTGCAGATGATCGAGGAACAGGCGGAGATCCAGGGCTACAGGCGGGTACGGACCGTACGCCTCGAGATCGGGCGGCTGGCCGGCGTGGAGATCGAGGCCATGCGCTTCGGCTTTTCGGCGGTGGCCAGCGGCACTATCGCCGATGGTGCGAGCCTGGATATCGTCGAGATTCCGGGTACGGCTCACTGTCCGCATTGCCGGTGTGAGGTCGGTGTGGAGCAGCGCTTCGATGTCTGCCCCCGCTGCGGCCGGGGGCCGCTGGCGCTGACGGGCGGCGACCGCATGCGGGTGCTGGAACTGGAGGTGGAATGATGTGTACGACATGCGGATGCGGCGAGGGGGAGACGACGATCGAGGGCCATGATCATCACCATCACACGCATCGCCTGCTCGATTACGGCAAGGGCCCGGCCGGCGGCCAGGCGCCGGGCCTGAGCCAGGCGCGCATGGTGCGTATCGAGCAGGATATCCTGGCCAAGAACGACGGCTACGCCGGGGATAACCGGCACTGGCTTTCCGGCCGCGCCATCACGGCCCTGAACCTCGTTTCCAGCCCGGGCTCCGGCAAGACGACGCTGCTCACGCGCACCCTGAACGATCTGAAGGGGCGGGTGCCGATGGCGGTCATCGAGGGCGACCAGCAGACGAGTGTTGACGCCGAGCGCATCCGCGCCACCGGGGCAAGGGCGCTGCAAATCAACACCGGCAAGGGCTGCCATCTGGATGCGCATATGGTCGGCCACGCCATCGAGGCACTCGCGCCTGCAGCGGGCAGCCTGCTGTTCATCGAGAACGTCGGCAATCTCGTCTGCCCTTCCGCCTTCGATCTCGGCGAGGCGCACAAGGTCGTCATCCTTTCGGTCACCGAGGGCGAGGACAAACCGCTGAAATACCCGGACATGTTCGCCGCCGCCGGCCTGATGCTGCTGAACAAGGTCGACCTGTTGCCGCACCTGACCTTCGATGTCGAGCGCTGCCTCGAATATGTCCGGCGCGTCAACCCGCAGATGCGGGTGCTGCCGGTATCGGCGGTCAGTGGCGCCGGCATGGATGCCTGGTACGGCTGGCTCATGGGTATCCACGATGCCCGACGCGCGGCCTAGGCCATGTGTCTGGCGCTGCCGGCGAAGCTTGTTCTCCTGGATGAGGCGGCACAGCTGGCCACGGTCGAATTGGGCGGGGTGCGCCAAGAGGTGTCGCTGGCCCTGGTCGAGGATGTTGAACTCGGGGATTACCTGTTGATCCATGTCGGCTATGCGCTGCAGCGGCTGTCCGAGGAGGAGGCGATGCGCACGCTGGCCATGTTCGATGCGCTCGAGGCCGGCACGTGAGATATGTCGACGAGTTCCGCGACGGTACGCGGGCACGGGCGCTGGCCGGAGCGATTCGCCGCGAGGCCGATACCGGCAGGTCCTACCGGCTGATGGAGTTTTGCGGTGGGCATACGCACGCCATCTTCCGCTTTGGGCTGCAGGCGCTGATGCCGGACAATGTCGGCTTCGCGCATGGGCCGGGATGCCCCGTCTGCGTGCTGCCGACCGGGCGACTCGATGCCGCCATCGCCCTGGCGCGCGAGCACGACGTCATCCTTTGTACCTATGGCGATCTGATGCGCGTGCCGGCCTCCGGGCGCACGAGCATGCTGAAGGCTAGGGCCGCCGGCGCCGATATTCGCATGGTGGTTTCCACGCGCGATGCCCTGGCCATCGCCCGCAACCATCCGGCACGGCAGGTGGTGTTCTTCGCCATCGGCTTCGAGACGACGACGCCGCCGACCGCCGTCGCCTTGCGACAGGCCAGACAACAGGGATTGAAGAACTTCAGCGTGTTCTGCAACCATGTGCTGACGCCGCCGGCCCTGAACCACATTCTTGGCGACGATGCAGTCGAGATCGACGGCGTGCTGGGGCCGTCGCACGTCAGTACCATCATCGGCAGTGCGGCCTACGAGCCCTGTGCGGCGGCGTTCGCCATGCCCGTGGTCATCGCCGGCTTCGAGCCGCTGGACGTCATGCAATCGGCGCTGATGCTGATCCGGCAGATCAACACCGGCCGCCATACGGTGGAGAATGAGTATACGCGGGTAGTGACGCGGCATGGGAATGTGAAGGCACAGGCCCTGATGGCCGAAGCCTTCGAGATTCGGCCGTCCTTCGAGTGGCGCGGCCTGGGCATGCTGGAACGCAGCGCCCTGGCCGTCGCCGAGGCCTATGCCGAGTTCGATGCCGAGCGGCGCTTTGCCATGCCCGCCATCGCCGGTACCGAGACTAAGGGCTGCCTGTGCCCCTCGGTGCTGCGTGGCATCGCCAAGCCCACGGACTGCAAGCTGTTCGGTACTGCCTGCACCCCGTCGAATCCGCTCGGGGCCTGCATGGTCTCCTCCGAAGGGGCCTGCGCCGCCTACTGGAGCTATGGGCGCTTTCGCCTGCCTGCCGCGGCCGCATGAGCACCCGCCTCGACATCCGGCAGGGCGTCGTGGAGATGGCTCACGGCAGCGGCGGGCGTGCCATGGCGCAGCTCATCGATGGGCTGTTCATTCGCCACCTCGATAACGCCTGGCTGCGTCAGGGCAACGATGCGGCGACCTTCCCCGTATCCGCGGGGCGCATGGTGGTAAGCACCGATGCGCATGTGATCTCGCCGCTGTTCTTCCCGGGCGGCGATATCGGCGCGTTGTCCGTGCACGGCACGATCAACGACCTGGCCATGATGGGCGCCGCGCCCAGCTACCTGTCGGCCGCCTTCATCCTCGAGGAGGGGCTGCCGCTACGCGATCTCGATCGTATCGTCGCCAGTATGGCTTTGGCCTGCCGCGAAGCGGGGGTGCCGGTCGTGGCGGGCGATACCAAGGTCGTCGAGCGCGGCAAGGGTGACGGCGCGTTCATCACCACCACCGGTATCGGTGTGGTGCCCGATGGGGTCGAGATCGCCGGTGATCAGGCCCGGCCGGGGGACGCCATCCTGCTTAGCGGCGGCATCGGCGATCATGGCGTGGCCGTGATGTCGTGCCGCGAGCAGTTGGCCTTCGACACCGAGATCCGATCGGACTCGGCCCCATTGCACCGGCTGGTGGCGGCTATGGTCGCGGCGGTGCCGGGCATCCGCTGCCTGCGCGATCCGACGCGCGGCGGGCTGGCTACGGCGCTCAACGAGCTGGCCGTACAGTCGGGCGTGGGCATGCGTGTGGAGGAGGGGGGTATCCCGGTGGCGCCGCAGGTGCGTGCCGCCTGCGAGCTCCTGGGGCTGGATCCGTTGTACGTGGCCAACGAGGGCAAGCTGGTCTGCATCTGCGATGCAGGGGACGCCGAGCGCCTGCTTGCGGTGATGCGCGGGCATGCGCTGGGGCGGAATGCCGCCCTCATCGGGCATGTCGTCGATGATGCCCAACATCTGGTGCAGATGAAGACGGTATTCGGCGGCGATCGCATCGTCGACCGGTTGGCCGGCGAACAGCTGCCGAGGATCTGCTAGTGCCGGCCGGCTCAAGCCTCGCGAATGATATGTCCGTCTTTGTATTGCCAAGGGAAATGACCGAGGCGCCGGCCGTACTGGCGATGGGCGGTGAACTGAAAAGCAGCTTCTGCCTGCTCAGCCATGGCCGGGCTATGCTGTTCGATGCGATGGGCGACCTTGAACAGGCTGATGTCTTCAGGGCCTATGGCGCAACCCTCGAACAAGCCTGCGCGGCGCATGGATTCAGGCCCAAGCATATCGCCACCGATATGCATCCCGACTATCTGTCCACGCAGATGGGGCAAAGACTGGCCGAACGGTACGGCATCGGGGTGACGCCGGTGCAACACCATCATGCGCATATCGCCGCTTGCCTGGCCGAACACGTATGGCCGATGGACGGGACACCCGTGCTGGGTATCGCGCTGGACGGCCTGGGCTACGGTGCGGACGGTACGATCTGGGGGGGCGAATTCCTGATGGCGGATTATCGCGGCTTCACCCGGCTGGCCTGTTTCCAGCCCGTGGGTATGCCCGGAGGAGCCCAGGCCATCCGCCAGCCGTGGCGCAATACCCTAGCGCACCTGCATGCCTGCGGCTGGGAGGACATCGTTGCCGATTTCGGGGATACGGACATCGTCCGCTACCTCCGTGGCAAGCCGCTGTCGGTCCTCCAGGCCATGCTGGAGCGTGGGCTCAACACACCTCAGGCCTCCTCGGCCGGGCGCCTGTTCGATGCGGTGGCTGCCTGTCTCGGCATCCATCGGGACTTCGTGGCCAGCGAGGGTGAAGCCGCCATCGCGCTTGAGCGCATGGCCACGACGGCCATGGCGCAGGCGGCAGACGAGGCCTACCCCTTCGGCGTCGAAACGTCCCCGGACGGGCTGTGGCAGCTGACGTGGAAGCCGTCGTGGCGCGCCTTGCTGGGCGATGTGTCGCAGGGTGTGGACACGGCGCGCATGGCGGCCCGGTTCCACCACACCCTCATCGCGGCGATCACGGAGTTGGGAATGAGGCTTTGCCGGCAGCATGATCTGACCACGGCGGTGCTCTCCGGCGGCGTGTTCCAGAACCGACTGCTGCGCGAAGGGGTGTGTCGCGCCCTTGAGGCCAATGGCCTGCAGGTGCTGATGCCCGAGCGCGCCCCGGCCCACGACGGGGGGCTGGCGCTGGGGCAGGCGGCGGTGGCGGCGGCCAGGATGCGCATGCTCTACAATGCTGAGAAAGGAGCCAGGCATGGACGCGGACAGCAACGCGCATAGGGCGCCCGGCCCGGTGGCCGGCATGCAGGAGCATCTGCTGCACCTGCTCTATGAGGTCCAGCAACAGCAGCGCCATATTCCGCGCCGGGCGATCTGCGACATCGCCGAGCGTCTGGCTCTGCCGGTCAGCCAGGTCGAGGCCGTCGCCGACTTCTACGCCTTCTTTTCCCGTACGCCGCGCGGCCGCTTCGACATCCTGTTCAGCACCTGCACCAGCTGCGGGCCGGACCATGCCGGGGAGAATCTGGTGGCCATGCTGTGCGAACGGCTGGGTGTAACTCTTGGTCAGACGCGAGTCGACGGCATGGTCAGTATCGGTTCCACCTCCTGCATCGGCATGTGCGATCAGGGCCCGGCGCTGCTCGTCAATGGCATGCCGATGACGCGGCTGGACGGTCGACGCCTGTCGGTGCTGGCGGAGCAGGTGGAGGCCGGCACGCCGATAAGCGAATGGCCGGCGGATTGGTTCGCCGTCGAGGATCATGTGCGCAGGCAGGGACAGCTGCTGCAGCTGGCCTGGCGGGATGGGGATGCCATCCGCGCCAGTCTCACGCGGGGCCCCGAGGCGATGCTCGAGGAAATCACCGGCGCCGGCCTGCGCGGGCTCGGCGGCGCCGGCTTCGCCACCGGCATGAAGTGGAAGCTCTGTCGCGAGGCGGCAGGGGATGCTCGCTACGTCGTCTGCAACGCCGACGAAGGGGAGCCAGGTACGTTCAAGGATCGCGTGCTGCTGGCCAGCCATGCCGACATGGTGTGTGAGGGCATGACCGTCTGCGCGCATGTCATCGGCGCCCGGCAGGGCCTCATCTATCTGCGCGGCGAATACCGTTACCTGTTGCCGGCACTGAACGCGGTGCTGGATCGGCGGCGCCAGGCCGGGCTGCTCGGGCGAGGCATCCTGGGGCAGACCGGTTTCGACTTCGATATCGACATCGTCGTCGGTGCCGGCGCCTATATCTGCGGCGAGGAATCGGCGCTGATCGAGTCGCTGGAGCAAAAACGCGGCATCCCCCGCATCCGCCCGCCCTTTCCGGTCACGCAGGGCTACCGCGGTCGGCCGACCGTGGTCAACAATGTCGAGACCCTCGCCGCCGCCGCGGCCATCGCCGTGCAGGGCGCACAATGGTTCGCCGGGCAGGGCAGCGAACATTCGAAGGGTAGCAAGCTCGTCAGCATCAGCGGCGATTGTGCCGCCCCCGGCATCTACGAATATCCCTTCGGAACGCCCCTGCGCCGCATCCTTTATGACTGCGGGGCGGAGGATGTGCAGGCCGTGCAGGTCGGCGGCCCTGCCGGCTCCCTGATCGGGCCGGCCGATTTCGAACGCCAACTCGCCTTCGAGGACCTGGCCACCGGCGGCTCGCTGATGGTCTACGGTCGGCAGCGCGACCTGCTGGTCGTCATCCGGAACTTCGCGCAATTCTTCGCCCACGAGAGTTGCGGCTTCTGCACCCCCTGCCGGGTCGGAACGTCGCTGCTGCGTAACGGCCTGGACAAGATCGCCCGTGGCCATGGCACCCACTACGACGTCGACGAGATCTACCGGCTGGCGACGCTGGTCAAGCGCCGCTCGCATTGCGGCCTGGGGCTGACGGCGCCCAATGCCATTCTCGACGTGCTGGAGCATTTTCCCGAGGCGATCGAGAGCCGACTGGCACATGGCGGCTTCGAGCCCTACTTCGACCTCGATGCGTCGCTGGAAGAGGCGAGGGGGTTGGCGCACCGCGAGGATGCCGGGGCGCATCTGCCATGAGCGCGAAGTCGGGCACCATCACCATCGACGGGCGCGAGATCCCGTTCGCGCCGGGGCAGACGGTCATGGATGCGGCGCTGGCTGCCGGCATCTACATTCCCCATCTGTGCCACAAGCCCGGATTGACACCGCACGGCAGCTGCCGGCTTTGCACCGTCGAGGTCGGCGGCCGCAACGCTATCGCCTGCACGCTTCCGGCCGCCGACGGTTTGAAGATCGACAGCGATACCGAGGCCCTGAACGAGGTGCGCAAGACCATCACGCAGATGCTGTTCATCGAGGGTAACCACCTGTGTCCGTCCTGCGAGAAGAGTGGTGCCTGCACGCTGCAGGCCGTGGCCTATCACCTGGGCATGCTCGACGGCCATTTCCCGCAGTTTTTCCCCCGGCGCGAGGTCGATGCTTCGCATCCGGACATCGTGCTCGACCGCGACCGCTGCATCCTGTGTGAGCTGTGCGTGCGCGCCAGCCGCGAGCTCGACGGCAAAGACGTATTCGCCATCAGTGGCCGCGGCATCGAGGCGAGCCTGATCGTCAATGCCGCGAGCGGTAAGCTGGCCGACACCGATATCGCGGTGACGGATGAAGCCGCCCATGTCTGCCCGGTCGGCGCCATCCTGATCAAGGGCCACGGCTTCGAGGTGCCGATCGGCCAGCGGAGCTTCGAGGTGCATAGCCTCACCGAGCCCGGGCGGGAGTGCGTGTCGTTGGTCAAATCGAGGCATGTCGATGACGAATAAGCTGAAGGTCGCCACCGCCTCGCTGGCCGGCTGCTTCGGCTGCCACATGTCCTTCCTGGACATGGACGAGCGCCTGGTCGGGCTGTTCGAACATATTGCCTTCGATCGTTCGCCGTTCACCGACACCAAGCATTGCGGCCCATGCGATATCGGCCTGATCGAGGGTGGGCTGTGCAATGCCGACAATGTGCGCGTGCTCCGCGAGTTCAGGGAGAACTGCCGTATCCTGGTCGCCGTCGGCGCCTGTGCCATCAACGGCGGCGTGCCGGCGATGCGCAACCATTTCAGCCTCGAGGAATGCCTGACGGAGTCGTATGTCGAAGGCCTGGGCATCGTCGAGGCGCAGATCCCGAGCGATCCGGAACTGCCGTTGCTGCTCAGCGAGGTGCATCCGGTGCATGAGGTCGTGCATATCGACTACTATCTGCCGGGCTGCCCACCGCCGGCCGATGCCTTCTCCGAACTGCTGGATGACCTGATCGCCGGCCGTGAGCCCAAGCTGCCTCGCGCGTTGCTGCGCTATGACTGAGGAGGATCGGACGATGGAAGCAGGAGAAGGCACGGGGCTCAGGCGCGTGGCCATCGATCCGGTATCTCGTGTCGAGGGGCACGGCAAGATCACGCTGCTGCTTGATACGGACAACCATGTACACGAGGCCCGCTTCCATATCGTTGAGTTCCGCGGCTTCGAGAAGTTCATCCAGGGGCGACCGTATACCGATGTCCCTTTCATCGTACAGCGGCTGTGCGGCATCTGCCCGGTCAGCCACCAGTTGGCGGCGGCCAAGGCGGTGGACCAGCTGATCGGGGTGGAGGCGCTGACGCCCACGGCGACCAAGTTGCGCCGCCTACTGCACTTCGGCCAGGTGCTGCAGTCCCACGCCCTGCATTTCTTCCATCTGGCTTCGCCCGACCTGCTGTTCGGCTTCGGCAGCGATGCAGCGCAGCGCAATATCGCCGGCGTGCTGGCGCAGTACCCGGACCTCGGCCTCAAGGGCGTGAAGCTGCGCAAGTACGGCCAGCAGATCATCGAGGCCATCGCCGGCAAGCGCATCCACGGACAGGCCACCGTACCCGGTGGCATGAACCAGCCGCTCGCTATGGCAAAGCGGGATGCACTGATCACCGGCGTGCGCGATGCCATCGGCTGGTGCCAGGAGGCGGTGGCGCTGAACGAGCGCATCCACCGCGGGCATGGGGAGAATCGGGATTTTGGCACCATTCACAGCCATTTCCTGTCGCTCGCCGGCGAGGGTGGGGCGCTGGAGTTGTACCACGGCGGACTGCGCGCCCGCCTGTCCTCGGGCGATCTCATGTTCGACGGGATCGATTACCGGGGATATGCCGAGCTGGTTCAGGAGGAGGTGCGGCCCTGGAGCTATATGAAGTTCCCCTTCCTGCAATCGCTGGGCCGGGAAACCGGCTGGTACCGCGTCGGTCCCCTGGCCCGGGTCAACAACTGCGATGTCATCCCCACCCCCATGGCCGAAGAGGCACGCCAGCGCTTCCGGGCTTACGGCGAGGGGGGGCTGGTGCACGACACGCTGGCCTATCACTGGGCGCGCATGATCGAGGCGCTGCACTGCGCCGAATCGATCGAACGGCTGCTGGATGACGCCGACATCACCGGTACCGAGATCAAGGTGCCGGAGGGTGCACGCCGGCAGGAAGGCATCGGCGTCATCGAGGCGCCGCGCGGTACGCTGTTCCACCATTACCGCATCGACGACGAAGGCCTGATCGAGAAGGCCAACCTGATCGTGTCGACGACGAGCAACAACCAGGCGATGAACGCCTCGGTGCGCGCCGTCGCCAACCACTATCTCGACGGGCAGACGCTGACCGAAGGGCTTTTGAATCATCTCGAGGTGGCGATCCGCGCCTACGATCCCTGCCTGTCCTGCGCCACGCATGCCCTGGGACGCATGCCGCTGCAGGTGGAACTGGTCGACGCTGCGGGAGCCGTCGTCGATCGCCTGACCAAGGGCGCGGGCTGAGTATGCGCAGCCTGCTGGTGTTCGGCTACGGCAATCCGGGCCGCGGCGACGATGCGCTCGGCCCGGCATTCGTGGAGCGTCTGGAGCAGGCGGATACGGCCGTGGCCGGGGACATCGAATGCCTGACCGATATGCAGTTGCAGGTCGAGCATGTCACGGATCTTTGCGGGCGGGCAATGCTGCTGTTTGTCGATGCCGATGCCTCCTGCCCGCCGCCGTTTCGCCTGTCCCGCATCCATGCCGAGCGGGATGGCAGCTATACCAGTCATGCCATGAGCCCCGGGGCGCTGTTGTACGCCTACCGGCAGGTCTACGGGGCCGAGGCGCCGCCGGCCTATCTGCTGCGCATCCGCGGCTACGGTTTTGCCCTGGGTGAGCCCTTGGGCAGGCAGGCAGCTGCCAATCTTGAAGCGGCGATGGCTCTCGCCGATCGGCTGCGCGCCGATGTGGGGCGATGGCAGCATTGTGTCGACGAGGTGGCGGTATGAGGCCGCATTATCTGAATCCGTTTTTCATGCCCAGAAGCGTGGCCATTGTCGGGGCTACCGAGCGGCCGGACAGCGTCGGCCGGCGCCTGATGCTCAATATGCAGGAAGCGGGCTTCGCCGGCCATTTGTATCCGGTCAACCCCAAGCATCCGAAGATCCTCGGTCTGGCCTGCTTTCCGGACATCGATGCCCTGCCGGAGGCCGCCGATCTCGCCGTCATTGCTACGCCGGCCAAGACGGTACCGGCCATCGTGCGCCAGTGCGGGGAGAAGGGGATACGGGCGGTGGTCATCATCACCGCCGGCTTCGGCGAACTGGGAGAGGCCGGGCACCGGCTGCAGCAGGAGGTGCTGGAGACGGCCGGGCGCTACGGCATCCGCATCATCGGCCCGAACTGCCTGGGCATCGTGCGCCCGGGAGCAGGGCTGAACGCCACCTTCGGTTACGGCGCCGTCGCGGACGGGCAGCTGGCGCTGGTGTCCCAGTCGGGCGCGGTGTGTACCGCCATCCTGGACTGGGCGCAGTCCCAGGACATCGGCTTCTCCACCGTGGTGTCGATGGGCGATGCCGCCGACATCGATTTCGGCGAAATCCTGGATTTCCTGGCGCTGGATCCGCAGACCAGGAACATCCTGCTCTATGTCGAGGGCATCCGCTCCGCCCGCAGCTTCCTGTCGGGACTGAAGGCGGCGGCACGGCTGAAGCCGGTGATCCTGATCAAGGCCGGGCGGCACGAGGCCGGTAGCCGGGCGGCGATGTCGCATACCGGGGCCATGGTCGGTGGCGACGACGTATTCGATGCGGCCATTGAACGCGCGGGCGTGGTACGCACCTACAGCATCGCCCAGCTGTTCTCGGCCGCCCGCATCATGGCCAATGCCTATACCCTCGATCAGGATCGCCTGGCCATCATCACCAATGCCGGCGGCCCCGGGGTGATGAGTGCCGATCGCGCCGAGGAGGTCGGTGTGACGCTGGCCGAGATCGGCGAGCAGACGATGGCAGTCCTGGACGCGGTGCTGCCGCCGCAATGGTCGCATGCCAACCCCATCGACATCCTCGGCGATGCCACCCCCGAGCGCTACCGGCAGGTGCTGGAGATCTGCCTGAAGGATCCAGGCATCGACGGCGCTCTGGTGATCCTGACGCCGCAGGCGATGACCGATCCGAAGCGGGTGGCCGAGCTGCTGGTGGCGGCGGCGGCGCAGAGCGACAAGCCCGTGATGGCCTCGTGGACGGGCGGCAGGCGTGTCGAGGAGGGGAGGGCGCTGCTGGCCAGCCACCATATCGCCCATTTCAGCACGCCCGAGGTCGGCGTCGATGCCTTCTCCTTCCTGGCCAGATACAAGCGCAACCAGCAGCTGGTGCAGCAGATTCCGTTGCCGCGCGAGAACTACCGGGCCCCGGACATCGAAGGTGCGCGCCTGATCATCGAGCGCGTGTTGGCCGAGGGCAGAGACGTGCTGACCACCCAGGAGTCCAAGGCCATCCTGTCCGCTTTCCATGTGCCGGTGACGCCGGTGGTCAAGGTCGCCGACGCCAAGGAGGCGGTGATGGCGGCGGAGACGCTGGGTTTCCCGGTGGTGCTGAAGGTCAATATGGCCGAATTCAGTCACAAGTCCGAGATCGGCGGCGTGCGTCTGAACCTGGCCAGCGCCCAGCAGGTGGCGCGGCAATACCAGGAGCTGGAGGCACAGGTTAAAAGGCTGTTGCCCGAGGGGGGGCGAGTGGAGATGACGGTCGAGCCCATGTATCGCTCCGCCAGCAGCCGGGAGCTGATGATCGGCGTCGTGCGCGATCCGGTGTTCGGGCCGGCCATCAGCTTCGGCCTCGGCGGCACCATGGTCGAGATCGTGCAGGACAAGGCCGTGGCGCTGCCACCGCTGAATAGCGATCTGGCCGAGAAGCTGATCGCCAAGACCCGGGCCGGGCGCTATATCGCGCCGTTCCGCTCGATGCCCGGCATCGATAAGCAGGCGCTGATCGAGACCCTGCTTTGCGTTTCGGAGATGGTCAGCGAGCTGCCGGAGATCGTCGAACTCGACATCAACCCGCTGATCGCCGACGCGCAGGGAGTCATGGCCGTGGATGCACGCATGCGGGTTGCCGCCTCCCACCAGCTCACGCCCTATGCCCACATGGCCATCCATCCGTACCCGCACCAGTTGGCGCACCGGTGCCAGCTGCCGAGCGGCAGGAGCATTCTGATCCGGCCGATCCGTCCGGAGGATGCGAGCATGGAATCGGACTTCTACAACAGCCTTTCCGAGCGCAGCAAGTTCTTCCGCTTCCACCGCGCCACCCAGGAGTTGACCCCGGACATGGTCATCCGCTTCACCCAGATCGATTACGATCGTGAGATGGCCTTCGTGGCCCTGGGCGAGGACGACAGCCTGCCGCACGAGTTGGGCGTGGCCCGCTATATCACGAATCCCGACGGCGAATCGGCGGATTTCGCCGTCGTCGTCGCCGATGCCTGCCAGCATATGGGTATCGGCACGCGGCTGATGCATGCCCTGATCAGCACGGCCAAGGACAAGGGGGTGGAGCGTTTCGAGGGCGAGGTGCATCTGGAGAACAAGGCCATGCTGTCTCTGGTCAGGAAGTTCGGGTTTTCCATCGAGCCGATGCCCGGACAGGAGCAGATCGTGCGTGCCGTGATGCCGCTGCGCCAGGGCTGACGGGACGGGCTCAGCAGGCCTAGGCGCAAATTACGCACTGCGCCTGGCCCTAGTGTAAAAATCAGCAAATCCCCCATTGAAAAAGAGTATATTATATACATGATTAAGACATGGTCATGTGGAATGGAAACCGGCCCGATGATGCCATCCTGGCAGTGGCGTTGGAGATGGTGGTGGATGGCATCATCGTCTTCGATCAACAGGGAGATATCGCTTATACCAATGATACCGTCGGACAATACTTGTATTGCCCCGCGCCGGCATGGCAGGTGGCGAATGCCTTCGATCTGGTGGCGTCTGACGAGGTGGCACGGTTCCGGTCGCTCATCTCGGAAGCGCAGCAGGATGGGTCGGTGCGCACCGGTGGGTTCCGTTTGCGGGACAGCGGTGGCCATGAATTTCCGGCACAGCTTGCGATCCGCGCGCTGGAGGATGGTCGCCATCTCGCATTGATCCGCGATATCCCCGGGCAGATATGCCGGCGGCGGGGATTCCTGAATTGTGATAACCCGCTGCTGCAGTTCATCGAGCACAACCCCGCACCCGTGGCCATGCTTGACCGGAATATGCACTACCTTGTCGTCAGCCGGCAGTTCGTGACCCAGTATGGGCTGGAAGATCGCGACGTCATCGGCCTAAGCCACTATGCGGTGTTCCCGGAGATTCCCGAGCGCTGGATGGCCATGCACCAGCGGGGTCTGGCTGGGGAGTCCATACGCTGTGAGGAGGATGGTTTTCTGCGCGCTGATGGCCACGTGGACTGGGTACGTTGGGAGATACGACCCTGGTACGATATGAACGGGGAAATCGGCGGGCTCATCATCTATTCGGAGATCATCACCGAGCGCATCGAAAGCGAACGCCGGCTTCTGGAAAGTGAGACAAGCCTGCGCGCCTTAGTCGAGAAATCTCCGCTGCCGGTGACGGTGACCCGCATTGAGGATGGCAAGGTGTTGTACATCAATGATCGCGCCATAAACCTGTTCGGATTGTCCGAGCAAGATTTGCCGGTATTGTCTGCAAGCGCTTTTTACTTTAATCCGGACGAACGCCGTGAGATCGCGGAGAAAATCAAGAAAACGGGGCATATTCAGGACTATGAACTGCGGCTGAAAAAGAGGGACGGGACGCCGATATGGACGATGGTGGCGGTCCAAATTATCAGCTATAGGGGGGAGCAGACATGGCTGGCGATCCATCAGGACATTACCGAGCGTAAACTCGCTGACGAGTTGTTCGATGAGGCGGAGATCATGGCCAAATTCGGGGTCTACCGCTTCGATATCGCCAAGGGCACATGGCAGAGCTCCAAAACGATGGATAATATCTTTGGCATTGATGCCGACTATGTGCGCGATGTCGATGGCTGGCTGCGCCTGGTGTACCCGGATGATCGTGAAGCCATGCGGGACTACCTCGAGCGACGTGTGTTGACTGGGCGCGCCCCGTTCGATCGGGAGTACCGTATCATCAGGGCCAGCGATGGCGTAGAGCGTTGGGTACACGGCCAAGGTGACCTGAAATTCGACTCCAATGACCAGCCTTATCTATTATTTGGGTCGATTCAGGATATAACCGAATACCGGCAGGCTGCGGTCTGGATCGACATGTTCCGCCAGGCGATTGACCAGGCTGGCGAGGCTATCATGATCACCGATAGCCATGGCGACATCGAATATGTCAATTCGGCCTTTGCCCGCATCACGGGCTATAGCGCGGCCGAGGCGATCGGTCAGAACCCCCGTATGCTGAACAGCGGCAACCAGGACAAGGCCTTCTACCGCAAGATGTGGGAGACCATCGTCAGCGGTCAGACCTGGCAGGGCCGGGTCGTCGACAAACGCAAGGATGGTAGCTTCTATCCCTGCCTGCTGAGCATCTCGGCCATGCACAACGCCGCCGGACAAATCTCTCATTTCATCGGCATCCAGCAGGATCTGCAGGAGTACGAGGAACTCGAGAAGCAATTCTACCAGTCGCAGAAGATGGAGGCGCTTGGCATCCTCGTCGGCGGCATCGCCCACGATTTCAACAACACGCTGGCCGGCATCACCGGCAACCTCTATCTGGCCCGAAAGGATGCGGCAGCGTCACCTCGTTTGTTGGACCGGCTCAAGTCGATGGAGACGCTGGCATTCCGCGCCGCCGGCATGATCCAGCAGCTTCTGGCCTTTTCGCGCAAGGGGGAGGTGGAGATGCACCCGCTGTCGATTGCGCCGTTCCTGAAGGAGGCGGCCAAGCTGCATCGTATATCACTGCCTGAAAACATTAGCCTGAGGTGTGATATTCGCGACGTGGACATGATCGTGCGCGGCGATCCGAATCTGCTGCAGCAGGCGCTGATGAATCTGATCAACAACGCCAGGGATGCCGTGCAGGATGTGCACCAGCCGCGCATTACCATCACCATGGACCGGTACCAGCCCGACGGCGCGTTTCTGAAAAGGCATCCGGGCGCGGAAGGGTGCGCGTTTGCACATATACGCATCAGCGACAATGGCGAGGGCATCCAGCCGGAGCATGCCGAGCACATCTTCGAGCCGTTCTTCACCACCAAGGAGCAGGGCAAGGGAACCGGCCTGGGCCTGGCCATGGTCTACGGTGCCATGCATACCCATGGTGGCATCATCACGGCGAGCTCATCCACAGGCGAGGGCGCCCACTTCGATCTCTATCTGCCGTTGTTCAAGGCCACGGTCGGCGCTAGGGCATCGGAGGATGAGGGTGATGCGCAGCGTGGCCACGGGGAGCTGATCCTGCTGGCCGATGATGATCGTGACGTGCTTGCCATGACCCGAGAGGTTCTACAGAACCTCGGTTACCGGGTGATCACGGCGTATGACGGTCTGATGGCGGTGGACATCTATCGCGCGCACCGAGATGAGATCAGGCTGTTGATCATGGATATGGTGATGCCGAAGCTGGATGGTCCGGGGGCGTATCGCATCATTCGGAAATTCGATCCGGCGGTGAAGGTGCTGCTCACGACCGGCTACGATATGGGGGCGCTGGAGCAGATGCCGGATATCGGCTGGGATCAGATCTTGACCAAGCCCTATGCCGTCGGTGATCTCGGACAACGCGTGCAATGTCAGCTTGCCGATGCCGTGCCCGTACAGGATTAGGCGAGCCGATCCCCTCCGTTTGGCTGCCACCGTTGCATGATGCTGGCAACATAATGCCGGGTTTCCTCGGGCATCTTGTCCGGCCGGTGCTCCAGGTTGCCCATGCCCCAGTTGTAGGCGGCAAGCGCCAGCTTCACATCGCCGTGGTAACGCTTGATCAGCCCTGCCAGATAGCGGCTGCCGCCGTCGATGTTCTGAGCCGGGTCGAAGGCATTGGTGACATTTAGATCTCGCGCGGTGTCCGGCATCAGCTGCATCAGCCCCTGGGCTCCGGCCGGGGAGACCGCCTGCGGATCAAAACTGCTTTCCTGCGCGATGACGGATGAAATCAGCGAGGGGTCGAGCCGGTAGCGCGATGCCGCCTGTTGAATCAGGCCGGTGATCGGTGTCTGCGTGGCCTTGGCCGCGGGCTTAACCTGGGCGGTAGTGGTTTGGGGAACCGGCGAGGGAGCTGCCGGGGTGGTACCGGTCATCCAGTCCATGGTGGTGGCCGGCGTACCGTCCGCGGGCGGGTTGGCGGCTAGCGCCAGCCATTTGACGAACGCCGTCGAAAGTGGCCCGGTCATATCGCTTGCGGCGGAGGTGTCGGTATTCAGCCGGTTGGCGAAGACGCTGGCGAAAGAGGACTCGCCCGAAGGCATGGAGGGGCCGCGTTGGAAGGTGGATGGCCCCTGGTGACCGTCGACGGGCAGGCGTTGGTCGATCTTCCAGTACATGGGCAAAGGAAAAGCAAGGCAGGGGCCAAGGGGGCGCCTTAGCCCCCGCTCAGCCGTGATGTTGCATCATGCCGGCCCTGCCCGGCTTCTCCATTTCCGAGGGGAAATTTGCCGCTTTCATGGCTGGATTCGTCGTGGATTGGCGCATCAGTTGGGCCGCCATGCCGATACTGGTGTCGACCTCCAGCCGGCTGTCCGTCAGGTAGAAGAGGCCCCGGCAGCCACCCATGTCGCGTGCCAGTTTCTTCAGGTAAGCGTCCCCGCCGTTTCGGGCGATGGCATAGGTGCTGATGGATGGCCAGTGCCGCTTGCAATAGGTCATTACGGCCAGCCCTCCCAGGTGGCTGTTCTCAATGTCGGTGACCACCGTGTCGAGGCCGCCGTTCAGGATTAGGGCATAGGCCTGTCTGTCGTGGTGTACGACATCCATTTGCCAGTTCTTCTTCTTCAACAACGTCGAAAGCTGATATCCGAGGCACAGGTTCTCGACCAGAATCAATCCCCGCCTTGCCACGGGTTTGCGTACGCTATTCATCGCGGCAAGCCTGGGGTCGCCCGGGACGGGCATGGGATATCGTGTTGCGCATGATCAAGGTTCGTCAACGGTATCTCCCCAGCGGTCGCAAGTTATCGTCGGCGTCAGGCACGAGCGCTGAATAGAAATGTGGACGCGTTTTCCATGGGGATAAATTCGTGTCGCTGCGTACGTAGATTCACTTATTCCGGTTTGCACAAGCTATAGTCGATAATAAATGGATAGACTGAGGGATGGAGCCATTCCCACCTGTGCCGTATTGCGCCGGTAATTGAGGGATCGTTGCAGTGCGCCGGAAATGAGGGAGCGATGATGGAAAAATCCAAAACGGACGGGCACCATCGAGAATATATTCCTCGCGCGGCGCTTTCCGCTTCGAATCCGGTCATGATGCGCTGCATTGAGCGCTACGAGTATGGGCCGCTCGCATGCCTGGATCTCGGGGCTGGGGGCATCATCCTGCAGGCCAATCCATCCGCGGCGCGGATGCTCGGCGCCGAGTCCGAGGCGCTGGTCGGCCACGCCTTTCGCACATTTATCGCCATCAAGGACCATCTGCGGTTCGCTGCCTTCATCGACGGGGTTATTGCCGGCGATGAACGGGCCGGCTGCGATCTAACCCTGGTCGGTCAAGCCGGGAGCCCGATGTGCGATGTATATTGTATGGCCAGTACCGACGCCATGCGCTCGACCTGCTATCTGATGATCATGGAGGCCGAAGCCATCCGGCACGACCCTGTGTTGCCTCAGGCCGGCCCCGGGCAATGTGCGCTCTGGACCATACGTGATCTGTACTATCGTACCGACGCGGACGGGCGGATACAGGAGATATCCCCCTCCTGCCTGTCCCTGACCGGTTATGCGCAGCACGAATTGCTCGGCCGCAATGTCGGTGCATTCTATTCCGACCCGGGACAGCGACAGGCGCTGCTCGAGGCTTTGCAGCGGGACGGGCATGTCGATGATTTCGAGATCAGCCTCCAGCGCAAGGACGGCCTAACCCGGATCGCGTCCGTCACCAGCCGCATGATGTTGGATCCACAGCAGAGACCGGTCGGCGTCGAAGGGATTCTGCGCGACATTACCGAACGCAAACTCGCCGAGCAGGAGGTACGCCGCAACCTAGAGAGTCTGTCCGAGGTCCAGCGCATCGCATCGTTGGGCGATTGCGAGCTCGATCTGGCGACGAACAGCCTGAGCTGGTCGGATGAGACCTACCGCATCTTCGAGACCTCTTACCACCAATTCGGCGCCACTTACGAGGCCTTCCTGGCCAGCGTCCATCCCGACGACCGCGAATGGGTGGACAATGCTTATGTCATGGCTATCCAGAAGTGCGCGCCCATCGATATCGTGCATCGCCTGCTGTTTGACGACGGCCGGATCAAGTACGTGAGCGCGAAGGGAAAGGTTATCGCGGATGCATCGGGCAGGCCCGTGAGGATGCGCTGTACAGTCCAGGACATTACGGAGCAGAAAAGGAAGGAGATAGATGCCCTAGAATATTGGCGCAAGCGCGACCAGTTGCAGCACGAGCAAATCGCCGTGCAGACCGCTGTGGCTCTCGCCCACGATCTGAATCAGCCCTTGCTGGCGATCTCTGCCTATTGCGAGGCGTCACTGAAGATGCTCGAGAATGCGCCCATCGATCGTCAACGGATTGCCGACGCCCTTTCGGCCAGCGTGCAGCAGGCCATGCGCGCGGGAGAGACGATTCGCGATATGCTGGCCTTCCTAAGCCGGCGGGATGCGCCGATCGAGGCGCTCGATATCGGCCAACATATCCACGAGTCGGTGGCGCTGTTCGAGTGCGATCACGAGATGCCCATCCATGTCCGCATCGAGCTGCCGGAGCATATGCCCCGGGTGCGGGCCAACGACTTGCAGTTGCACAAGGCCTTGGTCTGCCTGATCCAGAATGCCGCCGAGGCGATGGCGCAGGCCGATGGGCGCCGAGCTGCTCTGGAGATTCAGGCGCGCCATCTGAAGGACGAGGGCATGGTGGAGGTGGCGGTCCGGGACAACGGTCCCGGCCTGGACAAGGCCCTGGCCGAAGCCATCTTCGAGCCATTCTTCAGCACCAAGGTGGACGGCCTAGGCATGGGGCTGACGATCAGTCGTGCCATGATCGAATCCCAGGGTGGCAGGCTTTGGGCGGATCCAGCGGCCAAGGGGGGGCTCGCCTCTGCTTCACCCTGCCCGTAGTGCGATGAGCGGCAGTCCTACCGTCTATATCGTCGATGACGACAAGGTAGTGCGCCATGCCCTGGCATTGTTGATCGAAACCGCCGGATACACGGTGCAGGCCTTCGGCAGCGGTGAGTCCTTCCTCGAGGCCAGCAACGCCGATTGGCGGGGGTGCCTGATCCTCGATGTGCGCATGCCCGGCATGGACGGGCCGACGTTGCATCAGGTGATGCGGGAGCACGGCATCAAGCTGCCCGTTATCTTCCTCACCGCCCACGGCAACATCCCGCTGACCGTGCGCGCGATCAAGGCGGGGGCCATGGACTTTCTGACCAAGCCGGTGGAGGCGAAGGTGCTGCTGGAACGTATCGGCGCGGCGATGAACCTCAATTCGCACTTTGTCGAGGCCCAGGAACGCCTTTCCAGCCTCACCGAGCGCGAGCAGGAGGTTATGCAGTTGGCGGTGGCGGGGAAATCGAACAAGGAGATTGCCCGCGAACTCGACATCAGTCCGCGCACCGTGGAGATTCATCGCTCCCGCGTCATGCACAAGACGAATGCGTCCAGCCTGTTGGAGCTGGCGGACTACATCAAGGAAATCGAGCGCTGGAACTGACGTGTCCCATGCTCGGGTCAGACAGGCCTTCAGGACGTATGCATCGATGCAACCGTGACCGATGGCTTCATCAGGGCCCAATTCCGTCGGGAGGCCAGTATGGACGCGGGCGAGCTGCTGTTTGTCTACGGCACATTGCGCCGCGGCGGCAGCCATCATCGCTTGCTGGGTGACGCCGAGCTACTCGGCGCTTGGGTCAGCAGACCGCATTACCGCATGCTGGATATGGGGCCGTATCCGGCGCTGGTGATGGGGGATGAAGCGGTGGCCGGCGAGGTGTACCGCATCGATAGCGACATGCTGCCGTCGCTCGACGCCTATGAGGGCTGTCCCGGCGACTATTGTCGCGAGCGCGCCGACACCCCGTTTGGCGTGGCCTGGGTCTACCTGTGGGATCGGCCGTTGCCGGCGGTGTCGGTCGTCCGCGGCGGCGACTGGCTGAAGCACCTGGCCCGGCGTTAGTGGACCGGTTGCACGCTGACGCGGCCCTGGGGCGAGACGACGATGCGGTAGCGCTTGCCGTTCGGACAGGTGGCGACGATGGTGCGCGCACCCTTGGCATCGGTCGACTCGCTGACCTTCGTCACCGTATTTCCACCGCATTCAAAGCCCATCAGCTTGATGGTGGTGGCGATGTCCTGGGCGCTGGTGACCTCCGCCCAGGCCTTGGGAGTAAGCGGGGCCATCCCCACGAGGCACAGCCCCAGAATCAACAACATTTTCTTCATGCGTTTACCTCCATCAGGTGTTTCCAAAGGTTGGCGCGCGCGCACTGTATATCCTCGGCCAGCTTTGGATCCTCGTCGAGCAGCGTCAGCACCTTCAGCAACAGGCCATTGAAATGGGCCTTGATCCGCGCAAGCTGTTTTTCCGTGCCCTTCGCCTTCTTGTAGCGCTTGACCTCGCCGATCAGGTCGTTGACGTTCGAGCGCAGCACCAGCTTGGTCAACACGCCGATGGCCTGGGTCTGTTTAAGGCGTTCGATCAGCGCGTTCATGTCGAGTTGGGGAGCCGCCGCCTTGCCTTCGGGTGGGGCTTTGGCCGTTTTCGCTGTCCCGGCCTCTGCTGCCATCGCCTGCTTCGTGCTTTCGGCATGGGTGCTTGCTGCTGGCTGGACGGTACCGGCCTTGGCGCTGGCGCAGCACTGGCCGCTGCCGACGGCCAGCACCAGGGTAATGGCCATCATGAGGAGGATTCGTAGGGGTGTGCGCAATATCATTCTGCCTGCATCCTAGATGAATCGAGGCCTTCCGGCAGCCCGGGTGGCAATGCTCCCCATGCTTGCTAGAGTCATACGTATGCGAACCATCGATGTCTTCAATGGCGATGCCGACGGCATCTGCGCCCTGCACCAGCTGAGATTGGTCGAGCCGTGCGAGTCGGAACTCGTCACCGGCGTCAAGCGCGACATCGCGCTCTTGAGGCGGGTCGAGGCCAAGCGCGGCGATCGGGTGACGGTGTTGGACATCTCGCTGGATGCTAACCGCCACGATCTGCTCAGGCTGCTCGTGACCGGCGCCCAGGTGCGCTATTTCGATCATCATCTTGCTGATCCTCTGCCGGATAGCCCGCATTTCGAGGCGCATATCGACGAGCGTTCCGAGGTCTGCACCAGCCTGATCGTCAACGATTACATCGGGGGAAGGTATCTACCTTGGGCGGTGGCGGCCGCCTTCGGCGACAACCTGCACGATGCCGCCCGTAAGGCGGCGGAGCCCCTGGGGCTATCCGACGAGAAATTGCAGGCGCTGCAGAGCCTCGGCGAATGCATCAACTACAACGGCTACGGCGCGGCCATCGAGGATCTTTTCTATGCCCCGGATGAGCTGTACCACGCTATCCATCCCTATACCGATCCCTTCGCCTTTATCGCCGAGTCCGAGGCCTATCCGAGGCTTCGTGACGGCATGGCTGGGGATCTGGAGCAGGCGAGATCCCTGTCGTTGAAGCCGATGGGGCCGCAGGCGGCGATGGTATTCCTTCCCGATGCGCCCTGGGCCAGACGGGTAGGCGGTGTTTATGCCAACGAACTGGCACGCGCCAATCCTGTGCGGGCGCATGCCCTGCTCACCGCACTGGCGGACGGCGGCTATCTCGTCAGCGTGCGCGCGCCGCTGAACAATCGCGCCGGCGCCGGCGAGCTGTGCCAGCGCTTCCCGACTGGTGGCGGCCGCGAGGCGGCGGCTGGCATCAACCGTCTGCCCGCCGACCAGCTCGACACGTTCACCGATCTCTTCCGCCACCAATACCTGAATTAGGTTTCGTCGTAAGCGCGCACTGTCCTGCTGAGCATCGTCTAACGGTCGGCACCGGACGTTCGGCGTTGTCCGGCGTCGTCTGGTCAGAATAGGGTCCGCTGGACCATGCGCCCGGGGACGCGGAAGTGCTCGGTCGTGAGCCTCGGCATCGGCTGGTCGAGCCCATAGCGGCGACGGGCCTGGGCGAAGCGTTTGAACAGAAGCTCGGCGCGCACGCCGCGGCCGGCCATGCGCACGCCGAAATCCGATTCGTACAGCTTACCGCCGCGCATCTCCGCGAGCTGGCGCAGCACCGCCTCGGCGCGGTCGGGGAAATGCTCGCGCAGCCAGGCCGGGAATACCTCGACGAGCTCATGGGGCAGGCGCAACAGGCCGTAGCCGGCCGTGCGGGCGCCATGCTCGCCGGCCGCTTGGAGGATCGATTCCAGTTCGTGGTCGTTCAGGTGCGGGATGACGGGGGCGACGAGTACGCCGACCGGGATGCCGGCGTCGCTCAATCGCCGCATCGCCTCAAGGCGGCGGGTGGGGGTGGCGGCGCGCGGCTCCATAATACGCGCCAGCCTGGTATCCAGCGTGGTGATGCTGAACATCACTAGGGCGAGATTCCGGCTTGCCATGTCGGAGAGGATGTCGATATCGCGCACCACGAGCGCGGATTTCGTGACGATGGAGACCGGGGCGCCGAATTTCTCCAGCACGGCCAGGATCTGCCGCGTCAGGCCCAGGCGCCTTTCTACTGGCTGCCAGGCATCGGTGTTGATGCCGAGCGCGATGGGCTCAGGCACATAGCCTGGGGCCGACAGCTCGCGGCGCAGCAGTGCCGGGGCATCGGGCTTGTGGAAGATTTCGGTCTCGAAATCGATGCCGGGAGAGAGATCAAGGTAGGCGTGGCTCGGGCGGGCGAAGCAGTACGGGCATCCGTGCTCACATCCCCGGTAGGGATTGATCGACTGGCCGAAGAGCACGTCCGGCGAGGCATTGCGGCTGATGACGCTTTTCGCCGTGTCCACATGCAAGCGCGTGGCGGGTGCTGGTTCCTGCTCCCGCCACCAGCCGTCGTCGATGTCCTCGCGACGCTGGCGGGCGAAGCGGCCGGGGGTTTCGACGTTGGCGCCGCGGCCCTTGATGCTGTCCATACCATCAGCATGCCGAAGCTTATGGGGGGTGACAATCGTCCCTGAAAGCGGCTGCGTGGGACGCTCCTAGCCGCTATGCTGCGGCCCATGGCACGCACCCTTGCCGGCATTCACGCCGTCCGACACGCCCTCGACAGTGGGCAATCCATCCGCGAGTTGGTCATCGAGAAGGGCAAACAGCATCCGCGCCTGAACGAACTCGTGCACCTGGCGCGGGGGGCCGGTATCCGGGTCAGCTTTGCGCCCCGCCAGGCGCTGGAGCGGCTGGCCGCAGGGGTACCGCACCAAGGGGTGGTGGCGCAGCTGGCCGGCGAGGCGGTTGCCGTCGATTTCAAGGACTGGCTGGATGGGCTGGACATGGATGCCGCACCCCTGGTGCTGCTGCTCGACCAGGTCACCGACCCGCACAATCTCGGCGCCTGTGTCCGCACCGCCGAGGCCGCCGGATGCGCGGCGGTCATCGTGCCGCGCGACCATGCGGCGGACCTGGATTCGCCGGTGGTGGCGAAGAGCGCCTGCGGGGCACTATCGAGGTTGCCGGTGATTGTGGTGACGAATCTGGTGCGCAGCATCGAGGCGCTGCAGGACAAGGGGTTCTGGGTTTGTGGCCTGGCCGGGGAGGCCGAGGCCGATCTCTATGCCGTCAAGCTCACCGGGCCCCTGGGACTGGTGATGGGGGCGGAAGGCTCGGGCTTGCGCCGGCTGGTGCGCGAGCGCTGCGATCAGCTGCTGCGCATCCGGATGCCGGGGTCGGTGGAATCATTGAATGTGTCGGTGGCGACGGGGGTGGCGCTGTTCGAGGCTGTGCGCCAGCGGTATGGGTGAATCAGGCGGCCTGGGGCTTTTCCTTGTCATCGTCCGGGGATACGTACTCGAATACCTGGCCACAGTAATGGCAGTGGCCCTTGCCGTCGGTCAGCTTGATGTAGACGAGGGGATGCTGCCCGTTGTCCGAGCAGGAGACGATTTCCTCGGTGACCTTGATGACGGTTGCAGGCATGTCAAAACCCCCTCATGGTTTGGCAAAGGGCGGCATTTTCGGTGATGGCCCGGCGCTGTCAAGCAATTTGGCCATATTTCAGGCCGAAAAACACGGGAGGTGGGGAGTGAATCGATTCGACCGCATTCTGATCGAGGGGCTGGAGGTACAGACGGTGATCGGCATCTACGACTGGGAGCGGGAGATCCGTCAGACGGTGCGCATCGATGTCGAGATGGCCTGGGATATCACCGCGGCAGCAGCCAGCGACGCCATTTCCGACGCGCTGGATTACAAGGCGGTGGCCAAGCGCCTGATCACCTTCATCGAGGCCTCGAACTACGGCCTGATCGAGGCGCTCGCCGAGCGCTGCGCGTCCATCATCAGGGACGAGTTCCAGGTGCCCTGGCTGCGCCTGAAGATGTCCAAGCCCGGGGCAGTGCGCCATTCCGAGAATGTGGCGGTGCTGATCGAGCGCGGGCAGCCGGTCTGATGCAGGCCCTGATCGGCATGGGTTCGAACATCGAGCCCGAGCGCTACCTGGCGGCGGCGGCGCATGAAATCCGTGCAGCCTTCCCGGCGGCCCGTTTCTCCTCGGTGTACCGCTCCCCGGCCGTGGGCATGGAGGGCGACGATTTCCTCAATGCCTGCTGCTTGATCGACACGGCGCAAAGCCAGGTCGAACTGGATGCCTGGCTGAAGGGCCTGGAGGATCGGCATGGCCGGGACCGCACCGCGGGCTCCTGGCGTCCGCGCACCCTGGATCTCGATCTGATCCTCTATGGCGACCGGTGCCTGGATGCCGATCTGTACCGCTATGCACATATGCATGTGCCGGCGGCGGAATTGGTGGAGCTGACGGCCTTCACAGGCTCCGTGGCCATGCTGCGCCGCGTGGCCCTGGACTTGTCAAAGGCAGGCACGTGATTACACTCGCCGACCTTTGGGGCTCCGCCTGCGGGGCGACCCATGCGGTGGGCATGACCGGCGTCGGGGCTACATCGTGAGTGGAGGATACGCATGCGCATAGCCGTTCCCGCTGAGACCCGTGCCCATGAGGCGCGCGTGGCGGCGACTCCCGAAACGGTGAAGAAATATATTGCTGCCGGCTCTCAGGTCGTGGTGCAGCAGGGTGCCGGTGCTCCGGCCCGCTTCATGGACGCCGCCTACCGGGAGGCCGGCGCCACGCTTGCATCCTCCTATACCGAGACCTGCCACGATGCCGATGTGGTGCTGAAGGTGCGCGCGCCGGATGCCGAGGAGCTTTCCCAGACCCCGCAGGGTGCCGTGGTGATCGCCATGTTCTCCCCCTATGCCAATCCCTTGCTGGCCGATTATGCCGAGGCCGGCCTGAGCTGTTTCGCCATGGAGCTGGTGCCGCGCATCTCGCGCGCCCAGGGCATGGATGTGCTGTCCAGCCAGGCGAATATCGCCGGCTACAAGGCGGTGCTGCTGGCCACCCAGTACTACCAGCGCTTCTTCCCGATGCTGATGACGGCGGCCGGCACCGTGACCCCGGCCAGGGTGCTGGTGATGGGCGCCGGCGTGGCTGGCCTGCAGGCCATCGCCACGGCCCGTCGCCTGGGCGCCATGGTCGAGGCCTTCGACGTGCGCACCGCCGCCCGCGAGCAGGTGCAGAGCCTGGGTGCCAAGTTCGTCGAGGTACCGGTCGAGGAGAATGCCGAGGACGCCGGCGGCTATGCCCGCGAGGTTTCGGAGGAATACAAGAAGCAGCAGGGTGAGCTGGTGGCCAAGCATGCGGCCGCCGCCGACATCATCATCACCACGGCGCTGATCCCGGGCCGCCCGGCCCCCGAGCTGATCAGCCAGGCCATGGTCGAATCGATGAAGCCGGGTTCGGTGATCGTCGACCTGGCGGTCGAGTCCGGCGGCAACTGCCCACTGTCGAAGCCCGATGAGGTCGTCGAGCACCAGGGCGTGACCATCCTCGGCCATGCCGACCTGCCCTCGCTGCTGGCCACGGACGCCAGCAATCTGTATGCGCGCAATCTGCACAACTTCCTGATGCCGATGCTTGGCGAGGACGGGCTGAAGCTCGATCTGGACGACGAGATCGTGGCTGCCTCCTTGATTGCCCATCAAGGTGAATGTCGCAAGCCAGAACTGCTGAAGGGAGGTCAATCATGAACCATGTGCATGCCGCGGCCGAGGCCGCGCAGGCGGCGCACGGGAGTGCCGCGACCGATCCGTTCGTGTTCGCCTTCACGGTGTTCGTGCTGGCCGTGTTCGTCGGTTACCACGTGGTATGGAACGTGACGCCGGCGCTGCATACACCGCTGATGAGCGTCACCAACGCCATCTCGAGCATCATCATCGTCGGCGCCATCCTTGCCTCCGGGCCCATGAAGTTCAGCCTGGGCAATGTGCTCGGCCTGTTCGCGGTGGGTCTGGTGTCGGTGAATATCTTCGGCGGTTTCATGGTCACGCAGCGTATGCTGGCCATGTTCAAGAAACGGCGCTGAGCGCGGAAGCAGGGAGAGTATCTTGATATCCGCAAACATGGTGGCGATGGCCTACCTGGTCGCCGCAGTGCTTCTGATCCTGGCCCTGAAGGGCCTGTCCAGCCCCGAGAGTGCCCGGCGCGGCAACCTGTTCGGCATGATCGGCATGCTGATAGCCGTGGTGGTGACGCTGCAGCTCGAGCAGGTGCATAACTATGGGTGGATCTTCGCCTCGATGGCGGCCGGCGGCCTGTTCGGCATGATCGTGGCCAAGAAGATTCCAATGACGCACATGCCGCAGCTGGTGGCAGCCATGCACTCGCTGGTCGGTCTGGCGGCGGTGCTGATCGCCGTATCCGCCTTCTACAACCCCGAGGGCTACGGCATCGCCGCCATCGGCGGTGGCCTGAAGGTGGCCAGCCGCATCGAGCTGTTCCTCGGCACCTTCATCGGCGCCATCACCTTCACCGCCTCGATCATCGCCTTCTCGAAGCTGCAGGGCATCCTCTCCGGCAAGCCCCTGGTGTTCGCCGGCCAGCATCTGCTGAATCTGGCGCTGGGCATCGTCATGATCGGCGCCGGTATCGCCTTCTGCGTCACCCAGGCCTGGCTGCCGTTCCTGATCATGCTGGCCGTTGCCCTGCTGCTCGGCGTGCTGTTGATCGTGCCGATCGGCGGTGCCGACATGCCGGTCATCGTGTCGATGCTGAACTCGTATTCGGGCTGGGCGGCAGCCGGCATCGGCTTCACGCTCGAGAACAATATGCTGATCGTCGCCGGCGCCCTGGTGGGCTCCTCCGGCGCCATCCTGTCCTACATCATGTGCCGGGCCATGAACCGCTCGCTGTTCAATGTGCTGCTCGGCGGTTTCGGCGGCGAGGGTGGCGCTGCGGCCTCCGGTGCTGCCGCAGAGCAGCGGCCGTACAAGAGCGGTTCGGCCGAGGATGCGGCCTTTTTGCTCAGCAATGCGCGCAGCGTCATCATTGTGCCGGGCTACGGCCTGGCGGTGGCACGCGCCCAGCATGTGCTCAAGGAGCTGGCCGACGACCTGATCAAACAGGGTGTGCAGGTGCGCTTCGCCATCCATCCGGTGGCCGGGCGCATGCCGGGGCATATGAACGTGCTGCTGGCCGAGGCCGATGTGCCCTACGACATCGTCGAGGAGATGGACGAGATCAACGCCGAGTTCGCCGACACCGATGTGGCATTGGTGATCGGCGCCAACGACGTCACGAACCCGTCGGCCAAGACCGATCCGGCCAGCCCCATCTACGGCATGCCGGTGCTCGACGTGGCCAAGGCGCAGCACGTGGTATTTATCAAACGTTCGATGTCGCCGGGCTATGCGGGGCTGGATAACGACTTGTTCTACATGGACAAGACGATGATGCTGTTTTCCGATGCCAAGAAGGCCTGCGAGGCCATCCTGCAGTCGCTCTGAGTGTAGTCTGGCTGCTTGCGCGCGGTGCTGCTAGGTTTGGCCTGATGCGCAAACTCGCCACATTCGCATGCCTCGGTGTCATGGTGCTGCTGGCCGGCTGTTCCGATGGCCCGCCCGGGCAGAGCGCGGCGGCACTGAAGCCGAAGGTGGATCCGGCCGTGCTCGCCGCACTCCCGCCCGATCCGGGCAAGGCCGGCAAGGTCACGCTGGCGGGCATCGATGTCGATCATGACGGTCTGCGCGACGACGTGCAGCGCTGGATCGCCACCAACTACTCCCATTCCGAGAAGACGCGGGCGGCGCTGCGCCAGAAGGCCCTGGCCCTGCAGGCCTATATCGCGGACGGCAACGATCCCGCCCAGGCCAGGCGCGATGCGGTGGCCATCGACAAGGCCTCTGAATGCCTGGAGGCGATTCGCAGCGATTTCTACTATATCAATCGCGATTTCGACGCCGTGGTGCTGAACACCTATCCACGCCTGAAGACCTACCTCGATATCGACAAGAAGTACGGCGATACCTCGGCGTCGCATGACCGTGACGGCAACTGGAAGAAGAACTGTAATTTCGATCCGGACAAGATGAAAAACTAGCCGTCGCCGGCATGGTGCGTCGGCTACAATAAGGGCATGCCCGCCCTGATCGCCCACCGCGGCTACCCGCGCCAATATCCCGAGAATACGCTGGCCGGCCTTGCAGCGGCGATCGCCCATGGCTCCTCCCATGTCGAGATCGACGTGCAGCTTTCCGCCGACGGCGTGCCGGTGGTGTTCCACGATGCAGACCTGCAGCGCCTGTGCGGGGTGGCGGGGCGCATCACGGCGCTGGATCTGGCGGCCATCCGCAGCCTGCGCGTCGGCGGCGAGCCGCTGCCCACCCTGGACGAGTTCGCGCGCTTGCTGCAAGGCCATGCGAATTTACACGCCTTCGTGGAACTGAAGCAGGAAAGCATCGATATAGCCGGGGCGGCGGCGATGCTGGCGGCCGTCACCGATGTGCTCGATCCGGTACGCTCCCGATGCACGCTGATCTCCTTCAATGCCGATGTGCTGGCCGAGGCGGTTTCCGCCGGTTGGCGCACGGGCTGGGTTACCGATGTCTGGCCTGCCGCCCTTCCCCCCGGTATCGAGGTCTGGTTCTGCGATGTGATGGCACTGCCGCCTGCGGGCCGGCTGGATGGCTTGGGGGCGCCGCTGGCAATCTACGAGGTGGCCGATGCCAGGCTGGCGCGGCAGCTGGCGGCGCGCGGCGCTGCCTTCATCGAGAGTTTCGACGTCATCGGCATGCGCCGGGCGCTACCGGCATGGGCATGAACCGGGGAACGGCCGTCGATGTGCTCGTCGTCGGCGGCGGCATCCACGGCTGCGGCGTGGCCCAGGCCACAGCCGCGGCCGGTTATTCGGTGGCGCTGCTCGAACAAAAGGACCTGGCCGCCGGCACCTCCAGTCGCTCCAGCAAGCTGATCCACGGCGGCCTGCGCTATCTGGAGAGCGGCCAGCTGTCCCTGGTCTACGAATCGTTGCGGGAGCGCCGGCTGCTGCTGCGCCTGGCCCCCGGGCTGGTGCATGCGGTGCCCTTCCACATCCCGATCTATAGAGACACATCGCGCCCGGCCTGGATGATCGGCGCAGGCCTGGCGCTGTACGCGCTGCTGGCCGGCATCACGCCACTGGCCCGTTTCTCCATGGTGCCGCGCCGGGCATGGGGCGATCTGGACGGATTGGCGACAACTGGGCTGACGCGCGTGTTCCGTTACTGGGATGCGCAGACCGACGATGCGGCGCTGACGCGCGCGGTATGGCGCTCGGCCGCCGTCTGCGGCGCCCGCCTGATCTGCCCGGCCACCTTTGTTTCGGCCACCAGCGATGGCGAACGGGTGGTCGCACGCTACCGGCAGGTCGAGGCGGAGCATGAAATCACCGCCGGTATGCTCGTCAATGCCGCCGGGCCCTGGGTCAACCGGGTGTTGGGCGGCATCGATCCCTCCCCGCAGGCGCTGCCTGTGGCGCTGGTGCAGGGCACGCATATCCTGCTGCCCGGGCCGGTGGAACGGGGTATCTATTATGCGGAGGCGGCCGACCGGCGCGCCGTGTTCGTGATGCCGTGGGGGGACAAGGCTCTGGTCGGCACCACCGAAACGCTATTCTCGGGCGATCCGGCGGACGTCGCCCCGCTGCCGGAGGAGGTCGATTACCTGCTGGCTGTCTACCGCCGCTATTTCCCGGATAGGGAGGCGAGGGTGCTGGACAGCTTCGCAGGGCTACGGGTGCTGCCGGCAGGCGGCGATTCGCCATTCTCCCGCTCGCGCGAGACCGTGCTGCATATCGATCGGCATCGGGCACCAAGGGTGCTCAGCATCTATGGCGGCAAGCTTACCGGCTATCGCGCCACGGCACAGAAGGTGCTCGGCCGCCTGGTGCCGGTTCTGGGGGCGAGGCAGGGCGGCGTTTCGACGCGCGAACTGCCGCTTCCCACCGGCGACTGAGCCCGTCCCGGGCCAGGTCCGTCAGACCTGAAAAAACGGTCCCGATGCTGTTGACACCCGGCCCCCTCGCCACTATGGTTCGCGACCCTTCGCCCCTGGGGTGAAGGTCAAGTGGAGAAGAGGTAACGATGCCAACGATTAACCAGATGATCCGCAAGCCCCGCCGGAGCAAGCGCAAGATCAACAAGGTGCCCGCCCTGCAGGCCTGCCCGCAGCGCCGCGGCGTGTGCACCCGCGTGTACACCACGACCCCGAAGAAGCCGAACTCGGCCCTTCGTAAGGTGGCACGTGTGCGTCTGACCAACGGCCATGAGGTCACCGCCTATATCCCGGGCGAGGGCCACAAGCTGCAGGAGCATTCGGTGGTGTTGATCCGCGGCGGTCGCGTCAAGGATCTTCCGGGCGTTCGTTACCATATCCTTCGTGGCGTTCTGGATACGACCGGTGTCGACGGCCGCAGGCAGGGCCGTTCGAAGTACGGCGCCAAGCGTCCGAAATAAGTTTCAGGAGTCTAGATCATGCCGCGTAAAGGCCCTCCGTCACGCCGACCGCTTATCCCCGATGCCAAGTTTGGCGACCGCATGGTTTCGCAGGTCGTCAACAAAGTCATGTGGGACGGTAAGAAGACCACAGCCGAAGCGATCGTCTATGAGGCGATGGAGATGGCTGCCAAGCGTCTCGGCTCCGAGCCGCTGGCTGCCCTGCACAACGCCCTGGACGCGGTTCGCCCGTCCGTCGAAGTGAAGTCCCGCCGTGTCGGCGGCGCCACCTATCAGGTGCCGGTCGAAGTGACCGATCGCCGGCGTGGTTCGCTGGCGGTACGCTGGCTGGTCGAGTTCGCGCGTAAGCGTTCGGAGCACACCATGGCCGAGCGACTGGGCTTCGAGATGATCGATGCCGTGCAGGAGCGCGGTGGTGCGTTCAAGAAGCGCGAGGATACGCATCGCATGGCGGAGGCCAATAAGGCATTTGCCCATTACCGCTGGTAACAGCATAGTTTTTTTGTTCTTTTACAAGGCGAAGGAGTAAGGGAAGTGGCTCGCAAGACCCCATTAGCGCGTTATCGCAACATCGGCATCATGGCGCATATCGACGCCGGCAAGACGACGACGACCGAGCGCATTCTGTTCTATACCGGCGTATCTCACAAAATCGGTGAGGTGCACGACGGCGCGGCCACCATGGACTGGATGGCCCAGGAGCAGGAGCGTGGTATCACCATCACCTCCGCCGCCACGACCTGTTCGTGGAAAGATCACCAGATCAACATCATCGATACCCCGGGACACGTCGACTTCACCATCGAGGTCGAGCGTTCCCTGCGTGTGCTGGACGGCGCCGTCGGCGTGTTCTGTGCCGTCGGTGGCGTGCAGCCGCAGTCCGAGACCGTGTGGCGCCAGGCCGACAAGTACCACGTGCCGCGTATCGCCTTCGTCAACAAGATGGACCGTACCGGCGCCCGCTTTTTCGAGGTTGTCGAGGAGATCCGCGAGCGCCTCGGCCACAATGCCGTGGCCCTGAATCTGCCGATCGGCAACGAGGAAACCTTCCAGGGTGTCGTCGATCTCGTGTCCATGAAGGCCATTATCTGGACCAACGAGGCCATGGGCGCCGAGTACGAAGTGCAGGATATCCCGGCCGAGCTCGTAGAGCAGGCCAATGAGTACCGCGAGAAGCTGCTGGATTCGGTGCTTGTCTATGACGACGCCCTGATGGAGGCCTACCTCGAGGGTGCCGAGATCGACGAGGCGGCGCTGAAGAAGTGTATTCGCAAGGCCGTCGTCAATATCGACATGATTCCGGTGCTGTGCGGCACCGCCTTCAAGAACAAAGGTGTGCAGACGCTGCTGGATGCCGTCGTGGACTACATGCCGGCGCCGATCGAAGTGCCGGCCATCAAGGGTGTGCATCCGGACGACGAGAGCAAGGAGGATACGCGTCCTTCTTCCGACGACGCGCCGTTTGCGGCCCTGGCCTTCAAGGTGATGAACGATCCCTTCGTGGGCAGCCTGACCTTTATCCGCGTCTATTCGGGCGTGCTGGAGTCTGGTTCCTACGTGATCAATTCCACCAAGGGTGGCCGGAAGGAGCGCATCGGCCGTCTGCTGCAGATGCATGCCAACGAGCGCAGCGAGATCAAGGAGGTCCGCGCCGGCGACATCGCCGCCGCCGTGGGCCTGAAGACCACCACCACCGGCGATACGCTGTGCGTGGAGGACAAGCCGATCATTCTGGAGCGCATGGAATTCCCGACCCCGGTGATCTCCGTGGCCATCGAGCCGAAGACCAAGGCCGACCAGGAGAAGATGGGCATCGCCCTCGGTCGCCTGGCCGCCGAGGATCCGTCCTTCCGCGTGCATACCGACGAGGAGACCGGCCAGACCATCATCTCCGGCATGGGCGAGCTGCACCTGGAGATCATCGTCGACCGTATGCGCCGCGAGTTCAAGGTCGAGTGCAACGTCGGCAAGCCGCAGGTTGCCTACCGCGAGACCATCCGCAGCGCCGTCAAGTCCGAGGGCAAGTTCGTGCGTCAGTCGGGCGGCCGCGGCCAGTACGGCCATGTCTGGCTCGAGATCGAGCCGCAGGAGCCGGGTGCCGGCTTCCTGTTCGAGGACAAGATCGTCGGCGGCGTGGTGCCGAGGGAATACATCCCGGCCGTTGGCAAGGGCATCGAGGAAGCCATGCAGAACGGCGTCATGGCCGGCTTCCCGATGGTGGATATCAAGGTGGCGCTGGTCGACGGCTCCTACCATGATGTCGACTCCAACGAGATGGCGTTCAAGATCGCCGGCTCCATGGGCTTCAAGGAAGGCGCGGTCAAGGCCAAGCCGGTACTGCTGGAGCCGTACATGGAGGTCGAGGTGGTGACCCCCGAGGATTACATGGGCGACATCGTCGGCGACCTGAACCGCCGCCGTGGCCGCGTGCTGGGCATGAACGAGCGCGGCAACGCCAAGGTCATCGATGCCGAGGTGCCGCTGGCCGAGATGTTCGGCTACTCGACGAACCTGCGCTCGATGAGCCAGGGCCGTGCCACCTACACCATGCAGTTCAAGCATTATGAGGAAGTTCCCAACAACATTGCCCAGGAAATCGTCCAGAGCGTGAAGGGTTAAGGAGCAGTAAGATGTCTAAGGCAAAATTTGAGCGCACGAAGCCGCACGTAAACATTGGCACGATTGGTCACGTTGACCATGGCAAGACGACGTTGACGGCAGCGATCACGAAGGTGTTGTCGAAGAGCGGCGGCGCCGAGTTCCGTGCGTACGACCAGATTGACGGTGCCCCCGAGGAGCGCGAGCGTGGTATCACGATTGCGACGGCACACGTGGAGTATGAGACGGAGGCGCGTCACTACGCCCACGTCGACTGCCCGGGACATGCCGACTACGTGAAGAACATGATCACGGGTGCGGCGCAGATGGACGGCGCCATCCTGGTGGTATCGGCAGCCGACGGCCCGATGCCGCAGACGCGCGAGCACGTTCTTCTGGCCAAGCAGGTGAACGTACCGCACATCGTTGTGTTCCTGAACAAGGCAGACATGGTTGACGACGAGGAGCTTCTGGAACTGGTTGAGATGGAAGTTCGCGAGCTTCTGTCCTCCTATGGTTTCCCGGGCGACGACGTTCCGATCATCAAGGGTTCGGCGCTGAAGGCTCTTGAGGGCGACACCAGCCCGATCGGCGAGCCGGCGATTCTTGAGCTGATGAAGGCTGTGGATGATTTCATTCCGACGCCGGAGCGTCCGATCGACAAGACGTTCCTGATGCCGATCGAGGACGTGTTCTCGATCTCTGGCCGCGGCACGGTTGTGACCGGTCGTGTTGAGCAGGGCATCGTGAAGGTTGGCGAGGAAGTTGAGATCGTGGGCATCAAGGACACCGTGAAGACGACGGTGACCGGCGTTGAGATGTTCCGCAAGCTTCTGGACCAGGGTCAGGCTGGCGACAACGTGGGTGTGCTGCTTCGCGGTACGAAGCGCGAGGACGTTGAGCGCGGCCAGGTTCTGGCCAAGCCGGGTTCGATCACGCCGCATACGCATTTCAAGGCCGAGGCCTACATTCTGACGAAGGAAGAGGGCGGTCGTCATACGCCGTTCTTCAACGGCTACCGTCCGCAGTTTTACTTCCGCACGACGGACGTGACGGGTTCGGTGACGCTTCCTTCGGGCACGGAGATGGTGATGCCTGGCGATAACGTATCGATGGAGATCCAGTTGATCACGCCGATCGCGATGGACAAGGAGCTTCGCTTCGCCATTCGCGAGGGAGGCCGCACCGTCGGCGCCGGCGTCGTCACCGAGATCATCAAGTAAGGGGGCTTTTGTGGCAGCTCAGAGTATTCGTATCCGCCTGAAGGCCTTTGACCACCGCATTCTGGATAAGAGCGCGGCGGACATTGTAGAGACGGCAAAGCGCACCGGGGCAGAAGTCCGCGGTCCGATTCCGATCCCGACCCGCATCCGCAAGTTCTGCGTGATCCGTGGTCCGCATGTGAACAAGGACTCGCGCGAGCAGTTCGAGATTCGCACGCACAAGCGCATGCTGGACATCCAGCGCCCGACCCCGCAGACCGTCGATGCTTTGATGAAGCTCGATCTGCCGTCCGGCGTGGACGTCGAGATCAAGCTGTAACCGGGGGAATGTCATGAGTGCAGGACTGATGGCCCGGAAAGCGGGCATGACCCAGATGTTTGCCGAGGACGGCTCCGCCGTAGCGGTGACGGTGCTGAACGTGGAGCCTTGCCGCGTCATCGCCCGTCGCAGCGGCGAGAAGGATGGCTACGACGCCATTCAGGTGGGCTATGGTGCCGCCAAACGTCACGAGAGCCGCGCCGTCCAGGGGCATTTTGCCAAGCAGGGCCAGGATCTGATGCGCGGTCTGAAGGAGTTCCGCCTGGATGAGGGCGCAGCCTTCGAGCTGGGCCAGGAGCTGAAGGCCGACATGTTCGAGGCCGGCCAGAAGGTCGATGTCTCGGGTGTGTCCAAGGGCCACGGCTTCGCCGGTGTCATGAAGCGCTGGAACTTCGCTGGCCAGCGTGCCACGCACGGTGCCGAGAAGACCCATCGCCAGATGGGCTCGACCGGTCAGTGCCAGGATCCGGGTCGCGTGTTCAAGAATAAGAAGATGCCCGGCCACTATGGCGTGGACCGTATCACGACGCAGAACCTAGTGGTGATTCGCGTCGATGCGGAAACCAACCGCATTATCGTCAAGGGCGCCGTACCGGGTCCGAAGGACGGCCTTGTCGAAGTGCGCCCGGCAGTGAAGGGAGCGAAGTGATGGCAGAGATCAATGTCGTTGATCAGGCCAACAAGAGCGTTGGCAAGCGAGAGCTGAATCCGGCGGTGTTCGGTCTGGATACCGATGCCGGGCTTGTGCACCGTGTATACAGCGCCCTGGCCTTGGCCCAGCGCGCCGGCACGCACAGCACGAAGACGCGCGCCGAGGTGTCCGGTGGCGGCAAGAAGCCATGGAAGCAGAAGGGTACCGGCCGCGCCCGTCAGGGCTCGACCCGCGCCGCACAGTGGCGCCACGGCGGCACCGCGCATGGTCCGCGCCCGCATGACTACGGCACCCGTATCAACAAGAAGGAGCGCAACCGCGCCCTGTGCGTGGTGTTGTCCGATTGTCTGCGCGAGGGTCGCCTGACCGTCGTGAACAAGATTGAGCTGGCCGATATCAAGACCAAGGGCTTCGCCCAGGTCGTCGATGCCCTGGACGCCGGTAAGGGTCTGTTCGTGCTGGGTGGCCCGGATCGCGTCGTCGAGCTGTCGGCCCGCAACCTGCCGGTGACCCAGGTCGTACTGGACGGCCAACTGAGCCTGCACGACCTGCTCAAGTGCAAGCGCCTGGTGCTGACCGAGGCGGCCGTGGAGAAACTCGAGGGGCGTCTGGCATGAGTAACTACCAGCATTTCAACACCCTGCTGCAGCCGGTGGTAACCGAGAAGAGCTACAGCAAGACCGGTGCGTCGAACCAGTACACCTTCCGGGTGGCGCGCGAGGCGACCAAGGCCGAGATCAAGGCGGCTGTCGAGGCCATCTTCGAGGTTGATGTTTCCAAGGTGCAGGTCATCAATATGCCCGGTAAGGTGCGTCGCCGCGGCATGTACACCGGACGTCGTCCCGGTTACCGCAAGGCAGTCGTGCGCCTGGCCGAGGGCCAGAGCCTGGAAGTGACGGAAGAGGCATAAGATGGCACTGAAGGTATTCAAACCCAACACCAACGGCACCCGTAACTTTGTTGCCGTCGTAAACCCCGAGCTGCACAAGGGAAATCCCGAGCGCAGCCTGACGGCACCGCTGTCGAAAAAGGGTGGGCGCAACAACAACGGCCGCGTCACCGCCCGTCACCAGGGTGGCGGTCACAAGCGTCAGTACCGTCTGGTTGATTTCAAGCGTGACAATTTCGGCGTGAAAGGTATGGTGTCGCGCATCGAATACGACCCCAACCGTACGGCGCATATTGCGCTGGTCGTATTTGAGAATGGCGACAAGCGTTACATCCTCGCACCACAGGGCCTTCGCCCGGGTGATGCGGTGATGTCCGGCCCGGAATCCGAGATCCGTCCGGGCAATGCCCTGCCGCTGTCCTCCATCCGCGTTGGTACGATGTTGCACAACATCGAGATGAAGCCCGGCAAGGGCGGCCAGATGGCGCGTAGCGCCGGCGCCTCCGTGCAGCTGATGGGTAAGGAAGGCGAGCGCGCGGTGCTGAAGCTGCCGTCCGGTGAGTTTCGCCGCGTGGATATCCGCTGCCTGGCGACCATTGGCGTGATGGGCAATGCCGATCATTCCAACCGTACCGTCGGCAAGGCCGGCCGTACGCGCTGGCTGGGCAAGCGTCCGCATGTGCGCGGCGTGGCGATGAATCCGGTCGACCATCCGCATGGCGGTGGTGAGGGCCGTACCTCCGGCGGTCGTCATCCGGTGACGCCGTGGGGTAAGCCGACCAAGGGTCACAAGACCCGCAACAAGAACAAGGCGTCGGGTCGCGATATCATCCGCCGCCGCAACCAGAGGTAAGTAGTTATGGCGCGTTCGCTCAAGAAGGGTCCTTACATCGAAGCGTCCCTGGAGAAGAAAGCCTTAGCCGCCAAGGAAGGCAGTCTGAAGGGCGTGATCAAGACCTGGTCCCGTCGTTCGACCATTTCCCCGGACTTCGTTGGGCTGAATTTCGCCGTGCACAACGGCAACAAGTTCATTCCGGTGTTCGTGACGGAGAACATGGTGGGCCACAAGCTCGGTGAGTTTTCGCCGACCCGCACCTACTACGGCCACGGCGCCGACAAGAAGTCAAAGAGGTAAGGGATCATGACTGACGAAGTCCTTGCGCTGGCTAAAAACAGCCAGATCAGCCCCCAGAAGGCCCGACTGGTCGGCGATCAGATTCGCGGCCTTCCCGTGGCGCGTGCCCTGGCCGTGCTGGCCCTGTCTCCGAAGAAGGCCGCGCGCTTGGTGGAGAAGGTGCTGAAGTCGGCGATTGCCAATGCCGAGCAGAACAACGGCCTGGATGTCGACAGCCTCTTCGTGTCGACCGTGCGTATCGATCCGGGCATCACCCACAAGCGGTTCCGTCCGAAGGGCATGGGCCGCATGCGCAAGCGTTTTCATCGCCACAGCCACGTATCGGTCGCTGTGCGCGAGCGCGGTTAAAGGAGTTATTGGATGGGTCAGAAGGTTAATCCGATTGGTTTCCGCGTTGGCGGCATCCGGGGCTGGGACTCGGTCTGGTATGCTTCCGATAAGAACTTTGGCGATCTGGTGCGGCAGGACATCCAGCTGCGCGACTACGTCAAGAAGAAGCTCTATCATGCCGGCGTTTCCCGCATCGTCATTGAGCGCCCGGCCGGCAAGGTCAAGGTGACCGTGCATACCTCGCGCCCGGGCGTCGTCATCGGCAAGAAGGGTTCGGAGATCGACAACCTTCGCATGCAGCTGAAGGCCAGATTCGGTGGTGACATCCAGGTGTACATCGTCGAGGTCCGCCGTCCGGAGGCCGAGGCGCAACTGATCGCTGAGAATATTGCCTTCCAGCTCGAGAAGCGCGTGGCATTCCGCCGCGCCATGAAGCGCGCCGTACAGAGTGCGCTGCGCATGGGTGCCAAGGGCGTGCGTGTGTCCTGCGGCGGTCGCCTGGGCGGTGCCGACATCGCGCGTACCGAGTGGTACCGCGAGGGCCGCGTGCCTCTGCACACGCTGCGCGCGGATGTGGACTACGGTCTGGCCGAGGCCAAGACCACTTATGGAATTATCGGCGTCAAGGTTTGGGTGTTCAACGGCGAAAAGCTGGGTAACACCGACGATACGAACGCATAACGGGGTTTGGGCGATGTTGCAACCGAAGAAGATCCGCTGGCGCAAGCATCATAAGGAGCTGTCGCGCATTCGTGGCAAGAGTCCGCGCGGCGCCAGCCTGAATTTCGGCCAGTTTGGCCTGAAGGCCATGGAGCCTGGCCGTATCACGGCTCGTCAGATTGAGGCGGCGCGTATTGCCATTACCCGCCACGTCAAGCGCCAGGGCCGGGTGTGGATCCGCATGTTCCCGGACCTGCCAGTGTCCTCGAAGCCGGCTGAGGTGCGTATGGGCAGTGGCAAGGGTTCGCCGGAGTATTGGGTGGCCGCCATTCGCGCCGGCCGCATCATGTATGAGATGGATGGCATCAGTGAGGAGCTGGCGCGCGAGGCCTTGACCCTCGCCGCATCCAAGCTGCCGATCCGTACCAAGATCGTGGTTCGCGGGGTGGGTCGATGAAGGCGAAAGAGATACGCAAGTTGGCGGATGCCGAGCTGAAGGAGAAGCTGGACGAGCTGGCTGCCGAAGGCATGAAGCTCCGTTTCCAGAAGTCGACGATGCAGCTGACGAATACCGCGCGCATTGGCCAGGTCCGTGGCGAAATCGCCCAGATCAAGACCATTCTGGCCGAGCGTCGCAAGGGGTAAGTGATGACCGAAGTGAAGACCAATAAGCGCGTGCTGGAAGGCGTTGTCGTCAGCAACAAGGGCGACAAGACCGTGGTGGTGCAGGTGGAGCGCAAGTATCTGCATCCGCGCTACCGCAAGACCGTCCGTTCGCATAAGAAGTATATGGCGCACGATCCGGAGAATACCTGCAATATCGGCGACACCGTGCGGATCATTGAGTCCGCGCCGCTGTCCGCCCGCAAGTGCTGGGCTCTCGAGACGGTGATGACGCGCGCCGAGCAGTTGTAAGGTAAGCGGGGAATACCATGATTCAGACCGAAACCACTCTCGAAGTAGCCGACAATTCGGGTGCCCGCAAGGTCACCTGCATCAAGGTGCTCGGCGGCTCCAAGCGCCGCTATGCCCGTGTCGGCGATGTCATCGTCGTCGCCGTTCAGGATGCGATTCCGGGCGGCAAGGTGAAGAAGGGCGAGGTACAGCGCGCCGTCGTCGTGCGCACGGCCAAGGAGTTTCGTCGTGCCGATGGAAGCTCCATCCGCTTCGACGAGAATGCGGCCGTGCTGCTGACCAAGCAAAACGAGCCGATCGGCACGCGTATCTTCGGGCCCGTGACCCGCGAGCTTCGCACCAAGGGATACATGAAGATCATTTCCCTGGCGCCTGAAGTTCTGTAACGCTGAGAAGAGTGAGGCAAAGAGTTATGGCTACACCAGTCAATACCCGCATTCGCCGTGACGACGAAGTCGTTGTCATCGCCGGTCGCGACAAGGGCATGCGCGGCAAGGTGATCCGGATGTTGCCGGGCGAGGGACGCGTGCTCGTGGCGAAGGTCAATATGATCAAGCGCCATACCAGGCCGACGCAGAATAGCGCCGGCGGCATCGTCGAGCGCGAAGCGCCGATGGCCGTTTCCAACGTGCAGTACTACTGCCCGAAGTGCAAGAAGGGCGTCCGCCTTGGTGCCAAGGTGCTGGAAGATGGCCGCAAGGTGCGCACCTGCCGCAAGTGCAGCGAAGTGCTGGATCGCTAGGAGATAATCGATGGCTCGATTGAAAGAATACTACAAGAGCTCGGTAGTGCCGGAGCTGCAGAAGCAGTTCGACTACAAGAACCCGATGCAGATGCCGAAGGTCACCAAGGTCGTCGTCAACATGGGTGTTGGCGAGGCGTCCCAGAACCGTAAGGAGCTGGACGGTGCCCTGGAGGACATGGCTGCGATCACCGGTCAGAAGCCGGTGACCACGCTGGCACGCAAGTCCATCGCCAACTTCAAGCTGCGCGAAGGCATGCCGGTCGGCTGCCGGGTGACGCTGCGCGGCGAGCGCATGTGGGAGTTCCTGGATCGGCTGATCAATGTGACGCTGCCGCGTATCCGCGACTTCAAGGGCGTGAGTCCGAAGTCGTTCGACGGCCGCGGCAATTACACGCTGGGCCTGAAGGAGCAGATCATCTTCCCGGAAATCGACTACGACAAGGTCGACAAGATCCGCGGCATGGATATCACGATCTGCACCACGGCCGAGACGAATGACGAAGGGCGCGCGCTGCTCAAGCAGTTCAGCATGCCCTTCCGCACTTAAGGAGTTAGTCCTATGGCAACGAAGGCGTTGGTGGCGAAGGCCAACCGCAAACCGAAATTCAAGGTACGCGCATATACCCGCTGCAAGCTGTGCGGACGTCCGCATTCTGTGTACCGCAAGCTGGGCATGTGCCGCTGCTGCCTGCGTAAATACGCCCTGGCCGGACAGATTCCGGGCATGGTCAAGTCGAGCTGGTAGGAGTTGCTGTTATGATGATGGATCGTATCGCCGATATGCTGACTCGCATCCGTAATGCGCAGATGGCAGGCCTGGAGAAGGTGGAGCTGCCTGCCAGCAAGTTGCTCGAGTCCCTGGCCGAAATCCTGAAGGACGAGGGCTACCTCGCCGGCGTCAAGGGCTATAATCACAAGGGCCACCGCTACCTGCGCCTGACCCTGCGTTATAGCGACGAAGGCCGTCCGGTGATTCGCGAGCTCAAGCGCGTATCGACCCCGGGCCGCCGCGTCTATGCCAACGCCGAGGAGCTGCCGCGCGTGAAGAATGGCCTGGGTATGGCGCTGATCAGCACCTCCAAGGGCATCATGTCGGACAAGAAGGCGCGCAACGAACATGTTGGCGGCGAAGTCCTTTGCACCGTATTCTGAGGTAACGCGTTATGTCTCGTATTGGTAAGAAAATCGTCAAGATCCCCACGGGGGTCGAGATCAAGATCGGCGCTGACGCCATCGTGGCCAAGGGCCCGAAGGGCGAGCTGTCTTCGCCCCTGTTCGACGGCATAGCCGTCAATCAGGAAGGCGATACGCTGACGCTGTCTTGCGCCGACCTGGGGAACAAGAAGCTGAAGGCGCTGTATGGCCTGACCACCGCCAGCCTGGCGAACAACGTCAAGGGCGTGAGTGCCGGTTTCGAGCGCGAGCTGGAGCTGCGCGGCGTGGGTTATCGCGCACAGGCCCAGGGCGATGCCCTGAACCTGTCGCTGGGCTTCTCGCATCCGGTCGTCTACTCGTTGCCGACCGGCATCAGTGCCAAGGTCGATCAGAGCAAGATCGTCATCAGTGGCAGTGACAAGCAGAAGGTCGGTCAGGTGGCGGCGGAGATCCGCGCCATCCGTCCCCCCGAGCCCTACAAGGGCAAGGGTGTGCGCTATACGGACGAGTATGTGGCGATGAAGGAAGGCAAGAAGGCCTAAGGCCGTTCTTTAGATAGGCAGGAGTAAGTGCATGTCTGTGAAGAAGTATGAAAACAACAGTGCCGTCCGCCGCGCCCGCAAGGTGCGCGCGCGCGTCAAGGCTTCGGGTCGCCTACGCCTGTCGGTATACAGGTCGGCCCGCCATATCTATGCCCAGATCATCGACGACGCGGCCGGGAAGACCCTGGTCGCCGCCTCGACGCTGGAGGGCGAGCTCGCCGGTGGCAGCAACCGCGATGCCGCCGAGAAGGTCGGCAAGCTCTTGGCCGATCGTGCCAAGAAGGCCGGCATCAACGAGGTTGCGTTCGATCGTGGGCATTTCCTTTATCACGGCCGCGTCAAGGCCCTCGCCGATGGCGCCCGCGCCGGCGGACTGAATTTCTAGGAGTAGACGGATGATCAACGCGCAAGAAATGGAACTGACCGAGAAGCTTGTCCAAATCAACCGTATTGCCAAGGTTGTGGCCGGTGGCCGTCGCTTCGGCTTCTCGGCCCTGATGGTGGTTGGTGACGGCAACGGGCATGTGGGCTTTGGCCACGCCAAGGCCCGCGAGGTTCCGGAGGCCATCCGCAAGGCCACCGAGATCGCCCGCAAGTCGATGGTGGCAATCCCGCGCCGCAAGACGACGATCCATTTCCAGGTCGAGGGCCGTCAGGATGCCACGCGCGTGATGCTGCGTCCGGCCAGCGAGGGTACCGGCGTCATCGCCGGCTCCGCCGTGCGTGCTGTACTCGAGGCCGCCGGTGTGCGCGACGTGCTGACCAAGAGCCTGGGATCGCGTAATCCGCTGAACCTGGTGCGCGCCACCCTCAACGGCCTGAAGTCACTGGAGAACCCGGAGCAGGTCGCGGCACGCCGCGGCAAGGCCGCCGCCTGATCCCGGAACCCCTCAAGGAGAAACGTTCATGGCCACCAAGAAAGACACCCTTCGCATCCGCCAGTTCAAGAGCGGCATCGGCTATGCCGAGGCCCAGCGTGCCACGCTGCGTGGCTTGGGCTTCCGCCGCATGAATCAGGTCGTCGAGGTGCAGGACACCCCGGCCGTGCGCGGCATGATCAACAAGATTTCGCACCTGGTGCGCATCGAGAGCGGGGAGTAAGCGATGAAACTGAATGATATTCGCGCCGACCAGGGCGCCCGCCATGCACGCAAGCGCCTGGGCAGCGGCATCGGTACCGGGCACGGCAAGACCGGTGGCCGCGGTCACAAGGGCCAGACCTCCCGCACCGGTGGCAAGATCCGCCGCGGCTTCGAGGGTGGCCAGATGCCGCTGGCCCGCCGCCTGCCGAAGCGCGGCTTTACCTCTATGGCCAAGGGCTACCAGGTGATCAACGTCCGCGATCTGAATCGCTTCGACAATGGCGCCACGGTGGATGCTGCCGTCCTGTTTGATGCGGGACTGGTGCGCAACGCTGTGGACCCGATCAAGCTGTTGGCCAACGGCGAACTCGAGAAGAAGTTGTCGCTGTCCGTGAGTGCTGTCTCCGCCTCGGCCAAGTCCAAGGTTGAGGCCGCCGGCGGTGACGTGACGCTGCCCGAGGCCGCCTGACCATGTCCGACCAGGCCAGCCAACTGGCGGGGCTTGCCAACGTCGGCAAGATCCCGGAGCTGAAGAAGCGCATCCTGTTCACGCTCGGCATGCTGATCGTGTACCGTCTCGGCGCTCACATCCCTGTGCCCGGCATCGATGCCCAGGCGCTGGCGCAGTTCTTCAGCCAGGCCAAGGGAAGCCTGCTCGGCCTGTTCGATATGTTTTCCGGCGGCGCCCTGTCACGCCTGACCATCTTCGCTCTGGGCATCATGCCCTACATCTCCGCAGCCATTATTCTGCAGCTGATGGGTATCGTGTCGCCGCAGATCGAGCAGCTGAAGAAGGAAGGCGAGGCCGGCCGTCGTAAGATCACGCAATACACCCGCTACGGCACGGTGGCGCTGGCGCTGGTGCAGGCTGTCGGCATGTCCATCGGTCTGGAGACCTTCTCGGTTGGGGGCCATTCCGTCGTCATCGATCCGGGCTGGGCCTTCCGCGCCACCACCGCCATCACCCTGATCTCGGGCACCATCTTCCTGATGTGGGTCGGTGAGCAGATCACCGAGCGTGGCATCGGCAACGGCATCTCGATGATCATCTTCGCCGGCATCGTCGCCGGTCTGCCCCGCGCCGTGGGCGGTACCCTGGAGCTGGCGCGCACCGGCGAGTTCTCGCCGTTCACCGTTATCGGCCTGTTCATCATGGTCGTCATCGTCACTGCCTTCGTGGTGTACGTCGAGCGTGCGCAACGCCGCATTCCGATCCAGTACGCGAAAAGGCAGGTGGGCAACCGCATGTACGGTGGCAAGTCCTCGTTCCTGCCGCTGAAGGTCAACACCGCCGGTGTCATCCCGCCGATCTTCGCCTCGAGCCTGATCCTGCTGCCGGCCACCTTCGCGCAGTTCACAAAGGGCGTCCACGGTTTCTCCTGGCTGGGCGATCTGTCGGCGGTGCTGTCGCCGGGCCACTGGCTGTATCTGGTGCTGTTCACCACCTGTATCGTGTTCTTTTCCTTCTTCTACACGGCCATCGTCTTCGATCCGAAGGATACGGCCGACAACTTGAAGAAGCATGGCGGCTATATCCCGGGCATTCGTCCGGGGCAGAAAACCTCCGAGTACATCGACTCCGTGCTCACGCGCATTACCGTCGTCGGTGCGGCATACGTGACGGTGGTCTGCCTGCTGCCGCAGTATCTGATCAGTGAGTTATCGGTTCCCTTCTACTTTGGCGGCACCAGCCTGCTGATCGTCGTCGTCGTCACCATGGACACCATGTCCCAGGTGCAGGCGCATCTGCTGTCGCACCAGTACGAAGGCTTGATGAAGCAGGCCAGGCTGAAGACAGGCCGCTGATGAACCTGGTGCTGTTCGGGCCCCCGGGTGTCGGTAAGGGTACCCAGGGCATGCGCCTGGCCCAGGAGCTCGGTCTGGCGCATCTGGCGACGGGTGACATCCTACGTGCCGCCGTGCGCGACGGCACCGAGTATGGCAAGCAGGCCAAGGCCTTCATGGACGAGGGTAAGCTGGTCCCCGACGACATCGTCGTCGGCATGATCGAGGAACGCATCACCGATGCCGGCACGGGATTCCTGCTCGATGGCTTCCCGCGCAACGTGGCTCAGGCCAAAGCGCTGGAGTCGATGCTGGCTCAGCACGGCATGCATATCGACCGTGTGGTGTTCATGCATGCGCCGGAGCAGGCCCTGATCGAGCGGCTTTCCGGAAGGCTGATTTGCAGGGCTTGCGGTTTCAGTTTTCATCGGCAGTATTCGCCCCCCCGCGTGGCAGGCCGGTGCGACCACTGTGGCGGCGAACTGTACCAGCGCGACGATGATCGCGAGGACGTGATCGCCGAGCGCCTCAAGGTGTACCGGGCCCAGACCGAGCCGCTTTTGGCGTATTATCGCGGTGCGGCCGGGTTCCGACAGCTGGATGCCGCGGGAGAGATGCAGGCCGTGTATGCGGGCCTGAAACAGGCGGTGGAAGGCTGAACGATGGCGAAAGAAGATATTATCGAGATGTCCGGGCAGGTGCTCGAGAAGCTTCCAAACGCCATGTTCAAGGTGAAGCTGGACAACGGGCACGAGGTGCTGTGCACGATTTCCGGCAAGATGCGCAAGTTCTACATCCGCATCCTGCCGGGCGATAAGGTGACGGTGGAAATCTCGCCCTACGATTTATCGCGTGGGCGGATCAGCTACCGCGAGAAGTGATTCCGGGGTTTGGCCCCGGACGAGAGAACAGACTGGAGGTGTGGGCGTGAAGGTCCGTGCATCGGTAAAGAAAATGTGTAACAAGTGTCGCGTCATCCGTCGTAAGGGTGTTGTGCGCATTATTTGCCAGAACGCTCGCCATAAGCAGCGTCAGGGCTAGGACAGGTTGCGTCAGAGGCGTTTGATCGCTATTCTGCCGCGCCTTTCCCCAGGTACCAAGGAGGCATAAGTGGCTCGTATAGCCGGCGTAAATATTCCCGTTCAGAAGCGCGTTGAAGTGGCGCTTACCTATATCTATGGCATCGGGGCCAACAGTTCCCAGGCTATCCTGAGCAAGGCCGGTATCAATCCCGATACGCGCGTCAAGGATCTGTCTGAAGAGGATGTCGCCAAGATCCGTGGCGTCATCGACGCCGAATTCAAGGTGGAGGGCGATCTGCGCCGCATGATATCGATGGATATCAAGCGCCTGACCGACCTGGGCTGCTACCGCGGCCTGCGTCACCGCGCCGGCTTGCCGCTGCGCGGCCAGCGTACGAAGACCAATGCGCGCACCCGTAAGGGCCCGCGGCGCACGGTTGCCGGCAAGAAGAAATAAAGGTTGAGGTAAACGAATGGCTGCTCCGAAGACTGCCGCTTCCGGCAAGAAGAAGGCGCGCAAGAATATTGCGAACGCCGTTGCCCATATCAAGGCTACGTTCAACAACACGGTGATCACCTTCACCGATGAGAATGGCAATGCCATCAGCTGGGCGACCAGTGGCGGCTCCGGCTTCCGCGGTTCGCGCAAGAGCACGCCGTTTGCCGCGCAGGTGGCCGCCGAGGACGCCTCGCGCAAGGCCATGGAGCATGGCGTCAAGAACGTCACCGTGCTGGTGCGTGGTCCGGGTTCCGGCCGCGAGTCGGCGCTGCGCGCCATTGCTGCCGTCGGCCTGAACGTTGTTGCTATCCGCGATGTCACCCCCATCCCGCATAACGGCTGCCGCCCGCCGAAGCGGCGCCGGGTCTAGGAGTTCTCATTCATGGCACGTTATCTTGACGCAAAATGTCGTCTTTGCCGCCGCGAAGGCCAGAAGTTGTTCCTGAAGGGTGGCAAGTGCTACTCCGACAAGTGCGCCATCGAGCGCCGCCCGTATGCGCCGGGTATGCATGGCCAGCGCCGCCGTTCCAAGGTCTCGGACTACGGCCTACAGCTGCGCGAGAAGCAGAAGGTCAAGCGTATTTACGGCCTGCAGGAAAAGCAGTTCCGTGAATACTATGAGGTGGCCACCCGCACCCCGGGTGTCACCGGTCTGAACCTGCTGCATCTGCTGGAGTCCCGCCTGGACAATGTGGTCTACCGCATGGGCCTGGCGACCTCCCGTTCCGAATCCCGCCAGCTGGTCCGCCACAAGCAGATCAAGGTGGACGGGCAGTTGGTGACGATTCCGTCCTTCCGCGTCAAGATCGGCGACCGCGTGTCGCTGGCCGATGATGCGAAAGAGCATCTGCGCATCAATGCCGCAGCCGAGGCTGCTGGCTCGCGTGGTACTGCGGATTGGCTCGATGTCGACCTGCCGACCCGCGAAGGCGTGTTCCGCGAGTTGCCGGCCCGTGACCAGCTCGATCAGTCCATCCGGGAACAGCTCATCGTCGAGCTCTACTCGAAGTAAAGGTTGAGGGAATCCACATGAGTTTGATCAAACCACGTTCCATCCACATCGAAGAGGTCGTTCCCGGGCGGTCCGCCAAGATCACCTTCGAGCCGCTCGAGCGTGGCTATGGCACGACGGTCGGCAACAGCCTGCGCCGCATGCTGCTGTCTTCGCTGAAGGGCTGCGCTGTCACCACCGTGTGCTTCGACGGCGTGCTGCACGAGTTCGACACCATCAAGGGTGTGCGAGAGGACGTGCTGGACATGATTCTGGCACTGAAAGAAATCGACATCCGCATGTCCGGCGACAACGCCGTCATGGTGAACCTCGACGTCAAGGGTCCGGCCGTGGTCACCGCCGGTGACATCAAGTGCCCGGCCGGCGTGCAGGTGCTGAACACCGACCTGGTGCTGGCACACCTGAACGAGGACGGCCACCTGAAGTTCCAGGCAACCGTCGAGAAGGGCCGTGGTTATGTGCCGGCCAACGAGCGCCAGGACCAGGATCGCCCCGTCGGCTTTTTGCTGCTGGACGCTTCCTTCTCGCCGGTGCGCCGTGTGGCCACCCGTGTGGAGAACGCCCGCGTCAGCCAGAAGACAAACTACGACAAGTTGATCATGGAGATCGAGACCAACGGTTCGCTGACCCCGGAAGAGGCGATCGGCGAGGCCGCTCGCATCCTGCAGGAGCAGCTGGTGGTGTTCGCCGACTTCTCGGCGCTGGAGTCCGAGTCTGCCGGCGAGGCCGTCTCCACCGATCTGGACGATCTGCTGGCACAGCCGATCGATCATCTCGACCTGTCGGTGCGCTCGATGAACTGCCTGAAGAGTGACGATATCTTCCGCATCGGTGATCTGGTGCAGCGCTCCGAGCAGCAGATGCTGCGCACGCCGAATTTCGGCCGCAAGTCGCTGAACGAGATCAAGGAAGTGCTTGAGAAGATGGGCCTGCAGTTGGGCATGAAGCTGGACAACTGGCCGCCGCAACAGGACCTGTCCGAGTCATCGGAATCCTGAGAATTCAGACGAGGTAATCCACGATGAGACATCGTAATCATACCGGACGCTTGGGCGTCGACTACGGTCACCGCCGCGCCCTGTTGGCCAACCTGGCTACGGCGCTGCTGACGCACGGCCGTATCGAGACGACCGAGGCCAAGGCCAGGGCGATTCGCCCCTATGTCGAGAAACTGATCACGCTGGGTAAGCGCGGCGACCTGCATGCGCGTCGTCAGGCGCTGAGCCAGCTGCGTCAGCGCCAGATCGTCGACCGGCTGTTCAACGACGTGGCCCCGAACTTCTCGACCCGCCCCGGCGGCTACACCCGCATGGTCAAGACCGGCTTCCGCGCTGGCGATGCGGCGCCGATGGCCGTGGTGGAACTGGTCGCCGAGATGGCCGACAAGGCAGCCGCCGCGTAAGGCTGCCTGCCGATACCGATTGAAAAACGGGCCGCATGGCCCGTTTTTTTTATTCCCGGATGGCAAAGCCCTCAAGGGGGTGCGGTGCTTCGATATCGCGGTGCTCCACCGCATCGACCCTGGCCATCGGCGGGCCCTGGCGCAGAACGGCCAGCATCTGCTCCAGGGTTTCCGGAGCGGCGGCCAGGCAGGCCTCGACCCGTCCGTCCGGCAGATTTCGCACCCAGCCACGGACGCCGAGTTGTTGTGCCTGGCGATAGGTCCACATGCGGAATCCCACCTGTTGCACTCGCCCGGAGACCCGCACCATGCAGGCCCGTGCGCTCATGTCTCAAGCGCTCCTGGGATCAGTACGGTGTCGGTGGCGGTAGGGAGCATCTCCGGGTAGTTCGTCGAATAATGCAGGCCGCGCGATTCCTTGCGCTGCTGTGCCGAGCGTACGATCAACTCGGCAACGATCGACAGATTGCGCAGTTCGATCAGTTCCTGGCTCACCGGGTGTTGCCAATAGTAGGCCATGATCTCTTCCTGGATCAGATGCAGGCGACGCCTGGCCCGGCGCAGGCGCTCGTTGGAACGCACGATGCCGACGTAGTTGGACATGGTGGCGCGGATCTCGTCCCAGTTCTGCTTGATCTGCACACGCTCGAACTCCGGCCGGATGCCGCTGGTATCCCAGAGCGGCACCTTGTCCGGCCGCGGCAGTCCGTCGCCGGCCAGCACGCGCTCTGCGCACTTCTCGGCCATCACCAGGCATTCCAGCAACGAGTTGCTGGCTAGGCGGTTGGCGCCGTGCAGGCCGGTACAGGCCGATTCGCCGATGACGTACAGATTGCCGATGTTCGTGGCGCCGTCGATGCCTGCACGGATGCCGCCGCACATATAATGGGCTGCCGGTACCACCGGGATCAGGTCGCGGCTCATGTCTAGCCCCAGTCCCAGCAGGCGTTCGTTAGTGTTGACGAACTGGTGCCGGATCTTTTCCACGCCGATGGGGCGGGCATCGAGGAACATGCAGTCCGAGCCCGACTTCTTCATCTCGTGGTCGATGGCGCGGGCGACGACGTCGCGCGGCGCCAGCTCGCCGGACTCGTGGTAGTCGAAGCAGAAGCGCCTGCCCCGACTATCGACCAGCAGTGCTCCCTCGCCGCGCAGCGCCTCCGTCAGCATCATCGTCGAGCCCTGTGGGCGGTACAGGCAGGTGGGGTGGAATTGCATGAACTCCAGGTTCATGGCCTCGCAGCCGGCGCGCCAGGCCATGGCGATGCCGTCGCCTGTGGAGGCGTGGGGGTTCGTGGTGACCATGTACACCTTGCCGACACCGCCGGTGGCGAGAATGGTATGGGAAGCGGTGAAGGTTCTGACCTCGCCGTCCGGGGCCAGGATATAGGCGCCGATGCATGTATTGCGCTTGGGGCTGCCGCCGAGGCGGGCGGAGGTGATCAGGTCCACCGCCACATGGTTCTGCAGGTGCTCGATGTTCGGGTGGGCATCGGCCTGCTGTAGCAGGGCATGGCCGATGGCCTTGCCGGTGGCATCCTGCACATGGGCGACGCGGCGGTGGCTGTGCGCCCCCTCGCGCGTCAGATCCAGCGAGGCGTCGCGCGTGTCGAACGGGGTGCCGAAGGCCACGAGCTGATCGATAATGGTGCGGCCCATGCCGACGATCTCGCGTACTACGTCCTCGTGGCACAGGCCGGCGCCGGCAGCCAGGGTATCGGCGACATGCGAAGCGACGGAGTCGTTTTCATCCATGACGGCGGCGATGCCGCCCTGGGAGTAGTAGGTATTCGAGTCGCTGAAGCTGCCCTTGTTGATTAGCATGACCCTGCCGTGCGGGGCGAGTTTCAGGGCCGCGAGCAGGCCGGCGGCGCCGCTACCAATGACGAGGAAGTCCCCATGCCGATGTCGTTCTTGTGCCAATACGTGTTCCTTGCAGCTTGATGGCAAGAGGCTAGCATTTTACTGTAAATTCCGTAACGATGTCCGCATGGCATGCATGTGTGCCGTGGATAGGAGATAGAACGAACGATGCAGCAGAACGCCGTGGTGCAATCCATCGAGGGCGACCAGGCCTGGGTTCTGGGCGTGCGCGAGTCCTCGTGCAGCTCCTGCGCCGGCAAGACCTCGTGCGCCACGCTCGGCTCGTGGAACGCGAAACCGGTGCGTATGCGGGTGCATAACGCCATGGGGGCTGCGGTGGGCGACGAGGTCGTGGTCGAAGTGGCCGACCGCTTCGTGCTCATGGCGACCTGGCGACTGTACGGGCAGCCGATGCTGGCCTTCCTGCTGATCGGACTGGCGTGTCGCGCCGCCGGCACGGCGATGGGCGTGCACGATGTCGATGCCCTGGCTGCGGTCGCCGGCATCATCGCCGTAGCCGCCTACTACCTGCTCGGACGCCGGCGCTGGCTTGTGCCCGGGGGTGACTCCGCGGCATGGGAACCGCACATCGTGGATATCCACCGGCATGGCCCGGGCATATACGCGGCGCCCTGAGGGGTAATTTTTCATCTTTTGTTCATGCGTGCTGTTGAACATACTGCATCCACACCAAACACAGTCAGAAGGAGACAAGGTTTGAACCATTTGAAAGGCATCCTCGCCATCGCCCTTTTCCTGTTCACCACACCGTCCGCATTTGCCATGCCCGACAGCTTTGCCGATCTGGCGGCGAAGGAGTCGCCCTCGGTGGTGAACATCAGCACCACGGAGATGGTGCGCGGGCAGCAAATGGTGCCGATGCCCTTCGGTGGGCCCAATTCCCCCTTCAACGACTTCTTCCATCAGTTCTACAATAACCAGCAGCCGCAGGAGCGGCATTCGCTCGGATCCGGCTTCGTCATCACCGCCGACGGTGAGATACTGACGAACAACCACGTCATCCGCGGCGCGGACTCGATCATGGTGCGCCTGACCGACGGCAAGGAATACAAGGCCAAGGTACTGGGCAAGGATTCGAAGCTGGACCTGGCGTTGTTGAAGATCGACGCCAAGGGGCTGCGCCCGGTCGATCTCGGCGATTCCGACAAGAGCCGGGTCGGCGACTGGGTTATTGCCATCGGCAATCCGTTCGGCCTCGGCCAGACCGTCACGGCCGGCATCATCTCGGCCAAGGGCCGCGTCATCGGCGAGGGCCCGTATGACGACTTCATCCAGACCGATGCCGCCATCAACCCCGGCAATTCCGGCGGCCCGCTGTTCAACGTCAAGGGCGAGGTGATCGGCATCAACGCTGCCATCTACACGCGCAGTGGCGGCAACAACGGCATCGGCTTCGCCATCCCCATCAATATGGCCAAGGCCGTGCTGGAGCAGCTGCGTACGACCGGCCATGTGCGCCGGGCGCTGATGGGTGTCGGCATTTCCGACATCGACCAGGATGCCATGAACGCCCTCGGCCTGAAGAGTCAGGACGGGGCGCTGGTGTCGCAGGTACAGGCGGGCTCGGCGGCCAGCAAGGCCGGCATCCGTCCCAGCGACGTCATCGTCGGCTTCAACGGCCATCCGATCCACCATGCGCACGACCTGCCCATCCTGGTGGCCAACCTCAAGCCGGGCACGCAGGTGCCGGTCGGCCTCATCCGCGACGGCAAGCCGATGACGGTGACCGTGACGCTGGCGGCGATGCCGAACGAGTCCAAGAAGCACGCGAACGGCCAGGGCGGGAATGGGCAGAAGATCCGACTCGGCCTGGGCCTGCAGAACCTGACCTCGGATGTGCGCGAATCGCTGCATACGCGGGTCAAGCATGGTGTTGTGGTAGAGCAGGTGATGCCCGGCATGCCCGCTGCGCGCGCCGGCATCCAGCAGGGCGATGTCATCTACCGCATCAACGGTAAGGACGTGAAGGACGTGCGTCAGTTCATCGCCATGGCCAAGCACTTCAAGCCGGGCGCGGCACTGCGCATCATGCTGGACCGCAGCGGCGATCAGGTGTTCGCCCTGGTGATGCTGCCCGAGGCCAAAAAGTAGACTGACGTGGTTTCCGCCTTGCCCCATGTGCAGATCATGAGTCGACCGGGCTGCTGCCTGTGCGACGAGGCAGCCGCACTCGTGGCCGATGCCGCACGGCGCCAGCTGTGTACCTGGGAGAAGATCGACATCGATAACGATGCGGTGTTGAGCCGACGCTACGGCCTGGATATCCCGGTGCTGCTGATCGATGGCGAGGCCTGTTTCCGGCATCATGTCGATGCGGCGGCGCTGGACGAGATGCTGGCGCTCAAGCGCCGCGAGCAGGAGGTGGCGGCATGATGAAGCGCTGGCTGTTCCTGCTCGTGCTACTGGCCGTGATCCTGGGCGTGGCCTGGAAGCAGCTGCCGACGATCGTCGAGGCGCCGAAGCCCAATGCCCACGCGCTGCCGTTCACGCTGCCGGATCTGCACAACCAGATGGCCTCCCTGCCCAAGGGCAAGGTGGTGCTGCTGAACTTCTGGGCCACATGGTGCCCGCCCTGCCGCCAGGAAATCCCGTCGATGGTGATGCTGCAACGCCGCTTCGCCAAACAGGGCCTGGCCATCGTCGCTGTGTCGGTGGACAAGAACATCGACGACGTCATCAGCTTCGCGCGCGAGTACGATCTGCCGTACCAGATCCTGCACGATGGCAATGCCAACGTTTCACATGAGTACGGCGTGTACAAGTACCCCGAAACCTTTCTGATTGATCGCAACGGCGTTATCCGCCAGCATCTGATAGGCGCCGTGAACTGGATGAGCGCGCCGGTCCTGCAGGGGATCGAGAGGATGCTGAATGAGCCACAAGGGGAGTCCGGCAAGTCCGGCTGACAGCCGCGAGCTAGGCGCGCACATCGAGGCCCTGCGCCGGCAGCTCAAGGAACACAACTACCGCTACTACGTGCTCGATCGCCCGGCCATCTCCGATGCCGAGTACGACCGCATGCTGCGTGAGCTCCAGGATCTGGAGGCTGCGTCCGGCGAGCCCGTACCGGCCGATTCCCCGACCCAGACCGTCGGTGCCCCGCCCAGCCAGACCTTCGCCACACGCGAACATGCGCTGCCGCTGCTGTCGCTGGCCAATGCCTTCGTCGAGGACGAGGTCCGGGACTTCGACCGCCGCGTGCGCGAGGGGCTCGGCGTCGATGCCGTGCACTACATCATCGAGCCGAAAATCGACGGTCTGGCCGTCAACCTGCGCTACGAGCGCGGGCATCTTGTCATGGCGGCCACGCGTGGCGACGGGCGCAGCGGCGAGGACGTCACCAACAATATCCGCACCATCGGCGACATTCCCTGGAGTCTTGCGGGGGACGTGCCGGAGCTTTTGGAGGTCAGGGGCGAGGTCTATATGTCCCGCCAGGCCTTCGCCGCCCTGAACGAGGCGCAGGTCGGGGCGGGCGCCCAGCCCTTCGCCAATCCCCGCAATGCCGCCGCCGGCTCCCTGCGCCAGCTCGATGCGCGTGTGACGGCGAAGCGTCGCCTGAACTTCTTCGCCTATGGCGCCGGTGCCGGTGCCGAACAGCTCGCCACCAGCCAGTCGGCACTTTTGGCCACCCTGAGCCGCATGCATTTCGCCGTGCAGGAGACGCGCCTGGTGGATGGGGTGGAGGCCTTGCTCGCCGCCTATGAGGACTGGCAGGACAAGCGGCCGGGGCTGGCCTACGAGATCGACGGCCTGGTCTACAAGGTCGACGCTTTCGCCCTGCAGGCGAGGCTGGGCAATATCGCGCGTTCGCCGCGCTGGGCGGTGGCGCACAAGTTCCCGGCCGAAGAGGCCGAGACGGTGGTCGAGCGCATCGTCTGGCAGGTCGGGCGCACCGGCGTCGTCACGCCGGTGGCGGAGATGGCTCCGGTGGAGGTGGCGGGGGTGACGGTGTCCCGCGCCACCCTGCACAACGTCGAGTTCCTGCATGAGCTGGGGGTGTTTCCGGGCGCCAAGGTGGTGATCCGCCGCGCCGGCGACGTGATTCCCGAGGTGGTGCGCGTCGTCAACCGGGATGCGAGGGCGCCGGTGGAACCGCCCACGCACTGCCCGGTTTGCCATGCCCACATCGTCGAGCTGCCGGGCGAGGTGGCCATCCGCTGCTCCGGTGGTCTGTCCTGCCCGGCCCAGATCAAGGAGCGGTTGCGGCATTTCGTGTCCCGCCGGGCCATGGACATCGACGGCATGGGCGAGAAGCTGATCGAGCGCCTGGTCGATGAGAAGATGGTGGTATCGGTGGCGGACCTGTACCGCATCGACTGGAACGTGCTGGCGGATTGGGAGGGCTTCGGAGAGAAGAAGATCGCCAATCTCCAGGCATCGGTGGCGGCATCGGTGCAGCGCCCGCTTCCCCGCTTCATCTATGCCCTGGGCATCCCCCTGATCGGCGAGGTCACGGCCTTCGCCCTGGCCAGCCATTTTGGGGAGATGCCATCGTTGAGACGGGCCGTCGGGGAGGTCGACTACGCGGCCTCCGATGCGCTGGGCAAGGTGCTGGCTTCCCCCGGACTGCATGATGTCTTTGAAGGGGGCCTGGAAGGGGCGAAGGCGTCCGTTGCGGCCTCGCTCAGGGAGCGCTTCGATGCCGTCGAATCGATGCTGCATGAGCGGGAAGGCTCGCCGGAGTCGATCATCGATCTCGCCAGCTTCCTGATCAAGAGAAAGGGCATGAAAAAGGCCTTCGAGGCCTTTGTCGACGAGGCGGACCCGGCTGCGGGACGCGAGTTCAAGCGCTACTTCGCGTTACTGGACACCATGATGGAGGTCGAGGACGTCGGCCCGGATGTGGCGGCCAGCCTGATGACCTTCTTCGCGGAGGAGAACAACCGGAAGGTGCTCGATGATCTGGAGGCCTTGGGTGTGGTGCCGGAGCCTGTGCAGCGCGCGGAGACGAAGCACCCGCTTGCCGGCAAGACCGTGGTGCTGACCGGCACCCTGGTGCGCATGACGCGGTCGGAGGCGGAGACGAGGCTGCGCGAGGTCGGCGCCAAGGCGGCGGGCTCGGTGTCCAGGAAGACCGACTACGTCGCCGCCGGCGAGAACGCCGGCTCCAAACTCGAAAAGGCCAAAACACTGGACGTGCCGGTCATCGACGAGGATCAACTGATCGCTTGGCTCAGTGATGGCGACAATGGCGCATAAGCGCCAGAAATCAAATCGCTCAATCATGGATGGCGGAAAACGGCCGCTTCCGAAACCGCCTGACCGCAGAGCGGGGTGCAGAGAGCAGGTCTGGTCATCCAAATTGTGCGGCTTGCGCATGTGGCGCGATCTCGGTGGTGGTGCGATAGAAATCAATCAGACATGATTCATGTGTATGAGCGATCACTTGTTAGTCGAAAAAACGCAATTCCGAAAAGCGCTAATTTCGCTGCTATTCGCTACTGTGTTTATATCCTGTGTGGCAACAGTTTTTCACTGGTCTGCTCCACATACGTGGATAGTCAATTTGATTATTCCTCCGGCAGCATCCATCTCTGCTGGAATCCTTCTTTTGATGGTCTATTTTTTTCCAGAAAAAACATCTATCGTTGCCAAATTGTACGTGGTGCTCATGGGTTGTGCGCTGACGATTCCGTGCTGGATTGCGGTGTTCCAGGCAGGTCATGATCCGGCGATTAAGCTGATCAACCTATACCCACCGATAATATCGTTTTTGTTGATCGCGACCATGATCATATTGATGACCTTTAGACATCGGGTCGCGGTTGTCATAAGCAGCTTGTTCTGGCTTATCAATGCGGTTCCGATTTTAACTTATCTGACGCTGCATCCGGATGAGCTCTGGGCGCCTCGCGGGCAGGACATGTTTATTGATTTCGGCCCCCTCTTCATCTTTATCATCATCGCCTTGCCGTTTGTTCGTAACTATTCAAACAGCATGAATAAACTTCAAAAGGAACTCATCGCAACCACTGTCATTGCCGAGCGAGACTCACTAACCATGTTGCTCAACCGGCATGGCATTGAAAATTTAATCGCTGCGCAAAAAGGCCATTTCAGCCTTCTTCTCATCGATGTGGATCATTTCAAAAACATCAACGATGGGTTCGGTCACCAAGCCGGAGACGCTGTGTTGTGTGAGATTGCACGCCGCCTTACGCAAAGCCTGCGAAAAGAAGCACATATCTCTCGCTGGGGAGGAGAAGAGTTTCTTGTCCTGGTGGAGGATATCCAGGAATCCGACCTCGAAACGATCGCCGAGCGAGTGCTCAAGGCGATTGAAAATGAACCCTTTGCAGAGGTTGGGAAGGTGACCGCCTCCATTGGATGCGCCACTCACCACCATCATGAAAATGGGGCGCAGGTATTCAAGCGTACCGACCAGGCCTTGTATCAGGCAAAAACGAATGGCCGGAACCAGGTTGTATTTGCAGACATGTGGACTGCCTAAACTTTTGGATTTGAAGGGTTATTCTGTTGAGAAACTATTTTTGAGGGGGCGGGTAAAATCGAGCATAACTCGGGGTCGCCTTGCCCTTCCCAGTAGGATAAAAATCGCTTGTAGAGGATTTGGTGAGGTCGGTCTTTTCGGAAGGCGGTGGACAATCGAGTTTTTCAACAGAATAGGCCGGTTCAAGCCATTCGGTTGTAATAGCGTTGTCCCGTCGTGGTGCGAAGATATGCGAATTTTCCTGCGCAGGGTTGACGATGGGGGGCTGCCCGCTTATGTTGCGGCCCTTCCCGTTTGGGGGATCGTCTAATGGTAGGACAGCGGACTCTGACTCCGTCAATCTAGGTTCGAATCCTAGTCCCCCAGCCAGTTCTTCTCTTTCCAGGCTCCGCAGACGGGGCCTTTCTTTATGGCCGAATCAGAGCGAGACGCTGGATCTGTTGGGATCGTGGATCAACATCCATATCCGGATCTTGTGGCGCGCCTGCGTCATCTGCGCCTGCGTCAGGCGCCGGGCCAGATCGTCGCGGGCCTTGGCGGCAAGCTGGGCGCCGTCGACGTCCTGGTTGGCGGCGATGGTCAGCCACATGAGCGCCGTCACGGGATCCTTGGGTACATATTGACCCGACTGCAGTTCCAGGCCCCATTGGTACTGGGCCTCGGCGAAGCCGTGGTCTGCCGACTTCTCGTACCAGGCCATGGCCGCATGGCGGTCCTGCCGGGTGCCATTGCCGTGATAGAGCATGTCGGCGACGTTGAATTCGGCACGTGGCTGCGCCTGCTTGGCGGCCTGCATGTACCAGTAGAAGGCGCGGGGCTCATTCTTCGCGGTGCCCAGGCCGTTGTCGTGCATCAGTCCGGCATAGAGCTGGGCCACACTGTCTCCGCCTGCGCCCAGACGCTCGAACTCGGCCAGGGCCTCGTGGTAGTGCTGCGCATTGTAGGCTTGGGCGGCCGTGAGCAGGCTGGCCATGGCCGGTGTCGGGGCCAGCGCCAGCATGGCCAGCCCGGCGGCGATGGCGAGGCGCAGGCTAGCGCGCATCGGACGGCATGGCCGAGGGGTCGAAATAGTCCTTCTTCGGCGCCAGGCTCAGGTTGACGCGGTGCACGCTGGGGCCGTTCGCCCATGTGACATCGCCGTTCGCCTTGCTGACATGCACCGGCGGCAGACCGTCCATATGGGGGTGGATCGCCGTGCCGCCCGCGATGTCGGCGAGCCAGATCTTGCCGCCGTCGTGGATGTAGACCCGCGGCGCCGGGCCGGTGTCCTTGCCGCCGTAGACGAACAGATAGGCCTCGGCGATGATCTTGGCCTCGTCCATGGCGATGCCGTTGTCGTAGGTGACGCGCTTCAGATCGCCTTGCAGGATCGAGCGGTGCAGGTCGTCGCCCGAGCCGCCGCTGCAGCCCAGCAGGGAGACGGCCACAAGGCAGAAGAGGATGGTGTTTCGCATCGATTTCATGGTTCTGCGCCCGTGCTCGAAAGTCAAGCGGGCTGCATGGGGGGCGATGAATGATTCTTCATATGCCGTTCACGGCCATATCATGGCCGATGCGCATATTGGTCACTGTCTGGCGCCACTCCCTCCTCCCCTCCCTAGTGACAGCGCCAGACAAGCAGGCCCCGGAGCAATCCGGGGCCTTTGCTTTTTTCCGGGGCCTGTTCATACAAGTGATCGCACGCAGCGTTGCAATCCGGCATGGGACTAAGTCAGGCGGATCTCGGCGGCCATGGGCAGGTGATCGGAGCAGATGACGGGCAGGGCCTGCAATGAAGTGATCTCCAGGTTCCCGCCTACCAGCACATGATCGATGCGCCGCTGGGGCTTCCAGCTCGGAAAGGTGTCCGGGATGGGCCCTTCGAACATGCGCAGGCCGGCGGACTCCCGCAGGTGTTCCATCTCTTGCGAATTCGGAGCGCAGTTCATGTCTCCGGCGACGATGATGTCCGGATGCTGGTGGGCCAGGTGGGCCAGGTAGCGCATCTGGCGCATGCGGCTGCTTTTACGCAGCGAAAGGTGCGTGCAGATGAAGGCGATCGGCCTTCCCTCCACCTGGAAGGTACATTCCAGCGCCACGCGCCCGTGGCGGGAGCCCGGCAAGCGGTGCTCCACCATATGCGACCAGGGCAGCCTGGAGAGCAGGCCCTGCGTCATGCAGGCCAGATCCCTGACCTCGCGGGTGATTAGCGCATGCGCATAGGGGAAGTCGGCGTGTCGGGCGATGTAGTCCATCTGGTGGATGTAGCGGCTGCGGTACGAGCCGGCATCGGCCTCCTGGATGGCGACGATGTCGAAGGGGGAGATGGTGGCGGCGATGCGGTCGAGGTTGCTGTGCGACTGCGAGTGCGGCATCAGATAGCGCAGGCTGTGCGTGACCACGTGCGAAAGCCGGCAGCTGCCGATGCCGGCCTGGATATTGTAGGTGGCGACGCGCAGGGCTGTCCCGCTCATTCGGGTTCGAGCCCGCCTGCCGCTTCCAGCTTCTCGTGCGTCTCCAGGTCGACCTGCTCGATGCGGGTGAAGCGCTGGCTGATCTTCTTGGCCGAGATGTGGATGTCTTCCGTATCCTTGTTGGCCTGGCGGATATGAGTGGCGAGCTTGTCGAAGCGCTGGCCGAAGCGTTCGAAGTCGCGGCCCAGCTCGGTCAGGTGCTTCTGGATGATGTGCACCTGCTCGCGCGTCTCGGCGTCTTTCAGGGCCGCGGCGACGGTGGTCAGAATGGCCATCATCGTCGTCGGGCTGGCCATCCACACATGGCGATGCTGTGCCAGCGCCACGAGCTCCGGATGCCGGGCATGCAGCTCGGCGAAGACCGCCTCGGAGGGAATGAACATCATGGCCGAATCGGTCGTCTCTCCGGGCAGGATGTAGCGCTCCGCAATGTCGATGATGTGTTTGCGCACGTCCTGTTTCAGCTGGGCGCTCGCCTGCCGGCGTTCGGCCTCCGGCCGCTCCGGATCGACGCTGATCTGGTAGTTCTCCAGCGGGAACTTGGAATCGATGGCCATCTTGCCGATCGGTTCGGGCAGCTTCAGCAGGCAGTCGGCCCGCCGTCCGTTGGAGAGCGTGGCCTGTAGCTCATAGGCCGCGGCGGGCAGAGCCTGGCTGACGAGCTGGTGCAGCTGCACCTCGCCGAAGGCGCCGCGTGCGCGCTTGTCGGTCAGCACGTCCTGCAGGGAAACGACGTTCTCGGACAGCTCGGCAATGCGTTCCTGGGCCTTGTCGATCACCGCCAGGCGCGTCAGTACGTCGGTGAATACCTTTTGCGTCTTCTCGAAGCCCTGGTTCAGGCGCTCGTCGACCTTGCCGGAGATGCCGTCCAGGCGCCGCTCGGCCATCTGCGACAGCTCGGCGAAGCGCTGGTTCAGGGTATCGGTCGTGCCCTTCAGCGATAGCTGCACGCTGTCGCTGATGCGCTTGTGGCCTTCCCCGAAGCCCTCGCGCAGGCTTTCGGAAAGCAGGCGCTGCTTGTGTTCGATGACCTCGCCGAGGCGGGCGACCAGCAGCTCCTGCTCGCCCTGGCGTGCGTCCTCGATACGTTCCAGCCGCGCGCGCAGGGCGGCCAGACGGGTGAGCAGCAACACCAGCAGCGACAGCATCAGCAGGGCGGTACCGCCGCCGATCCATAGCCAGGGTTGATTCATGGGCGTGTCCCCAAAAAGTCGGAGCGCAGGGTTTGCATGCGTGCCTGCAGCGCCTGCGCCTCTTCCGTGTCGGCGACGATGGCCGGCACCGGGGCCGGTGCCCCGTGGGCGTCGACGGCGACATAGACGTAGACGGCATCCATGATGTCCTCCCCGGCCAGCGTCATGCGCACCGGAACCCACAAGCTGGTGCGGCCGGTCAGGGCGACCCTGGCTTCGATGTCGAGTTGCATGCCGGTCGCAGCACCCCGGTAGAAGCGGGCCTGATGCACGCCGACGGTCAGGCAGCGCCCTCCGGCATGGCGATGCGCGGCAAGGAAGCCGATCTCGTCGGCCAGCGTCAGCAGGCGGCCGCCATGGATGGAACCATACTGATTCATATCCTGCGCCCGTATATGGTAGCTGATGCAGGTGAGGCTGTCGCCGATGCGCTTGTCCATACGCATGACAATGTAGTGATTGTAGGCGAGGAAGGATACCCGGCTTGCCGTGCGGGTACGCCTGCAGGCCCGTGCCCAGAAGCAATTGCTGACGTCCCCGACGGGGCGCTGCTACACTGGCGGCCATGGACGCGCGGGTCGGACGGGTTGCTGTACACTGCCGTAGGGCCGCATGGGCGCTGCTGTTGGCCGTAATCGCGTGGGCGCCTGTGGCCTGGGCGGGCCAGGAAGCGGTGGCCCTGCATGCGGATATCGAGAAGGACGTCATCTATTGCGACGTGCAACTCGGTCAGAATCCCAAGGCCCTTGCCGCGGCCCTGAGCGACGGTACGCAGGTGACCTTCACCTGGACCGTCAAGGTCTACGAGGTCAAGCCCTACTGGTTCGACTCGGAGGTGGCCAGCGTGCATGTCGTGCATCAGGTCGTCCCGGACCTGGTGACCCGTCGGTGGCTGCTGGCCGATCGCACCACGGGTATCCATCGACGCACCGGATCGCTGCAGGAGGCGGTGGATTTCCTGACAAAGCTGCAGCATTTCCCGGTGATCGACCGCAGCCTGTTGAGTCCCGGCAAGAATTATCTCCTCGAGATTCAGCTGGCGGTGGACAAGGGCGAGATCGAGCGTGGTTGGTGGACCCGCCTTTGGGGTCATGAACAGACCACCGGCACCCTGGCTTTCTCACTTCCATGAAATTCGGCTGGATGAAGATCCTGCCCTTCGTCATGGCCGTGCTGCTGTTCGGCCTGGCGCTGGCCCTTTGGCCGACCACGCACGGCGAGCTGCTGGCCTGGATCAATATCGCGCTGTTGATCCTGATGGCGTTGCTGGTTTTCCGCTACGGCGTGCGCCTGGTGCGGGAGCGCGGGGAATCGCGGCCGGGATCGCGGTTGCGCGCCAAGCTCGTCATGGCGCTGGTCGGTATGCTGATGGTGCCGTCGATGATCCTGCAGCTTGCCGCTTCGCAGATGGTGGAGCGCGGCATGGACGTCTGGTTCGATGTGCGCGTCGATACGCTGCTCGATCGTGCCCTGGGGCTGGCACAGGGCTTCTATACCCGCATCGATACGGAGCTCGAGCACAGCCTGCGCAATTACATGTCCGATACCGCGTTGTTGTCCGCCATGGACGACCAGAATTTTTCGGCCATCGCTTCCCGGCTGTCGGACATTCGCACCAAGGAGGGATGGCAGAGCTTGCAGCTGTTCGATGCCAGCGAGCGGCTGATCGCCGGCGTCGATGCCGAATCGCTGAGCACGCTGACCGCCGCGCCCCTGAGCGATGCGGCGCGCTCGGCCATGACGCTGGGACGCGTGGTCACCGAGACGCAGCAGGCTGACGGCAAGGAATCCATCGTCGGCTATGCGCCGCTGCGCACCCCCCAAGGCCTGATCGGGCTTTTGCGTGCCGAGGTGCAGCTTCCGGAGAACGTGGTGCAAACCTCGCGCATGGTCGAGGAGGATTACAAGACCTACCGGGAGCTCGAACGCAACCGCCAGTCGATTCGGGATCTGTTCGTGCACGTGATGCTGCTGGTGACGCTGCTCGTGGTGCTGGTGGCCGGCATCGTGGCGCTGATCTTCGCCCGCCGGTTGACGGCGCCGATCGGTGAGCTCGCCCATGCCCTGGGCCGGGTCACCGAGGGCGATCTGACGGTGTCCATCCCCGAGGCGCCGCAGGATGAGCTGGGATCGCTGGTGCGCTCGTTCAACCGCATGGCCTCCCGCCTCCGGGAGAATGTGCAGGCCCTGGAACGGGTGCAGGACGACCTGACCGAGGCCCTGACCAGCAGTCGCCAGCGCCAGTACGTGCTCGAGACCCTGCTTGGCAATCTGCAGTCCGGCGTGTTGCTGGCCGATGGGGACGGGCGCGTGCGGCTGGTCAACCACTCCTTCAAGGCCCTGCTGCATTTGCCGGAGGATTGGGGAGTCGGCAGCGAGGTGCGCATGGGATTCGTCGGCCGTCTGCAGCCTGTCGGGACCTTCTACGAGGATCTGGCCGGCCATGCGGACGGGGATCTGCAGCAGGAATTCGAGCTGATGCTCGGCCAGCGTCCCGTGCATATCCTGGCGCGCGGCGTGCGCCTGACGCTGGTGGGCACGGCCCGTTTCTCCGGCCTGCTCCTGGTGCTCGACGACATCAGCTCCCTGGCCGAGGCCCAGCGCAGCAAGGCCTGGGCAGAGGTGGCCCAGCGCCTGGCGCACGAGATCAAGAACCCGCTGACGCCGATCAAGCTGGCGGCCGAGCGCCTGCAGCGGCGTTTCCGTGCCGGTGCCAGCGATACGGCGGTGTTCGACACCTGCACGCAGGCCATCATCGGCCAGGTGGAGCGCATGCAGCGCCTGATCGCCGATTTTTCCATGCTGGCGCGCATGCCCAAGCCGCGTATTCAGGATGCCTCGATCCGCGACATCGTGCGGGAGATGCATGAGCTGTTCAGCGCCTATGGGCGCGTCGAGGTCAAGGTACCGGACGAGGACGTGGTCTGCGAATGCGATCCGGACCAGATCAAACAGATCCTGATCAATCTCCTCGACAACGGCCTGGCCGCCACGGCGGAGCACGGTTCGGTGCGCCTGCATGCGCTGTCGAAGGACGGCATGGTCGAGTTCCATGTGCAGGATGACGGCATCGGCATCCCCGGGGAGGCCAGGAAGAATATTTTCGACGACTATTATTCGACGAAGTCCAGCGGTTCCGGCCTCGGCCTGTCGATTGCGCGGCGCATTGCCGAGGATCACGGCGGGGAGCTGGTGCTGTTGTCGCAGGCGCAACCCACGCACTTCTGCTTGCGACTTCCCATATCGCATACGAGCATGGCCCAGATATGAGTGCGCACGTGATGATCGTCGATGACGAGCGGCCGATCCGCGAGTCCCTGCAGGGGCTTCTTGAGGATGAGGGATACGCGGTCGTCTGTGCCGCCTCCGGCGAGGAGGCGGTGGCGCGTTTCCGTAAGCAGCCCGTGGACTGCATCGTGCTGGACATCTGGATGCCCGGCATCGATGGCCTGGAGACGATGAACCGCATCCAGCAGATGGATTCGGAGGTGCCGGTGATCGTCATGTCCGGCCATGCCACCATCGATACCGCCGTACGGGCCACCCGCCAGGGCGCTTATGACTTCCTCGAAAAGCCGTTGTCTTCCGAGCGTCTGCTGATCCTGCTGCGCAACGCCGTGGAGAAGCGCCGCCTGGAACTCGAGAACGACGATTTGAAGCAGAGCATGCGTACGCAGAGCCGCGAGGAGCTGATCGGCGGGTCCGCCGCCATCCAGGAGATCATGGCGCTGCTCCGGCGCGTGGCCCCGACCGACGCGCCGGTCCTGCTGTTGGGCGAGCACGGCACCGGCAAGCGCGTGGCCGCACGCCTGCTGCACACCCTGTCCCGCCGCGCTACCGGTGCCTTTGTCGAGGTCAATACCGCCAGCGTGCCCGAATCGCGCATGGAGTCGGAGCTGTTCGGCCACGAGAAGGGGGCCTTCACCGGCGCCCTGCATGCGCAGCGCGGACGCTTCGAGATGGCCAATAACGGCAGCATCTATTTCGACGAGATCTGCGAGCTGGGCCTCGGCACGCAGGCCAAGGTGCTGCGCGTGCTGCAGGAGCGCGCGATCCAGCGCCTGGGCAATCCGGCGCCGCTGTCTGCCGATGTGCGGCTGGTCGCCGCCAGCGCCCGCGACCTGGATCGGGAATTGCGTGAGGAGAATCTGCGCGAGGATTTCTATTATCGGCTGAATGTGGTGTCGATTCGTATGCCGCCACTGCGCGAACGGGTGGGGGATATGCCGGAGATCGTCGAGGTGCTGGCCTCCGAGCAGGCCCATGCCCTGGGTGGCGTGCCGGTTCGTTTTTCCCCGGATGCCGTCGCCGCCATGCAGTCCTACCCCTGGCCCGGAAATCTGCGCGAACTGCGCAACTACATCGAGCGCTGCCATATCCTGACGCCGGGCGAGGAGATCAGCCCGGACAATATGTTGCCGCTCGACCAATCCAGGCAGCCGCTACAGTCCGCTGCAGGCCGCCGCCAGGAATATGCCGGCAGCTTCCACCAGGCACGCGACAACTTCGAACGCAGCTTTTTGCTTCACTATCTGGAAAAAAACCAATGGAATATCAGCCGTACGGCGGGGGACATCGGTATGGAGCGCAGCCAGCTGCATCGTAAGATCCGCGCCTTCGGGCTGACGCCATCGGCAAGGAAGGACGAATGAACATCCTGGTACTGGGCGCTGGCGAGGTCGGCTTCAACCTGGCGCGGCGTCTGTCGCTGGAAGGCAACGATGTCGTCGTCGTCGATCAAGATGCCGAGCGGCTGCAGCGCGTCGCCGACTCGATGGACGTGCGCACGGAGCTCGGCCATGCCTCGCACCCCTCCGTGCTGGAGCGGGCAGGGGCGGGCAACGCCGACCTGCTGATCGCCGCCACCACCAACGACGAGGTCAATATGGTGGCCTGCCAGGTAGCGCATACGCTGTTCAATGTGCCCACCAAGATGGCCCGCCTGCGCGAGTCCGATTACACCAATAACGCCTCGCTGTTCGCCCGCGACGAGATGGCCATCGATCTGGTGATCTCGCCGGAGACCGAGGCAGCCAAGTCCATCATCAAGCGCTTCCAGATCTCGTCGGCCGTCGATGCCCAGGACTTCGCCGAAGGGAAGGTGCAGCTGTTGGGCCTGCAGGTGCCGCCGAAGGGGGCGCTGGCCGGCATCTCGCTGGCCGATCTCGACGAGGTGTTGGGCGACGTGCGTGCCTATGTGGTGGCGCACGAGCACAACCACCGTTGGCGCGTGCCGGACTCCTCGGCGGTGCTGCTGGCCGGCGACCACATCTATGTGGCCATCGACCGCCAGTATGTGCAGCGCTTTCTGGCCATGAGCAGTTCCCAGCCCGCACCGGGGCTGGGCCGGCACGTGATGATGGTCGGCGGCGGTCATGTCGGCTATGTGGTGGCCCGGGAGCTGGAGCAGCTCGGGGTGTCGCTGAAGGTGATCGAGTTCAATCAGGCGCGCGCCGAGTGGCTGTCCGAGCGCCTCGGCCGCAGCGTGGTCATCCACGGCGATGCCATCGACCGGGAGCTCTTGGAGCAGGAGTCGGTGGACCGCATGGACCATTTCATGGCCCTGACCAACGACGACGAGACCAACATCCTGGCCAGCCTGATCGCCCGCCAGTACAAGGTGCCGCACATCATCACCCTGGTGAACCGGGACATCTATTCGGACCTGGTGCGCCAGATCGGCCTGAACGTGACGGTGTCGCCGAAGTTCACGACCTTCTCGGCCATCATGCGCCACGTGCGCAAGGGACGCATCCTCGGCACCTCTCCGCTCGGCGACGGCACGCTGGAGGTCATCGAGGCCGAGGCGCTGCAGACCTCGGATATCCTGAACATCCCGCTTGCGGAGCTGAAGCTGCCGGGCAGCACGGTGGTCGGGGCCATCCTGCGCAATGAGGCGGTGATCATCCCGGACGGCAAGACGCGCATCCGCCCGCACGACCGCGTCATCATGGTCACGCAAAGCACCTGTATGCGTGCCGTCGAGAAGCTGTTCGAAGTGCATCTGGAATTCTTTTAAGCCATGCACTTCGGGGGGGTGGTATCGACGCTCGGCGTGCTGGTGATGGTGTTCGGCCTGGGCATGGTCGTGCCGACCGGGGTGGACCTGTACTACGGCACCGGCCAGGCGCTGCATTTCGTCTTCGCCAGCCTGATGGTGGTGGGGCTCGGCCTGGTGATGCGCCGCATCGGCGGCCCGGTCGCATACCAGCTGAGCCACCGCGACGGCTTTCTGATCGTCTCCGTCGCCTGGGTGTTGCTGTCCATTCTGGGCGCCGTGCCGCTGTGGACCACGGGCACCTGCCATACCTTCTGGGACGGCTTTTTCGAGTCCGCCTCCGGCCTGACGACGACCGGATCGACGGTGCTGACCGGCCTGGACGGCATGCCGCCGGCGGTGCTGTTCTGGCGCTCCATGGAACAGTGGCTGGGTGGCATGGGCATCATCGTGCTGGCGGTGGCGGTGATGCCGCTTTTGGGTGTCGGTGGTATGCAGCTGTTCCGCGCCGAGGTGCCGGGGCCGGTCAAGGACAAGCTGACGGCGCGCGTGGCGGAAACGGCCAAGGCCTTGTGGTATATCTACTTCGGCATCACGGTGGCCTGCGCCATCTGCATGTGGCTGGCCGGCATGAGCAAGTTCGATGCGATCAACCACGCCATGTGCACGCTGGCCACCGGCGGTTTTTCCACCCATGACGCCAGCCTCGGCTATTTCCATTCGCCGCTGCTCGACTGGGTGACCATCGTGTTCATGTTCCTGGGCAGCGTGAACTTCAATCTGCACTTCGCTGCCATCCGGCGGGGCATCTCGCTCGGCGCCTACCTGCGGGACGAGGAGTTCATGGCCTATGTCAAATGGCTCGCCTTCATCCTGCTGGCCATCGGGGTTGTTGCCGTGCCCAAGGGCGCGACGGTGACCGATGTGGTGTTCAACACCATGTCGCTGGTCTCCACGACGGGCTTCGTCTCCGTCGACTACAGCCTGTGGCCGCCGGTGACCGGCATCCTGCTGTTGATCGGCATGCTGATCAGCGGCTGCGCCGGATCGACCAGCGGCGGCGGCATCAAGGTGGTGCGCATGCTGCTGCTGTTCCGCCAGGGCAAGCGTGAGCTGCGCCGCCTGATCCATCCGCACGCGGTGATCCAGATCAAGTTCGGCCTCACGCGCATCCCGGAATCCGTGGTGCAGGCACTGTGGGGCTTTCTGGCGCTGTATGTCGTCTGTTTCGGCATCCTGGTGACGCTGGTGGCTTTGACCGGCGTGGACATGATCTCGTCGATCTCCGCCGTCGTTACCTGCGTCACCAACAGCGGCCCCGGCTTCGGCGTCGTCGGGCCCGCCTCCAACTTCGGCGGCCTGCCGGCCGCCGCCAAGGGCATCCTGGCCTTTGCCATGATCATCGGCCGCCTGGAAATCTTCAGCTTCTTTGTGCTGCTGATGCCAGAGTTCTGGCGCCGTTAGGGGCTTATTTATCTCTGAAGGGCTGCACTACAGATGAGCCCACTCGGCGTTCATTTGATGATACCAAACTTCACTTCTCGCGCCTTGATTGGCCTCATCTGGAGCGCAGCGGTAATGTCGAAACGAGTGAGAGTGAGAAAGGCCTTAGGCGACGGGCTCCTCCGGCTCCAGCGATACGTTGATCTGGCCGCGTACCGGGTCGGTAGCGTCGATGCGTATGCGCACGGTGTCGCCGAGATGGTAGGCATGGCCGCCCCGGCGGGAGACCAGGCGGTGGCCGGTCTCGTCGAGGATGTATTGCGAGCCCAATGCATCGATCGCCAGCGAGGCCTCGGCCAGCGTCGGCTGCAGTTCCAGGAACATGCGCCGCTTGCTCATGCCGGAGATCACGGCGTCGAAGACCTCGCCGACATCCTTGGTATGGTATAGCGCCGCCAGCATGGCCTGGACATCCCATTCCGACTGCGTCTGCTTGCGCTCCTGCACGGAGGTGATCTCGCCGATGGCGGCCAGTTCCGAAGCCGGCAGTACCGCATCCGGCGATTCGCCTCTCAGCATGGCCTTCAGTCGCCGGTGTACGCAGAGATCCGCATAGCGCCGGATGGGGCTCGTGAAGTGGCAGTAGGAATGGTAGGCCAGGCCGAAATGGCCGTCGTTGTCTGGGGTATAGCGCGCCTGCTGCATGGAACGCAGGATCAGCCTGTGCAGCACATGCGCCACCGGCGTGTCGGAGGCCTGCTCCAGAATGCGCTCGACCTCGGCAGGCTTCAGCGGCCTGTCCGGCTTGTTCGGCAGCGACAGGCCGAAGGGGGCGAGGAAATCGTTCAGGGTCTGGATCGACTCCGGCTTCGGGGCGGGGTGGATGCGGTACAAGAGCGGCACCTGCCTTTCCTCGAAGTACTCGGCCACGGCCGTATTGGCGGCCAGCATCATCTCCTCGATCAGGCGGTGCGCGATGAGGCGCTCCTGCACATCCAGCGCGCTCACCGTGTTGTCGTGCAGCACGGCGCGTACTTCAGGCAGGTCCAGGTCGAGGGCGCCGCGCTTCCGCCGCGCCTTCTCCAGCATGCGAAACAGGCGCTCGGTATCGCGCAGCATGGCCCGCACATCGGCGTTTTTGATGGCGCCGGCATCGCCATCCTGCAGCCAGGCGCTGACCTGGCGGTAGGTCAGGCGCGCGCGTGAGTGGATGACGCCCTCGTGTACCTGCACGGCGCGGCGGGTGCCGTTGGCATCGAAGCGCATGCGCACCACCATGGCCAGGCGCGGCACCATGGGATTCAGCGAGCAGACGCCGTTGCTCAGGCGCTCCGGCAGCATCGGAATGACGCGGTCGGGGAAATAGAAGGAGTTGCCGCGCTCGCGCGCCTCGCGGTCCAGTGCTGAGTCCGGGCGCACATACTCGGCCACGTCGGCGATGGCCACCCAGGCCTCGAAGCCGTCGCCGCGCGGATGTACGCAGACGGCGTCGTCGAAGTCGCGGGCATCCTCGCCGTCGATGGTGACGAAGCCCAGATGGGTGAAATCGGTATGGTGCGGGTAGCGTGCGGGCACGACCTCGGGGTCGATGGTTCCGGCCTCCTGCTGCACATCGTCCGGAAAATCTCCGGGTAGGCCGTTCTCGGCGATGACGAGGTCGATCAGCTTCGCCGGCTCGGCGATCTCGCCGAGCACGCCGACGATGCGCCCGCGCAGCGGCGAACTGCCGCGCATGACGCGTACGTGCACCCAGTCGCCGTCATGGGCGTTGCCCGCATCTTTCGACTTGACCAGGATGGCCTGCGGCATGCGCTTGGAGCGCGGCTCCACCATGCCGATGCCGTCCCGGATGACCAGGCGCCCGACCAGGGTATCGTTGGCCTCGCGCACCACGCGTACGAGTTCGGCGGCGGGGCGGCCGCGCCGTTGTACGGCGCGCACCTCGACGACGTCCCCATGCATCAGTCCCCGGGTCTCGCCGACCGGCAGGAACAGATCCTTCTCCAGGCCATCGACGGCGACAAAGCCGAAACCGTCCGGATGCAGGCTCAGGGTCCCGACGAAGCTGCTGCTCCGGCCGGTGGCGGCGAGCTGTCGCCCGTTCCTCCTGAGCTCTCCATCCGCCAGCATGTGCTCGATGGTCAGTTCCAGGGACTTGCGATCCCCGGGGCGGTGCAGGCGCATGGCCTTCGCCAGTTCATGGACGCCACCGCGTCCGTCCGGCAGCTCGGCCATGGCATCGAGCACCTGCTGGCGCCGGATGCGGGGTGGGGACGGGCGGCGTGCGTTTGCGGATTGGTCTTGTCGGCGTGGCCGTTCATTTTTCTTTCTTGACACGTAGGTGCTCCATTTTACTATTCCGGCCTCGCTGCGGCTCGCCGCGTGCGGGATTATGCCGAGGTGGCGGAATTGGTAGACGCGCTGGCTTCAGGTGCCAGTGACCTTACGGTCGTGCTGGTTCGACTCCAGTCCTCGGTACCACATCGGGAAACCGGCGAAAGGCCCGGCGCTTCAAGCGCCGGGCCTTTTTCGTCTGTGTGCCGCAGGCTATCAGAGTTCCCGGCGCAAATCGCCTTCCATTCCACCGTCCCGTAGGGCCTGTCTTGTAGGCCTTACGCGCCGTGCCCATAATGGCAGGCATGGATACACAAGCGGCAGAGGCGCAGCAAGACCGCATTTCAGGCCTGCTACAGCGCCTGGCCATGCTGCGCGGCTGGTCGGCGCGCACCAGCGAGTCCTATCTGCACGATATCGCCCACGCCAACGCCCTGCTGCGCAGTCTGGGGACGGACGTCTTCTCCGCCGATCGCGAGCAGGTGCTGCGCTACATCGCCGAGCTGCGCCGGCAGGGCTTTCGGCAGTCGACCATCCAGCGCCGGCGCAGCGCCCTGGTCACCTGGTTCGCCTATCTGCAGCAGGAGGGCCTGCGCCCCGATCATCCGGCCCGCCAGCTGCCGAAGATGCGCAAGAGCCGGCCGTTGCCGAAGATGCTCAACGAGGCGGATGTCGAACGCCTGCTCGCAGCCCCGGATGTCGGGACCGATATCGGCGTGCGCGATCGCTGCATGCTGGAACTGCTGTATGCCACCGGCCTGCGCGTCAGCGAACTCGTCGGCCTGGGTACGGGCAGCCTGGATATGCAGGGCGGGCTGGTGCGCGTTATCGGCAAGGGCGACAAGGAGCGCCTGGTGCCCTTCGGCGAGGAGGCCGGAAACTGGGTCCGCGCCTGGCTGGCGCGGCGGCCCGCCGTGCGCAGTCCCTACCTGTTTCCGGGGCGCCAGGGCCGGGCGATGAGCCGCCAGAACTTCTGGCAGCGCCTGCGTCGGTATGCGCGCCAGGCCGGCATCGTGCCGCCCCCGTCCCCGCATACCTTGCGCCATGCCTTTGCCACGCATCTGCTGAATCACGGCGCCGATCTGAGGGCGGTGCAGATGCTGCTCGGTCATGCCAATATCAGTACCACGGAGATCTACACGCATGTGACGCGCGCCCGGCTGCACAGCCTGGTCAACCGCAGCCATCCCCTGGGCGGAGGGGTGTAGGCACTACGCCAGACCGTGGCTTGAACATCCGCCAGACTCGGCTACCTTCTGGGGCCTGTTCACGCTCATTTCGGTGTTGCCGCTGCTGCTCCAAATGAGGCCACCCAGGGTTACTCGGTAGGCTCAGTGACACCAGGAGGCGAGCCCATGACACATCCGGAATCCACCCCGCAATTCGTGCCCGGCCTGGCCGGCGTGCCGATCGCCGAGTCCTCGATCTCCTATATCGACGGGCAACGGGGCTTCCTCGAGTACCGCGGCATCGATATCGAGACGCTGGCCGAGCAGACCTCTTTCGAGGAATGCGCCTATCTGCTGATCTACGGCCGCCTGCCGACCGCCACCGAGCTGACCGAATTCGATAGCGGGCTTCGGCATCACCGCCGCGTCAAGTTCCGCATCCGCGACATGCTCAAATGCTTCCCGGAATCCGCGCACACCATGGATGCACTGCAGGCCAGCGTGGCGGCGCTGGGCATGTTCTATCCGGCGCCGCGTGGCCTGGATTCCGGCGTGTTCGACGAGGACGTGATACGCTCGGCCTGCCTGCGCCTGATCGCCAAGATGCCGACGCTGGTGGCGGCGCACGCGCGCATGCGCCACGGCGACGATCCGATCGCGCCGCGCGATGACCTGTCCCATGCCGCCAACTTCCTGTACATGCTGACCGGCGAGGAGCCGGACGAGCTTGCCACGCGCGTCATGAATGTGGCCCTGGTCGTGCATGCCGATCACACGATGAACGCCAGCACTTTCGCCATGCGCGTCACCGCCTCCACGCTGGCCGATCCGTACACGGCGATCAGCGCCGCCATCGGCGCCCTGTCCGGGCCGCTGCACGGCGGTGCCAACGAGGATGTGCTGAAGATGCTCGATGCCATCGCCAGCCCCGACCATGTCGAGTCGGTGATCGAACAGAAGCTGGCGAACAAGGAGAAGATTCCGGGGCTCGGCCACCGCATCTACAAGACCAAGGATCCGCGCGCCTCGCTGCTGCAGCGGCTGTACGGCCAGATGGCCACGCGCTACGGCGCCGATCGTACCTACGAGGTGGCCAGCCGCATCGAGGCGCTGGTGGCCGAACGTCTCGGGGCCAAGGGTATCTACCCGAACGTGGATTTTTATTCCGGCATCGTCTATCGCAAGCTTGGCCTGGACCCGAGCCTGTTCACGCCGGTATTCGCGATGGCGCGCGTCGCCGGCTGGCTGGCCCATTGGCGCGAGCAGCTGCCGCACAACCGCATTTTCCGGCCGGTGCAGATCTATACCGGCGGGCACGGGCTCCCCTTTACCCCGATCGACGAACGCAGCTGAGTCGCCCTGGTCTGTGAGGGAGCGACGGGGCTCGGCCAGGCCGGCCTCCGCTTGACATGCGTGCGGTGATGGCATTGCCTTGCCGCTCTATGTTCGCCTGGATTCAGGGGCGCCTCGGCCGCCATCTCGTCATTGCCCTGGCCGCGGTTGCCGTGGTCAGCAGCATGTGGGCGGAGATCGAGTTCCACAACCATGAAACCGGTCTGCACAAGCCCATCGTCTGCAAGCTCTGTGCCTATGAAAAGGCCGTGGGGCACGGATTCACGACGAGCATTTCCTTCGGCCTGCCGACGCCGGCGCTGATCGATGTGCGCATCGACCAGCCGCTGTTCCGTCTGCCGTCCATCGCCTGTCGGCGCTTCACGCCGATCCGGGCCCCACCCTCCGCCTAGTCCGTCCCAAACATCGATCGATTGAACGTTTGCATGCGCCGGCTGTCTTCAGCCGAGCGTATGTGCGGATTCGGAGGAGACCATGCGAACATCGGTGGCCAGATCCCTGGCCTTTCTGCTGTTCTGCCTTCTCGTCGGCGCCCATGGGGCGCGGGCAGCGGGCACGGGCAGCATCGACGGCACCGTCAGCGATGCCATTGGGCAGCCGCTGGCCGGCGCCACAATCAACGTCAAGGGCGCGACGGGCAATGTCGTGGCCACGGTGAGAAGCGACACGGCGGGACATTTTGCCGTCCCGGCATTGCCCATCGGCGTCTATGTGGTGTTCGCCGGGAAGGCGGACTATCGCGGCAGTATCAAGATCGCCAACCTGACGGCCGCGCCTTCGCTGCACCTGCAGCTGGTGCTGGCCAGCACCAGGGCCCTGGAGATCACGGTGTCCGCCAAGCGCCTGAACCCGGCGCGCGGGGCCACGGTCGCCGCCACGGGCGGCAGCGTCTACCGCATGGGCAGCAAGGCGCTGGAGCACCTTCCCCAGGGGCGGAACACGCCGCTGGACAAGGTGGTGCTGCAGGCGCCGGGCGTGGCACAGGATTCATACGGACAGATCCATATCCGCGGCGATCACGGCGATGTGCAGTACCGTATCAACGACATCATCATCCCCGAGGGCATCGGCGGCTTCGGCCAGGCGCTCGACACGCGCTTCGCCGAGAGCGTGGACCTGCTGACCGGGGCCCTGCCCGCCCGCTACGGCGACCGCACGGCCGGCATCGTCAGCATCCACACGAAATCGGGGGTGCTGGGCAATGGCGGACGCGTCGGCGTCATGGGCGGCAGCAACAACACCCGCAAGGCCTTCGGCGAGCTCAGCGGCAGCCGGGACCGGTTCAGCTACTACGTGACCGGTTCCGCCCTGCGCAACGACCTGGGCCTGGAGAAGCCGACGCCGGCCAAGAGCGTGCTGCACGATCGCAGCATCCAGCGCGATGCCTTCGCCTACCTTTCGGACATGCTCGGCGACACGGCCAAGCTGAGCCTGATCGCCGGCACGGCGCGCAATGATTTCCAGATCCCGAACAACCCGAACCAGGCCCAGAGCTATACCTATAACGGGGTGGCGAACTATCCATCGTCGCAACTGAACGAGAACCAGCGCGAGATCACGCGCTACGGCATCGTCGCCCTGCAGCAGAGCCTGGAGAACGGCATCGACTACCAGCTGGCCGCCTTCAGCCGCTACTCGCAGGTGGTGTTCTCGCCCGATCCCGTCGGCGATCTGATCTATACCGGCGTGGCATCAAGCATCCAGCGCTCCAATCTTTCCTCCGGGCTGCAGGCCGATGCCAGCGCCCGGCTCGGCGCTCGCCATACCCTGCGCACCGGCCTGATCTACAGCCATGCGCACACCGTCAACGACAGCAACTCCCTGGTGTTCCCGACGGTGGGCGGTACGCAGTCCAGCAGCACGCCCTTCGCCATCCTCGACCACAGTGCCAAGGTCTCCAGGCTCTACGGCGCCTATGTGCAGGACGAATGGAAGCCGTTCTCCAGCCTGACGATCAACACCGGCCTGCGCGCGGACTGGGTCGATGCCTATGTCGTCGCCAGCCAGTGGAGCCCGCGCTTCGGCCTCGTCTACCGGGCGACCCAGACGACGACGCTGCACGCCGGCTTCGCGCGCTATTTCACGCCGCCGCCGACGGAGCTGATCGCGCCCACCACCGTCAGCAAGTTCCAGAACACCACCAATGCCGCACCCGGCACCGGCAACGACCCGGTGAAGGCGCAGTCCTCGAACTATTACGATGCCGGCATTTCTCAGCAGCTCGGACCTTATGTCACCGTCGGGCTCGACGGCTATTACCGGCAGCTGACCAATCTGCTCGACGAGGGCCAGTTCGGTTCGGCCATGATCTTCACGCCCTTCAACTACGCCCAGGGGCGCATCTACGGCGTGGAGCTGAGCGCGACCTACCATCGGGAGAACTGGTCGGGCTACCTGAACCTGGCCCGGGCCACGGCCATGGGCCGCGGCATCGTGTCCGGCCAGTACAACTTCGATGCGACGGAGTTGAACTACATCGCCACGCACTGGATCCATCTGGATCACGACCAGCGCCTGACCGGCTCCGGCGGGCTTTCGCTACGCCTGGCCGCGGACGACGGCGGGCCTGGACGCCATCTACGGCAGCGGCCTGCGCAACGGCTTCGCCAACACCGGCCATCTGGGGGCCTATGTGCAGGTCAACGGCACGCTGATGCACCGTTTAAAAGCCGGGGCTGGGGGGAGATCGACGGGCGTGTCAACGTCGTCAACCTGCTCGACAAGGTCTACCTGATCCGCGACGGCACCGGCGTCGGCGTCGGGGCACCGCAATACGGCCCGCGCCGTTCGTTCTACGCCGAGCTGAGCAAACCGTTCTGAACGTTCTGAACACCGGGGCATGCCCCACAAAGGAGAAGAGATGAATCTGCACGAAACCATGGACATGCTGATGCTGGGCGGGGTCATGATGCTGCCGCTGAGCCTGGTGGCGATCCTCGCCACCGCCATCCTGATCGAGAAGGGGGTGATCTTCTGGCGTTTCACCCGGCTTGCGGACGAGGTGCGCGATCTGATCGAGACCTACGGCTTCGCCTGGGAGAAGCTGGAGGCCAATCTGGCGGCGATGGACGAGCGGCATTACCTCAGGCGCTTCTTCGCCGTCATCGCCGCCAATCGGGGCCGGCCGGTCTGGTGGATCGAGTCCCGGGCGGCGGACGAGGCCAAACTGATCGAGACGTCATTATCGCGCCGGCTATGGCTGCTCGAGACCATCGTCACGGCCGCACCCCTGATGGGCCTGGTCGGCACCATCGGCGGCATGATGCATTCCTTTCACCTGATCGGCGCCAACGGCCTCGTCGATCCCACCGGCGTCACCGGCGGCGTGGCGCAGGCCCTGATCGCCACGGCCCTGGGCCTGGTCATCGCCCTGGCGGCGCTGTTCGGCTTCAACTACTTCGCCAAGCTGCAGTCCGAGACCCTGGATGAGATGGAGCGCCTGGGCACGCGCCTGGTCGACCATATCCGCATCGACGCGCAGGGAGGGCTCGATGAAGCTCAATAGGGCGCGCCCGCGCCGCAAGGGGCGCATCGAGATCATCCCGATGATCGACGTGATGTTCTTCCTGCTGGCCACCTTCATGCTCGCCTCGCTGTCGATGCAGAACCTGCACTCGCTGCCGGTGAACCTGCCGCAGGGACAGGCCGAGCGCCTGACGAAGAACCTGCCGGCGACACTGACGGTGACCCGCGATCGCAAAATCTACATCAACCATGCGCCGGTGACGCTGGATACGCTGGCGTCCGCCCTGAAGGCGGCGGGGATACCCGGAAAATCAGTCATCGTTTCCGCCGACACGGAGGCGCCGCAGGGCCTGGTCGTGCAGGCCATGCTGCGTGCCCGCGCCGTCGGTGTGGCGCATTTCCTGATCGCCGTCAAGCATGACTAGGGCGGCATTGCTGGTGCCGCGGCGGGAGGCCGGGGTCTTCCCCTGGGCCCTGCTGGCGGCGGCCGCGCTCTGGGCCGTGCTGCTGCTGGCCTGGGCCGGGCGCTTTACGCCGCACCCGCTTAACAGCATCGCCCTGCCGCCGGTCGATGCGCGGCTGGTGGAGCTTCCGCCGACCCCGCCCGTGGTCAAACCGGTGCCGAAACCGCAACCGCCGAAGCCGATACACGAGGTGAAGCGGCCGGACGGCCTGCCGGTCCGGGCCAAGCCCTTACCTAAGCCCAAACCCAAACCGAAGCCCGTACCGAGGCCGGTGGTGAAACCGAAACCGAAGCCGGCCCCCAAGGTGCCGCCGCATCCGCAGGCGCCGCAGACGGCGGTGAACCAGGATGCCATGGGGGCCCGGGCCGTCTACAGCCCGCTGCCCCAGATCCCGGACGATCTGCGCCAGGCGGCCATGGACGAGGCGGCGGTGGCCAGGCTGCATATCCATGCCGACGGCACGGTGTCGGTCGATCTGGTGCGCCCGACCGACAATCCCCGCATCAACCGCATCATCCTCGACACCCTGCGCACCTGGATGTTCTACCCGGCGCTCGCCAAGGGCAAACCGGTGGAGTCGGTGCAGGAGATCCGCATCCGCCTCAGCGTCGGCGACTAGCCCCAGAGGGAGATAGGCCCAAGCGAGGCCATGCCGGCCGAATGCATAAAAAGTAATACATTGCATTAAGAAAAGTTATACATAGGCGATGCGATTTATCGCTGGTATATATAGGTTTATGCTCATCATGAGATAAACAAAAGTAATATATTTCGTTATTATATGTTATATATGTAAAACATCTGTTGTAACTGACCATTTGTCACAATACGATCGTTCCCGGCTAACCGAACTAGGGGGGGAGGAAAGCCGTTTCACCGCAAAGCTCATGGGGCTTTGCGGCGTTCTTTTATGCGATTTCCCCCTTTGCATACACACTTGGAGGAATAGAAAATGCGAAAATATATGAAGGCCATCCCCTTGGCGCTCGCCTTGGCATGTGCCAGCACGGGTATCGCTCAAGCCGCGTCGCTGAACGATATCCTCAGCGGCGTCAAGGTCGACGGCAAGGCCCGTGCCTACCGTTTTACCCGTCAGTTCAGTCCAAACAACGGGGCCGATGTCAATGCATTCAGCTTGGCCGGCATCCTGAACCTGCATACCGATACCGCTGCCGACGGCTGGGGCTTCGCTGTTACCGGCATGACCGCACAGTCGCTGGGTCTGAATGTCCACCATCCTGACTCGACGCTGATGGGCACGAAGAACCAGTTCAGCGCCCTGGGCCAGTTGTACCTGCAGTACCGCCAGCCGCTGTACATGGTGCGCGCCGGTGATCAGGAGCTGAGCACCCCGTGGATGGGCGGCTCCGACTCGCGCGTGCTGCCGGCCACCTACCAGGCCGTGCTGCTTCAGCTGAACCCGATCGATCATCTGCACATCTACGGCATCCGCGAGACCGCATGGAAGAGCCGCACCTCGAGCAACTACTTCCAGAACAACCTGTACTACAACAGTGCCTGGGGTGGCGACGACTCGCATGGAGGCCAGCCGTACACGCTGAACGGCACTACCGCTGCTTCGCTTACGACCACAGGTACGCAGAAGTCCAGCGGCACGCTGGTCATCGGCGCGGACTACAAGGCCAACGGCCTGAAGGCCCGCCTGTGGTACTACGACTTCTACCGTTTCGCCAACACCTACTACGGTGAGGCCACCTACACCGTCAAGACCGGTACCGGCTTCGATCCGTTCATCGGCATCCAGGGCCTGAAGCAGAACCTCGGTTCCAGCAACAGCTTCTTCGGTCAGTATGGCACGACGGCCAATGGCGTCGGCGGCGATGTGAACTCGCAGGTCGAGGGTGCCAAGATCGGTGTGAACATCCCGCACGGCTCCGTGTTCGTGGCCTACGACAAGGTGAACTACAACGCCAACGCCTTCGGCGGCGGTATCATCATCTCGCCGTTCACCGCGAACTATGCAACCGACCCGCTGTGGACCACCTCGATGATCCGCGGTCTGGTCGAGCTTGGGCCGGGTAATGCCACGAAGATCAAGGGCACGTACAAGATGTTCGACAATCACCTGCGCGTGATGGCGGCCTGGGCTCGCTACAACACCCACTTCAAGGGCAACAGCACCAACACCTATGGTGACATCACCTACTTCTTCGGCGGCGCCTACAAGGGCCTGTCGCTGCGTGATCGTATCGAGGTCAGCAACGGCAAGCTGGCGAACGGTGGTCACGACACGTTCACGTATAACCGCGTGATGGCCGAGTACGACTTCTAAGAAGCCCGTCACTCGACCGTAACGCAAAAGGCCCCCGCAAACCGCGGGGGCCTTTTTGTTGGTGCCGATGCTGAATGAAAGATGGTGGCCAGGGACGGAGTCGAACCGCCGACACGAGGATTTTCAGTCCTCTGCTCTACCAACTGAGCTACCTGGCCCCTCGGACGAATGTCAGGGGGGCGATTTATACTGGCTCGGCCGGTTCGCTGCAAGCCGGAATTCCGGGCTGCTCCCGCGCATACAAGAAGCCCGGCGCGATGGCCGGGCTTCGACGATCCCGTTGGGGATCAGAATTTCACGCGGTAGTGGGCGTCGTGCCAGCATTTGGGCAGGGCCTCCCCCGAGGGGAACACGAAACCCTTCTTGTCTGCCCGGACGGGATCGCCGACCTCCTCGCCGGCCTGGTAGCGCACGGTCAGCTGCTTCTCGTGCGGGTCCACGAGCATCGACATGTCCACAACCTCCGCAAGATCGCCCGAGGATTTGTCTTTCAGGAACATGGTGCGCCCCCTTCCAATGCCTTGGTATGACTACATTTAGTCAAGCACAGGTGAGGGTGACTGTCCAGGTGCTGCCGGTGCCTGCGCCGGCGTGTCGGCGGCGCCGGAGGGCGCGATCAGCACGATGTCGATGCGCCGGTTCTTCGCCCGCCCCTCCGGCGTATCGTTGACGGCGATCGGCTTGTCCTTGCCGTAGCCGACGGACGTGAAGCTATGGCCGTTGGTATTCCCCATGCGGCTGATCAGGTAGGCCTTGACGGCCTCGGCGCGGCGGGTGGACAGGGCCTTGTTGTAGTCGTCCGCGCCGACCGAGTCGGTATGCCCCTCGATGCGGGCCGCCCGGTCCGGGAACAGGGCGATCGATTTCAGCACATTGTCGAGGATGGCATAGGAGTTCGGCGGAATGACGGCGCTGCCGCTGCGGAAGTTCAGGCCGTTCAGGCGCAGGATCACATCGGCATCCGGGGTCAGCAGGATCTCCACCTCCTTCGGATCGAACAGCTTGGTCAGGCGCTTGATCTTGGCCTCGGCCTCGCGCTTGAGCTCGAGCTTGTGTCGGATCTCGGCGAGATCCGACAGCTCGCCCTTGGATTGCGTCAGCTGCTGGCTCAGGCCCTGGATCTGGGTATCGGCATCGGCGATGCGGCCCTCGTAATTGGTCTTCATGTCCAGCACCGCCTGCCTCAGCAGCGCCGCCTGCTGCTCCGGCGTCTGCGTGCGCGACAGGCGGATGCCGAGGGCATCGCCCAGCATGCGCATGCGGGCGTCCTCGGTGTCCATCCAGCGCTCGACGGAGGCGGGATCGCTGTCGAAGCCGCGGCCGAGCTCGGCGATGCGCTTGGCCCGCAGCGCCTCATCGCTGCCGTGTTGCGACAGGGCATAGGCCTGGGGCTGCGCGTTCGGGGAGTTGCGCACCAGCGCGTCGAGCTGCCTCTTGGCATCGATGGCGTTGCCGATGGCCTTCGGCGCGAATTTCCGGGCCGAGCCCCGGCGCGCGTCGGCGATGGTCAGGGCGAGCGGGTCGGCGAATTGCCTGCGGGCCGCCACGACCTGGGCGGCGTGGACCGTGCCCATGGCGATCTTGGCGTCGCGCGCGGCCTTCTTCATATCGCCGTCCTCGACCGCGGCCACGACATGGGAGAAATCCGACTCGCCGCGCGCTAGCAGGTCCGCACGGTTCTTGGCGCCGGCCAGCTCCATGCGGTCGCGGGCCTCGACCAGGTCGGCGAATCGCGTGCTGACCAGCTGGGCGGTGTCGACGGCCTGCTTGGCTTCGGCGGCGGCCGTATCGATGCTCTCCTGCATCTGCTTCGGGTCATTCTGGGAGGACTGCGCCTTGGCCGCGTCCATGGCCTTGCGGGCCTTGGCGTAATGGCCGGGCGAGAATTCGGCGGCGCGCAGCTGCTGGGCCTCGCCGATCAGGGTTTGGGCATCCTGCAGCGTTGCGGCATGGGCGGCGGGGGCTAACGACAGCGCGGCCAGGGCAAGCAGGGTCAGGACGGGTAACAGGGTTCGCGCCATCTCGGTTGCTCCTCGCACATCGGATAGGGTGCGAACGACAAGCTATAGCCTGGCGGCATGCGCAGGCGCAATATGAGGCGAGTCACACTTGCCCGACGTCCCGCGGGATGCCGGCGAAGATCAGGCCGGTTGGGAGACGAAGATGCTCCGGCGGTAGTAGGCGAGCTCGGCGATGGATTCGCGGATATCGTCCAGCGCCAGGTGGGCGGATTGCTTGGCCGGCGGTTTCAGGTTCGGGTACCAGCGCCGGGCCAGCTCCTTGATGGTGCTGACGTCGATGTTGCGGTAATGCATATAGGCCTCGAGCCCCGGCATGTACCGGACCAGGAAGCGCCGGTCCTGATGGATCGAGTTGCCGCACAAGGGCGAGCTGCGTTCGGGCACATATTGGCGAACGAAATCCAGGGCCATGGCCTCGGCCTCGGCCATGGAGAGGGTGGAGGCGCGCACGCGTGCGCTCAGGCCGGAGGCGCCGTGGTGGGTCTTGCACCAGTCGCTCATCGCTTCCAGCACCGCCTCGTCCTGGTGGATGGCGACGGACGGGCCCTCGGCCACGAGGTTCAGCTCGGCGTCGGTGATCAGGATGGCCATCTCCAGGATGGTGTCGGTCTCCGGGTCCAGGCCGGTCATCTCCAGGTCCATCCAGACCAGGTGTTCGGGATTCTGCATGGGGCGAACCTAGAGCCTTGCGAGGCCGATGGCACGCGCCAGTGCGAGCAGTCGGGGCGTCGGGTCGACGAAGCGCATGCCCTGCACATCCCAGGCGCGACGGACCGGATAGTGCCGGCGCTGGGCCCGGAAGGCCGCAGCCAGTGCCGCAGCGTCCGTATCCATGCAGGCCTTCAGCGCCGCGTCGTCGCGGGCGATCGGGTACAGCTGCGCCACCGCCCGATGCAGATCCAGCCAGTCATCGCCGGCGCATTGCAGTTCGTGGGATGCGGGCAGCGGCGGCGGCAGCTGTACGACCTCATCCCATGCCGACGGCAGGCCGAGGAAGCGGCACAGGGCCTCGTAGATGTAGCGGGTATTGGCCGCCTTGCCGTCCAGGGAGTGGCCGGCGATGTGCGGGGTGGCGATGGCCAGTCCCGGATGCGCGAGCAGGCGGCGGGAGATCGCCGGCTCGCCCTCCCAGCAGTCCAGTACGGCGAAGCGCGCGGGCATCATTGTCCAGCCAGTCGGCCAGAGCCTCGTTATCGATGACCCCGCCACGGGCGGTATTGATGATGCCGCGGCCCCGGAAGGCGGCAAGCCTGCCGGCATCGAGCAGGTGGCGGGTGGCGTCGGGCCCCTCGCGGGTCAGCGGGGTGTGCAGCGTCAGCAGATCGCAGCCTTCCAGCAGTGCCGCCAGCGGTGAGAAACCGCCATCGCCGGCGCGCGCGCGCGGCGGATCGTTCTGCAACACGGTGATGCCGAGCGCTGCGGCCACCTCGGCGATGCGCCCGCCGATGCGGCCGACGCCGACGATACCGAGGCGGGTGTGCGGCAGGTCGATCCGCCCCTCGCATGCAGCGCCAGCAGAGCAGCGATCCAGTATTCGACCACCGAACCGGTCGAGCTGCCGGCGGCGGAGGCGAAGGCGATGCCCTGTGCGGCCAGCCAGGCCTTGTCGACATGATCCTCGCCGACGGTGGCGGTGCCGACGAAGCGCACCGGCGTCCCGGCCAGCAGGGCGGCATCGACGCGCGTGGACGAGCGGGTCACCAGCACGTCGGCGCCTTGCAGCAGGTCATGCGTGATCTCCGCGTGCTCGACGACGGTCAGCTCGGTGGCAAAGCCCGGGAAATGGCGGAAGGCGTGCGCCGCACCCCAGGCATGGGCATCGGCGACGATGCGCAATCGGGGAAGCGGCATCTACAGGCTGCGGATGCGCGCGATCAGGCCGGTGCTCGAATGGCCGTCGAGGAAGGGGATGACGACGACCTCGCCGCCCCAGCCGCGCACCTCCTCGGCGCCGACGATGGTCTCCGGCCGGTAGTCCCCGCCCTTGACCAGGATGTCGGGTCTGAGCGCCTGGATCAGCTCCAGCGGCGTGTCCTCGCTGAAGGGTACCACCAGGTCGACCATGCGCAGGGCCCCGAGCATGGCGGCGCGGTCCGCCAGCGGGTTGACCGGGCGGGATGGGCCCTTCAGGCGGTGGATGGAGGCATCGTCGTTCAGGCCGATGACCAGGCGGTCACCGAGCGCCTTGGCCTCGCTCAGGTAGGCGATGTGGCCGGGATGCAGTAGATCGAAACAACCGTTGGTGAACACGATGCGCAGGCCGTGGCGCCGCCAGTCCTCCACGGTGTCGCGGGCATGCGCCCAGGTCTGCATGGCGGGGTCCGTCAGTTGGCGCGCAGCAGGTCGACCACGTCGGTGACGCCGTCCACCGAGCGGGTCAGCATCACCGCCCGCTGGCGCTGATTGGACTGCTTGATGATCCCCATCAGGTAGACCCTGCCATCCACCGTTTCGACGTGGATGCTGAGCCCGCTGACGATCGGGTCGCGCACCAGCTTGGTCTTGACCTGGGCCGTGATCCAGCTGTCGGAGATCATATTGGAGATCTTCGGTTCCCCGAGCATGATCTGCGAGTCCACGGATTTGACGCCGCCGAAGCTGCGGCAGATGGCGACGGCGCGGTCGATCTGGTTCTGGGTCGGCAGGTAGCCGGTCAGGGTGACCACGCCGCTGATGACCTCGACGTTGATCCAGCGCGACGGCATGTCGCGCTCGGCGATCAGCCGGGCCTCGATGCGCGTGGAAAGGTCGACATCGTCCAGATGCTGGCCGACCGGCCGCTCGTCGCCGGCGGCGCTTGCGGCGGCGGCCCCGCCGCCGACGAGGGCGGTGGCCACGCAGCCGTTCAGGGAGAGGATGGCAAGGGTTAGGGCTAGGATTCGTAACATGGTCACCTCGATAGATGGCTCAGGAGATAGGCGATCACCAGGCAGGCAACGGCCAGGGCGATATAGAGCGGAAGCTGGGACTTCTCCTGCCGGCGGTTCCATTGCTGATCATGCTCATGATCCTGCAATGGGCTTTTTTTGTCAGGCAAGGTCGCTCCCCAGGCTTTCGAGCACCGAGGCAAACAGCAACGGCGCCAGGATCTCATCCGGGCCGGTGAAGCGGTAGGCGTTTCCGCCTGGCTGCGACAGGTGCCCGGCCAGGTTCGCGGTATGGGCACCATCCGCCTGGTCGATGACGGCGACGGTCAGCCTTGCGACCTCGTGGCCGAGGTTGCGGGCGGCATCCACGGCGTGCTGGAACACATGCGGCAGGATGATGCTGGACGCGATGTTGATGAGCACGCCGCCGCTGGCCCCGGACAGCATCGAGGCGAGCAGCTTGAAATCCGTCATGCCGGCGGCGCCGAGCGATTCGCCATGGGCGGCCGGGTGCAGATTGAAGGCATCGGCACCGACAGCCGGGTGCACGGTGATGGGGATGTCGTGGCGGACGGCGGTGGCCAGCAGCGAATGATCCAGGTGCTCGGCCTCCTCGGCCTCGAACAGCTTGCTGCCGACGCTGCGACCGATGCCCCATCCCTCGCGGGCGCCGAAGCCGATCGCCTCGTTGATCAGGCTGCCGGTTTCCTGGCTGATGCGCAGCACGCCGTCACCCGCTTCCTTGGGACGGCAGCGCACGGTGTGGCCGCTGAGTGCGATCTCGACGTCCTGCAGCAGGGCACCGCCGGTCAGGGCCATGCCGCTGATGACGCGCAGCTCCATCAGGCGGTTCAGCAGCGGGGACAGTCCCGTATCGATGACATGGCCGCCGCAGCCGACAATGATCGGCTTGCCCTGGCGCTTGGCGGAGACGATGGCATCGCGCAGGCCGAACAGGTCGCGCACGGCACCGAGGTTGGGCAACGAGCACAGGAACTCGGCAAAGCGGTCGCCCTGCCGGTAGGGGGCGCCGAAATCCTGTTCGTCGCTGTCCGACTTGCGTTTGGCCAGCGGTACCGTGGAGAGCTTGTCGAAGGCTAGGGGGGGGATGCTCATGACTTGACTCCAAACAGGGTGTCGTCGATCAGGGTGCAGATCAGATGCAGGCAGGTGATATGCATCTCCTGAACGCGCGGGGTCGACGGGTGGGCGATGTTCAGGTGCAGTTCGGGTTTGGCGATGCGCCCGAGCGCGCCGCCGTCGCGGCCGGTCAGGGCGACCACCGCCATGCCCAGGCGGCCCGCCTCTTCGGCCGCGGCCAGCACATTGCGGGAATTGCCGCTGGTCGAGATCGCCAGCAGCACATCGCCGGGCCGACCCAGCGCCTGCACCTGGCGGGAGAAGATGGCATCGAAGGCATAGTCGTTGCCGATACTGGTGATGACCGAGGCGTCGTGGGTCAGGGCCACGGCGGCCAGCCCCGGCCGGTCGCGCTCGAAGCGGTTGACCAGCTCGCCGGCGAAATGCTGGGCATCGGCCGCCGATCCGCCGTTGCCGCAGGCCAGGATCTTGCCGCCGCGCTTCAAGGCCTCGCTCATGCATGCGGCTGCCTGTTCGATCAGGGGGGGCAGCGTTTCCCGGCATTGCTGTCGCAGCTGAACGCCTTCGTCCAGGGCCCGAACTATCGTCTCGTTCATGCAGACCTCTATCGGAAAATATCCGGCATATGCTCGATGCGCGTAATCCCAAGGCCTCCCAGGCCAGAAGATGGGGACAGGATGATCAAATCGAATCGGCATTGCAATGCCGCCAACTCCGGCCGGCCGGCCAGCCAGGCGCTGGCCGCAGCCTGCAGGCGGCGGCATTTGTCCGGGGTCATGGCCAAGAGGCTGGCCTCGCGCCGGCTGTGGTTCTTGACCTCGACGAAGGCGAGCAGATCGTCACGGCGGGCGACGATGTCCAGCTCGCCGCTGGCGGCCCGCACATTGCGGGCGAGGATCGTGTACCCGCGGCGGGCAAGGTAGCGCGCTGCGCGCTCCTCGCCCTGACGTCCGCGGGCCGTACTCATGCCGGGGGCTCGGCCAGCAGCCGGTAGACCCGGGATTTGGGCACGTCCAGTTCCTTGGCTACGGCCTTGGCGCGGGCGCTCGGTGGCAGCGCCTGCATGTCCGGGGCCTGCAGGCGGGCAAGGATGGCGGTATCGTCGGCCACCTGGCTCGATGGCGGGGCGGGGCCGGTGATGAGCACGATCTCGCCGCGCGGCGGCTGCTGTTCGAAATGGGCGATGGCATCATGAAGGCTGCCGCAGAAGATCTCCTCGAACAGCTTGGTCAGTTCACGCGCCACGCAGATCTCCTGTTCCGGTTCTACGCAGGCATGCAATTCCCGCAGAGTGCCCAGCAGGCGGTGCGGGGATTCGAGCATCACATGCGTATGCTCGGCATTGGCGATCTGGCGCAGCACGGCCTCCCGCTTGGTACCGCTGCGCGGCAGAAAGCCCAGGAAGGTGAAACGGTCGGTCGGCAGGCCGGCGGCGGACAGGGCGACGATGGGGCTGCACGCACCGGGGATCGGGGTAACGCGGATGCCGGCCTGGCGCAGGGTGCGCACGATGCGGAAGCCCGGATCGCTGATCAGGGGCGTGCCGGCGTCCGAAATCAGGGCGATGTCCTGCCCCTGGCGCAGGCGTGCCAGCAATTGGCCGGCGAGCTCCGCCTCATTGTGTTCGTGGCAGGCGAACATCGGCGTGGCGATGCCGTAATGGCTGAGCAGGCGGGCGCTGTTGCGCGTATCCTCGGCGGCGATGGCGTCGGCCTGCTTCAGTATCTCCACGGCCCGGTAGCTGATATCCGCGAGATTACCGATCGGGGTGGCGACGACGAACAGTTGGCCGGTGCCGGTGTTGCGATTAGGCTGCGATTCCATGCTTCAAGTACGTTATCCGCGTCGTCCTGCCCGCGCAACGCTATTGCTGTTGGGCGCCGTATTTTCTCTGCTGCTCGCGGCCTGTGCCCCGAAGAAACCGGTGTCCCTGGTGCCGAGGCCGGGAGTACAGCAGCTGGCATCGGCGCCGCAGATTTCTGCCGAGATCCGGGTCCAGATGCATCGGGCGCGTATCGATGGCGACGTGCCCGGCGCCCTGCAGGCGCTGGCGCAGATGGCAGCCTCGGCGCCGGCTCCGCTGGCCGAGGAGGCTGCCTTCCGCCGCGTGCAACTGATGCTCGAGAACAATATGCCGGACAGCGATGCGGCAGCTGCGCAGGTGCTGGCCCAGTATCCCAAGGGGGCGCTGGTGCCCTATGCGCATTTCTGGCTTTCCGGCTGGCGCCTGAATCAGACCGGCGATGTCGCCGGCGCCCTCGGTGAGCTCGACCAGGTGCTGGAGAGCCCCAGGCTGACGCGCGAGCTGCTGGCGCGTGCCCTGGCCACCGGCGCGCCACTGGCCCACCGCGCCCTGGAATGGGACAGTGTGCGCTGGTTCTTCGCCGCCGCCCATGCCGATTCCGCCCGGCGAAACGACTGGCTGCGCGATGCCGCCAATCGCGCCTCCATGACGAGCATCCAGCGCCTGCGCAGCGAGGGTCTGATCGACGCCAGCAATGCCACGACCTTCTATACGGCGGCCGCCCGTATCCGCCTGATGGCCGGCAAGATGGATGAGGTGGCGGCGATCGCCAAGATGCTGGGCCAGGACGCGCCGGGCTCCGACGCCTATGCGGAGGTGCAGGGCTGGGCTGCGGGGCAGACCCGCCCGGCGACCATCGGCATTCTGCTGCCGCTGACCGGGCCATATGCCCAGTATGGGCGGGACGCGCTGCGCGGCATCCGCCTGGCCTACGCCTCGCTCGATTACCGCCGGAATGTGGCCCTGGTCATCGAGGATACCGGCTCCGATCCCGACGCGTGCGTGCAGGCCTACCATCGCCTGCTGAGCGACGGCGCGGACATCGTTATCGGCCCGCTCTTGACCAAGGATACTGCGGCGCTGTTGCCGGAGCTGACCGGGGCCATACCGGTGCTGGCGCTCAGCAGCGCCCCGGCGCATGCGAACCTGCAGGGTCGGGGGGTATACATCCACAGCTTCTCCCTGCGCATGCAGGCGCGTTTCCTGGCGGGATATGCGGCCAGCCAGGGGGCCAGACGCATGGTCATCATCCAGGGCAACCAGCCCGATGAGATGGCCGAGGCCGACAGCTTCGCCTCGGCCATCGTATCGTCCGGTGGCACGGTCGAGGACACGGTAACCCTGCCCGACGACGGGGTGGATTACCGGCGCGCCCTGTTCCGCATGCGCGAGGACACCGACGATATGCAGCTATTGGCCGACCTCGACCGGGATCTGGACCTGCTCACCCCCGACCAGGATATCGCCATCCGCATGCCGATGACCTTCGACGGCATCTACCTGGCCATGGACGGCAAGCATGTGGCGCTGCTGGCCGGCCAGCTGGCCTATGTCGGTGTCATCGGCGTGCCGCTGTACGGCAGCAGCCGTTGGGACGACGGCCACCTGCTGGACGACCGCGGCCGCTATCTTTCCAGCTCGCGCTTCGTCGATATCCAGTTCCCGGACGGCGATACGCCGGCCATGCAGGAGGCCAAGGATGCCTACCGCGTGGCCTGGGGCGGGGATACGCCGGTGCCGCTGGTCGGCATCGCCTATGACACGCTGCGCATCGCCGCCGTCATCACCAGTCGCCTGGGCCTGAAGGGGCACGATGCGGTGAAGGGGCTACAAAGCCCCGAGGGCTTTCCCGGCCTGACCGGGCATGTACGCTTCGAGCCCGACGGCATCGGCGACAAGACGCTCGATCTGTTTACGGTCCAGGGCGGGCAGGCGGTGCCCGCCAACTAGGCCCGTTCCGTCCTGCGGCGCTATCGTTCGCTCGCGTGCAACAAGCACGCCATCGCTCACGAAGCCTTGCAGGCCAAAAGGGGTCGTGCCGGTGCCATCGAAATGCGTGAGCCGGCCATCTAGGCCAGGCGGTCGTCCGCCACGTGGTAGTGCGGATCCTCCGAGATATTGACCTCGACCAGATCCCCGGCGCGCACCAGCAGCTGCCGGCACTCATTGGACTGAGGTGGCGCAGGTGCAGCTGTTTGCCGGCCTTCGCGTATCGTCGGCCAGACGTGTCGATGGCCTCGATCGCCGAATGATCCGCGACCCGCGAGTGGGCGAAGTCGACCACCACCTGGCTTCGGATCTCCGCCGGATCGAAGAGCTCTGCGAAACGGTGCACCGAGGCGAAGAAGATCGGGCCGTGCACTTCGTAGACCTTGGCCCCGGCATCGCTGATGGAGGTGACGACATAGACATGGCGCGCCTGTTTCCAGGCGAATACCAGGGCGGAGACGATGACGCCGACGGTGACGGCCACGGCCAGGTCGGTGGCGACGGTGACGACGGCCACCAGGATGCCGACGAGGGCATCCTCGGGCGGGATGCTGCCGAGCAGGCGGAAGCTGCCCCATTCGAAGGTGCCGAGCACGACCATGAACATGACGCCGACCAGGGCGGCCAGCGGGATTCTCTCGATCAGCGGCGAGGCGAACAGGATGAAGCTCAGCAGGAACAGGGCGGCGGCGATGCCGGAGAGATTGCGCCTGCCGCCGGTGGTGACGTTGATCATGCTCTGGCCGATCATGGCGCAGCCGCCCATGCCGCCGAAGAAGCCGGTGACGACGTTGGCCGAGCCCCTGGCCGATGCAGGCGCGGTTGCGGCTGGCCGCGGGTCTCGGTCATCTCGTCGATGAGGTTCAAGCGTCAGCAGCGATTCGATCAGGCCGATGCCGGCGAGGATCACGGCTGTAGGGGAAAATGATCTCAGCGTGTGCCAGGTCCAGCGGCACGTTCGGGATATGGAACGGCGGCAGTCCGCCGCTTGATGGAGGCGAGGTCGCCCACGGTCTTGGTATCGATGCCACCGAAGATGACCAGCAGCGGAGACCACGGCGATGGCCGCCAGCGCTGGACGGGACCGCGCGTGGTCAGTTTGGGCAGCAGATAGATGATCGCCATGGTCAGCGCGATCAGGCCGAGCATGGTGTACAGCGGCGCGCCGCTGCATCCAGGCCGTGTGCCGTCCGGCGGGTGACCTTGAAGTGGCCGAGCTGCGCCAGGAAGATCACGATGGCCAGACCGTTGACGAAGCCCAGCATCACCGGATGCGGCACCATGCGGATGAATTTGCCGAACTTCAGCAGGCCGAACAGCATCTGCAGCACGCCCATCAGCACCACCGTGGCGAACAGGTATTCCACGCCGTGCTGCACCACCAGCGCCACCATCACCACCGCCAGCGAGCCGGTCGCACCGGAGATCATGCCCGGGCGGCCGCCGACCAGCGAGGTGATCAGGCTGACCATGAAGGCGGCATACAGCCCGACCAGCGGCTGGACGCCGGCGACGAAGGCGAAGGCGACCGCCTCCGGCACCAGCGCCAGGGCCACGGTCAGCCCGGAAAGAATGTCGTCCTTGGCACGGGCGGCGTGCGCATGGTAAAGCTCGAACAAGGGGAAGCTCCTGGACCTTGGAAAGGGCCGCGCACTCTAGCCACCCCTCTCCCGATCTCAACCTTGCACGGAATCCGAGAAAAACACCGCCAGCCAGATGGTGTCGGTATTCTGCCGCCGTCCAGGCCACGCGGTGGCGTCGGTGGGACGGGATATGCAGGTGGTCGCCGGGCCTCAGGGTGCGGGCCTCCGCCTCATCCTCGAATCGCAGGCCGGCTTCGCCTTTCAGCAGCAGCACCCATTCATCCTCGGCCTGGTCGTACCAGAAGCCCTTGGGCGAGCCATGTCCACGGGAGACGATGCGTTCGATGCGCAGGCCCGGTCGGCTGAGCAGGATTTCGATGAGCTCGTCCGGCAGGGATGCCGGGATGCCGTCGAACAGATTCCGGATTGGCATGGTTCCTGCAGGGTAGCGTGAGACGGGCAGATGGCCAGCCCGGTCGGACGCTGGCATGGGGAGGCATGGGTGGGGAAACAAGGGGAGAGGGACGGTAGCATGCCGATCTCATGGTATCGCAGCCTGAGGTTCAGGATGCTCGCCATCCTCATCGGCATTCTGGTGCTGACCTTCGGCCTGACCTTTGCCTTCGAGGTCGAGCAGCAGCAGGAGCTTATTCTCCAGCAGGCGCGGCAACAGGCCAGCACCTTGGCCCATGCCCTGCTCTCCAGCCTGCAGACCCTGATGCTGGCCGGCGACGGTCCGCTTGCCCACGACTGGCTGAAGCGCGTGCGCAGCCATGCCGATCTGGATAATGTCGAGGTGCTGCGTCGCGATGGCAGCGAGGCCTTCCGCGACCTGGCCACCATCGGCAAGGTGAACGCCTTCCTCGGCACGCAGCGCTTCCACCGCCAGGCCATTTCCCCATTCGTTCCCCACGATCTCGATGCCTCCTCCTTCCAGTCGGCGGCCGGCGGCCGGCCCATGACGATACAGCAGGGGCAGCGACTGACCTTCCTGTTGCCGATCCACAAGGATGCGCGGTGCAATGCCTGTCATGGCTATGACCCCTCGCCCATCCGCGGCGTGCTCAGGGTCAGTGTTTCCACCCGCAAGGCCATGGCGCTTGTCGGACGGATGCGGATGGTGGTCGGGTTCGCAGCCGCCGGCGGCATGCTGCTGCTCACGCTGTTGGCATATGTCGTGGTCCGCCGGCGGGTGCTGGTTCCGATCATGCAGATGACCGAGGCCACCGACGCGATTGCCGCCGGCAACCTCGATGCGCGCGTGGATACCCGGGCCGGCGATGAGATCGCCATGCTGGGGTTCGCCTTCAACCACATGACCGAGATTCTGCAGCAGACGACGGTGTCGAAGCATTACGTGGACGAGATCCTGCACTGCATGGGCGACATGCTGTTCGTCATCGATCCGGGCGGCCGCATCGCCCTGGCCAATCCCGCTGCGGCGCAGGCTCTGGGCTATGCTCAGCAGGAGATGGTCGGCCTGCCGGTCGGCGATATCGTCACGGATGCGTCGCCGCTGGTGCCGGAGGAAAAGGAGGGTACCGGCAGCGTGGAGAGCAGGTTCATGACCAAGGATGGGCAGACCATACCGGTGCTGGTCAGCGTGTCCCGGCTTGAGGCGGACGGACGTCATCATCAGATCATCTACGCTGCCCGCGATATCACCCGGCAGAAGGCGGCGGAGCGGGAGCTCAGGCTGGCTGCCAAGGTCATGGATACCGTGTCCAACGCCATCATGGTGGCCGATGCCGAGGCCAACATCTGCCTGGTCAATCCGGCCTTTTGCCGAATCACCGGCTACCGCCCGGAGGAGGTGCTCGGCAAAAACCCGCGCATCCTGCAATCCGGGAGGCAGAACCGGGAGTTCTATGCCGGTATGTGGCAAACCATCCAGGACCGTGGCCTGTGGGAGGGCGAGATCTGGAACCGGCGCAAGGATGGCGAGATTTATCCGGAGTGGCTGACGATCACCGCCATGCACGATCGGGACGGCAAGGTCACCCACTATGTGAGCACATTTCAGGACATCACCGAGCGTAAGCGCGTCATGCGCGAACTGGAGCATCTGGCCAGCCACGATCAGCTGACGGGACTGCCCAACCGCAAACTGTTCATCGACCGGCTACAGCATGCCATGCGGCTGAGCCGGCGCGTGGAGAAGCATGCGGCGCTGCTCTTCATCGATATCGACGGCTTCAAGCCGATCAACGACGCCCACGGCCATGATATCGGCGATGCGCTGCTACAGGCCATCGCTGCGCGCCTGCGCACCAGCGTGCGCGACTCGGATACGGTGGCGAGGCTGGGCGGCGACGAATTTACCGTGATCATGGAGAATGTCGGTGATATCGGGCATGTGCTGCCGGTGGCCGACAAGATCCTCGATGCCCTGAACGCGCCGTTCACCATCGGCGACGTCGATTGCCGCATCGGCGCCAGCATCGGCATCAGCGTCTATCCCGACGACAGCGAGGAATTGGACGATCTGATCAAGAAGGCCGATACGGCGATGTATCTGGCCAAGCATGGCGGCCGCAACCAGATCTGCGTCTATAGCCGCGACTGCAGATCCGCCGAGATTGTAGTCGGATAGCCCGACCACGCATATGGATGCTACGACCGCCGGTCGCGCAGCTGCTCCTCGATGTCGTCGACCTTGTCGTAGAGCATATTGATGCGGCGCGCCAGACCCTGAATCTCCGACAGGGCGCTGCGGTTCGTATCGAAATCCAGTTCGCTGCGCAGGCGGTCCTTTTTGTCCTGCCGGTTCTGACTCATCATGATGACCGGGGCCTGGATGGCTGCGAGCATGGACAGGAACAGATTGAGCAGGATGAAGGGGTATGGATCCCATGCCTTGCCGCCCAGCGCGTGGTTGATGGCGGTGTAGACGATCAGTACCAGCCCGAACAGGATGATGAAGGTCCACGAGCCGCCGAAAGAGGCGACGGCGTCGGCGATGCGCTCGCCCAGGGTCTGGGACTCCTCGATAACGGTGTTGGGGTTGCGCGATGCGCGCAGGCGGATCAGCCGCTCCGCCGTGTGGTATTGCCTGCCCATGACCTTCATCAGATCCAGGCCGGCATCCGGATGCCGGCGCAGCAGCACCTCGATATCGTTCAGGTCCAGCTCGATGCACTGGGTTTCCAGCCGGGCCATGGCCTCGGTTTGGTGATCGGTCTGCGCCAGCATGGAGGCGAAGCCGAACACGTCGCCCTGGATCGGTTCGTCCACCAGCACGAACTGGTTGTCGTCGTCGATGGTCGAGACCTGGACCGCCCCATCCACCATGACGTAGGCGCGGGTGCTCGCATCGCCGATCTTGAAGATGCGCTGGCGTGGGGCGAAGTTGCGCAGTTCCACCTGGCTGGCGAGGACAGCGAGCTCCTCCTCGTCGAGCAAGGCGAACAGCGGTACATCCCTGAGGACATCCGGACTACACGGCATCGATCACCACCCGTGCCTCGTGATATCGGTCTCGGCGATCCCCATCATTCAGGCGAATGACGGGAGCGTCAACCGGCATGCCTCAGGCCGCGAGTTGGCGCAACACGTAATGCAGGATGCCGCCGTGGCGGTAGTACTCCCATTCCTTCGGCGTATCGATGCGCACGACGGCGGTGAAGGTCTTGCCGTCATCGGTCGTCACCCGCACCTCGCGGGCCCCGGGCTTCCACGCCTGCGATGTCGAATACCTCGTGGCCGGAGAGCCCCAGCGACTCGGCATTCTCTCCTGCTTTGAACTGCAGCGGCAGCACGCCCATGCCGACGAGATTGGAGCGGTGGATGCGCTCGTAGCTCTCGGCGATCACGGCCTTCACGCCGAGCAGTGCCGGGCCCTTACCGGCCCAGTCGCGGCTTGAGCCGGAGCCGTATTCCTTACCGGCCAGGATGATCGACGGGATACCGGCATCGACGTAGGCCATCGCCGCATCGAAGATGCTCATGGGCTCGCCGTCCGGCAGGTGCAGGGTGACGCCGCCCTCGGTGCCGGGGGCCAGGCGATTTTTCAGGCGGATGTTGGCGAAGGTGCCGCGCATCATCACCTCGTGGTTGCCGCGGCGGGAGCCGTAGGAGTTGAAGTCCTTGATCGCTACGCCGTGCGCCAGCAGGTAGGCCCCGGCGGGGGAATCGGCCTTGATGGAGCCGGCCGGCGAGATGTGGTCGGTGGTCACCGAATCCCCAAGCACGGCCAGTACGCGGGCGCCATCGATATCTCCGATCTCTCCGGCTTGTTTCGACATGCCGGCGAAGTACGGCGGATTCTGGATATAGGTCGAGCCGGTATCCCAGGCGAAGCGCTCGCCTTCCGGGGCGGAAAGCCGTTGCCAGTTCGCATCGCCCTTGAATACCTCGGCATAGGACTTCGTGAACTGCTCGCGCCGCACATCGGCGACGACCGCCGCCACCTCCGCGCTGGTCGGCCAGATGTCCTTCAGGAACACATCGTTGCCGTCCCTGTCTTGGCCCAGCGGCTCGGTGGCCAGATCGATGTTCATGGTGCCGGCGATGGCATAGGCCACGACGAGCGGCGGGCTCGCGAGGTAGTTCAGCTTCACCTCGGAATGCACGCGGCCCTCGAAGTTGCGGTTGCCGGAGAGCACCGAGGCCACGGTCAGGTCGCCGTCGGCGATCGCCTTCGAGACCTCGGGCGGCAGCGGGCCGGAGTTGCCGATGCAGGTGGTGCAGCCGTAGCCGACGACATGGAAGCCGAGCGCCTTCAGTGGCTCCATCAGGCCGGCGCCTTCCAGGTATTCGGTGACGACCAGCGAGCCGGGGCCGAGCGAGGTCTTGACCCAGGGTGCCGATGTCAGGCCGCGTGCGGCAGCCTTTTTGGCCACCAGGCCCGCGCCCAGCATCACCGACGGATTCGAGGTGTTGGTGCAGGAGGTGATGGCGGCGATGACCAGATCGCCGTTGCCCAGCGTGAAGGAGCTGCCCACCCATCGTTGCCGGCACCCTGCTAGCGCTCTGATCGCCGATCGAGGCGGCCACCGAGGCCTTGACGTCGGTCAGGGCGATACGGTCCTGCGGCCGCTTCGGGCCGGCGAGGCTCGGTACCACCGTGCCCATGTCCAGACTCAGGGTCTCGCTGTAGGTGGCGGCGGAAGTGCCATCACGGAACATGCCCTGGGCCTTGGCGTAGGCCTCGACCAGCGCCACCTGCGCCTCGTCGCGGCCGGAAAGCCTCAGGTAGTTCAACGTCTCGTCGTCGATCGGGAAGATGCCGCAGGTCGCCCCGTATTCCGGCGCCATGTTGGCGATGGTGGCGCGGTCGGCCAGCGGCAGATGGTCCAGGCCCGAGCCGAAGAACTCGACGAACTTGCCGACCACACCGTGGGATCTCAGCATCTCGGTGACGGTCAGCACCAGGTCGGTGGCGGTCGCACCCTCCGGCATGCTGCCGGTCAGTTCGAAGCCGACCACCTTCGGCACCAGCATCGAGATCGGCTGGCCGAGCATCGCCGCCTCGGCCTCGATGCCGCCGACGCCCCAGCCCAGCACGCCCAGGCCGTTGATCATCGTCGTGTGGCTGTCGGTGCCGACCAGGGTGTCCGGGTAGGCCACGCCGCTCTCGTCGACGAACACGGTACGCGCCAGGTATTCGAGGTTGACCTGATGCACGATGCCGGTATCCGGCGGCACCACCTTGAAGTTGTCGAAGGCCTTCTGGCCCCATTTGAGGAAGTTGTAGCGCTCGCGGTTGCGCGTGAATTCCAGCTCGGCGTTCCTGGCCATGGCCTCGTCGGAGCCGAAGGCATCGACCTGCACCGAGTGATCGATGACGAGTTCGGCCGGCACCAGCGGGTTGATGCGCTCCGGATTACCGCCCAGTTCGGCCATGGCGTCGCGCATGGCGGCGAGATCGACGATGGCCGGCACACCGGTGAAATCCTGCATCAGCACGCGCGCCGGCATATAGGCGATCTCCCGCGCCGGCTCCGCTGCCGCATCCCAGCCTGCCACGGCCGCGACATCGGCACGCGTCACCACCTCGCCGTCCTCGCGGCGCAGCAGGTTCTCCAGCAGGATCTTCATGGCGAACGGCAGGTGGGATACGTCACCGGCGGCATCCAGCCGGTAATAGGTATAGGCCTTACCGCCGACGTTCAGGGTGGTGCGGGCGCTGAAACTGTTCTCGCTCATGGGCTTTCCTCGACATGATTGGTGTGCACCGAGGCTAGCGGAAGCGTGGGCCTGGCGCACGCGCCGCCTTGGGCGCAGGCGCTATACTGAGAGGATGGCTGGGGGCACGGCCGAGACAGGCATGAATGCGCGATGGCAGCAGCGGTGCGACCGCCTGCTGGAGGAGATTCGCGCGGAGATGCGTACCACCGCCCGCTACACCGGCCGCGACCATATGAGCGAGCGGGTGGAGGCGGCGATGCGCAGGGTGCCGCGCCACCGCTTCGTGCCGTTGTGGTCGCGTACGGCGGCCTATGAAAACCATCCGCTGCCGATCGGACACGGCCAGACCATCTCCCAGCCCTATATCGTTGCACTGATGACGGATCTGCTCGACCTGCAGCCTGCCGATACGGTGCTGGAGATCGGCACCGGCTGCGGCTACCAGACCGCCGTGCTGGCCGAACTCGCTGCCCGCGTCTGCACCATCGAGGTCGTGCCCGTGCTGATCGCCGGGGCCAAAAAGACTCTGGCTGCACTCGGTTATACCAACATCGATGCCCGCATCGGCGACGGCTATACAGGATGGCCGGAACCGGCGGCCTTCGATGCCATCATCGTCACGGCGGCGGCGCCCGAGGTGCCGGATTCCCTGCTGGCGCAGCTGGGGCCGGGCGGGCGCATGGTGATTCCGGTCGGGCAGCCGGGATATACGCAGGATCTGCTGCGCCTGCAGCGGCAGGAAGACGGCGAGGTGGCGGGAAGGCCGGTGTTGCCGGTCGCCTTCGTGCCGATGGTCAAAGGAACAGATCAGGGCCTGTGAACAGCGACCCTGAGTTTTGACTATGTCTTGATCTCGTCGTTCCGCTTCAGGAAGGGCTCGATCATATCCATGGGCAAGGGGAAGACGATGGTGGTGTTCTTCTCGGTGCCGATGTCGGCCAGCGTCTGCAGGTAGCGCAGCTGCAGGCCCTGGCTCTGCTGGGCGAGGATTTTCGCCGCCTCGACCAGCTTGTAGGAGGCCTGCAGCTCGCCCTCGGCATGGATGACCTTGGCGCGACGCTCGCGTTCCGCCTCGGCCTGCTTGGCGATGGCGCGGATCATGCTCTCGTCGATGTCGACATGCTTGATCTCGACGTTGGCCACCTTGATGCCCCAGGCGTCGGTCTGTGCGTCGAGGATGGCCCGGATGTCGTCGTTCAGCTTGTCGCGCGCGGCCAGCATCTCGTCCAGCTCGTGCTGGCCCAGCACCGAGCGCAAGGTGGTTTGCGCCAACTGGCTGGTGGCCATCAGGTAATCCTCGACATTGATAATGGCCTTCTGCGGATCGACGACGCGGAAGTACAGCACGGCGTTGACCTTGACCGAGACGTTGTCGCGGCTGATGACGTCCTGACTCGGCACATCCATGACGATGGTGCGCAGGTCCACGCGCACGATCTGCTGGATGATCGGGATGACGATGATCAGGCCCGGCCCCTTGACCTTCCAGAAGCGGCCGAGCTGGAAGACGACGCCGCGCTGGTACTCGCGCAGCACGTTGAAGGCGAGGAAGAGCAGGACAATGAGGATGAAGGCGATGGCTGGGGCGGCGAAGCTCATGAAACGCTCTCCTTGGGCGATGATGCCGGTTGCACCGTCAAGACTAGACCATCCATGGCGGCGATGCTCAGCTCTGTACCGTCGGCGATCGGGGTGTCGGATTGGGCCTGCCAATCCTCGCCGTGCACATGCACGCGTCCCCGGTATCGGCCATGCGGTCCCGGCGAGAAGGCGCCGATGGCGGTGGCGGGCAGGCCGACCATCTCCTCACGGCCGCTGACCACCGGCCGGTTGCGTGCCTTGACGGCCATGGCGGCGATGGTGATGAAGAACAGGGCGCTGATGATGCCCAGCGACAGGATCAGGGACATGGAGATACCGTAGCCGGGCGTGCCGGTCTGGAACAGCATCACCGAGCCGATGACGAAGGCGATGACACCGCCGATGCCGAGTGCCCCGAAGCTTTGCACGAAGACCTCGGCGACCATGAAGCCGATGCCGAGCAGGATCAGGGCGAGCCCCGCATAATTGACCGGCAGCACCTGGAAGGCGAACAGGGCCAGCAGCAGGCAGATGGCGCCGGCCACGCCGGGCAGGATGTAGCCCGGATTCCACAGCTCGAAGAACAGGCCGTAGAAGCCGATCAGCATCAAGAGGTAGGCCACGTTCGGATCGGTGATGACGGCGAGCAGCTTGGTGCGCCAGTCGGGCTCGACGGTGATGACGGTGGCCCCCGCCGTATGCAGCGTGGTCATGCCGTCGGCCAGCTTCACCCGCCGGCCGTCGACCCGTTTCAGAAGCTGGGGCACGTTGTCGGCGATCAGGTCGATGACATGCTGTTTCAGGGCCTCGGTGCTGGTCAGGCTGGCGGCGCTGCGCACCGCGGATTCCGCCCAGTCGGCGTTGCGCCCGCGCATGTCGGCCAGGCCGCGGATATAGGCGACGGCGTCGTTGAGCACCTTGCGCGCCTCGGCGTTGCCGCCCTCCGGCTTGCCGGATTTTCCAGCCGGCGTCGTGCCCGGCAGGCCGCCGATCTGCACCGGTGTGGCCGCACCGAGGTTCGTGGCCGGGGCCATGGCGGCGACATGTGAGGCATACATGATATAGGTGCCGGCGCTGGCGGCGCGGGCTCCGCTCGGCGCCACATAGGCGATGACCGGTACCTTCGAGGCCAGGATGTCGTGGATGATGTCGCGCATCGACAGATCCAGGCCGCCGGGGGTGTCCAGGCGCAGGATGACGGCGTCGTCGTGCTGCTGTTGGGCGTCGGCCAGGCCCCGGTGCACATAGTCGGCCATGGCCGGACTGATGGCGCCCTTGATGTCGAGCAGCGTTACCTGCCCTGCCCAGGCCGTGGCCGGGACGGCACAGGAGAGCGCCAGCCAAAGCAAGACCAGCAGCCGGCGCCCCATGCCGGCGATGGGAGCAGGGCCTGATATCGATGTTCCGGGGATCGGCATGTGCGGATTATAGGCCAGCCGCAGCAGTGCTGCCCGGATGGCGCCGCTTGACATGCCGCGCCCGTGACATGGAAACGGTCGTGACGCCCGCAGGTCACGCTCCTGTCATGCCCCTGCCACCGGGCTGACATGCGCGGCGCCTACGTTGCCTCCATCCTGAAGACAGGGGGCAGCACATGTCGGCATTGGTCAAAAAGGAACAGGTTCTCGAAGCAAGGCGCAGCGCTGCGCTCACCGTGGGCCTGGCCGGTTGTGCATCCGATGTCATCGAATCCCAGGGGCTGCGCTACGATGTGTTCGCCCGCGAGGCCGGGGCCAGGCTGCACAACAGCATCGACGGCATCGACCACGACCGTTTCGACCCGCACTGCGAGCATGTGCTGGTGCGCGATGCCGAGAGCGGCATGGTGGTGGCCAGCACGCGCATCCTGACCTGCGAGCAGGCACGGCGCACCGGTGGCTTCTATTCGGCCACCGAGTTCGATATCGCCCCCATCCTCGCCATGCCCGGCCGTTTCATGGAAATCGGGCGCACCTGTGTGCATGCCGATTATCGTGGGGGTGCGGCCATCACCATGCTGTGGAAGGGCATCTCCCAGTTTCTCGAATCGCGGGGATACGACTATCTGATCGGCTGCGCCAGCATCGGCCTGCATGACGGCGGCACGCAGGCGCAGGCCGTGATGCAGCGCCTCAGGCAGCGCCATATGGTGGCCGAGGAACGGCGGGTGACGCCATTGTTGCCGTATCCGTCGCGACCGGTCGATGCCAGCCTGGCGCCGCTGCTGCCGCCACTCCTGAAGGCCTATCTTCGCCTGGGTGCCCAGATCGGCGGCGAGCCCTTTCTGGACCGTGATTTCAACGTCGCCGACGTGTTCGTGCTGCTGGGCGTGGACCGGCTCGATGCCCGCTATGCCCGCCATTTCCAGGTGCAGCAGCAGGCAAGCGCGCGGTGATCGTCACGCTGCGCGTGCTGGGCCGTGGGGCCTGGCTGGCCCTGCATATCGCCGCCGCCTTCCCGATCATGCTGCTGTGCTTCCGCCGCCCGCGCCCGGATTCCCGCCTGCAGCGACGCCTGTTCCAGTGGTGGCTCACGGGGGTCTGCCGCATCCTCAGGGTGCAGGTGGCGATGCAGGGGGCACCGCAACACGACGGCCTCGTCGTCGCCAACCATGTCTCATGGCTCGATATCCCGGTGCTGGCCTCGGTGTGGCACGGTGCCTTCCTGGCCAAGGAGGAGGTCGGCGACTGGCCGGCGATCGGTTGGCTGGTCCGGCATGCGGGAACGGTGCTGATCCGGCGCGGCTCCACCGCCTCGCTGGGCCGGGCCATCGGTCGCATGACCGGGCAGTTGTGCCAGGGCGGCGGCATCTGCATGTTCCCGGAGGGCACGACGACCGACGGTCGGGGCTTGCGCCGCTTCCAGCCTCGCCTGTTCGAGGCGGCGATCCGCGCCGATGCCCGGGTGCAGCCGGTGGCGCTGCGCTATTTCGATGCCGACGGTAAGTTGCATCCGGTCGCCCCGTTCATCGGTGACGACGACTTCGTCTCCCACCTGCTGCGCCTGCTGCGCGGGCCGGCGCTGCGCGCTGAGCTTGTGTTCCTGCCGCCTCTCGCCGCGCCAGGGCATGCGGCGCGCAGCCTGGCCGAACTCGCCCAGTCGCAGGTCTCCGAGGTCCTGGCCAGACGGCTATGCTGCATCGCCGGCCAGGCCGATCTGGAGATCGACGACGAGGCCCTGAGCGAATCCCGTTGCGCACCGTGAGACGCCGTTAGCTGTCCATTCCATGCGGCGCTAGACTGCGTGCATGCCGGTATTGACGCTCAGCCATATCCACAAGGCCTTCGGCCCGCAGGTGATCCTCGACGACGTATCGCTGACGGTGATGCGTGGGGCACGCGTCGGCCTGATCGGGCGCAACGGCGAGGGCAAGTCCACGCTGCTCAAGCTGATCGCCGGCCTGGTCGAGGCCGATGCCGGCACGCTCACCCTGCGCAGCGGCACGCGTGTGGCCTATCTGCCGCAGGCGCCGCACTACGAGCCGGGTCAGTCCGTGTTCGATGTCGTGGCTTCGGGCCTGGAGGCCGTGGGGGCGATGCTCGGCGAATACGATCGGGCGCTGCAGGCGCTGGAAGGGGAATCGGCCGATGAAGCGGCACTGAACCGGGTGGCGCGGCTGCAGGCGGATCTCGAGCGTAGCGGGGCCTGGCAGTACAGGACGCGCATCGAGACGGCGATCTCGAAGCTGGGCCTGCAGCCGCATGTCGATGTGGGCAGCCTGTCCGGTGGCTGGCAGCGGCGGGTGGCGCTGGCGCGCGCCGTGGTGGCCGAGCCCGACGTGCTGCTGCTGGACGAGCCGACCAACCATCTCGACGTGGCCTCGATCGAATGGCTGGAGGAGTTCGTCGCCTCCTTTGCAGGTGCCGTGGTGTTCATCACCCACGATCGCTATTTCCTCGACGCCGTGGCCGAGGAGATCATCGAGCTCGATCGTGGCCATATCGCGCATTTTCCCTGCAATTACGCCGATTATCTGGACAAGAAGGCGGAGATACTGGCGGTGGAGGAGCGCCAGCATGCCCGCTTCGACAAGCTGCTGGCCGCCGAGGAGCGCTGGATTCGTCAGGGTATCCCGGCCCGGCGCACGCGCAACGAGGGACGGGCGCGTAATCTCGAGCACCTGCGCGAGCAGCGCACCGCCCGGCGCCTGCGCGGCGGCGATGTCGAGCTGCGCGTGGCCTCCGGTATCAAGCCGGGCAAGATGCTGATCGAGGCGATGGGGCTGACGCATCATCTCGGCGGCAAGACCATCGTCCGGGACCTCGATCTGAAGATCATGGCCGGGGACCGCATCGGCTTCGTGGGTCCGAACGGCATCGGCAAGACGACGCTTTTGCGTCTGCTGCTGGGCGAGATAGCGCCCGAGGCCGGACGCATCCGCCACGGCGCGCGCCTGGTGCCGGGCTTCCTCGAGCAGCTCAGGGAGCTGAATCCGGAACTGAGAATGAAGGAGGTGCTGCTGCCGGCCGGGGGTCAGTACGTGTATGTGGCCGGCGTGCATCCGAGGCATGTGGTCGGCTATATGCAGGACTTCCTGTTCGATAAGGAGCGGCTGAACACGCGCGTGGCCGCACTTTCGGGTGGCGAACGCGGGCGGTTGCTCCTGGCGCGGCTGCTGCTGCAGCCGGCGAACCTGCTGGTGCTCGACGAGCCGACCAACGACCTGGACATCGGTACGCTGAGCGTGCTGGAGCGGGCGCTGGCCGATTACGACGGCACCGTCATCCTCGTTTCCCACGACCGCGCCTTCATGGACCGTGTCGTCTCCCGCGTGCTGGCCTTCGAGGGGGACGGGCGCATCGTGCCGGTCGAGGGCGGCTGGTCGGATTATGCCGCCTGGAAGGCTAAACAGGTTGCATCCGCACCATTGCCCGAAAAGGCGGCGAAGGCGGAGACGTCGGCGGCAAAGCCGGCGAAGAAGCTTTCGTATCATGAGCAACGCGAGCTTGCGGCGCTGCCGGAGCGCATCGAGGCGCTGGAGTCCGAGAAGGCAGCCATTGAGGGCCGTTTCTGCGACCCCGAATACTTCGGGCGCGACGCCGATGGCTTCCAGGCCGATCAGCAACGCCTGGCCGCCATCGAGGCCGAGCTCGCCGAGACCTACGGGCGCTGGGAGGTGCTCGAGCTCAAGGCCGAGGAACTGGCGGCATGAGCTTCTGGATCGATACCCCGCTGCAGGCATTGACGGCCGCGCAGTGGGAGGCGCTTTGTGACGGCTGCGGCCTGTGCTGCATGCACAAATTCGAGGACGCCGATACCGGCGAGATGCTGTACACCTCCGTGGCCTGCCGGCTGTTCGACGATGCGGGCTGCCGTTGCCGCGATTACGGCAAGCGGCTGCTGAAGGTGGCCGACTGCCTGAACCTGCGCAGCCTTTCCATTGCGCAGATGCGCTGGCTGCCGGCCACCTGTGCCTACCGCCTGCGCGCCGAGGACAAGCCGCTGCCGGCCTGGCATCCGCTGGTGGCCGGCAATGCCGAGGCGGTACATGCGGCGGGCATGTCGATGCGCGGGCGCAGCGTCCCGGAGGATGCGGTGCCGGAGGCGGCATGGCCGGACTACATCATCGACGACGTCGATGCCTGAGCCGGGGATGGCCTGCCCCTGCGGCTCCGGCCTGGCTTTCGCCGCCTGCTGCGGGCTGCTGCACGCCGGCCGCCCGGCACAAACGGCCGAGGCCCTGATGCGCTCGCGCTATGCGGCCTACGTGCTCGGCAATACCGAATACCTGCGCGTCACCTGGCTGGCCGATGCCTGTCCGGCGGATCTTGCCCTCGGGGACACGGCATGGCTGGGACTCAGCATCCTGCGCTGTACGGACGGGGGCGCGCAGGACGCCGAGGGGACGGTCGAATTCGAGGCGGCCTTCCGCGATGGGGGCCGGGTGAAGGCCCTGCACGAGATCAGCCGCTTCGTGCGCCGGGATGGCCGTTGGCTCTATGCGGGCGGGAACCCGCGGCTTCGCGACGTCGGACGCAACGAGCCCTGCCCCTGTGGCAGCGGGCGCAAGCTCAAGCGCTGCTGCGCCGGTCCGGGCTATGCTGACGGCATCATGACGAAGCATCCGCTGTTGCCCGAGGGAGAGGAGCTGCGCCGTGCCGTGCAATGGATCGGGGAGCATGGCGAGCATACGCTGGCCGCCGTCGAGGAGGCCTGCCGCCGTTTCGACCTTTCGCCGGCCGACGAGGAATTCCTGATCCGCCATTTCGTGCAGCCCCCGCGGGAGCCCCAATAGGCGGTCAGTCGCCCTTGTGCATCTGGATCAGGCGGAAGATCTCCTGCCGCGATGCCGGGTTCTTCAGAAACGATCCGGTCAGCTTCGAGGTGGTGGTCCAGGAATTGGGTTTGCGCACGCCGCGGTGGCACATGCAGAAGTGCTGGCACTGGATGACTACGGCCACGCCTTTCGGCTGCAGCACCTCTTCGATGACCTGGGCGATCTGCATGGTCATCTTCTCCTGCACCTGCAGGCGCTTGGCGAATACGTCGACGACGCGCGCCAGCTTCGACAGGCCGACGACGCGGCCGTCGGGGATGTAGGCCACATGCGCCTTGCCGACGAAGGGCGCCAGGTGATGCTCGCAATGGCTGTGCACGTCGATGTCGGAGACCAGCACGATCTCGTCGTAGCCCTCGACCTCCTCGAAGGTCTTCATCAGGTGCTCGCGCGGATCCTCGGTGTAGCCCGAGAAGTATTCCTTGAATGCTGCCAGCACGCGCTTGGGCGTATCCACGAGCCCCTCGCGATCCGGGTCGTCGCCGATATAGGTGAGCAGGGCGCGCACATGCGCCATGGTCTCGACGTTCTTCGCATCGTTCGGATCGAAGGCCACGCTGGAGTCGAAATCGTCGTTCATGCGCCCATCCTTGCAAGGGTATTGCCCGCAGGGTAGCGCATCGGGCATGGTTTCTCACCCTTGCGGCGGCAGGGGCACTGCCGGGAGGGTGTGGCGATGCGGGTGGATTTATTGCGGCATGGGTCGCTGGAGGGCGGGGTCAAATACCGAGGTCGTGTCGACGATGCGCTGACCGCGGAGGGTCGGGGCGTCATGGAATCGGTGTGGATGCGGCTGGCCGGCGATATCGATCGCATCGTCGCTTCGCCGCTTCGCCGCTGCGCGGAACCTGCCCGGGCCTGGGCCGAGCGGGCCGGGGTCGCACTGACGATCGAGCCGCGCCTGGCCGAGATGCGCTACGGTGCCTGGGAGGGACTGACGGCTGACGAGATCCGCAGCCGCTTCCCCGGTATGCTCGAGCAGTGGCGAGCAAATCCCGAGGGCATGCAGATCCCCGGGGCGGAGACGATAGACGAGCTTTCGACGCGCATCGCCGCGTTTTGGGTCGAATTGTGCGCCGAACGCGCGGGCGAGCGCATCCTGCTGGTGGCGCACTCCGGCAGCCTGCGCATGCTGATCGCGCATGTGTTGGGGGCGCCGATCGCCACCACGCGTCGCCTGGCCATGCCCTATGCCTGCTGGAGCCGCATCGCCGTCCGGGAAGGGCAGGCCAGCCTGGTGTTCCACAACCACACGGCCCCGGCGGCGGGAGAGCGGCTATGAGCGGGAAGCGGATCGTCGGTATCGTGCTGTTGTGGCTAGGCCTTTGGGTATGGGCCGGCGCGGCCGAGGCGGGGGATATGGCAGCGCCGCTGCCGGTGCTGCAGATGAACCCGCTGATGCTGCGCTATTTGGGCTTCACGGCCGCTGACGCCTTCGAGCATGCGGGCCAGGGTCACCGGGTCAGCATCCAGGAGCATTATGCCAACATCTACCTGGCTGACCAGTTTCCCACGCCGAATCGTTATCTGGTCGATATGGAACTGTCCGTAACCCAGGTGGCCCTGCATGCCTCGTTGGGCAAGCTGGCGTTACATCTGGATCTGCCCCTATTGCTGCCGACCGGGGGATGGATGGACGGCTTGATCAACGGCTTCCACAAGACCTTTCATTATCCCAACCACAATAGACAGTATCGTCCGAACAACAGTTACGCCTATATGCTGACAGGGGAGTGGAACGGCCACCCCGGCTGGGAGCTCGGCAATGTCTCGGCTGGTCTGCAGTACCCCTTGTTACGCAGCGAAAGCAACGCCTTGGCCATATTGGCGGACGTCAAGCTGCCTACAGCCAGCCGGCAGCGTGGCTGGGGCAGTGGCACCTGGGATACAGGCATCGGCCTGGTCGACTCGATGCGGGGCGGGGCCTGGTTTGCCCATGTCGAGGGATGGTATTTCCGGCCGTTCGGCAGCGATTATGTGCTGTTTCTAAGGAACCGCCCCTATGTTCGCGGCTCTGTGGCCATCGGCCTGAAGGGCCGGTTCTTCAAACCCATCAGCGACCGACCGTTCTCATTCATTGTGCAGGCCCAGGGCGGCATGTCGCCATACCATGGCAATGGCATGCTCGTTACCGACCAGAACCCGTGGCTTATCTCTGCGGGCCTGCGCTGGCAGGACAGCCACGCGCGGGATTGGCTGTTCAGCATCACCGAGAATATCACCCAGCAAAGCAGCCAGGACATCAGCTTCGCCATCGGATGCGCATTCGGCTGATGCGGTCAGTAAGGCCTTAGGTGCTGCCGATCAGGCGCTCGGCGATGTCGACGATGTGGGCGCCGTAGGAACGGCAGGCGGCGAGCTGCGCATCGCCGATACCCTCGGGCATGCCCTCATGGTTGCCGGTGCGGGCGTAAGGGCCCCAGTGGATGCCGCCATGGGCATAGCCGCTCAGGGTCTTCGGGAAGCCGACGACGACCATGCCATGCTCGAGGAAGTTGGCGTGCAGGGTAGCCATCGTCAGCTCCGCGCCGCCGCCGGCGCCGCCGAAGCCGCTGCCGCTGACGAACACGCCACCGAGCTTGCCCTCCAGGGCGTTCTCCATCCACAGCTTGGAGCCGCGGTCGATCAGCTGTTTCATCTGCCAGGCCATCGATCCCATATGCACCGGCGTGCCGAAGACGATGACATCGGCCCCCGTCAGGTCGTCGAGCGTCGTGTCCACGGCCTGCTTCAACGACACGGAAGCGGATGGTGCAGAGGCTTGGACGCCGGCGGCGATGGCCTGGGCCATCTTCTGCGTGCTGCCGTAATCGGAATGGAAGGCGATCAGTACCTGCAGACCCATATTTTCCCCTGCTGCTCAGGCGTGGCCGATCTGGTCGGACAGCATCGAGCGGTCGATGCCCATGCTGCGTGCACCGATGCCCCAGCGCATCTCCGGCCGCACATGGAACACGATATGGTGGTTGGCCGGCGCTACCAGCCAGTCGTTGTGGCCGAGCTCGGATTCCAGCTGGCCGGCGCCCCAGCCGGCATAGCCGAGGATCAGCATGAAATGCTCCGGGCCATCGCCGCTGGCGATCTCCTCGAGCACATCGCGCGAGGCTGTCAGGTGCAGCTCGGGACTCACCTGCATCGTCGATTCGTAGATATGCCAGCCATCGTGCAGCACGAAGCCGCGGAAGGGATCCATGGGGCCGCCAGCATAGGTCTGTTGCGTGCGCCAGTCGGCGGTGCCGTTGGGCTCGACCTCCGCGCATTTCAGGTCCTCGAGCACGGTTTCCACCGTCAGCTCCTGCGGCCGGTTGATGATCAGGCCCATACAGCCGTCGGCGTCGTGATGGCATAGCAACACGACGCTGTCCCGGAAGTTCGGGTCCTCGAGTGTCGGCATCGCCAGCAGCAACTGGCCGGTCAGGCTATTGAGCTGCATCGGCCGTTCCCTGGCTCATCTCGGCTGCCATGCGTATCGCGTTCATAAGGCTACTGTAGGATACCCCATCCATGCCCGCACGTGCCAGTGCCGTGCCGTGGTCGACGCTGGTGCGCACGAAGGGAAGCCCCAGCGTGACGTTGACGGCACCGCCGAAATCCAGCGCCTTGATCGGAATCAGACCCTGGTCGTGATAGCAGCAGACGATGGCATCGAAACTGCCGCGTATGGGGGCGGAGAACAGGGAATCCGCCGGCAGCGGCCCCTCGATGGCGATGCCCTCCTTGCGCGCGAGTTCGGCGGCCGGGGCCAGGATGTCGATTTCTTCGCGCCCGAAATGGCCGCGCTCGCCGGCATGCGGGTTCAGGCCGCACAGGCCGAGCCTGGGCCTGGCGATGCCCAGGCGCTGCCGCAGCGACGAGGCGGTGATCCGGATGGTCTCGAGCGTGGACGCGATGGACAGGGCGGACGGCACATCCTGCAATGCCATGTGTGTGGTCAACAGCGCCACGCGCAGGCTGCTACCGGCCAGCATCATCACCACATGCGGCGTGCCGCCGATCTGGGCCAGGAACTCGGTATGACCGGGAAAGGCGAAGCCGGCCTCGCGCAGTACCGCCTTCTCGATGGGGCCGGTGACGAGTGCCCGCGCCAGGCCCTGCATGCAGGCAAGGGCCGCCTGCTCGATGCAGCCGATGACGGCGGACGCGGTCTCGGCGGCGGGATGGCCGGGCACGATGTCGATGGTCGTCGCTCCAACCGGATTCCAGCAGCAGAGCGCCGGCCCGCCAGGGGTGGCGGCTTCAAGCGTCGCAATCTCGCGCACCGGCAGCGGCATGCCGATCCGCCTCGCCCGCGTCGTCAGCCAGTGTGGCGGGCATACGGCGATGGCATCGGCGAACATGTCGGGCTCGGCGTGCCAGGCGCGTACGATGCAATCCGGGCCGATACCGGCCGGCTCGCCGACCGTCAGAAGCAATGGGGGGTGGGGCATGCGTGCCGATCAGGGCTTGGGCGGATTCAGTGTCACGCCGGAGCTGGCCGGGCAGGCATGATAGGTGATATGGGCCTCGGCCTTCAGTCTTGCCATCCAGCGCGGCAGCTCTTCCTGCATGCGCGCATCGGTGAGCTGTTGCTCGATATGGTCGCGGTGGGCCTGGAACGAGTTCGGATCGACGTGCCGCTTCGCGATGACGTGGATGATGTGCAGGCCGAACGGCGACTTGACGACGCCGCTGGTTTGCCCCGGCTTCAGTGCGAAGGCGGCATCCTCGAACGCCTTGACCATGGTGCCGCGGCGGAACCAGCCCAGGTCGCCGCCCCGGTCGGCACTCGGTCCCTGCGAGACCTCCTTGGCACGGGAGGCGAACTGGGCATCGGTGGCATGTTGCAGGTCGCGGGCGATGGTCTTGGCGCGCAGCATGATCTTGGCGCGGATGGCGGCGTCGGCATCGTCCGGAATCTTGATCAGAATATGCCGGGCATGAATCTCGTCATAGGCCTTGCCGAGCTTGGGCGCGCGCATGCGTTCGCCCGTGACCTGGATCAGGTGAAATCCGGCCGGCGAGCGGATCGGCTGGCTCACCTGCCCCTGGGACAGCTTGAAGATGCTGGCAAAGCGGCTGTCCAGGGTGCCTTCGGCATGCCAGCCCAGGTCGCCGCCCTGCTTGGCGTCCGGGGAGTCCGAGTACAGCTGCGCCAGCTCGGAAAAGCCCTGTCCGGCCGCCCATTTCTTGCGCACCATTTCCGCCTTGGCCTTGGCCTTGGCCACCTGCTGCGGGGTTGGTTCCTGGGGTAGGCCGATGAAAATCTGGCTCATGCGCAGATCACGGATCGGCTGCGGATGCTCCAGGTGCTTGCGGTAATACTCCCGCATCGATTCCTCGCTGATCTTGATTTTACCGCGCACGGCGATGTCGGTCAGCTTGCTGGCCAGCAGGCGGTCGCGCAGCCTGCGCTTGTAATCGCTGAAATCGACGCCTTGCGCCTTCAGGACCTCCGGCAGCTTGCCGTCGGGGATGTTGTTGCTGGCCTCGACGTTGGCGATCGCCTTGGCCACCTCGTCGTCGCCGACCGAGATGTCCAGGCGCTTGGCGTCCTGCTGCTGCAGCAGCTCCATGATGCGCGCATCCAGGGAGCGCTTCGCCAGGTCCTCGCGCGGCGGCAGCGACTTGGCGCCGGCCTGCTTCAGCGACTTGATCAGCGTGTCCGTGTCGGAGGCGACCTCCGAGCAGTCGATGGCCTTGCCGTTCACCGCGGCGGCGACGGCATCCAGGGTCTCCGCACGCGTAAGCTGCGGTATGGTGAGGACCCCGGCCATGATCAGGACGGTGAGGATGCGCATGCTGCCTCCAGATGGTGTTGTGAAGCCGAGGAATAAATCGGCACAGGCATAGGACCGATACTACCCGTGTGGCCCGACGCTACCCATGCCCTTAAATCCAAGCAAGAAGTGGAAACCATAATCCTTTCCCGAGGTCGTGCCGGCCGGGCGGTTGTAGCGGAAGGTAGTCAATCTCCAGGCTCCAGCACGGATGCTGGTAGATCAGCCCGATGGTTTCCTGCTGGACCAGCTTCTGCATGGCGTCGTACAGGACATAGCCCTTCAGGCTCCAGCGCCGACTGATGACGACGTTGGTGCGGCCCAGGTATTGCCGGACGGCGCCGGCGTAACGACGATCGGTAAACAGGTAATCGACGCTCAGGCTGTGTCCGCCGGGGGTGGACAGGTCCACACCGGAGTTGGCGGTCGCCCAGAATTTGTCCTGAGTATTGTACTGGGCATAGCTGTGCAGGCTGATGCCGGGGATGGGGTTGATGGAGATTTGGCCCAGCAGGTTCGAAAGGTGGCGGGTCGGTCGGGCCTGCACGTTCGGGTCGATGGTGGCTAACAGCATGTCGTAGGAGGAGCCGATGGCGACCGACATCACCTCTTGCACATGATGGTCCTTCCCCCTCATGCGTCAACAAGCCGGCTCTGCAGGAGCAGGCTTACGCGATTGACGCGCTGGATGCGGTCATAACCTGAGAAGCGGTTGCCTACCAGCAGATTGCCCATCGTCAACTGCGCGAAACTGGAATCGAAATTCGGCAGATTCGACTGGTTGCCTGGAGCGTCGATGTAGTCGTAGCGCAGCACCGGTTCGATGGTGTGCTTCCATTGCCGGTCCACGCTGATGCGCTCGAAGACGGGGCGTACCTCCAGGCTGGCCTCGCCGGTGGCGCGCTGCAGCATGCTCGAAGGGCCTGACTGCTGCTGCAGCCAGTAGCGGGTAAGATGACTGCCGACCTTGGCCGTGACGTCCATGCCGCCACCCGGCAGCGTCCAGGGAATCTCAAGATAGGGATTCAGGTCCATGCGCCAGCCATGTACGCCCAGCTGTCGGTAGAAGTTCGTGGTCTGCTGGTCGAAATGCACGATCAGATTCCGGTTCACCGGCACTGCCGTGGTGCTGTCCAGCCTCGGCAAGAACTGCAAAGTGGACTTGTCGTTGGCTTGGGTGAGGTTCTGTTGCTCCTGTCCCAGCAGGGTCCAGCTGCCATAGCGATTGATGCCGGTGAGCGAGGCCAGGCTTGTGGTGTAGCTGATCACGCCCTGGGTCGGCTTGCTGTAATCCAACAGGTACGCATGGTCGCTGACATGGTCGGCATCCACCTTGAAATACATATCGTGGGGTAGCTGCCAGTTGACCTTGCCGCCGATGCGCTCACGTGTGGTCTTGGTGATGCGGTCGTGGACCCTCTCCCCGCTGATCTGTTCGGTGCCAAGGGAGGAGGCATGCCGAAGCTCAAGGCCGGTCATCAAACCACGCTTGCTCATCCAGTGTGGGGTCAGCGTGGCATCCCAGTTTGGGCTGGGAGCGAGATACAGGGGAAGCGCCCATTCCGTGCCGCGCTGCGAGCTGGTCCCGGGCAGCGAGAGCAAGACGCCGGAGCGGCGGCGCAATGGCGTCTGCCAGTAGGGCGTATAGAAGATTGGCACTTCCTTGATGTTGAACCGGGAGTTGCGGGTGACGAGAACCCCTGCCTTTTCGTCCAGCCGACCGTGGCTTGCGGCGATGTGCCAGGCCTCTTCGTCAGAGGGGCAGGCACTGTAGCGCAGGGATTCGGCCTCATAGGTCGTTTTCATCGATGCGTCGGATCTGTTTGGCAACCATATGGCTGCCGTCGGGCAGGATCAGCGTGGCATCGTCCATGGTGCCGGCCTGGGTGTCGGTGTGCAGGTTCGCGCGGCTGGCTTCAATGTCTCCTTTCGGGGAGATGATGATACACATGCCCATCGGCCTGGATCCAGTGATTCTGCACGTCATAGCGGACACGGTCCGCATACAGCGTCTGATCCTTGCGCTTGATGATGACATTGCCGGTGGCGACCAACACGCCGTTGGCATCGCGGGTGATGTGGTCGGCAGTGATGTCGGTGCCAAGCGACTGCGGCTGGGGTTTGGCAAGGTTGCCGGATGGGTTGGTTTGGGAGATGGCGCTGGCATCAGCCGCTTTGGCCTGGGCGGCGGAACCGATGGCGAACATCAACAGGCCCAAGACCAATGTCAGATTGCGGATGATGCAGGATGGTCGGCATGGCACGGGCTGATTCAAGGGATCTTGCTCTCCTTCGGGCAAGGGGTCATGCGGGATTTCGGGCGAAGCCGAGGTAGTTGACATCCAGATCGTCCGAAAGCTCGAAGCGGTCCGTCAGCATGCGGTAGGACATGCCGCGCAGCTCACGCGGCTCCAGGCCACTGTGACGCATGGCCGCGACGAGCTCGGAGGGCCGGATGAACTTGTCGTAGCGATGCGTGCCCTTGGGCAGCCAGCCCAGCACGTATTCCGCCCCCAGGATGGCCAGCAGGTAGGCTTTGGGTGTGCGGTTCAGCGTGGCGAAGAAGAACAGCCCGCCGGGCTTGAGCATGCGTGCGCAGGCGGCCACGGTGGCCGCCACGTCCGGCACATGCTCCAGCACCTCCAGGCAGGTGACGATGTCGTAGGTCGCGGCATGATTCTCCGCCCAGGTCTCGGCGTCGCTGGCCTCGTACTGCACGGTCGTGCCGCTTTGGGCGGCGTGCGTGCGGGCCACGCCCAGGGCCTTTTCCGAGCGGTCGATGCCGGTGACCGTGGCCCCGCGGCCGGCCATGCCCTCGGCCAGCAGGCCGCCGCCGCAGCCGACATCCAGCGCCGAAATCCGGCCGAGATCCACCTGGCGGGTGATATAGTCCAGGCGGATGGGATTGATGCGGTGCAGGGGCTTGAAGCGACCGAGCGGATCCCACCATTCGGCGGCGATGGCCTCGAACTTCTGGATCTCCTCGGGGTCGAAACGCAGGGCTTGGCTCATGTGCGTTAGCCTGATGTCCCCGTTTCCGCAAGGCAAGCGGAAAGGGTATAGTACGGCCGGGGACAGATGGGTACGGGGAAGGGGATGCAGATGGCCTATGTGGTTCGTCAACCGATATTCGATCGGGCGTACGATGTCGTCGCCTATGAGTTGCTGTTCCATCGTCCGGAGGGCGAGGATATCCCGGGGCGGGAGAAGACGGCGCGGGTGATCGCCAACAGCCTGATGAACATCGGTCTGGAGCATCTGACCGGGAACAAGCCGGCATACATCAATTTCTCGCGGGACATGGTCATGGACGGCACGGCGCTGCTGCTGCCGCCGGAGGGCGTCGGCATCGAGCTGCCGGTATCGGAGCCGGTGGATGCGGAGATGCTGTCCGCGCTGCGGCAGCTGAAGCGCAGGGGCTACGCCATCGTACTCGACCATTTCGAATACGACGAGGCCCAGCGGCCGTTGCTCGAGCTGGCGAGCCTGATCAAGGTCGATGTGCAGGCCAGCCCCGATGTGTCCGGGACCATGCGCGCGCTGCGTCCGTATGCCAACCGGCTTCTGGCCGAGAAGGTCGAGACCTATGCGCAGCATGAACGCGCGAAGGAACTCGGTTTCACGCAGTTCCAGGGCTACTTCTTCTGCAGGCCGCAAACCGTGGCCGGCAAGCATCTGCCGGATTCCAAGCTGGCGGTGATGCGGGCGCTGAAGGAGATCGTCGTCTCCGACTCCATCCATGAGCTGAACCAGGTGATCAGCCATGATATGGACCTGTCCTACAAACTGCTGCGCTATATCAACTCGGCTGCCTTCGGGTTCCGGCGCCGTATCGGCTCCATCGAGCAGGCCCTGAACCTCATCGGCCTGGAAAGTATCCGCCGCTGGTTGACGGTGCTGTCGATGGCGTCCCTGGGCGCGGACAAGCCGCTGGAGCTGGTGCGCCAGGCCATGCTGCGCGGGCGGCAGATGGAGGATCTCGCCCGCCTGCAGGGGCTGCCCAGGCTCCCCGATTATTTCGTGCTGGGCATGTTCTCGCTGCTCGATGCGCTGCTCGACCAGCCTCTTGAGGTGGCGGTGCGAGAGATCGTGCTGCCGGAGACCGTGCGCCAGGGCCTGTTCGAGCCGGACAGCCAGGCCGGACGCATGCTGGGGCTGTTGCGGGACACGGAGCAGGCGGACTGGTTCGCTATGGCCGATTGCTGCCACGCCCTGGCGCTGAATGTGGGCGACGTCATGTCCGCCCATATGGAGGCCGCACGGTGGCTGGAAGAGTACTCGGCCATGCTGACGGAGGACTGACGGCATGCCTTTTGTTACATGGTCAAGGTGCCGCCCTGCGGGATGGCGCAATTCGGGAAAAAGGACGGCCGCTTATGTCTAAGGTCTATGTGGTGCGCCAGCCGATTTTTGACGACAGGAACGAGGTCGTTGCCTACGAGCTGCTGTTCCACCGCCCCAGCGGCGGCGATGCGGCCTCGGACCGCGAGATGACCTCGCAGGTCATCGCCAACAGTATCGTCAATATCGGCCTGGGTGAGCTGACCGGGAACAAGCCGGCCTATATCAACTTCTCGCGCGATCTGCTGATGGACAATACCGCCCTGCTGCTGCCGCCGGACCGTGTCGGCATCGAGGTGCTGGAGACCGTGGAGATCGACGACGCCCTGCTGGCCGAGCTGAGGCAGTTGAAGGCCAAGGGCTACAGCATCGCGCTCGATGATTTCGAGTACGACGAGAGCAAGCGCGAGCTGGTGGCGCTTGCCGATCGCATCAAGGTCGATGTGCTCAACAACCCGGATGTGGCGTCGACCGTCAAGATTCTGCGTCAATTTCCTGTCGCACTGCTGGCGGAGAAGGTCGAGACCCATGAGCAGTATGCGCAGATGGCGCAGCTGGGCTTCACGCTGTTCCAGGGCTATTTCTTCTGCAAGCCGCAGGCAGTGGCGGGCATGCGCCTGCCCGATTCCAAGCTGGCGGTGATGCGGGCACTCAAGGAGGTGTCGACGGCCGAGTCGACCGATCAGCTGTCCGGCGTCATCGGCCATGACGTGAACCTGTCCTACAAGCTCTTGCGCTACATCAATTCGGCGGCCTTCGGCTTCCGCATCAAGATCGAATCCATCGAGCAGGCCCTGAACCTGTTGGGCCTGGAGACCACTCGGCGCTGGCTGACCGTGCTGTCGATGGCCATGCTGGGCGAGGACAAGCCGCTGGAGCTGGTGCGCCAGGCCATGTTGCGCGGGCGGCTGATGGAGGACCTTGCCCGTCTGCGGGGCCTGGACCGGCTGCCCGATTACTTCGTACTGGGCATGTTCTCGTTGCTCGACGCGCTGATCGACCAGCCGCTGGAGACCGCCGTGCAGGAGATCGCATTGCCCGAGATCGTGCGACAGGGCCTGTTCGATGCGAAGAGCGGGCCGGCGCGCATGCTGATGCTGTTGCGCGACATCGAGCGGGCCGACTGGCGCGCCATGGCCTTCGGCTGCCGCCTGCTCGGTCTCGATGCCGATGCGGTGATGGCGGCGCAGGGCGAGGCCGCGAAGTGGCTGGAGGAATATTCGGCCATGCTGTCCGAAACCTAGTCCTGCTTTTCGCCGCCCCCGGCGGCCGCTAGCTTGGGTCGATGCTGGGCCGTTTGATCCTGATGCGCCTGCTCCAGGCCATTCCCACCCTGCTCGGGGTGGTGACGCTCGTGTTTCTGTTGTTGCACCTGGTGCCGGGCGATCCGGTCGATGCCCTGCTCGGCGAAATGGCCCTGCCCGCCGATCGCGAGGCGCTCAGGCATGCCCTGCATCTGGACCTGCCGCTGTGGCAGCAGTACGTCTCCTACCTTTCCGGGCTTGTCACGGGCCACTGGGGCATCAGCCTCGTCGACCACCGCGATGTCTTCTCCCTGATCGCCGAACGCCTGCCGGTGACGGCCAGGCTGGCTGCCAGCAGCCTGGTTCTGGCCCTGATTCTGGCCCTTCCCCTTGGCGTCTGGGCGGCGCGTCATGCCGGCAGCGGCCGGGACATGGCCTCCATGGGATTTTCCCTGCTCGGCGTTTCCGTCCCGAACTTCTGGCTGGGCCCGATGCTGATGCTGGTGTTCGCCGTCATGCTCGGATGGTTGCCCGTGTCCGGCATGGATCAGCCGGACAGCATCGTGCTTCCGGCCGTCACCCTCGGCACGGCGCTGGCGGCGGTGCTATCGCGCATGGCCCGCTCGAGCTGGCTGGAGGCCATGGGTAGCGATGCGCTGCGCACGGCCCGGGCCATGGGGGTGGGCGAGCGCGCGCTGTGGTGGCGGCATGCGGCCAGATTGGCCTCGGTGCCGGTGGTGACGATGTTCGCGCTGCAGATGGGGGCGGTGTTGGGTGGGGCCGTGATCACGGAGACGGTGTTCGACTGGCCGGGGCTGGGGCGGCTGACCATCGAGGCCATCCAGCAGCGCAATTACCCACTTGTGCAGGGCTGCGTGCTTGTCATCGCCCTGATCTATGTGGGGGCGAATCTGGTGGCGGATGTGCTGGGCATCCTGCTCGATCCGAGGCAGCGCCGTGCCTGAGCTCCGCATGCCTAGGCTGCCGGTGCTGCTGGCGGCCATCTGCTTTGCGCTGCCCCTGCTCATCGTGGCATTCGCGGCTATGCGCGGCCAGGACGGGCACGTCGTGCACCTGGGAGAGGTGCTGGCTGGCATGTCGGCGGCGCATCCATTTGGCTGCGACGATCTGGGCCGCGATGTGCTGGCGAGGCTCGCCGAGGCGATCCGACTGTCGCTCAGCATCGGTGTCGGCGTCATGGCGCTGGCCGGTGTCATCGGCATCATGCTCGGCGTCACCGCCGGCTGGCTCGGCGGCTGGGTCGATGTGCTTTTGATGCGGGCGGCGGACATCGTGTTGTCGTTTCCGGGCATCCTGCTGGCCATCGCCATGGCGGCCATGCTGGGTCCCTCGGTGCAGAACATTGTCTATGCCCTGGTGGCGGTCGGCTGGGTCGGCTTCGCGCGCCTGGCGCGCGGGCAGGTGCTGTCGCTGAGATCCGCGCCCTTTATCGATGCCTCGCTGGTGGCCGGCTCCGGCTTTGCCTACCAGGTATGGCGGCATGTACTGCCGAACATCGCCGCCCCCCTGCTGGTGGAGGCCAGCTTCGGCCTGGCGGCGGTCATCATCGGTGAGGCCGGCCTGTCCTTTCTCGGCGTCGGGGTGCAGCCGCCGGCCGCCTCGCTGGGGACGATGATCCGTGCGGGCACGGACCTGATGCTGGTCGCCCCGTCCCAGGTGGTCTGGCCCGGCCTGATGCTGTTCCTGCTGGTCATGGGGGTGAATATCCTGGGCGATGCGCTGCGCGATCGCCTGGATGTCAGGCGGCAGGCCTAAGCCTTTCGGCGGTCGATGACGATGCTGTTGCCCGGCTCTTTCTTGGCCAGGCATTTGACCTCGAACACGGATTCGGCGGCCTCCAGGTGCGAGGAGAAGCGGCCCGCCGGACAGGGCAGCACACCGACGGAGAGGCTGGCCAGCGGCACGCTGCGGATGTTGCCGGCGCGGTCTTCGACGAGGATGCAGCCGGCCAGGCGTTCCTGCGCCTCGTAGAGTTGGCGGGCGCGTGCGGAAAATGCGTCCAGGATGGCGTGCAGGCGCGGCTCCCAACCGGCATCGGCGGTAATGAACACGAAATCGTCGCCGCCGATATGGCCGATATAGTCCACCTCGGCCTGACCGCCGCGCAGCAGCTCGGCGGTCAGCATGATCATCTCATCGCCGCGCTCATAGCCGAAGTGATCGTTGAAGGCCTTGAAATGGTCGAGATCCAAGTGGCAGAGGAAGAAGTCCTGGCCCTCCCGCAGGCGGCGGCAGACTTCCCGGTCGATGCTGCGATTTCCGGGCAGCCCCGTCAGCGGGTTGGCATCCAGCGCATAGCTGATCTGCACGCGCGTGATCTTTTCCAGCAGGTCGTGGATGGAGGCGGTGCCGGCATAGCGCTCGCCGTCGAACACGATGATCGGGGCATAGATCAGCTCGTGCGGGCGGGCGGTGGCGCGGCGACTGATGTCGGACAGGGCGTCGCCGACCTGGGCGATCAGCGGTTCGGGGTGCATCATCTTCTCGACATGACTCTTGCGATGCAGGCTGTGGCCGAAGGCCAGGGCGAAGGCGCTGAGGATGCCCTCGCGCGTCAGCAGCCCTACCGCGCGCCCGGCATCCAGCACCGGCACGGCGTGCAGCAGTGGATCGGCCTGGAACAGGCTCAGCGCCTCGAAGGCGGGGGTTTGCGGGGTGCAGGCCGGCGTCGGCTGGAGATCGAGCGATGCGACCTGTTCGTCCGGCGGCGCATCATCGCTGCGGATGTCTGCCGGCGTGCCGGGCACGGCGCTCGCGGTCAGCACGGCGGGAACGTCGGCTGACGGCTGTGCCGTCAGGGCGACCGAGCAGGTAGCCCTGGGCGTATTCGATGCCCAGCCGGCGGATGTGCTGCAGTTGTGCCTCGTTCTCGATGCCCTCGGCGATGACCTTGCAGCGCACCCGTCTGGCCAGGGTGACGATGGTGCGCACGAAGTCCCCGGCTACGGCATCGACGCCGAGCCTGGAGATGAAGTACTTGTCCAGCTTCACGAAATCCGGCTCCAGGTCGGACAGCAGGCGCAGGTTCGAGTAGCCGGCGCTCAGGTCGTCCATGGCGATGGAAAAGCCCATGTCGCGGCAGTTGTGCACGGCCTGCTTCAGCTCCGCACAGCGGTCGATGCGGGAATGTTCGGTCAACTCCAGGATGATGCGCTCGGGGCTCAGACCGGTGTCGGCGAGCAGGCGCGACAGGTGCTGTTCGGCATGTCCGCCGTCGATCAGGGCCAGCGGATCGATATTGATGGTCAGCCGCCCGGGCAGTCGCAGCTGCTCGAAACGGCGAATGGCGCAGTCCTGGCACAGCCGCTCAAGGGCGTCGAGCATATCGCACTGCTTGGCGGCGGCGAACAGCGGGTCCGGCATATGCAGGGGCGAGCCCTCGGGGCCTCGGGACAGCGCCTCATAGGCAAAGACATCGTTCCCGCCCAGATCGAATATGGGCTGGAACAGAGGGGTGATCCACCCGTGGTACAGGATCTCGGCGAGGTCATCCGAGGGATTCGCATCCTCGATCATCGTGGACATATCGGGCTCCGCAGCCTTCCGGCATCAAGGCCGCTACATCATCGATATGCGCCATGGCAACAGCATGACATGACGCATAACATCGGGGCATGTACAGCCAACTGATCATCGGCCTGGAGGGCCCGGCCCTGAGCCCGCGCGAGCGCCGCTGGCTTGCGGAAAAGCCGCCGCTCGGCGTCATCCTGTTCGCGCGCAACATCGAGAGCGAGGCGCAGGTCGAGGAATTGCTCTCCGAGGTGCGCGCCATCGTCGGGCCCCAGGCCTGGGCGGTCATCGACGAGGAAGGGGGGCGGGTGAACCGCCTGCCCTGGGCCCCCTTCACCGGCAGGCTTCACGCCGCCGAATACGGCCGGCTGTACCTGGGCGATGCCGATGCGGCTGTGCGGGCCGTGTTTGAGGACAGCCTGGAGATCGGCCTGTCGCTGCGCCGGCTGGGATTTACCCACAACTGTGCGCCGGTGCTCGACGTCTTCCATGCCGAGGGGCATGGCATCATCGGCGAGCGTGCCTATTCGCATCGTCCCGACATCGTCGCCGCCCTCGGGGCGGCCTGCATGCGGGGCCTGCAGGAGGCGGGCATCGCCGCGGTGGGCAAGCACTACCCGGGGCATGGTCGCGCCGACGCCGATTCGCACCTGGCCGTGCCGTATGTGCATGCGGGGCTGCCGGTATTGCTGGCCGAAGCCGAGCCGTTTCGCGACCTAGTCGCGCAGGGTCTGCCCCACATCATGACGGCGCATGTGATCTACGATCAGGTCGATGCCGAGGTGGCCACGCTGTCGCGCTTCTGGCTGCGTGATGTGCTGCGCCAGCGCCTGGGCTTCACGGGCCGCATCTGGAGCGACGATCTGAGCATGAAGGGCGTGGGTGACGACGTGCCCGATGCCGCCCACCGGGCACTTGAAGCCGGCTGCGACGTGCTGCTTGCCTGTCAGCCCGAGGGGGTGGCGGCCCTCTACCGCATGCTGGGCTGCGCATGATTGCACGATCGGGCCGAGACAGTACATTGTCGCCATCCCACCCATGATCCGGAGGACGCGATGTCGGACGTACTGAACGCGAAGGAACTGGCGCGGTATAACCGCCACATCATCCTGCCGCAGGTGGGGTTGGCGGGGCAGGAACGGCTGAAGCAGGCGCGGGTGCTGTGTATCGGCACCGGTGGTCTGGGTAGCCCCATCGCCCTGTACCTGGCCGCCGTCGGCGCCGGCACCCTGGGCCTCGTCGATTTCGACGTCGTCGAGGATTCGAATCTGCAGCGGCAGATCGTGCACGGCACCGCGGATATCGGCCGGCCCAAGGTCGAGTCGGCGCGCGACCGGCTTCTGGATCTCAATCCGAACCTCTCGGTGGAGCTGCACGGCGAGGGTATCACGCGCGCCAATGTGCGCGCCCTGGTGCAGGGCTACGATGTCATCATCGACGGCACCGACAATTTCCCGACCCGCTATCTCGTCAACGATGCCTGCGTACTCGAGGGCAAGCCGCTCGTCTATGCCTCGATCTTCCAGTTCGAGGGGCAGGTCAGCGTGTTCAATCACGAGGGCGGTCCCTGCTACCGCTGCCTGTATCCGGCGCCGCCGCCGCCGGGGATGGTGCCGTCATGCTCCGAGGGCGGCGTGCTGGGCGTGCTGCCCGGTGCCATAGGCGTGCTGCAGGCCACCGAGGCGGTGAAGATCATCCTGGGCAAGGGCCGTACGCTGTCCGGGCGATTGATGCTGTACGATGCGCTGGACATGCACTTCCGCGAGGTCAAGCTGCGCCGCGATCCGGCCTGCCCGGCCTGCGGCGAGAACCCCAGCATCGGCGATGTGGAGGCCTACGAGCAGTTCTGCGGCCTGCCGCCGACGGAGACGGCGGGGCAAAAGGAGAAGCTGCGGGACGACGAGATCAACCCGCGCCAGCTGGCCAGCCGCATGCGCGCCAATCCGGATCTGTTCCTGCTCGACGTGCGCGAGCCGTTCGAGATCGAGATCTGCCACATCGACGGGGCCTGGCAGATTCCGCTTGGGGTGCTGCCTCTGCGTTATGCGGAAGTGCCGCAGGACCGCGAGGTCGTGGTGCACTGTCGTTCGGGAGCACGCTCGGCCCAGGCCGTGCAGTTCCTGCAGTCGCGCGGCTATACGCGAGTACAGAATCTTGTCGGCGGCATTCTGCGCTGGATCGACGAGATAGACCCGAGCCAGCCCAAGTACTGATCGCGATCGGCGGCTCAGTGGCCGCCTTCGTCCTTGATGACGCGGACGGGAAACGGCTCCGTGACGCTGCCCGTATACAGGGACAGATGCGGGAACGGAATCTCGATGCCTTCGGCATCGAATGCGTTCTTGATCTCCTCTTGGATGCTGTTCTTTAGCTCGAGGAAGTTTTCACGGGCAGCCCAGACAGAGAACTGTATGTCCAGAGATGACGCACCGAAGCCCAGAAAGATGAAAAGCGGCTTCGGTTCGTCCAGGCACAACGGGTTATGAGATGCGATACGCATCAGTTCGTTGCGTACGCGGGAGATGTCCTCCTTGTAGGCCACGCCGATCTTCAGATCCAGCCTGCGGATGGGGAAACGGGACAGGGTCGTGACCTCGGCTTTCATCACCGATTCGTTCGGAATGCGCACGAAGAGGTTGTCGAAGGTGCGCAGCTTGATCGACAGCAGATCGATCGACAGTACTTCGCCGGTGGTGTCGCCGATCTTCACCACATCCTTCACGGAGAACGGCTTCTCGCTGATCAGGAACAGGCCGCTAATGAGATTGGAGGCCGCGGTTTGCGATGCGAAGCCGATGGCTACCGAGAAGATGCCGGCGGCGCCGAGCAGCACGCTGAGGTCAAAGCCGAGCTGACGTAGGGCCATGACCGCGAACATGACCAGGATGGTGTAGAAGATCACCCGCCGAGTAAGCTGTGCGTGAAGGGCGTTCAGGCGCTTGGCTGTGAACCTGCGCGTGGCCGTGGAGGCGATCTTGGCAATGATGATGCCGGTGCCCATGAGGACGACGGCCTGGGCCACAGGCAGGAGTTTTATGTTCATCCACACCGTGTTCATGGCATCAACCCAGCCACTCATGGATCGTATGCAGCAACGAGGCAGTGGGCTTGTTTTCGCGCGGCTTACGCAGGCGACTGCCTTTGCCGGCCTCCTTGGGCATCTTACCAGAGATATCCAGGGAAGCTGTTTCCCCGCCCTTGCCGCAGACCAAGGTCACGACATCGGTCCATATCTCTGCGTATTCGCTGGCGAATATCGACAGGTAGGGAACTGGCAGGCTGATCTGGTCGAGATGGAAGATTTCTGTGTCGTCGTTTTTGACCACGACCGGGGTGATGGCACGGTGCTGGCGATGCAGCAGGTTGTCCGCATCGATACGGGCATGCGTGAGGCTGGAGTAGCAAAGCTTGCCTTCCATGGTGTTGGGGCCGAACCACAGATCCGAGGGGCGAAAGATCGGGGCATCCAGCAACGAAATCGCACGGTCGTGCACCTCGGCACTCAGCCATAACGGAGAGCTGACGTACAGGCGCACGGCGATGCCGGGCGGGATGGATAAGGCATTGGCAGGGCGGGCCACCACCGGACGATCGGCCAGGGCTGGGTTGACGGTTAATTTCGGCTCGGTACTGGAGGAAATGAAACGTTCCATGCCTGCGTCTGTCGGCATGGAGTGCGCTTTCGTGACCCGCGCGCGGACATCTTCGGTTGGCTCCGGGGTCGATGTGGCCGCGAGTACCTGCCATTCGCGCTCCCTACGGCAGATCAGGATGCGGCTCGGTCCGAAAGCGATGCTGGTGATTTCACCGATAGCGGGCGTGTATTCACCCCACCACGGAGCGTCGCGCTTTCGCTCCGATTTTCCTTGAGCAGTTCCAGTAGGCATGGGGCTACTCTAGACCGAAAGGAATTCCCACATCCAGTCCCAATGCGGCTGTGGCATGCGTGTGGCGGGACCAGTGGCCCATGCTAGCATGGGACCCCATGATGAGCGCGGAAGCGGAAGAAACGATGGACGATGGCGCCGTGCCCGCAGCATGGCTGGGCCGTCAGCCTTACGGGACGATGTGGGCGCGCCTGCAGGCACGTGCCGCCGCCATCGCCGCCGGTGATGCGCCAGAAAGCATCTGGTGCTGCGAGCACGATCCGGTGTACACGACGGGCATGCGTGGGCGCGATAACCGCATCGTGGACACACTGCCTGCCCCCATGGTGCGTACCGACCGGGGCGGGGAGACCACCTTCCACGGCCCCGGCCAGCTCATGCTGTACCCGCTGATTCACCTGCGCGCCCGCGGGCTCGGCGCCCGCCGCTATGTGGAGATACTGGAGGAATCGTGCCTGCTCACCCTGGCGGATTTGGGGGTGACGGCGCAGCGACGTTGTGGATTCCCCGGGGTCTGGACCGAGACCGGTAAGATCGCAGCGCTGGGTATCCGCATCGGCCAGGGCGTGGCCTATCACGGCATGGCGCTGAACGTGCGCGTCGATCCCGAGTGGTTCGCCTGCATCCGGCCATGCGGCCTGGGCCAGCCGGTGGATACCGTCGCGCGGCACGGTGTTCACCTGCCCGACGACAGGGATCTGGCCATGATCTGGGCGGGGCATCTGGCGGCGTTATTGCCCTGAATGGGTAGGGTCGATCCGCATTTACATCGGCCAGGCGAGCGATTAACGTTCGCGGCCCTTTGAGATCGGCGGATGAATGGTTATCATCACTTGCCCTTGCGCAAGATGGAGGTTCAGATGGCCTTGACGAAGCAGCAGCTGGCCAAGTTTGATGAGCAGCTCGTGGCCTGGAAGGCCGAGTTGCAGGAGGCCCAGACCCAGAGCGTGCACGCGCTGCACGAGATGGAGCAGGGCTCTTACCCCGATCCGACCGATCAGGCGAGCATGGAAACCGATCTGAACTTCGATATCCGCATCAAGGATCGCGAGCGCAAGCTCATCCGTAAGATCGATCAGGCGCTGGATCGCATCAAGGAAGGCGAGTTCGGCCTATGCGAGTCCTGTGGCGGCGACATTGGCGTGAAGCGCCTTCAGGCCCGTCCGGTGACGACGCTGTGCATCGACTGCAAGACCGCTCAGGAACAGGAAGAGCGCACCCGCTCCGAGTAATCCCATCCCACCGTTGCATTGCGACCGTCCGGCCCTGGTGGTGCCGGACGGCTGCGTTTATGCGAGGCTTCGTGGCCTGGCTCCGGGAGGCCGCCCGGACCTCCAGGCATTCGCCGCCGGGAGAGTGCGGATGCCTTTGTTTGATTGTGACCGATGAAGCCGATGATGGGATAGGAGGGCTGGAGAATGGAAAAGCGGGTGTCATGGATGGCTGCCTTGTTGATCCTGTGTGCGGCGGCTCCTTCCGCCGCCATGGCGGCAATGGACCAGGCCCAAGGCGATAAGCTGCAGCAGGCGGTTCAGGCCGGGGACCGCGGGGCACTCGACTCCCTTCGCCAGGCGGCGAAGAACGGCGATGCCATCGCCCAGGACAAGCTCGGGGTGCTGTATGCTCGGGGCCAGGGCGTCAGGCAGGACTACGCCCTGGCCGCCCGCTGGTACCGCAAGGCCGCCCTGCAGGGATGGCCCCAGGCACAGGTGCATCTGGGCATCCTGTATTCCGATGGCCGAGGCGTGGGGCGGGACTATCAGCAGGCGGAGCAGTGGCTGCTCAAGGCTGCGGATCAGGGCGATGTGAATGGCATGACCAGCCTTGGCATCCTGTACGAGCTGGGCCTTGGTGTGCATCGGAACCGTGTGATCGCCTATGCGCTGTATACGCTTGCCGTTGCCAGTGGCGGCCCTCATGACGCCGTCTTCTACCGTAATCGCCTGCACAATTACATTAACCAGGCTGCTCGCGCCAAGGCGAATAAGCTGATGCAGGAAATGCAGAAAGCGAAGAGCGTATCCGCGGTGCTCAAGCAGCCGGCATAGGGTCCCATCGAAGGGTGGGGGAAAATCGTAGCGCAACCGGCAGTTGATTCCCGATCGACAAGCTTCGTGCCCTACTGGTTTTGGTTCACAGTCGTTTGCGGATTGCCTGCAATTCCTTTCGGCGTTTTGCATCGGTTTTGGGATAGCTCATATCGAGCGTTTTGAACGTATCGAGAATAATCTGTGAAATGATCAGCCGGGCGTTTTTCTTGTCGTCGGCGGGAACGACATACCAGGGTGCATTTTTTGTGCTCGTTGCGCTCAGGCAGGCCTCATAGGCCTTCATGTATTGATTCCAGAATCCTCTCTCTTCAATATCAGCAAGACTGAATTTCCAGTTTTTTTCGGGCTCATCGATGCGAGCAAGAAAGCGCTTGCGCTGCTCTTCCTCCGAAAGATGGAGAAAGAACTTGATGATTCGCGTGCCGTTACGATAGAGATGGTCTTCCAGGTCCACGATGGAACGATATCGTTCCGTCCAGATAGATTCCTCGTCTAGCAACGCATCCGGCAGCCCCTGGGTGCGCAGAATCTCCGGATGCACCCGCACGATCAGCACCTCCTCGTAATAGGAGCGGTTGAAGATGCCGATGCGGCCGCGTTCCGGTAAGGAGCGGGTGGTGCGCCACAGGAAGTCGTGCTCCAGCTCGGTGGCGCTCGGGTGCTTGAAGCTGAACACCTGGCAGCCTTGCGGATTGACGCCGGACATCACGTGCCGGATGGCGCCGTCCTTGCCGGCGGCGTCCATGGCCTGAAAGATCAGCAGCAAGGCATAGCGATTCGAGGCATAGTGCAGGCGTTGGAGCGCGCTCAGCTCCTCCACGTGTTCCTTGAGCATTTTGTGGTAATGCTTCTTTGACTTGTAAACAGGATCCACGAGCATCGGCCACTTCTCGAGTTTGACATTTTCGCCTTCCTGCACCTGAAAATCCTTCGAATTGATTTTCATTTTATCTCTCCCTTGTCACAAGCTGCATGGGTTCTGTCTGGTACGCATGAGGCTTGCGGACATTGCTGCAAGCTTCGTCCGTACCGCCTAATCTTTCCGAATCTCGTGCTCCGCCTGGAGCCAGTCTTCAACCGCGTGGCCATCCCGATGACCTCGCTGCTCATATAATTCATAGGCACGCTTGGTGATCTGCGGTGTCGCATCAGCAGGTACCTTGCCCAACAGGGGCGCTGCAACGGGATCGAAGATCCGGTATGCGGCCAGTTTCACGCGGTCGGAGACAAGGAACCACACCAGGGCATAACCCCAGACGAACAGCGCCCAGCCCCAGCCGAGCGGCGTCATGAACAATCCGTAAACCGCGATCAGCGTCGCGACGGTTTGCGTGCCGAGCACGGCCATCCACAAAATCCGCGCAGGACGGATCGACCAGAATGGGCCACGCGTACGGGTGAGGAAGATCGTCAGGTGTCCGGCCACGGACAGCATCAGATACATCAGCGTCTGGAGATGTGGGTGATCGAGGTGATAGACGCGATCACCAAGGTAAAACAGCCCAAACGCAGCCATGGGTCCGATGGTGCCCAGAACGGTGGCGATACCCAGAACCATGTGCATATTCCAGGCCTCGGGCTTGTCCTTGTAATGCACGTTGTCATAGGCGATGGACAGGATTGCCCCATCGTTGAGCAAGGCCAGCATCACGATCATCACCGCCGTCAACGGATAAAAGTTGAAGATCAGGATCGCCAGGGTCATGAATACCAGTACGCGCAGGGTCTCGGCAATGCGATAAATCGCATAGCTGTTCATGCGTTGGAAGATCTTTCGGCTCTCCTTGATGGCATCGATGATCACGGACAGTCCCGAGCTCATCAGCACGATGTCTGCCGCCGCGCGCGCCGCATCCGTCGCACCCGAAACGGCAATGCCGCAGTCCGCCTTCTTCAGAGCCGGGGCATCGTTCACCCCGTCACCAGTCATGCCGACGATGTGACCTCGCTGCTGCAGGACATCTACGATGTGGAATTTGTGTTCGGGAAACACCTGGGCGAAGCCGTCCGCCTTTTCGATGGACTCTGCCAGCAGCCCCGTCTCGTGAGGCTTGGTTTCACCGAAGCCGCTGGCATCGAGGATGTTCGTGCCCAGCCCCAGTTTCCCGGAGGTTTCGCGCGCGATGGCGATGGCATCGCCCGTCACCATCTTCACGTTCACGCCCATCAGGCGGGCTGTCGCGATGGTCGATTTGGCCTGTTCGCGCGGCGGATCGAACAATGGCAGCACGCCGAGAAACTGCCATTTGCCGTCCCCATCGGCGCGCGCCACACCCAGGGAACGAAATCCACGCGCCGCGAATGCGTCGACCGCCTTATCGACCGCGGACTTGACCTCGCCGGCATTGGCCGACAATTCCAGGATCACCTGCGGCGCGCCCTTGGTCACCTTGAACTGTTTTCCATCCGCAGCCTTGATACTGGCCTCGGTGCGCTTGTGTACCGGATCGAACGGCTGGAAATGGATCGCCTGGTAATCGTTCAGGGCTTGATCGTTTTTCAGGCCCCCCAGCACGGCCAGATCGATGGTGTCCTTGTTGTCCGCTCGCGACGCCAGTGCGGCATTGAGGATGACCTGATCGACCGGAATTTCGTTGATGCAGAACGGATCGCCCAGCGTCAGCTTGTTCTGGGTCAAGGTGCCGGTCTTGTCCGAGCACAGCACGTCCACGCCCGCCAGTTCCTCAATGGCCGCCAGGCGGGTGACGATCGCCTTTTTTTTGGCCAGCAGGCGCGCGCCGACGGCCATGGTCACCGACAAGACCGTGGGCATCGCCACGGGAATGGCGGCCACCGTCAACACGAGTGCAAACTGCAGGGTGGTGAGAATCGGATCGCCGCGGAACAGCGCCACGGTGATGATCACCGATACCAGTGTTACTGCGAGAATGATCAGGTAATTGCCGATCTTTAAAACCGCCTTTTGGAAATGGCTGCTTGTCTGCGTCCCCTGCACCAGTTGCGCCGTCTTGCCGAAATAGGTGTTTTCTCCCGTGGCATAGACCAGGGCATTGATCTCTCCCTGACGGACGATCGACCCCGAAAATACCGCCTCGCCGGGCTTTCGCACGGCGGGCAAGGACTCGCCCGTTAGCGCGGACTGATCCACTTCGATGGGATCACCCTCCAGCAGGCGCGCATCCGCCGGCACGATGTCACCCAGCCGCATGCGGATGACATCGCCCGGCACCAGTTCGCGCGCTTCCGGGGTGACCCACTTCCCGTCACGCTTCACCCTGGCCTTGATCGCCAGCTTGGCCTTCAACGCGGCGATGGCATTGCCTGCCTGGTGCTCTTCCCAAAAGCCGACCACGGCATTGGCCATGAGCAGCACGAGGATGATGGCGAAGTCCGGCCAATGCCGGGCTATGGCTGAAAGGATCACGGCCGCTTCGATCATCCAAGGAATCGGCCCCCAGAAATAGCTGAGGAATTTCAGGAACGGATTGGTTTCCTTTTCTGCGATCTCGTTCGGTCCATATTGGCTCAGACGCTTCTTCGCCTCGGCCTGGCTTAGGCCATCCGGTGACGACGCCAGTTTCTTTTCCACTTCTACCAGGGGCAGGGACTTTAAATCGTCCTTTGCGTCAGGTTCCGATTCGGAGGCCTCGGTTTGATCGGTATCAGGGTTGGTCATGGGCATGCTTCTGCCTTTGCCATATCGCAGGCTTCGTTGAAGTGTTCCCGGTATTGTAGACATGTAGACACATGAGCGTTCGTTATCGCCGGTAGCGGAATCCAAACAAACCCCTGCAATGAGCTGGAACCAGTGCCCGAGCCTGCTTGGAACACCAAACAGGGCCGAACGCATCGCCGAAAGAGGCCGAAGCCGGGCATCCGGCGGGCATGGTCATGACCGGCTACAATGGTATCGATGATTTTCTGAAAGGAGGGGAAAAATGATCGAGATGATACCCGGTCTGCCGGACAATGTTCTGGGCTTTAGCGCGAAGGGCAGGGTCACCGCGGAGGACTACGAGACGGTGATCATCCCGGCGGTGGAGGAACAGTTCTCCCATCAGAATAAGCTCAGACTTCTCTACCATATCGGCAAGGAGTCGGCAGGGTTCGAGGCTGCCGCCATGTGGGACGACACGAAGCTGGGCATGAAGCACATCACGGGCTGGGAGCGGATTGCCATCGTCACGGATATCGAATGGATGCGGATCTCCATCAAGGTGTTCGGCTTCGGCATACCGGGAGAAATCCGTGTGTTCCACAACGACGAACTGGCTGACGCCGTGCGCTGGATCGGCGAATAGCCGGTAAGGCTTTTTACGTTTCGCGGTGGGGGATAGCTGGGATCAGGTGGCCTGGGATGTGGTTTCCTGGGTCTCGCCGCCGGCATTGTTGGGGATGTCTCCGGCCTTTTGAGGCTAAGCGCTAAGCGGTCACAACCCGTGTCTGTGGCAGGTCAAGGCGGGCCCGGAGGACGGTGTCGGCGCGAACAAATGCTATCGTTGTATGAATGAAGCGCCTTCTTTGGCTAGCGATACTGCCATTCATCGGGATTGATTTCTCCGTATCAGGCATGGGCGGCTGAACTGTCGCAGAAAGGGACGCTCAGTTTCGTGCTGGAAAACGATCTGTTTTATAACCTGGATCAGCACTATACCAACGGGGCGCGGTTAATCTGGGTGCCGGGGCCAGATGCCGCCACGCCGGCATGGGCCACACGCCTGGTCCGCCTTGTGCCGTGGATACCCAAGGGTGGCGAGGTGATCCATGGCTATGCCATCGGCCAGAATATGTATACGCCGAGCGACATCACCATCGCGAATCCACCATTACAGGACCGGCCCTATGCCGGATGGTTGTATGGAACGGTGGGGATCGGCGTGGAGTCCGGCCAGCAACTTGACTGGTTCGAGGTATCCCTCGGTATGGTGGGGCCAGCCTCCCTGGCCGAGCCCACACAGAAATTCGTGCACAAGCTTATCGGGTCGAAGGCCCCCCAAGGCTGGAGTACCCAGCTGAAAAATGAGCCGGGGGTCGTGCTGAATTACCAACGTAGTTGGCGAAGTCTTGTGGCGACAAGCCTTTCCGGGCATCGCCTGGATTTTACCCCCCATGTCGGGGCCACGCTTGGCAATATATTCACCTATGCAGATGCGGGACTCACCATGCGTTATGGAGAAAAGCTGCCTAACGATTTTGGGCCGCCGCGCATTCAGCCTGGCATTCTGGGTTCGGGGAATTTTTCATCGCCATCCGGTTTCGGGTGGTACATCTTTGCCGGCGTGGAAGAGAGGGCTGTCGCTCGCAATATCTTTTTGGACGGCAATACCTTTCGAGCCAGCCGGCATGTACAAAAGGAACCCTTTCTTACCGACATTCAGTACGGTTTCGTGTTGGACTGGCCCAGCATCCGCCTGAGTTACACCCATGTGTTGAGATCCCGGGAATTCCGTACACAAAACAATAGAGACGATTTCGGAGCGGTCACGGTGTCAGTGAAGATGTAGGTAAAAAAATATCCTGTTATGAAAAAGGCGGTTTCTGATTTCCATCCTCGGTTTCTTCGTCAAAGAAGCCGAAGATCAATCGTCAGCCGCAAGTTTTGGGGTGAAGCGTCGAAGGAATCAGGCGGTCTGGGGGGCGGTGTCCTGGACCTCGCCGGCCTCGCTGGGGATATCCTCGGCCTGCAACTCCTCGATGCGGTAGGCCGAAGGATCGGCCAGCAGGGCGGTGACGAGGCGGTGGTTCATGGCATGTCCCGTACGCTCGCCCTCGAAGGTACCGGCCACCGGTAATCCCGCCAGGGCGAGATCGCCGAGGGTGTCCAGAATCTTGTGACGAACGCACTCGTCCTTGTAGCGCAGGCCGCCCTCGTTCACGACGCGGAAGGCATCGAGCACGATGGCGTTTTCCAGCGAGCCGCCGAGCGCCAGGCCGGACTTCTGCAGGGCCTCGATTTCGTGCAGGAAACCGAAGGTGCGGGCACGGCTGACCTCGCGCGTGTAGGCCTGGCGGGCGAAGTCGATGGAGAGCTTGCGTCCGCGCAGCAGCGGATGATCGTAGTCGATCAGGTAGCTGATCTTGAAGCCGCTCGAGGGATAGAGCGCGCAGCGCTTGTTGCCCTCGGTCAGCTCGATCTTCTTCAGTACCCGAAGCACGCGCTTGGCCACGGACTGCTCGCGGATGCCGGCGCACTGGATCAGGAACACGAACGGCGCGGACGAGCCGTCCATGATCGGCACCTCCGGCCCATTGACCTCGATGTGGGCATTGTCGATGCCCAGTCCCGCCAGCGCGGAGAGCAGGTGCTCGACGGTGGCGATATGGGCGCCGTCCTTGCCCAGGGTGGTGCACAGACGGGTGTCGGCGACGAACTCTGCCTGCGCCGGGATCGTCACCCCGAGGTCGGAGCGACAGAAGGTGATGCCGGCGTTCTCGTCCGCCGGGTGCAGCATAAGCTCGATCTTCCGTCCGGAGTGCAGGCCGATGCCGCTGCACCGGATGGAATGATCCAAGGTCCGCTGAGGTATCATCTCGATCCTCCGTGTTCTCGTGTCGTCGTCAGCATGCATGGTGGGGAAATTCCACCTTGCGTACGTGACAAGGCGCACACAGTCCGCATTGTGCCATCATCGGCCTCCGGTTGGAAGGCCGGCCTCAGTCGGCCTGGTAACGCAGGAAGGCGGGCACCGCCAGCTCATCCTCGTCGTAGGCCTGCTCGTTGCCGAACAGCGGCGCCTGCATGGCCTGCGTCTTCGGGTTCAGGGCCGTCTGGGTGGTAGCCATCGCCGGGCGTGACGGCATGCGCGAGACATTCAGCGCCTCGGTCGTATTCGGCACGCTGGCCACGCGCGGCTGCTCGCCGTTCAGGCCGGTGGCGACGACGGTGACGCGGATCTCGTCGCCCGCATCCTTGTCGTAGACCATGCCGCAGATGATGTTCGCATCCTCGTCGGCCATGTTATGGATGATGGAGACGGCCTCGTCGTACTCGGCCAGCGTCATTTCCTCGTTGCCGGTGACGTTGACCAGGATGCCGCGGGCGCCGTGGATATCGACGTCCTCCAACAGCGGCGAGGAGATGGCGCGCTCGGCGGCCTCGCAGGCGCGGCTCTCGCCGGAGGCGACGCCGGAGCCCATCATGGCCATGCCCTGGGTCTCGCACATCACCGCCTTGACGTCGGCGAAGTCGACATTCATGTAGCCGGTGTGCGTGATCAGTTCGGCGATGCCCTTGACGGCCTGCAGCAGCACGTCATCGGCCTTGCGGAATGCCTCGAGCATGCTGGTGTGCTTGCCGACGGCGCCGATCAGCTTCTGGTTCGGGATGGTGATCAGGGTGTCGACATGCTTGCGCAGTTCGGCGATACCCTGCTCAGCCTGACGCAGGCGGCGCTTGCCCTCGAAGTTGAAGGGCTTAGTGACCACGGCCACGGTGAGCACACCCATCTCGTGGGCGACCTCGGCGATGACGGGGGCGGCCCCGGTGCCGGTGCCGCCGCCCATGCCGGCGGTGATGAACACCATGTCGGTATCCATCATGAATTCGCGCAGGCGCTCGCGCTCGGCATCGGCCGCCTCACGCCCGATCTGCGGGTTGGCGCCGGCGCCCAGGCCGCGGGTAACCTCGGAGCCCAGCTGCAGTTTCAGCTCGGCCTGGCTGTGCTCGATGGCCTGTGCATCGGTGTTGGCGACGATGAAGTCGACGCCGCGCAGGCTCTGGTTGATCATGTTGTTGACGGCATTACCGCCGCCACCGCCGATGCCGATGACCTTGATGTTGGCGGAAAGTCCCTTGGTATCCTCGAACGTGTACATTGTCGTCATGTCATCCTCCTGTGCTTTTTTTCCTTGTCTGTTTCGCGCGTATCTCGTGGCCTGAATCAAAAAACCGGTCAGCCGGTGTCGCCGAACCAACTTCGCAACCGCTGCCAGCCGCGGGAGATTTTCTTGGATTCGCTCTTGCGCACCGGGGTGCGGCTGCGGTAGCGCTGTCCGTACAGCACCAGCCCGACGCCGGTGGCATAGATGGGGCTGGACACGACATCGACCAGGCCGCCGACGCCCTGCGGGCGGCCGATGCGTACCGGCATGTCGAACATCTCCTCGGCTAGCTCGGCGGTGCCGTCGAGCAGGCTGCTGCCGCCGGTCAGTACGATGCCTGCGGCCACCAGCTCCTGGTAGCCGGAGCGCTGCAACTCGGCCTTGATCAACTCGTACAGCTCCTCCATGCGCGGCTCCAGGATCTGCGCCATGACTTGGCGCGGCATCGGCCGCGGCGGCCGGCCTCCGACGCTCGGTACCTCGATCTGCTCTTCGGGCGACACCAGTGAGACCATGCATGAGCCGTACTTGCGCTTGAGCTGGTCGGCCTCGCGCGCCGAGGTTCTGAGGCCCACGACGAGATCGTTGGTCAGGTGGTCGCCGCCGATCGGGATCACTGCCGTGTGGCGGATGGCGCCGTCGAGGAAGACGGCGATATCGGTGGTGCCGCCGCCGATGTCGACGAGTACGACGCCGATATCCTTCTCGTCGGGCAAGAGCACCGCCTCGCTGGAGGCGACCTGCTCGAGCACCATGTCAGAAACGTCCAGATCGCAACGGTTACAGCACTTGATGATGTTCTGTGCCGAGGAGACGGCGCCGGTGACGATGTGCACCTTCGCCTCCAGGCGCACGCCGCTCATGCCGATCGGCTCGCGGATGCCGTCCTGGTTATCGATGATGTATTCCTGCGGCAGGATGTGCAGGATCTTCTGGTCGGCCGGGATGTTCATGGCCTTTGCGGCGTCGATGACGCGGTCGACGTCCTCCTGGCCCACCTCGTTGTTCTTTGTGGCCACCACGCCGTGGCTGTTGTAGCCGCGGATATGGCTGCCGGCGATGCCGGTATAGACGGTCTGGATGTCGACGCCGGCCATCAGCTCCGCCTCCTCGACCGCCAGCCGGATCGATTCCACCGTGCTCTCGATGTTGACCACCACGCCCTTGCGCAAGCCCCTGGACGGGTGCGTGCCGATGCCGATGACATCGACCCTTCCGTCCGGCGCGGCCTCGGCGACGATACAGGCAATCTTATTGGTGCCGATGTCGAGGCCGACGATCACATCATGATTTTTGGACATCAAATCACCTCCTTGGAATGGGCGGGGCGGATGAACCAGCGGCTATCCATGCGCGCATCGACGCGCCAGGCATCCTTGTGCCAGCGCGGTTCAGCCATCAGCGCGTACAGGCGATCGACGCGGTCGGTCGCCCCATGTTGCGGGATCACCCAGGATTCGCCCCGGTCGAAATACAGCTTCCATGCACCGTCGATGGCCACCATCTCGCTCAGGTGCGCGTACCTGTTCGGGGATAGGCCGCTCAGGTGCCCGAGCAGGGCGCTGGCCTTGGCCAGTTGCGGGGCCGGCACGCGGAGCATCGGCAGGATCGGCGCCACCCGCTCCGTGCCCGGATAGGCGGTGCCATTGGCGTCGACCAGCAGCATATGGCCCTGAGGCCCGACCCAGTTGGCGACGGGCTGGCGCGGCACGGCCGTGATCTCCAGAACACCGCTCATGCGCCGGGCGATACGCACATCGGCCAACTCCGGGATGGCCGCCAACAGGCGTCGGCGCATCAGGGGCGGGAAGGTGTGCACGAAGTCCATCGATTGGCCTTCCAGCTGAGTCTGGATGGCGGCGCGCAGGGAGCTCGGGGCATCGACATGCCAGCTGGTGACGGACAGGGCCGTGTTCAGCGAGGCCAGGCCCCAGACACCGGCCGCCGAGGCGGTGGCGACGAATGCGATGAGGCCGGCCGTGCGCAGCATGCGGCGCAGGTCCACGCGGCGGGTCCGCTTCACCTTGCGGCGGGTATTGCTGCGCGTGCTCATGACTTCCCCCCGCTGACCGAAGCGGCGCGCTCGTGCAGGCCGGCTGTGGCCAGGATGCGCAGGCACAGCGCATCGAAGTCGATGCCGGCTGCGGCCGCGGACTTGGGCAGGAGGCTGGTTTCCGTCATGCCAGGGATGGTGTTGATCTCCAGGATCACCGGCTCGCCACCGGAGGGTACGATCATGTCCACGCGCGGGGCGCCGCCCGTGCCGGTGGCCGTACAGGCGGCCTCGGCCCGCTGCATGCAGGTGCGCAGCGTTTCGGCCGGCAGGCGCGCCGGACAGAAGTAGTCGGTGGCGCCCTTCGTGTATTTCGACGCATAGTCGTAGACCCCGGATGCCGGCGCCACCTCGACCGGCGGCAGGGCGCGGCCGTCCAGCACCGACACCGCCACCTCCACGCCGTTGACCGGCATCTCGGCCATCCAGCCCGCGGCCTTGCCATGCCATTCCAGGCGCAGCCAGTCCAACTCGCTGTCCAGGCGGTACAGTCCGACGCTGGATCCCTCGGCCACCGGTTTGACGAACACCGGGTAGCGGATGGGCCCCTTCGCCTCGATGGGGATGTCCACCGGCACCTTTAATCCTGCGGCACGCAACACGTCCTTGGTCAGGCGCTTGTTCATGCACAGCGAGGAGGCGGTGACGCCGGCGCCGGTGTAGGGGATGGCCAGAATCTCCAGAAGCCCCTGCGCGCAGCCGTCCTCGCCCAGGGTGCCGTGCAGGGCGATGAAGGCGGCATCGATGCCTGCCGCCGCGATGGCCCCGCACCAGTCCTCTATGAGATCGATGCCGACGGCGTCGAATCCCGAGCGCGTGAGCGAGGCGAGCACGGCCCCACCGGAGCGCAGCGAGATCTCGCGCTCGCTGGAGCAGCCCCCCATCAGCACGCCGATGCGGCGGCCGGCAAAGGGATGCGCGCTCATGGCTGCCCCACGATGCGAACTTCCGGCTCCAGCACGATGCCGAAGCGCGCCTTCACTTGCTGCTGCGCCTTTTCGATCAGCGCCAGCACGTCGGCGGCGCTGGCGCTGCCATCGTTGACGATGAAGTTCGCATGCACCTCGGAGATACGCGCGCCGCCGATGGCGAGGCCCTTGAGCCCCGCGGCCTCGACCAGGCGCGCGGCATGGTCGCCCTCGGGGTTCTTGAACACCGAGCCGCAATTCGGCCAGGCCAGCGGCTGCGTGTCGCTGCGCCGGGCGCGCATGCTGCGCATGCGCTCGCGGATCGCCTCCGGTTCGCCGGCTTGCAGGACGAAGCTGGCGGCGAGCACGATGGCGCCGGTCGGCAGCGCCGTGTGGCGGTAGCGCATCGTCAGTGTCGCGGCCGGCAGTTCGGAGACCTGTCCGTGGCGGTCGAGGATGCGGAGGGATTCCAGGGAGTCGGAGACCTGCTGGCCGAAGGCGCCGGCGTTCATGGCCACACCGCCGCCGACGTCGCCGGGCACGGTGGCCATGAACTCCAGCCCGGTCAGGCCATGATTGGCGCAGGCTTGCGCCAGCTTGCCCATACGCACCCCGGCCCCCGCCGTGGCGCCATGGCCCGCGATGGCGAGCCGGGAGAGGGCGGAAAGATCGAGCACCAGGCCCTCAAAGCCGGCATCCGGTATCAGCATATTGCTGCCGCGCCCCAGAGGCAGCAGGGGGGTTTCGGCCGGGATCAGGGCCATGGCGCGCACGAGCTCCGACTCTCCCGCCGGACGGAACAGCCAGCGCGCGGGGCCGCCGATGGCCAGCGTCGTGTGCCGCGCCATCGGCTCGTCCGCCAGCAGTTTCCCGTATCCGGCCAGGGCCTCGGTCCAGTCCATATGCTGCGCCGCGGCCATCATGCCTGCTCCCCGGCTGCCTGCCGGCGCATCTCCGCGGCCAGGCCGCCGATCGAGCCCGCGCCCATCAGCATCACCATATGCCCCTGCGCCAGGGCCTCGGTGGCCAGCGCCCTGGCGGCATCGAGATCGGCGCAGCTTTGCACGCTGCGGTGGCCGCGGGCGATCATGCCGTCGCTCAGCGTCTCGGCGCTGATACCGTCGATCGGCTGCTCGCTGGCGGCATAGACCGGCAGCAGCACCACGTGGTGCGCCAGGTCGAAGGCGCCGAGGAAGTCATCCATCAGGTCGCGGGTGCGGGTGTAGCGGTGCGGCTGGAAGATCACCGTCACCGTGCGTTCCGGCCAACACTCGCGGGCCGTGGCCAGGGTGGCCTCGATCTCCTTCGGATGGTGGGCATAGTCGTCGACGAGGATGCCGGGATCGATCTCGGTGCGCTGGAAGCGACGCTGAATGCCGCCAAAGCTTGCCAGCCCCTCGCGGATGACGTCGGTGCCGATGCCGATGTCGCGCAGCACCGCGATCACCGCCAGCGCATTCTCGGCATTGTGCAGGCCGGGGATGGCCAGCCGGAATTCGCCCAGATCCTCTCCACTGACGGTGCCGACGCGGATGACCTGGCCCCCGCCGTCGCAGCGGCGGGAGAGCAGATGGATGTCGGCCTGCGGACTGCTGCCGTAGGTGGTGATCGGCCTGTGCAGACCGATGCGCATTGCCGCCACGTGGGGATGCTCGTGATGCAGCACCACGCGGCCGTAGAACGGCACATTGCTGACGAATTGGCGGAAGGCCTCGAGCAGCTGCTCGAAGCCGCCGTAATGCTCCAGATGCTCAGGGTCGATGTTGCTGACCACCGCCAGCATCGGCGTCAGGCGCAGGAAGGAGCCGTCGCTTTCGTCGGCCTCGGCCACCAGCCAGGGGCTGCCGCCGAGTTTGGCGTTGTTGCCGCTGGCGACCAGACGCCCGCCGATGACATAGGTGGGATCGAGCCCAGCCGTTTCCATGCCGTGGGCGATCAGCGAGGTGATCGTCGTCTTTCCGTGGCTGCCGGCGATGGCGATGCCCTGCTTCATGCGCATCAACTCCGCCAGCATCTCGGCGCGCGGGATCACCGGGATACCCCTCTGGTGGGCGGCCACGATCTCGGGGTTGTCCCTGGCCACTGCCGAGGAGATGACGACGACCTGTGCTTCACCGAGATTCTCCGCATCGTGGCCGATAGCGACCGGGATACCGAGCTGCCTGAGGCGGGTGACGTTGGCGCCCTCGGCCACGTCGCTGCCCTGCACCGAGAAGCCCTGGTTGTGCAACAGCTCGGCGATGCCGCTCATGCCGATGCCGCCGATGCCGGTGAAGTGGATATGGCGGATGCGCCCGATCATGCCGTGGCCTCCAGGAAGGGACGTAGCACGTCGAGCTGGCCGGCCTCGGCATTGACCGGGGCCTGGCGGCGCGCCGCCTCGCTCATCGCCGCCAGTCGCACCGGCTCGCTGAGCAGTGGCGCCAGAATATCGGCCAGCGACGCGGCCGTGGTCGCCGCCTGGTCGGCGATCAGGGCACCGCCATGGTCGGCCAGCGCCTCGGCGTTGTGTCGCTGGTGGTCGTCGGCGGCATGCGGCAGCGGCACGAACACGGCCGGCATGCCGCACATCGCCGCCTCGCTGACGCTCATGGCGCCGGCGCGGGCGATCATCACATCGCCGCTGGCATAGAAGCCCGCCATGTCATCGCAGAAGCCCATGACCTCGGCGTCCACACCGGCCTCGGCATAGCGCCTGGATACCGCCTCGATGCGCCCAGGGGCCTTGCCGGCGGCATGCGTGACCGCAAAGGCGACGCCGCGGGCGGCGAGGATGCCGCAGGCCTCGGGAACCAGGCGGTTGAAGAACTCAGCGCCCTGCGAGCCGCCCATGACCAGAAGCATCGGCGGAGTATGGGCCTGCCAGCGCACGCCGTGCAGGGCGGAGGCTACGATATTGCCGGTGACGACGGTGCGTCCGGCAGGCAGATGGGCGGCGGCGTCAGCAAAGCCGACCATGATCTTCCGGGAAAGACGGGCCAGGGTGCGGTTGACCAGGCCCGGTACGGCGTTCTGCTCGTAGAGCACGACCGGGATACGGCTCAGAATCGCCGCCACCACTCCGGTGATGCTGGCATAGCCGCCGACGCCGACCACCAGGCTCGGGCGGGCACCGCGCCAGTGGTGGCGCACCCGGCGCACGGCCAAAGGCAGCTCCCACAGCAGCACGCGCAGGCGCTGGACGAGCCCCGCACCCTGCACGCCGTGCATGGGAAGCAGCAGCACCTGCTCGCCGCGCGCCGGCAGCAGTTCGGCCTCCAGGCCGCGTTCGGCGCCGATGAATTCCACCCGCAGCTGCGCCCAGCGCCGGCGTGCCGCCCCGGCCAGGGCCAGGGCCGGCATCACATGCCCGCCCGTGCCGCCGCCGGCGATGCAAAGCAGGGGAGCGCTCATGTGCCCACTCCCGGTCGGTGGTTCTGCGGTTGGTGGCGCTGCACGGCGAGGATCAGGCCGATCAGCAGGCATTCGCCGAGCAGGGCGCTGCCGCCGTAGGAGACGAAGGGAAGCGGCATGCCCTTGGTCGGCAGGATGCCCATGGCCGCGCCCATATTGATGATGAAGGCCAGGCCCAGAAGCAGGCTGCAGCCCAGCACCAGCAGGCGCGAGAACATGTCCTGGGTCTGGATGGACAGGCGGATGCAGCGCCACATCAGCACCGAGAACAGCAGGATCAGGGCCAGGGTGCCGACGAGCCCCAGCTCCTCGCCGATGACGGCGGCGATGAAGTCGGTGAAGGTCTCGGGCAGGTAGAATAGCTTCTGCACGCCCTGGCCCAGGCCTGCGCCCTTCACGCCGCCGGCGCCGAAGGCGATCATCGATTGCACCAGCTGATAGCCGCTGCCGTAGGGATGGGCCCAGGGATCGGTGAAGCTGAGCAGGCGGCGCAGGCGGTAGGGTTCGGCGACGATGGCGATGACGCCCAGGGGAGCGATGGTGGCCACGATCCCCACCAGATGGCGGATGGGCACGCCGCCGACGAACCACATGCACACGCATACGGCGGTCAGCAGCGCGGCATTGCCGAAGTCCGGCTGCAGCAGCAGCAGGGCGAGCATCAGGGCGAGCACCGTCAGCATCGGCGCCAGGCCGGTGGCGAAGCGGCGCAGGCGCTCGGGGAAGGCGGCCATGTAATAGGCCATGTACAGCACGATCATGGGCTTGACGAACTCGATCGGCTGCAGCGTGAACATGGGCAGCGAGAACCAGCGGCGTGCCCCGTTCAGGTTCTTGCCCAGGCCCGGTACCAGCACAAGCACCATGATCGCCAGGGCCAGGATCAGCAACGGCACGCTGACGGCCTTCCACCAGCCGGTATCGATGCGCGAGATCCACCAGATCAGGGCGAAGCCGAGCGGGATGTAGACGATCCAGTGACCGATGATGCGGTAGGCGTCGCCGTAGCGCACCTCGGAGATGCTGAGGCTGGCGCTGGCGACCATGATGACGCCGAACAGCATCAGCGCCGTGACGCTGCCGAGCAGCAGATGGTCGGGGGGGGGAGCTGCTTCGCCTTCACAGGCCATTCCCCAGCCGGGCGACGGCATCGGCGTAGGCGGCGCCGCGCTCGGCGTAGTTCTTGAACTGGTCCATGCTGGCTGCAGCCGGCGACAGCAGCACGGGCATCGGCGAGGGATCGTCGGCCGCCAGCGCCACGGCGCGCTCGATGTTCCTGGCATAGGTGGCCGGCACGTCGGCGCGGGCCAGCAGCTCCAGGAATGGGGCGGCGTCCTCGCCGATGACGATGGCATAGGCGGCATGGCGGCGGGCCGCCGGCTCCAGCGCCGCCAGATCCAGGCCTTTGCGCATGCCGCCGCAGATCCAGATGACGCGGTCGAAGGACTCCAGCGCCGCCCGTGCCGCATCGGGGTTCGTGGCCTTCGAGTCGTTGTACCATTCGTGTCCGGACACCTTGCCGAGTAGCTGCAGACGGTGATGCAGGCCCCGGAAGGTGGTCATGGCCTCGGCGATGACGATGGCGTGTACGCCGAAGCCGGCCGCCGTCTGTGCCGCCACCGCCAGATTCAGTTGCTGGTGGTGGCCGCGGATCGGCATGTCGATCAGGCGGATGCGCTGGACGGTATCCTGTTGGCTCCAGAACAGGTGTCCGCTCTCCGCCTCGATGCCGGCGACCAGGCCGCTGGTCTCGGCCGGCTGATGGGTGACGCCGAAGCGGCCGACGTGCACGCCGCGGCCCTGCAGACGCGTTGCGATTTCGTCGAACTCGGTATCGGCGGGAAGCAGGGCCGTATCGCCCTGACCCTGTTCTTCGAACAGGCGGAGCTTGGCGGCGGCATAGTCCTCGGGGCTGGCGTGCGCATCGGCATGGTCCGGCCGGATATTCAGCAGCACCGCCCAGCTCGGGTGGATGACGCGGCTGCGTTCAAGCTGGAAGCTCGACAGCTCCAGCACGACGCGTGACGGCTCGCCCGCGGCCAGCAGGTCCAGCATCGGCGTACCGATGTTGCCGCCCGTCTCGATGCCGCCGGCCAGGGTCTCCAGCAGGGTATCGATCATCGTCACCGTCGTCGTCTTGCCGTTGGTGCCGGTGACGGCGATCAGTGAGCCGTGGTAATACTCGGCGAACAGGTCCAGGTCGCCGACCACCGGTACCTTGGCGGCGCGAACCTGCTGCAGCACCGGATGGTTCCAGGCCACCCCCGGGCTGACGACGAGCTTGCCGAAGCGGGCGAGTATTGCCGGCTCCAGCGGCCCGACATGTACCGGGATCGCCAGGTCGCCCGGGATCTCGACGTCATGCTCGTCGAAGCCGGTGCAATGGACGCCGCGGCGGGTCAGAAAGCGGGCCAGCGAGCAGCCGGTGCGGCCCATGCCGATGATGGCCACGGCATGCGCACCGTCCTGCATCGCGGGTTTCAGGTCGATCGCCGCGTTCATCGGATCTTCAGCGTGGACAGCGCGATCAACGCCAGGATCATGGCGATGATCCAGAAGCGCACGATGACCTGCGGCTCTGCCCAGCCCTTCAATTCGAAATGATGATGGATCGGCGCCATGCGGAATACGCGCTTGCCGGTCAGCTTGAAGCTGGCGACCTGTACCATCACGGACACCGCCTCCAGCACGAACAGGCCGCCGGCGATGGCCAACAGCAGTTGCTGGTGCACGGCCGAGGCGATATAGCCCAGCGCTCCGCCCAGGGCCAGGGCGCCGACGTCGCCCATGAACACCTGCGCCGGATAGGTGTTGAACCATAAAAAGCCCAGGCAGGCGCCGATGATGGCACCACAGAACACGGTCAGCTCGCCCGCCCCCGGTACGTGCGGGATTTTCAGGTAGACCGCGAACTGGGCGTTGCCGGCGAGATACACGACAAAGGCCAGCGCCGCCGCTGCCATGAAGGTCGGGGCCACAGCCAGGCCATCCAGGCCGTCGGTGAGGTTGACGGCATTGGAACTGCCGATCAGCACCAGCATGACGAAGGGGATATAGGCCCAGCCCAGATGCCACTGCATCTTGAAGAAGGGGATGTCGACGATCGGGTCGGTCAGGTGCCACAGGCCGGCGGCAGCGATTCCCCCGATCAGCATCTGCAGCACCAGCTTCCAGCGGCCGGGCAGGCCCTTCGGGTTGGCGCGGCTGAGCTTCAGGGAATCGTCCAGCCAGCCGATCATGCCGTAGCCGAGGGTCAGGAACAGGCCGAGCCAGACGAACAGGTTCGTGATGTCCGCCCACAGCAGTGTGGAGACCGTCATGGCCAGCAGGATCAGCATGCCGCCCATTGTCGGCGTGCCCTGTTTGCTTATGTGTGAGGCCGGACCGTCGGAACGGATCGGCTGGCCTTTCTCCTGCCGCACCTTGAGCCAGCGGATGAAGGACGGGCCGATCAGCCAGCAGATGACCAGGGACGTCAGCAGGGCATAGACCGTGCGGAAGGTGATGTACTGGAAGAGGTTGAAAAACCCGTAATGGGCGGACAGCGGATACAGCAGATTATACAGCATCGGCTGCCTCCTTCGCCGCCAGCATGGCGACGATGCGGTCCAGACGCATGCCGTGCGAAGCCTTGATGAGGACGGTGTCGCCGGCAGCCAGGCTCAGGGTCCCGGCATGGTGGCAGGCGGCCTCGGTGTCCGGCAGCCAGGTGGCCTCGGGGTGCCGGGCGGCCAGGTGATGCATCAATGGGCCGACCAGGATCAGGCTGTCGATGCCGGCCACGTCGATGGCCGCATGCTGGGACGGGGCATCCGCACCCAGCTCCGCCATGTCTCCGAGGATGGCGATGCGCCGCCCGGATAGCCCGGCCAGGGTGTCCAGTGCGGCCTGCATGGAGGCGGGATTGGCATTGTAGCTGTCGTCCAGGATCAGGCTGCCGTTCCGACCCGGCAGCAGTTGCAGGCGTCCGGACACCGGGCGCCAGTCGGCCAGGGCCTCGGCGATCGGGGCGAGGGTGGGGGCATCCCCGCGCGCGATCTGCACGCGCATGGCCACGGTAGCCGTCAGCGCCATGTCTTCGGCCCAGTGACGGGCGGGCAGCACCAGCGGAATCTCGCAGGCCTCGGATTCGTATGTGAGGCGCAGCAGGCTGCCGTTCAGCGACCAGGCCACGGCAGTTTCGTCATCCATGGCGATGCACGGCGCTTGCGGCAACAATTGGCGGGGAGCCAGCTGTGCCTGCACGCCGGCGCCGAGTACGCACCAGCCGTCGGGTCGGGTGCCGGCAAGCAGGGCGCTCTTCTCGCGGATCACACCCTCCAGTCCTCCCAGCCCCTCGCCATGGGCTGCGCCCAGGCCGGTCAGCACCGCGGCGTCCGGCCGCACGATTTCGGCCAGGCGCTGCATCTCTCCGGGCTCGCTGATGCCGCACTCGATGACGGCGACGTCGGCCAGCTCGGCCACGGCGAGCAGCGTTTGCGGCACGCCGATCAGGTTGTTGTGGTTGGCGGGATTCGTAGCCACGTCCAGCCCCAGGGCACCGAGCGCGTGTACGAGCATGCTGCGCACGGTGGTTTTGCCGTACGAGCCGGTGATGGCCAGCATCAGCGTACGCGCCAGCTTGCGCCGCCAGGCGGCGGCGATGTCGCCGAGGGCGGCCAGGGTGTCGGCGACGATCAGACGTGGCCGGTCGGTGTCGCCCCAGGCCGCTGCCCCCTCGGCATCGCCGATCAGCGCCGTGCAGATGCCGGCAACCTCGGCGGCATAGGCATGGCCGTCGTGGTGGGGGCCGCGCAGGGCCAGGAAAGCGGTGCCTGCGGCGACATGACGCGAGTCGGTGCAGATGCCCGAGATCATGTCCGGAATCCCGCCCTGCCAGCTGCCGCCGGTGGCCATGGCCAGTTCCATGCCGCTCATGCGCATGCCTTCAGCCCTCCGTCCCTGGCGTGCAGGCATGCGATGGCGATGTCGGCATCGCTCCACGGCACGCGGCGGCCTGCGGTCTCCATATAGGATTCGTGGCCCTTGCCGGCGATGACCAGCGCATCCCCGGGCTCCAGCCCCGCGATGGCGCTGGCGATGGCCTGCCGGCGGTCCAGCTGCAGGTGCACCTCGGCCCGATAGGGCTTGGGCATGCCGTTTTCGATCTCCGAGGCAATGACCTCCGGCGGTTCGCTCCGCGGATTGTCCGAGGTGATCCAGACGACATCGGCAAGGCGTACGGCGATCTCGCCCATCTGCGGGCGTTTCTCGCGGTCGCGCTCGCCGCCGCACCCGAAGACCACGGACAGGCGCTTGCGCGTCATCTTGCGCGCCGAGGCCAGGCAACGCTCCAGCGCCTCGGGGGTGTGGGCATAGTCGACGAATACCTGCCAGCGCCCGACGCCGACCGACTGCATGCGCCCCGGCGGGGCGGTGATGCCGGTCAGCATCGTCGGCAGTGCCGCCGGCCTGGTGTCCAGCGTGCCGAGCAGCACCGCGGCGGTGCAGGCGACGTTCTCGGCGTGGAACTCGCCGAAGGGAACGTCCTCGATCAGGATCTCCTGGTCCCCATGCTTCAGGCGCACCATGCCCGGCAGTTCCTGCTCCCAGCCGACGGCGACGTCGCTGCGGTACAGGCCGTGGCCGTACCACTGCACCTCGGCATCCAGGCGGCGACGGATCTCCGCATAATCGGCATTGGCGATGGCCACCGCCCCCTGCTCCAGGCTGTCCAACACGAAGTGGGCCTTGGTGTTGGCGTAGTTGTCGAAGCCGCCGTGATCCTGCAGGTGGTCGTGGCCGAGACTGGTCCACACCGCGGCGGCCATGGGGATGCCGGCGATGCGTTGCTGGGCGATGCCGTGGGACGAAACCTCCATCACCAGGGTATCGATGCCGACGGTCTCGGCGGCGGCCAGCAGGCGGTGCATGGTCAGCAGCGAGGGCGTGGTGTTGCCGAGATCGACGATGTCGTCCTCATCCCTGACCCAGCCCAGGGTGCCGATCGACCAGGCCTTGTGCCCGGCGAGGGCCAGGGCCTGGCGCAGCATCCAGGTCACACTGGTCTTGCCGTCCGTGCCGGTGATGCCGATGCAGCGCACCGCTGTGCGCTCGGTGCCGAACCAGCGACGCAGCAGTCGGCCGGCCTCGCTCATGGTATGCAACTGCACCAGCGGCAGCGGGATATCGACGGCGTGGTTGCCGACGACGATGGCGGCGGCGGCACCACGCTCCATGGCCATGCGCAGGAAACGATCGGGATCGGCGGCGCGGGGCAGGCAAAGAAAGGCCTCGCCGGGGACGATGGTGCGCGAATCGTCGTTGATGGCGCTTACCTCGGCCTCGGCCGAGGCGACGGCGATGCCGTCGGCCAGCGCCGTCAGTGCGCGCGGGGGGCAGGCGGTCATGGCGATCAGCTCGGCGGCGCTAGTCATTGAGCCAGACCTCCAGCGTGTTGCCAGCCGCCAGGGTGGTGAGGTTGGCCGGGGACTGGCGGATGACCCAGCCGTCACCGTGTACGCGCAGCTGCAGGGCGTTGCTGGTCGCATAGGCCCTGACCTGGCGCAGCGACATCCCCTGCAGCGAGCCGTTGTGCGGTGCCGGTGCGGTAGCGGTGGTGGCAGCCTGCAGCACCTTCCACGGCGTGGCCTGGCCGTGGTCCGGGGCGATGCCGAGATAGGGCAGGGCGGCGGCGGCAATCTGGCGGAAGATCGGGGCGGCAACCTGGCCGCCGTAGATGCTCCGGGAAGGCTCGTCGACCATGACGACGATGACCAGTGCCGGATGGCCGGCCGGAACCGCGCCGGCGAATACGGCGTTGAAGCGTCGGTCCGAATAGTGGCCGTCGGCGCTGATTTTCTGGGCGGTGCCGGTCTTGCCGGACACGACGTAACCGGCGGGCACAGCCAGGGCGCCGGTGCCGTCGGGGCTGGCCGCCTGTTCGAGCATCGTCATGATCTGGTGGGCGATGTTCTCAGGCAGGATGCGCTGCGGCGGGGCGACCGGGTCACCCTCGACCAGCCTCGGGGAGACGCGCATGCCGCCGTTGGCCAGAACGCAAAAGGCCGTCGCAAGCTGCAACGGCGTGACGGCAATGCCCTGCCCGAAGGCGATATTGGCCGTTTCTACCGGCCCCCATCTGTCGATGGGTAGCAGGATGCCTGGGGATTCCCCCTCGAGATCGATACCCGTTCGTTCCCCAAAACCCAGCTTGGTCAGCATGCGATCCAGCCGCTGTGGACCGACATCCAGGGCGATCTTGGCGGCGCCGATATTGCTGGACTTGGCGAGGATCTGCGTCATGTCCAGCCATCCCTCCGGATGGTCGTCGTGGATGACGTAGTTGGCGACGCGCATGCTGCCGTGCTCGCAGAAGACCCGGGAATCGGGGTGCCAATGCCCGGTCATCATGGCGGCGGCCATGGTGAAAGGTTTCATCGTGGAGCCGGGTTCGAACACGTCGGTGATGGCACGGTTACGCCACTGCCGCGGTTTGAACTTGCGGAAGTTGTTCGGGTTAAAACTCGGCCAGCTGGCCATGGCCAGAATGGCGCCGTCGTCCGGCCGCATGACGACGACCGAACCGCTCTTGGCCTTGTTCTTATTGATGCCCTCGACGAGGGCGGCATAGGCCATGCTCTGGATAGCCGCATCCAGGTACAGCCGCATATTCTGTCCCTGCTTCGGCTTGCGCAGCCAGATGCCGCCGGGCAGGGAACGGCCGCGGGCATCGCGCTGCACCTGCATCAGCCCGGGCGCGCCGGAGAGCTCTTTGTCCATCGACAGCTCCAGCCCCTCCAGGCCATGGCCGTCCACGCCGACGAAACCGAGCAGATGGCCGGTCTCCGGTCCCTGGGGCTGGTAGCGCCGCCATTCTCGTCTCCTGGCGCACCCCGGGGATCTTCAGGGCCATGACGCGGGCGGCCTCGCTCGGAGGTACCTGGCGCGACAGCCAGACGAAGCCGGAATGGGCATGCAGGCGCTTGTTCAGCGTCTTGGCGGGCAGGGCCAGCGCCTTGGCCAGCTGGGGGATACGGCCTGCCGGCACCTCATCGGCGATGGCGGAGATCGACGGCACCTCGATGCTGTTGGCGAGGATGCGCCCGTGGCTATCGGTGATCAGCCCGCGCGGCGCCACGGACTCGAAGGTGCGGTAGCGCTGCTTGTCGGCCAGGGCGTCGAGGTGGCCGGCCTGCATCCATTGCAGGTCGACGGCGCGGATGACGAGTAGGGCCATGCCGAGCGCCACGAGGCCGGCGACGGCCTCGATGCGGCGGCGGAAATAGACGTGTTGCTTGGCGTTCACGGACGGATGACCTGCATCGGCGACGGCGGGGCCATATCCAGGGTCTTGGCCGCGTTCCTGAGTCGGTCCGGGCGGGTGATGCTGGCCAGCTCGAGGTTCAGCTGGCTAAGCCTGGCCTGCAGGTCCTGGCGGGCCTTCAGGTCGCGCTGGGTCATCTGGGAGACCTCGTAGCGGGCATGGGAAAGCCACACCTCGGCGGCGGCGAGCACCAGGATGCAGCCGACGAGTATCAGGCCATAGGCCGGGCGCATTCGCTTCAGCATGCTGCGTCCCCGAGCCTTTCTGCGACGCGCATCATGGCCGAGCGGCTGCGCGGATTGGCTTGGGTTTCGTCCGCATCCGGGCGCACCGGCTTCTTGTGTACCCAGCGCATGGTGGAGATCTTGCCGCAGACGCAGACCGGCAACTCGGGCGGGCAGGTGCAGGGATGCACCTCGGCCTCGATCAGGTCCCGTGCCAGGCGATCCTCGCCGGAATGGAAGGAGATCACGGCCAGACGGCCGCCTGGTGCCAGGTGGTGCATGGCGGCGCGCAGACCGGACGCGATCTGGCCGAACTCGTCGTTGACCCAGATGCGCAGGGCCTGGAAGGTGCGTGTGGCCGGATGCTTGCCGCCGTAGCGCGCCTGGGGCGGCACGGCGTGGAAGCAGACATTCTCGAGATCACTGGTTGCGGCCAGCTTACCCTGCTGGCGGGCGGTCAGGATGGCGCGCGCGATGCGCCCGGCATAGCGCTCGTCCCCGTAGCTGCGGATGACCTCGGCAAGCTCCTTTTCCGAGACCTTATCCAGGCGCTCGGCCAGCGTGCGCCCCTCGGTGGTATCCATGCGCATGTCCAGCGGGCCGTTCAGGCTGAACGAGAAGCCGCGGTCGGCCTCGTCCACCTGGGGCGAGGAGATACCGAGATCGAAGCCGATGCCGTTCACCCGATCCCATCCATGGTGGGCCAGCACGTCGGCCAGCGACGCAAAGCCGGCATGGGCGATAGCGAAACGCGCATCCGTTGCGGCCAGGCGCTCGCCCTCGCGTACGGCTGCCGGGTCGCGGTCCAGCGCCAGCAGCCTGCCCTGCGGCGACAGCAGGGCGAGCAGTGACCGCGCATGGCCGCCGCGCCCGAAGGTGCAGTCGACATACCGTCCATCTTCGTCGAGGCAGAGCGCCTCGACGAAGGCATGGAGGAGTACGGGGATATGCGCGGGATCGCCATCAGGCACTTCCGCGCCCCTTCCTGAGCATGGCGAGATCCTGTTCGAGCTGCTGTTGCCGGGTCTCGGCGTCCCAGATCTCGAAATGGTTGGCGCCGCCGGCAAACACCACTTTCTTTTTCAGCCCGGCGTGCTCGCGCAGCACGGCGGAAATCAGCACGCGCCCCTGGCGGTCGGGCTGACAGGTGATGGCGGGACTGATGACGAAGCGTTCGAAGGCGCGGACCCAGGGGTCGTCGATGGGCTTGCCGCGCACCTCGGCCAGTACGACGCGTTCCCACTCCTTCGGCGGGTAGACGCGGACACAGCCGTCATAGTCGCGGGTAACGACGACGCTTTCGTCGTCGTAGCGGCGTTTCAGGGCGTCACGGAAAGACGCAGGGATGCTGATGCGCCCCTTGCTGTCCATGGTGTTTTCGAACTCGCCTTGAAACATTTTGGGCCGCTTCCTCCCAGCCAAGTGGTTGGTTTACCCACATTTCCCCACTTGATGCCAATATTGGCCATAGATCAACCCTTGTCAATGGCTTGCGGGGCAGTGTGTGGCCGATGGCGCCGGGGTATGGCGGGTGATCCCGCGTGGAGAAATGCATATGAGAGCCGGTTTTTTGCCGGCTCCTGCCTATGGTGGGGAAATGTGGTGGCTCTTGCGGCCGGATCAGTTGGAGGCGAGCAGGCGCTCGACGCGGGCGAGATCCTCGGGGGTATCGACGCCGATGGTGGCGAAACGGCCGATGGTGACGGCGATGGCATGGCCGTGGTGCAGTGCCCTGAGCTGCTCAAGCTGCTCGGCCTGTTCCGCCTGGCTTGGGGAGAGCGTCGGATAGGCGAGCAGGAAATCCCGGCGGTAGGCATACAGGCCGATGTGCTTCAGATGCGTGGCGTGGCCTTCCTGCCTGGGATAGGGGATGAGTGCCCGGCTGAAGTACAGCGCATGCCCACGCGCGTCCACGACAAGTTTAACCGCGTTCGCATCCCCGGCCATGCCTGCCTCGAGCGGTTCGGCCAGCGTAGCCATCTGCAGCCCCGGGTCCTGCAGCAGCGGCTGCACGGCGGCGCGGATCGCCTCCGGCCGGATCAGGGGCTCGTCCCCTTGCACATTGACGACGATGTCGCAGTCGACAGCGGCGAAGGCCTCGGCCAGGCGGTCCGTGCCGCTGGCATGTCCATCGGATGTCATGCGCACCACGGCCCCATGTCGGGTGGCGGCCTCGGCGATGCGATCATCGTCGGTGGCGACGATGACCGGGCCGAGTTCGGCGGCAAGGGCCCGTTCGATGACGTGGGCGATTAGCGGGCGCCCGGCGAGCGGTACCAGGGGCTTGCCCGGGAAACGCGTGGAGGCAAAGCGGGCGGGGATGCCGATGGCGATACGCAAGCTAGTGCCCGAGGATCTCGTCCCAGCTGGCGGTGGCGGTGCCGACCTTGCCCACCACGACACCGGCGGCGCGGTTGGCGTGCTGGGCGGCGGTCAGCGGATCGTCGCCGCGCGCCAGGCAGCTGGTGAATACGGCGATGACGGTGTCTCCGGCGCCGGTGACATCGAAGACGTCGCGGGCAGCGGTGGCGATATGGTGGCAAGCCTTGCCGTCATAAAGCGACATGCCCTTCTCCGAGCGTGTGATCAGCGTCAGCTTCAGGTCCAGCATCTCATGCAGGCGGCGGGCGATGGCCTCGACATGGGCGTCGTCGTTGATCGCCGGCATACCGGCCATGGCCGAAGCCTCGTGCAGGTTCGGGGTGATGAGGGTGGCATGGACATAGGCCTGGGTATTCTCCGGCTTCGGATCGATGGCGATGATCTTGCCCTGAAGCCGCTGCGATCAAGCGCCGCCACCAGATCGGCCGACAGCACGCCCTTACCGTAATCGGAGAGAATGACCGCATCGATGTCCGGCAGCATGGCTTCTACGGCCGTTCGAGTCTGGCCCGGGTCTCTGGCAAGGATCGGTTGCTTCCATTCGTGGTCGAAGCGCACGACCTGCTGGTGGCGGGCGATGACGCGGGTCTTGATGCCGGTCGGCCGGCCGTTGTCCTTGGTGATGATGCCACGGATGTCCGTGCCGATGTCTTGCAGACTGCGGCAGGTCCAGGCGCCGGGCTCGTCGTCGCCGACGACGCCGATGATGGCGGAGTCCTCGCTCAGGGCATGCAGGTTGCGCACGACGTTGGCTGCACCACCGAGGCGGCGGTCGATCTGTTCGACCTCGACCACGGGAACGGGGGCCTCCGGGGAGATGCGCGATACATCGCCCCATACGAACTCGTCCACGATGATGTCGCCGATAACCAGAATCATGGGCGGATGCTAGCAAGCCGCCGGCCCGATCGCCATCCGGGATTGCGGGAAGGGACCGTCAGGCCGGCAGGCGCATGACGGCGTAGATGCCCTTGCGCCAGCGCGGCAGCAGGTCGCGCATGCGTGCCACCCCGATCGCCAGCTGTCCCCGCTTGCGGTTGTACGGCGAGTAGTAGCGGCACTCCGGCATCTCCAGGCCGAAGAAGGCGGCGATGTCCTGCATGTCCTCCAGGCTCAGCTCGTGGTTGTGCCGGTCGTAATACGGCACGCCATGCGTGATCAGCGGCTGTTGTTCCAGGTAATGCCGGCGCATGTTCCACATGATGGTCTTGCCGCGAAGCAGGCGCGATACATTGTGGAAGCAGGCGATGTTGGGGGCATCGATGAGGAGGATGCCGCCGGGGCGGGTGATGCGGATCAACTCCTCCAATGCATGGCGCGGCGAGTAGGTGAAATGCTCGATGGTCTGGGCCAGCACCACGGCGTCGAAGCTGTCGTCGGCATAGGGAGCGGGGTCCGCCTCCAGGTGCCAGCGCCGGTAATGGATGCCGAGCGGTTCGTAGATCGGCAGGCTCTCGTAGATATCCGAGGCATGAGCCTCGAAACCCGCCGCCTTGATGGCGGCCGGCTGCATGCCGTAACCGGCCCCGGCGTCCAGCACCCTCGCTCCCTGCGGGCAATGGCGGGCGACGGCGGCGAGCAGCAGCGCGAAGCGGTCCGCACTGCCATCGAAATAGTTGTCGATATCCGCCACGCTCGGCATGTACTGGCTGACCCAAGCCTCGTCGTGGGCGATGGCATCGGCCAGCAGCGGGCGCAGCCCGGCCCAGGCATCGGCGACCGCCTTGCGGGCATCCGTGATTCCCGTGTTCATGGCAACTCCTGCGGTGGATGCGTCCAGTTGGTGTCGGCCGTGGCCCTTTTTGCATAGCGGTAGAAGGTGCCCTCGAAGTTGCCGAGGGCGATGACGAAGCCGGCCCGGCCGTCGAGGAAGCCGAGCTTGAGCACATAGATGCGCACGAAGGCCCACAGGCCGTGTGCGAGCGCCCGCCCGATGCCCCCGGCCGGCCGGCCCTTGCGCGCGAGCTTGGCCGCGCCGAGCGTCGAGTAGCGCTGCATCTTGTCGATCACCTGCTCCAGGTTCTGGTAAGGGCACCTGCACGATGGCCGATTGCAGGTGCCCGATGCTGCCGTCGACCCGAAAGGACTCGTGCACCTCGTCCCGCTCGTCGAAGACCAGGGCGTGTTTACGGAACAGCTGCGGCTGGCGGTAGTCGGGATACCAGCCGCCATGCCGGATCCAGCGGCCCATGAACCAGTTGCGGCGCGGCACGTAATAGGCGTCGGCGGCGGGGTTGGCGAGCAGGTTGCGGATCTCGGCCTCCGCCGCCGGCGTGCAGCGTTCGTCCGCATCGAGACTGAATACCCAGTCGTGGTCGCAGGCGGCGATGGCGTCGTTGCGCAGCCTGCCGAAACCGTTGAAGTCCAGCTGCCTGACCTCCGCGCCGTGCTCCGCGGCGATTTTCGCCGTGTCGTCGGTGCTGTGGGAATCGAGCACCAGCACCTCGTCCGCCCAGGCCACGCTGTCGACGGCCTCGGCGATCTTCCCGGCCTCATTGAAGGTGATGATGTAGGCGGAAATCTTGGTCACAGGGCGTTCTCCTCCAGCTCCCCGATACCCTGGAGCGCACGCACGCGGCGCTCATCCAGGCAATCCTGCAGCAGCCGTTCGTTTTCCGGCACCTTGCCCCGGTCCTCCTCCGGGTGCCACAGGTGCAGCACCGGGCTTCCCCTGAGGTTGCAGCGGCGGATGCCGGCATGGAACAGGCGGGCCACGAGATCCGAATCCTCCCGTCCCCAGCCCTCGAAGGCCTCGTCGAAGCCGTTGACGGTGATGAGGTCCTGGCGCCAGCAGGACATATGGCAGCCGTGGATACCATGCAGCTTCCGGCCGGGTGCGGCCAGATGCGGCGGGAGCAGCAGCGGCAGCGTGCGGTTGATGCGGTGGTGCAGGCGGTGGCCGATCAGGTTGTACCAGTGCAGGTCCGGTAGTTCGCCGCGCTGCAGCAGGCCGGCGGCATATGGGCGGGACAGCAGGATGCGGCTGCCGGTGAGCAGGCATCCTTCCCTGGCCAGACGCCGGTGCGTCGACACCAGGCCCTGGGGGGGAATGCAGTCGCCGTCGGTCAGGATCACATAGGGCTCGGTCACCGCCTTCAGGGCCAGGTTGTGCACGCGGGCCTTGCGGAAGCCGCGATCCTCATGCCAGATGTGGCGGATCTCGACCGGGAAGTCCGCCTGCATGTCCCGGATCATCGCGGCGGTGGTCTCGGTGGAGCCATCGTCGGCGATGTAGATGCAGAAATCGTGGCTGTCCTGCCGCCGGTAGCCCTCGAGCACCAGGCGCAGGAATTCCGGGCGATTGTACGTGGAGATGACGACGGCGATGGTTCGGGGCGCCGTGTCGGTGGCTAAGGGCGCCTGCCCGCTCATCCCACGAGCTCCCGCCAGCATTGCCATACCTTATCGATCGGTTGCGTGTCCATGCAGGCGCTGCGGCTCTGGCGGCTGCGCTCGCAGCCCTCGAGCTGGCAGGGCACGCAGCCGAACTCGCGTTGCAGAAGCATGACATTGCCCTGGTGCTGTACGCCGCCGGGGGCGAACGGCCGGTAGGGCGCGCGGCCGTCGAATCCGTTCGGCCATGGGCCCCACAGGCGCGGATCGGTGGGGCCGAACAGGGCCAGCGTCGGTGTGCCGGTGCTGGCGGCCAGATGCGTGTTCGCGGTATCCAGGCCGATATAGCCGGCGGCCTGGCGGCTGAGGGATGCCAGCTGCGGCCAGCTCAGCTCCCCGGCCAGGATGCGGATCTGTGCTTGCGGGATATCCTTGACCAGCGCCTCGGCGGCGGCCCGCTCCGACGGCCCCGCCGTCAGTACCACATGCAGTCCGGACTCCAGCAGGCGGGCGATCAGCGCCTGCCAGTGTTCGCCTGGCCAGTGCTTGTAGCCCCAACGGGCGAACGGATGCACATGTGCGAAGCGCACGCCGGCCTCCCAGCCGAGCCGTTCCCGCACATGGGCATCGTCACCTTCCGTCCAGTCGATACCGACCTCGCGGATCACCGGTGCGCCGGCCATGCGCGCCAGGTCGAAGGCGTAGCTGGCCATATGGCTCAGGCCGTCGTGCCGGCAATAGGCCTTGGCCAGCCGGCGCTTCCATGCATCCTGGGGGCGGGCGTAGTCGAGGGAGAATACCTGTCTTGCTGCCGTCAGGGCGATCAGCATCGGCCGGTCAGAGGGGGTGGTGACGCAGGCGATGTCGTAGCGGCGGCGTAGCCGGCGCAGCATGCCCCAGGTGGCGGAGGCCTTCGGTTCCAGTACATGCACGTTCTGGGCAAAGGCCTGGCCCGTGATGATGGTCTCGGTGCCGGGGGCCACCAGCCAGTCGACTTCAAAGCCGGCGGCGGCCAGGGAGCGTGCCAGCGGCGTGGCCATCAGCGTGTCGCCGAGATAACGGCAGACGACGACCAGCGCGCGCATGCCTACAGGCCGCCCCGCCACCATCCGATCAGCGTGAACAGAATGATGCCGGCGAGCATGGCCAGCGCGTTCTTGTGTTCCCGATGCTTGTACACCAGGGCCCAGACATAGCTGCCGCGGCCGGGGTGGCCGGTCGGGCGCGGGAAGAACAACGGTACGGCTGCGGCCCATTGCCGGAACTCGTCGCCGAACAACGTTTCCATGTACTGAGCCTCGTGGCGCAGCACCGGGCGGTAGATGATGGTGAACAGCACGATCCCGAGCACCGCCGCCCAGGGATTGGCGGCCATGGTGCAGAAGCCGGCAAAGATGATGGCGTTGGCGAAGTACAGGGGATTGCGTGTGAAGCGGTAAGGGCCGGCCGTCGCCAGCCGCGCATTCTTGTCGATATAGCCGGAGGCCCAGGCGCGGCCGGCCTCGCCGAGCAGCACGATGGCGGCACCCAGCCACAGCGAGAGCCAGCGTCGGACGGGCGAATGCCAGCAGCAGCACGATGACCGGCGCCGTGGCCCAGATGCGGTGGGTGGAGCACCATTGCTCGATGGTGGCGTACCAGCCTTGCTCGGTCATGTCTGCTTCCAGGTGGGGGTCGGGATGGCTCATGGTGCCGGCTGGTAGCCGATGAGCTTGGCGATGATGCGGCCGAACTTGATCTTGGCGGTCATCATCAGCGGGATGCGGCGGGTGTCGTTGCTCAGCCAGATTTTCATGGTGCCGACGCTGCTGAAGATGCCTTCGGTCTTCAGGCGAGGCTCGATCACCAGGCATTGGGTTCGCTTGCCGGTGCCCGGCATGTACTGGTACTCGGTTTTGAGCACGTGGACCTCGACATCGTACTTCTTGCCGGAGTCGAACACGGGAAGGCGGATCATATCCCCGACCTTCAGCGGCAGGCGGCGAACCGTATAGAAGGCATCCATGACATTCAAATAGCCGGCGGGCACGTCGAAGCTCTCGGTCTTGCCGTCATGGGTATAGGTCACCTTGCCCTGCCGCCACAGAAAGCGGGTTTGTTTGACGGCATGGTAGTGGCCCTCGTGCTGCTGCAGGTCGAAGACGGTGCTCTGCGCCTTGCCGGCGCGGCATAGCCCTTCCGAGGTGATGGTGTCGCGCACCTTCTTGAACATGTCGAAGAACTTGTTCGTCTTCGCCAGGGTGTCGACGCGATAGGCATCCTCTCCCTGGCGGCCGACACTCATGGTGGCGGTGCCGGCATCGACGAATTCCCAGCCGACCTGGAAGGTCATGCGCTCGCCGACGTACGGCATACAGCCCAACGTCTCGGCGGCGCAGACCGGCAGCGGCGCAAACAGGGCCGCGAACAGCAGGGCGAGGCTAGTGCGCCACCAGTTCATCAATGGCCTCCAGTACCGCATCGGCACGGATGCTCGGCATGCAGACGAATTGGTCGCAACGGCGTTTGAAGCAGGGTCCGCATGCCGGATTGGATTCGATATGCCAATGTCCCTCTCCTATCGGGGCGGATCGCCACGAGGCCGACGGTCCCCAGCATGTGATGGTGCGGGTACCCAGCGCTGCGGCCAGGTGCAGCACGCCGGTGTCCGCGCCCACCACGGCCTGGGCCCCAGCCAGTAATGTAGCCAATGCTGACATGTTCAGGCGTTCGGACAAGGCCAGGCCGCGGCTCTGTGCAGCCAGGCCTGCCGCGACCCGCCGTTCCGCTTCGCTGCCCCAGGAGAATACCGGCGTCAGCCCGCGCGCCAGGGCACCGCGGGCGATGGCGATCCAGGTGGCATCGGGCAGGCGCTTGGTGGCCCAGCCGCCGGCGCTGTGCAGCACGATATAGCGCTGCCCGTCCAGGCCAATGTTGGCCAGGGCCGAGGGATCGAGCAGGTGCGCGCTGACCTCGGGGCGAACGCGAGGCGGTGCATAGGGAATAGGGGTGTCCGGCCGATGGCCGGGATCTGCGGCGAAGGGGGCGGCGGCCACCCGGCGGTACTGTTGCACGACATGTCGGTCATCGGCAGCAAAACGTACCGGCCGCTGCAGCCAGCCGGCCGGCCGTTCGCGCAACTCGGTGGGGTCGATGCCGTATACCGGACTGCCGCTGGCGCGCGCCAGCAGCGCCGACTTGATCAGTCCCTGCAGATCGAGCACGGCATCGAAACGGTGGCGGCGCAGGCCCTTCACGGCCTGCCATGCGGCGCGCAGCGGCCGCTCCCCCTTCATGGCCACCGCATGCACGCTGACTGATGGGGGGAAGATCTCGGTGACGAAGCGGTAGCGGGCGTCGACGAGCCAGTGCACGGCATCCACCTCGGGGCGAGCCAGCAGATCGTCCAGCGCCGGCAGGGCATGGATGATGTCGCCGAAGGCGGAGAGCTTGACCACGAGCAGCTTCATGGGGAGAGCATAGCCAGGCAGGCGTCGCGCACGGCTTCGGGCAGGATATTGGCCATGCAGGGCTGGCCCGTGACGGTGCACTCGCGTTGAAGGCAGGGGCTGCAGGCGGCCGGCTCAAAGAGCAGACGCACATGCGCGCCGGACGGCGAGGTGCGCGCGGGATCGGTGGCGCCGAACATGGCGACGGTGGGGATATCGAGTCCGGCCGCCACATGCATGAAGCCCGAATCGTTGCACAGCATCAGCCGGCCGGCGGCCGCCAGCTGCAGGGCCTGGCCGAGCTGCGTCTGACCGGCGGCGTTCCAGGCCGGACCCTCGACCCTGGCCAACACCTGCTCGCCGATGGCCCGCTCGGCCGCCACACCCAGCACGACGGGTTGCCAGCCTTCTTTCGCCAGCCAGGCCAGGATATGGGCATAGGCCTCGGCCGGGTAGCGTTTGGCGCCGCCGAACTGGGCGCCCGGAGCCACGCAGATCGCCCTTTGGGGATCCAGGCCCTGGGCGGCCATCAGGGCCATGCCCTCTTCCCGGTCCCCGGGCGGGTGCACCAGTCTCACTTCCTTCTCGGCCACCTTCATGCCCAGCTGAACGGGAATGTCCAGGTAGTACAGGCGATGGTGCTGGCGCCCGAGATCCAGGCGCCGCGGCAGGGAGCGGCTCAGAAGCGGGCGGCGCCATTGCCCGCGGTAGCCGATGCGTTGCCGGCAGCCAGCCTTCAGGGCGCGCCAGGTCGAACCGATGCTGTTCGGGAACAGATAGGCGCGATCGGCGGCCGGCAGCTTTTCCTCGAAGCTGCACGCGCCGAGGTCCAGGTAGGGCAGCAGGTCGCGTAGCCAGGGCCGGCCATGGATCGACAGGTGATCGTGGCGGTGGTGGTCGGCGATGGCCCGCATCGCCGGCTGCGCCATGATCACGTCGCCCAGCCAGTTCGGGGGCAGGATCAGGGTATGGGCGGCACTCATGGGCGGATCAGCGGCGGGTGCAGATGAACATCCATTCGCTTTCGGGATGCCTGAGTCCCGTGGTCCGCTGCAGCAGGTGTTCCTCGACGATGTGGAAATGGCGGGACAGGGTGTTGTGGATGCCGCGGTGGGAGTAGTGGTAGGGCTGCGATTCGTCACGCAGGGAGGGAATATAGCGCTCGGCCAGATAATGCAGGCGGGCGTGCAGCAGCGGTACCGTGACGATGGTGACGACCAGAAATCCCTCGGGCCTCAGCACACGCTCGATCTCGTTGATGACGAGCTCGGGATTCAGCGTATAGCTCAGGGCATTGAAGCTCAGCACCAGATCGCAACTTTGCGAGGCCAGAGGAATGTTTTCCGCCATGCAGTTCAGATAGCGGCCGCTGGGCAGCGCCCCCGGATAGGCGCGTTGGTAGTCGTCCAGCAAGGGGTCGATGAAGATGCGGTTGGCATGGTCGACCAGGTGGCTGAGGCAGACCGGGCCACTGCCGATGTCCAGTACGGTCGGCTTCGGCGGCAGCTTCCCGATGATCGATTGCAGGTGGGGCAGGTAGTGGGCCTCGGCATGCGCCATGCGCTGGGCGAGCACGTCCTTGCCGTGCCACTTCAGCTCGGTGACCCTCTGCGCCTTGAGCCAGCGGCTCTTGGCGATCGGTTTATGGTGTGCCATAGACAACATCGGCAAGCATCTTCTCCTGCTCCAGGATCAGCCATCGGCGGTGGCTCCATAGCCAGAGTTCAGGACGCCGATGAATCGTGGATGAAAAGCTGTCCGCCATGGCGGACATGGCATGGTAGGCATCGGCATCCTTGACCCCGGTCGGTGCAGGCAGTTCGATGGGCCGGAACTGCAGGCGGAAGCGGAAGCTGCGGCCGATGCGGTGCAGGATCACCCCGAACACCGGCGTGTCGTACTTGTGGGCGTAGGCGGCCGGGAACAGGGTCGTGGATGCCAGATGTCCGAGAAAGGGCACCGGCGTGCCCGTACTCAGGTGCTGGTCGATCATGATTGCCGCCAGGCCGCCTTCTTTGAGGAATTTGGGTATCCAGCGCAGACCGTCGTTGCGGTCGATCAAGCGCGCCCCGAAGCGCTCGCGGCAAGCCTTCAGGAAGCGATCCAGCGCCGGATTGTTCAGGCGCCGGTAGATGATGCCGGTCGGGTATCCGAGCAGGGAGCACATCAGGGCCCCCAACTCCCAGTTGCTGTGGTGACAGGCCACCAGGATGGCGCCGTGGCCCCGATCCAGGGCGGCGCGCAGTTCCTCTTCCCCCTCCACCGTCACGCGCGAGCGCAGGAAGGCATGCGAGCGCAGGTAGACATGGGGAAGCTCGAAGACCGTGCGCCCGAGCTCGGCGAAGGATTCGCGCATCATGCGCCGGCGCCAGGCACGCGAATGGTCGGGGTAGATGCGGGTCAGATTGCGCATGGCGATCTGTCGGTGCCGGCGGTCCAGTAACGCCAACATGCGACCGATGCCGGCGCCGATGGCGCCGACGAGGCGGACGGGCAGCAGGCGCATGGTCCAAAATAGCAGGCGAACGGCCAATTCCGGCGGATTGTGAGTCACGGCAGGGGATCAGTCCTTCAGGGGGTTGGCCTCATCGATGAGCATGACCGGGATGTCGTCGCGTATCGGGTATTCGAGTTTGCAGGCCTTGCAGACCAGCCCGGTTTTCGAGGCATTGTAGTCTACCCTTCCCTTGCACTGGGGGCAGGCGAGAATGTCGAGCAGTTCCTGATCCAGCATGAGCGCTCCCTGCAGTCGTTCAGGCAAGGCTAGCATCAGCCTTACGCCCCCCACAAGGATTCATGGGCCCGGCAGACGCTGCAGGATGGCGGCCAACAGCCCGTTCTCCGCTTCGGCCTGCTGGCGGGCGATCCACAGCGGCCGGCCGGGCGGCCACAGCGGCGCCAGTTTGACCACATCCTTGGCCGTGACGACGACGGGGGTTGCCAGCGCCAGCAGCATCGCCACGTCGCGGTCGCTATAGCGGTGATGATCGGGGAATGCGCGCACCGCATCGACGGCGCAGCCGTAGCGGGCCAGATCGTCATGGAAGCGCGCCGGGCGGGCGATGGCGCTGACGGCGGCCACATGCCGTGGCGCAGGTTCGCCGGTGCCCATGGCATCCTCCAGGCGACAGATGGAGGCCTGCCAGCGCCATTGCCGCTGTACCAAAGCCAGCGGGGTCAGCGGATCGGGGCCGGTGCGCACAACCAGATCGGCCCGCGCCAGGGCTGTGGCCGGCTCGCGCATGGGGCCTGCCGGAATCAAGGCCCCGTTGCCCAGGCCCGCGGCCGGCACCAGCACGATGTCGCAGGCCCGGCCGAGCTGGCGGTACTGGAAGCCGTCGTCCAGCACGATGACGTCGCCGTGCGGCGCGGCCAAGGTTGCTGCCGCCACCCGGTCCCGGCCGGCGATGACGGGGCACCCGGCGGCGTCGGCCAAGAGCCGGGCCTCGTCGCCGACCATGGCCGCCGGCATGGTCGGTGCGATGAGGGTCGGCGATGAAAGGGATCCGCCGTCGCCACGGCACAGGATCACCGGCCGGTGGCCCTTGGCCTTCAGCTCCCCGGCGAGCCAGATCACGAATGGGGTCTTGCCGCTGCCACCGGCGGTGATGTTGCCGACGGAGATCAGCGGTAGCGGCGGCATCTGCTGGCGCGCCAGGCGCCGGCGCTGGTCGTGGGCGGCCAGCCCGGCGTAGATGCGGCTGGCCAGCCGCAGCAGCAGTGGGGCTCTGGATTTTCCCCACCACATACCCTCGATGCGGCTGGCCAGCTGCCGGTAAGGGGCGCTCATGCTCCCTATGCCCCTGTCCGCGGCAGGTAGGGCTCCAGGGCGGTGAGCATGCGCTCCAGCACGGCAGCCTTGTCGGCCATGAACGCCGATGCCTTGGCGTGCATCTGTCGCAGCTCTTCGGGGTGGGTCAGAAAGCGGCGGACGATGGCGTCGAGTGCGGCGGTATCCTCGGCGATGACGGCGCCGCCGGCGGTCTGCATCTGCAGCATGACGTCCCGGAAGTTTTCGACATGCGGGCCGGTGATCACGCCCCGCCCGCAGATGGCCGCCTCCAGCGGGTTATGCCCGCCGACCGGCACCAGGCTGCCGCCGACGATGACGAGGTCGGCGATGGTGTACAGCGACGAGAGCACGCCCATGGCATCGATCAGCGCCGCATCGGCGGCCTGGGATTCGGGCTGCGACCAGCGTGCGAGAGACAGGCTGGCGTCGGTGATCATGGCGGCGACGGATGCGAAACGCTCCGGGTGGCGGGGGACGAAGACGGCCAGTAACTCGGGCACGAGCCGGCGCCAGCCGGGAAGCAGCGACAGCATCTGCGCCTCTTCCCCCTCGTGCGTGCTCGCCATCAGCAGGATCGGCCGCCTTCTCGTAGCGTCGAGGCGACGGCGCAATCCGTCGGCATCGGCCTCGGGGGGATGGATGGCGAACTTCAGGTTACCGACGGTGCGGATGCGCGAGGCGGGGATGCCCAGTTCGGCCAGGCGTGCGGCATCAAGCTCACTCTGGGCCAGGAACAGCCGCACCGGTTCCAGCCACCGGCGCCACAGCCGGCGCGTGGCCCGGTAGCGCGGGAAGGAGCGGTCCGAGATGCGCGTGTTGATGCCGATGATCGGGATGCCGCGCCGCTTGCAGGCCGCCAGCATGCCCGGCCAGAACTCGGTCTCGGTCAAGAGCAGCAGGCTGGGCGAAAGCCTGTGCACCAGCCGGCGCATGGTGCCCGGAAGGTCCCAGGGCAGGTAGGATAGGGTGATGGCATCGGCAAACAGTCGCCGGGCCTGCTGGTGGCCGGTGCGCGTAACGACGGTCAGGTGTACGGCATGCCCATTGGCGATCAGGCTCTCGATCAGGGGGGCGACGGAGTTGACCTCCCCCATCGAACAGGCATGTACCCACAGGCAGCCGGGGCGCCGGTCCGGCAGCGACAGGGCCAGTTGCTGGCGCCATTTGGGCGTATGCACGGCGGTGGATTCCATGCGCGCATTGCAGCAGGAAACGGGCGTGGCATCCACAACCGGCGCATCGGACTTGCACGGGCGGTTGCATTGCGCTTGCATGAGCCGGTTGGCTATCATCGCCGATCGATGAACAGGAGGGCTCCCGTGGAGATTGATTATCGCTGGCTGGAAGACCGGGTATTGCTGCGCAAGCTGGGGGCGGAAGAGCGGGAGCTCCTGGGTCGCGTGATCCAGCCTCAGACCTTTGACGCCGGCGAGGTCATGCTGGGGCAGGGACAGACGGGCGGGGTGCTGTACCTGCTGCGTAGCGGCAATGCCGTCATCGCCCGCGAGGAAGGCGATGAGCGTACCCCCGTGGCCACCATCGGAGAAGCGGCGACGTTCGGCGAGATGACCTTCCTGACCGGTGAGGAGGCAAGCGCCACGGTCACTGCCAAGGATGCCTGCACGGTGTACAAGTTGAACCGCACGGCCTATTCCGAGCTGATGCAGCGCCAGCAGGATCTGGTGTATGCGCTGTTCGCCCACATCCTGATCCATACGGCGCGCGTGATCCGCCACATGAACGAAGAGCATGTGAACCTGCTCCAATATATTGCCGGCCGCCGCGTTTAATCCTGCGTTCGATCTTCCGTCTGCCGGCTAGAAGACGGTGAGCGCATCCATCCTGCTGTTGCTGGCCGCCCTGGTGGTGGTTTTTCTCGCGGCCCAGGCATTCACCAACGCCATCGAGCATCTCGGCGAGCGACTCGGCGTTTCCGAGGGCGTCACCGGCTCGGTATTCGCGGCCATCGCCACGGCCATGCCCGAAACGATCGTACCCCTCGTGGCCATCGTGGCCGGCGGGCGCGATGTGGCGCTGAATCATGCCGTCGGTGTGGGGGCGATTCTGGGCGCGCCGTTCATGCTCAGCACCCTCAGTATCGGCCTGATGGCCTGGTTTGCGGGCCGCAGGCGGGGATGGCGCACGGCCTTCACGCCCGAGGTTGGCGGCATGCGCCGGGACATGCATGTGTTCGGCATCGCCTTCCTGCTGGTGACGGGTACGGCCGTGATGCCTGCCGCATGGCATCCGGCCCAGGCCCTGGTTGCCGTAGCCCTGTTCATTCTTTATTTCTTCTATCTGCTGCAGACGATCCGCAGCAGCCAGGCGCTGGTGGCCGATGGCCATGCCACGGAGGCCGGGGAGACGCTCTACCTGGGGCGATTGTTCGGCGATGCCTATTGGGTGACCGTCGTGCAGTTGGTCGCGGCACTGCTGTTGCTGGTCTGGGGGGCGAAGCTTTTCGTCGCCGGTGTGGAACAGGTCAGCGTCTTGGTGGGCATGCCGGCGCTACTGGTGTCGCTGCTGGTGGTACCGGTGGCTACCGAGTTGCCGGAGAAGGTGAACTCCATCCTGTGGATTCGCCGTTCCAAGGACACGCTGGCCTTCGGCAATATCACGGGCGCCATGGTGTTCCAGAGCACGGTCATCCCGGGGCTGGCCATGCTGTTGATCCCCTGGCATATCCACGATGTCTATGCGCTGGCGGCCATCGCCATGACCCTGCTCGGGGTGGCATGGCTGTATGGCCTGCATGCCACCGGGCGGCTGCAGCCCCGGCATGTGCTGGTCAATATGGTGCTGTACGGGGGCTTCGTGCTGTTCGCCGTCGTTTATTAGGCCTGCCGTGTCGTTTTCTAGGGAGGGAGACCGATGGTTGAGGCCCTGATCAGCATCGCCGGCATCCTGTACCTGTCCCTGCTCATCGAGGACAAGCTGAAGGTGCCGTTGCCACTCAGCCTGATCACGCTGTCGTTCCTGCTGCATCGTGTGGCGCCGGATCTGCTGATGTTGACCGGGGATGCCGAGCATTTCGCGGCCCTGGTACTGTTCCTGTTGCCGGTGCTGCTGATTTCCGATTCGCTGGAACTCAGACTCGAGGATCTGAAGGAGCATGGCCTGAGCCTGTTCTATCTGGCGGTGGTGGCCGTGGCCTTGTCGGTGGTAGTGGCGATCTTCACCGCCAATCAGATCTTCGGCCAGTACCATCTTTCTGTGCCGGCCATCGTCGCCCTGTTCGCGATGGTGCTGGCCACTGATCCGGTATCGGTAGTCAGCATCTTCTCCAAGTTCGAGCTACCGCATCGGCTGAAGATCCTGGCCGAGGGTGAAAGCCTGTTCAACGATGCCACGGCCCTGATCGTGTTCGTGTTCATCGGCCTGTACGCGCTGGAAGGGGGGAAGGTCACGGCGGCGTACGTGGGCCAGGTCAGTGCCATCGTCGTGCTCGGATCCGTGTTGCTCGGGCTGGTCATCGGCTACCTGGGGCTGCTGGCGCTGAAAACGACCGAGAACCGCATCGCCGAGCTCCTGGTCCTGCTGCTGACCGGCTACGGCACCTTCACGCTGGCCGAGCATTTCTACGCCGTACTGAACCTGATGGGCGGCCATTCCCATATGCATCTGTCCGGCATCCTGGCCTGTATCGTTGCCACCATCACCATGAACCATGTCTTGACCCGGGCGCTCGGACGGGACGAGAAGTCCTTGCAGGCCCGGGAAAGCAAGCTGGAGCAGACGAAACGCCCTGCGCCTTCGTACCGCCTCAAACATCTGGCGATCGAAGGCATCAAGTCGACGGTCGAGGAGCGGGGCCGGCACCGGCGTACGAAGGAGGATATCCAGCTGTTGGCCATCGTGGCCAACACCCTTTTGTTCATCGCCATGGCCGAGATCATCGATCTGCGATTGCTGTGGCAGTACAAGGGCGAGATCCTGGCCATGTTCCTGGTGACGACGGTGATTCGGGCGCTGATGATGGCCAAATTCGCCGTGATCACGACCCAGACCCGCCGCATGACGCGCATCAACTTCCGCTGGTGGGGTATTCTGACCTTCGCCGGTATCAAGGGCGGGCTGTCGGTGGTGATGGTGATGCTGATCCCGGCCGACTTTCCGCATCTGGAGATGTTCAAGGCCATCGTCGTCGGGGTCGTGGTGCTGTCGACCTTCGTCTATTCGCTTATCCTGCTGGCGCTGATCTCCGCGAACCGCGAGGCATTCCGACGGGAGGTCGAGGCCGAGCACTCATAACTGTTCGGGAACCGAGAGGGGATACATAAAAAGCCCCGGCATCGCCGGGGCTTTTTATGTTTTTGTCTGGCGCCTCTTGGGGAGGGAGGGGAGGAGGGTCGGCACCAGACAGATAGAACTGTAGGGAACTCCCATGATGCGGGTGTGAAGGTCACATTAAAAAAAATTCATGTTAGGGAAGGCGGGACATCGGCGTCAGAACGACGGTGCTCATCATAGCGCCCATGCGCCGCATGCGCCAGCGCTCTCAGGCGCGTTCGACGTATTCGCCGCTTTCCGTGTTGATCTTGATGCGGGTTCCGGCTTCGAGGTAGGGCGGCACCATCACGGATGCGCCGGTTTCGAGCTTGCCGGGCTTGTAGGAACCGGTGGCGGTTTGCCCCTTCATGGCGGCATCGCACTCGACCACGGTCAGCACCACGGTCTGCGGCAGGCGCACGTTCAGTGGCCGGTCCTCGTGGAATTCGATCTCGACCTGCATCTCCGGCAGCAGATAGGCCAGCGCCTCTTCCAGCATGTCACGGCTGAGCGTGATCTGCTCATAGGACTCCGTATCCATGAAATGGAACAGGTCGCCGTCCTCGTACAGGTACTGCATCGGCCGCTGGGACAGGGTGGCGCGCTCGACGCGTTCGGTGGAATTGAATCGTTTGTTGGTCTTGGTGCCGGTCTCGACGTTGCGCATCTCCACCTGCATGCAGGCCACGCCCTTGCCCGGGGTCACATGCATGCTCTTGGTCACGCGCCACAACGCGTTGTCCAGTTCCAGGATATTGCCGGTACGGATGGCCGTGGCATTGATTTGCATTGCGCGTCTCCTGAGGCAAACTTGCATGTCCTGACGGGGGTGCCGCCCATGTTTCGGGGAACGCAACATAGCCAGAATGCGCCGGCTCAGCAAGTCGCCGGCGGGCGGTTGGGACGAGCGAGTATACGAGGATTGGGGCCAGCATGAACCTTTCGACCATGATGACCGTCCAGGATGCGATCGATCAATTCGATACCACCAGCATGGCTGGCGACAAGGCCCATGGGCAGGAGGTCGAGCGCTGTCTGGATGCATTCGCAGCCTATCTGCTGCACTTCTCCGACCTGTTCCACGACGAAGAGGATATGGACGAGGAGCGCATGGAGGAGTGGGAGGAGTCGCTCGGCGCCTATATGGAGCAGCTGTTCGAGGGCGATGTGGAGCCGCCACAGGACCTGGGAAGCCTGACCCTGGACCAGCTGGATCCGGAACATGTGCACGATTTTCTGGCTTGGTTCATCCTCAGGGAAACCGATGGGGACCAGGAGGCGGTGCAGATCTGCGGCGAGGTCATGCGTGAATGGATCGGCTATCTCGCCGGCCGCGGCTGGATCGACACCGCCGGCAAGGCGTCATTCCTTGAGAGCATCGCCGAGGCGGTCGAGGCTGGCCAGCGTGTGGCCAAGGCCGCCCGCCTGCTGCTGCGCTTCGTGCGCATGGGCAGCGGCATGTCCGAGCAGGTACGCAGCCTGCCGTTCTCCGATTTCGTCGAGGGTCATGCCCGGCTGCACGCTATCGAGGGGCATGCCATTACGCTTCGCTTCGCGGAGGACGGGCCGCTGATCGGACCCATCGCCCTGCCGCAGGAGATCGTCGCCCTGCTTCGGGAGGGGGATGTCATGGATGTGGAGGTCGGCCAGCGTGGCGAGATCTGGCAGATGGTCGACATCGGCCCGGTGTACCCGGCCAGCGTGCATGTCGAGCCGGAGGTGTTCGGCATCGCCGATGCCGATCTTGGCTGAGCTAATCTGAACTGAGGGGCTACAATCCCATCATGTCTGTATCGCGGATTCGCCTTTCCATCGACGGCATGCACTGTGCCGGCTGCGTCAGCTCGGTGGAGAAGGCGCTATCCGCCGTACCCGGGGTCGCACATGCCAGCGTGAACCTGGCCGAGCGCAGTGCCGTCGTCGAGGGCGAGGCCGATGCGGCGGCGCTGATCGCGGCGGTGCAGGACACCGGACGGGCGGCGGCAGAGATGCGCAATCCGGCCGACGAGGCGGCGCGCGCGGCGCGCGAGCAGGCGCATTACCGCATGCTGCTGAGAAAATTTGCGGCTGCCGCCATCGTCGGCCTGCCGCTGTTTCTTGACCTTTTCCTGCACTTCATGCCGCCGCTGGCCACGGGGCGGGGCGTCTGGATCGGCACCGGCATCGTTACGCTGATCGTCATGCTCTATGCCGGCCGGCATTTCTATGTCGGTGCCTGGAACACCTTCCGCCACCACCAGGCCAGCATGGATACCCTGATCGCCACCGGCACGGGCACGGCCTGGGTCTACTCGATGCTGATCTCCATCAAGCCGGACATCGTGCCCGCGCTCGGGCGCCACGCCTATTTCGATGCGGCGTTGATCATCATTGCCCTGATCAACCTCGGCCAGGCTCTGGAGATGCGCGCGCGCAGCCGCACCAACGAGGCGATCCAGCGCCTGATGGGCCTGCAGGCGAAGACGGCGCGCGTCATCCGCGACGGGGTCGAGATGGACATCCCCATCGGCGAGGTGGGCCTGGGTGAAACCATCCGCGTGCGCCCCGGCGAAAGCGTACCGGTCGACGGCATCATCCTCGACGGCGCCTCGCGGCTGGACGAATCGATGCTGACCGGTGAGCCGATGCCGGTGGGTAAAAAGGCCGGCGACGAGGTCGTCGGCGGCACCATGAACACCAGCGGCAGCTTCCTGTACAAGGCGACGCGCATCGGCGCCGATACCGTGCTGGCGCGCATCATCGACATGGTGCGCAGCGCCCAGGCAGCCAAGCCTCGCATCGGCCGCCTGGCCGACAAGGTCGCCGGCATCTTCGTGCCCTCGGTGCTGATCATCGCCGTGCTGACGGCGCTCGCCTGGCTGAATTTCGGGCCGGAGCCCAGGCTTTCCTTAGCGCTGGTGACGACGATGACGGTGTTGATCATCGCCTGTCCCTGCGCCTTGGGCCTGGCGACGCCGATTGCCATCATCGCCGGCGTCGGCAAGGCCGCCGAATACGGCATCCTGATCCGCAACGGCGAGGCGCTGGAGCGCGCCGGGCACCTCACGACCATCGTGCTGGACAAGACCGGCACCGTCACCGAAGGGCATCCGGCACTCACCGATGTGCTGGCCGGGGATGAAGGGGAGGCGCTTCGGCTGGCCGCCGCCGTCGAGGCCGGCAGCGAGCATCCGCTGGCGAAAGCCGTGCTCGATGCCGCCATGGCGCGGGCTCTGGCCTGGCCGCAGGCCGAAGACTTCAAGGCGCTCGCCGGGCGCGGGGTTACGGCCACGGTCGAGGGGGCATCGGTGTTGCTCGGCAACGCGGCGCTGATGCGCGAGCAGGGGGTGGTCCTGGACGAAGAGACCGGTGCGCAGCTCGATACCCTGGCGCGCGAGGCCAAGACGCCGGTGCTGCTGGCGCGTGACGGGAAGCTGTTCGGCGTGCTGGCCGTGGCCGATCCGATCAAGGCCGAATCTGCTTCTGCTGTGGCGCGCATGAAGGCCATGGGTCTGAAGGTGGTGATGATCACCGGCGACAATAAACATGCAGCCGAGGCTGTGGCGCGCGCGGTCGGTATCGACGAGGTCATCGCCGAGGTGCGGCCCCAGGACAAGGATGCCAAGGTGGCGGCGCTGCAGGCGGAGGGCGAGGCCGTGGGCATGGTCGGCGACGGCATCAACGATGCCCCGGCGCTGTCGCGGGCCGATGTCGGTTTTGCCATCGGTGCCGGTACCGATGTCGCCATCGAGGCGGCGGACGTGACGCTGATGCGTTCGGACCTGAACGGCATCGTTACGGCCATCGCCATCTCCCGGGCCACGCTGCGCAATATCCGCCAGAATCTTTTCGGTGCCTTCGTCTACAACATCCTGGGCATCCCCATCGCCGCCGGCGTCCTGTATCCGCTGATGGGGCTGCTGCTGAACCCGATCATCGCCGGTGCTGCCATGGCCGCATCCTCCGTCACCGTCGTCACCAATGCCAACCGGCTGCGCCTGTTCCGCCCGGAGGGTGAGGCGTGATGTTGCTGGTCGACCTGACGGGCTTGCTGCTCATCGCCTTCATCGTCTGGTGGTTCTGGCTGTATCGCCCGGCCGCGCAGCAGGCCTCCGGCGGCACCATCGAGGTGCGCGTCAAGGACGGGGCATACGATCCCGCCTTCATCACCGCCGAGCTCGGCAAGCCTTTGAAGCTGCGCTTCGTGCGCGAGGACGCCACGCCCTGTGCCGAATACGTGCTGTTCGAGGATTTCGGCATCCAGCAGCGGCTGCCGCTGGGCGAGCCGGTCGAGTTCACGATCACCCCCGACCGCACCGGCCGCTTCGACTTCACCTGCCAGATGCAGATGTACCGCGGCGTGCTCACCGTCCGCGCCTAGTGACCGGCTTAATCCGGCGGCCATTAGCAGACGTTCGATCGAAGTCTCTAGCTAGATGATTGCTTGAACACTCAATAAATATGTATCTCATTATTGACTAATATGCCTAATAGTATAAAATGAGATACATTATGCCAGCGACCACACCTAAAGTTTCAAATGCCGTAGCTGAAAAGCTCATCAAGCTGGGCGAGCAAATTCGTGAGCATCGAAAAAAGATGGGGATCACCGTAACCATAGTGGCGGAAGCAGCTAGGATGTCGCGACCAACTATTTTCCGAATCGAAAAAGGGGAACCACAGGTTACCATGGGCGCGTATCTAAACGTCATGGAAGTCTTAAAGATGGAGTTCGGCATCATTAAACCAGCGAAATCGGCTATGGATGACCAGAATATTGATCATAAAGGTTGGATTCCTGCTCGAATCCATCTAGCCGACTATCCGCAGCTTAAACAGCTTGCTTGGCAAATACATGGCACTGACGAATTAACTTTGATAGAAGCCCTAAATATTTACGAACGAAACTGGCGCCATATGGATGTGAATTCGTTAGAGCCACTTGAGAGACAGTTGGTCGATGCTTTGCACATTGGACTGGGCAAATCAACAAAGGATGTTTAAACGCCCGCATCATCGACGGATTGCCCACGTATTGAGGTCTCTAGATGGCACCTTATTGAGAGAACACAACTGCCTGTTCGGCGGCGGAACGGCTATCGCATTGCGATATGGTGAGTATCGTGAGTCTGTAGATGTAGACTTCTTGGTATCAGATGTTGCGAGTTATCGGGCCCTACGACAGTTACTCAGAGGACCAAAAGGGATAGGAGCCATTGTCCGCGAAGGAGCCGTTCCATTAGAGCAAATGCGCGATATAAGGGCCGATCAATACGGCATTCGAACCATGCTGTCAGTGGAAAACAAGCCGATTAAATTTGAGATTGTTCTTGAAGCGCGTATCGAACTATCCTCTCCAGGGTCCAGCGATGTCGTTTGCGGTATTGCAACATTAATCCCGTTAGATATGGCTACAAGTAAACTTCTAGCCAATTCAGATCGAGTGTTAGATGATGGCGTCTTTAATCGAGATATCATCGACCTAGCCATGATGAATCCTTCTCTAACGCTGCTACGTTCCGCCATTGCAAAAGCTGAAGTTGTATACGGTTTGGCAATACGCCAAGACTTGAATAATGCAATTGAACGCATGCAAAACCGTGAGGGTTGGCTTGAATATTGTATGCAAGCTATGGCGATGGAGTTACCTATAGCAGTTGTATGGAAACACCTTCGTAAGTTGCGAAAGGCATTGAAATAAGTGGTTGTCATTTCTTGATTTGTAGATTGCACTCATATCAGCAGGACTTTTCATCAAGCTAGCAGGTTAGTGCAGTAGCACCCTGCTGAACTATGGCGATCGGCGGTTTCTGGCCGAACTCAGGCGGTCGTTAAGTTGCAGCAGGGTGTGCGAGTCGGGAGCCTAGCCCAGGCGTTCGACGATCCAGCGGCCGATGGCGTGGATCTCTTCGGCACAGACATGGTGTGCCATCGGATAGGCGTGCCAGGCCACCTCATAACCCCAGGTACTCAGCGTGCGCTGAGCCTTCTCACCGAGACCGTAGGGTACGACCTCGTCGTTGACGCCGTGGGCCATGAGGATGGGGGTGCCCCGGTTCGCAGTGCTGCGGGCGGATTCCAGGTGCTCCGGCTGCAGCAGATAGCCGGACAGGGCGATGATGCCGGCCAGTTTCTCGGGGTGGGTCAGGCCCACATGCAGGGCCATGGCCGCGCCCTGGGAGAAGCCGGCGACGATGATGCGGCCGGCTTCGATGCCGCGCATCTGCTCCTGTTCGATGAGCAGGCGGATCTGGCGGGCCGAACGCGCGATGCCTGGGCCGTCGTGCTCGATGCCGAGGTCCGTGTGCCGGACGTCGTACCAGGCAGGCATGATATAGCCGCCGTTGAGCGACACCGGCATGCTCGGGGCGTGCGGGAACACGAAGCGTACGGAAAGTCGCTCGGGAAGATCCAGCTGGGGCACGACGGGCTCGAAGTCGTGGCCGTCGGCGCCCAGGCCGTGCAGCCAGATGATGCTGGCATCGGGCGCCTGGCCGGTGTCGATTTCCACGGTGGGCAGCATGGGTTCGCTCATATGTTCACTCCTTGGGCCATGGTGCATCACTTCCGTTCTTGTGTCTCGCCGCCGTTATGGTGGAATCACGCCGATGATCAAACATGTGCACATCCTCGGCATCTGCGGTACCGCCATGGCCGCCATCGCCAAGCTCGCGAAGGACAGCGGCTATATCGTCACTGGCTCGGATGCCGGGGTGTATCCGCCGATGTCGGATTTCCTGCGCGCGGAGGGCATCGCCGTCTTCGAGGGCTATGAGGCCGCACATCTCGATCCGGCGCCGGACCTGGTGGTGATCGGCAATGCCATGAGCCGCGGCAATGCCGAGGTCGAGGCGGTGCTCGATCTGGGCCTGGAATACTGTTCCGGCCCGGAGTTCGTCGGCCGCTACATCCTGCCCGGGCGCCATGCCGTGGTGGTGGCCGGCACCCATGGCAAGACCACGACCGCCAGCCTGATGGCGCATGTGCTGGAGGCGGGCGGGGAGATGCCGGGCTTCCTGATCGGCGGTATCCCCGAGGATTTCGGCACCGGCGCCAGGATCGGTACCGGCACGCACTTCGTCATCGAGGGCGATGAATACGATACGGCCTTCTTCGACAAGCGTTCGAAGTTCCTGCATTACCGGGCGCGCACGCTGATTTTGAACAACCTCGAATACGATCACGCCGATATCTTCCCGGATCTGGACGCCATCAAACGCCAGTTTGCGCACCTGCTGCGCACGGTGCCGGCCAGCGGCAACATCATCGTCAACGCCGAGGACGAGGCACTCGCCGAGGTGCTGGCCCAGGGCTGCTGGAGCGCCGTGGTGCGCTTCGCCCGCTATGGCAGCGGGGTGGCCGCCGACTGGTTCTGGGAGCCGCTGGCGGAAGACGGATCGCGCTTCCGACTGTGGCACGGCGAGGCGCCGCTGGGCGAGTTCGCCTGGGATATGATCGGCCTCCACCATATCGCCAATGCCTGTGCCGTGGCCGCTGCCGCCGAATCGCTGGGCCTGGACGTGCGCACCATCCGTGCGGGGCTGGAGGGCTTTTCCGGCGTGCGCCGGCGCATGACGCTGATCGGCGAGCGCCGGGGCGTGCGCGTCTTTGATGATTTCGCCCACCATCCGACCGCCATCGCCGGCGTTGTGTCCGCCATGAAGGCCCGGCTCGGCAAGCATGAGCGGTTGTGGGTCATCCTCGAGCCGCGCTCGAACACCATGCGCACCCGCGTGCACCAGCAGCGGTTGCCGGAGGCGCTGGCCGGTGCCGACCGGGTGATCATGGTGCCGCCCTCGTCGCGCGACCTGGCGCCGGAGGAGACGCTGGACGTGGCGGCGGTGTGCCGCGCCATCGGCCCGCATGCGCAGGTTTTGGCGGATGCGGATGCCATTATTGCCGAGCTGGCTGCCGGTGTGCGGGAGGGGGACCATGTGATGATCCTGTCCAACGGCGGTTTCGACGGCATCCATCGGCGCCTACTGGAGGCCTTGTGAGCGACGAATTCGAGACCGTCTTCGAGCACAGTACCTACAACCGGGCGGATGGCCCGAGCAAGAGCCAGAAGAAACGCGATGCCAAGGCGCTGCAGGATCTCGGTGTCGAGATCATGGAGCAAAAGGCGGACTTCATCCGCGATCTCGATCTGCCGGCCGAGCTTGCGCAGGCGCTACTGGACGGGCAGGCCATGGAGCGGGGCGCACGCAAGCGCCAGATCAAGTTCATCGGCCGCCTGCTGCGCGATATCGATGTGACGCCGCTGCAGGCGGCATTGGCCAGCCTGAACGAGGAGTCGGCCGAGGACGTACGGACCTTCCACCGCGTCGAAGCCTGGCGCGACCGCCTGATGGACGAGGGCGAGGATGCCGTCGCAGCGCTTGTGGCCGAGGTGCCGGCGCTGGAATTGGGCGAGCTGCGCCGGCTGCTGCGCGCCGCTGCCGCTGCCGAGGGCGAGGGGCGCAAGAAGGCGTCCCGTGCCCTGTTCCGCTTCCTGCGCGGCCAGTTGACCGCCTGAAGACTTTCCCCTGTTCGCCATTTCCATGCCCCGATAGGATTGACCCATGAGATTTTCCGCTTATTTCGCCCCCACCCTGCGCGACGATCCCTCCGAGGCGGAGGTGGTGTCGCACCGGCTGCTGCTGCGCGCCGGCTTCATCCGCCGCGTCACAAGTGGCGTCTACGATTTCCTGCCGCTGGGCCTCAGGGTGCTGCGTCGCATCGAGGCCGTGGTGCGCGAGGAAATGGACCGCGCCGGTGCCCAGGAGTTGTTGATGCCGTTGGTGCAGCCGGCCGAGCTTTGGCAGGCCTCCGGCCGCTGGAGCAAGTACGGCCCCGAACTGCTGCGCTTTCACGACCGCCACGGGCACGAGTCCTGCCTCGGGCCGACGCACGAGGAGGTGGTGTGCGAGTTGGTGGCGCGCGAGCTCAAATCCTACCGCCAGCTGCCGATCAACCTGTACCAGATCCAGACCAAATTCCGCGACGAGGTGCGCCCGCGCTTCGGCCTGATGCGCGGCCGCGAGTTCATCATGAAGGATGCCTATTCCTTTCATGCCGATGAGGAAGACCTCGAGCGCGAGTACGCCAAGATGTTCGAGGCCTATACGCGCATCTTCACGCGTCTGGGCCTCAAGTTCCGCGCCGTGGAGGCCGATACCGGCTCCATCGGCGGCAATGCCTCGCACGAATTCCATGTGCTGGCCGATTCCGGCGAGGACGTCATCGCCCATTGCGATGCCTGTCGCTATGCCGCCAACGTGGAGAAGGCCGAGGGACGCCGCGTGCTGCCGCAGGATGTGGCCGGTGAGCTGGCCCTTGTGGCCACGCCGGGAGCCAGCGCCGTCGGCGATGTGGCGGCGAAGCTGGGTATCGCTGCCGGGAAGCTGGTGAAGACGCTGGTGTACACGGTGGCTGGCGGCCCGCATGACGGGGCCACCATCGCCGCCTGCGTGCGCGGCGACGACGAGGTGCAGGAGATCAAACTGGCGCATGCGCTGGGTGCCGACGGCGTGACGCTCGCCGATGCCGCCGCCATCGCGGCGGCGGGCGGCGTCACCGGCTATCGTGGGGCCGCAGGGCCTGAAGGCCGGGGTGTATGCGGATGCGACGCTGAAGGGTGCCGTGGGTCTCGTAGCCGGCGCCAACAAGATGGACGCGCATGTTGCGGGTCTGGACATGGGCCGCGACGTGCCCGAGGCGATCTATACCGATCTGCGCAATGTGCGTGCCGGTGACGGTTGCCCGCAATGCGAGGGAAGGCTGGAGCTTTCGCGCGGCATCGAGGTCGGGCATGTGTTCGCGCTCGGGCGTCGCTATGCCGAACCGATGGGGGTCGAGTTCCAGGATGCGGCCGGCCAGCGCTCGGTGGCGACGATGGGCTGCTACGGCATTGGTGTATCGAGACTGGTGGCGGCCATTGTCGAGCAGTGCCACGACGATGCGGGCATCCGCTGGCCGGCGCATCTGGCGCCGTTCCAGGTGTCGCTGGTGTCGCTCGGCGCGGGCGAGGCGGTGATGCAGGCCGCCGAGCGGCTGTACGCGGCGCTGACCGGGGCCGGGCTGACGGTGCTGTGGGATGAGCGTAACGAGCGCCCCGGCGTCAAGTTCAAGGATGCCGAGCTGATGGGCATCCCGACCAAGGTCGTGGTCGGCGAGCGCGGTCTGGCCGAGGGCAAGGTCGAGGTCGGCCGGCGCGGTGAGAAGCCGGTGGCGGTGGACCCGGATGCGGTGCCCGGATGGCTGGCCGAGGCGCTGGCCGGAGCAGTGGGCTGAAGCCCATGGATCTGGGACTGAGGCTGAAGGCGGTGCCGCCGAAGGCCTGGCTGGCGCTGGTGCTGATACTGGGATTCATCCTGGCCATCCCCATCTGGATGCACAGCACGCCGGAGGAGCGCCAGCAGTTCAGCCAGACGACGACGACGACGCAGGTGGTCGAGCAGAACAGCGGACCGCTGAATCTGAGTGCTGCGGACCGCGAACGCCTGAAGGCGCTGCTGAAGCCGGTGCCGGAAAAGAAGCCGAGCGACTTCGAGCGTACGGTATGGATGAAGGACATGGTGCGCTTGATCCGGCCCTGGGTGGAGACGGACAGCGAGTGCGAGGATATCGCCCAGTGGGTCTACACCTATTCCGTGCGCTACCAGCTGTCGCCGGACCTGATTCTCGGCGTCATCGCGGTGGAATCGCGCTTCGATCATTTCGCCGTCAGCAATGCCGGCGCCCGTGGCCTGATGCAGGTCATGCCGTTCTGGAAGGATCAGCTCGGCTCCCCGAGCGACAACCTGTTCTCGATCGAGACCAATATCCGCTACGGCTGCGCCATCATCCGCCACTACCTCGATCGCTACGGCAAGCTGTCGAAGGCGCTGGCGGCCTACAACGGCTCGCTGAACGACCGCTGGTATCCGGCCAAGGTGTTCGCGCAGATGAAGCGCTTCAAGGCCGCGGGCGTGGCCAACGCCAAATAGGCCATCCCCGGATTGCCGGCGGCCGCCCGACATAGGATATTCGCCCTTTGGAAAAGGAGAGGAAGATGCGTGTGATTCCCGTTCTGATGCTGTGTCTGTTGTCGTTCTCGCTGCCGGCCATGGCCGGCGAGTTTTCGCTGTCCAGCCCCCAGGTCTCCAACGGCGCCTACGTGCCCAAGACAGCAGGTGTATAACGGCTTCGGTTGCAGCGGCGACAACGTGTCGCCGGCGCTGTCCTGGGCCAATCCGCCAGTGGGCACGCAGAGCTTTGCCGTCACCGTCTATGATCCGGACGCGCCGACCGGCAGTGGCTGGTGGCACTGGGTGATCTTCAATATCCCGGCCACCATCGATGCCCTGCCGGTCGGGGCGGGCACGGTCGACGGGCATCTGGCCCCCGAGGGCAGCGTCCAGAGTCGCACCGATTTCGGCACGGACGGCTACGGCGGCCCATGCCCGCCGGTCGGGGATACCCCCCATCGTTACCGGTTCACCGTCTATGCGCTGAATGTGGACAAGCTGCCGCTGACCAGCGATGCCATGCCGGAGATGGTCGGCTACTACATCCACCAGCATATGCTGGGCGACGCCCAGATCACCGCCCTGTACGGCCGCTAGCCCTCGACGGGTGCTATAGCGCCTGTGCCATGACGGCGCGGAACATGTCCGCGGTCAGCCGCCGGGTCTGCGTGTTGTAGCGCGAGCAGTGGTAGCTGTCGGTGAATCGCCGCCCGTCCGGCAGCACATGGGCGGCCCCGTGCGCGAAGGGGTAATCCTTGGGGCGCAGGCCGTAGGCCCATAGCACGGCCTGGTGGGCGATCGTACCCAGGGCCAGCAGGTTGCAGTGATCCGGCAGGGTGCGGATCTCGTGGGCGAGAAACGGGTTGCAGGCGCGAATTTCCGCCGTCTCCGGCTTGTTCTGCGGCGGCAGGCATTTGACGGCATTGCTGATGCGCACGCCGTGCAGCCGTAGCCCGTCATCGGCGTGCTCGGATGTGGCGGCCGAGGCCAGCCCCAGCGCGAACAGTGTCTCGATAGAGCAGGATGCCGGCGAAATCGCCGGTGAAGGGGCGGCCGGTGCGGTTGGCCCCGTGCATGCCCGGGGCCAGCCCGACGATCAGCAGGCGCGGTTCGGCGTCGCCGAACGGGGGCACCGGGGCGCAGTGATAGTCCGGATGCTCATGCCGCAGCGTATCCAGGAATCCGGCCAGGCGCGGGCAGCGCCGGCATCCGGCATCGAAATCGGTTTCAGCCATGGGTACGGAGCTTTTCGGCCAACAGGCGCAGGGCCCTGCCCCGGTGCGAGACGGATGCCTTCTCCTCGGGGCTGGCCGCGGCAAATCGCTTGCCGAGCTCCGGGCAGAAGAACAGCGGGTCGTAGCCGAAGCCGGCCGTACCCTCCGCTGCCTCGGCGATCATGCCCTCGACGATACCTTCGGCGGTGACGGCTTCCCGCCTATCCGGCCAGGCCAGGTGCAGGGCGCAGACGAAGCGGGCCGTGCGCGCAGCCTTGCCCTGCATGGCGGCCAGCAGCTTGGCATTGTTGGCGGCGTCGTCGGCATTGGGGCCGGCATAGCGGCTGGAGTACACGCCCGGCGCGCCGGCGAGGGCGTCGACCACCAGCCCCGAATCGTCGGCCAGGGCCGGACAATCGTTGGCGGTGGCGAAGGCCTCGGCCTTCTTGCGCGCATTGGTGGCGAAGTCCAGGCCGTCCTCGACGACATCGACGAAGCGGGTGGCCTCGGGCGGTACGATATCGATGGCCAGGCCCGCGAGGATGCGGGCGATCTCGGCGCGTTTCTTGGCGTTGTTGCTGGCGATGACCAGGCGCATGTCAGCGATCGACGGCCTCGATCTGACGCTGGCACAGTTCGTGGATGCCGAGGGCGGCGAGTTCCTTCAGGGCCACGACCTGATCCCAGGCCAGCGGCCGGTCCTCCGCCGCGGCCTGCACCTCGATGATGCCGCCATCGGCCGTCATCACGAAGTTGGCATCCATCTGCGCCTCGGAATCCTCGCTGTACTGCAGGTCGAGCATGGCCAGGCCGTCGACATAGCCGCAGCTGACGGCCGCCACCTGGCCGATGATCGGGTCCTCGTCGATGACACCGGCGTGCAGCAGGTGATTGACGGCCAGGCGCATGGCCACCCAGGCGCCGGTGATGGCGGCGGTGCGGGTGCCGCCGTCGGCCTGCAGCACGTCGCAGTCGAGGGTGATCGTGCGCTCGCCGAGCTTTTGCATGTCGACGACGGCGCGCAGGCTGCGCCCGATCAGGCGCTGGATCTCGACCGTCCTGCCCCCCTGCTTGCCGCGGGCGGCTTCGCGCCCGCCCCGCGTATGCGTGGAGCGGGGCAGCATGCCGTATTCGGCCGTGACCCAGCCGCTGCCCCTGCCGCGCTTGAACGGCGGTACGCTGCCCTCGACCGAGGCAGTGCACAGCACGCGCGTGTGTCCGAAGCCGATCAGGGCGGAGCCTTCGGCGTGGATGTTGAAGGATGTGTCGATGCTCACCGGCCTCAGTTGGTCGGCTTGACGGTCTGTGCGCATAATTGTTTATCTCCAGTCAGGAATGTGGTGCTTTGCCCTTGGACAGCCATGCCTTCAGGGCTTTCGGGCTCTTCAAGCCGGCGAACATGCGGCCGTCGCGGGCGATGATGGTCGGCGTGCCGTGAATGCCCAACTTCTCACCCAGGGCCCGGATCTCGTCCAGCCCCTTGGTGTCGCAATGGCCTGCCGGCGGATCGGCGTTGTGGAGCATGACGTCGAGCAGCTCCTGGTGCCGGTGTTTGGCGCACCAGATCGCCTCGGCATGGACACGGGCCTTCGGATGGATGCGCGCCAGCGGATACAGGAAGGTGTAGACCTTGATGCCCTGCATATGCTGCAGCTCGTCCTCGAGCCGGCGGCAGAACGGGCAGTCCGGATCGGTGAAGATCGCCACCTCCATACCCTTCGGGTCGCCGGAGACGATGGCCTTGTCCAGCGGCAACACGGACCAGTCGATGCGGTTGATCTGCTCCAGGCGGTCTCCGGTCAAATCCTCGTGCGTGCGGGTATCGAAAATATGGCCACCGGCGATCAGCAGTGTGCCCTTGGCATTGCTGTAGAAGATATTGTGTCCCGATTGCACCTCATACAACCCCTCGATGGGGGACGGGCGTACGGCATCGATCTTCAGATCGGTGATCTGATGGCGGATCTGTTGCTCGGCCTTGCCGATATCCGCGGCATGCGCAGGCCACGGCAACAGCATGGCAAGCAGGGCAATCGCTTGCATCCATGATATGCGCATCGATGGCCTCCTGGATTCGAACTTGCCGATGGTGGCGTGTCGGCGCCGCGGCGGCAAGTGGGAAGGACGCTTACTCCTTCTCCGTGCTCCCCTTGTGCATGGACTCGAGGATAGAGTCGCTGAAGGTGTCCGCACCCCACGGGCTGGCGCCGTGCACTGTGCGCAGCACATGGCCCTTCGGGCCGATGATCATGGTCATCGGCAGGGCGCGCACGCCGATATAGGTGGCGTCTTCCACGGTGCCCATCAGTACCGGCACGCCGTTCAGCTGGTGGGCCTTCAGGAAATGCGCGGCATCGTGCTTACTGTCATCGAGCGAGATCGGCACGAACACGATGTTCGGATGGGCCTTGGCCCAGGCGACGATCTCCGGCATCTCAGCCCGGCACGGCGGGCACCATGAGGCCCAGAAATGCACCATCACGTAATGCCCGGCGTCCTGCGCCAGGGATTCCGTCTTGGCGTGATTCTTCCACTGGATAGCATGCACGTTGATGGCTTGCGCCGGCGATGCGGCCAGCAGCGCGAACGCGGCGATCGCCGCGGCGAACAAGGTCTTTTTCATGGCAATTACCCCCCCTCCCCAGATCCAGGCCCGTCCCCACAGGCCGAAACGAGATATTATATAGCGTTCCAAGCATGTTGCCAACGCCGTCCGGGCGGATTGCAGGCTCGCGGAAATGCAGCCTCGATGCCGCTTGCATGGGGCCGCCGCCGCCCTAGCCTTGGGTGCGGACGAAGGGCCAGGAGGGTGCGGTGGGATCATTCTTTGAGAAGCTTTCACGCGGTATGCGGCGCAGCCGGGACGGCATCGCCCAGCTGTTGCCGGGATCGGGCCCGGAGATGTCCGAGGCCGATTTCATGGAGATCGAGGATGCGCTGATCCTCGCCGACTGCGGCGCCGAGATCGCCGAGCGCCTGGTGGCCCGGGCCCGAAAGGAGAAGCGCGAGCCGCTGGCGGTATTGCGCCGGGCCATGCGCGATCTGCTGGCAGGCGAAGACAGGCCGGTGCACCGGCCTGCCGCTGGCCCGTTCGTGCTGCTCGTCGTCGGCGTCAACGGCACCGGCAAGACCACCACCATCGGCAAGCTGGCCGCCATGTTCGCGCGCGACGGCAAGCGCGTGCTCGTCGGGGCGGCCGATACCTTCCGGGCGGCGGCGGTGGAGCAGCTGGCGGTCTGGGTGGAGCGCGCCGGCGGCGACATGGTGCGCCAGCAGGCCGGGGCCGACCCGGCGGCCGTGGCCTATGACGCCATCAGCCGCGGCGTGGCCCGCGGCTACGATGTGGTTATCGTCGACACCGCCGGCCGCGTGCAGACCGATCGCGGCCTGATGGACGAACTGGCGAAGGTGCGCCGGGTCATCGAGAAGGCGCACCCGGGGGCGCCGCATGAGGTCTGGCAGGTCGTGGACGGCGGCACCGGCCAGAACGCCGTGGTGCAGGTCGAGCGCTTCCGCGAGGTGGCCGGCACCACGGGGCTGATCGTCACCAAGCTCGACGGCACGGCCAAGGGCGGCATCGTGCTGCAGCTTTCCGAGCGTTTCGACCTGCCGATCCGCTATGTCGGCGTCGGCGAGGACCTGGACGACCTGCTGCCGTTCGACAAGGAGGATTTCGTGAACAGCCTCCTTCCCGAGGCGGAATCCGCCCCGGACTGATGTGCCGGTGCTGCCCGGCCGTCACCAAGCGCTACTGAAAGGAAGGATCCCCCATGAACGTCCAAATCGATTCCAGCCAGTTTCCCAAGCCCCGATTTCCGGTTGGCACCATCTACAAGCCGGGCACCCGCAACGAGTGTACCGTCTGCAATATCCTCTACACCTTCGACGACACCGGAAGGCTGATCAAGGTCCGATACGAAGCCACCTTCATGCACGCCGGACAGCTGGTGAAGATGTACGACATCCACGAGGACCGCATCGAGAAATTCCTGGTGTCGGTCCCTGAGTCCAACGCCCAAGAGTAAGCCCCATGATCCAGCCGCGTTTCCCTTCAGCGTGCAATCGAATCAGCAAGGCATGCAGGCATCTTTGAGTGCCCGATTCGGCTGCCGGAAGCAGCCAGAAAACGGCAGTGTGAAACTGAAGGGCCTGCGGTCCTAGAATAATTCGGCGGCGACGCTGTCGGCTTGGGCCAGGCCCTCTTCGCTCAGGTGAAGCGATGCATCGTCGGCGAGGACGACGCCGGCCTGCAGCCAGGGAGCCAGCTCCTTGCCGAACATCGCCAGCACATCCTCGCCGAACCTGGCGGCGAACCACGGACGGGAGATTCCATCCCGGCGACGCAGGCCCATCCACACCGCCTCGGCAGCGGCCTTGCGCCGGGCAAGCGCCTCCTCGCTGCCGATGGCATGGCCATGCAGGAGCATCTGCTTCATGTAGCCTTCCGGCGATCGCGCGTTCGTGTAGCGCTGCACGCCTCCGTCCCCATCCATATCCCACTTGCCGGAGGCGCCGGCGCCGATGCCGATGTAGTCGCGGTACAGCCAGTAGCCGTCGTTGTGGCGGCAGTGGCGGCCGGAGCGGGCGAAGTTGGAGACCTCGTAGGCCTCGAAGCCGGCGAGAGCCAGGCGCGCACGCGTCTGCCACAAAAACTGCAGCGACTGTTCGTCGTCCGGCAGCGGGTAGGGGGTGCGGGCGTGGCGGCTGGCCAGCAACGTGTGCGGCTCTACCGTCAACTGGTAGCAGGACAGGTGTTCGGGGGCGAGATCAATGGCCTGATCCAGCGTGGCCATCCAGGCCTCAAGGCCCTGGCCGGGCAGGGCGTAGATCAGGTCCAGGTTGATGTTGGCGAAGCCCGCGCGCCGGGCGATGTCATAGGCACGCACGGCCCCGTCGCCGTCGTGGATGCGTTCCAGCCAGTTGAGCTCGGCGGCATCGAAGCTCTGCACGCCGATGGACAGGCGATTGACCCCCGCCGACCGGTAGGCGGAGAAATGCCCGACATCCACCGAGCCCGGGTTGGCCTCCAGCGTGATCTCGGCGTCTTCCGCGATATCGAAATGGCCGGCGGTGGCATCGATGATGGCGCCGATCAATGATGGCGGGGCCAGCGACGGGGTACCGCCGCCGAAGAACAGGGCGCCGAGCTTCCTGCCCTGGAACTGCGGCGCTTCGGCCCAGTACGCGAGCTCGGCGACCAGCGCCCGACCGTAGCCGTCCCAGTCGATGGCCGGGCGTACATGCGAGTTGAAATCGCAATACGGACACTTGTGGGCGCAGAACGGGATATGGATATACAGCTGTAGGGGGGAGGGGGGCATGGAGGCTACAGCAGCACCACCTCGTAGCGGTCCGGGGGGAAGTTGGCATCGCTCTGCAGCGTGATCTCGCGCGCCAGGAATTCCTCCATACGCTCCACCGCCTCGTGCTCCTCGCCGACCAACAGGTCGATGATCTCCGGATGGGCGATGATCAGCAGCTTGTCGCAGGGGTAGGCGCGCGCCTCGGCCACGATATCGCGGAACAGCTGGTAGCAGATGGTGGTGGCGCTCTTGGTATGGCCGGTGCCGTGGCAGCAGGCGCACTCCCGCATCAGCGTGCGGCCGATGGAGTCGCGCGTGCGCTTGCGCGTCATCTCCACCAGGCCCAGCTCCGAGAAATGTACGATCTCCGTCTTCGCCTTGTCCCGCTTCAGGGCATCCGTCAGCACCTCCATCAGGCGAGCCTTGTTCTCCTCGTCCTGCATGTCGATGAAGTCGACGACGATGATGCCGCCGAGGTTGCGCAGGCGCATCTGGTGCACGATCTCGTTGATCGCCTCCAGATTGGTCTTGAAGCCGGTCTCCTCCATGTTGCGGGAGCCGACGAAGGAGCCGGAGTTGACGTCGATGGCCACCAGCGCCTCGGTCTGGTCGATGACGATATGGCCGCCGGATTTCAGCGGCACCTTCTTCTTCAGGGCGTTGTTGATCTCGTCCTCGACGCCGTAGACGTCGAAGATCGGGCGCTGGCCGGGGTAGTAGAACAGACGTTTGGCCACGTCCGGCATGAAGCGGCGCGCGAACTTCTTCATCTTCTCGTAGGCCTCGCGCGAATCGACATGGATCTTCTCGACCTCGTCGTCGACGAAATCGCGCATCACGCGCAGGTAGAGGTTCAGCTCCATATGGATCAGCGAGGCCGGTGCCGCATGCTGGGTGCGCTGATCGATGTCCTGCCACAGGCGAAGCAGGAACTCGAGGTCGCGGCGCAGCTCTTCCTCGCTGTGGCCTTCGGCGACGGTGCGGATGATCAGGCCGCCGTTGGCCGGCTTCAGCCGCTGGCCGATGGCGAGCAGGCGTTCGCGCTCGCCTGCATGCTCCAGGCGCCGGGCGATGCCGACATGGTTGACCTGCGGCAGGTAGACCAGGTAGCGCCCGGCCAGGCTGACATGGCGGGTGATGCGCGGGCCCTTGGAGGCGATCGGTTCGCGGGAGATCTGCACGACGACCTCCTGGTTTTCCTTGATCAGGCTGGCGATCGGCGGGATTGCGCGCGCGTCGTGTTCCTTGTCGGCATGGCTCTCGCCGTCCTCTTCCTGGTCGGCGCCGTCCAGTTCGGCCTCGCTGTCGCTGGGCATGGAGATGTCGCCGGCGTACAGGAAGCCGGCCTTGGCCAGACCGATGTCGACGAAGGCGGCCTGGATCCCCGGCAGCACCCGCTGCACCCGTCCCTTGTAGATATTGCCCTTGAGCCCCCGCTCGCGCTCGCGCTCGATGTAGATCTCCTCGGCCAAGCCGTTCTCGATGCGGGCGATGCGGGTCTCGAACGGGGCGACGTTGACCAGCAGCTCGGCGCTCATGCCGTGGCCTCCACGGAGGCGCTGATGCGGGCAAGCAGATCCAGCGTCTGGCGCAGCGGCAGGCCGATGACGTTGTCCAGAGGGCCCTCGATGGCGGTGATGAAGGACGATGCCCCGGCCTGCACCGCATAGGCGCCGGCCTTGTCCAGTACCTCGTTGTGGGCCAGGTAGTTGTCGATCTCCGCCTCGAAGATGTCCCGGAACTGTACGTCGGTGCACACCAGGCCGGTAGCCTCGAGCGCGCCCATGCGCACGCAGACGCCGGTATAGACGCTGTGCCGGCGTCCGGCCAGCTGTCGGATCATGGCTTTGGCCTCGTTCATATCCCCGGGCTGGCCGAGCGGGCGGCCGTCCAGGCAGACGAGGGTGTCGGCGGCGATGACCGGGCGCTGCGCTTCCGGGCAGGCGTCGGCCTTCATGCTCGCCAGGCGCTGCACCGTGTCCTGAACCGTTTCGCCGGCCAGTACCGTTTCGTCCACATGCGAGGGGCGGATCTCGACGGCGAGTCCTGCCGCCTGCAAAAGCTGCCGGCGGCGCGGCGATTTCGAGGCGAGCACGACTTCCATGCCCCCCATCCTAGCGGTAAAGGCATCGCTGCGTCAGCAGGCGGTTCTTGACCATGCAGGTCACAGGCTTACGATCCCTGGCCGTGAACGCGAACAACCCCCTGCAGACCGCCGTCGAATTGTGCAGCGCCGACATGCAGGCGGTGGATGCCTGCATCCGCGACAACCTGCAGTCCGATGTGGCGATGATCCCGGCCATCGGCACCTATATCGTCAGCAGCGGCGGCAAGCGGCTGCGCCCGCTGCTGTGCCTGCTGACGTCCAAGCTGTTCGGCTATGCGGGCGGCCGGCATATCCCGCTGGCCGTCGTCGTCGAGTTCATCCATACCGCCTCGCTGTTGCACGACGACGTTGTCGACGCCTCCGACCAGCGGCGCGGCACGCCTTCCGCCAACGGCGTCTGGGGCAACCAGGCGAGCGTGCTCGTCGGCGACTTCCTGTTCTCGCGCGCCTTCCAGATGATGGTGGCGGACGGGGAAATGCACATGCTGCGCCTGATGGCGGATGTCACCAATGCCCTGGCCGAGGGCGAGGTGCTGCAGCTGGCGCGCACCTTCCACCTGGAGATGAGCGAGGCCCAATGCCTGGAGGTCATCGAGCGCAAGACGGCCGTGCTGTTCTCCGCCGCTGCCGAGATCGGTGCCCGGGTCAGCGGCCAGAGCGAGCCGGTGGTCAGGGACATGGCCGAGTACGGCATGTGCCTGGGCGTGGCCTTCCAGCTGATGGACGATGCCCTGGACTACCTGGCCGACGCCGAGACCGT